>CAWCYQ010000018.1:0-162103 GCA_963799755.1 Terriglobia bacterium | reverse complement strand
GTCAGTTCCTTTCAGATATCTATTGACGAAGTCCTCGTTCACTACAGCGACCTTCAGGCTGGAGCGGTTGTCCTGCTCGTTGAACGGGCGTCCCTTGTCGAGCCAAATACGAAAGGTTTCGAAGAACTGCGGCGTCACCATACCAATCCGGCCACCGGCCGTTGGGACGGGTCCACATACCCGGGCTGGCCGGCAATGCTGAAAGGCATTGCGAAACCGAGTCCTTCCATCGGTGTTCCGGTCTCCACCGACGCATGGGCAACCCCAGGGATTGCGGCAATGCTCGACTTTGGATAAATCCGGGCGAGATGCGCCGTGACTGCATCCATGCCGGCCTGCGCCTGCCGGATTGTCACACCTGCCTTCAGCCGACCCATTGCCAGCAACCAGCGAGAATCATGATTGATCTGCTCGGGCCTGAAGACGAGCGGGACGGCTATCTCTCCCTGACCGCGATCTGTTAAACCCGGCCCGAAAACACCCACTACTGTGTACGGTTCACCATTGATGCGGATCGCGGTGCCGATCACGTGGGGGTCGCTGCCAAGCCGTTTCCAGAATTTATTTGTGAGAATGACTACGTGATTTCCGCCGAGACGCCCTTCTTCGGGTAGAAAATCGCGACCTAAAGCGAAGGGAATCCCTAGCATGCGGTATAGGCCGGGCGTGGTGATTCTTCCCTCAACGCTTTGGGGCTGGTCGCGCGTCGCAATGTTGAACGGACCTTCAGTCATGGCATTCAAATCCTGAAACGCGCTGCTCTGACGCTTCCACTCGAGGAAATCCCCCGCTGAACTCACATCACGTCGCCCCTGAAACTTGGACCAGAGCATCACCAACTGGCCAGGCTGGGGATAAGGTAATGGGGCCAGCAGCGTAGCGTAATCGACACTGAAGACCGCCGTATTGGCCCCTATGCCCAGCGCGAGCGTGAGAACGGCCACCATCGTAAATCCCGGCGTTTTGCCGAGCATTCTCAGTGCATATTTCAAGTTTTGTACCAGGCGTTCTAACGGCCCTGAAACCCCACATACTCCGCGTGACCTCCCTTATGAGAGTCATGTTGCCGAAAGTCTGCAATGCGGCCCGCTGCGCATTTTCCGGCGTTTCGCCCTTGTCGATACGCTGCTTGATTTCAATCGCAAGATGGGCAGCGATCTCTTCCTCCAGCTCGTCATCAACCCGAACGCGCCGTCCAGGTCCGAACATGGAAAGCCTGAACTTAGAAAGGCAGGAACGCAATCTCACGTTCGATCTCCTTTAGGCCGGCTTCATGACCCGGGCGATTGTCGCTACCAGGGCATTCCATTTCGATTCCTCATAGAGGAGCTGCTTCTTTCCGGCTGGAGTGATGCTGTAATACTTGGCCTTCCTGTTTGCCTCCGACGCTTTCCAGTCAGATTTGAGCCAGCCCTGACGCTCCATTCGATGGAGCGCGGGATACAGGGACCCGTGCTCAACCTGTAGCAGTTCAGCGGAGCTGGCGCGCAGGGCCTGGCCAATCCCGTGCCCATGTTGCGGACCCCACTGCAGTGTTCGCAAAATCAACATATCCAACGTGCCTTGCAGCAGCTCGATACGATCTTGGTACGGCTTGCGTTTTGCCATCGATTCTCCTGGCAGACATTCTACTACAAGGTCGAGTGTTTAGGTAGAAGGTTTCCCGAAGAGTGTCTGCCAGGGTGTTTCGGAAGGCAGCGTCGAAAAGTGAAGAGCAGCCGAATTTCCGGCTCGCGTACCGCTACTCGGTGACCGTTCTCTTCTTATCATTCCTCATCCGACGTCCAGACAGCCCTGCGTGGAAATCAATCTTGATGATCTGAGACAGCTGGAAACCAGTAATATCCTCTTACTCGGATGGATTGAGCTGGCCACGCGCACCTCTTCCGAACATTTACCCGGCCAGTCGGCCGCTCGAGAAATTCATGGCGGTCTTATTGTGACCCACTTGAGAATGTCCGGAAGATCGTAGAAAAGGAACGACTCACCCAGAGCCTGTGATAGGCTCTGGGAAATTTTTCTGACGGAAAAAGGAGAGTCGTTTTGAAGAAAGAGTATCAGAAGAGGGAAGCAGAGAAGGGAACGGCGCCGGAGCCAGATCGAGCGGTACAGGTCTGCCTTCCGATGGCGGAAGTGCTGACGAGCTTAGAGCAAGGACTAGGCGAGCTGGTTCGGAAAGTGGGCCGGATGTTCATCGAATCGGTTCTGGAATCAGAGGTGGAGCAGTTGGCGGGCCCGCGCTCGCGGCGCGTGCAAAGTCGGCAGGCCTATCCTGGGGAGTGGAGCAGGGCTCGTGGGTGATTGACGGCCAGCGCGTTCCGATTGCGCGGCCGCGGGTGCGGGAATGCGGGGGATCGGACCTGCCGCTGGGAACTTATCAGTTGTTTCAGCGTATTTCGGCGGCCGAAGAAACGGTTTGGAGCAACATCATGCGTGGGCTGAGTATGCGGCACTACAAAGAAGTTTTGCAGCAGTTTATAGATGCCTACGGTTTAGAGAAGAGCACGATCAGCGAACGCTTTGTGGAGGCCAGCCGCAAGAAGCTCGAAGAGCTGATGAGCCGTTCGTTAGAGCATCTGCAGATCTGTGCGTTATTGATAGATGGGACGATTTTCAAGGGGCAACACTTGGTAGCGGCCATCGGCATCGATGAGTTTGGGAAAAAAGTGGTGCTGGGCCTGGTGCAAGGTGCGACCGAGAATGCTACCGTCGTCAGCGGCTTACTGGATCACTTGGCCGAGCGTGGACTGGACTTCAGCCAGCCGCGGGTTTATCTGCTGGACGGAAGCCGCGCTTTACGAGCCGCCATCGAGCGGCATGCCGGGGAGGCCGCGTTCTTCCAGCGTTGCCAAGTGCACAAGATTCGCAACGTGCTGGCGTATGTGCCGGGAGACGCATCAACACTGGTTCAAGTACAAGCTGCGATTGGCCTATGCGCAGCAAAACGCTGTCGAGGCACGGCACGCCCTCTACAGGCTCCATGACGAGCTGAATGAAATCAATCCCAGCGCGGCTGCCAGTCTCATGGAAGGCCTGGAGGGTACCCTTACATTGCACGACCTGGAAGTACATGTGCGCCTGCGGCGATCGCTGAGCAGTACGAATGGAATCGAATCCAGTTTCTCGGTGGTCGAGACCATCTGCCGCAAGGTCAAGCGCTGGCAAGGCAGCGACCACCGGCTGCGCTGGGTTGCCTCCGCCATGCTGTACGCCGAAACACGCTGGAACCGGCTGCATGGATACCGCCATCTGCCACTATTGCTTCATAACCTGCAGCGCGCTTATCAGCTTCGCTGTGGATTGAATCAGACCATGGCTCAGGCCCACTCGGCAGCCTGAGCTATGCTTTTGAGCCGTCCCTTTTCAACGGAAATCCGGACATTCTCGAGAGAAAGCCGGGCAGTGCTCTTGACAGGGGATAACGGCTGTGGGTTGATGCGCAGTGGCGTGAGGTGGAGCAGTATTTGGCAGGAGTAAGGGAAATGGGCACGCGGCAGCTGCGCTGGTTGCCAGCGCCAACTCTTTTCAGGAAGAAAGCTAGCGCCTGACCGGTAAGTTTGAGCAGTTGATCGACGGTAAGCGCGAGTACGCCGAACATGAGATGCGCCATGATCTTGCTGGCTCCGCGCACCCGGATGAAACGCGCCCCGAACTCATCTTTCAAACGAGTGTAGACGCGTTCGACCATGCTGCGCAGCCCAAAGCGCTGCTCTTCGGCAGCGTGAACGGAAGCCGTTTGCGGTCGCAGCGGGTGGGCGCTTTGCGCCGTTTGTCATAGCCCCGCAAGCTGCTCTGGGGTGGCGGGAGGGCGGCGGCCACACCATTGGGCGCAATCAGCGGAACATGTCCGAGCGAGCGGCTGTGAGCGTCGATCTGGTGGGCGTCGCAAGCGGCATCCATCAAGTCGCAAAGATAAGTAACGCGGGCGATGCTGAGGGTCATCAACGGGATGGCCGCTTGCGAATCGTGCACACAGGCGCCCGTGAGCAGCGCGGCAATGGGGCTGCGCGGCGTGCGCGGCGTGCTGCGCTTAGGCTTGGGGCCGCGTCTGTGTTTTTCGCGCCTTCGCTTGAGCGGCGGATTTTCCGGAAACCGCTCACGTGCTGCAATGGCCGTCGAATCCCGGGCGATGTGGCCGATCAGCCGCTCTTTCTGCATATTCTCGATCAGCGCTTCGTGCCACCGGTGCGGCAGTTCGCTCTCGGCGAACTCGCGAAAGGCACGCGAAAACGTTTGCTTCGTGCGGAATCTACCGCAGCGTGCTCCAGCCGCATATACAGCACAGCTGCCGGTCGCTTCGCAGCCGCTCCAGCATCTGCCGTGTCGTCTCCAGCCGCCCGTAGATCGCTTTCGCCAGAAAGGCCGGGCCGCCGCCAATGCCTGCCGGTTCTGGGCCGGTCGCCCTCGCCAGCCCCGCTGCGGTGCTATCCAGCGCGACAGCGGAAGCAGCGCCAGCACCGCTATCAGTAGCCGTGCCTTCTCCGGCAGGTCGTGACCCACTTTGATCGCTCATCGCTGACTGCTTCGAAAATGGCATACTGAAGCTTGCCTGCGCAGTTGGGCAACCGCTGGATGGGCCCGTTTTCCGGGTCAGTCGAGAGGAAAGTCCGGTCTTCATAGGGCGGCATGCCGGCTAACGGCCGGGGGTGCGCGCTCAAAGCGCGTGTTACGGAAAGTGCCACAGAAAATATACCGCTGGTCCTGGCAAACGGGGCGAGTAAGGGTGAAAAGGTGCGGTAAGAGCGCACCGCGGGCCGAGCAATCGCGTCTGGCAGGGCAAACCCCATGTGAAGCAAGACCAAATAGGGGAGGAGGAGCGGCCCGCTCCGTTACCACTTCCGGGTAGATCGCTGGAGCTCCTTCAGTAATGAGGAGCCTAGAGGAATGGTTGCCGCCGCTTTTGCGACCTGTCGCGGAGCGGATACAGAAACCGGCTTACAGACTGCGCAGGTCTGTTTTCGCGGCTCGCTCAAGCCATGTGTTGGCATTACCGCGCACCTGACGGCTGGCGCGATACCAACAGGGCTCGGCAAGGGGAAGCCCCGCTTCGCTCTCCCCGTTGCATCCTCTCCCGACCAAGGGCATTTCGCGCGCTTTGGAATCACGACCCGGCGATGTCGCCCGCCTGCCATAGCAGCCGAAGAAGGAGAAGAAGGCCAGCGCAGCGGAAGGCGGGCAAGCAGCCGAAGAGAAATGACGCTTCGCATGGCCTGAGGCTCAGGCGTTCGCTCGCGGGAAAATTTCGGCCTTCAAATCCTCGGCACTTATTACTGTGACGGAAATCATGAGGCCATTCCATGACGCTGCAATTCTTCGTACAGAAACCGCCCGGAGGCGAGCCGAAAAATTTAGTGCAGGTCCGTTGCCCCGTGATAGCTGAAGTGCCTGAGCTGGGTTTACGCCCGCGACATCTGTTTACGGCACGGGCAGAGGAGTCTATCGCATCATCTTCAACATCACGGCACCGGAACGGCATGTGTGGGTACTGCGCATCCGGCACAGTTCGCGCGATGCCCACCGCCGAAGACGTGGAATTTCGAACCTGAAAATCCCGCTCAAACCCAGAGCCAGAGGGCGTTAGACCCGTTGTGCAGCGAATCAAGAATCATGCACGGAACTAGCCTTGTGCGCGAGCCATGACGCTGCAATTACCCAAAACCATTATTTAGAAAACTCACCAGATGTGTTAGCCTCGGTTTGCTTATGACACCCGCGCCCCATCAGACACCTTCCGTTGCCTCCGCGCCCGCGCTTCTCCAGGAAGCCGTCGCACTGAACGGCCTCGTCATGTTCGTCAATTCGGGAGCACCCGGGATGGTGCTCGTCGTTGTTCGCGGCCCGGACACAGTGATCGAAGGCTACGGCGAGACCGGCAAGGGCAACGGAATCCTGCCGGATGGGAAGTCGCTGCTGCGTCTGGGCTCCGTCACGAAAGTCTTTACCGGCGAGGTGCTCGCCGCGATGGTAAACAGTGGGAAGGTCCGCCTCACGGACCCGCTGGCGCTTTATGCGCAAGGCGCGACCGTTCCGAGCTTTGGCGAACGCCAAATCACGCTGCTGGATCTCGCCACGTACTCGGCTGGTCTGCCTCGTGATGCCGCTCATGACCCTCACGAGGCTGATTTAACCTGGCCAACGCGAGCGGAACTCTGGGACTGGTTCTCCAACTACCAGTTGCAATGGGCCCCCGGCAGTGTGGCCGCCTACAGCAACGCGGGCTTCTCGTTACTCGCCGATGCGCTCGCGGTCGCGGGCGGGAAACCCTACCCACAGCGATTGCGCGAGTTGATCACGGATCCCCTGGGCATGCCGGATACGACCCTGGACCCTAGCCAAGAGCAATGCGGGCGTTTGATGACGGGCAGCGGCTTTGGCGGGCCCACTAAATGCGTCAATACGGAGGCTACCCAAGGCAATGGCGGCCTGTTCTCGACTGGTAATGATGTGGCGCGCTGGCTCAGACATAATCTCGACACGGCCAATCCCGTGGCGTGGCCCGTTCTTACCCTGGCCCATGCCGCCTACCGTCAGCGCCAATCCATGACCGCTGCCATCGGCTTCGATGAGTCCGGCCCGATGTCAGCACTCGGACTCGGCTGGATCATTATGTCAGCCAACGGAAATTTGCCCATGATCCTGCAGAAGGCCGGCGGAGGGGCGGGTTTCATGACTTACATGGCCTTTGCTCCGGGCCGCGATGTCGGTGTCTTCTGGGCCGTGAATCGGTTGGATTTCAACATGGGCGCCGCGCTGGGGGCGGCAACCAACGAACTAATCGCGAACCTGGTTACTCGCTGATCCGCGGAGTCAGCGAGGCACGCAACTTTGTGTCAAAAAAGCCGGTAGCTCTTTCAGAGCTACCGGCTTTTTTGCTTTTTCAACACTCTTGCAAAGGCAGCCACCGATCACTTTTGCAGAAATCACGATTATGCACAAAACGGCAGGCCCGGTTTTATTGGCTTTGCTGTGCATGAAGATATGTGCATAATGTCTCCAGCTTTTCACCCCTTGATGGAGGAGACTATGCGTACCTGGCTTACGAAGCATTTCCCTCGATGGCAACGCCACTGCCACTACGTCATCAGCCCGGCTCGTGACGTAGCATGCACCACGCATGGCGAGCCCGCGCCCATCCGCTTGCGCAAATTCTAATACTCACCGGGCAAGGTCTATGGAACCTCGGTCATGGCCTTCGACTGGGCGCTCTCGAACCAGCGCCGCGAAGACGCCGCATGAAATACGGCTATGCGCGCGTCAGCACGGCGGCCAAGCGTTACGGTGCAGGTGGACCAGCTCACCCGCGCCGAGACAAGGGCGAAACCCTCATGGACATCGCGCGCACCTACAACGTCAGCCACAGCACCATTTCGAGGCTTTCCGCATGAACGCCATCATCCTCTACCGCATCGACACCGGCAAGCGCATGCACCGCTTCTATCGCATGGACGTACAGCCCGACCTGTTCGGCCACTGCTGCCTTATGCGCGAATGGGGCCGCAGTGGAAGCACCGGCCAGACGCGCAGCCTGCTCTTCCCTACCCCGGAGAGCACCGGCCGCGCTGACAAGCAACGCCGCGCGAACGAACGGCGCGGATATTAGCCAACGAATCTTTGAAAAACTGTATCTATGCTAAATCGTTAAACCCATGTCTCTGGCAAGCGAACGATTTAAGGACAACAGAAAGGACATCGACACACTATGGCACTTTCGCAAGGAGCTTCAGCGTGACAAAGCAGAGAGAAGCGGCTTGAGGTTCTCCACCGCGCCGCAGTTGTCTTCATAGCTGCTTGCTGGGAATCCTACGTTGAAGACGTAGCAACCGAGGCATTCGATTTCCTTCTCTCGCAGGCAACGACGCCGGATGTCTTTCCTGCCAAAGTAAAGGTGCTGGCATCCAAGGAACTGCTTGAGCAGAAGGATGAACGCAGAATCTGGGAACTTGTTACCGGCTGGAAAGACTTCCTCAAGGCTCACCGCAATGCGATTCTACGGCAAACCCTCAAAGGGTTTAACACCCCAAAAACGAGGCAGGTAAAACAACTTTTCTCCGACCTCTTAGACCTTGATGTAACGACAACATGGACGTGGGGAAATATCACCGTCGAGCACGCTGCCATTGAGCTGGATAAGCATATGGGCATCCGTGGCAACATCGCGCACCAGACAAAGCACACTCAGCTCCTTCATAAAAGGCACCCGAAAGCGTTTTTAGCGCATATCGCAATCCTGGTCGAAAAAACGGACATGCCATAAAGCATCATCTGCAATCATTAACGGGCACATCGCCATGGTGAGGGAAGCCGTCGCTTCCAAAGGATAGCGACTGATGTCCTTTATCATACCTATGGAACAGAAGACAGGGGGAATGTTTTAATTGCTCGTTCTCTTGTCAACGAGCAGACTGGACCATGAGAGATGACTTCCATTGCCGGTGAAGGACGCGTTAGCCAAGAGAGTCGGCTATCGTTGCTCCAATCCTCAATGTCGGCAGTCCACCAGCGGCCCGCAGGATGACCCCACCAAGTTCGTCAATACTCGCCGTGTATATCAGCGCGGCCTCGGAGGGAGGTCCGCGCTATCACCCGGAAATAACCAGTGAAGAGCGTAAGGCCGCCACCAACGGTATCTGGCTATGCCAAACACATGCCAAGTTGGTTGATAACGATAGGCAGCGCTACACCAGCGAAATTCTGCAGCGATGGAAGACCATCACCGAATCTGCAGCCTTGCGCTCTCTGGAAAGTAAGCCGAAGCCGGAAGACGAGGAACTGCTGTTTTTGAGGCTTGAGCAGCTCATGCCTGACCTTCTCGAAGAAATCCGCAAAGACCTTATGGCCCATCCTCTATGCCGCAAATTTGTTCCACTTAGCAAGCTCTGGAATTACTGGTCTAGCGGAAATGAACTCCTTTACTACTACGAAGAGCACGCCGACCTCGATAACAAACTGCAAATTCTTGAGAACTACAATCTCATCCGCTTTGTCCCTATGAATACCAATGCCAAGCATTATGTCTTCACCGAAGCATTTTTCCGCTAGTTCCCTAACCGCATCGCTATTGCCTGCACCGTCGCGCTCGCTTTCGCCTTCTACTGGTTTTTCTTCCGCCGCCTCCTCCGCTGACCACCGGCGAGCTGACAACACGCCCGCTACCTTGAAGGAATGGACGACGCGGAGGGCATAGCCACCACCCTGCCCCATGCCGAATTCGGCGCGCCGGACTGCTGGGGGCGTCCAACGCCGTGATGCACACAGACCGCGCCGATATTACCTGCAACGATTGCGCGACGGTTATTGCCGCGCCGTAGGCCCTCACACACTTTCAGAATAGGCCAATAAAACGAGAATCACCACGCCCGGTTTTTCGCAAGAAGCTCGATGACTCCGTAGATTGCCAGCGCCGTTGTGCCCAGCTCCTTTGCGCAGTTGCCACAGGCTTTCAAAAAGTCGGTGAGTCTAAATTACTCCGGCTTCGCAAAAGATTTGAGCGTCCTGCCGCTAACGCATTAAGAGCACAGGACAAAATAAAAAGATTAGCTGGCTCCTTCCGCAGAATTCTTCAGCGGGAAGAGCCCCTTGCCTGGCTTCGGCCTTTGAAGTCTTCCGCCACCCATCCCAACGGGGCTTTGGCTGCCGCCGCCCCGTAACACCCCCGCTGTTTTTCAGTAGGCGACGCCGTTGTCTTCTCTTCGCCTGCTTTGTCACTGATAAAATAAGGAGTTCGATGGCAATCAGCAAAGAGCTACTGGACATTCTGGTCTGCCCCGTGTGCAAGGCCAAAGTCATCTTGAAAGAGGACGGCAGCGGACTCAAGTGTGTCGCCTGCCATCGCGTCTATCCGGTGCGCGACGATATACCGGTCATGCTGAAAGACGAAGCTACCATCGAGCAGTAAAACTTGATTCTATGACCGTGCTGGAGCAGCTACCGCGACACTCGCGAGTGGCAATTATCAGGCTTCGCTCTCTCGGCGATTGCGTCCTCACCACGCCTGCCCTTGTGCTGCTTAAGAACGCCAGGCCTGATCTCGAGATCGCTCTCTCGGTCGAAGCACGTTTCTCGGAAGTGTTCGCCGGTAATCCCGCAATTAACAAAATCCTCGGCCCGGAGTGGCGGGAAGTTCGCCGCTGGAAGCCGTCGCTGTGCGTGAACCTGCATGGCGGCACGCGCAGCCAATGGATCACGGCCCTCTCGGGCGCTCGCTGGCGGGCCGGCTTCGCTCATCATTCCACTACGCTGGCCTATAACTTCAAGATCCCGCGCGCGCAGCACATTATGGGCGTTCCCCGCCGCGTGCATACCGCCGAGCATCTCGCCTCTGCCTTCTTCGCGCTGGGTGTCCCCTTATCGGATGTTCCGCGCGCCCAGCTTTTTGCCTCGAAGTCACCCATCGAAGGGCGTTACGCAGTCCTCCATCCCTTCGCCTCCGCTCCGGAAAAGCAATGGCCTCCCGAACATTTCGCCGAAGTAGCGCGTTACCTGCAGCTGTGGAACATGGCCCCCGTGTTCCTCGCCGGGCCTCAGGACGATCCCTCGCCTTTTCGCGAGCATAGCGTGCTCCAGGGCTCTCTCGCCCAAGTGAAGTCGGTACTCTCAGGCGCCGCGCTCTTCATCGGAAACGACAGCGGCCCGGCTCACATGGCTGCCGCGTTCGGCGTCCCGTCTCTGGTGCTTTTCAGCACCTCCGATCCCGCCATCTGGGAACCGTGGCAAACCGAATCGGAAGTCATCGTCGCCCGTGAAGGCTTCGCTACCCTCAACGTATCGCGTGTTATTGCCGCGCTCGAGCGTCTGCTGGCCCTCGCCGAGGCGCACGCTTGAAACAACTTTCGCGCCTCCTCAAATACGCTCGCCCTTACTTCCCCGCCCTGGTCGCCTCGGTCATTCTCATGTCCGTCGTCGGCCTCTCGCAAGCCCTCATCTTGCGTTTAATCCCGCTCGTTTTCGGCCGCGTGCTCGATACCACCGCTCCCGATGCGCCGGCCGAGCTCTTCTCCATCCCGCACACCCACTTCGTCCTCTACTTGAACGACTTCTTCCCTTCCTCCGTGCATAACATCTGGACCATCGTGGCATTCAGCCTGATGGCCTGTTTCTTCGCCAAGGGCGTGTGCGACTATGCCGGCAATTATCTGGTCAACTGGGTGGGAATCAGCGCCGTTAACGATTTGCGGCAGGAGGTATTCGACCGCGTCCTCCATCAGGACGCTCATTTCTTCGAGGACCATACGACCGGGCAGATCATGTCGTCCATCATGAACGACATCGATCGCATTCAGGTCTCGACCTCGACCATGCTCGCCGACTGGCTGCGGCAGTTCTTCACCGCGCTCTTCATTTTGCTCACCATCATCTCGCTGAACTGGCGTCTGTCACTGATCAGCGTATTGGTCTTTCCAGTTGTGGCGCTTCTCACCACACGGCTAGGCCACCGCATTCGCAAGACTACGCGTCAGGTGCAGGATAGGACCGCCGGCTTAAATCAGATTCTGCAGGAAACGATCAGCGGGCATCAGGTCGTGAAAAGCTTCGGCGCGGAGGATTTCGAATCCAAGCGTTTCCGTTTGGCCTCGGCACGCTGGAAAAGCGGCAATCTGAAGTACACCGCTCACCAGGCGCTCGCCTCTCCCATCATCGAATGGTTCGGCGCTCTCACGGTTCTGCTGCTCCTCTATCTGGCCCGGCAGCAGGTGAAGAACACAACCATGACGGCTGCCATCTTCACTACCTTCGTGGTGGGCCTCGTCATGCTCTATGAGCCCATCAAGCGCCTGACGAACATTCACAATATCTTCCAGCAGGGCCTGGGCGCTGCTCAGAGTGTTTTTCACTATCTCGATACTCAGCCGGATGTCATGGATGCGCCGGATGCGAAGCAGCTTCTTCGCCTCGAAAATTCGATCTCCTTCCGCGACGTTCGCTTCTCCTATCCTGCTGCGCCCTCGCGCTTTGTGCTCGATGGCATCGATCTCGAAATAAAGAGCCGGTGAAATCGTTGCGCTCGTGGGCGCGAGCGGCGCGGGCAAAACCACGCTCGGCAATCTTGTCTCCCGCTTCTATGACGTCACTTCGGGCTCCATTCAGATCGACGGCCAGGATGTTCGCGATTACAAGCTGAGCAGTTTGCGCGAGAATATCAGCGTCGTCTCGCAGGAGACCTTCCTGTTTAACGACACAGTCTTCGACAACATTGCTTACGGACGTCCCGACGCCAAAGAAGAAGAAGTGATTGAGGCGGCCCAGACCGCCCTCGCTGACGAGTTCATCCTGAACTTGCCCCACGGCTACCGTACGGTGGTGGGCGAGCGTGGTGCAAAACTGAGCGGCGGCCAGCGCCAGCGGCTTGCCATCGCCCGCGCCCTCCTCAAAGACGCGCCGATTCTCATCCTCGACGAAGCCACTTCCAATCTGGACACCGAATCCGAGCGGCTGGTACAACAAGCCCTGACCGCGCTCATGAAGAAGAGAACTGTGCTCGTGATCGCTCATCGCCTCTCGACGGTCCGGCACGCCAGCAAAATCGTCGTCCTCGAAAACGGACGTATCGCCGAAACCGGAACCCACGACGATCTGCTAGCCGCGCATGGCCTCTACTGCCATCTCTACGAATTACAGTTTGCCGGTTCTGAGACGGTTGCGGAGAATTGAGCATGCCTATGACGTCTCCCATTCCGGTACGCAGCATGACGGGCTTTGCCGCTGAACGTGTGCCCGACCAGTCAGGGAGAGTTGTCCCTCAGCCTGCGCGGCGTTAACCACCGCGGGCTGGACCTTCATTTCCACGGCAGCAACGAACTGTCGGTTTTCGAGAATGAAATGCGCGCGCTGCTTAAAAAGAATATCGCCCGCGGTCACGTCGAAGTGCGTACCGAGTTGAGTCGCTCCGCCCGCGCGCAAGCGTCCTTCAACCGTGACGCCCTTGCCGGCCATATCGCCGCCTTCCGTCAAGCGTCTGCCGAGTTCAAATTAAACTCTGAACCCGATCTCAACGTGCTGTTTGCGATTCCCGGAATCATATCCGAACCGCAGACCGGCTATGCCTTGCCCGCTAGCTTCCTGCCGGAGCTGCTCGATGCGCTCGAGCGCTGCGCCCATGCTCTCAACCAGCACCGGGAGCGCGAAGGCCAGGCGCTGCGGAACGACATGGCAAAACAGACTGGCGAGATTGACGGATGGACCCAACAGATCGCCGCTATCCGCGATCAGGCCCGGCCGCACTTTGAAGCGCGTCTACGCGAGAAGCTTAAAGAACTGCTCAGCTCCTCAACGCTCGCCGAAAGCAGGGTGATCGAAGAAGCGGCCCTGCTCTCCGACCGTTCCGATATCCAGGAGGAGCTGGTCCGCCTCGGCGTTCACACAGCGGAACTCCGGCGCCTTTTGGCTGCAGGCGGCGAGATCGGCAAGAAGCTCGATTTTCTCCTGCAGGAGATGAATCGTGAAATCAACACTGCACTTTCGAAGAGCGCCAACGCCGGAGAACCTGGGCTGCGCATTACGAACCTCGGATTATCGGTAAAGGCTAACATCGAAAGAATACGAGAACAGGGGCTCAATCTTGAGTAGCCCATCCCCTGCCATGGCGGTCGCGCACCTGGATGGCCGCGCATCATCCGAACCCATGACCACCGTTTTCATCATTTCAGCGCCTTCCGGATCCGGTAAGTCGACGCTGGTCTCGCGCCTGCTGGCAAACGACGCCGGACTGCGCTTTTCCGTTTCCTACACCACCCGTCCGGCCCGTGGCAACGAAAAACCGGGGGAAAGCTACGTTTACATTTCTCCGGAAGAGTTCAGAATCCGCATCGATCATGGCGAGTTCCTCGAACATGCCGAAGTCTTTGGGAACTTCTACGGTACCCATCGCGAAGTACTGGAGCAGGCTCAGGCCGAGGGCAAGGACCTGATACTCGACATTGACGTCAAGGGTGCGAGACAATTAAAGGAACGGATTCCGGAGGCGGTGAGTATCTTCATTCTGCCGCCCTCGCGTGACATACTGGAGCAGCGGCTTCGTGCCCGCTCTGAGGACTCTGAAGCCGTGATTCAGCGCCGTTTAAGGGACGCCGCCGAAGAATTGCGCAACTACAAACAGTACGATTACGTACTTGTCAATCATCAGGTGGAAGAGTCGACTGTAACGCTCGCGGCCATTATCCGAGCCGAGCGCATTCGGCGGATTCGAATGGAAGAGCAGATCCGGCCGATCATGAGAAGTTTTGAGGAAAGACCACCTTCCCTGTTCCGCTAAGGAAGGGAAGGTGTTGAGGAAGAAAGAAACTATGGCAGACAAACCCAGACCTAACGCGATGCACAGTATTCCGGAGGACGAGCACGGCAGCACCTATCGCTTCATCATCGTGGCGGCGAAACGTGCCCGGCAATTGCAGAACGGACAGCGCAGCGTTTTGCCTGCCGCCAACAAGAAGCCGACCACCCTGGCAATGGAAGAGACCCGCCGCGGCCTGGTCCCCTACACAGATCTCACGCAGGAAGAAGAGCGCCAGGCCCGGGCAGCGGAATAGCTGGTCTGTCATGCGTATCGTTCTGGGAGTCGGCGGCGGCATCGCTGCTTACAAAGCTGCGGAATTGGTCCGCGCCCTCCAGACGAAGAGCCACCAGGTTCAGGTCGTCATGACCCGGGCCGCCCGCGAATTCATTCAGCCGCTGACTTTCGCTGCTCTTACCGGGCAAAAGGTAATTACCGATCTCTTCTCACATGAGAGTGCGGGAGAAACTCTTTCGAGCGCGGTTGAACACATCGATCTCGCCCAGAAGCACGAAGCCCTGATCGTGGCGCCCGCTACGGCGGATCTGCTGGCTAAATTTGCCACTGGCCAGGCGGATGACTTTCTGACCACTCTCTATCTGGCATTTACCGGCCCGGTCATTCTGGCGCCCTCCATGAATACCGCGATGTGGGAGCATCCGGCCACCAAGACCAACCTCGAGACGCTTCGCGCCCGGGGCTGCTTTGTGATCGATCCCGATGAAGGATGGCTCGCTTGCGGAAGCGTGGGAGCGGGACGATTTCCTGATCCAGCTCGCATTGCCGCCGAATTCGATCTCCTCACCGAACGGAAAAAGGACCTCTCCGGTGAATCGATTCTGATTACGGCCGGACCAACCCAGGAAGCGCTCGATCCGGTGCGCTACATCAGCAATCGCTCGAGCGGCAAGATGGGTTATGCGCTGGCCCAGGCCGCGGTTCGCCGGGGAGCGCATGTCGTCCTGGTTTCAGGTCCGGTGAGCCTCGCCGCGCCGGCCGGGGTTCATTTGATCTCTGTCAGAACCGCGCAGGAGATGCGCGGAGCGGTCCTGGAGAATCTTGAAAACGCGACCATCATCATCAAGAGCGCAGCGGTTGCCGATTACTACCTCGCCGAGGTGCCACAGCAGAAATTGAAGAAGACCGCCGCTCGCCTCTCGCTCGAACTCGACCCGACACCGGATATTCTCGCTGAGATCGGCCAGCGAAAGGGCGACCGCCTGCTGATCGGATTTGCCGCCGAAACGGAGAACCTGATCGGTGAAGCTCGCCGCAAGATGATTTCCAAGCACTGCGACATGCTGGTTGCCAATCTGGTGAATCGCGATGGCTTAGGCTTTGAATCCGATCGCAACGAAGTAGACATCATCATCCGCTCCGGTCGTACCGTGCATGCCGGCCCAGGGCCGAAAACCGAGGTGGCGGAAAGCATTCTCAATCAGGTCGCGACCCTGCGACTTTCCTTGCATATGGCGGATTCGCCCGCCTAAAGGCTCTCGGACATTTTGATGACTCGCGAACAAATTCGCGCCCATCTCGAATTCTATCGGGATCTGGGCATCGATTCCATTTATCGCCGGAACTGCGCCGTCGCTGAAGTAACTGCGGTTCCTTCGGTGGAAGAGACACCGGCCTCCCTGCCCGGGCTTGCTCCGGCAGGCGATACGCTCGATCAGATCCGTCTGGATATTGGCGACTGCAAACGCTGCCGTCTCTTCGAGTGCCGGCATTCGATTGTGTTTGGCTCGGGAAACGAAAAATCGTTAGTGGTTTTTGTGGGCGAAGGACCTGGCGCCGATGAAGACGAGCAGGGCCTTCCATTCGTGGGCAGGGCCGGCCAGCTCTTGACACAGATGATCGATAACACGGCATCGAAGGAAGGCATTCCGATCACCCGGGCAGACGTCTACATCTGCAACGTTGTGAAGTGCAGGCCTCCGGAGAATCGCACGCCGCTGCCGGATGAAATGCAGACTTGTGGGCAGTTTCTTTACCGCCAGTTAATCAGCATCCGTCCGAAAGCCATTTGCGCGCTTGGCTCGACGGCCATGAAGGCGCTGCTCGATGTCAAGGAAGGCATCACGAAACAACGCGGCAAGTGGCATAAATGGCGCGACATCCCCGTAATGGTGACTTACCACCCGTCGTATCTCTTGCGTCAATACAATCAGCAGGCCCGACGCGAAGCATGGGAAGACTTGAAGACCCTGTTTCACTTTGTCTATGACTAAACGCGGCGCCGGTTCCCTGTTTATTTCGTTCGAAGGGACCGAGGGTAGCGGTAAATCCACGCAGATGCGGCTGCTGGTGGAGCGTCTGCGCTGTCTCGGATTGACGGTTGTCGAAAACCAGGAACCTGGCACAACCATCATTGGAAAACAGATTCGCCGCCTCTTGCTCGATCCGGCCAACTCCGAAATGGCGCCCATGACGGAGTTGCTGCTGATGTTCGCCTCACGCGCTCAGGCCGCGGCTGAGATCATCGTTCCGGCACTCGAGCGCGGCGCTATCGTGGTGAGCGACCGCTTCACCGATTCGACACTCGCCTATCAGGGATTCGCGCGCGGAATCGGCTGCGAAACCGTGATGGCAGTACACAAGCTCGCGCTCGGCTCTCTGATGCCCGATCTGACCATTACCATAGAAATCGATCTGAAGACCGGCCTGGAGCGGGCCTTTCAGCGGAACCAGGAAAGTGGCGCTTCTTCTGAAACGCGCATTGATCAGCAGTCTCTCGATTTTCACGCTAGAGTGGCGTCCGGTTACCGTGAAATAGCTGCTTGCGATCCCAAGCGCTTCCGGCTGGTGGATGGGGCGGGCGATCCATCGGAGGTCGCCGCGCGTGTTTGGGCCGAGGCCGAAAGAGTGCTACAGCTATGACCCCGTTCCCTGGTTTCTACGGCAATGAATCCGTCGCGCAAACGCTCTCTCATATGATCGAGCGCCGGCGCATTGCGCAGACCATCATCCTCAGCGGCCCGGAAGGTGTCGGCAAGGCAACTCTGGTCCGGCGCTTCGCCTCCGCGCTGCTCGGGGGCGAAATCAAAGTCGAGCGCGATGACCTGAGCCTTCCTCAAAATGTCGATGCCATCGAGCAGCGTGAAAAGTGGCCAGCCGACAAGCGGAACGACGATCCCCTCCTGTTTTCCAGCCACCCGGATTTTGTCACGTTCCCGCCTGAAGGTCCCTTGCGGCAGATCACGATTCAGCAGATGCGCCTGCTCCGCGAACGCGCACAGTTCAAGCCTCTGAAAGGCGAACATCGGGTCTTCTTGATCGATCATCTCGATCGCGCGAATGAGCAGGCCGCCAATTCGCTGTTGAAAGTTTTAGAAGAGCCGCCTGAGCACTTGATCATCATGGCTACGGCAGAGAATCTTTACGATCTTCTGCCAACTATCCGGTCTCGTTCGCTGACTTTGCCGATGAGCAAACTCTCGGAAGCAGAAATGGCCGCCTTTGCCCGCGGTAAAGATCTGTCGGATCTCGACCTGCGAGTTGCTATTTCAGAAGGCTGTCCGGGAGTTGCGGCACGCTTGGATCTAGATCTTTTCCGGGCACGGCGCGCCCTGGTCCTGGCGGCCTTCGAGTGTTCAGCCGGTATCGTTCCGTTTTCATCGTGGGTGCAGCAATCGGAAGCTTTCTCCGCCAAGAAATCCGAGAAGCTCGATCCGTATATCGATCTTTCTTACCATCTGCTCGAGGACGTCCTGGCTGTTTCCTACAACCGCCCGCTGCTCAGAAACCGCGACATCCAGCCAAGAGTTGCGGCCATCGCGGGACGCGCCACTTTTCCGTGGCTCGAAGAGGCCGTGCGATTACTCGATGAGCTTGTACTCATGGTTCGGCGCAATATTCAGAAAACGGCGGCGCTTGACGCTATGATTGTTAAATTGAGAAACCAGCCGCGGCTCGTGGGCACCTAAAGGAACATCACGTGCTTGGTCTATCGGTACGATCAAATATAAGAAGGTAAGCATGGAGGAGGAGCGCTTGGATTCGCTCATCAGGAAGTCGGCTCGGAGTGCGCCGGCAGACATGAAAGACGCGGGACGCCGGCCGCCTGCAGCTAAGAAGAGTGCTCCGCCCGATCAGACAAACGCCGAGCAGTTCTATTATTCGAAGCAAATGCAGGGCAAGACTCACATGGTGGTCACGCTTACCGATGGAGAACAACTGGAAGGCGTGATCGAGTGGTATGATCGCGACTGCCTGAAACTAAATCGAACTGGAGCGCCTAACCTGCTTTTGTTCAAGCATTGCATTAAGTATATGTACAAAGCCGGACCGGAATAGTTAGCGCATCTCGGAACGATTTCGGTATCATAAAAGCAGTTCAGATTCTTGCCCGGGGTTGGTTGTAGATTCGCTCGGCGAGCGCTGCTCTCGGGAGTGCGCCCCGGTTGTAAACCCAAATTCATAAAGGCTCAATATGTACGCTGTAATCGAAACAGGCGGAAAGCAATATCGTGTCGCGCCTGGCCAATTGATCGAGGTGGACACGATCTCGGGTGATGTCGGATCGGCTGTAGAGTTCGACCGTGTTCTGGCTATTTCGAATGATTCCAACGAGCTGACCTTAGGCGATGCTCTGCGAAGCGCGCGAGTTCGCGGAAAGATTGCCGGTCACGGACGCGGAGACAAGATCCTGGTATTCAAGTTCAAGCGTAAGAAACAATATAAAAGAACGATCGGCCATCGCCAGAACTACACGCGGGTCCAGGTCGAGGAGATCGTGGCCTAAGGCCCGATTGGGATCGGAGGGTATTCGCGATGGCACATAAAAAAGGACTTGGAAGTTCCAAGAACGGGCGGGATTCGAATTCGCAACGGCTGGGTGTAAAGGTGTTCTCCGGCGAGTTCGTTACGGGCGGCTCCATTATCGTAAGACAGCGCGGAACACGCTACAAACCAGGCAAGAACGTGGGTCTGGGCAAAGATGACACGCTATTCGCAGCCGTGCCAGGCACGGTTGAGTTCCGCGACCGCGGCAGGCTGGGCAAATACGTAAGTATTATCGCCGCCCAAAACTGAACTCTCTTGAGCCCCCATTTAGATATCAATCGAAGCCAGGGAGATAATGGCGTTCGGTGGTATTTTACAGGTCAACGCCGTGTTCATTGATGAAGTAATCATTTCCGTTAAGGCCGGCGACGGCGGTAATGGATGTCTCGCATTCAGGCGAGAGAAGTTCGTTCCGAGGGGCGGTCCCAGCGGGGGCGATGGCGGCAGGGGAGGAGACGTTGTCCTGGTCGCCAGCGAGCATTACAACACCCTTCTGCACTTCCGCTTCAATCCCGAGCACACAGCCGAACGGGGGCGTCATGGCGAAGGCAGTAACCGGACCGGGCGCGATGGCGCAAGCATAGAACTTCCGGTGCCCGTAGGAACAATCGTCTATAACGCTGAAACCGGTGATCAGGTCTTCGATTTCACAGCTCCTGGACAGACCTTTGCGGTCGCAACCGGAGGTCGTGGCGGGCGCGGTAACGCTCGCTTTGCCACGTCCACGCATCAGGCGCCGACCGAGCACGAAGAAGGAAAACCGGGCGAGGTCTTACGTCTCCGTCTGGAACTCAAGCTATTGGCCGACGTCGGCTTAGTAGGATTTCCCAATGCCGGTAAATCAACTCTGATTTCGCGCCTCTCTGCCGCCAAGCCCAAGATCGCGGATTATCCGTTCACCACTCTACAGCCAAACCTCGGAGTGGTTCAGGCTGGTGACCATACGTTCGTGCTGGCCGATGTGCCGGGACTGATAGAAGGCGCGCACGAGGGTCACGGACTCGGCACGCAATTTCTGAGACATATCGAACGGACGCGCTTGCTCGTGCATATGGTGGACGTTTCGGATGCGAGCGGCCGCGATCCGGCGAACGACTTCGACGTGATCCTAGGAGAACTCGCAAAGTTCAACGACGAGCTTATCCAGAAGCCCATGTTTGTGGTTGCAGCGAAAGTGGATATGTGCCACGATCCATCGCGTCTGGCGGCAATCAAAGAGAAGGCTGCGCAACACGCCTCTGCGTTCTACGCAATCTCATCCGTGACCGGCAAAGGACTCGATGAGCTGCGTTACGCGATGGCTGCCTGTCTTTTCCCGCTACACGACGTAACCGAAGTTCCAGTCGGAAGCTAGACTCTGCCGGTGCAGGGCCCGGTCTTCAAAACCGGAGTGCGGCACTTTGAATGTCACGGGTGGGTTCGACTCCCATTAGCTTCCGCCAAGTTAGGTGCCAGCGTTATTCGTTTTTGTGACACTACCCGCTACTATGGGGCGTTTCCGGGTGCCTAGGGATTGATCCTGGGCAACACCTCGGGGCCCCTCACCAACAAGGCTCCCGAGACGCGGCTCTTGCATTTTGGGCAGTGTCCCTCATACGAGTTATCTAGGTCCAGGCGATCCACTTGCACGGATGGGTAGTGGCATGCCGGGCATCGACTCTCAATCGAGAACGGCAGAGGCTTGAGGATTGGAGAGGAGGTCGTCATACGAAAGAATAGAAGGCGGCCTCAGCTGAAGTTCTCCGAAAAGTTCTTCGGAATGCTGGACGTGAAGCCCGCAAACTGGCTCGTCAGTTTATGCGTGACGGCAGCGCCGAGATACCTCGCATGGTTACTTGCTCCGGCGCCATATACATCAGCGTTCCTGGCGGGTGAGGGTCAGCAGATGCTCGGCATAATGCGTTACACCGAAGTCGATCAACTTGACCGAGTCATCCTCGAGAACAAAGATGTTGGTGGGTTGGATGTCGCGGTGAATGAGGCCGGTCATCGGTCGCCTGCAGGCCGCGTGTCTGCATTTGAAAACGCGCGCGGTACACGACACCCATTCCGCCGCCCGTAGAGAGCGCCCTTGACCTTATTCGGGGACAACAGCGACATGGATAGATTGATCTTTTCGGCGGAGATAAGTGGCAGCACGTAACTGGAATCCACGCGCCCTTCAGATCGCAGTTAGGGGCTGGAAGGCTGGAGGCTCACAACTGGGATGCCGACTCCGATTTCGCTTTCGCCAGCTCGAAACCAAAGCCTCGTAGTTTTCATTGGCAGCCAAAGCCATTTCAATATAGCTGATATTTGCGCCGTGATCTTGACCACAGCTGAACGATGTTTTCCTGACGACTATTTTTGCTCCTTCCGCAGATTTACAGTGAGGCATAGCGGCCGACGCGGGCCTCTGAAATACTCCCCAGACGAGGCACAGCACGAATCCGAAACTCATTCGAGAGCCGCAGTTTCTGCATCTCGAGCAACACAATTTCGTAAAGCTTTCCGGCGCAGAAGGTGTTTAGCACGCGGCCATTGTCTCGTCACGTCATTGTTGTGGGAGCCGGGCCGGGAGGCCTTACGGCGGCCGCTTTGCTGGCAAATGCAGGGCTGCGTGTCACAGTTCTCGAACGCCTGCCTCATGCAGGCGGGAGGACTTCGAACTTCATCTCCAACGGTTTTCGCTTCGATTACGGCCCGACGTTCTTCCATTATCCGCAGGTGCTTCAGGGCATCCTGAAGAGCATCGGCTACGATCTGCCTCGCGAAGTGGATCTGATCCGTCTCGATCCGCATTATCGGCTGGTGTTTGGCAGCGGCGGCGAAATCCTGGCGACTCCGAATGTCCGGGCAATGGAGGCTGCCGTTGCCCGTATCAACTCCAAAGATGCCACTCAGCTTCGCCGATTCCTTTTGGACAATCGCGAAAAGCTGAAAAAATTCCGACCGTTTTTGGAAGTTCCGTTCGATAGCTGGCGCGATACGGTTGGACCGAAGCTACTGAGTCTTTTGCCGGTTCTGAAACCCTGGCGATCTCTCGACTCCGAACTCGCGCGTTACTTCTCCGATGAGCGAGTTCGTCTCGCCTTCTCATTTCAATCGAAGTATCTTGGCATGTCTCCTTTCGAATGCCCAAGCCTATTCACGATACTTTCGTTTCTCGAATATGAGTACGGAGTGTATCACCCGGTTGGTGGATGCGGCTCGGTGACAGCTGCATTGAGCCGCATCTGTCAACAAGAGGGCGTCACGATTCGGCTGAACGAACCCGTGCAAGAAATCCTGGTGGAGGGCCGCAGAGCCGTTGGAGTTCGCACGGCTATGGAGGAATACAAGGCCGATGCGGTGGTTGTGAATGCCGATTTCGCACGCGCCATGACACGGCTTGTGCCAAATCACTTGCGGCGCCGCTGGAAGGACCACAAGCTCGCTAAAAAAACACTCTCCTGTTCGGCATTTATGGTCTACCTGGGTTTGCGAGGCCTCTACGAGAGAATCTCGCACCACACGCTCTATATCTCGAAAAACTACTCGGGAAATATGGGAGACATCGGACATCGACATGTCCTTTCGGATGATCCTTCTTTTTATGTTCAGAACGCTTGCGTCACCGATCCGAGTCTGTCGCCGCCTGGCAAGAGCACGCTTTACGTTCTGGTTCCAGTAACACATCAAAGCGGCAGGGTGGATTGGGAACGTGAGCGGCCGCGCTATCGCGAACTGATTCTGGACAAGCTTTCAGGAATTGGAGCTACAGGCATTCGCTCACGCATCGAGTACGAACGCGTGATCACGCCCGCTGATTGGGACAGCGGTTTCGAACTGCACAAAGGCGCTGTTTTCGGTCTGGCGCATACCTGGTCGCAAATGCTTCACCTGCGGCCCAGGAACCGGTTTGAGGATCTTGACGGCGTGTATCTGGTAGGCGGCAGCACTCATCCTGGCAGCGGATTGCCGGTGATTTTCGAATCTGCCCGCATCAGTTCCCGGCTGCTCCTGAATGACTTTGGCGAAAGCATCCCATGGGATGAATCTCGCACCGAATCTGCGCTCGCTGGAGTTGCCTGATGGCGGTGCGGAACACGGCGGCAACGTTTGAGATATCCGAAGAAGCAACTGCACTCGTAACACGCGCGCGTTTGGCTCAGCAGCGTTGGTCGAGCACTGCGATCGCTGAGCGCCTTAGCGTCATACGAAGAATTCGCAACAACATCGCCGGAAACGGGCTTCATCTTTGCCATTTGTTTTCTGGCGAACTTTCTCGCACACGCGCCCAGAGCCTTGTCGCGGAGGTTCTTCCGTTGGCGGACGCGTGCCGTTTTCTCGAGCGCGAAGCCAAGCAAATTCTTGCTCCGCGCCATCTCTCTACTAAGTCTCGTCCCTGGTGGATGCGCACTGTTGAGGTCGAAGTACGCCGTGATCCGTTCGGTGTTGTCCTGATTATCGGTCCTTCGAACTATCCACTTTTTATTCCCGGAGTGCAAGCTATCCAAGCGCTGGTTGCGGGCAACGCTGTCGTTCTGAAACCCGGCCGTGGTGGTGCGGACGTAGCGAATGCGTTTCGTTTATTAGCGCTTCGAGCCGGTATTCCAAACGACCTGTTTCTGGTTCTCGAAGAACGCGTCGAAATGGCTCAACTCGTAATTGGTAGCGGCATAGATAAGGTTGTGCTGACCGGCTCGGTTGAGACCGGAAGGGCGGTGTACCGGCAGCTTTCGAGCGAACTCATCCCCTCCATTCTGGAGCTTTCAGGCTGCGATGCGGTTTTTATCCAAATGGGGGCAGATCTCGAGCGGGCGGTGAACGCAATTGCGTTCGGCTGCGAGTGGAACGGCGGCGAGACGTGCATTGCTCCACGTAGAATTTTCGTCGTCGAAGCTGTGGCAGAGGAGTTCGAAAGACGTCTTCAGAAGCGCGCGGGCCGGCTGCTTCTCAAAATCGAAGTAACTCGAGTGCGCGATGACGAAGAGGCTCTGGAGCTAGCAGCAACATCCGAATATGCTCTGGGGGCCAGCGTCTTCGGTGAAAAGACCGCAGCCGAAGCTTTGGCCGCAAGAGTGCAAGCGGGCGTTGTGGTCGTGAACGACATGATTGCTCCTACCGCCGATCCGCGCGTACCGTTTGGGGGGCGGCGATGGAGCGGCTTCGGCACTACCCGGGGAGCCGAAGGTCTTCTCCAATTAACGGCGCCGAAGACAGTCGTCATCCAAACAGGCAAGCGCATTCGCCATTTCGAGGCGTTGCCTCACAACTCTGAAGAAATTTTTACCGCTTATCTGGCTGCCTCCCACAAGAGGGCCTGGCGAGAGCGGCTGAATGGATGCAGGCGTTTATTGATGGCCTTTTCCCGCGCGACGGAAGACATACGTGAAGGCTGATCCTACAGTAGGAGTCATCGGCTCGGGTCTTGGAGGACTCAGCGCCGCCTGTGTTCTGGCGGCTCGTGGTTATCGAGTCACTGTATTCGAAAAGAACGATTGGATCGGTGGTAAAGCGGCCGTTCTGCGCGAACGTGGCTATCGCTTCGACATGGGGCCGACCATTCTCATATATCCGTCCGTGCTGCATAAGATCTTCGCCGAGGCTGGACGCAAGACCTCCGATTATCTGCGGTTAATCCCGCTCGAGCCGCAATGGCGCTGTTTTTTCGAAGACCAGAGCCGCCTCGATCTTCGTGGCGATTCCGGCGCGATGCAAGCTGAGCTGCGCCGATTTGCGCCGGACGCGCTTCCCGGATACGAGCGCTTTTGCAAATTCTCCCAGGAGCTCCACGCCATCTCCGATCGTTTCTTCTTCTGGCGCTCTGTCGGAAGCATGCGGGACATATTTCAGACTAGTTCCGTATTCAACCTCAGCCTTTTGCGCGACGTGAGCCGAATGAAACTGGGCCAAACCGTTGCGGGAGCGATCCGGCGCGAGATCAAGGATCGACGAGTGGCGCAGATGCTGGAGCACTTAGTGCAATATGTCGGCTCCTCGCCGGAAAAGACCCCCGCTATTCTGTGCGCCATCGGCCAGATACAAAACAGCGAAGGCGTTTGGTATCCGGCGGGAGGAACGCGCGCTATCCCGGAAGCTTTGCTAAAACTGGCGCGCGAGTTAGGCGTCCGCTTTCGCACGAATACACACATTCAACGCATCACGACTGTTCACGATCAGGTCGTTGGAGTGGAAACCGCGGAAGGCGAGCAGATTCGGCTTGGCGCGGTTGTCGCCAACTCCGATACGGTGCGCACTTATCGGGAACTGCTTACTGGAAAGATCGCGGACGACTTCAATCGCAGGCGTTCTTATGAGCCGGCGTGCTCTGGGGTTGTCATCTACCTTGGCCTGAACCGCCGCTACGATCACCTCGCCCATCATAATTTTGTTTTCTCTCGTGAACCGTCTGAAGAATTCAACGCCATCTATGAACGTCATGAACCAGCGCCCGATCCAACCTGCTATGTCTGCGCACCTGCATTGACGGAGGCGGCCGTCGCACCGCAGGGTTGCGAAGCGTTGTACATCCTTGTCCATACGCCGTATCTTCGTCCGGGCCAGGATTGGAAACAGATCTATCCCCGTTACCGCAGAGTGATCTTCGATAAGCTCAGGCGCACCGGGGGCCTTGATGGCCTCGAGTCCGCGATTCAGGTTGAGCGCTTTCTCACTCCTGCAGACATTCACGAACGCTATGGCGTTCTCAACGGCGCTATTTACGGGATTGCCAGCCATGGGCGCCTGCGGGGCGGCTTCAAACCAGCCAATAACGACCCGAAGCTACGTGGCTTTTACCTCGCCGGCGGAGCGGCGCATCCAGGACCTGGCATGCCGATGGTCTTGATGTCCGGCTGGATCGCAGCCGATCGCCTCGATCAGGACCACGTAGCCGAGCGCAGCTACGCAGAAACGGCCACTCTATGAAAGCCGAAAGCGCAACTGCCTCCGGTTCGCGCGCTTACCCGTTCTTGCCGGTCGGCAAACGGCAATTAATCTGGTTTACCAGATACGTCCAGTGGTATCTGCGCCGAAACTTCTACCGTCTTCACCTTCTGCGGCTTACACCGCTCGAACAGGTGGAAGGCTATCCGCTGCTCGTTTGTCTCAACCATCCATCGTGGTGGGATCCGCTGATGGGCATATACCTCAGTCAAAGATTTTTTTCGGAACGGCGCCACTATGCCCCAATCGCAGCCGCCGGGCTCGCCAAATATCACTTTTTCGAACGGCTCGGGTTTTTCGCAATCGAGCCAGGAACGCGCACCGGTGCAGCCCGATTTCTTAGCGCGGGCGAAGCAGCTCTCAGCGATGCGAATGGCGCATTGTGGGTTACTCCTCAAGGTGCATTCACGGACGTCAGAAGGCCGATGAACATCCAACCGGGCGTCGGACATCTCGCGCTACGCCTGAAGCGTTTTGCAATGCTCCCGCTGGCTCTGGAATACGGCTTCTGGAACGAGCGTTTTCCGGAGGCGTTCGCTTGTTTCGGCGGTCCTATTCTAGCCCAATCTGGCGGCGAGTACTCGGCTGAAGAATGGACCAATATCTTCTCACAGGCGCTAACAACTACCAGCGACACGCTCGCGGCCCAAGTGCAACTCCGGAACCCTGCTCTGTTTCAGCCACTACTTGAGGGCCGCGCGGGCGTAGGCGGCATATACGACCTGTGGCGCGCCTCGAAGGCGCGTATCCAAGGCAAACCCTGGCTACCGGAGCACGGAGGCCATTAGATGTTCCTCGCAGTACTCACGTGGTGTGCTCTCATTTGCGCCGCCGTTCCTTTGCTTTTATTCTTTCGCAATCTGGCGATCTACACGCCTCCTCCAATGGCCTCGGAAGTTGGACCCGTGTCGGTTCTCATTCCGGCGCGAAACGAGGAACATTCCATTGCAAGCTGCGTTCGGGCAGCGCTCGCGAGCGAGCAGGTCGATCTGGAAGTTCTTGTTCTTGACGATCACTCGACCGATCGAACTGCGAAAATTGTGCGGCAGATCGCGCTATCCGATCAACGCGTGCGGCTTTTCTCCGGCTCTCCTCTTCCCACCGATTGGTGCGGCAAGCAATTCGCCTGCTCTATGCTGGCCGAATTTGCAAGGCAGCCCGTTCTTTGTTTCCTGGATGCCGACGTACAGCTTGTGCCATCCGGTCTGGCCCGCATGATTGCGGGTATGCGCGGCGGAGGATGCAAACTGAGCAGCGGATTTCCTCGCCAGATTACGTGTTCCCCTATGGAACAGTTGCTGCTTCCCATCATCCATTTTCTGCTGCTTGGATTCCTTCCGTTAGATCAGATGCGCCGCAGCCTTCGCCCCTCGCTGGGGGCAGGTTGTGGTCAGATCTTCGTCGCCGAGCGGGATGCGTATCACCAGGCGGGCGGCCATGCGGCGATCCGAAATTCCCGCCATGACGGAATCACCTTGCCAAGAGCGTTCCGCCGCGCCGGTTTTAAAACAGACCTGTATGACGCCACCCATGTAGCCTGCTGCCGCATGTACCGAAATGCTCACGAAGTATTTCTGGGACTTCTCAAAAACGCCACCGAGGGAATGGCAGCGCGGCGCTGCATTGTTCCCTGGTCGTTCTTCTTGTTTTTCGGCCAAGTATTTCCGCTGTTCGCGTTTTTTTACTTATTGGATCGCACGAAATCGCAAGCGCTCTGGCTCGTTTCAGCCGCTGCATTACTCTCTTCTTTTTTGCCACGTTTCGTGGCGGCGTTCCGATTCAAACAGCCACTGCTCGCTACCCTGTTCCATCCGATCGCAATCCTTCTTCTGCTGGGCATTCAGTGGCTTGCGTTTATGCGTCTGACATTCCGAATTCCCGAGACCTGGAAAGGAAGAAGCTACTTCACCATCTGAATCAGATATCAGAGATTCGATGGGTGCGCGTTCCGAAATGAAACTCGCATGTGGTCTGTCTCACCTTTAGCAAAAGATTATGGCGAATAACTCTAACAGATGCTGGCCCGGTTACGAGCCCGTCAAAGGCAAGCAAGAACACGAGCAGGGTAGCTGCCGGCCCAAAGCAGAATCTAAACTGACACCTCTGACACCTCCAGAAAAAGAATTCCGAACCAAACGGAGAAAGCAGCTCGATAAGTGGCAAGCCGAGCACCCTGAGACGCGCAAATCGGCCGCACAGCACCTGCGCGGACCCGATAGAGAACCGAACATCAACAAATCTTCGAAGACCGCGGCGCAGAAGCCAAAAAGAAAAAGGGTAACGGGGAAGCGAAGTCAATAGCAGCGCCGGCCTTTACTCTCGAAAATCCGCGCGCTGGTTCAATATTGCCTTATCCGATTTCGTCTGGCGTCCAAACGGCATGCGAATACGCAACACACGCACTCTCTCGCGCTCGTCTTCCAAGCTTCGCGTTCTGGCGCGCAGCAGATCGTTAAGTGAAACCATCCCCACCAAGCGTCCGGTATGAGGATCCAGAACCGGAAACCGAGTGAAGCCCGACTCGGCCATCCGGTACACCACAACCCGGAGAGGCTCATCTTCAAACGCCACGATGGGGTTCTGGGTCGCGACGTCGGCCAGCCGAAGTACATGAGCCGCAGCCTGCGTTTCTTCGAAGAGCTTCAGCATCTGGTTGCGAGTGAGCACTCCGAGCAAAGCATTATCGGAACCAACGACGGGAAAGAGGTGCTGGCCGGTCGGGCGTTCGTCCGCGCGGATCAATTCACGCGCCGCTTCGAGAGTCCCGTCACCGGGCAGAGCCACTACATTCGTTCTCATCACTTCGCGGACGAACAGAATCTCGAGTGGATCGAGGCCGTATTCCCGGCTCAAGTGATAACCGCGGCGCGAGATCTTCTCGGTCAGGATCGAGCGTTTGAGCGTAAGCACTGTAAACATATGGGCAAGAAAGTTAGCTACCAAAAGCGGCAGCAGCATATTAAAGTCATGCGTCAACTCGAGCGCGAAAACCACGCCCGTGAAAGGCGAGCGCATTGTGCCACCCAGAATCGCGCCCATGCTGACCAGCGGCCAGAATCCCTGCCCGATTTGCGGCAGGAATATGCTCTCTACGCCCCCGAGAGCCGCGCCCATCATCAACAAGGGCGCTAGTACGCCACCCGAAGTCCCCGAACCAAGTGAAATCATCCAGATCGCAGACTTGACGAGCAAGACTCCGGCAAAAATGGTGAGCGGAACGCTTCCTTGCAATAACTTCTGGATGGTGTCATATCCGACGCCCAGTGCCTGCGGGAAAATAAGTCCCCCGATTCCGACGAACACCCCGCCAATGGCGGGCCACCACATCCAATGAATGGGCAATTTTTGGAAGAGATCTTCCGCGGCATAGACACCGAGTGTCAGTAACGCCGAGAGTCCTCCCGCGGCGAGGCCCGAGACCACACAGCCAGCCAGCCCGTCGAATCCGATGAACGCTGGGGAAGTGGGGACTTGGAACAGCGGTCCCACTCCGAGCAAAAAACGTCTGGCCACGCACGCTGCCGCGCTTGCAAAAGCGACGGGGATAGCGCTGCGCGGTTTCCATTCGAACAATAGAAGCTCAACACCGATCAAGACGGACGCGAGAGGCGCCGCGAAGGTCGCCGACATGCCCGCCGCGGCTCCCGCCACCAAGAGAGTCTTCCGTTCGATGCGGGTGAATTGAAAGAACTGGCTGATCATCGATCCGAGAGCCCCGCCGGTCATAATGATTGGTCCTTCGGCGCCGAACGGGCCCCCGGAACCTATCGAAATGGCCGCGGAAAGGGGCTTTAAGATAGCCAGCCGAGGACGCACCCGGCTGCCACCGATCAGGATGGCTTCGATCGCTTCCGGAATGCCATGACCCCGGATGCGCTCAGACCCGTAGCGCGCCATCAAACCAACAATAAGCGAGCCAAAGACCGGGACTGCAATTGCATAAACACCGAGTTGATTACCCGCCGGTGAGATGAACGCGTCGCTGAGCCGGTGAAAGTAGAAGAGATTGGTGAAAAAACCGATGAGCTTCAACAGAAACCATGCAACATACGCGCTGAGCACCCCGATGAGGATCGCCATCAGCGAAATCGGGATAACACGGGCGGTGGTCGTGAAGTCGCCCAACTCCTCGAGACACGACTTACGCTGTTTGGCGTTGGCTGGCTGGCTCACGCCTGTCTCATTCGCTGCTTCGCCCCGAATCGTGCGTCCACTGTCCACCTGCTACTTGGATCGTATCAAGGTCGCTTTGCACGTCGGGCATCTCGGCATTCGAACCTGGCCAAACCGAAGGCGATGGATGCTTTGGCCAAACTCTGATCTGAGGCACCCTGAGAGGGTTCGGCGACGTGCTTATCTTTCCCTTCAGCCTGGCGAAAACTCTGCGGAGGTTGAGGCTCCCACTTACTAAGCTCCTGGAACGCGCGACATAGCCCTTCATTCCGTCAGCCAAGCCCAGGCGTTGCTGTACTTAGGTATCCAAAGCCGCTCGCCGCCACCGTATCTCCCTGAGTACTTACTAATCAACGCCGCTTCTTCGGGTGTAATCTGAGATTGATATTGAGCAACGGCGGATTGTTTCTGCCACGCAGCACCCTCGCGTCGGATGATTGCGGGCCTCAAGCGAACTTCGGCCTTGGCCTCCGTTTCCCGAATGTGCCGCGAAAGTATCGTATCGGGCGTCCAGGCTGCATAGGGAAGATCCTCATAGAAAGCGAGCCGCTGCTTGTTAGGACAGGCCATGGCTGCCCGATGAACCGCGATATGGTCCACATGACCACCCAGACCAAGCGGTGTGATGAGCAGACCGCTGCGCGCATTAGCTCGGATAAGCGCCGCAACTTCCGGTTCACTGGCAGCCGCCAAAGCTTGTGTTTCCGGACGGAAAACCGCGTCTGGACTCACTGCCAGCCGCAAAGGCGCGTCCAACAGATCGCAATCCTGTACTCGGATGCTCCGGCCAATGAAAGACAGGACACGCCGGTCTTCCGCCTTTCGGACAAGTGATATGATTTCCGGCCCTGAGCCGGCAGTGCTCCTTCCGTAAGCACTCACGGTGAAAAAATTAAGAACGCTGACATCCACGCCCGACCGGCACCATCTTTTGAGCGATAAGTACAACGAGAACGCTGCATCATCTCGATGGGGCGACAGGACCGTTACTCGGCGCATCAACCAATAAGTGCCGGAGCCGGCACAGCGACTTGCCCGATTGAGGGCGAAAGCGACGCAGCCGCGGGTGCGAATTCAGGTGCAGCAATAAGCTGCTTGGACAGGGTTAGCGCCTGAGCGACAACCTGATCCATGTTGTAATACTTGTAAGTAGCCAACCGCCCAACGAAGTAGATCCGCTTGGTGGCGGCTGCGAGCTGGGCATAACGTTTGTAAAGAACGGCATTCTCCTGGGTCGGAACCGGATAATACGGATCACCTTCGCTCGCCGGGTACTCATATACGACGCTCGTATACCGGTGGTCCTGCCCTGTGAGATGCTTGAATTCCGTGATCCGCGTATAAGAATGTTCATTCGGGTAATTAACTACCGCGACCGGCTGTAGGAATTCGATGGGCAGCGTTTCGTGCTGAAAGCGCAGCGACCGGTATGGGAGCTGGCCGAATCTGAAATCGAAGAATTCATCCACCGGCCCCGTGTAGATTATCTCGCGGAATCTGACCTTGCTGACTATATCGCGGTAATCGCAACCTAGTTCAAGAGCAATATTACGATGATCCAGCATTTTCTCGAACATGCGCGTATAGCCAAACTCCGGCATGACCTGGAAACGATCTGTAAAGTATCGACCGTCCCGATTTGTTCTGACCGGAATACGCGCGGTAACCTGCGCATCAAGTTCGGAAGGATCTTTGCCCCACTGTTTCCGCGTGTAGTTTTTAAATAGCTTTTCGTAAAGGTCCCGGCCCACCTTACTAACAACTACATCCTCGGACGTCTTGATCGAAGCGCAACGCACCGCGCGTTGCGCAAAGAATTCCTCCACTTCCTCTTCCGAAGTCAGCTGAAGGTTATAAAGAAGGTTCACAGTATCCAGATTGATTGGAACGGGAACCAGTTTGCCTTCTACTGAGGCGAGCACGTGGTGCTGGTAGGGCCTCCAGGTGGTGAACTGTGAAAGATACTGGAACACCTGCTCCGAGTTTGTATGAAAAATGTGCGGTCCATAGCGGTGTACAAGCAGGCCGTCTTCATTGTGGTGGTCGTAGGCGTTGCCCCCGACATGGTCCCTCCGGTCCACGACAAGAACCTTCTTACCAAAACAGCGAGCCATACGCTCGGCTGTGACGGCTCCGGCGAAGCCGGCGCCCACTATTAGAAAATCAAACATGAACGACTCCTGGTGCGGCCTGCGTAGTAAGTGGCTGGCTAGGCGCGCAATGTTTGACCGCGCGACGTTTTTCTAAGATGGTTCTATCAATCAGCCTGTTCATGTGGCTCCATGTTTTGTCCCACGAGGATTTAGTAACGAATTCCTCCGCCTTTTGCAAAAATTCACTGCTAGGTAGACTCGCCAGGAGGGAATCCGCGACCCTGAGAAATTCACCGGTACCAGCCACAATCTCGACAAGACTCAAATCGTTATAGGGGTGAATCACATCGTGAATTGGTGTGGAAATGACGCGCAGGCCAGCGGCGAGATATTCAGGTGTTTTCGTTGGACTTATGAATCGAGTCGATCGGTTCAAGGCAAAAGGAAGCAACCCAATCTGCCACCCGGAGAAATAAGCCGGCAAATCATCGTATGTCTTCAACCCGAGGTAATGGATGTTCCGAGCTTGAGGCAGGGACGCGGGATCGATCTTCACCACTGGTCCTACCAGAACGAAATGCCAGCAAGGGCGTGCGGCGGCTACTTCTCGAAGTAACTGGAGATCCATTCTCTCGTCGATCACGCCCGCGTAGCCAAGTCGCGGCCGAGGCACGAGCGCTTGATCTTCCGGTTCTTCTTCGATGTCTCGAGCGCGCGCGAAGTGTGCGGCATCAATGCTGCTCGGGAATAGATGAACTGAGCAGTGTTGCTTCCGTTTCGATTCGAAGAGGCTTGCCCCACCAGTGAAGACCAGATCAGCGCTCCGGAACAATGCCTGTTCGTTGTCTCGCATGGCCGCGGGGGCATTCGCAAATGCCGACAGCTCGTCCATGCAGTCGTACACCACTGCTTGAGGTCGCAGCTCTGAAGAAAATTCGACCGCCATCGGCGTGTAGTACCAGAAGAGATAATCATTGATGTTGTTTTCGGACATCGACGATCGGAGCAAGTCTCTTTGCGCACGTATGCTCTCGTCACGCGTGAGCCCGTTGGGCAGCGCTGGCGTTAGTATATGCACTCCGCTTGCCCGGCACACGGCCGTTCTTAAATGTGCTCTCGTGTCTTCAAAAACGGGCTCTTCGAAATAGAACACTCTCCGAGTCCGCGCGAAACGGCTCATCAGATGTTGAGGTCTCTGGAAGACAAAGTTCCAGCGAAGGTGCGAGAGACAAATCAGATCGAGGTTTTTGGTTTTCATTCGAAAGCTCTTGGGTTCCGGTGAATCTGTTCTGCTGGTTCCGGATTGCATTTGCAAGTGGCCAGTGAATATCTCGATTGCCGGCTTCGTCGGCGTAATCGAATAGGCCGTTGTTACAATGCCGGTCATCGTCCCAGCCAGGATGGTTCAGGATGGGGTACAGGCAGATGCCATGGATGGGAATGCTGAGTTGCAACGCAGTCGCGACTTCATCGCACACATAGTTGAACCATTCGGCTCGCGCTTCATCCTCAGTGCCCGTTTCCGACACGAACATTGGCCGTCGATATCGATTCCAAACCTCTTCGAGGATTTTGTGGAATGGCCGGAAGCGCTTGTCGTTACGGCGAAGCGGTTCGGAGTTGTTGACCCATTCGTTGCGTTCGTAAAAGTTGACGCCGACGATGTCCAGATACTCCGGTTTTCCCCCAAGTTCCGGCGCCATCCTGCCGGACAGCATGTCCCAGGCTTGAAACTGGGATTGCGTATAGCGTTCGGCGTTGGCGGCATCGCCAGATATGGAAGGGTCGCCAACGATATGAATAACTGGCTCCGCTGAAATCAGCCGTACCCCGGGCAGTTCGTTGAGCAGAATTTCGCTTGACACCGCCGCTGCTCGTACTAGGTTCCTTTTTAGCTCATCGCCACGGTCCGTCGTCCACGGGTTGAGTGCAGCGGCGGTGCCTCCAGCCCACGACAAAAAGGAAATTTCGTTCACCGGGACAAACATCCGGCAGCTATAACCACCATTTTTGATGAACCGTACGAGCGCAGAGGTGAATCGGCCAAAAGTCTCGGCAAACGACATTGCGAAAACATCTACGTGATCCGGCCAGCCGAAATGTAAAACGTCGAGGAGCACCTGCATTTCGCTTGCCTCCGATATATCGAGCAGATTTTCCAGAGACTCAAAATTGTAACTGCCAGGTGACTCCTCTACTCGGTGCCAGCGAGCGCCAGTCCGTATTGTCCGAATGCCAAATTGGCTAATGAGCTCCAAATCCCGCTTCGCAAAACGGTCGTGAGCAGTCGAGTGTAAAAGATCCACTCGCCTGCCATCACGCCGTCTATGTGTCGAACATTCAAAGCCAGCTTGCAAGAAACTACGGAATATACCTATCGACAACAACGCCTTCCTAAATGAGCGTACACGGGATACTGTCGTGCACGGTGGTTTCAAATCCTGACTTTCACCGGCCGCCAGGTCGGCCGGCAGCTAAATTGCTCCCGGTACGCACATGGTTGACAGGATATAAGCAGATTTAGTTACTCAACTGGTAAATGAACGGGCAATCGCCATTTATCCTGAGATGCAGGTCGGAACAAACCAGGATGAAAATCGCCCGAGGACCGCTATACACGCTCGATTAACTGAACGATAGCGTGAATTCGCTTTTCCGATCCTTAAGAGGATGTCGGAAGGGACTGGAGCCGAAGACGAGACTTGAACTCGTGACCTACGGTTTACGAAACCGTTGCTCTACCAACTGAGCTACTTCGGCTCTTGATTAAGCGCTACTGAATAAGCTGAAGGCCCGAATCTTTGAGTGTATCTCATGGCTTCTCTTCTCTTCGCCGCGGCGGGACCGGTAGCGCTGCGCTAAATTTGAAACAGCGTTGCCTGAACTTCCGGAAGTCGAAACCGTTGTCCGCTCCGTTGCCTCGTATATCACGGGGCGCCGCATCCAAGCTGTCACGCTCTCCTCGCGCCGCGTTACGCGCGGCAGCCACCGGCAGACGGTTCATGCGCTGGTAGGACGCACCATCGCGGCCGTAAGGCGGCACGGCAAACAGATCCTCATCGACCTTGACCGCGGCCTTCTGTATGTCCATTTGGGAATGACGGGTAATCTGCTTTGGAATGCCACGCCGGGGAAATATTCGCGCGCTGTGTTTGAGCTCGATGAGGGAACTCTCGTTTACAACGATATCCGCCAGTTCGGCCGTGTGGAGTTCTTCACTGAGGCTCCTGCGGAAATAACACGCGTTGGGCCGGACGCATTGCAAGTTGACTTCTCTTGCTTCTTCGAGCGTTTAAGAACACGCAAGGGTCCGATCAAGCCGTTGCTTCTCAACCAGTGTTTCTTGTGCGGAGTTGGCAACATCTACGCGGACGAGGCTCTCTTTGCCGCTCGTATTCATCCCCGTACTCCGGCCCGCCGAATCTCGCGAAAAAGAGCAGAAGAGCTCCACACCAAAATTGTAGAGGTACTGCGGCTGGCCATCGAACACCGCGGCTCATCGATTTCCAACCACGTAGACGCCCGCGGCGAACCAGGCGCCTTTCAGCGGATGCATTCGGTTTACGGACGAACTGGCCAGCCCTGCCTGCGGTGCGGATCTCCGATCAGACGCATTGTATTGGGACAGCGCGGAACCCATTACTGCGGCCGCTGCCAGCGCGCTTGAACTGCAGGGGGCTCGGCTTCGATCTCAGCAGCCTGCCGTATCGTATCGGCGATCTCCGCTACGCTCTTCATTGCTTTGACGTTGTGAACGCGCACGATATGGATTCCATTGAGGATCGACGCAGTTACTGCTGCTGCGGTCGCGAGTTCGATATCCGATCCTTCTTTCTTTAAGAACGATTTGCGCGATGGTCCGATCAGCAACGGCAGGTCGAACAACATTAGGGCACGTAAATTCGCGATGATTTCCGCATTCTGTTCACGCCGCTTGCCAAAGCCGAGGCCGGGATCGATCACGACTTGATGCTTCTGAACTCCGGCTTGCCTCGAGCGGTGAACCGCCGCTTCCAGGTCGATAACGATTGATCTCATCAGATTCTTCATTGGCGGCAACTTCGCCCACGTTTCCGGCGTACCGCGCATGTGATTAATGATCAGGCCGGCATCATACTTTGTGACGACTCTTGAAATCTGCAGGTCGAGCAGAAGACCCGTGGGGTCGTTGATAATTTCCGCGCCGTGCTCCAGCGCTTTCTCCGCGACGCCCGATTTATAAGTATCTACCGAAATTGGGATATTCAGCTTACCTCGGAGCCGCTTAAGAACAGGGATCAGGCGGCGAAGCTCTTCCGGTTCCGAAATTCGTTGAGAACCGGGGCGTGTGGATTCCGCTCCAATGTCGATGATGTCAGCGCCCTCCTCTTCGAGCTCCACTGCTCGCGCGAACGCTCCGTCAGGATCCGCATAATGCCCACCATCGGAAAAAGAGTCGGGCGTGACATTCAGGATTCCCATCAGAAGAGTTCGATCGGCTAGCACGATTTCCCGATGCTTTAACTTCCATTGAAAACGCTTCCTCATCTACTAACTGAGTGTGCCACGCGGAACATCTTCAGCTTGAGCCGTCTCCTCTCTTACGCGCATCGCCAAACTTAGCTGTTCTCCTAATACAGACGCAATCTGGGGATAGCGTAACCGCAGCTCGTCGAAGTATTCGCTGCAGGTTTCGGGTGAGCACCCGGTCCGGCCGGCCGGCAACGCCAGCCGAACTCCATTGGCAAAAGATCGGAACATCTCCAGCGACATCTCCTCCAAGAGATCGTGAAGATGATTACCGGAGATACCGGCGGCTCGCAAGGCCTGCTGGGCTGTTGTAAATAGCTGGACCGGCAACACGGTCGCCAGTAATTGCGCCGCAAAATAGAGCGCCTTGTTGCCGGAACGCAATTCGAACACCCGGGCGTCATACCGCTCCAGCAGCCTCTTCATTTGCCGAACGGCAGTTAGTTGCCCCTCCAGCACAAACCAGCTTCGTCGAAGCGTTTGCACAGGCTGTAAAGTTGCTGTCCATGCGCCTCGTGTTTGCAGGGGCTGCAAAACATTTGTACTTAAGCAACTCTCGCACAAGACAAAGGCGACGTCCTTCACTACGAGTTCAGACGCACATAACTCTTCAACAATGCGGGGGGCCGACGTGTCGGGAATGCGGAGCAACACCAAACGGGCCGATTGCAGCTCTTTATAGCTGCCGACCGCGTATCCTGCTCGTAAGTAGTTCGAGAGCCGGCGCGCTACACGCAGCGATCGGGCCTTGACGGGTCCCAGATCTTCCGTGAGACCAGTAAGTCTTAAAACCAGCGAAGATGTTGCATTCCCCTCAACTACCAACCCGAGTGATCGTTGGTTTTTCATAAACCTCACTCGCTTTCAATCCCTTGATGCGATCTCTGATTTGGGCGGCCTTCTCAAATTCAAAAGCCTTCGCCGCCTCCCGCATCCTTACCTGGAGATCGGCGATTAACGCTTCCCGCTGCCCAGGACTTAATTCCATATCCGCATCGGGTTCGTCATCCAAGGGAACCGTCACATAGTCGGCTTCCGCCACAGCCACCAGACTCATATCGATTGCCTTGATGATTGTCTGTGGCGTAATCTGATTCACTTCGTTGTAAGCCCGCTGAATGGCGCGCCGGCGTTCCGTCTCCTTCATCGCGCGATTCATACTATCAGTGATTACGTTTCCGTAGAGAATCGCCCGGCCGTTTACATTACGCGCGGCCCGTCCAATCGTCTGGATCAATGAGCCGCTTGACCTCAAGAACCCCTCTTTATCCGCATCGAGTATGGCCACCAGAGATACCTCGGGCAGATCCAAACCTTCGCGTAACAGGTTCACACCGATCAGAACATCATACCCTCCGCGCCTCAAATCGCGCAGGATTTTAATGCGATCCAAGGTGCTGACTTCCGAGTGAAGATAGGCGCATTTCACTCCAACTTCAGAATAGTATTCGGCTAGATCCTCCGCCATGCGTTTCGTCAACGTCGTCACCAGAACACGTTCGTTTTGCTCCGCCCGCAACCTGATTTCATTCAAGAGATCATCAACCTGTCCTTTTACCGGCCGTACTTCAATCTCCGGATCTATCAAACCGGTCGGGCGAATAATTTGCTCGGCTATCACACCAGCCGACTTGGTCAGTTCGTAAGGACCCGGCGTGGCGGAAACATAGATCACCTGGTCCACGCGATTCTCAAATTCCTCAAATGTGAGTGGCCGGTTATCGCGCGCGCTGGGCAGCCGAAATCCGTACTCGACCAGAACGTTCTTCCGCGACCGGTCGCCGTGAAACATGCCCTGCAATTGAGGCACGGTCTGGTGGCTTTCATCGAGAAACAGAAGCGCATCGTTCGGCAGGTAATCGAGCAGCGTCGGCGGAGCCTCACCCGGCAACCGTCCCGAAAAATGCCGCGAATAGTTTTCGATGCCGTGGCAAAACCCGATCTGTTTGATCATCTCCAGATCGAACATCGTCCGCTGGTAAAGGCGTTGTGCTTCAATCAGCTTTCCGCTGGCTTCCAGTTCTTTATGCCACCATTGCAGTTCATTCTCAATGCTCTGCATCGCTTGCTGCCTGGTGGGCGCATCCATGACATAGTGGGTTTTCGGGTAGATCGGGAGCCGCAAGTAGGTTTGCTTAACCTGGCCGAGCAGCGGATCGATCTGACTCAAGGACTCGATCTGATCGCCCCACATTTCGATCCGGTAGGCATTATCGTCGTATGTCGGGTATAGTTCGATGACATCGCCCCGGACACGGAAAGTTCCACGCCGAAAATCATGATCGTTTCTGTCGTAGAGTATCTCGACCAGTTTTTGCAATAGCTCCTTCCGATTGATGTGCTGGCCTTTTTCGAGCATGAGCAGCATGCCGTAATAGGCTTCCGGCGACCCCAAGCCGTAGATGCAACTGACGCTGGCGACGATCACGCAATCCCGCCGCTCAAAGAGCGAGCGAGTTGCCGATAGGCGCAATTTGTCCAATTCGTCGTTGATGGTGGCTTCTTTCTCGATATAAATGTCACCTGAAGGAATGTACGCTTCCGGCTGGTAGTAATCGTAATAGCTGACGAAATACTCAACCGCGTTCTTCGGAAAAAAGTTCCTGAATTCGTGATAGAGCTGCGCTGCCAACGTTTTGTTATGAGCCAGTACCAGCGCGGGACGGCCACAAGCCTCGATGATCTTGGCCATGGTGAAGGTTTTCCCAGAACCTGTCACGCCAAGCAACACCTGCTGTTTCTCACCATCCAGCAGGCCTCGCGTGAGCTGCTCGATCGCGGTCGCCTGATCGCCACGCGGCTTGTAGTCGATTACAAGTTGGAAAGACACGACCTCAGTATAAGAGCGCTAGCTCAAAGCATCGTCGGCAGAGACTCCGCCCGCTCACGCTCGGCGTTGTATTCGCATCCGATCAGAGCGATACAGGCAATCAGGTAGAGCCAGATGAGCAGCACCACAACAGTCCCCAAGCTGCCGTAGAACTGATTGTAATTTGCGTGATGTACGTATAGAGCGAACCCGCTCGTCGCTACCATCCAAAGCGTCGTCGCCAGAAAAGCGCCTGGCCAGACTCGCATGAATCGTGACCTTGCGCTATGGCGCAGCCGGATTGGTTCAGGGCGGTAGTTGGGGCCGAAATAGTAGAGCAGGCCGGTCACAAGAGTGGTCGTACCGAATGCCAGCAGGTACCGGCCGATCCGCCATGCCAACTCCACTGGATGGCTCAGTTCCGAAATACCGATCCAGTAAATGAAGGCCGATTCGATTCGATTGCCGAACAAAATCAGCGACGATGCGCCGATGGCCGGAAGGGCCGCGATCAAGACCAGGAAAATCGCCATCGCCCGCTGCTTCAGGAATGGCCGTCCGGAAGGGATTCGGTAAGCAGCTTGGAAGCCCTCCATTAGTGTCACCATGGCTCCGGAACCCGCCCATAGCGAAATCACCACCGCCACCACCGATACGGAGATGGGTCTTGCCGTATGCTCGCGAAGGCGCGATAATACGAGGTCTTCCGCTCCGGGCGGTACCACCTGCCGCGCGAAAGTCGCAATCACGTTAACCACGGATTGCGCTTTTACTTCCAGCAGAATGGCGGTAATTGTCGTGAGAACGGGAAATAGCGATAGGAGAAAAGAGTAAGCCGCACCCTTGGCAATGCTGAAACAGTTATCTTCCTGCGCCGCTACAAATGCTCGCCGCAGCAGCCACCAACTCCGGGCGAAAAAGCCAAGCTCGATGATGAGCCCTTCCGGCTGGTTTTCGGAAGGCGACGCTTCGTGAAGTGTCGGAACACTCTCCGGCAAGTATTCAGCTCCTCGCTAGTCGATCATATCTAAATCGCACTAGCCGGCGCTCAGAGCCCCTGCTTACTTGGGTCCGCTGTTAGATTCCCTATTCTTTTCAGCAGTCTGAGACTTCGGGAAGTTGGCTGCCAGATAGTCGATAATCGTATTAAATTCATCGTCTGTGCCGTTTGCACCCTTGTCCACCATGTCGCTGACGATTCGCTCCCATCCGTCTTTGGTCTCATGCCTGCCAATCACAATTTCCGGAGCATGGCATCCGCTGCAAATTTTCTGCATGGTGGCTTTGCCGGGCCCGTCGGGAAGCCGCAAAGCTTGCCCTTGAACATGCACTGGCATCCCGCCGAGCCAGAGCGCGGCGCACAAAACTCCGCCAGACCATAGGATCAAGCCAAGATTTCGACTTAGCACATCGAGATTCCACAACGATCTCACTTAACCATGTTAAATCGAGGGTTAATCGGTACGGGCCAGGCAACTACCGGCTCTTCGGCCAGCGCCGGCAGTATTCGCGCAAATAGGGCTATGAAATAATTCAGGGAGAAAGCAACTCCATGAAACGTCGCAGTTTCGTTCAGACTCTATTGGTATCGCCTGCTGCTCCCGCCGCTTTGGCAGCTGCCGAGCAAGCCAAACCGCAGCAGCAACCAGCACCCCAGCCAAATACGCCTGCGCGGCAAGTTCCACGGCAACCGCACGATGTGCCCAAGCTTGAACTCACTCAAGTAGACATCGCAGCCGGAACGGAACCGCATTTCTTCACAGAGACACAGTTCACATCACTGGAAAAGCTGGCCAGCTTACTGGTCCCTCCTCTCAAAGGTAATCCCGGCGCGCTCGATGCCCAGGCGCCCGAGTTCCTCGATTTTCTGATCAGCGTCTCGCCTGCCGACCGCCAGAAGCTTTATCAGAACGGCCTGGATAGCATCGATTCGGAGGCACAACAGAAATTCAAGAAGCCATTTTCTGAATTGGACGCGGCACAGGCTGGCGCGATCTTGCGGCCGTTACTCACGGTTCGTCCGTGGCCCGAAGATCTCCCGACTGACCCGCTTCAGAATTTCATCGCGCAAGCACATCGTGACCTCAGGACCGCGACCATGAATTCGCGCGAGTGGGCTGCGGCCTCTGAAAAATCCGGGCATCATTTCACCCGCGGCTTTCATGGAACGGGCTACTACTGGGCTCCCATCGATCCCATCAGTGAAGGATAAAAATGGCAGTAAAACAATATGACGTCCTGATTATAGGTTCAGGACACTCAGGCGGCATGGCTGCGAATATTCTAACGCAGAAGGGCATCTCCTGCCTGATGCTGAATGCGGGCCCCGAGGCGGACTTTGAGAAAGATCGCACTCTTAAGGCTGTTCATGAGCTTCCCTATCGCGGCTTCGATAAGCCGGGACGCTTACCCCACGTTTTCCAAGCCAACGAGTTCAATGCCAATCAATGGGTGGATGAAAAGGAAGTTCCGTACACTTGCCCTCCCGATGCTCCTTACAACTGGGTCCGCGTCCGTCTGCTCGGCGGCCGTTCGCTGTTCTGGGCACGTCAGTCCTTCCGTCTGAGCAATTATGAATTCAAAGCCGCTGAGATAGATGGCACGGGCGATAGCTGGCCGATCAGTCTGGAGGATCTTGCGCCCTTCTACTCCCGGGTTGAAGAGATTTTCCGCGTGTCGGGGCGCAAGGAAGGTTGGCCGCAATTTCCCGACGGTAACTTCATAGAAACTACTTATCCGCCCGATACCGAAAGCATCAAGCGAGTTACGGAAATTTGCAACAAACGCGGCGTCGGAGTCTCAAAATGGCGTTCTGCGCTGGGGCGCGACGGTCTCGCCAGTTCCATCAATCTGCTATTGCCTGATGCTCTCGCCACCGGCAAGTTGGACATCGTTGAAAATGCGATCGTGCGCGAGATTAGCGTAGATAAGAACACAGGACTGGCTAATGGCGCACATTTTGTCGATCGGCACTCCAGCCGCGAAATGCACGTAAAAGCGCGTGTGATCGTGCTGGCAGCCGGCACGCTTGAAAGTACGCGCCTGCTGCTCAATTCGAAAATCGGCAATTCCAGCGGCGTGATGGGTCACTACCTGGTCGACCAGATGTACGGCGTCTCCGTGGTGGCATCCGTACCCGAAGCGCGCGATGGCAAAGCGCCTCCAGGATTAATGGGCGGCAACGCCTTCATACCGCGTTTTCGGAATCTAAAAAAGACCGAGAAGAGCAATTTCATCAAAGGTTATTGCGTCAGCATCGGCAGCGGCGGGAGCGCCAGCCCCAATTTCTTTCCCCTGTACGGTGAGGAGTTACAACAAAAGCTCGATAGCTACGCGAACTCCTGCGTCTCAGGAGGTATATTCGGCGAACGTGTCGCTCGCTATGAAAATCACGTTCGCATCGATCCGACTGTTACCGACCGCTGGGGCATTCCGGTTCTCCATATCGAAGCGCGCGACTCTGATAACGAACGCAACCTAACCAAAGATGCCGCTGACACGCTGGAGGAATGGTTCCACGAGGCGGGATGGGAGATCATCTGCAAAACCGACCGTGTGAACCCTCCCGGCTATAGCATCCACGAAGTGGGCACTTGCCGCATGGGCAATAATCCCAAAACCAGCGTGCTCAATAAATGGAGTCAGAGCCACGACATCAAGAATTTATTCGTGGTCGATGGCGCGAGCTTCGTAACGGCGGGCTGGCAGAATCCGACGATGACCATTCTTTCGCTATCCATGCGCGCTTCCGAATATCTCGCGGATCAGATGCGTCAACAGAATGTGTGAGCCTGCTTGATCCAAACTGCGCCCTGATAGGACAATCTTGCCAGTCGTGGCCGGCAGATCGAAAATACATCGGCACAATGTAGTATGCCTACTGAATCCGCTGCCGAGTTCAGATTCGCCTGCTCTAGAAGGCCTGCGACATCGGGGGCAGTTCCTCATCTCGGGCCTGCTATGGGCTGCGGCAGCCGGTCTTCTGATCGTGCTCTCCGGCTATGTTCTGATTCTTTATCACTATGGAATAGCTTTAGCGGAACGCATCCGGCTGAGTCTCGGATTTACGCCGCCCAGCAACGGCGCGGACTGGTTCATGGTCATCGCGCTCGTCTCCGGGCCGGTGATTGGCATGGTCTGCCTTGTTCTCTTTGGCGGTTGGTACAAGCGCCTCTGGTTTCGCAAAGTGAGTCTGGTTTGGCCGGATAGACGAGATCGCGCGAAGTACTCTCGGTGGCAAACTCCGCCACATTCCGCCACAGCGTCGCATAGGAAGCAGCGTACCGACTATCTTCAAGCTTTGCTGAAATCGGATCTTTGGGCTGGACGGAGTCTTCCGAGTTCTGCGGCCGGTTATGAAACCCAGGCCGAGTGGTTGCTTTCGGATTTAGAAAAGGACATCGCCGAACGTGCACTGACTACTGGCCTGACGGTTGGCATCAGCAGCAATCGCTACATTGATTTGTTCACGATCTTCGTGGCCGCACTAGAACTTCAGTTGCACGTTCTCTCGCGTCTCGGCAAACGTCCCTCCTGGCATGCCTGGAAGCTTCTAATCCAGCGTTGCGGCGCCAGTCTCTTCATCAACAGCTATCTGAACCGGCAAGACTCGCTCGCCCTCAATTTAATGATTAAGAAGGCCGGAATGGGGATGCAGGCTACTGGCGACCTGATGGAGAATGCCTCTCATCACCTTTCTGAAAGTGACTTCGATCTGGACGAGGCACTGAACCTTCAGCACTCAGGCTTGCTTGGCATGGCGACGAAAAGTATAGAACTGGGCGCTACTATGGCACTCACCGTCGGGCAGGTTGGCTTGCATGTTTTGGGCAGCATCATCGAGTCGGTTGGAGACGAACTAACCCAGGGAGCCATCGCAGCGGGAATTGTTTACTATCACGGAATCGCGCTCGCCTCCGATACGCTTGCCCTGGATTCTCTTCACCGGCAGAGCCCTGCGATGAATCGAAGCTTTCGTGAGGGCGTCTGGAAGATGGGAGAGATCGCCGGATCGATCCTGCGGGATCTGGTTCGTCAACGCCGCAGCAGCTTCCGCGACAAGCGCCGCCAGATAGTACGCTCTCTGCCGAAGAGCGCTTATTCGGGAATCCAGAACTTGTTCGGAAGAAGGGCCGAGACGTCTACCGGCATGGCTGCCAATCAAGCAAGGGCAAAAGCTGATGCCGCAAGGTAATGTAGAAACGTTGATGAAACGAATCACGATCTGGGTGTTCTTTCAGGCGGTAATAGGATCGGCCGTGCTTTCAGCGCAAACCAAGGCCGGCGCGGCTCAATTGCCGGATGCTCCAGGTCGCGAAACCGTAAAGAAGGTCTGTGCGGCCTGCCATCCGGCGGAAGTCGTTTTGCAAAGGGGCATGTCCCGAGAACAATGGGGCAGCATAGTCTCGAACATGATCGGAAGAGGCGCGAAGGGCACCGATGAGGAGTTTGCGGAGATAGTCGATTACCTTTCGAAAAATCTTCCGCCTTCTGCGGCCGGTCGCGCTGCTTCACCGACTACTCAGAAGCGCCGCGGCGGCGGACTGCTCGATCAGGCAGGCGCAAGCGACAAGCAAATCGTGGATGAAGAAGCGGCGAATCGCGGCAGGACAACGTATATCGCGCAATGCATCACCTGTCACGGCCCTAAAGCGCGCGGCACAGATCAAGGCTCAGACCTGGTCCGCTCGCTAGTCATCTTGCATGACCGTTATGGGAATCGCATCGGTCCATTTCTTCTCAAAGGTCATCCCACTCAAAGCGGAACATCGAGTACGGCTTTCACAGAATCTCAAATCGTCGATCTCTCTCACTTTCTTCATCAGAAAGTGGACGACACGTTGCGTACTGGACCTTATAACAAGGTGCTCAACATTTTAACGGGAGATCCGAAGGCGGGAGAAGCTTACTTTAACGGACCAGGCAAGTGCTCCGCTTGCCACTCTCCTACCGGCGACCTCGCGGGAATCGCGAGCAAGTATGAACCCGCCGTCCTCCAATTAAGAGTGGTGTTCCCTCAAACCGTCGCTTTCGGGCGCCACGCCACGGCCGGTGCAAAGAACCCAGTCACGGTCACAGTAATCACTCCGTCGGGCGAGCGCGTGACGGGCGTCTTGATGGAGATGGACGATTTCAATGTTTCATTGCGTGATGCGTCGGGAGCATACCGAATCTTCAAACGCACACCCGAACTCAAAGTAGAGAAACACGATCCTTATGCCGCGCATGTCGCGCTTCTTGATCAATACACGAACAAAGACATACACAACGTGGTCGCTTATCTGGAGACTCTGAAATGATGCGCGGCACAGCCTTCTGCATACTGCCGCTGGCTATTGCGCTCAGCCTGCAGGCCGGCGACGGTCTCGATCCAGCCAAACTGCTGCAGCCTCCGACCGATAACTGGCCTACCTACAACGGCGACTACTCGGGCAGGCGTTTCAGTACACTGACGAACATCAATGATTCGAATGTGAAGTCGTTGAGCCTTGCCTGGGTATACGGCATCAACAGCGCGAACGATCCGTTTGCCGGCGTAATCAAATCGACTCCGCTTGTGGTCAACGGAATCATGTATTTCACGGTCCCCGACAAGGTCTGGGCGATCGACGCCCGCACGGGCCGCGAGATCTGGAACTATACATGGACATCGAAGGGAGGAATTCATCTAGGGAACCGGGGCGTCGGTATCTACAAAGATTGGCTCTACTTCGAAACTCCCGACTGCAACCTGGTCTCCCTGAATTTGAGCGATGGCCAAAAGCGATGGAGCAAGCCGGTCTGCGACCTGGATCAGATGTACTATGCCTCGGTAGCTCCCGTCGTCATCAAAAACCACGTGATCACGGGTGTGAGTGGCGACGACCTTGATAGGCCCGGCTATCTGGAATCGCATGACCCGGAAACCGGCGAGTTGCAGTGGCGCTGGTCCAGTGTGCCCAAGCCCGGCGAACCCGGTTCGGAAACATGGCCCAATGCGGAGGCGATGGAGCACGGCGGAGGAATGACGTGGGTGCCATGCACGTACGACCCTGACCTGAACATGCTTTTCGTCGGCACTGGCAACCCCCAGCCTGTCATCGCGGGAAAAGGTCGGAAGGGAAGCAATCTCTTCACAGAATCGATCGTGGCGCTCGATGTCGATACCGGCAAGCTCTTGTGGCACTTCCAGCCTTCCCCTCACGACACACACGATTGGGACGCTGTTCAGACGCCCGTTCTTATCGACGGCGAAATCGATGGACAACCGCGCAAGCTCGTCGCTCAAGCAAGCCGGAACGGCTGGTTCTTTGTTCTCGACCGCAAGACCGGCAAGAACTACATCAGTTCGCAGTTCGTAAAGACGAATTGGGCCGAAGGCGTGGACGCCAAAGGGCAACCAATCCCGAATCCCGCCAAACAGCCCCAGATTGATGGTGCACTGGTTTCACCAAACCAGGGAGGTGCGGTGAACTGGCCCCCGCCGGCTTTCAGTCCAAAGACCGGCCTATTCTACGTGAATGCAACTCGCGCGTTCAGCCTCTACTACATCTTTGACGATGATGACAAGCCAGAGGGATGGGGAGGAAACGATCAGGGCGGTTGGGCTGAATCGATGCTACAGGCGCTCGATTACAAGACCGGAAAGGTACGCTGGAGTCATAAATGGGAGAGTTCCGGAATTCGCTCCGGGGTCTTGAGCACGGCGGGAAATCTGGTGTTCGCCGGTGACCCGGAAAATAACCTGGTAGCCCTAAATGCCACAACCGGGCAGCCGCTCTGGCACGCCAACCTGGGCACTGCGATGTCAAACGGACCGATCACGTATCAGCTCGATGGCCTGCAATATCTGGTTGTGGGAGCAGGCGACAGGATGTTCGCGTTTGTAATGAACAGTAACTGAGATAGTTCAGCCGCGTTTAAACTATCTCCTGGCAACGGTACGCCGCGCTGAGGCACTGACAGGCTGAGCGAGCAGTTCCTCGATATGCTGTTGAATCGTGCTGTCGTTCATCAACTTGGCGTAATCTTCACTGTCTCCAGCAGGTGTTTGATAGCGGATGTAGCCCTTGCGATCAATCAAAACAAGCTGCGGGACGACCATTCTGTCCATGATGCTGAAGCCCATGAAGCTCATCATGGGATCGCGGCCGATGAATCCTACCGGAAAGCCGACCTGGAAATTGTTGGCGAAGGTTTCGGTAACCAACGCCGCCTGGGCAGGCGTTCTGCCTTCGTCCAAGGCATTGATAGCCAGATCGATCGCCTGCAAGCCGCGCGGTCCGTACTCCTGCTGGAATTTCGTCATCACGTGCGATGCCGCCTGGCAGTGCGGGCAGGTGGTGAGGATGAACTCCAGCGCGACCACCTTGCCTCGATACTGGCTCAGCAGCTTATCGCCCTGTCCGGGAAGTGTAAAAGCCAACTCGGGCGCCTTGCGGCCCGCATTAGTATCGGCGACAAGATAAGCGGACACAAGGCCAAGCGCAACAAAAGAACTTAGAATTTTAAACACGCGTACTCCAAATATTCAGTTTACTAGCGAGCCCGGGCAGGAGCGTAGAGCGCCGCGGCATTATCGTGCAGATAGCCATGCGCTATTTTCATAGCCTGTTCTTTGCTGAAGGCTTTCTCGGAGACCAGTTCGGCCAAAGCTTCAGCAAGCGCCCCGCGCGCGGAGTGAACGGCTAGCCAATAGGACTCCTCCGCGCCAAGCGCTTCGTTAAAGGGAAAAGCATCGCTGCCGTACAACAATTTGTCGGGGTAGATCGACAGCCAATACTTGAGCACATCCTTGAACTCGGAGGGATAAAGAACCAGTTCCACGAAAGACGAGTCGATATAGACGTTTTTCCGAGCCGCCAGCCAGATGGCCTGGCGATCGTAGGGAAAGCCGCCGTGCAATAGAACGAAGTTGACCGCATCGTAGCGTGGATCGCGCAGCACATTTTCAAGGTTCAGCACGTTACCGTTGTGGAGGCTGAAAAACTCACCGATTCCGACCGATGTGTGGAAATGCACAGCCAGATGAAGACGGCCCGCTTCCCGCACCAAATGACGAAAAACGAAGTCCTGAAACAATGTGTACTCTTCGAGGGTTGGAACGCCGCCCTTCCGGTATTTGTCATAAACAACGGCCGCCTGTACCTCGGCCGGATCGGAAAAATAGAGCGAGCGAAAATAAGCTGCTTCAAACTTGATGGCAAGGGCGCCCTGTTGCCGGTTCTGCTCCAGAATGTGCGTCACAAACCGCAGATAACCCGGAAGTGAATCCGGGATCGCAGTTAGACCCGCCTGTTTCAACTCGCGCCGCAGTTTCTTTTCCTGTAGCGGAATGTAAGTCTGCTCGTCGACGTTGCGTTCAAGAATGCGGCGGTTATCGAACGGAAACAAAAACGAATCGACAAAGAATGCCCACAGGAATCGCTTCTTGTCCAAGTAATCAGGCATAGCGACGCGATTGGCCAGCACGGTCTCGATGTCCGAGGCGATCAAGAATACGATCGAAATACTGGACACCTTCTGTTCGCTTGAGCTCGGCTTTTCTTTGGATCAGCCAACGCATGTGCTCCGGTGAGTTGTCATCATATGGGTAGCTGAACAGAGCCTTTGAAGCGGCAATCAATTCCGGATTGTCGGCCCGTAGGCGAAGAGCGGAGCTGCCGGGCGGTGACGTCATCGCGTCGACATCGGGATCGTCCGCATAGCCGGGATGCGAGTGGTTATCGAAGATCTGGATGCGATTAATCTGCGCCAGAAATTCATGGTAGAGTGCCTGCGTATTTTCACTCGGGACGGCGCTTGATTGGGGCCGCACAAGAAAAGGCACTCCGAGTAGAGTGACAAAAGCCGCGACTCTCTTCATCAGAATGAATACTTCGCCGAAAACTGCACCAGCCGCGGCGTGCCGACCGTACTGGTAATCTGCCCGAAGTTCGATGGGCTCTCGATATCGAGGAAAGCCGGATTCGCAAAATTCGGATGGTTGAACAGGTTAAAAAAATCGGCGGTGATGCGCAGGGCCTGTCTTTCCGTGATAGCGAAGGATTTGCCCGCCGAGAAGTCCCAATTCTGCTGGAACGGACCGCGGAACGTGTTTCGACCCAGGTTGCCAAAGCCGGTCGACCCATCGGGGCCGATCGCCGCAGCGGGTGAGAAGGCGTTGATATTGACGTAGCCCCCGAGCCGGCTCTCGACCGAGCCGCTTGTCATGGGATTCACGCCCAGAATCAGGTTTGGCGTGGTTGGCGTTCCCGTTCCCAGCAAGCCATAGGCAGACGCGGCAGCCGAATCAAGAACTGTAAAAGGCGCACCCGATTGGAAAGTAGTGATACCGCTGATATACCAGCCTCCGAGTAACCCATGATTCAGCCCCTTGGTTTGTCTGAATATGGGCAGATCCCAAGTGTAATTGACAATCAAGCGATGAGTGCGGTCGAAGTCCGCAGGTCCTCGCGAGTCCTGCAGCGATAGCTGATTGTTCATAGCGGAATTGAGAGACGTGTTGCCTGTGGATGTTTCGTCTATTGCCTTTGAAAACGTGTAGGCTGCCTGGAAGTGCAGACCATGCGCAAAGCGGTGCGTGACGGTGGTTTGCAGAGAATTATAGACGGAATTGGCATCGTTGGCGAAGATTTGAAAACCGGAGACACCGAGACCGGGATAGGGAGCGCGTGCATTGACGTTCGCCAGAGTATTCTGGTTGATCGTGTAAGTAGTGCCGTCCGTCGCTGTCAGGGTGACCGGATTCGTCCGCGCATCGATTGCTTGATTCATATCTCGCGTTTCGCGTAAATGCGTCCCTTTGGTTCCCACATAGCCGGCCTCCAGCACCCATCCTTTGCCGAGGCTTTGCTGCAGAGTGAAGTTCCACTGCTGCGTACTGGGATTGACGTAACGGGTGGGAACTTCGAGCGCCAGATAGTTCTCGCTGTTGCCCGAATAGATTGGCGTTTGTGTCGTGTCGCGTGTCGGGTTACCGTTGGCATCCACAAATCCCTGCAGTCGCGAATACACCGGCACATAGGCTGGATCGATAACGCCTCCCTTCGGAAGCGAGTTCGCAAAGATGGTCCCCATCGTGCCAGGCGACCCGGCCGCGCTGGTGATGGGCAGAAACGGAGTGACGAAAGAGAGTTGATCCACTGCCCCAACATCCTCGCGGACGTAGTAGATGCCGTATCCTCCGCGAATCGAGGTCGTGCTTTTGCCAAAGAGATTGTCGGCGAAGCCCGCCCTTGGTCCCCAATTCGAAGCATAAGCATTATTGAGGGTGGTGTTGCTGCGCGTACCCACAAGCCCCGGCACGTTCAGTCCAGTGACGCAGTCGGGATAGACAAATGGATTTTCTCCCGCGAGCGCGAGCGACGGAATTGTATTTCCGATGTGGCACAGATCGTCGGTTACCGCTCCATTGAACTCCCAACGTACACCCAGGTTCACGGTCAAATCAGGCGTGACTTTGTAGTCGTCTTGCCCAAACAGCGCCGTGTCGGCGATGCGGTATTGATGGTTGGAAACCCCGCTTCCCCCATACGTAAAAGCGGGCGCACCGACCAGAAATTGCTGGAAATCGGAACAGCCCAGGACGCAGGGTGCGCCTGCTGTTCCCGGGCTGAAGAAAAGCTGACCATTAAATACCTGGGGAAAATCTTTGTCCAGCATGACTCGGTCAAACTCGCCGCCGAAACGGATCAGGTGTTTTCCGTTTGACCAGCTAGTTGTGTTCAGCAAAATGAGGTTGTTCTGATCCTGCGTCTGGTCCGCGCCCGGCGTCGGCCCGATCTGAAACCCTGAGCTGTTGAAGGTGAATTTGTAAATGAGATTATCGACGTTATTGTTCGGCCTGTCGATACCCAGTTGATCCGTGGTGACGATGGGAGTGTTGATGTCCTGGTTATTGATGTGCACGAAACCAAAGCGAAACTCGTTCACCCAGGCCGGCGAGAATGTGTGCGTTTCAGTCAGGTTCAGGAATCGATCCTTCACCGGTAGATCGTAAGGAAAATTCAAGTCGCTGGGCGAAATGCTACCTCCGAAAGAGGCCTGGAGGCCGCCCGCTCCAAATGGCAGGACGGATTCAAAATCTGAAAAAAAGAACCGGGCCGAGATCTTGTCCTTAGACCCCAGTTCTTTGTCGTAATTCGTGGTGAACTGATCGTCGTTGTATTTGCCGGCCCGGCTGTAGTTGAAACGTCCCGTGCTGCCAGGCGTTCCGGGTACGCTCGGTATCAGATAGCCTCCAGCGCCCGCTCCGAATTGATTGCCTTTCAGGTTGAGCAGTTTGAGCGCCACCGGATCGATGTCACTGGCATAGGAAGAGCTGCCAAAAAACGCTTGGGCCAGCGAAGCTGCGGAACGATCGGCGGGCAGCACCGGAATCGATGTGCCGATGATGGTGCCCGAGGAAAGTCCGCTAAGCTGGCGCGTTCCCTGATAGTTGACGAAGAAATAACCCCACTTCCCTTGCGACAAGGCCGGGCCGCCCAAACTACCGCCAAAAATATTCTGCTTCACCGTTGGCCGCGGATTACCCTCCCCATTGAGAAAAAACTCGTTCGCATTCAGATCATCGTTGCGAAAGAATTCGAAAGCATCTCCGTGAATCTGATTGGTTCCGCTCTTGAGCACCGCGTTAATGTTGCCCCCGCCGTTGCGGCCCTGCGTCGCGTCGTAGAGGCTCGTCTGAACCTTGAACTCCTGCACAACGTCCGGGCTCGGCAGCGGCGTGTTGGTCAATTCGGCAACGTTGTAATCGCTGGCTGTAATTCCTTCGATCTGGTAATTGTTGTTGTCTTCGCGTTGGCCGTTAACATCAATGCGCGTGTCGCCGCGTCCCAACGATGCCGACGCATTCAAGTTCGAAGCCGTGCCCGAAGAAAGCGTGAGCAACTGCTGGAAGTTCTGCGTAGCCAGCGGCAGAGTTCCTATCGTCTGACTGGAGAGCGACTGGCCGGTGGCGGCGTTTGTTGTTTCGACGCTCGCGATCTGAGCTTCTACGTTTACTTGCGTTGCTACGGTTTGAGGTTGTAAGACCGCGGTCAGACGCGTGGTTTCGGTGACTCGAACATCTACCGACGATAGACGTGTCTCCGCGAAACCTGGCGCGCTGATGAGAATTGTGTACGAACCGACGGGCAAGAGCGGAGCGGTGAAGCTGCCGCCGTTATCGGTCTCGAGCGTGCGCGCTATGCCGGTCACTCCCGAGATCTCGACTTTCGCCTTTGGAATCACGGCAGCGCTCTGATCCTGGACTATACCCGAGATGGCGCCGGTTGCCCCGCCTTGCGCAAAGACAGTCAGTGGCGCTACCAGAAAGCCGAACAATGAAATGGATCGAGGTTTGAGCATGCTTCCCCCACAAGCCGCATTCGCAACGGGGTGACCGGCTTCTTGGATATATGGAGGCTAGTATAGCGGGATTCCTATCGGAATCGCGATGATTGAGCTACAGCCAGTCCGGAACTCGATTGGCTATTCCGCGCGCAGCGCATCTATCGGATTGACCGCGGCCGCCCGGCGCGCCGGAAAGTAACTGGCGAGGAGCGAGGAGCCACTCAGCAGCACTGCCACTCCAAGCAAGGTGGGTAGGTCCCAGTAATGAACGGCAAAAAGCAGCCCGCTTAACAAGGTTGCCACTGCTATCGAACAAGCCACTCCGATGACAACACCGATGGCCGCCAACCAACCGGCTTCTTGCAAAATCAGACGATAAACGGAACTTCTGTGCGCACCCAGTGCCATGCGAATTCCGATTTCGCGCGTTCGCTGGCTCACCGAATACGCGACTACACCGTAAAGTCCAACCACGCCTAGCAGCAATGCCAGGGCGGCGAAGCCTCCCACCAGCCAGGCTGAGGAGCGATGCAGATAAGCGGCCGGCGAGTCATGAATCACCTGCTGCATGGTTGCGCCAGCCGATGTCACAATCTCTTTGTCTACGTGATGAATCGTGGCGATCAGCGTGTGGAGCAGCGGCTCCTCCGTTTGCGAAGTACGAACCGCCAATGAAAAATAGATACCCGGGCTCTGATTAAAGGGATAATAGACGGCCGGCCAGATTTCCGCATCGAGCGCGCCTTCCCGCACGTCGTCCACTATGCCGATGATTTCTTTCATCGACTTCGGAGACAGACCGTCATCGCCGATCTTTTTGCCAATAGGATCTTCACCCGGGAAGTACTTCCTGGCGAGCGCCTGGTTGATGATCACGACGTGAGGCTTCGAAAGGTCCTCGGCATCGCTAAAGTAACGGCCGCGGAGAAGCTTCGCGCCTATGGTTTGAAGATATTCCGAACTCACCTCGCGCTCGTTCACTTCATTGTGCTCGCCATGGTACGGCCGTCCTTGGAATCTGATCCAATCGGTGTTGCCATTGCCGCTCAGCGGCAGCAGCGTGGCGATTCCCACAGCTCTGACGCCGGGCAAAGCGGCTATGCTGCTGAGAAGATGTCTGCTTAATACGATCGCCTGTTGATCGCTCTTATATGTGGACGGGGGCGCGGCAACTTCGAGCGTTACCAAGTGATCGGGCTGCATTCCGAGATCGACATGCAGCAGACGGTAAAAGCTTTTTCCAAGCAGTCCGGCGGCAGTGAGCAGGACCATGGCGATGGCAAGTTCAAGTATCACGAGTCTGGAACCGAGCCGTCGCCATGTGTTTCCGGCGGAGCCGCGGCTGCCCTCCGCCAAAGCTTCGGGCGCACTGGATAAAAAGAAATGCAGGATCGGAGTGATCGAAAAGAGCGCTGCCGCGAGTAGCGCGATGAACCCCGCATAGAGGAGCACGCGTGGGCTTAAGCCGAGACCCTGCAGATACGGCATCCCGGCCATCATGCGGGCCGGAATAAGGCGGGTGAGAAGCTGCATAGCCCAGTAGGCAGGATGCCAGGCCAAGCACGCTGCCAGCCGCAACCAGCACCAATCCCTCCGTTACGAACTGACCCATCAATCGCGTTTTGGCCGCGCCCAGCGCGCTACGGACCGCGATTTCACGTTTACGCGACTCTGAGCGAACAAGCAGCAGACTCGCCACGTCCACGCAGGCGATCAATAACAGCAGCCCAGCTCCGGTTAACAAGACCAAAAGAATCGGCCGGATGTGTCCTACAATCACTTCGCTCAGAGGCACCACCGCCGCTCCTTGGCTGCGATTGGAGCCCGGATACTGTCTTTCAAGCTGCCGCGCAATCGATTTCATTTCGGCTGAAGCAGTTTGTACCGAGATGCCATCCTTGAGCCGCGCTATGCCGCTCAAACTGTGAAAGCTTCGCCGCAATTCATTGGAGCCGCCGGCATGGAGCGCACTCCAGAACTCCGTGGGCTCGGCCAAAGCAAAATGAAACTCACGCGGGAGCACGCCGATCACGATATTCGGCTCACCATTCCAGACAATTTTCTTCCCCAGAATATCGGCCCTGCCTCCATACCGCTTTTGCCAGGCGGAGTAGCTCAGAATGACGGCGCGGGTTGCATTTGGAGAATCTTCGTCAACGTAAAAGTCGCGTCCGAGCACGGGCTTCACGCCTAAAGTGCGGAAAAAGCCATCGGAGACGCGAGTGCCGGTCGCAGCTTCGGTGTCGGCTGCCGTACTCAACATGAAATTGGTGTGCTGAAACACATCGAGCGAGCGAAACACCGCGTTCATTCTTTTCCAATCCAGGTAGTCGGGATAGGAAAGCGGAGCCTCCGGAAACATGGGGACAGTCTCGTAAACTCCGACTAAACGCCCGGGCTCTGGATAGGGCAGCGGCTTGATGAGTGCCGCATCCACAAAGGCGAAAATAGCCACACTGGCGCACATTCCGAGAGCCAGCATAAGAATGGCGGTTGAGGTGAATCCCAAATTCTTGTGTAGCTGCCTCAAAGCGAAGTGAACATCCTGCAAGAAGTTTTCGAACAACAAAATCGTTGCGCGCTCGCGGTAAGCCTCCTTTGTAGATTCGATGCCCCCTAGCTTTAGAAGCGCCGTCCGGCGCGCGAGATCCGGGCTCATGCCGACGCGAAGATTGTCGTCGGTATGCATTTGGAGATGGCCTTCGAGCTCATCAGCGAGCTCCCGTTCCTTCCGGCCATTCGGAAACAAGCCCCCGAATCTCAATAGCCATACCCGCAGATGCCTCATGGTTTATCGTCCGTATCCAACATATTGCTTGCCCATAGGAAGCTTAGCATGATTTTTTATGGGAAGCCTATGGGTAGCTACTCTTTGTCCTGGTCGAACAGAGTGCTGCGATCGACGTGCTCGCCACGGAAATAGACGGAGTTGATGTGCTCGATGACCGAGATGTCCTGAACGGGATCGCCATCAAGCAGGATGAAAGTGGCGTCACGGCCCTTTTGGATTAAGCCGATCCGATCAGTGGCGCGCAACACTTTAGCGGCATTGTAAGTCGCTGCTTGAAGAGCTACACCGGGTGGAATTCCTGCCCTAACCCACAACTCCAGTTCGTGCTGCACGGTGGGTCCGTGGATCACCAGAAAGTTCCCGGCATCGGTGCCGGTAATGAGCAAAACATTGTTGCGATAAGCGGTGAGCAGGTTCTGATTCAGGCGATCCAGCACGGAGTGCCAGCCAGACAGGCCTGTGTGTTCCCCTTTTTGCAACAGCTTGCGGGTGGCTTCCAGGAGGTCGGCGGGGCCGACCTGCTGCAGAAGCGATCGATCGAGCAAGGCAGCATTTCCGCTCCGCTCAGCGCCGATGGCTTCATAGACGCTCAGCGTGGGATCGTAGGCGATCTGCTTTTGTTTCATTTCAGCGAAGAGGCTGGCCGGGATGAGGTCAACCATGGACCCGTGCTCCACGCTGTTGGTACCCGCGTCCACAGCGTCCTTGACATCGGCGGCACTGCCGGTATGCGTGGCCGATGGCAGATTGCATTTGGCAGCTTCCGCCATGACTGCGGCATAGATACCGGTATCTAGCCGATGGAAGAGTCCCCAGGTAGCATTTCCAGATTCGAGCACTGCCTTGATGCCATCGACGCCAGCTTGCTTCAAAGCGTCGACCTGCTGTTTGGCTTCGGCGGCCGACTTCGGCTCACGGAGGAAATCGGCGCGAACCATAGCCTGCGCTGAACTTGGAAACCACCTCAACAACTCCTCTGGGTGACCCCCTGCTGCTGTGAATAAAGGCCCACAGACGAAAAGCTCTGCGCCCAGATAGCGGCCTGAGTTGATCTGCTTACGTGAATCAAGCGAATTGTGCAGCAAATCGCCCGTACTACGCACAGCGGTAATACCGCTATAGAGATAAGCGGCCAGGCGGCGCTTCGCGGCATTGGGATCGGCGTACTTGGCCGTGTCGGAGTACACCCCGCCGGGCGCGCCTAGGTGTACATGCATATCGATCAGACCGGGCATGAGCGTTTTGCCAGCCGAGTCGACGATTTCGGCGTGAAACTCCTGGGGATTGGAGGGCGGAGCCCCGAACAGTTCCGCGATTTTGCCATTGCGAATGAGGACTGCGCCGCGCTCGATCACGGTACCGTTGCCGACGAACACTCGGACGTTTTGAAACAGAACCGCACTGCGGCGATATAAATCACGGGTAAAGATCTTGTTCTTCTCGATGTTTTGGCCGGAGCGTACCTGGTAAGCACCCACTATGACAAAGGGCGCCAGCACAGCCACGATCCAGAGTTTGGCTTTTCCCGAGATCTTTTCTTCTTTTTCCCAGCGAAAGAGCTTGAGCGCGATCACGACGGCCACCGCCATGGCGACAGCAAGCGCGAGCATGGGCACGGCATTCGCCCACAAACTCTCCCCTCCGATCATCTGCGATTGCAGTCCCTGATACAGGTACGTAGCGGGAAGAAATTGAGCGAGCTTTTGCAGCCAGAGCGGCATCATGCTGAGGGGGAACGTGGCGCCGCTCAGGAAAAGCATCGGCAGGTAAAGAATATTGATCAGGACTTGGGCTTCCGACTGGGAATTTACGACAGAAGCGACAATCATCCCCATCGCGCGGAAGGCGACAACAGCCAGACAAACGAAAAATGCAATGGCCAACAGGTTGTGCGGCAGGGGCATGCCGTACAGATATCGGGCAAAAAAGAAGAACAGAAAGAGCGGAGGCAAGAAAGCGACCACTCCAGAGACAAGTGAAGCGACTATGATCGGCAGCGCCCCGACGGGCGTAACTTTGAAGCGCCGCAGGATGTTCGCCTCACGATCCTGAACCGCGCGTATTCCGGCGCCGAAAAAACCCGCGCCGAGCACGCCGATGATGACCGTCATGGTGATGACCTGGTTCATTGCTCCAGCGCTTTGGCTGCCGTGGAATGACTGGGCAAACACAAAAAAGAAAACCAGTGGAAACAAGACACTCATGAATAGGACGGAGCGGTCACGTCCCATCAGCCGTAGGTTGTTTTTGATTTGAGCGGCGTACGGCTTCATTATTCGCGAAGTTTCTTTCCCGTGAGTTCGATGAAGACATCTTCAAGGGTCGGGCGTTTGAGATGAATGTCAAGAAGCTTTAGGCCCCGACCATCAATCCACTTCACGAGTTCGACGATGGCAGTGGCGGGCTCCTCGGTCTGAAGCGAAAAAGTACGGCCATCGTCGCGCAGAACGTATTTCTGGTCCTTCAAACTCTCGGGCAGACTGTCCAGAGGGATGGACTGGTTCACTGTAATTTCGACGAGAGTGTGCCCGAGGACGCGCTGCTGAATTTCGCGCGGCGTACCTTGCTCGATGATTCTTCCCTGATCGATGATGGCGACGCGGTCACAGAGGCGCTCCGCTTCTTCTATGTAATGCGTGGTTAAGAGGATTGTCTTGCCGCCCTCTTTCAGCTCCTGAATGATGTTGTGTATTTCGTGGCGAATCTGCGGATCGAGGCCGCTTGTCGGTTCGTCGAGAAACAACAGGGCGGGCTCGTTGAGAAGTGCCAGCGCTATCGCCAAACGCTGTCGTTGGCCTCCGGAGAGAGTCTTGTAGAAGGCGTCCTTCTTATCCCAGAGCTGGAGACGTTTCAACAGCGCGGCACGGTCCACCTGACGATCGTAGAAGGCGGCGAACAGATCGAGGGCTTCCGATACCTTGATTTTTTCGGGCAAGTTGGTGGCTTGCAGACAAACCCCGATGCGATTCTTGACCTCGCGGCTCTCGACGGCGGGATCGAAACCCAGGACGGAAACGGTTCCGCTGGTGCGAGGCCGCAAACTTTCGAGAATTTCGATGGTTGTGGTCTTCCCCGCCCCGTTAGGTCCGAGTAGGCCGAAAACCTCGCCTGTATGCACCTCCAGCTCGATGCCACGGACAGCTTGCACGTCGCCGTAAGATTTATGCAGCCCTTCGACCAGAATGGCGGGAGCTTGAGGCATATGGCTCGCTGACTAGGAGACTGCAGTACGGGCTGCCGCGCACAAACCGTCTGCTGCAGGCCCGTGAGCTAGTCTAGCCGCGAGCCTAAACTGCTGCCGTTCGTAGCTGCTCAGGCTCTTCCTGCTGCTGCGAGTTATTGCTGAAGCTGTAACCAAAGCCACGAACAGAGCGTATCAGGAGCGGATTAGCCGGATCAGCTTCGATTTTCTGTCGCAGGCGAAGAATGTAGACATCCACGGTCCGGTCAGTAACAGCCCGATCATGCCCCCAGACGGCGTCCAACAGTTGTTCGCGGCTGAATACCACTCCGGGCCGGCCCATCAGAAACTCAAGCAACCGAAATTCAGTAGCTGTCAAGGTCAGCAATGCGCCTCCAAGCCTTACCTGGCAACTACTGCGATCGAGTTCCAGTGTGGCCGCCTTCAGTACCCGGCTGGCGACGCTCTGGCCACGAAATTGAATCTTGACCCGCGCCAAAAGTTCCCGAACGAAGAAGGGCTTCACTATATAGTCATCAGCGCCGAGTTCGAGACCCACTATTCGGTCTGTTTCCGAAGCTCGCGCGGTTAGAAAAATGATCGGAAGATGGGCCAGCTCCGGGTGCTGGCGGATGCCCTTGCATATTTCCAAGCCATCGGAATCCGGCAACATGATGTCGAGCAGTATAAGATCCGGCCGCTCGCGACGGCATAAATCAATCACGCCCCTGCCCGTCTGCGCGCCGACAACCGAAAACCCGTCCTTTTCCAAGTTGTACTTCACAAGCGCGAACAGGTCGGCGTCGTCTTCGATGAGCGCTATTTTTCGCATCTTTGGCCTTCAAGAGAAGAGTAACCGAACTGCTATTACAATTTGGTTACATTCTAATGAATAGCCGCTGAATTTCAATGCCATAGAGGTGCATCCACAGGCTATTTTTCTGGAGTAAGCTGAGAGCGGGAGGCAGCCATGAATAAGTATGAAGAACGGGCTCAGCGGGAGCGCCGGTCTTCGCTTCGATCATCCATGACGATATGGAGCGCTGCCGCGGCTCTGATTATCGTGGTGATGCTGATCCTTGGATTGAGCAACTCAGCTCCATCCACATTCTTCACGCGCGCCGCAATCGCCGCAGCGATCCTGCTCCTCCTTCTGAGACAGGTTGGCCGCCGCCTGCGAGGGCGTGCCAGCCGCGCAGCCCAGCCCGATCCGCAGTCCACGTTGAAACTAGACTGAGTCGCGCCCGTGTATCGGCTATTCCCGCTGCGGGAACCTCCTGTTAGGATGGCTAAGTCATGAAAGGCATTGTCCTGGCAGGGGGAACGGGTAGCCGATTGCTGCCGCTCACGAAGATCACCAACAAGCATCTGCTTCCGATCTTCGATAAGCCCATGATCTACTATCCCGTCGAGACGCTTGTCGAAGCGGGTATCGAGGACTTGCTAGTGGTCACCGGGGGCCGTAATGCGGGCGACTTTTTACGCCTGCTCGGCAATGGAAAAGAGTTCGGCCTCAAACACATCAACTACGCCTACCAGGAGGGCGAGGGCGGTATTGCCGAGGCTCTTGCGCTAGCCGAGCACTTCGCCGAGGGTGACAAAGTTTGCGTGATTCTTGGAGACAACATAATCGAGAAGTCGATCAAGCACGCTGTGGAAGACTTTAAACGCCAGGAACGCGGAGCGAAGGTCCTGCTGAAAAAAGTTCACGATGCAGAGCGGTTCGGTGTTGCAGAAATTGAGGGCAAGCGGATCGTGTCGATAGAGGAGAAACCTGCCAAACCGAGGTCAAGCTACGCCGTCACGGGCATCTACATGTACGATGAAACGGTTTTCGACAAGACCCGGACGCTCAAGCCCTCGGCGCGCGGCGAACTGGAAATTACGGACGTGAACAATGCCTATATCAAGGACGGCAGCATGACATTCGACTATTTGGAAGGCTGGTGGACGGATGCAGGCACGTTCGACTCGCTCATTCGGGCAGCCAATCTGGTACACCGCACCCGCACAGTAGGCCAATCTGTCCTGCAAGATGCAGGAGCCGCCAATAAGTGAGTACCCCGGCTTTGGGCGTTCTCGAATCCGGCGTCGAGATCGAAGTTCCCGCAGCGGAGCCGGGGATTGGTAAGGTTATTCTTTCGCCCACCAGCGCAGATCTGATTGCTGATGTCGCGGTCAAGCCTTTCCCCGTATGGCCGGACGATCGCGGCTATTTTCTTGAAGTCGCGCGACTCGGGCAAGGTTTAGTGGCCGATTTTCCAGCCGGCAGCTCACAAGTTTCCGCGGCGCTTAACTACCCTGAGATCATCAAAGCCTTCCATTTCCACCGTTTCCAAACGGACTTTTGGGTTCCGACAGCAGGCTTGCTTCAGGTGGCATTAATCGATTTGCGGCGGAGTTCTCCGACATTTGGCGCTAAGAACACTCTGTATGTAGGCGCGCTGCGCCCCTGGCAGTTGCTCATCCCGCCCGGAGTAGCGCACGGCTACAAAGTGATCGGTGAACAACCATCCGTTCTCGTTTACATAACCAACCGGAATTACAACCCCAAAGACGAAGGACGCATCGCCTACAACCATCCTTCGATCGCTTACGATTGGGAGTTGCAGCACAAATGAAGTTAGTTGTTACTGGAGGAGCCGGGTTTATAGGCTCCTGCTTTATAAGGACCGCTCTGCGGGACGGCTGGGCAGAGCGGATTATCAATCTTGACAAGCTAACGTATGCGGGCAACCTGGAAAACCTTCAGCCGGTCGCCGAAGATCCGGGATACGCTTTCGTGCAAGCGGATATTACAGACGACGCTGCAGTTGAAAGCCTGTTCGCAAGCGAATCACCCGATGCGGTAGTTCACTTCGCTGCCGAGTCGCACGTCGATCGCAGCATTCACTCGCCCGCCCCGGTGATCCAAACCAATTTCAACGGAACGTTCTCTTTGCTCGAGGCTGCGCGCAAACACAAGCTTGCGAAATTCGTGCATGTCTCTACCGATGAGGTGTATGGCAGCATCGAGCCGCCACACGACGCGGACGAGAGTTATCCGCTCCGCGCCAGCAGCCCGTATTCGGCATCTAAAGCCGGATCGGATCTGCTCGCACTTTCTTACTTCAGAACCTATAAGCTGAACGTCTCGGTAACACGCGCCTCGAATAACTACGGTCCCTATCAATTTCCGGAGAAACTGATTCCGTTAATGATCTCGAATGCCCTCGAAGATAAGCTGCTTCCCGTCTACGGCGACGGTCAACAGATTCGCGACTGGTTGTTTGTGGAAGATCATTGCCGCGCGATTCACTCGGTGTTGGAAAACGGCCGGGCGGGTGAAATTTACAACATCGGCGGGAATTGCTCCCTGCCTAATCTGGAAGTGATCCACCGGATTCTCAAGGCGACCGGCAAACCTGAATCGCTGATCACCCGTGTTGCGGATCGGCCAGGCCATGACCGGCGATATGCGTTGACCAATGCAAAGCTGACGGGCGAGACGGGCTGGGAGCCGAAGACAGACTTCGAGACGGGCTTGGCCGCGACGGTCGACTGGTACCGAGAGAACCAGGAGTGGATTCAACATGTTAAGAGCGGCGAATATCGCCGCTTCTACGAGCTGAACTACGCGAGGCGCCCGTAATATCAGGCTCCAAGCTCGCTATAATTCAACTGGGGAACTGTACCTATAAGTGGATCGCCTTGGCCAATCGGCACCATCGTTGGATGAGTTGAAGCAGATCCAGGACGAAGCGCGGTCTTCGAATTCTCTTAGCAATCTCCGAACCTACTTCGATCGTGTTCAAGAATTGCGCCGCATTCATTCCGGTAACTTCGACGTGCAACTGGTCGCGGCGGAAGCGCAGGAGGAGATCATCGAACGGGCACGGGATCTCCGCAGCAGATCGGAGACCCTGGAAGCCGAAGATTCCTTCATTAAACCCTCTACTGCGCAGCGGGCCGGCGAACGGCAGGCCGAAGAAGTTGACGATTTCGGCGAAGCTTCCCACACTGAAACACACCAGGAAAACCGTCAAAGCTGGCGGCGCGCCACTTATCTTGCGCTTTTTCTCACTGCGGTCATTCTCATCGTTTTCTTCTACCTCATTCAGACCGCCAGGCACATCAATCTTGAGTCTCCGGCTCAAACAGCGAGCAAACCGGCGGACACCGCAAAAGTTACTTCTCAAACCGTGACCAACGCCGAGCATACAGCGCCCGGGCCACCCGCTGTACGGCTCTATACGGATCTCATTCCCGGCACAGTGTCAGTGGATGACGGTGACCCACAAGATCTGAAAGATGGCGAACTGGTTCTGGACCACCTTGAACCGGGACGCCATTCCATAAAGGTCGCCGGCCGAAGCGGCACTGCGGAATTCAGCTTCGATGTTTCGGAGAACGCGGCGCCGCAGCCGGTTGCTCCGGTATCCGCGTCAAATGCTATGGCGGTGCTCGTTTCGGCACAGGATGGCAAGGGCCATCTGCTCACCAGCGTTCAACAACCGGATATTTCAGTGGATGGTAAACCGGCAGGTCAAGCCGGACCAGACGGCTTGGCGCTTGACAATCTGGGCACGAAAGATCACGAGTTGGAGGTAGCGCAAGCCAACGATCGGCAACGCTTCGTAATGACCTATACTTCTGCCCCGGCATTAACCGTCTATATAAAATCAGACCTTAATTCCGGAACGATAACGGTGATCACAAAGGTCGATGGAGCAAGCGTCTTCATCAACGATAAACCGTCCCGGCGCACGACGGATCATGGCGAGCTACGCATTCCGCTGAAGGTAGGCGGATACGTGATTCGAGTTCACAAAGACGGCTTCGTCGACCCGCCGCCTCAAAGTGTGGACGTCAAGAAAGCTGAAGAATCGGAGCTGACATTTGAGTTGCGACCGCTCCAAAATCTGGCATCTCTCGAGGTACGGGACGCGGCACCAGGAACCGCGGTCTACGTGGACAACACACAAGTAGCGAAGGTGGGCGCGGACGGGATTGCGACCGCCGCTCATCTAGTGAACGGCGATCATAGTATCGAACTCGCGCTGGACGGAGCGGTCCCCAAAAAGTTTGCGCGCGTATTTCAAGAAGGAAAGACAGTTCTGCTCTCAGGAACAGATACCACACTGGAGAAAGCTGTGGAGGAAGCCAAACCAGCAGCAGAACAGCAAAGTGCTATTTCGGCTCCGGCGGAGGAGTCCGCTCCCGCCGTGAAGCCAGTCGATATACCTGGCGAGCAGGTCCGTAGAGGGGGCGGGTTTGTCCACTACAACGCGCCTGGGACTTCCGGCCATTATTCTTTCGAGGCGCATAGCAAGATCGGCGGGTTCTTAAAACATGACAAACTGCAGTGGTACGCAGGGTATGAGGACAGCGAGAATTACGTTCTGTTTTCGGTGGACGGTAAACACGCGAGCATTCGCGAGATGAGGAACGGCAAGTCGAAGGAGATAGGCCGGATTCCTTTTAACGCCAACTCGGGCGAATGGGTGCAGGTCGATATGTCAATTAAGCCCGGTGCAATAGCCACCAAGATCAAGACTGCCACTGGAGAGTGGAGCGACTTAGGAGTGGTTAACAGCGGCGGCCGCGACTTTACCCAGGACAAGGTCGGATTTTACCTTCCAGGTAACGACGAAGTAGCAGTGGCGAATTTTCGCTTTGTCAATCACTAGTTATGGATGAGCGCAACTTTTACCGCGAGTCACAGGTGACGAAGCCTGCCACTCTGAACTGTTCCTTCTGCAGAGCTGCCAACACGTACGATTTGCGCTGGTTAGTTCGGCGTAAGGTTGACCGCCTTCCCAGAAACGCAGACGAACGGGATCGCGCGAAGTTCGCGAAGGCGGCCAGTTACATGGTTCTTCTGGACGATAAAGTCTCCTGCAAGGAAGCACGCTGCCGCAGAAGTTTCGAAGTCTCCGGTATTAAGACTACCGCCTTTCTGACGGATTAGCTCCGCGGTATCAGCAGTACCACTTTCAATTAATTCTGGTTTAGAAAACCTAAGTAGAGGTCCGCCTCGGAAACGCGGCTGGATGTTAGAACATCTATGCTGCCAGGGGAGGCACCGGCTATGGTGCATGCACACAAGAGAACAAAAATTCATTGCATTGCGTTCGCGACGTTCCTGTTGCTTTCAGGCGGACAGATGTTCGCGCAACAGGACCCGCCATCGCGCGTTGCGCGCTTGAACTACGTCAACGGAAACGTATCGATGGAGCCGGCTGGAGTAGACGACTGGGCACCGGCGGACGTGAACCGTCCGTTTACAATGGGCGACTATCTCTATGCAGACCAAGGGGCGCGAGCGGAGTTACATTTGGACGTTGCCGTAATCCGCATAGGACCACAAACAAGCCTCGGTTTTCTTAATCTGGACGATCGCACCGTTCAACTGAAACTGACCGAGGGTGACATGTATATCCGAATGCGTAACTTCGGATCGGATCAAGCATTCGAAGTTGACACCCCGAATGCCGCGGTCACTTTGCTGCGCGACGGCATCTATCGGTTCCGCGTCGACGCTAACGGCAATATGAGCTTCGTGGTTGTGCGTGAGGGTCAAGCCCAGATCACTGGCGGCGGCCAAGCTTTTACGCTCGATCCAGATAATAGCGCTACGCTGACGGGGACAGACCAACTGTCTTACAACGTCGAGCTCGCACCTCAGCCAGATGAGTTCGATCAATGGTGCCAACAGCGTGATGCTCACGAAGCCCAGCTTGCTTCGTCACGTTATCTTCCGCCCAGCGTGATCGGTTATGAAGACCTGGATGACTACGGCACATGGCAGAGTAGTGGCGACTATGGCCCGGTGTGGTATCCGAGGAGCGTCGACGCAGGCTGGGCACCCTATCACAATGGGCACTGGGCCTGGATCGATCCCTGGGGCTGGACCTGGATCGACAGTATGCCGTGGGGGTTCGCGCCCTTCCATTACGGCCGGTGGGCCTACATCGGCAACCGCTGGGGATGGTGCCCTGGGCCGCTGGCGATTGGCGGACGCGGACCTTCGATCCGTCCTTACTACGCGCCCGCAATGGTGGCGTGGTTCGGGGGCGCTCAATGGGGTGCGGGAATTTCCATCGGAGGCCCAAGCCTCGGATGGGTGCCGCTCGGCTGGGGTGAAGTCTACACTCCGTCGTATCACTGCAGTCCCAGTTACTTCAACAGCGTCAATGTCTACAATACGCGCATTGTGAAGACAGTGAGTATCACGAATGTGTACAACACCGTCTATGTGAACAAAACCGTCTATAACCAACAATTCGTCAACTCGAGAGCACCTAATGCAGTTATGGCGATGCCCCAATCCGCGTTCGCGAGCGGAAGGCCGGTGAATCAAGCCGCCAGACCCGTGCCGCAGGCAAATCTCGCAAGCGTCCAGCAAGCTGCCGTTGTGGCTCCTCCGGTGGCGCCGACTCGCCAATCGGTTCTGGCGACGGCTGCAACTCGGCCGGCGGGCCGTCCCGCTCCACAAGTGATCAGCCGACAGGTGGTGGCGAAAAATACGCCTCCGCCGCGGCCCATCTCGTTCGCGGCCCAACAACCGTACCTGCAGCAACATGTCGGACAACCGGTAAACCCACAGGCCATCCGGCTGACAGTACCAGCGGCACGACGCGTAGCAGCAAACGTAAGGCAGGTACCAGCGGCCACCCCAGCGGTGGTGCGGCCTGGACAGAGCCGCGGGAGCGCGGCGGCGGTTACCAGGGCACAACCGGCTGTTCAACCCAACGCCCCCGCCCGCGAACCTGCCCCTGCCACTCACGGCCTACCGCCAAACATGCGCCAGAGCACCACACAACCGGCTGAAAACGGCCGTTCTGCGGAATCGAACAGGCAAGCAGCTCCCGTGAACCGCGCGCCTCAACAGCCGCAAACGCGGGAAAGTAGCCAACCGCCTGCGGAACGGCCGACGACCGCGACCCGACCGGCACGCAGGAGCAGCAACGTCAACTGCCTCCGGACGGCCGTCAACGGCTGCTCGACCGGAGCCGCAAGCGGAAAAACAAACCCAGTCCGCGCCGCAACGGCGTGAGTATCCCGCCCGAAGCTCCGAGCCGCAGGAGCGGAGCCAGCCGCGATCCGAATCGAAACCCCAAAACCCGCCAGATAAAGAACATCCAAAGAAGGACCAGAAGCAGTAACGCGGCGGAAGACGATTTGGCAAGCCACGTGCTCTACCTCCAATCGAAGGTGCGTTATGTTTTCGACTGTCTACCTGGAAGCGCAAGTCAAAACGCAAGACGTCTCTACACTGAAATGGGTACTGCGCGCCAATGGCATCACTATTGGCTCCACGTGGCACGAGGAAGCATCTTTCGGCGAAGTACAGACTCACCTACATCCATTACGGCTGCGGCGAATGCGAGACTGCGATGCCTTGGTGGTGGTACACGCGAAAGCCGGTGAATTTGGAGCAGATCTAGCCCTCCAGGTAGGACTGGCGCTTGGTTGGGGATTAAAGGTGATTTGGGTCGGACCGCAAATTCCAATACTGGAGCAATTTGGAACGATATCCCGTTTCGACGCGGTCGAAGACCTGCGCAAAGCTCTGGCCTCACCCAACCACGAGCTTCGCGCCGCGTAGTTTCGACCATCACCAAGTCAGTTCGATCAGCGAGAGCGCCTGCAAGGGCAGTGAGAACTTCACTGCGGCTGTGCCATTCAAAACGCTCAGCCAGCGCGGAGACGTAAATAGCTCCAATTGTCCGGCGATCTCGAGTTCGCTGTACTGGTCTGGTGACGGGTTCTGGGGCGAAGCCAGTTGCTTCCACAGCGTGTAGGAATTGCTGTGATCGCTATCGAGCCGGTAGTGACGTAGCAGAATACGTCTGGTAATTGATGGGATTCCGGATATTTCCAGGTCTACTGCAGCGGGCCGGCCGTTGACGTCGTCATCTTGATAGTTCCAGACGAGAACTGTAACCCGGTGATCGGAGCTCACCGCCAGCGCGTCCACGTCGTGTTGCTCGTGTATACCCGAGTTGACAATAGTATTTGCAGGAACGGCCCCACTGCTCTTGACATTGATCCGGTCGCCGCGCATCAGCCCTGCCATGCGGAAGAAGTTGAGAACGGGTTTGTCTATGCCGTTCGTAGCGAGACTGCGGAGGCCATCGAAATAAGGCTGATCCTCAAATTCGAACGCCCAGCTGAGGATGCCTTGCAGATTTGCGCGCGACGACGCCGCAAGTTCGAGTATCGCCTTCAGCGCAACTGCTTGGTAGGTAGCGTAGAGAGTCCCGTTGCGATAGGCATTCTGCGGATAAACGCGTGCGGAGCAGGCGGCGCAGCCTTCGGGATCAGCTTCGCTGATTACGATGGGCAAGTGCTCGAATTTGGGGAACGAAGCCACGATCTCGAAGCCCCGCAAAACGTCCTTGAGCTCTTGCGAGAGGCCCATCCGGACGTGTCCCAGGACAACTTCCGGGCGTCCCTTGGCGTGAAAGCTGATGAAATCGAGCGGAGCGCCCTGATTTCCAGTCGAGGCGTTTTTACCGCTGGAGCAGTGTAAGAGGAACTGCTTCAGAAAATCCGCTGCTTTCGCGCCGCTGGGTCCTGTCGACGCGGGGCCGCCGACGCGCGCACCCGGAAGCGCCCGTTTGACAGCGGCCGAGGCGAAGTCGTACAGCTCGTCGTACTCTTGGGGCGTGCCGTGCCAATAGCCGATATCAGGCTCATTCCATACCTCCCAGTTCCAGGTTGCGACTTCGTCTTTTCCGTACTTCGCGACGCAGTGCGTCACCCACTGATAGACCAGCTCGGCCCACCTCTGGTAATCCTTCGGCGGATAGGTCCAGCCGAGGTTGTACTCTTCGGACTTGCCGTGCGGTTTCCACACGGGCTGGTATGGGTCCGGATGAATGGAGAGCGCCCGCGGCATGAAACCGATTTCGACAAACGGTTTCGCGCCCGCTTCGATATATGTGCCGAGAATCCGGTCAACAACGGTCCAGTCGTAAACCGGTTTGCCCGAAGCATCTTCAGTGTAGGCATTGGTGGACCCCCATTTGAGCGAAGCGGTCCCGTCGCCGGTCGCGAGTAGAAAATGGGTGCGAATATGAACAGGCCGATAGCTCAGATCGGCGAGCTCGTGAATCAGCTTGCGTCCGTGATTCGTGTAGGTGTAATTTGGCTCGTCGTAACCGAAGTAGTTCCAGGCAGGATTGAAAGCGCCTTGTTTCTCCGCCGCGTTGACAGTGATGACGACAGGCTGTTGAGCCAGCGCAAGCATGGCCGACACGCCAAACCATGCCGCAAACAGAAATCGCATCTTGCTACTTTGGCTGTCCCGAAAGGCTTAAGCGACCGGTACTAACTCGAATTTGTGCGGCAGAGGCTTGGCTACTTCGCGGCGCTTCTGCAGAATGGCTTCCTCGAGGGCATCCGCCGATTGCATGGCAGGCTGTGCGGCGGCAAAATCATAGGACTCGAGCGGCACCTGCACAGTACGCCACCGGTCGTTGTGGACATCACAATGAGAAACCGTGAGTTTATAGACTTCATCGGCCTGCTTCGTCATTGGCGTATCGAAAAGCGCAAGATTCACGCCACGCGCGAGCTCATCGTTGTTGAAGGTTGCCACCTTTGCTCCATCGATGCTGAGAGTATAAACGCCATTCTTGAGCCCCGTTACTTTCAGCAGTTCGTCATTCAGCGCCTGGGCGACATCCGAACTTCGCAGTACGAGAGCAAACGGACCGACCCCCCAGTTTTGTTGCCATTGCGGAAAAGGCAGCGGAAGCGCATCTTCGGTTTCGGTCCAGGTGAGGCCATTTGCGTTCGAAAGACCGGTAACGTTGGCATCTGCGGAGGAGTCGAGTTTGGGAGTGGCGCCGGCGGTGATTGCCACAGAGGAGACAAGGGGACGGGAATTCCAGGATTTGAGCAGCGCTTCGGCCATGATGAGGTGGCCGGAGAAGCCGGGATGCACGCGATCTTTGATGATCGTCTGAGCTTCGACCGGGTCAAGCTCGTCTGCGCGACGAAGCATCGCGACAACCGGAGTATTGAGGTCAGCAACATTGAGGCCGGTCTGTTCGGCATAGTTGGCGATCCACTTACTGAAGCTGATGAGAACTTCGTTGTAGCCGCCGGGAAAAGACGGCGGGCGGGTCACGTCATCATAGGGCGAGGGTTGAATTGCGGTGATGCGGATGTTTGGCAGAGATGCTTTTACAGTGTCGACAATGTGTTTGTATCCATCGAAGAAGACGCGATCCGTGGCCTCCGTTTCAGCCCGATACAAACCGTCGTTCATGCCAAGCATGATAGTCATGACGGTAGGTTTGTACGGGAACACGTCGCGCGAGAGGCGCGTATCGATGGGCCCGCCACCGCCGCCGCTGACCTTGTCGCCACCCCATCCGGAATGTACGAAAGTAACATCGAGATTGGGATAGCGAGTCGCGACATAAGTTTCCGTGATGACGGTGTAAAGCCGCTGATCCGTGATGCTATCCCCGTAGAAGACGACGCGGTCGCCGTTCTTGAGCGAAAAAGAATCGGCCGCGAAGGAAGAAAAAGAGACAAGGAAGAAGGCGCAAAGAGCGCTGAGTGTAAGTTTCATCGAGCGCTCATCATCTTATCAACGGGGTAAAATCGCCGAAGGAGTCGCACCGTGCCCTTCTCATCAGCCGTTGCTTTTCTTTGCTTCGCCGGCGACGGCCACCCTATCGGCTATGGGATGGGAGTGATTATCTCTTCCGAACAGGCCTGGGACAGCCACATCACGTCTATCGACCCGAATGGCCGTTTCGAGTTTTCTGGCCTGCCTACGGTCAATATGACGCGAGTGCCGCAATGCGAGGATATCGGCCGATAGCCACCGATCAGCTACTCAATGCTTTGCCGATCGATCACGACATCGCCGATTTGGTAATATCGCTCGAACCCGCAGTGCGGCGTTGACGCTCCGCCGCTCAAAGGTCCAACACGTGGGAAAAGAGGAACTGTACCGCTTCATCACATCTAAAAAGTATGGGGTGCTCGCAAGCCTTTCAGCCGCGAACACTCCGCAATGCGCCCTGGTGGGAATCGCGGCGACCCGAGAGTTGGAGATCGTGTTCGATACGATCAAAAGCTCGCGCAAATACGGAAATCTGATTCACACGCCGCGCGCGGCTTTCGTCATCGGCTGGGACGACGAGATCACGCTGCAGTATGAAGGTGAAGCGCGAGAGCCAAGCGGGGACGAACTGCAACACTACCGGGAAGTATATTTTGCGAAATGGCCCGAAGGGCGCGATCGTTTGACGTGGCCGGGCATCACCCACTTTGTCGTTGCGCCCAGATGGATTCGCTATAGCGACTTCAATGAGGGCTCTCGAGAAATTGTTGAGTTCGAGTTCTGAGAATTCGCAGCTTTTGTTAGGCGGAAATCTCAGTTTGGGTGATCGCCGCTTCCAGGGAATGAGCTTACCTCGCGAGTACGAACCCGAAACGCCGCAGTGACGAGCACGCCGTACTGGCTGTCATCGCAGCCTTGCTGGCTTTAGCGTCCATCCTTGCAGACGCGCCATTTCCAGCAACTCATTCGGGGCAAATCCCTCGGGATGAATAGGCCAGCTGAAAGAAGCGCGAGCATCCGTGGCGAAGTATTGCTCAAAACCAAGCTTGCCTTGTTTCACTTGAATTGCTCCTGGTGATAGCAAGTGTTCCGCTAAAGTCGCGGCAAAATCGGCGAGCGATAGAGTCTGAGAGCCGACGAATACTTCGCTCGGAAGATAATGATTTGTCTTGATAAAAGATCTCGTATCCTCTACTGAGGCGTCGAATAAGAAGCCGGGGATGATGCGATCAGTATAAGTAGTTACCCCGCGGCGGGTAGGTCCGTCGACATACTGCGCAGGAAGGCCGAGCAACTGAACCAAGATGTCGGCCGCGGAAAGATCGCCCGAGTCGATTGAAAGAAAAGTTATATCCTGCATGAAATGCCGCGCCAATGCGATCTTATCGACGGCAGGCGGGATGGGATTCGCATAGATCCGCAGAAGATCGTTGGCCGTTACAAACCTGACGTTGGGAATTGCCTTGGCGTGCTCGACATATCTTTTGAGAACCTGAAAACAGTGTTCGGCATCCTCGGGGCTGCGCCGCTTTGGCAGTACCCATTCGTCTCTTTTCCGCGACGTGCCGTGGGCGAAGTTCACCGCATCCCAGAACTCCGTGTGCACCATTTCGGTGGGGTGGTAAACCGTGCTGATTAAACCGCCTCCCGTATCACTGAAATGTTTTGCCGCGCTGTCGAATTGATGAAATGCCTCCGACTCCGGTTCTTTGTGATCGATGTCGGCTCGAATTTGATAGCGACCCATGTTGTAGACGTACAGCAGACCGCCGTACCATACAGGCTGATCCTGGTAGCCGAGTTGGGTTCCCGCGTCCAGGTAGACATGAATGCCCATGCGCCGAAGAGCCACATTGGATTGAGGAGCCCATGACGAACCTGGTTGGCCGTAACAGACCGGAGTGATGCCGAAGATGCGGCCTACGTCTTCGAATCCGCGACTTTGCCGGCGCTCGAATTCGTCCGCGCCTTCAAAAAGTCCGAAGTGCTGCAAATTAACCGCTAGCGCGGGCTGGATACTATGCCAATCGGAGTGATAACCGATGCAATGCTTGCCAAGGGCTTGGATAACATCTCTGCGACCGCGACGCTCTAGGACGCGGGCTTTCTCACCGACGACCTTGAAGGTGGCGCGCACGTCCAAAGCGGTAAGATCATTTGCAATCCGGAGGGCCGCATCATCGGCAATCGGATCGATGTAATCTTCGGTGTCGAACCAGAGAACGACGTAGGTCGTACCCTGCGCCGCGCGGATCGTCACCGCGGCTATCATCAGTGCGCAACAGCAAAGAAATAGAGATTTGATCATGGCAGGTTTAGTTTTGGTATCTAAGACATTCAGGCCGGACTTTCTCTTTCTTGCGGCGAGCACGAAACTGCAGAATCTCACCGCACCCGCGAAAACTTTGAGTAAACGTACATCGTATCCAAACTGACGAGTATCGCCGAAGAAGGTCGCTACAACGGCTTCAATTATCCTCGAAGAGCTTACCTGCCGCGATTTGTGTTAGCTCGCGGGTGTGCTGCGGATTGAAAGCTCCTGTTCCAAACAAGGTAGACTCTCTTTACTGGAGGCCAAATGTCACTGAGACCAGTTAAACGGCTCGAGAGAGATCGTTACACTTTAGGCCAGACAGATAGTAACGAGAACGTAACCCGGAGCCAGCGCGCATGCCACTGTGGGCTTTTTCAAGGTTACAACTTTGGATGATCGTCTCTTGGGCTCTATTCATGGCGTAGTGCGGCAGCGGGCTCGACACGCATCGCTGCACGGGCCGGGACCAGGGTTGCCGCGAGACCGATGAAAGCGAGTAGCAGCGTCACTGCAATGAAGCTGGCCGGATCATGCGGGCCGACGTGGAAGAGCAGACTCCGAAGCACGCGCGCCAGCGCGAGCGCCGCGATGAGCCCTGCTGCGCTGCCGAGAGCCACCAGGCGCAGGCCCTCGCGCAAAATCAACCGGAGGACGTCCAAGCGGCTTGCGCCGACTGCCATGCGTATTCCAATTTCCTTCGTACGCTGCGTGGTCATGAACGCGATCACGCCGGATAGCCCGATAAGGGTCAGCATCAACCCGGCAAAAGCGAAGAAGCCGAGCAGCGCCGCCTCGAAGCGCGGCCGGTCAGCCAGCTTGCTCACGTATTCGTTAAGAGTTTCGATTTTAACAGGAACGGTGGGATCCAGTTGAGCAATACGGGATCGCACCCATGGCACAACAGCCTTTGTCGGGAGAACCGTATCAACGATCAACATGGGCGCTCCTCCACCCACCCAGTCCTCGGGGAAGTTGCGGAGGAGAACGTAAATTTCAGGATCATCCGGCTCGCTGAGCCCATTGTTTTTCACATCCTCCGCTATACCGACGACCTTGTACCACGGGCCACCTGGTGGCGTTTGTATAGTCTTCCCGATCGGGTCGCTACCGGGAAACAGGCGGGCGGCGAGTAGCCCGCTCAGCATGACCGCCCTTTTTTGGGAGCTGCGATCAGAATCGGTAAAATTTCGGCCTCGAAGAATCGGAATGTCGAGAGCGCGGAAGAAATCCGGAGTGATCCTTCGCCAGACGACCGTGCCGCCAACTCCGGCCGGCGGACGTGGTCTTCCGGCAATAGCCAAGTCGGAGAATCGGCGGCTATCATGCCAGCCGCCGGGAGGCAGCGAATCCGTCCACGCGATTGCGCGAACACCCGGCAATTGCCGGATTGCCTCCCCAGCTTGAAGATAGAACTGCATTCTTTTCTCCCCCGTGTCGAAGCGGAACCGCGGGAGGGAGATCGTCGCAGAAAGGACTCCACGAGTCTGAATTCCGAGTGGTTGATCCTCTATGTTGGCAAAGCTGCGCACCAGCAGCGCAGCGCCGCAGAGTAGGACCATACTGATGGCGATTTGCCCAACCACAAGGCTGCGGCGTAGAGCGGTCCGTTTGGCATAGTTGACACTTCGGACAGCCTGCGCCATCGCGCGGGGCTTTTCGAGAGCGGGCATCAGACCGAACGCGGCTCCACAGACCAGCGAGACCAGCATCGTAAAGACCGCGATGCGCAGATCAAGGTGTGCCTTACTCAGGAAGGGAATGCCGGTAGGTGCGAGGGCGATGAAGGTTCGTAGCAATCCTGCCGCCAAAGCCATTCCCGCGGCAGCACCGGCGACCGAGAGCAGAAACGCTTCGGTGAGGGTTTGGCGGATCAGGCGAGCACGGCTCGCGCCCAGCGCCGACCGGACCGCCAGTTCGTGCTCGCGCGCTGCGCGTCGCGCCATCATCAGGCTGGCCACATTCGCACAGGCGATGAGCAGCACCGCGAATACCGCGCTCAGCAGAACCCAGGAAGCCAACTGTACGTTCTCCGTCTCGCGATCGCGCAGCGAGCGGATGCTGAGATGGAAATCTTTCTGGAAATCTTTACGGATCGATATCGGAATCAATTGCTGCACGCGAAAGAAGAGCGGCTCCATCTCGGTCCTGGCTTGCGCGATGGTCACTCCGGCCTTCAGGCGAGCAAAGGTTCGCATCGGAGCTCCAGGGCGGGCATTGCGTTCATGTCCCTCGTCCAACGCCAGCGGGAGAAATACGTCGGCGGCCTGCAATGTGGGCAATTCAAAGTCTTCGGGCAGCACGCCAATGACGCGGACTGGATTGCCCCCAAGGTCGATTAGCCGGTTGAGGATTCCCGGATCCCGGTTAAACTTGCTCCGCCACAGTGCGTAAGAGATGATCGCGACGGGCGGCCCATTCGGCCGGTCCTCTTCCGGCAGGAAGTTACGCCCGAGCACGGGATGAACACCCAGTAGCGGCAGAAAGCCGGCCTGCATTCCGATGCAGAAGAGTTGGACCGAATTGGATTCGATCAGATCACAAGCGTGAGGACCCGCTCCCTGCGAGGCGAACCCGGCAAACGGTTTTTGATTATCTCGCCAATCAAAGAAGAAGCCGCCCAATGTGAACTCTTCCCGCTCCAGCGACTGCACGAGACCAACAGAGACGATGCGATCCGCATGCGCATAGGGCAATGCACGGAATAGAATGCGGTCCACAACGCTGAAGACCGCAGTGGTGGCGCCGATTCCCAGGCTAAGAGTCATGACCACCACGAGCGTGAAAACAGGAGACTTGCGCAGCATGCGCAAACCGTAACGGACGTCTTGGCCCAGATTGTCGATCCAGGTCCGGCCCCATGCCTGGTGAATCTCTTCCCGCAGCCGCAGCGTGCTCCCGAACTTTCTCTGCGCCGCATAGCGCGCCTCTTCGGCGCTTGCGCCGTTCAGCTCGAATTCCCGTATGCGGAGATCGCGATGCAGGCGCATCTCTTCTTCCATATCGTGATCGAACCGCTTGCGACGCGAAAACAGCATGTGAAATCGTCTGATGAACTCGCCGACCCGGTCTCCGAAACGCATACTTACCCTTTCAGGTGGCTTGGATCACCCGCGTTACTGCTCCGATCACCCGTTCAAAGCGCGAAATCTCCTGTTCCAACTGTTTGCGTCCAGCGGCTGTCAAACGGTAGTAGCGGGCGCGGCGGTTTCCCGCGGTTACCCCCCACTCGGCCTTGACCCAGCCCTTGATCAACATCCGTTGCAGAGCCGGATAGAGTGACCCCTCTTCAACCTGGAGGATGTCTTGCGAAAGCACCTCAATCGATTTGGCAATTTCGAATCCATGCAGTTCACCGCTTCGAGCCAGCACGCGCAGGATCAGCAGGTACAGAGTCCCCGGTGGAATTTCATCACGCGGCACATCGTCCTCCCTGGTATAGTCTACCTATGTCACGACATACCTAAACTCTACCATCGAGGGGTTGGCAAGCTGCAAACAAATCAAGGATCGATCCCCGCGCGCTCAAACGACTGCGGTGTAAGCATCCCGAGAGCCTGGTGAGGGCGCTCGCTATCAAACAGCAACGCCCAAAATGCAAGGGGATTTTGCAAACCACTCAGGGAGAGAGGATCGATCTGCCGGAGCACGCAACTGCAAAGCGGATTCTAAGGCTCTAATCGCATCATACCGGGAGGGCCAGGAACAAATGCAACAACAAGGTTGCCTTTTCTATCAGGCTGCGCTAATATGCAACTGAGAGGTTGCCTAATAATGGACGATCGAATTGAAAAACGTATTGAACTCAAGGCGCCGGTTTCGCGAGTTTGGCGTGCACTGACGGACTACCGTGAGTTCGGTGAGTGGTTCCTGGTAAAACTGGATGGTCCCTTCGTGCCCGGGCAAGTCTCACGCGGCCACATTACTTATCCGGGATACGAGCATCTCAAATGGGAAGCCGTGGTCCAGAAAATGGAACCGGAACGACTCTTTTCTTTTACCTGGCATCCGTATGCCGTGGACTCCAAAGCCGATTATTCCAGCGAGACGCCTACACTCGTCGAATTCGCGCTGGAAGAGACCGCGAGTGGCACATTGCTTCTGCTGACGGAATCCGGCTTCGACAAGATTCCCAACCATCGCCGCTTAGAAGCATTCCGCAGGAATGACGACGGGTGGACACAACAAATGAAGAACATCGAGACCTATGTCGCACAGACCTCGTAGCCCCCTCCTGGCCAAACGGCAATCTCATGCAACGGTCTTTGCGGCATTAGGTGACGCGACGAGGCTGTTACTGCTCGCAAGGCTCTGTGGGGGACGTCGGGTTTCTATCTCTGGGCTGACGCAGGGTTCTAAAGTCAGTCGGCAGGCAATCACCAAGCATCTCCACGTTTTGGAGAGCGCCGGAATCGTGCATGGCGTTCGTGTCGGCCGGGAAAGCCTGTTTGAATTTAGTCCACAGCCGATTGATGAAATCAAAAACTATCTCGATCTCGTCTCAGCGCAGTGGGACCAGGCACTCGACAGACTAAAGTCCTTCGTCGAAGATTAAGAGGCTGGAGGCAACTGCCCGGAGCGAGATAAGCTCCGCTGGACCAGAGCCACTCGGGCCCGTATAAACTACGAAAGTAATCTTTCCGAGGCCATCTTGAGGAACAATTTGAATGAGGGAAATGCAACGACGTCTGTTTTTGGCGATCTTTGCCATATCATTGCCGGCGGCCGCAAGCGCTCAGGCGGGGGCTCAGCCGAGACCGGCACCTCATCTCGTGCTATGGGTCACCACGACAGCGTGGCCAGACGGCGGGGAGATTCCTATGACTAATGCGGCTCGCGGTGGCAATAAGTCGCCTGCCTTTGAGTTCCACTGGAACCTGGGCACAAACCCAGCGACACCGCCTGAAAATCTCCGAAGCTACGCTGTGATTTTTCACGATGTCGAAAATTCTTCGAACAAAACGACGACGGACACTCTCCACTGGACGGCGTTCAACATACCCGGCACGGCAAAGGGCTTGCCGGAAGGGCTAGGAGCAGGAGATCTGGCGGACGGAACCCGGAATGGTCCAGGTATCGCGTCCCGCAATGGGAAGACGCCCGCCTACTTCGGACCCGGGGCAGGCCCAGGCCCCATTCACCACTACGTCTTCGAGTTTTATGCTCTAGACACGAAGCTGGACTTACCGGCAAATACGACGCGCGAGGATTTACTCAAGGCGATGGATGGTCATGTGGTGGGCAAGGCGGCATGGTTTGGCCGCTTCCATACGCCAAGCCAATAGTAATGTCCGCAAAATGTGCATCTCACGAGACAAAGACAGGTTGCTGTCACCCACACCTAAGTAATTCGGCGAGGGTATGATCGACCATTGAATTGGGGAAGCCCGTGAAACGATTTAACATCTGGATGAGTATGTGCTGCCTGGGTATCGTGTTTCCGGCGACATATTTCGCTCAGCAAAACCCTCCGAGCCAAGGCCGGGAAGTGACCAAACTCTACGCCGAAAACTGTGCTGGTTGCCACGGCGCGGATATGTCGGGAGGCTCGGCGTCGAGCCTTGCGGATGGTATCTGGCATTACGGAGGCGACGACGCCAGCATTACCCGTAGCATTCGCGATGGCCATCCCGACGCGGGCATGCCCGCCATGCGGCAGAAATTGAACGATGCCGAAATTCGCGCGCTGGTTATCTACATCCATGAAAAAGGCGCGGCATTCGAGCGAGCCCACACGAAATACAACGCACCCACACCTGGCGAGATCGTACAGAGCGAGAAAGAATCATTCAAGCTGGAACCCGTGATGGAGACCGGGCTGGATGTGCCATGGGCCATCGCATTCCTTCCAGACGGGCGCACGCTCGTCACCGAAAGGCCCGGGCGGCTGCGCATTATTGAGCGAGGCCAACTACTCCCGGAGCCCGTGCGCGGCATGCCGGCCGTTTACGGCGGTGAGGGCGGGCTTCTCGATGTAGCGCTGCATCCAGATTATTCGCATCCAGGCAATGACTGGATCTATCTTTCCTACGGTGACAAAAGCCCCGATGGGCTGGGCATGACGGCCATTATTCGAGGCCGCCTGCGCGACGGTGCCTTTGTCGATCAGCAACAAATCTTCAAGGCAGACTTCTCTCTCTATCGCAGCGGTGGCCAACGCTTCGGCTCACGCCTGCTGTTTGACGGGAAAGGGCATCTCTTCTTTTCGGTGGGTGACCGCGCCCATCCTGGTGACGAACAAGATCTGTCACACCCGAACGGGAAAGTGCATCGCGTTAACGACGACGGCAGTATTCCCAAAGACAATCCTTTTGTCAATCGGCCTGGTGCGTTGCCAAGCATCTGGACATACGGTAATCGCAATCCGCAGGGGCTTGCCTTCAGCCCGGTAACGGGTGAATTGTGGGAAGCAGAGCATGGCCCGCGCGGCGGCGACGAGCTGAACATCCTGCAGCCCGGCCACAATTACGGCTGGCCTGTCATTACTTACGGCATGAACTACGATGGAACACCGATAACCGATCGCACTGCCCAGGCGGGCATGGATCAGCCGATTACGTATTGGGTTCCTTCACTCGCCACCAGCCCCATTGCGTTCTACACCGGCGACCGCTTCCCGCAGTGGAAGAACAATCTCTTTCTCGGCTCATTGGCAGCGCAAGAGCTACGGCGTTTGGTCATTAATAACCACTCGGTGACACACCAGGAAATTCTATTTAAGGGGATTGGCCGGGTGCGCGATGTCGTGAATGGACCGAACGGGTATTTATATATCGTGCTGAACCAACCTGACCGGATTGAGCGCCTTGTCCCCGGCAATCGATAGCAATAAGCGTTATTGGCTCTGCGCTCCTCGAATTTTCAATGAGAATGCCGCGGGACAACTTTGTCCAAATCGCGATATGCAACAGCAAACTCCAGGCATGCTCCGGTGTCCAGTTGCCCGACGTGATCGCGAAAAAGTTCCTGCCACGGAGAGTCGTGTTTCAAAGGACCCGGTTGCACCGCTTTCCGCCTGGCTTCGATTTCTTCATCACTAATGAGCAGGTCCAGCCTACGGCTTTTGAAATCCACCTGAACCATATCTCCCGTCCGGAGAATACCCAGATTACCTCCTACAGCGGATTCGGGGCACACATGAAGGATGGAAGGAGAATCCGAAGTTCCGCTCTGCCGGCCATCACCTAAACACGGCAGCATGTTTATCCCGCGATTCACTAGAGTGCCCGGCGGAGTCATGTTCACTACTTCGACGGAGCCAGGATAGCCAACCGGCCCGGCTCCTCTCACGACCAGCATGCAAGTTTCGTCGATGTTGAGGCTGGAATCCTCGAAGCGTTGCCGGTAATCTTCTGGTCCGTCGAACACAATGACTCGCGAAACGAAACAGTCTTCTGAACCTGGCCTCGAGAGATAACGGCGCCGAAAATCGTCATTGATGACCGAAGTCTTAACCAGCGCCGAATCGAAGAGATTCCCGGAGAGCACTAAGAAACCCGCTCTTTCTTTGATCGGATCACTGTAGGTCCTGATAATCGCCGGATCGAGGCTGCGAAGGCCGGAATAATTTTCTCCGATAGTCTTCCCGCTGGCCGTCAGTGCATCGCAATGGATCTTGCCTGCGGCAATCAATTCTCCAACAATGCTCGGTATGCCGCCCGCGCGATGGAAGTCCTCGCCGAGGAACTCTCCCGCCGGCTGAATATTGGCGAGCAAGGGGATATCGTGTCCGATAGTCTCCCAGTCTTTTATGGCCAGGGCAACCCCAATGTGGCGGGCGATGGCTATCAAATGTGGAGCACAATTGGTGGAACCGCCAATTGCCGAATTCACCACGATTGCATTCTCGAAGGCGGGGCGAGTAAGAATATGGCCGGGTTTGAGATCCTCTCTCACCATTTGTACAATTCGGCGTCCCGTGTGATAGGCGATGGCGGCTCTTTCGCTGTACGGTGCCGGAATGGCGGCGCAACCGGGGAGCGACATCCCCAAGGCCTCAGCGAGCGAGTTCATGGACAATGCAGTCCCCATTGTGTTGCAATGTCCGGCGCTCGGAATGGTTGAGCACACGGTGTCAATAAGCTGCTCACCTGTAATCTTTCCTGCAGCGAGCAGCCGTCGTGATTCCCACATCACGGTACCGGTGCCGGCAGGCTTGCCTTGCCGGTAGGTGTTCAGCATTGGGCCGCCTGACAGAACGATAGAGGGAAGGTTGACTGTAGCGGCGGCCATCAGGCATGCGGGCGTGGTCTTGTCGCAACCTGTCATAAGCACCACACCATCAAACGGATAACCACAAAGAATCTCAACCAAACCGAGGTAAGCGAGATTGCGATCGAGAGCTGCTGTCGGGCGGCGGCAACTTTCCTGGATAGGGTGGATCGGGAATTCGAAAGCAATACCTCCTTCGTCCCGGATTCCATCTTTGACACGAGCTGTGAGACTCACGTGGATACGGTTGCAAGGCGTTAGATCTCCTCCTGATTGCGCAATCCCGATCACCGGTCTTCCGGCCTGCATCTCTTGCCGAGTAATTCCGTAATTATGGAATCGCTCGAGATAGATAGCTGTCTCTCCCGGTTCGCCCATGTTGTTGAACCAAAGCTCACTTCGGTATGGTCTGCTTTTCATGTCAAATCCTGGTCATTCAATGAGAATCGCGGCTACTCCATTGGTCCTGCGGATTGTATCTTCTTTCTAAGAAGCCGCAATGCCGGGTCGTCCGGAAAAAGCTGAAGACCGCCGCGAATCGCTTCAACCGCGCTGCGGTAATCACCCATATCGATGTATTGAGCCGCTATAGATTCGGGGAATTCAGGCGAGTACGGGTTTGCCTTCATGCCGTTTCTTAGTACGTCAATTGCCTCGATTGTCTTGTGGGCGCGGCTGTAGAGCCCGGCGAGAAGCAGAAAGTTATTGCGTTCTGTCGAGCCGGCTTTGATGGCTCTGGTGAAATAGCTAATGGCGACACCGGACGATTCGGGCGTGTTCTTCTCGGCCGCTCTTCTTGCCAGAGCGGAAAGCACAACAGGATCATCTGGAGACGTCCGCGAAAGCCGCTCCAGAACATCGTTCATTGGAGGGCGGAGCTCTTCATGTCCCTCTTGAACCAGGGTGGCATAGGCCTGGAACAGCGTGACGTCTGGAGTATTTGTTCTCGTATCACCCTGCATGGCCGTGAGATGGATGAGGCCGGGATTGAATTTGTTGCCGGATGCAAAGGCTTCTTCCGGAAGTGGCTCTTCCGAGCCGACCGTCACGCGATGGTCCGTTAATGCCGCATGGGTAATGGTTGCCACCGTTCGTTTTGGCATATGACAGAAGGCGCAATCGTCGGGCGGGTCTGTCTTGTGGCGCTCGCTAGGGGCGAGCGCGCATCCATGCGATTCGTGGCAGGTCAAGCATCTTGTTCGATAGTCCGCCGCGGCTTGCGAACCCGTTTTTTCGACATGCGGATCGTGACAGGAGGTGCAGCGCAAATTTCCACTCGCGCGATAGCACTTGCTGAGAGTCATCGAAAAGTAATGCTCCAACAGAACAGTTTGGGAAGAAGCGGCGTTGCGGTTCAGGGGCACTTTGAAAATTCCGATGATGTTGTCCAAGGCGGTTCCAGGCCGGAAATCGCGGTCGTGCTTGCCGGGCTGTAGTACGCGAACATCGCCTCCCTGATGACACTTCATGCAAATGTTGTCGGACAACCAGCCTGTCAAATGCCTCGGATTGACGATGCTCGTATCGACGTTCCCCCTCACCGGAAGCGCGGCGCGCCTTTCGGCGACGTGTAGCTCGCCTGGACCGTGACAGTTTTCGCAGCCTACCGCCAATTCCGAGAAAGGAGGATCCTTATACAGCGCCGTTATACCGTCGACTGGCTGCGGACGTCCGCTGTGACATCCTGTGCATTCTGCAATTACAGGCCGCGTGAACGCATAATTATGCCTTTCGTATCCAGGCGAAAAGCCCCAATTATGCGATTTGGTGTAGTACGAAAGCGGCGCCTCGAACAGATACCCATCGCGTTGAATCAGAAAGCCAACGCCGTTTTCACCTGATCCAATCACGTAGGCGAGCCTCCAGCTTTGCCGGAATATCTGTTTGCCATTAGGATCAAGCGCATACTGCGTCTGAACGAGAGTTCCCTTGTCGCGCGCGACTTCAAAATATTCGCCGGCTTCGTTATCGAAGACCGTAGAAGGTATGGGCGCTTGGCTGAACGAGGAGACGTCTTCGGCAGGAGACATAGAACGGCCCATCGCGGTCTTGTCATAGCGAGCTGCGATCTCCGTGTGGCAGGTGCCGCAAATTCTTGTGCCCACGTAGTGGACGCTCGGCGCAGTGTTCCGGTAGAATATCGCGCCTGGCGCGTTGTGGGTTTGCGACGTCAGTTGAAAAGCGAGGAGCGCAAGCGCCGCGGCAGCGAATCGCGACCGGATTCTGCTCACCTGGCCAGCTTCTCCAGTTCGGTGCGATTTCTATTGCAGCTGGCCGGCAGAAGTGACCTCTTCGCTCTTTCCATCCGTTCTCTGGTGCTGTATCTTTGCTTCGAGCTGCGCGATCGTTTTCTTCTCGTCCTGTCCTTGCGTCTTTCGACCGAGCCGGAAGTAAACCCTGGCAAGGGCTACATGAGCCGGCACAGAATCGGGCTCGCCCCGAACTGCCTTTTCGAGAAGACCAACCGAATCGTTCAGATCGCTCTTTAACTCGTAGCAAAGCCCGAGCTGCAGCATCAGAGACGGATCGGAAGAAGCGAACTGGCTTGCTTGCTTAAGTTGCCCGATAGCATCGTCAAGGCGTTCGGGTCCCTCTTTTCGAAGCAGCGTGGCATACGATTCGTAATACATTGGGTCTTTGGGATTCATTTGAATCGCTTTTCGAAAGGCCGCCTCGGATTCATCGAATCTGCCCATGCCCAGATACGAATTTCCGAGCAGAAAATAAATCTGGTCCTGGCGCAGCGGGTTGGCATGAAGAAGGTTTTCGAGCGTCGTGACGGCGTTCGAAAACTCGCCGATTCCATAATACGCGAACGCAAGCTTATGCTGGAATTCCGGCAAGTTGCCAAACTTAGGCTCGACTGCTTTCAAGAAAACGAGCAATGTGTTGGGCCGGTTCCATAACACCAGAGCGTTGGCGAAGGCCATGGCAAATTCCGCGGAGTCTGGCTCGAGGTGTACCGCGCTCTCGAACGAATCAGCCGCCTCCCTATATTGCTTTTGATTGAGCAAGATCAGCCCGAGCGCGGCGTAGGCTTTGGGTTGTTTCGCGTCGAGTAGGAGGCTGCCTCGCAGCACCCTTTCCGCCGCTGTCAAATCTCCATCTTCGATAAGGATGGCCGCAAGTTTTGTCTGCTCCTCGGCTCCGGCAAGATTAGATCTCAGCAAATCATCGAGCTCACGCTCCGCGGAATCGCGTTTGTTCGATTTGAGATAGCACTCAATCAAGGAAACGCGGGCCGGCAGAGCCAACGCTGCAACATTCTTCAGAACGAGCAGCGGTGCGATCGCTTCTTCGCTTTCGCCCGTCTTCATGAGCAGCAACGCGTAGTTCTGAAGCGCGCTGGGCTCGTTCGGCTCGCGCGCGAATCCCCCGCGATAGGCCTGCTTGGCCTTGGCGATCTGGCCAGTGCGCCAGTACAGAAGCCCCAGATTAAAGTCCACTTCTGCTTTGTCCGGAGCAAGCCTCTGAGCTTTCTCGAAAGCTCCGATGGCTTCATCCACCTGATTCAGTTCGCTGCAACTGGCGCCTAAGTAGAACCAGAGAGCTGGATCTCCCGGATTCGATTGAGCGGCAGCCGCAAACAGACGCTTTGCTTCGGTGAAATTCCGATGCTCGAACGCGCTCTTCGCTTGCTCCCAAGCGGTCTGAGTCACCGAGCCTTGAGCCGTGAACGCCAGTAAGAATAAGAGTTGCAACATCGCGGTCCTGCCAACCTTAACTTCTGGCCACCGGATTTCGTCCCTCGATCACAGGCAGGTAACGATCCATTTGAGGTCTTAAGATTCGATCGACGGAATGGCTCGGCGCGGGCCAACGGACTTCCACCCAATCGATAGAAGAATTCGCGGCTCCGATAATCTCCCGTGGATCGTGGCTCGAGAGGAAACTTCCGCCGGCCGTTTTCACCCGGGAAAAAACTTTGCCGTCCACACTCCAACGGATGACAGCGCCCACAGCAGCCGGGTTCGCCGTTTTCGCGATAAGCTCCAGCCCAAGCCAATGATTCCCGGATGCCGCATTGTTCATCAACACGTGCGGCGGCCCGCCATTCTCGGTGAAAACGATGTCCGGAAACCCATCGTTGTTCAAATCACCGACAGCCATTCCGCGCGCCGAGTACTGCTCTGTAAACGCCGGACCAGCCAGTTTACTGACGTTTTCTAACTTCTTCCCCTGCGAGTTATGTAGCAGAAAGAGCGGCTCGCGGTAGGTGACGCCCCGGTTGCGCTGGTCAACGGTATCGTCCGGATGTCCGTTGCTCAAAATCAAATCGAGCCAGCCGTCGTTGTCGTAATCAAGAAAGCCCAGCCCCCATCCGCTGAACATCCTGGTAACGGAAGCCAGATCGGTCTTGATATTGATGTCTTCGAAGATCTCATTACCGGTATTGCGATACAGCGAAGCCGTCTCGCCATCGATGTTGGCAACGATCAAATCTTCTTTTCCGTCGCGGTCGAAATCCGCCGCATCGACGCCCATACCGGACCGCCCGCCGCCATCCGCTCCGTAGCCGGTGCCCGATTCCAGGCCAATTTCTTCGAATTTCTCGCCATGCCGGTTTACCCACAGAAAATTCTCCATAGTATCGTTGGCGACAAACAAGTCCGTGTAGCCATCGCCGTTGATATCGGCAGCCACGATTCCCCAAGCCTTCCCGGCGCGCGAAAGGATCCCAGTCCGCTCACTGACATCCTCAAACCTGCCGCCGCCCAGGTTGCGGTATAAATGGCTAGGCATCGCATTGAAGACCTTTGGACTGCAATAGTAGGCCTGCTCCTTCACCGAACCATCTCCGCCTCCGCCGTAGGAATCCGCCAACTGGCAAATCCGCTTCTCGGAATAGTCGGCAAACTGTCCTACGAACAGATCAAGTTTTCCGTCGTTATCGTAGTCGAACCAGACCGCGCTCGTTCCCCACTTGAGCGATGAGATACCGCTGGCCGCGGTCACGTCGGAGAACGTTCCATTGCGATTGTTGTGATAGAGAACGCTTTTCTCCCATCCAGTAATGAAAATGTCTGGCCACCCATCGCCGTCGTAATCGCCAACGGCGACGCCCATTCCGAACAAATCTGCGGTTATCCCGGCCTGCTCGGTGACGTCCGTAAACGTGCCGTTACCGTTGTTCCGATACAAGCCTTGGTGCAGAGGAGGCGCGGGAGTATAAAAGTTGGAAGAGCCCGAGTTGACGAACAGAATATCCATCCTGCCGTCCTTGTCGTAATCGAAGATCGCCACGCCCGCGCCGGCCGTTTCCGGCAGATACCGGTTTTTTGAGCGGCCGTTATCGTGAACCCAGCGGATACAACTTTCTTGTGGCGACACCTCCCGGAAGAGAGGCGATGCTTGCCGAGCTCCAGTCACCGGAAAGGACAGGAGCAAGACCCACCACAGGTGCTTCACTCCGGCGATTCTACACTTTGGAACAGAGTTTCGCAATTCGCCTTAATTCCGTACCCGGCTCCTGGTCTCGACCGGGCTCGGACGAATTCAATTTAGAAGTACAGCTTGATGGCTCCCTGCATGAGCCGCGGAGAGTTGCTGTCTGCCGTGATCATTCCGAAATTGAGATCACCAACCGTGTAATCGGGCAGGCTGAACCAGGTACGATTTAGCGCATTGAACATTTCCCAACGGAACTGAAGCCGGTACCGTTCCCGAAACGGAAAGTTCTTCATGAATGCGAGGTCCACGTTGTTGAATTGCGGTCCTGTGAGTAGGTTGCGCGCTGAATTCCCAAAGGTGCCGGGTGCATTCGCCGTAAACGCCGCAGTGTTGAAGTATTCGTTTAGCCAGTGATTCTTTGAGCCTTGCTGCACATTGAACGGCTGTCCGGCGACGTAATCGGCTCGGTCGCCGCCAATGTTTGCGTCCGAGTTGTTCGAGCCATTTGGGCCCATCACGCTGAATGGCTGGCCGGAGTGCCACGTCCAGATTCCTGAGACTTCCCAGTTGCCGAGAATAGAGCTGCCAACCTTTCCCAATCCTCTCAGTGCCGGCGTTTGGTACACGAACGTGTTATTCCAGATGAACGGAATACTCAAATCTGAGGCACCGCGATTCCACGCCAGATTGTACGGATTACCTATGGGACCGACATTTGCCGCCGTAGCTATGGAACTGGAGTCCAGGTTCTTGGAGTAACTGAAATTCGATATAAACTGCAACCCATGGCTGAATTGCTTTTCTCCAGTAAGCTGGAGCGCGTTGTAGGATTGCGTGTTCCACGATTCATAGGCCTGAATGTTACTGAAATTGGGGAGCAGCGTCGTCGCTCCGCCGGTCGCAAAGAGTCCCGGGCTCAACTGCATTTGCACCGGCAGGTGATACATCTCATAACCGATGTAGGCGACACGGAAAAGGAGGTCGTGTATGGTGTGCTCAATGCTAAAGTTCCAGGTCTGGTCGCGGGGCATTTTGAACCCTGGAGTGAAGGTCGCTCCGATACTCACCGGAATTACGAAGCTTGTGCTTGAGGCAGGAAGGAAACTGGGTCCGGAAAAGGGCGGGAACGGCGGTTTATAGCCGGTCGGCGCGTAGCACGCATAGGGATCGGCGATGTTCAGGATGCATGGGTAGACCTGGTTGTAGACGAGGTTGAAATCCGGGCTAAACGGCGCAGTGGTTCCCATATGGTTGTAGGCCGAGAAATCGTAAGGTTGAACCATGATGCCGAACGCCGCTCTGATACTGGTGTTCGGAAGTGCGTGTGGCTGCCAGGCGATGCTCAGGCGCGGCTCGATTGCTTTCCAATCGGTGTTCCAGCCTCCGTCCGGCACGCCAGGATCTCCCGCGTAAACGAGACCCGTAGGCGCATTGGGATAGCGCGTACTCTGCTGTCCGGGCGAAAAAAATGGCAGCTTATTCTGTATGTACTTCGGCGCGGTCTGCGGCTCCCAGCGCACGCCCACGTTGATCGTGAGATTCGGCTTCAGCTTAATGCTGTCTTGAGCGAACGATGCGAATTCGATTGCGTGCAGCCGGTTGTACTCGCCGCCGGACTGGTTGAATGAGCTCATATCGCCAAGCAGAAAATCGGCGAACGAATTACCCGTAACCTGACCCGAAAAATTCATCTGCGGATCTGCGCCCCAGCCCGCATATTCCAACGAATATTGCGTATAGACGTTCACGCCAAACATGATGGACTGCGCGCCTTTGGTCAGCGAGATAGTGTCGTTGATGATCCAGTTATGCCGCTGCTGCGTGACGGGCGTCTGGCTGATGGAGAAACCATTGCTTGCGCCGAGCTGGCTGATAGTCTCATCCGGTTGCGGAATGTTAGCACCCAATGCTTCGGGGCTGAGCGGCTTTCCGCCGGGTTGTGTAAGCCCAGGCGTTGTCTCGCTATTGATCCGGTTGTAACCGAACACAAAATCATTCACCACCGTCGGGCGAATGCTCCACGTATAGTGCAGCGCTCCATTGTTGCTTCTGGCGAGCGCCGAACGGTCCGAATCCAGATAATTGCCGCCTCCGTTGAACGCCGGGCGATTGAAGTTATCGAAGAAATAACGGACGCTCAAATGTTGCGTATCCGTGAGGTAGTAATCCGCGCGGGTTGTAAATTCCTGGCTATCATTGATTTGCACTCGATTGTTCAAAATGACATTTCCATTCGGGTTGTCAGTCTTGGGAAGGCCCTGCTCCAGCTTCAAGCTGATCGGACTGAACTGGCTTACGGGAATCTGGTTGTTCACATAGGGAACCCCGTTCGGATCGTGCAACTGGACAGAAACCGCGCTGAAGTCGCCGCTGAGCATGGCATTGCTGGGCACTGAAGTACCGCCGGCGATGATCGTTTGGTGCTCGATTGTGTTTTGATAATTCCCGAAGACGAACAACTTGTCATGCTTGATGGGGCCGCCGATCGATCCGCCGAACTGGTTGCGCTTGAGTGGGTCGACCTGATGTGTGAAGAAATCCGAAGCGTTGAACGCATTATTGCGTAGAAATTCGAAGCCCTCGCCGTGCCAGTTATTGGTGCCGGATCTCGTCGCGATGCTAACCACCGCACCGGCCGTGAAACCATACTGAGCATCGAAGTTATTTGTGAGAACCCGAAATTCCTGCGTGGCATCCGAATTCGGGAATGGATTGGCGTTCATGAAGTAGTTGTCCATGTGGCTAACGCCGTCGAGCATATAAAAAACGCCGCCCATGCGGCTGCCGTTCACTGACGCTGCCGTTTCCTGGTTGGGATTCGGGAACCCACTCCCTGAGCCCGGCAGGCCGATTGCACTGGTGGCCTGATTTCCGTTCACGGCTCCGGGCGCGACATACACGAGTTCGGCAGGGTTCCGGCCATCGAGCGGCAGCTCGACAATACTCTTTTCGTTGATGATCTGGCTTACTGCGCCGCTGGTGGTCTCAAGCTCAACAGCGGTCGCGCTCACTTCTACCGTGGAATTCACTTGCCCTGGCCGCAACACGAAATTCACCGACGCAACCTGGTCCGCCGACAGCCTAACGTCGGTCTGTTTTTCGGTCGAGAAACCCGGGTGCGAAGCCGTTACCTCATAATTGCCGATAGGAACGAATGGAATGGAGTAATCTCCCTCTCCGCTCGTCGTGACCGTGCTCACTTGGCCTGTCGAGAGGCTCTTGAGCGACACTTGGGCGCCGGGAACCACTGCGCCGCTCACGTCGGTAACGGTTCCGTTGATCGATGCGCGCCCGCCTTGCGCATGCGTGTAGAGAGCAACACATATCATCAGGACTAGGCAGCTCCAGGCTCTATGGAAGCGTTTTGACTCAGTCCCGGAACGATAGAAAGTAGCTGCTGCCATAGCGGTGTGCCTCCTCTTTCGCAGGCGAATCATTCGCCTCCAGAACAGAATTCGGTAGCAAGACGCTCTAAGTTCAGGCCTCTCACCACGATCGATCCCGGTGCGAATGCTCTTTCTTAACATGGGGTCAAGCCCCATGTCAAGACAAATCCAGGAGATGGTTCTGTAATGCAGAACGACCCGTGGAAGGTAGAACAGTTTCCACCTCTTCCCAGTCCCGAAATTCTCAAGCGCCTGACAATAAATGGCCAGCTCGAAATACTAGCGTTTGGCTTGACCTGGCTATGCGCGCACGCTACTTTCAAGTTTTGCTAGAAGCAGTTTCGAGAGGAGCGGCAGACTTGGAACTATATCGAGGCGTCTATCAGATCCAATCGCTCCTAGGAGAGCGCAACTTGTTCCAGTATCTATTCGCCGCTGAGCGCCTGATGCTAGTGGATAGCGGAGTTAGCGCGACGCCTGCAACCACGATCGCTCCTTACATCGAGCGTACCGGCCACGACCCGCGCCAGTTAGCGATGGTAGTCACCACGCACCCCGACATGGACCATCAGGGCGGAAATTCCGAGCTGCGGCGTATCGCCAGGTCTGCGGTAGTCGCTTGCGGAGAAGCCGACCGGAAGCTGGTGGAGGATCCCCGCTGCCTTTACGCGAACCGATACAACTACATGCGCGCGAATCACGGACTTGGTTTCGAGGAGGAGCCTCCGCCGGAAGCGGGCTCGTACTGCCGCGTCGATACGGGTTTCGAGGCGGTGAGCGAATCCCGCTCGCTCACGGATGGGCGCTCGATGTCTATCACGTTCCGGGGCACTCCCACGGACATCTTGCCCTATACGATCGTTCGAACAACGCCGCTTTCGTAAGTGATGCAGTGCACGGTCATGGTTGTCCCAAGGCTGATGGCAGCATGGCCATCCCGGTCACTTACTACTACATTGACGCTTATCTATCGACACTCAGGCATTTAGAAGCCATGAACATTGAGACTCTTTACAGCGGGCACTGGCCTATCATGCGGGGCGATGAAGTTTCCGATTTTCTGGCGGACTCCCGGCACACTGTTGAAAGGCTGGACCGCCGGATTACCCGCGCCCTGAGAATCAATCCGAGTGGGTTAACACTAAAGCAACTTGTCTCTGAGGCTCGCGAAGAATTCCCCGAATGGCCGCTCGAGACCGCAGATCTGGCGATGTTCTCGATACGAGGGCATCTGGACAAGTTGGAAGCCAAGGGCCAGGTTCACTTGGATGCAGGCGGCTCACCGTCTCGTTGGCTCCTAAACTGATTCCTGACTAGCAGAACGATATTCTTGTTGACAAAACGGAGAATGCAGCTTATTTTGAGAGCCAGCCCCCTTCGGCAGCGAGATCGAGACCCTTATCAAAATCGTAACTAATGTAACGGTGCTTGGAAAAGGCAAGGCGGTGCAAATCGAGGATCAAAAGATAGGTCGTGAACAATAGACTAAAGTCGCTGATACGGAGCGGGCAGCCTGCCATTGGAAGCTGGATTGGCTTTGCGGACCCGTACTCGGTTGAGCTCATGGCCGACCTGGGATTCGACTGGCTGCTCATCGACACCGAACATTTCCCGCTAGACCGACAGGATCTCCGGACGATCCTCGTGTCCATGCGAGGCAGCTCGACAGCACCCGTTGTGCGCTTGCCAAGTAACGCGCAGGACCACTTCCAAACCGCGCTCGATCTCGGCGCGCAAGGAGTGGTGGTGCCTATGATCAGTTCTCGCGCTGAGGCGGATTTGGCTGTCAAATTCTGCCGCTATCCACCGGTCGGCGCCCGCGGCTTTTCTCCGACGCGGGCGAGCCGGTATTTCCAGGATTTGGAGAGCTACGCCAGAGAAGCAAACGGACAGATCTCCCTGATTGTTCAGATCGAGACCCCGCAGGCCGTCGAGAACATAGACGAGATCCTGACAACCCCCGGTATCGACGGAATTTTTATCGGGCCGGGCGACCTGGCGAGCTTCATGAACCTGGCTACCCAAACCAAACACTCAGAGGTAGAGGCGGTCGTCGACCAGCTCATCCGTCGCGCGCGCGAGCGCTCCATGCCTTTCGGTCTGCCTACCTGGACGCCCCGTGAGTGTCTGAATTATGTGAACCGTGGAGCTCGCTTGCTGACCATAGGCAGCGATCTCAGCTTTATGGCGAACGCAGCCCGGGCAGATCTTTCGGGAATTCGCGGGCTTCTCAAAGAGAGCGCCGTCGCGCTATCCGATGTGAATGGCCTGCAATAAGGGCCGGCTTGCGTGGAGGCGAAGAGCCTTCCTACCGCCGTGCCGTAGCCCTAGCGCTGTCGCGTTTTCGGCGAGTGGATGGCGAGGGAAGGGCTGCCGTTGATCGCTGTCCGGCGTAGCCCAGCTCCGAAGAGAGTCGCCCCGCTGCCTTGATCAGATTGTCTTTGAGAGTGATCAGTATGTCCCCCCTCAAACGCTGGGTGGGCAGCGAGAGGCTTAGGCCCGCGATGGCTCTTCCGGTGTGATTTCTCACCGCCGTACCTAAACACACGCCGCCGCTCACGTTTTCTTCGAAATCATAAGCGACGCCGTCCTGCCGCACCTTCTGCAGATGGTCCCAGAGCCGTTCCCTGCTGGTGATCGAATTGGGGGTCATCGGCTTCAACGAATCCATCCCATCGAAAACAGTCTGGAACTCCTCCTCGGATAAAGCGGCGAGGAGCGATTTCCCAAGCGCTGTGCAGTAAGCGGGACAGCGGCTCCCGACGGCCTCGCTCATGCGCAATCTCTGGGTCGATTCAAAGCGCGCGATGAACACCACGTCCGTACCCTCGAGCACAGCCAGACTCGCGGTCTCGTGGCAGCTCTGGACGAGCTCCCGAAGGATCGGGGAGCCATGGCGAATCAGGAGATTTTGCCGGACCAGCAAATCGCTCCAGCGAAGGATCCTCGCTCCAAGCGCATAGTTGGAAGTGCTCGCGTCAAACCAAACCAAATCGAATTCGCGAAGCGTGGCAAGCAGACGATGAACCGTGCTCTTACCCATTTTGAGCTCTTTGCTCAGCACCGCGATGCTTGAGCCGTTCTCAAATTTTCCCAGCGCGTCGAGTAGCGCGAAGGCCTTGGCTAAGGACTTGACCGGGTATTTCGCCTGCATTCTAGAACTCGATCATACCAATCGGAACGCTCTCTCTACGGCCCGCATCTCGCTATACAAACTGGACGGCCACCTTCCCCATAGCTTCCGAGCGCGATGTTAAAAGCGCCACAGCCGAGTCGAACTGGTCGATCGATTTGCGGTGCGAAATCAGATCGCCAAGCGCCAGTTGTCCCGTTGTAACCAGGTCTAGAGTTCGAATCCAAGACTGGGTCGTATACCCCAAGACGCCTTCAATATGCAAATCCCGTGTGACGAAAAGATTCGCCGGGATGTGCAGTTTGTGCCCGTCCGGCGCGCCTCCAATAACAATGATCGAACCGCCTGGACGAACGATCTGAAACGCCAGCTCGAGCGGCCCGCTGCCTGAGGCGCAATCCACAACCACGTCCCAGCCGTCCCGCCCGCTTCTTTCTTTCAGATCGATCGGGTCCTGCGACGTGGTGAACTCCGTGAAACCGGATCGAGCCGCGATTGAGCCTTGCAGCGGCGCTAAATCGATGCCAAGCACGACCGAGGGTTCATACCGGCGCAACAGGCGTCCGGCGATCAGTCCGATCGGGCCGCAGCCAATTACAGCGGCCGCAGCGGACGGGCGCGGACTGACTCGTTCAATACCGCGTACGACGGTCGAAGCCGGCTCGACCATCAATGCCTCGTCCAATCCAACGTGCTCGGCTACGAGATGGCAAGATGTAGCCGGCGCGGCGACATATTCCGCAAATCCTCCATTCTGCGTCATCCCGATTTGTTCATGGGTCACGCATAAATTGTTCTTCCCTTCGCGGCAGGGGACGCACTTCCCACAGGGAAGATAGCCTTCCACCGAAACGCGATCTCCCACGCGCAACGCCGTGACTTGCGGCCCCACCTCTTCTATGACACCCGTCCATTCGTGTCCCAGCACAACCGGATATCGCGCAAAGCCTTTCGGCATCGTTCCGCGTAAAATCTCCAAATCCGTACCGCAGATCCCGCAAAAGGCCGTCCGGACGATCACTTCGCCGGCTCGGCAGCGCGGCTCGGCAATATTCTGCAATCCAAAGTGCGAAGGTTCGCTAACTACGATTGCTTTCATCGGTGAATCCGACCGTAACGGGGCGCTTCGTCTGTTACGCCCACCACATCTCCGACAGCTTCTTTCCAATCAGGATACGGCGAAGAAACACCGCGGCCTTTTCGAGTCCGTCTTCCACCGACATGAGACTATCTTCGTGCTCGATCGAAATCACGCCGTCGTATCCGATCATGGAAAGAGTCGATATCAAATCAGTCCAGAATTCCGGGCCGTGGCCAAATCCGACAGTCCGAAAAATCCAGGATCTGTTCACCTCATCGCCGTATGGCTTCGTATCCAGAACGCCGTTCACACGTGAATTGGCCTCGTAGACTGCGCGTATCCTTCGCGTGCACGTGAAAAATCGCATCTCCGAGTTTTCGAACGGCAAGACACGGATCAATACCCTGCCAGAAAAGATGGCTTGGATCGAAGTTGCATCCGATATTAGGACCTGTCTCCGACCGGAGCCGGAGCAAAGTCTCTGGAGAATAGACCACAAACCCCGGATGCATCTCGAGAGCGATGCGCACTCCATGCTCCCCGGCAAACCGGGACTCCTCCCGCCAGAATGGAATCACTTTTTCTTCCCATTGCCAGCGCAGAATCTGTGGATAATCCGGGGGCCACGCCACAGTGACGAAGTTCGGATACTTGGAATACTCGGAATCGCCCGGGCAACCTGAAAAGTTAATGACGGTAGAAACTTCCAACGCTTCGGCCAGCAGAATTGCTCGCCGCATGCGTTGCCGCATGCGCCTCGCTGATGCGGCGTTCGGGATGCAAAACATTCCCCCCGCATCCCAGTGCGCTTATAAAGAGCCCTGCATCGTTCAACTTATTGCGGAACTCTCTGAGTTTCGCAGGTTGCTCGATCCAGTCCAGTTGAATGTGGGCCGCTGTGCCGTAATTTCCCGTGGAGAACTCGACCGCTTCGATACCCAGAGCCGTGATGCGAGGAATAACTTCGTCCAGGCTGCATTTCGAGAGCAGCGCAGTGTAGAGTCCCAGTTTCATCCTCTTGTACTCAAACCTGGAGCTTCTTCAAATATGCGGCGCTCATGGCCGCGCTTTGGAGAGATGGGCGATCCCACATGTCTTGCTCGACGTAATAGTGTCTCAACCCGCCCTTCCGGGCGGCTTCAAAGATGCGTTTCCACTGAATGACGCCGTTCCCGACTTCAGTGAAAGGATTGCCTTCGAAATGGCCGGTCGTTGGCTTATAGCCAGCTTTGAGGTCTTTGATGTGGAGGAGAGGAAACCGGCCAGGATATTTGTCAAGATATTCCACGGGATCTTTGCCGGCAAACGTCGCCCAAAAACAATCCATCTCCATCTTCACCAGTTCGGGATCCGCTGAGCGCAGCAGCTGATCGTAAGCAATCACGCCGTCATAGACGCGGAACTCGTGATTGTGATTATGATAAGCGAATTGGATTCCGGCCTTACGGCATAAAGTACCCAGATGATTGAAAAATGCTCCCGTCCGCTTCCACGCGTCCAGGGAGTCGGTCCCTCCGGGCGGCCCCGCGCATAGCATGTATTGCAGATTCAGCCGGTGAGCCGCTTCGATGTTGCCGGCCCACTCTGCATCGTCCTTGGGTACGTCGAAATGACAGCTAGGCACGCGCAGCCCAGCGTCGTTGAGCATCTTTCGGAATTCCTCTGCCGTACCTCCATTGAAATCTATGCGTCCACCCGCGACGAAGCCGGCTTCCACCTCCTGATATCCCATCGCTGCGAGCTTTCGTAGAGTCCCCGGAAAATTGGATTTGAGATCGTTTCGAACTGTATAAAGCTGAACGCCGATCGGCAAACCCAAAGGATTGGCCCAAGCATGCGGGACGTACGCGCTGCCGGCGCAACTCGTTATCAGTTTCAGGAACTCGCTGCGGTTGAGTTTCACCTTATCTCCCTCTTGCGTGAATCAGATCAATTTCAGAACTATGTTCCTGTATCAGGAACAATGGCCTATGATATGATGCCCCGCATCCAAGAGCAACCGGCATAAACAACGATGCTCCCCGACTACATCGCAAAAGCTCTTCCCCGGCCGCGCGCGCAGCGAGCGCCCTGGTACTCCAATACGGCGCCTACCTACGCGGGTGTTTTTCTCTGGATAGGATTCTACGAATCCATCGCCACCGGAACCCTCGACCGGATGAGTTGGGCCCTCTGCCTAGCTGCCCTATCTGTTGCCGCGGTTTTATGTTTTGGCCTTTATTACTATGCGCCGGCGATGTTGGGAATGAAAACCGGTCTTCCGCTGTATGTTGTCGGAAGTTCGACCTTCGGGATTCGCGGAGGCTACGTTATGCCTGGCTTGCTTATGGGCGCGCTTCAAGTGGGCTGGTACAGCGTTTCGACGGATTTGTCGACGAAGTTTATTCTCGAAGGCTTTGGTGTATCGGTGAACCGGGCGGCTTTCCCTTATATCGTGACCGCTGTGATCTGGGCGTATGCCATCGCTTTCATAGCCAGCATGGGAATCCGCTACGTCGCTCGCGTAGCTCTGTTGGCAAATGTGATCCCTTTGATCATGATCTTCGTGGTGTTTCTCAAAACCAGCCGCGGTTTCATTCATTACGTCCCGCCTACACACGCATCTGCGCTCGGGTTTATCATGATGATCCAGATTGTTACCGGATTCTTTGCCACGGCCGGTGCAGCCGGCGCCGATTTCGGCATGGAAAGCCGGGACAAACGCGATATTGTCTGGGGAGGAGTCTTTGGCATCTGTGTTGCCATACTCTTCGCCGGCGGCTTGCCTTTACTCTCCATAGCGGGCGCTCACCACGCCCACCCTGGATTCCAGTCATACGCTTTTGACAGCCTGATCGCGCTGGTCGGCGGCACGCTTGCCCAAATGATCTTCTTCCTCTATGCCGTCGCCTCCATTCCCGGCGCATGTTTTTGCGGCTTTATCATCGGGAACAGTTTTTCCACCATGCTCCCTTCCATCCGGCGCTCCTCCTCCATTCTGGCCGGCGTGACGGTCTCGATTATCTTGGCGGTAACCGGACTTGCTTCTCATCTTGTACCTTTTTTTCAAATCATTGGTGCTTCTTTCGGCCCTATTTGCGGCGCGATGTTGGCCGATTATCTTCTCTCCGGCCGTAAGTGGGCTGGACCTAGACAAGGCGTTAATTTGGCTGGATATGGGGCTTGGGCGGCCGGTTTTCTGGTGGGTATGATTCCCTTCCTGCCTTTGTCCCCAGCCGTCAAGAACTATAGCCAGCCTGCAACGGTCTATAGCGCCCTCGCCGGGTTCCTGATTTATTGGATTTTGGCAAAGGCTGGTTATCAATCAAAATCCGTGGCAGCGGAGCTCACGGCAGTCAACGTTTAAGGAGCGCGGACATGGTTAACGGGGATGAATGCGGGGCGAGAACCATGAGAAATGCAGAACGCAGTTCTGCCTCTCATCAAGAGCTATGATTCTTCGCTTTACAAAGAGGATCCTGCAGAGCGGTTCTGTGCGGGCCCTACCGGCAATCTGCCTCCTCGCCGTGGCAATCTTTTCGCAAGAACCGCCAGCGTCTCCAGGCAGCGCAGATTCTCCCGACCAACAGGGTGGCCCCGACACGATCGGCGGCGGAGTACAGGATCCTGCGGCGGTCCAGCGCGGACGGAAGTTATTCGTGGCCACGTGCGGATTTTGCCATGGCGAGGATGCCCGAGGCCGCAGCGGCCCCGATCTCGTCCGTTCGACGCTTGTGCTTCACGATAGTAAAGGCAATCTGATCGGTCAGGTCGTTCGCAGCGGCCGCCCTCAAAAAGGGATGCCGTCATTCTCGCTCGAGCAGGATCACATCTCGGACTTAGCGGCCTTCCTGCATTCGAAAACACATTCGGCGGCTAACCGCTTTACCTATGTCATCAGCGGGCTGCTTACCGGAAACGCAAAGGCGGGTGAAGCTTATTTCAATGGAGCGGGCAAGTGCAATACCTGCCACTCTCCGGCCAGAGATCTTGCTCATATCGCGAGCAAGTACGATCCAGCGGAATTACAGTCCCGATTCTTATCTCCGCCTTCACCAGACGATTCGGCACCGCTCGAAGAACGAGCCAACTCAGCTGCCAGCGTAAAGATAACGGTCAAGCTTCCCTCCGGCGAATCGGTTTCAGGTACGCTTTTGCAACTGGACGGCTTCGATGTAGCTTTAGTGGACTCATCGGGCTGGTATCGCTCCTACCCGCGCGCCAACGTCAAAGTCGAAATTCGAGACCCGCTGGAAGCCCACCATGAATTGCTTCCCAAATACACCGATGCGGCCATGCACAACATGCTTGCTTATCTGGAGACGTTGAAATGAAAAGCGGCGGAGTTCTCATCGCTTTACTCTCAATTCCGGCCGCTCTGATTGCACAGGGCCTCAATCCCGCGGACCTGCTTAAGCTTCCCACCACTGCATGGCCTTCTTACAACGGGGATTATTCGGGCCGCCGCTACAGTCCGCTTTCGCAGATCAACGCTTCTAACGTCCGCTCGCTCGCTCTTCAGTGGGTTTATCGGACCCGGAATAGCGGAGCAGACTGGACTGTGAAGTCGACCCCTCTCCAGGTGAATGGCATCCTCTACTTCACGGTGCCAAACAATGTGTGGGCAGTGGACGCACGCACTGGACGAGAGATCTGGCATTTCAAATATCCTGCGAATGCGGCTTGGATCATTGGTAATAGAGGCGTCGGCATGTATGGCAATTGGCTGTATTTCGAAGCCCCTGACAATTATTTGGTTTCGCTGAACGCCAAGGACGGAACGGAGCGCTGGAAGGTGCCGATTGCCGATGTGAAGCTCGAATATTTTTCGACCATGGCGCCGCTGGTGATTGGCGATCACATCATCGTGGGAGTGGGAGGCGATTCTCTCGATAATCCCGGCTATCTCGAGTCTCGCGATCCCGAAACGGGAGCGATGCAATGGCGCTGGAACACTGAGCCTCGGCCGGGCGAACCCGGCTCCGAGACCTGGCCCAGCCAAGATGCCATGGACCATGGAGGCGGGATGACCTGGATGCCGGGTACCTACGATCCCGAACTGAACCTCCTCTATTGGGGCACTGGAAATCCCAATCCGGTGCATGCCGGTCAAGGCCGCAAAGGGGACAATCTCTGGACCTGTTCGATTGTGGCGCTCAATCCCGATACGGGAAAGCTGGTTTGGTACTTCCAACCTACCCCGCACGACACACACGACTGGGATGCGACACAAGCTCCAGTTCTGATTGACGGCGAGCTTAATGGCGTGAAGCGCAAACTGCTTGCGCAGGCAAATCGCAACGGCTACTTCTTCGTGCTGGACCGAACCAACGGAAAACACATCTTAACGGCTCCGTTCGTCCAGACGAACTGGACGGAGAGTATTGACACCCGGGGCGTGCCTGTTGCGAACCCTGCAAAGGAACCAACGCGAGACGGCACTTTGGTTTCTCCAAGTTCCGGAGGCGCTACGAACTGGTTTCCGCCCAGTTTCGATCCCGAGACAGGGTTGTTCTACGTGAACGCATCGCAGAACTACAGCGTCTTTTATCTCACCGCCGAAGGGAAGGCGGAGGGTTTTGCCGGTCGCGATAACGGGTTACCTGGCGACGTGGGTTTCACCCTGGCGATCGACTACCAGACGGGGAAAGTGCGTTGGCGGCATGAAGGCGATTCCAATGCCGGACTGCTGAGCACAGCCGGTAAACTTCTCTTCACCGGTGATAGTTCAGGTCACTTGATGGCTCTCAATCCCGTTGATGGCCGATTACTTTGGCATGTGAATACCGGCGAATACGTCGGCAATGGACCTATGACCTATGAGCTGCAGGGCAGACAGTTTGTTGTGTTCGGTGCCGGCGGAACTCTGTTTGCTTTCGCCCTTCCCGAATAGCGTGTCTGCCGGCTACTGAAAATCAAGAGTGTTGGGCAGTTGGCCGGCGGCCGCTCCAGCCAGAACGGGTCTTTCACTGGTACTCTTGCGCCGTGGGAACGCTCGAGGTATCAACCAGAAGGACCATAAAACGCGCCGTCATGGCGTCTTACAACCGTTTTCAATGCTCCGCGTCGATCCCCACGAGCAGCGGCTGCTCTGCACTTTCTACGATTTCAATTTTGCCCTTGAAATAGGCACCCTCTTCAATCACGATCGCGGGCGTACGTAGATCTCCAATCAGGCGGCCGCGACTCCGTATTGCAATTCGTTTCGATGCTTCCAAATCCCCCGTCACACAGCCGAGAATTTCGATTTCGCGTGCCGTAATGTCAGCCGTTATCCGGCCGTTTGGTCCCACAGTGAGGCGCGAATCCGTTAATTCCAGACTGCCATCGAGTTCGCCGTCGACGTACAGGCCTTCTCTGCTTCTTACGTCACCCTTGATGACCATTGCTCTTCCGATAACAGCCAAGTCGGAGACGGCAGATTTTGGCTCCTCCTGCACCCTGGTTCTCTGGTCTGAAGGTGATACGCCGAGAGAACTCTCTTTTCTGCGGTCAGGTTCCATCAAAGCACTTCCGGAGTTTCATACTTTTGAGCATACAGCTAGTATTTTCGTCCCAGCCCTTCGTTATCATTCCATCCGACCGCAGGGAGTGCGCTGAGGACAGGATGGGGGCGAGAGCGGGAATTCGTGGTTCTTGGCGCAATCTGTATGTCGAAAGTCTAGTCGCTCTTACTTTTTGCTTTTCCCAGTCACCCAGCATGTAAGGCATTCGAGAAGCGGCTCTCTACTTCTCCAAAACGTTTTTCGTGCCACCAATACTGACACAAAGATCAAAGCGCAAGCTTTCAGCGCAAGGTCGCATGATCGAGGAAATGCTAGATCCGCTAAGTCACGAGTTCGCCAAGCTAGAGTGTCACCGACCTAGCCATAGACATCTATGCCTAACCGCCACGGCAGCTTACCGCCCCGCAGGCCTTTTTTATAGACGGTAAAAACCCTACACAAAAGTCTTGAATTCCACGACATCTCCGTCCTTTATGACGTATTCTTTCCCTTCCGTGCGTAATTTCCCGGTTTCCCGTGCCCGAGCAAAAGACCCCGATTCCACCAGATCCTTGTACGAAACCGTCTCGGCCGAAATGAAGCTCTTTTCGAAGTCCGAGTGAATTACGCCCGCCGCTTGCGGAGCCTTGTCGCCAGCGTGGATCGTCCATGCGCGCGTCTCTTTTTCGCCGGTTGTCAAATACGTACGCAGGCCCAGCAGATGATATGCCTCGCGGATCAGATTGCTCGCGCCCGTATCGCTAACCCCGAGCTCAGCCAGATATTCAGCACGCTCGTCCGGCGCCAGCAGTGCCAGCTCCGACTCGATCTCGGCCGAAATCACCACCGCGCTCGTGTCGTGGTGCTCTCTCACGTAAGCTCGTACTTGCTCGACAAACGGATTGCTGTCCGCAGCGGCCAAATCTTCTTCCGCCACGTTACAAGCAAAGAGCGTCGGCTTTGCCGTTAATAAGAAAAACAACCGCACGGCCGCTTTTTCCTCCGGCGTCAAATCCATGGTCACCACCGTCTTGCCCGTATTCAGATGTGCTTCCAGCCTCTCGAGCAGCTGCAATTCCGCAACTATCTTTTTGTCTCCGCTCTTGGCTGCCTTCTGCTGTTTTGCCTTGCGTTTCTCCACTGCCTCGAGATCCGCCAGAACTAATTCTGTATTGACGATCTCTATATCGCGCACCGGATCAACCGTATCCATCACGTGCTCAATTTTGCTGTCTTCGAAACAACGCACCACCTGAACAATCGCGTCCACCTCACGGATATGCCCGAGAAATTGATTTCCCAGTCCCTCACCTGTGCTCGCGCCTTTCACAAGTCCGGCTATATCGACGAACTCGAATACAGCCGGCACAATTTTCTGCGACGCGCTCATTTTTGCGAGCACCTCAAGACGCTCGTCCGGCACCGTTACTACGCCGACATTCGGATCAATCGTGCAAAAACGATAGTTCGCTGCCATCGCTTTTCTGGTCTGTGTGACCGCATTAAACAAGGTGCTCTTCCCGACGTTGGGAAGCCCAACGATTCCAGCTCTTAACATTCATCCTTATCTTCGCTTACGGGTGGTCGATGCCAAACTGAAACGTGGACTTCGAAGAGCAGCTGGCGCGCGTGCTCCCCGCCGATATTCCTCATCGCGCCCGCCTCATAGAAAAATCCGCTCAGCACCTCCGATTAATCGCGTCGGCCAACGAATACATGAACCTGACGCGCATCTCCAGTCCCAAAGAAGCCGCTATCAAGCATGTCCTCGATTCTGTCCTGCCGTGGGAACATTTCAGGAACGCCCAAGGCGTGCTCGATGCCGGCACCGGCGCCGGTTTTCCGGGAATTCCGCTCTCGATTGTCCTGCCGGAGATTCGATTTGTCCTCGCGGAGTCCGTTCAGAAGAAGGCGCGCTTCGTCGAGTCCGTCCTAAGCTCACTCGACCTGCCGAACGTCGAGGTGAAGGATGAACGCGCCGAATCGCTGGCCGTCGCGCGGCGTCCGGATATCGTGACGGCGCGCGCTGTTGCGCCCCTCGAACGCCTGCTCTCGCTATTCAGCAAGGCTCTCCTGCAGGGCTCGCGCTTACTGCTTTATAAGGGTCCTGATGTCGAGGCCGAACTCGCCGGGATCAATGATCAGCGGACCATCGCCAACGTTCTTTTGCGATACGATTTGCCGGACGGGCTCGGAGCGCGTTGCCTGCTCAGCGTCTCCGCAGCGCCTCGTAAGCGAGCAGGACCCAACCTGCAATGAATGCCAGGCCGCCGATCGGCGTGATCGCGCCTAGCATACGCACGCCCGAAATCGCCAGCGCGTAGAGGCTCCCCGAGAACACGAGTATGCCAATCAGCAGCAGCCAGCCCACGCGCGCTTCTCCGGCGGGACCGATCGCCTCTATACGTGCCAGCAGCGCGACTAACAAGATACCGAGAGCATGCACGAAATGGTAGAAAACCGCTTTCTCATAAACTGACAGCGAGTAGGCGTCAAGTCTGTCGCGCAATCCATGAGCGCCGAACGCGCCCAGTATCACTGCCGCCGCCATCAGCAACGCTCCTGTCGCTACCCAGTTCATTACTTCCGTTGTAGCAATAAAGCTTCGTGGAGCTACCGGAAAAGCCTACGATATTGGTATGGACCGACGACAAGCTCTGAATGCCATTGCAGGAGCCGGTTTGACGGCTCTTATTACCCCATCCGCTCAAAGCCAGACGCCCGGGCAGAGAAACTCCAACGGCATGTTCTACCGTCCACTGGGGACCACTGGCCAGCGCGTCTCCGCCATTGGACTCGGCGGGTTTCATATTTCCGTGCCCAAAGACGAGCAGGAGGGAATCCGTATCGTGCGCTCGGCGCTCGATCGCGGCATCACTTTTCTCGACAACTGCTGGGATTACGCCGATGGAGTCTCCGAAGTGCGCATGGGCAAAGCGCTACGCGATGGCTACCGGCAGAAAGCGTTCTTGATGACGAAGTTCGATGGACGCACTAAACAGGCCGCCGCGCAGCAAATCGATGAATCTCTCAAACGCCTGCAGACCGACCATATCGACCTGATCCAGTTCCACGAAAACATCCGCTTAGAGGATCCCGATCGCTTCTTCGCTAAAGGCGGCGCCCTGGAGGCCGTGACCGCTGCGAAGCAGGCAGGAAAGGTCCGTTACGTCGGGTTCACCGGCCACAAAGATCCGCTGGTTCACGAACGCATGCTCGACGTCGCTAGGCAGCACAAGTTTCACTTCGACGCCTGCCAGATGCCGCTCAATCCGATGGACTTCCATTTTCGAAGTTTTGCCATGAACGTAGTGCCTAAATTGGTCGAGCAGGGTATTGCAGTGCTTGGCATGAAACCGATGGGCAGCGGCCTTATCCTCGAGAGCCACACCGTTACGCCCATCGAGTGTCTTCACTATGCGCTGAACCTTCCAACATCGGTCGTGATCACTGGCTGCGACAGCATGAAAATACTCGACCAGGCATTTGAGGCAGCCCGAACATTCAAGCCTATGAACGCGGAAGAAGTCGCGGCGATCGTCGACAAAACCACCCAAGCCGCGGCGCATGGTCAGTACGAACCGTTCAAGACCACCCAGATTTTCGACGGCACCGCTCAGCACCCGCAATGGCTGGGATAATCTAACGCGTCACTAGCGAGTGTTTTTCCCGGCACTTTTCCGAGCAGTAGTAGAAAGTTTCGCGGCCTACCTGGCGCTTTAGCGCGGAAGACTCGGCAACATACGTTCCGCAAACCGGATCTTTGTGAAGTTCTCCAGCCAGGTTTGGGGGTTGCTGTGGCTCTCTGGGCCGGCGATCGCCACCGGCGGAATCAGGGAAGGACGAATTCGAAGCTGTCCTCGCGATGCCCTTCAAGATACTGTTCAACACCGCCCGCCCGATCAGCACGAAGGCAATCAGGAAAAGCAGTTCTATGAGGGCTCGAAACATTTGAATCTGGAACGGGGCTTCCCCACGGAAGATCCCGTCTTACTTCATAACTATTTTTTCTTCTTGGCTCCCGGAGCGGTGATATTCGTCTGCACCTGTTCTCCCATAGCCTGCAGCATCGCCGTGGCTTCCTGGGCATGAGGGCCGTTGGGCTGCAACTCTAAATATTTATGCAGAGCCGTTGACGTCTCGGGAGGATATGTTTGCTTACCGCTTTTGGGGTCAACCTTGCCCTGCATCATTTGCAAGCTGCCGTATTGGTACCAGGCTTCGGCATAATTGGGGTCGGCATCGGTCGCCTTTTTGAAGTACTCTGCCGCCTTGTCGGGCTGTCCGCCGTTCACCAGGTTTGCGCCCATGTTGAAATACGCTTTCGATGCCATCGCCGGATCGAGCTGAGCTGCCTTTGTCAGGGCCTCGCTCGCCTCGGGCATCTTCTTCTCCATTCCATAGAGATTACCCATCTGGTTGTAGACCGCCGGGTCATCCGGTTTGATAGCCAGTCCCTTCTTATAGGAATCAATCGCCTGATCGAAGGCCTTGTTGCGATCGTCCCCGGTTTTCGTCTTGCCTAAACCCTCATAAGCCTGGCCGAGGCTATCCCAGATAGCAACCTGATTTGCGTCCATTTGGCTGCCTTGGGTGAACTTGTCGATGGCGGTCTGGTAATCCGCGCCTGCCTTCGCCGGATCCTTCTCCGCCGCCCCCGCCTTCAATGCGTCTTGACCGGCATTGTATGTATCATTCAGCGCTTTATTCTTCTTGATTGCTTCGGAATTCTTTTTCAGTTGAGCTTCGTACTGCTCCTTCTGCTCCTTGCTCATGCTGCGCGCCTGATCGTTAGTGAGCTGACCATTGGCGTTGGCCTGCTGTGCCGCAGCCTGCTGTGCCTGCACCTTCTTCATGTCGAAATTGATCGGAGGATTGTCGTCTCCGTAGTTCGCTTTTACTCCGCTGACTTTATCGACTATCTTCCCGTCTACTTGGCAGGAAATATTGAAAGTGCTGGCGCCTGGCAATCCCGTATAGAGCCAGTGGCCCTTCTTATCGGTTTTAACTTGATAATGTCCTTTGATATCGGTGCGGTCCAGTACAATCACTGCACCTTTGATTCCTTGGCCGTTGGCGTCCTTAACGTCGCCTTGCAGTGTTGCCGTTTGAGCCCAGGCGCTACAGGCCGCGAGAAGAACGAAACCGCCGGAGAGAATTGACCGTCGCAACTCGGCAAACATTGTTCGTATACCTTCCTGTGGTTTAGATTTCAGCCTAACCATACTATAACGTCAGCGTCACTACACCTGTGGCCTGTCGCAACCTCAAGGGAATGGTGTGCATCTCAAAGTAGGCAGGGATCAGGTTAAAATGTTAGTTCTCAGGCGGTTAGATCTCGAGAGGAGCAGTTTTGTGTCTATGCGGCGGCCCATTTGCGCGGTGTTTTTGACACTGGTGTGCGCGTCGGGCCTTTTTGCCGCACAGGATTTGACAAAAGCAGAGGAACTGTACAATCGCACTGATTACGAACACTCCCTTGCTCTCCTGGATAAACAATCGAACGACGCGGCGATCAACTTCCTGATTGGGCGCAACTCCTTCATGATGGGCAATTTCAAAGCAGCTTCGGAATTTTTCGAAAAGGCCATACAAGTCAGTCCTTCGAGCAGCGAATATTTCGACTGGCTGGGGAGAGCCTATGGCCGGCGCGCTGAGACCTCCAATCCTTTGATGGCTCCCGCGTGGGCCTCGAGAGCGCGCCAGGCATTCGAGAAATCAGTCCAGCTGGATCCGAAGAACAGGGACGCGTTGGGTGATCTGTTCGACTACTATCTCGAAGCCCCTGGTTTCCTGGGCGGCGGCTACGATAAAGCGTTCGGGGTTGCTGAAAGGCTCAGCGCAATAGATCCGGGCGAAGCGTACTATGACAGATTTAAACTGGACCAGAAGCGCAAAGAGTTTGGCAGCGCCGAACAGCACCTTCGTCAGGCCGTAGCGGCGGCTCCGCACAGCGTCGGACACATCATTGCCCTCGCCAGGTATCTCGCAAACCAGGGCCGCATTTCCGAGAGCGATGCGCTTTTTGCTGACGCGCAGCAGGTCGCGCCCGACAATCCGAAGGTCTGGTTTGCACAGGCCGACGTGCTGGTCCGGCAAAAACGCAACCTGAGTGAAGCGAAGGCGCTCCTCACAAAGTACGTTAATGCCCCGATTACGGCCGACGATCCTCCTCGGGAAGAGGCGCTGCGGCTGTTGAAGCAAGCGGGCGGGGCCTAACCGGCAAGCGTCGCCTCTTGAGTCGAAATGAATCTCACTGAGGCTATCAATTTCAGCCTGGAGGCACTCAAAGCCAACCGGTTGAGGACCTTCTTAACTGCGTTGGGATTGATCATCGGGAACGCCTCCGTCATTCTGGTCGTTACCATTTCGCTTGCAAGCCGAAACCTGATCCTTGATCAGATTCGTGGCATCGGATCAAATCTGGTGAACGCCAGCTCGGACGCAGGCGGAGAGAATTCCGCTCAGGTGCAGGGCGATTACATAAAGCTGGCCGACGTACAAGCTCTTCGCGATACGCTCGGCAGCAGGATTGTAGCGGCCACTGCCATAATCACTACGCACTACGACATAGTTGTGAACGGCAAGGTGCGCCAGGTGGTCTTAGACGGTGTCGACGAGTATTACTCAGTTGTCCGTAATCTGGTGATTCTGTCCGGACGGCATTTCGATCCGAGCGATATCAGCCTGCGCGAGCATGTGGCAATGCTCACTCAGAAGTTGGCTGTTCGCGTGTTTGGAAGCGATGCGGCCGCCGTCGGCCAGATGATCAAGATTAACCAGCTGCAATTCACTGTCGTGGGCACATTTCGCGAAAAAACCAGCACCTTCGGAGCCGGGGAAATCGGCGACGAGACCATCTTGATCCCGATCACGATCATGAAGTACTTCGTGCCTTACGAGCGGGTGGATCCGGTCTGGATAGAAGTAAGAAACGCAAGCGACGTTCCCGCCGTAAGGCAGCAGGTGGGCGAGATCCTCAGGGGCCGTCATCGGCCAGGCGCGATGTATGACGTGCAGGATTTGACTGCCATTCTGGATACTGCAGGTCAGATCGCGAACGTTCTGACGATCGTCCTGATCGTAGTGTCGGCTATCGCTCTATTGATTTCGGGAATCGGCATCATGAACATCATGCTGGTAACGGTAACGGAGCGCACGCGCGAAATCGGACTGCGCATGGCGGTCGGCGCCTCCCGGCGCGAAGTCTTGCTCCAGTTCCTTGTCGAGTCGGTTCTGATCAGCTTGATTGGGGGAACCATCGGTATCGTGCTGGGGTTGGCACTGCCCCTGAGCTTCAATGTGCTTAGCCAAAGCCTTTTCGCAAAGCAGGTAGACGTTCCTGTTTCTCCCATTTCCGTGATGGTGGCCTTCGCCGTCTCCTTTACTGTTGGAGTAGGTTTTGGACTTTTGCCGGCACGCCGCGCCTCGCAGCTGAACCCAACTGAAGCTCTCAGATATGAGTAAACGCGCTAGATCGCGAAGCTATCCTGGTGACACTTGCTACCAGGCGGACGGCGGATCGCTGGCTGGGAAACTGTCCTCGACAGTAATGTCGTGCGCCTGATCGATTTCTTCTTTTCGATCAGGTGCTTTGCACCAGATTGCATACCCTGCTATGGGAAGCGTCAATCCTATCAGGAAGCACAAAAGCTTCAGACCTCGATTGCAACTATCGTTCATTTAAGGGTTCACCTCTCCTTGGACGCAAAGCAAAGGAATGTATTTCGAGCTGGTGTTTATCGTCACGCGTTTGCGCCTGCTTGGGTCTGTAGATCGCATGGTCCAGAGCGCCAATTGGAAGTTGCAGTACCTTGCACCACGATTAGGGATCGCGTCTCCCTCGCGCTCCACCTGAAGCGCCCGCATCTGCTATCCTATGGCGTCTGATTTTAAAGGGCGGCCAGGGCCAGAATCGAAAAGCACTACATCGGATCGCACCTGCCTGTCACCGGTGTTTGACCTCATCCGATGCCGGATTGGGCGGCTCGACGCCAGGCATCGACGCATAAGTCCTGGATTCGGCGGTTCGAAACTAGTCTAAGTCATTGAATTTTAAGGTGGCCAGGGACGGAATCGAACCGCCGACGCCAGCCTTTTCAGGGCTGCGCTCTACCGACTGAGCTACCTGGCCATTTTGTGGAAGCTTCAGTCTACCAAACCAATCCCGCTTCTTGACTTGATATACTCCGCTTGATAGGTCAAAGATGGGTGAAATGCGATTAGGTGATGTGATCGATGATCACTGCATCAAATGCCGCCGCGTTACCAATCATTCCATTGTGTCTCTTGTGAATGGCGAGGCGGCCAAAGTGCGCTGCCGAACCTGCTATCACGATCATGACTATCGCCATGAGCAAGCTCCGCCAACAAAAAAGGAGCTGAAAAAAGCGGAGGCTGACGCTCAAGCGGCGGCTGCTGCTGCCGAAGGCGCATCCAATGGGAATCACGCCGATTCAGAGAAGGCAGCCAGCGGCTGAGCAGTTCAGCACGGAAACATACCAACCGTGACGCGCGAGGTTTTAGCGCTTGACATCATACGCACTCTGCAAGGTCGCGGGCACAAGGCTCTATTAGTCGGCGGCTGTGTAAGAGACCGTCTACTCGGTATTGAACCTCAGGACTTCGATGTCAGCACCGATGCGACCCCCTCTGAAATCTCTTCGTACTTTCCCGGCTCGCAGCAGGTAGGCGCTCATTTTGGCGTTATTCTAGTCACGCGTCCCGGCGGAGTTCAGGTCGAGGTGGCGACGTTCCGGACCGAAGGAGAATATTCAGACGGCCGCCGTCCGGACCAGGTTCACTTTGAACGCGACCCCGAACTTGACGCCCGGCGCCGTGATTTCACGATCAACGCACTCATGGAGGATCCGCTTTCCGGCGAGATCTTCGACTTTGTGGGTGGCCGGGCCGATCTGACTGCCCGGCGCATCCGCGCCATCGGGAACGCTGGGCAGCGTTTTGAAGAAGACTTCCTCCGGATGTTGAGAGCCGTGCGATTTGCAGCGCGCCTCGATTTTTCGATTGAGTTTCAGACCCTGGCCGCGATTCAGGAGCACGCATCCTCCATTACGAAGATCTCCGCGGAACGCATTCGCGAGGAACTCGCGCGCATGCTGACGGAGGGTCGGGCGCGCCGTGCATTCGAACTGCTCGATCAGTCCCGGTTGCTCGAGCAGATTCTGCCGGAAGTCAAAGCCTTTCAAGGCGTGCAACAACCGCCGGAGTTTCATCCCGAAGGGGATGTTTGGACTCACGTACTGATCATGCTTGGCGAGCTTCGACGTCCTTCATTAACGCTCGCCCTCGGCGTTCTTCTTCACGACGTAGGGAAGCCGCCGACCTTCGCGATTTCGGACCGCATTCGCTTCAATGGGCACGCGGAAGTCGGAGCTGAGATGAGCAGAAAAATCTTGGAACGGCTCAGGTTCGGTAATGAAGAAACCGAACAGGTGACGGCCCTGGTCGCCAATCACATGCGTTTCAAAGATGTGCGGCAGATGCGGCTTAGCACCCTTAAACGCTTTCTCTGTTTGCCAGATTTCAGTGAACACTTGGAACTGCATAGGCTTGATTGTCTCGCGAGTAACGGCTTTACTGCCGCTTATGAATTCGTGCGGGAGAAACTTATGGATTTCAGAGAACAAGATCTCCGTCCTCCGCGGCTGCTGAGTGGCGACGATCTGATTCAGGCCGGCTACAAGCCCGGCCCAGAGTTCCGGCATGCTCTCGAAGCGGTTGAAACAGCACAACTCGAGGGAGAAATCCAAAATCGCGAACAGGCGCTCGTGCTGGCTCGCTCAGTTCTCGACAAAGCAGCAGCCTGACGGGAGTCTCTGCTCGTAACATTTACAGCACCCACAATTTGTGTATACCCGGGCCTGGTCGCGCATCCAACAGACTGGCCGCCGAGCTGAGTTTCCGGAGAAAAACATAGATCTATGCCTGTTATGGAAGCAACAACAAACCTGCTGTCGGAACTGAAGTCCGCCAGAGCGGAAAGCGACAGGTTGTTTGCAATTCTCACCTCCGAGGGGGTCTATGCTCGACCGATTGCACAACGCCATCGGGTGGTTTTCTACATCGGTCACCTGGACGGGTTTGATTCCATCCAGATCTGCCGGGAAGGTCTCGGCTTACCATCACCCGATCCGCAGCTGGATGCATTGTTTCAGGCTGGCATAGATCCGGATTCATCTCACCTCCCGACTGACACGCCTAAGGATTGGCCGTCCTTGAAGCAACTCACCGCCTATCTCTCACGTTGCCGGGAACACGTCGATGAAAATCTGGAGCGCGCTCCCGAGGACGTTGTGCATATGGCGCTCGAACACCGCCTAATGCACTTAGAAACGCTTGCCTACATGTTTCATAACTTCGATTACGGAATGAAGCACGTCGCGGATGCTGTGCGGCTCGAGCAAACATCTTCCGTCAGTTCTGCTGATCGGTGGGTAGTACATTCCGGCCGGAGAAGCTATTCTTGGGCGGCCACACGACGGAACCTTCGGTTGGGACAACGAGTATGACGAGACGCGGCGATTTGTTCCAGCATTCCGGATCCAGCAGAACAGTGTCACGAACGGAGAGTATCTTCGGTTTGTCGCATCGGGCGCCGAAATGCCTCATTTCTGGAGGAAGCACGGCGGTCGAGTTTATTATCGCGGCATGTTCGAAGAAATTCCGCTGCCGCTCGACTGGCCTGTATATGTGACCCAGAACGAAGCAGAGTCTTATGCGAAATCGATAGGCAAGCGCCTACCGACAGAAGAGCAGTTTCATCGCGCCGCCTACGGAACGCATGGGAATCGGCAGCCCGAATATCCGTGGGGAGGTGCCGAACCTTCGGCGCGGCATGGCAATTTCGATTTTCGCGGCTGGGATCCGGAGCCCGTTGATGCCTCGCCGTTGGGACGCAGCGAATTTGGAGTAAACCAGCTCGTCGGAAATGGCTGGCAGTGGACAAGCACCAAGTTCGGCCCACTTCCGGGATTCAAACCCAGAGCTTCCTATCCGGGGTACTCGGCCAACTTCTTTGACGGCGAACATTTTGTCATAAAAGGGGGTTCCGCGAGAACGGCAGCGCGTTTGTTGCGGCGCTCCTTCAGAAACTGGTTTCGCCGGGACTATCCTTACATGTACGCCGCGTTCCGCTGCGTGGAGGATTAGCCAACCGTGTCGACGATTCTAAGTCCCATCCTTTCCGCTTTGGCCGAGGATGTTGCGGACGGCCTGTCGAGAGACGGGCAGAAGCAGCTCCCCTCGCGCTATCTTTACGACGATCTTGGAAGTGCCCTGTTCGAGGCGATAACTCTGTTGCCCGAATACGGATTAACGCGCGCTGATGAACGTCTGCTGAATAGGCACTCCCGCGAAATAGCTGCTGCGGTGGCCGCCGCGCCTACGGTTTGCGAACTCGGGAGCGGCAGCGGCAAGAAGACCAGATACATCCTCCAGGCGCTTCGCAGCCGGTATGATCGGGTCGTTTACCGCCCTATCGACGTTTCTTCGGCGGCGCTGGAAATGTGCGGAAAGGAAGTCGGCGATGTTGCCGAAGTACAACCCGTGTGCGCCGATTGGATTGACGGCTTAAGCGAAATATCCCTGTCCCGCGCCTCCGGGCCGCTGCTTGTGCTTTTTCTCGGCAGCTCCATCGGCAACCTCGAACCAAAGTGCATTCCGGATTTCCTGTCGCGCATTCAATCGACGCTCTGGCCAGGTGATCTATTCCTCGTGGGAGCGGACCTGGTCAAGAACGTCGAGAGGATGATTGCAGCCTACGATGATCCAACAGGCGTTACCGCGGCTTTCAATTTGAACTTGCTTGGACGGATAAATCGGGAGCTCGCCGCTGGTTTCGATTTGCGCTCCTTTGTCCACGAGGCCCGCTGGAACCCGGAATACCGGCGCATTGAAATGCATCTGCTCTCCTGCTGCGATCAGACGGTAGTCATACCGGCGCTTGACTCTGCTTTTCGTTTTCAGGCAGGTGAAACAATCTGGACAGAATCTTCGCACAAATTCCAGGAATCGGAGTTGCCGCGGCTTGCCTTCGAGAACGGTTTCGAAACTCTGCACCTGTGGACCGATCGCGAGTGGCCCTTCGCAGAAACTCTCTGGCGAGTAAAAGGCTAATCCCTGAGGCACTTTCCCGGCGGATGCTATCCTGTCCCTGTACCGCGCAACTCGTCTGCATCGTTTTCGCCGGGCCGGTAGCTCAGTTGGTAGAGCATCGCACTTTTAATGCGGTGGTCGCGGGTTCGAGTCCCGCCCGGCTCACCACCCCGAAGTACACCGTTCGCGCGAAATAAGCGTGCGGTATAATCTGCCGCGAATCAAAAGCGGATTTTTTGCGTCAAATATGTGAGGACGCCATGAACCGCCGCAACCAAATAATCAACGACCGCTACGAAGCCTTAATGTTTGCAAAGACTTCCGAGCAGGCCCGCGCGGCCGCGCAGGAGCTTATCAAGATAGTCTTGGGAGAAGATGCACTTCGCAAGCCGCTCGAGGAGGCACTTCGACAGTGCTGCCGTGTGATGCGCCCCTCGCAGGATTCGCGTGAACAGCAGCGCTTTGAGGCTGAGTTCATCGAACTGGGTGTGTGGCCGGCCGCAGCCCGGAAGATGGCTGCCTGAGGTTTCTTTCAAAGGGAAGGATGGCTGCTTGACTGAGGATGGCAGCGGGCTAGTACGGCAATTTCTGGCGAATGCTGCCGCAGCCGAACGATCTGGCGAACTCCAATTGCGTGAATTCGCTGCGGCTGCGGGCGATGACGAGGAAGTTCAGAGCCTGTTTGAGGAAAACGCAGATGGCGCACGATTGCAGGGCCAACGCCTTGGCATTCGCCTCGCCGAATTAGGGGCGCCCGAACCGTCCAGCGCCCGGAGTTTGGCTTCGGCTTTGAAGGTTGCCCCTCAGATAGTCCAGGGCGCTCGCGTCACGGAAGAGCATCTCCTCCAGAACCTGATGCTCGCCTACGCGACCGCAGCGGGCGAGTGCGCCCTCTACGAGACACTGAGCACAGCGGCGGCGTTAGCTAGAGATTCGGCCACTGAAGCTTTGGCGCGGGAGATTCAGCAGAAAGAGCAAAGTACCTTGGCCAGGATGTGGCACTTTCTCTCTTCACGCTCCAAGATTGCCTTCAATATGCTGACTATCTCCGAGGTTGATCCGGCTGTAGAAACCAAAGTCAAAGACGACCGGCTCGAGAGCTAGTCACGTGGCGCGGAAACGTCCAAGAGCACTAGACAAAAACAAGAGGGTGAAGGCCGTAGCGCGTAAACGTGTCGGCGCTCCCAAGCCCGCGCGCATATTGGAAGAGAGATCTCAGAAATCCAACTCAAAACATAAGGGAACTTGGCTCCAGAAGAACGAGGACTCGCTCGACTGAACGAATCCTGTAATTATCCAGCGCATGTACGCGTGGTGGAGGTCGGCCCTCGCGATGGATTACAAAACGAGAGCTCCCCAGTCGACGTTGCCACGCGGGTCGCCTTGATCAATGCCCTGGCGGACGCCGGCCTGAAAACGATCGAGTGCGGAAGCTTTGTCTCTCCGGCCTGGGTTCCTCAGATGGCGGATTCGGACACTGTTTTTGACGCCCTGCAGCGGTTGCCCGGAGTCACCTACAGCGCTCTCGTTCCCAACCTGAAGGGCTTCATTAACGCAATAGATCACGGCATCGATGAAGCCGCGATCTTTGTGTCGGCTTCGGAGGAATTCTCGGAAAAAAACATTAATTGCACCATCGAGCAAAGCCTCGAGCGCTCCTCTGCAGTTCTACACGCCGCGAAGGCTGCCCAAATACCGGTTCGCGGTTACGTCTCCTGTGTTCTGGGCTGCCCTTTCACCGGCAAAATCGAGGTGTCTGCGGTCGTTCGCACGGCACGGGCGCTCTATGAGTTGGGTTGTCACGAGATCTCGCTCGGCGACACCATCGGCGTGGGCACTCCGCTCGCAGCCCAACGAATGTTGGAAGCCGTCGGCCGGCATGTGCCCATTAACAGCTTGGCAGTGCACTTCCACGACACGTGGGGTCAAGCGCTGGCCAATATCCTTGCCTCCCTCGAATTGGGAATAGCGGTTATCGATAGCTCGGTAGCGGGCTTGGGTGGGTGTCCGTATGCGCCTGGTGCGACGGGCAACATCGCGACCGAAGACGTTCTCTATCTGCTCGACGGCATGGGCATCCAGACGGGTGTCGATCTCCATAAAGTCGCTGCTGCTGGACGCATGATCTGCCAGGCAATCGGAAAACAGACTAGCTCTAAAGCCGCGCGCGCACTGGAGGCTTCTCGAACGGCCGGGTGAGCGCTCCTGGTTGAGTTATCATCTCGACTGATGGAGCGAAGGACGTCCTCCTCGTGAATAAGATGCTCGCCAGCTCGGATGCCGCCGTTGCCGGCATCCCGGACGGATCCTCCGTGATGGTTGGTGGCTTCGGGCTCTGCGGTATCCCGGAAAACCTGATCGCGGCGTTGATCCGCCAAGGTGCAAGAGACCTGCATACGATCAGCAACAATCTTGGGATCGATGGCTTCGGGCATGGGCAAGCTGCTGGAGACCGGTATGATCGCCTCGCACATTGGCAGTTACGTCGGAGAGAACAGATTGCTCGAATCGCTCGTCATCTCGGGCGGCCTTCAGGTCACGCTGATTCCGCAGGGCACGCTGGCAGAACGAATCAGGGCCGGGGGCGCCGGCATTCCCGCTTTCTACACGCCCGCCGGCGTCGGAACCCTTGTCGCCGCAGACAAGGAAGTCCGAGAATTCGATGGCCGTAGCTATGTCATGGAACGCGCCCTCACCGCTGATTTTGCCCTTGTCAAGGCCTGGCGCGGAGACCGCCTTGGCAACCTGATCTACCGCAAAACTGCCAGAAACTTCAATCCCATGATGGCGGCCGCGGCGAAAATCACTATCGCGGAAGTGGAAGAACTGGTTGAGCCCGGCGCAATCGATCCCGATCATGTGGTCACTCCGGGCATCTACGTTCAGCGGATTGTCAAAGGTGAGGTCTACGAGCGCCGCATCGAACGCAGGACCGTTCGGCAAAGGCTTGCCCAGTGATGAATTCGTCATCCACGTCGCCGGAGATAGATAAGCGTGAGCGCATTGTACGGCGTGCGGCGCGTGAGCTGCAGGATGGATTCTACGTAAACCTAGGCATCGGCATGCCTACCTTAATAGCCAATCATGTGCCGCCCGGCATTGAAGTAATTCTGCAGTCGGAAAACGGCATGCTCGGCGTCGGGCCCTATCCCGAGAAGGGAAGCGAGGATGCCGATCTGATCAACGCCGGCAAGGAAACTGTAACTGAACTGCCGGGTTCGGCTTACTTCTCGAGTGCCGAATCATTTGCCATGATCCGCGGCGGCCATATCGATCTCAGTATTCTCGGCGCTATGGAGGTGGATGAAGAAGGAACGCTCGCGAACTGGATGGTACCCGGCAAAGTGATCAAAGGCATGGGCGGCGCCATGGATTTGGTAGCAAGTGCGCGCCGCGTCATCGTTACGATGGAACACACCACCAAGGCCGGCGCGCCGAAGATCCTTTCGAAGTGTACCCTCCCGATTACGGGAGTTCGAGTGGTCCACATGATTGTGACGGAAATGGCGGTGATCTCCGTCACTCCGCAGGGCTTGCGGCTGGATGAGATTGCCGCCGGGCTTACCGCGGCCGATGTGCAGAATGTGACTCAGCCCAGGCTCATCCTCAGCGAAACGCTGCGCCCGATCCCGGCGTAGCTGTCGCCCATTCCGCTAAAATCATCGCAGCATGGCCGAAACTCCCTGGGGCGATCTCCTCGTCAACGATGCGCACGTCCATTTCTTCTCTCGTACGTTCTACGAGGGACTCGCGCGCCAGAGGAAAACCGGTGATGCCGCCTCGCTCGGACCGGTGCTGGACTGGGAAATACCCGCTGCCGATCCGGTAGTTCTGGCCAATCGTTGGATCGCCGAACTCGATTCGCAGCGCGTCGGGCGCATTTGTCTGATCGGGAGCGCGCCAGGCGACGAAAAGAGCATTGCCGCGGCGGTCGCCGCCCAGCCTGGCCGTTTCTATGGCTTCTTCATGCTGGATCCACTACAGCCCGACTCCATGGACCGCTTAAAGAGCGCCGCTCGAAATTCGCATCTGCACTGCGTTTGTTTCTATCCGGCGATGCATACATATTCCATCGCCGACCCTCGGCTTGTGCCCATGTTTGAGCTGATCTCCGACCATCAGCTCGCGGCGTTCGTTCATTGCGGGGCTCTCAGCGTCGGCGTCCGCAAGAAGCTGGGGCTTCCCAGCCAGTTCGACATGCGTTTCTCCGACCCGCTCAACCTCCACCCCGTAGCCCTGCATTTCCCTCAGATCCGCTTCATCGTCCCGCATTTCGGCGCCGGCCTGTTTCGCGAAGCTCTGATGCTCGCCGATCTCTGCCCAAACGTTCATCTCGACACTTCCAGCACCAACCGCTGGATGCTCTACGAAGGTCTCGACCTGCGCACCGTCTTTCGCCGCGCCATCGACTTACTGGGTCCGGAGCGGCTGCTCTTCGGCACTGACTCGAGCTTTTTCCCTCGGGGCTGGCATCGCGCGGTTTTTGAACAACAGACCAAAGCGCTTTACGAACTAGGCCTTGATGCCCGGCAGGCCACCCTGATCTTGAAGAGTAATCTCGAGCAACTGCTTGAGCCGCGCGCTGCGATGGCCGCCGCCCCTGAGAGCACGTGACGCGTCCGGAAAATTCTGCGAGAGTTTGCCCGCTCTGCCCACTCTTTCTTTTTTAAGCAGATATGAAACGGCATTCTCTGAGCGTGATTCCGTTCCGTCCCGCCCGGCACCCGCGCTTGGCTGTTCCCTTAGCTTCCGATCCGGAATTGAACATCGCTCAAATCTCTGTCTTTCCCGAATTCGAATCGGCTCGCCCATTCCGCAGGGAGAGATGGAACGACCTCGAAGCATTCCGGCCCAGTGCGCTGATCGGCTATGGCTTCGATCTGGAGCGGCTCGCAAAAAGCGTTGCCGGAAAAGAATTCGCGCTCACCACCGTCGATCGCGCCGTCTTTGCCCTTACGGATTGTGGCTCTAACCCCATCAGCCCCGAATTGCGCGAAACTCTCTGGCAGACCTTCAGCGTTCCGGTCTATGAGTTAATTGTGGCGCCCGGCTGCAGATTACTCGCCGCCGAGTGTGAAACGCACGATGGCTGGCATATGCAGCCCGGAGCAAACGCTTATCTGATGCAAGGTGAGCTGGTTTGCGATGTCCCCCCCTTAACCAACCTCCATACCGGGTTCACGGGCGAGATTGATACCGCGCCCTGCTCCTGCGGCCGTCCAACAGCACGCCTCAAGAATCTTGGTCCCTGTCTGCCATGGCCCTATGAGCGCCGCTTGGCAGCTATCGCCTAGATATTCCTTCCCGAGTTGCTCTGCCTCGCATCTGTCGAGGGATGTTGCATGAAGGAGTTAAGAAGCAGTACGCTGTTATCGCGTATCGATAACACAAATGAAGCCGAATGATCTTGTTCAAGGCACACTTGGCCTGCTCATCTTCAGAATTCTGGCCTTGGAACCTATGCATGGATGGGCCCTTTCCCAACGTCTGAAACAAATGTCAAAGGACGTTCTTCAGGTCGGTCCCGGCTCCTTGTACCCGGCGCTCCACAAACTGGAACAGGAAGGCTGGATTACTGCTGAATGGTTGATCAGTGACACCCGCAGGCGCGTCAAATTCTATTCTCTGACCAAGGAAGGTCGGAAGCAGCTGGAATCCCAGACCGCTGATTGGAAGCGCCTGTCCGGAGCCATTTCTACCATTGTTCTTCCCGCGCGAGGTTAACTCTCATGCGCTGGCTCAGGAAATGGCGCCTTCGCCTTGAATCACTCTCTCATCGTGCTCGCCTCGAAAGCGATCTTGAAGATGAATTGCGCGACTATATCGATCGTGAAATTGAGCGGGCGATTGCTGCGGGATCGTCCTCCGAAGAGGCGCGAAGGCTTGCGTTAGCCAGCTTGAACGGCGCGGAACGCGTCAAGGAGGAGTGTCGCGACGCGCGTGGTGTCCGGTGGTTTGACGACATTCTTAGCGATCTGCGGTTTGCGTTTCGCACACTTCGCAAAGCGCCGGTATTTACCCTGACTGTCGTCGCCGCGTTGGCCCTCTGCATTGGCGCTAACACAGCGATCTTCTCGGTGGTCGACACGGTACTGTTTCGCCCTCTACCCTTCCCGGATCAGGGACGCCTGGTCTCCGTTACTGAGGGCGTGGCCAGCCTGGGTTTTCCCGTCATGCCGTTTTCGTGTCCTGACTACCTTTTCGTCGCAGCCAACAACCGATCCTTTGCCGCGACCGGAACCTATCGCACCCAATCCTACGAGATCTCGGGTGCAGGACAACCGCGGCGCGTGAATGGCGCTCGTTTAACGGCCTCGCTGTTTCAGGTTTTGGGAATTTCGCCGGCCATTGGTCGGGCATTTACGCCAACGGAAGATGAACACTCCCGCCGAGTTGCCGTTCTCAATTACGGCTTCGCTCAAAGTACTTTTGGAATGGCCGGAAGAGCGCTCGGCCGGACGATTCTTCTCGACCGAACTCCGTATAGCATCATCGGCATTATGCCGCGGTCCTTTTCTTTTCCGATACGCGGATCGCGGTTCAACGGCGATCCGGCTCAATTGTTTGTGCCCGTTTCCTGGAGTCCCGACGATCGGAAACAGAATGTAAGTAACTTCGACTACAGCATGATCGGACGCTTGCGGCCGAACGTAACAATGCAGCAGGCGAACCTGGAGCTGCGCGGGTTGCTAAAACGCGTCGTCAAAGATTATCCCCCATCGATAAAACGGGCGCTCCAGCAGCATGTGCAGAATTTTTCACTGGAATCGCAGATCATTCCGTTCAGCGAGGAGTTTACCGGGAATGTGGAACGACCTCTCATGCTGCTGCTTGCCGCCGTGGCTCTCGTTCTCCTGATTGGATGCGCCGATGTTGCGAATCTCATGTTCAGCCGAATGGTGGGTCGTCAGCGGGAATTTGCGGTCAGAACCGCTCTGGGAGCGGGGACCTGGAGACTCGCTCGCCAAACGATAACAGAAGGCCTTGTTCTTTCGCTGACAGGTGGCGCAATCGGGTTCTGCCTCGCATTTTGGGCTTTGCCGCTGCTCATCCATTTCGCTCCCGGCGACCTCCCCCGTTTGGACGAAATCGGCCTGAACTGGCGTGTAATGGCCTTTGCGGCGGTCATCGCATTCGTGACGCCTCTCGTGTTCTGTCTCGCGCCGCTCGCGACCACGATCAGGTCTGCTCTCATCAATCAGCTTCGAGGCGAAGGCAGAACGACTACGCGAGGCAGGCGCCAACGCATGATCATGTCGGGAGCAGTTGTGGCCCAATTCAGTCTCGCCTTCCTTCTGCTAACTACAGCCGGCTTGCTGGCGCGTAGTTTCATCAAGGCAACCGAAGCGAATCCGGGATTTCGGCCCGAGCACGTGATCAGGACGCGAATTGCTTTACCAGACATCGCTTACAAAACGCCTGCCCAGATTACCGGCTTCTTCGATCGCCTGCTGGTCCGCCTCAGTACTCTCCCAGGAGTTCGGCGAACCGGCGCGATCTCAGATCTGCCGATGGGCTCCACATCTAACGTAATCATTTCCGTTGAAGGTCACGGCAGTGATACCGAAAGAGTCGATACTATCTTCTACCGCGGCCATGCCCTCGATGCTCTAGGGGTGCAGCTTCTCCGTGGAAGGCTGCTTCAACCTGGCGACAATCTCGGAAAGCAGCATGTCGCTGTGATCTCCGAGTCACTGGCGAACCGAGTCTGGCCGCATGACAATCCCATCGGGAGACGCATCCGGTTCGGTGTCGATATCCCGAATAATGACGAGCCATGGCTGACTGTAGTCGGCGTTGTGCCAGATGTAAAAGCGCGGCTTACCAGCAATTCTGCCCGTATGCTGCTGTTTACTACACAGCCGGATTGGGTCAACCAGATGGATGTGATTGTCCGGACTGCCGGAGATCCCCTTTTACTCGCAAGCGCAATCAGGCATCAGATAACCCGGATCGATCCTAGTCTTCCGGCAGGAAAGATTGAGACACTCGATCAAGTCCTCGACGAATCGTTGTCCGCCGAGCGCTTTCGAACTTGGCTACTGGTTAGCTTCGCAATCGTTGCCCTGCTCCTGGCGATGCTGGGAATCGCTGGATTACTCGCGTACACCGCTGCGCAACGCACGCAGGAGTTTGGCGTTCGTATGGCATTAGGGGCGAGTCGCCGCGACCTTCTTATGCTGGTATTCCGGCATTGCTTGCGACTGTCCGGCGCCGGGATAGCAGCCGGCCTGGCCGCATCCATTGTCCGTGACGCGAGCCCTTTCCACTTTGCTCTATGACACCAGCCCGCATGATGCCGGCACTTTTGTCGCCGTTCCCTTCATTCTGATGTTCGTCGCACTCGGGGCCGCCATGATTCCCGCCTGGCGCGTGGCTCACACGAATCCGATTTCGGCGCTGAGAGCCGAATAGAATAGATCCATTCCACCGAGGCAAACTTGCATAATGTTAAAGTTTGCAAGATCCCCAAAATAACGTGCATCACAGAAAAACCACACTTGTCTTTATGTTGGCCCTTTTGGGCAGCGCGCTATCTGTATCCGCGCAAGAACCTCCTAAATTCGATCCCGCGTCTGTCACGCGGGGCCAGCAGATCTTCGTCTCTACTTGCGGCTTCTGCCACGGGTCCAACGCAAAAGGGGGCGAAAAGGGTCCGGACCTGCTACGATCCGTTCTTGTTCTCGACGACGAAGGAGGAAAGAGCATTGGCCGTGTCGTCCTGAAAGGGCGTCCCGATAAGGGCATGCCCAAATTCGCCATGACGCCCGAGCAGATCGCGGATATCGCCGCTTTTCTCCACAGCTCAATCGCCGCCGCCGCGAACCGTGATGACTACAAGGTGCTCAACATCGTTACAGGAGATGCGAAAGCTGGTGAGGCCTACTTCAATGGTGCGGGGCATTGCAATACCTGTCACTCGGTGACCGGCGATCTGAAGGGCATTGGTAAGAAATACGAACCCGTAACGTTGCAGGATCGCATGATCATGCCGCATGATCGCTGGGGCCAGGATGTTCCCCCGGGAGGCAAATCCGTCTTGACCGTGACGGTCACTACGCCTTCCGGTCAAAGCTTCCGAGGAGTGCCCGTCAGCATGGATGATTTCACCATCGCCTTACGCGACGCATCCGGCAACTATCATTCCTTCACACGGCTAAGCAAAGATAATCCGCACATTGAAATGCACAACAGCCTCCAGGCTCATTCGGACATGCTGATGAAATACACCGATTCCGACATCCATAATCTGACTGCTTATCTGGTGACTTTGAAATGATGTTGAGACCGTTCCTGTTGAGCATCTCGTTGAGCCTGGCTTCGATGCTTGCGTCAGGCCAGATGCTCGATCCTGCTTTGCTCGCCAAGCCCGCGACGGATGCCTGGCCTACTTACAACGGCGATTACTCTGGCCGCCGCTTCAGCACGCTCTCGCAGATCAATCAGAGTAATGTCAAGCATCTGACCCTCGCCTGGATCGACCGCGTGAGAGTAGGCCCGGGTAACGGCGCTATCGTGGGCGGCGAAGGTCCGGAACCTACCGAGGCCTCGGCGCACAACTCCGACGTTTCCACCATAAAAGCCACACCTCTCATGGTGAACGGCATTCTCTATTTCTCCACTCCCGATAACGCCTGGGCAGTGGACGCGCGCTCCGGACACGAGATCTGGCACTACTTCTGGAAGACTCGCGGCGGCATCCACATCGGCAATCGCGGCATGGGCATGTACGGCAACTGGCTATTCTTTGAAACTCCCGACAACTACCTCGTTTCGCTTGACGCGAAGACAGGCAAGGAGCGCTGGCACAAAGAAATCGCCGACGTGAAGCAGGAGTACTTCTCGACCCCGGCGCCCGTCATCGTTGGTAATCATGTACTCGTGGGCACGGGCGGAGATTCGCTCGACGTTCCCGGTTTCCTCGAAGCTCACGATCCCGAAACGGGCGACATTCAATGGAAGTGGTGGAGCGAGCCGCTCAAGAAAGGCGATCCCGGATCGGAATCCTGGCCTGATGAATACTCCATGCGCCACGGCGGCGGCATGACCTGGCTTCCGGGCACCTACGATCCCGAACTGCATCTCTATTATCTCGGCACGGGCAATCCCAATCCCGTGCTGACCGGCCGTAGCCGTCGGGGGGACAATCTCTACACTTGCTCGATCGTCGCGCTGAACGTCGATACCGGAAAATTGGCCTGGTATTACCAACCGTCTCCGCACGACACGCACGATTGGGACGCCGTTCAGACCCCGATCCTCATCGATGGACAGTTTGAGGGCAAACCCCGCAAGATGCTCGCCCAAGCCAACCGCAATGGCTATTTTTTCCTGCTTGACCGGACGAACGGTAAAAACCTGCTCACTGCTCCCATGATCCGCACCATGAACTGGTCCAAGGGCACAACTAGCAACGGCCAACCAATTCCCGACCCCAAAAAAGAGGCGATCATCGAAGGAGTGCTGGTGTCGCCCCCATCAGGTGGCGCTACCAACTGGCCGCCGCCTAGCTTCGATCCCGAAACCGGGTTCTTCTATGTGGGCCTCGACCAGTCATTCAGCATGTTCTATTTGACCGATACCGATCCGCACCCGGAAGGCTATGGCGCCGCTGAACGCAATGTAGGATCTTATGGAGGCAGTCTGGAAGCCATCGATTATCAAACCGGTAAGATAGCCTGGCGTCACGATTATCCTTCCGGTGGCGGCGCAATGGGCATCCTCACCACAGCCGGAAAGCTGTTATTCACCGGAGACGGTTCCGGTCATCTGGTCGCTTTCGATCCCGCCAACGGAAACATCCTTTGGCATGCCGGCCTGACTGATGACGTCAGCAATGGTCCGGAGACCTATCTTCTCGACGGCCAGCAATATCTCATCGTAGGAGCTGGCGATTCGCTCTTCGCGTTCACGATAGCGCCGTAGTAGGAGTGCTGCCGGTATATCTTTAAACCCAGGGATTGTGAAAGATTCAGTGGGCCGTCCACTTGCTTACGCGTGGTTCTGTAAGAGCCAATGTAACGTGATCAAACCCAACTTGCCGGTATTCGTATTTTCCCCCACAATAGGCAGAGCATTGTTTTCCGGGGGAGCCACCAACAAGACATCTGCGATGAGCGGATCAGTTGTACAACAGCACGTTGAACGCTCACATGAAAGCGTAAATGTACACGCGAAAGAGCGCTCGAGTGTGCCGCGACTTTAGCGGAACACTTACTCTCACCAGGAGCGATTCAGGTGAAACAAGGCAACCTTGGTTTTGAGCAATACTTCGCCACGGATGCTCGCGCTTCTTTCAGCTGGCCTATTTATCCCGAGGGATTTGCCCCGAATGAGCTGCTGGAAATGGCGCGTCTGCAAGGATGGACGCTAAAGCCAGCAAGGCTGCGTTGATAGCCAGTACGGCGTGCTCGTCACTGCTGCGTTTCGGGTTCGTCGGCAGCAGCAACTGGACGGACCAGATCAACAATGGTCGCGATTGTCAGTACGGTGCAGGGCAACAGGAGAGCTAAAAAGCCGCTGCGCATTTCAAGCAGTGCGCCGCACAGTGCGCCGAGAGCATAGGCGCACCACAAACCGGCAGTGAGTAAGGCATGTTGCGCATCTCTCTGATGCACCGTCACCCTAAGTGCCTTCAAAAATCGTTTGCGCAGCCGGCCGCGCGTCCGGTCATAGAACCAGAACGAGTAATGCACCAAGGCTTCGGCTAGATTCGTGAGCGATCCCGTCAGGTAGGTTGTGTAAACGCGCAATCCCATGACCCGAGTTACGGTGACGGTTTGGAGTCCCATTGCCGCGGACGGTAGCGAAAGTAGAAAATAAAACACCCAGGGAGATTGAGGTCTGAGTTCGCCAGCACCTGAATAATGTGTGCCGAACCAAATAAAACAGGTTAGTAGCAGAATCTCCGTTACGAGCGCAATAGAGAAGGAAGAGTGCCAGTGTTTGCGACGCGCCCAGGCGGTGGCTGAGGCGCCAAACAGCAAACCAAAAATGAATGGAACTAACGGCCAACCATACTGGAGAGCCTGCATCCAAGCCCGCCCTGCGACATTGAAGCCGAAGGACGCCGTATTGCCAGTCATATGCGCCGTATAGACGTGATGGAGCGTGATCCAGCCCACCACATCGACGAAAGCGGCAGACCAAGCCAGTCCGACCGCCAGCCAGGCTTTTGGATGTCCCGGCAGCGGATTCGATGGCCGGCACATTTGCCGAGCGGCGAACTTGGCGAGCATCTACCTACCTAAGCATGTGCTTTGATAGCGTCCAGCCTTAAGTAACCGGCTGCGGCCCGAAGCCGCACGGCTTCTTCGCGATCATCGAGCAACAAAGCGATGTCTGGCATTAGCGCCACATCATTCCATAAAGCTAACGAGTGAATAGCCGCCGCTCGCACCGACCAGTCCCTATCCCAAAGCGCCTTTCGAAGAGCTCGCAACGTGCCTTCATCTTTGTGCCTACCGAGCAGCAGCGCCGCTGTTGCCCGGCCGGAAACTCCCGAATCGGAAAGCAACCCTTGCATCGAGGCAACCCCTTCCCCCAATCCTGGTACAGGAGCGAACCCGACACCTTGCCGCAAAGCAAACATAAACAGAGTTTTTGGTGTATGCATCATGCGCATCGTATTTCGCACCCGGTCCGCGATAAAGCCGGAAGAACTTTTCGATTCACCACTCAGAATCAGGAGCAGCGCGCGGGTTCCGGCCGGGTCGTGAAGTTCGAAGAGTGCCTTCGCGGCGGCAAAGCTGACTTCCGGGACATCATCATTGAGAGCTTTGCGCAAAGAGGTGAGCGTTCTCTTACTCCGCAAATCAAGAAGACTGGAGACAGCTGCGATTCTTACCTGCACATCTTTATCGGCCAGCATCGAGTCGAGCTGTAATAGGAACGGCTCGCGGGAAGCCGTGAGGCTGAGAGCAATGACGGCTTCCTTGCGCACATTCGGATTCTTATCCACCAAAGCATTGTGCAGCATATCCAACGATCTCTTGCGCAGCGAGAGGGGTGTTTGGGAGAAGGCCGCGATTGCCAGGCAAACGCCAAGCGCCGCCAATTTAGCCATAGACTCGGTAGCGCTGCATGTCCGGAGTTTTCAGAACTAAGCCGAAACCGGAACGCGTCAGATCGGGAGAGAGCAATCCGTCTTTGATCTCGAGAGCGCCATCGAATGCCATCTTTTCAATTCGCGCATGATCGAAAAAGTATTCGACATTGATGGCGCGCTGCGCTCCGCAACAGGCATGTGCGTGGATCGAGGGCGAAGTATGCGCCGAAAGCGGCATGGAATAGCTTCCACACAAAGCATCCGCCAGCAAGAAGCCGGTGATGCCGGCACATCGAGTGGCGTCGGCCTGTAGAACGTCGACCGCACCGGCCTCAAGCATGCGCCGGAAATACCAGGCATCATAGCCATACTCGCCAGCGGCGATATCCATTCCCGGAGGCCCATCGTCGCGAATCAGTCGCAGTCCTTCGAGATCGTCTGACGAGACCGGTTCTTCAAACCACGTTACGTCTTGTTCTCTAAACCGGTGTGCCTGATAAAGAGCTTGTTTGCGGGTGTAGGCGCCGTTTGCGTCAACGAAGAGCTGGACTTTTGCTCCAATCGCCTCGCGCGCCACACGAACACGTTTGATGTCGGCCGCTGCGTCGCGACCTATTTTCATTTTGACGGCGTGGAAGCCGGCTGCCGCCCAACCACCTAGCTGGTCGCGTAGTTCTGAATCGGAATACGAAGTAAATCCTCCACTGCCATAAGCCATGATCCCGGGTCGAGCGAGACCGAGCAAATCGGCTACTGACACATCTAAAAGTTTGCCTTTCAAATCCCACAGCGCATTATCGATAGCAGCGATCGCCATCGAAGAGATCCCAGGTCGCCCGAGGTTGCGTATTTGATCGACCAAAATCCTCCATGCTGCTCCGATGGCGAGCGCATCTTGGCCGATCAACTTTGGCGCGAGCGACTCGTCGATAAGCCCTGCGGTCGCTGTATCCGCATAACTGAAGCCTAACCCTGTTTTGCCGCCCGCAAAAGCTTCAACCAGAACCAGCGATGTCTTGTCCCATTGAAACGTACCATCCGACTCCGGTGTCTCTGTGGGTACCGTGTAAACGGAAACGTGAATGCGTTCGATCTTGGGAATGGATTGCATAGAATACCAATTAAATGCGCGGCATACCGTGGCCCCAGGTATCTGGTGGAGACAGATCGCGGCGCATCGGAGGCCTTTCGAGATTTCGCTTATCCGAAGTGAAGATTGCATCGCCTTGCGCGACCAGATAGTCGGCCGTGCGTGCAGCAAGAGCCATAATGGTGAGCCCTGGGTTGGCAGAACCTTGTGTGGGCATGATGCTGCCATCGCAGACGAATAAATTAGCTATATCGTGCGTGCGGCCAAACCGGTCAACAACGGAACTTTCCGGGTAATTCCCCATGCGCGCCGCTCCAACCAGATGTGCATATCGAGCCTCCTGAACCACTTCCCGCGCACCAGCGGCATACATAACTTCCATCGTCTTGTTCTTGCCGTATTCGATCAGCTTCCTGTCGTTGTCGTAGAGATTAAAAGTTGCCTTGGCGATAGGAATGCCGTACTGATCTTTTTCTTCCGCGATTTGCACGCGGTTTTCCGCATGCGGTAGAATTTCGCCCAAAAATCCTAAGGCGGCCCAGTGGTTGTAATCCATCATGATGCTGCGCATCCCCCATCCCCACGCGCCTTTCGCTACCATCATTTGCTTCGCGAAGGCAATCGGCAGAGGTCCTACTGTTTGAATCGCGAACCCGCGCGCGAAGCCGCGTTTCGGATCGGTTTCGTAGAATTCTTCTGTCAAGGCGTGTGCTGGAGGCGCCTTGTACATGCGAATCAATTCATCAAAGCGGCCGAGTATGACGTTTCCGGCCTGCGCCATGAGATAACGTCCTACACAATGGCTGGAATTGGCAAGGCCGTTTTGAAAATCGGGGCAAGCCGAATTCAGCAGAAGACGCGGTGTCTCGATGGCGTATCCTGCGACGATCACCGCTTTCGCTTTTTGAAATTGCTCGCGTCCTTCCGCGTCGAAATACATCACCCCGGTTACCCGCCGGTTCTTACCCAGGCAGACGCGTGAAACCATGCAGTTCGGACGGATCTCGGCTCCCTTGGCAATTGCGTCCGGTACATGCGTGATAAGAGTGCTGGCCTTTGCCCCCACCTTGCATGCCTGGATACAAAATCCACGATAGATGCAATGCGGCCGGTCGGCGCGCGAACCGTTTAAAATCGCTACCGGGCCGCCAGCGGAAACGCGGATGCCGAGCTTCGTACAGCCTCGAATCAAGCGTGTCTCCTACTCCGCCCATCGGATGTGGTCCGTACGGATAACCATGTGGATCACCCCAGGGATAATACGATGGACCCGACACGGGAAGTTCTAACTCCAGAAGCTCATAGTAGGGTTTTAAATCCGAGTAGGTGATAGGCCAATCGACGCCTACTCCATCTTGCGTTTGAATGCGGAAATCGGACGGGTGCAGTCGCGGAGTAAACGCAGCCCAGTGAACGGTACCGCCGCCCACGCCCTTGCCGCTGTTATTTGCTCCAAAGGCTAGGGGATGTTCGCCGGTGGTGATCCGCATGTCATTCCAATAAAGGTTGTGTGCTCCCTTTTCATCGCTCACCCAGTCTCGCTCGGTGTCCCAGAACGGCCCGGCGTCAAAACCCAGCACGCGAAACCCGGCTCGTGCGAGTCGCTGCAGCAGCACACCTCCACCTGCCCCAATTCCCACGATGACGTAGTCCACTTCTTCTCCGTCCGCGAAGTGATGCATGGGCGTCTTGATCCGCTGCATCGGGCCGAGCATGTGCGGCTTGCTGCCGGGAGGCTGAAACTCTCCAAATACCGGCGACTTCAATGCGTCCCTCCCTGCCCTGGTGATGCGTGATGCTCCAATTGCCCGGCGACTCCTTCGTATCGGCTTGACCCGCAGCTCATCGTGGGCTCGCCAGGGATAACGCTTCTCTTCCGACTCCCATGGCTCCGCTTCTCCGCGTTCGAGGCGCATGTAGGCACGTGGGTAGGCCGGACCGCCGAAGCCGATTTCATCCCAGGCCCAAGGATGGGAATAATAAGCGTCAACACAGTCCGCAACCAGCAGCATCCAAAAACGATGCACTGGCATTCGTTGCCAGATTTCGTGCGCAGCCGAAGGCTTACCATCATGCAGCAGGCGAAGAACCTCGTCCTGTTCACGCGGGCCAATCTCTAGGAACGGCCGGCCTTGCTCGTGGATAGAGATTTCGTCGATAGCCTGCAATCCCAAGCAGTACGCCTCGCGATCGGGCGGCATGTCTCCATAACGATACCCGTCGTACGAATTTTCAAAAAGTCGTTTATCGATTTGCGGAACGATCGGGATCTGGTGCGACTCATCGCGGTCATCCTGCGGTAAAACGCGGTCGCAGATTGCCTTTAACAGGCGCGCTTCGTCCGGGCTGAAAAATCGGATCGGAGGAACGTTGTTGACCCGATCCAGAATAACTTCACGCGTCTTAGCGTCCCAGAACTTCTGCTGCTTCAGCGTGCTGAATCCCGGATAATACCCTGGCTGAGCCATTGGTCCGATCGGCGATCCCGTATTCCGGATTAATCGGACGTTTGTCAATCATCGCTGTTTGAGCACTCATTTTCATTTCTCTCTCCGCAGTAGACTGGCCAGCAATCCAAGAAAGCCACTCGCGGCGAACAGCAAAGGCGCAAACAGCGGCGGACCATAAATGATGTTGTAAATCGGTTTTTTTATACCGCCGGGCCTGCGTAAGACGCCGCGCGCGTGATAAACGAAACCGACTGTTCCATCGGCAATAGCGAGGGCAGAGAGCACTGGAAGCCAGGTGTGCGCAACACGGCGGCTTCTGACGGCGCCGATTCCGGCTAGCCATCAACAGCGGCGAAATGATAATAGGTGTCCACTGCGCCTTGTACCGAAAATTGTTCTTGTAATGCGAGTACCAGGCTTCGAATCCGCTAAAAAATGTCGCAATGACGGTCGCAACGGCCATCTGCTTCTGAAAACGACCCTCACGCACGTCCTGCGTCCAGGTGATTGGTTCATACTTGCTACCGATGAACCTCGCCCAATGATGTTCGTGAGTCGCGCTTGGCAAGAGCTGAGTACTCTTCGCTTCGCTGCGCCGCAGGAATGCAGCAAGGAGACCAAGATAGGCGCTGACCCCGAACAGTAATGGAGCGAAGATCGGTGGCCCCATGATTATGTTGACGATCGGCAAACGCCACCCGCCGGGTTTGCGCTGAATTCCTCGAACGTGAAAGTAAAAGCCGATGAGGCAGTCGCCGAGAGTGAGAAGCGAAATTGCCGGAAGAACAGTGCGCGCTGCCATTCTGTTCAAAAATCCTGCCACACCACTCGCCGCCAGTGCCCCGCTTAGGATCACGGGTGTGTACATGATCCTGCGGCTATAGCTGCCCCGGTAATGCTCGTATGTGACCTCAATCCCGCTTAACACGCTCGAGACACCAGCTATCAGCGCCAGCCAGCGCTGGAAGCGGCCTTCCCGAACGTTCAGGTCAATTTCGGCAATATCACGTTCCAGTTCAGCGATGGGATGCTTAGTTTCGCTCATCCGTTTTATAGAGGTCAGCAGTTCAGGCATTCTTTCCCATCAACTGGCGAACCGCCTCTTTTGTCTCCGGGATCGCAAGAGGAAGAGCTGCCCACGTTGCTGCAGCCGCCAGCAGAGACCACAGCGAGAAGGCCCCATACTTCCTGCATTCATCGATCGTTAGTTTTCCAGCGAGTGCGGCATCCGCCAGAACTTTTAAACCCATACCGATGGGCATTAACGGATGGGTTTGGCTGCGGTCTTTGGACCCTAGCCCCGCGAGGCAAGCAGTCACTGCGTAGCTCATGAGACCAAGTAAGGCGTCCGGCACCGCCAGCATCGAATAGGCTTGATCCGAGCCATTGACCTTTCCGGCGTTGAGACCACGCCAGCGTGGTTCCGGCAGTTTTTTCACAATTCCCATCTGGTAAAGCGCTATCCCGGCGAGAACCGCGGAAGAGAAGAGCGACAGGCCAAGGATTTTGCGCCGGCGCTTCAAAAAAGGGCCGGAGCCCGTGCGCAGTTCGAGGCCGAGTTCGTCCGGGCTCAAGTACCTGTTCATCTATTGCCCCTCCGTCGTCCGACCAGCAGCCCTGTAAGAACGATCCCCGCAAGAGCAACCAGACCGCGGTGAGCCGTCAAGTTAAGCAACGCGATATTGAGCGAACTCTGCAAACTGTAACGGCTGGCCCGCTTGCCGAAGATTCCATGAGCGGCATACTCGCCCTGCACGGGCTCGAATAAGTTGTCTGGTCTGTCAGGTGAAACCGGTTGAGACGTCTGCTGGCCATTGAAAGCATGCCTCGCCAGGTAATGATCGGCAAACGAGGGAGCCATCTCCTGGCCATAGATCGCTTCCACCGTAGGCCAACCGACGTATACTTCGCGTCGCCTGTGGCCGGCGGCCCAAACGATCGCGCGCGCCGCGACCTCTGGTTGGTAGATCGGCGGTACCGGCTGGGGATGGCGAGGCAAACGCGTGCGGCACCAACTGAATTGTGGCGTGTTCATAGCGGGTAGCATCACCGCAGTGATATGCACATTGCTGCCCTCATGTATCAGTTCCGAACGGATTGAATCAGTAAATCCGACAATGGCGTGCTTAGCGCCACAGTAAGGGGATTGCAGCGGAATGGAGCGATAGGCCAGGGCCGAGCCTACCTGTACGATGGTGCCGCGATTGCGCGGGCGCATACGTTTTAACGCCGCCATCGTGCCATAGACTTGCCCCAGATAGGTGACTTCCGTGGCGCGCTTAAATTCGTCTGGCGTGATCTCGATAAATGGCGCGAAGATCGTGGTCATTGCGTCGTTCACCCAGATATCTATGGCGCCCAATTCCTGCTCGGTTCGTGCGGCCGCCTCTTCTACCTGCTGCGCGTCCGCCACATCTGTTACCAGGACGAGTGCCTTACCCCCGAGTTCCTCAACCTCGCGCCTGGTTGCTTCTAAGCGGTCTCGTCCACGCGCGATCAGCCCGACGTATGCCCCCTGCCGTGCGAACTCTCTGACCACGGCGCGACCCACTCCCGCCGATGCGCCCGTGACCACCACTACTTTTCCTTTGTATGAATTTTCCATTCTAGTTTTCCTACGTAACTTGCACCAGATAATTTTGACCTTCCCACTGACCGCGCGCCGTCCAGAAGAACGTGAATTCAAGCTGTGAATCAAGCACGCGCTGGATTCACATCGAAAAATTCTCCGCCAATGCCGGTCGGCGCGAGCTGCTGTCCTGCCATGCCTTCCAGTTATCAACAGACCAGCGAATGCGGAAAGGCTCAGGCGCACAGATGCGAAGCGTATGGTTTCTCCGTGCGAACCGGATTGGGTGCTTCGGCAGCCAAAATTCCACGTTGTTTCTCGACTGATTGTTTCGATACCGGGCTACGACTTCAGGAATCTCATCGAAAACCTTACCGTCTTGGCAGGAACGGAGCAGCCGCAAATATTCCGAGTGCGCCCACAAGAGCGGATTGGCCGAACCAGTCGGACCGCCACAGCGCATGCCCGCCTCCGGGAGATCGGCTTCATCCCAGACCTGCTCAGGCAGCAGGCATGTCCCGTTCGAAAACTGCTCCATTGCGCTCCGCAGCGGACCGTAATCATGGCCGGCAGCGAGTTCGTAATGTGCTCGTTCCCCCGTCAAAAGCGGCCATGCGCGGCCCTTTGCCCCAATGCCGATAGGCGCCCCCGCCGGGTTGCTGGCCATAGCCATCGTGGTTATAGCGATGCCAGCACGGTCCGCAGGGTGTGTCTGTCTTGAGCGTGGCATCTATCACCTTCAGACTCTGCACGACCAGCGGATTATCAGCGGGAATGATTCCATACCGGACCAATTGCAGAAAACCTGCATCGACAATATCGCGAGCTGGAAATGCGTGCTGGCTTCCCGGAGCTTGGCTGGTTAGAAATAACTCAGCCGTATCTACAGCGCCAGGAGCAGCTACTTCTCCCGGTTTTATCGGATTCAGCCGTACGAAATATCGCGGCACATCGGGCAGCAGCGCTCCCTTCGTAGTCACCGTCCACTCCTCGATATGCGAGCGCAGGTAATCGGCATAACTCTCGAGGAATGCCGCTGATTGATGATCGTTCGCTTCGCTGGCAAACGACGCCGCACATACGAAGGCCGAGATGATCACCGCCAGAGTGGAAGGCGAATAGCCGCTTGTCTCTTCCCATCGCTCCTCACCGGTTACCGGTCCGCTATAAAGAAGAAAGCCAACAGCTCGCTTCACCATCACGCGCGGATCGAATTCCCCGAGCAGTCGCAGCTTACGAAGCCGCCATGCAAGTAATACCGGAAATGCCACTTCGTCCAGTTGCATTCCCGTCCAGAACGCTTCACCGTCAACCCAGAAGTTCTGAGGGAAGCTGCCATTTTCTTGCTGCCTGGCGGCCAGGTAAATCAAGGCGCGCAGTGGAGCGTCAGTATCTCCCGCCGCGAGAAGTCCCATGGCGGTCTCCACCATATCGCGAGTCCAAACCACGTGATAGCCGCCCTCGCCTTCTTTGTCGTTGCGCGCTTCGCCCCAGGGAATTGAGAGCGATGCCACAAAAGCGCCTTGGAACAGCTTGTCTTCGTGGGTCAAGAGCAGGTTGTAACTGGATTCAAAGAGCCGTCCTTTATCTCCGCTGCTGTTTCCGAGAGAGTTTCTTCCTTGAGTTGCGGTTTTCCATTGATCCACAAAAACCCTGCGTTGATCCTGATACGGCACGCCCAAACTTTGGAACAGAACTGAAATAACGCTCGAGAGCGTTTCGCCGAAGGCTAAAGCTAACGTGAATTCGCGGTCATCAAGAAGGTTGAGTTCACCTGTCAACGCGACATTCCCGTTTTTAGCTTCGTCGAACTCAAACTCCATCTTGTGATGTTGCGAGATATCGGTGTATCCGTCGCTCGATCCCACGTACCCGCAAGAAAGCCGGGAGAATTCGCACGATGCGCCTAGCGCGAGCCATCGATTATTCTTTTCGGCAACGAGTAGCTCTCGCCCGGAGACTTCGATTACAAACGCGTTGTTCCCTCCGCCGCCCAGCTCGAGATGAGGAGCGCATAGGACGTAAGTCTTCAACGTGCGTAGAAACTGATCGTCACCTTCCAATTTCGTGCGCAGCAGCACGCAAGGACGCCTCGGATCCGCGATGATTTCTTTGGTAAGCGAGAAGCGGTGCTCGTGATCGTTACTGCTGGTTCGATATCCCTGAGAGGGTTCGATCCGTTCAATGCGGCAGTCGAGATCCCGCTTTTCCTCGAGAAACAGCCCATCTCCATCGGCGAAAATCAACTCGAGATCGCGTAACTGCGGGCGGTCGACCGTCGGATAGTAAACCTCGGTCAGAGTACCGCGCCGGATAGTGAACCAGACGCGGCTACCTGATGAGTACGCAGTCCCGATCCCATGTTTGTCGCCGTGTGTCCAGAGCGCCTCCGCGCCAGGAGCGCCGAACGCGCTCCTATTTCCCCGGAACTGGGCCATAATCCATGTGTTTCTGTCTGTCTCGGCCGCCGCGCATCTGAGCTGCAGCGGTCACTGATTTCTCTTATCGGCACTCAAAGGCAAGCAAAATAATTGCGTCACGTGCTTTTCCTTTTTTGTGAAGCCCACCACAAGGCGCCGCTAGCGAGCACGGAGACTCCGGCGATAACGCTCACCGGCACTGTGGTTGTTTTTTCGATCAAGGCATATCCCTGCTCCGGCGTTTCACCTTTGAAACCGCTCGGCCCCTCATGCAGCGCCATTTGAAGAACTTGCGCGAGGTGCAGCGCTTTGCGCTCCGTTTGTTGCAAAATCTGTTCGCGGCAACTGAACCCGTCAGCAATAATCAAGCTCTCCAACGGCGCATTCCGAACAGCAGGCAGGAGCACGCGCTCGCCACACTTGATTCCGATTTCATAGTGATCGCGCTCATACCCAAATGCACCGGCCATGCCGCAGCATCCTGAATCGAGCACCTGGTAATCGAGACCGGAAGCACTAAGTACCTGTTCCTCGCTCTTGAAATCGAGGGTGCTCTTGTGATGGCAGTGCCCGTGGACCAAGGCTTTGCGTTTGAGTTGCGGCGGATTGTAATGAGCCTTCTCAAGAAACTCGCTGAGCAGATAAGTTTGCTGTTGGAGCCGTTTAGCGTCTTCATTTCCATGGAGCAGATCCGGCAGCTCGTCGCGAAAAACACTGACGCAACTCGGCTCTAAGCCAACCACCGGAATACCTTTTCGGATGGCCGGACCAAGTGTTGTCAGGACTTGGTTGAGGAGCGTTTTCGCCGTGCCCAACATGCCGTAGTCATACAGTGGCCGCCCGCAGCACAGACTCTTGCGGGGTACACGCACTTGGTATCCAGCATCTTCCAACACGTCGACTGCGGCCTTTGCAATATCCGGCGTGAAGTGATTGTTGAAGGTATCAGGCCAAAGAATCACCTGCGGTTTCCCGGCGTTCTGGCGTCGGCGGCGTGCAAACCAATGCTTGAACGTCTGAGGCGCAAACGGAGGGATGGTCCGCTCTTGCGAATACCCAGCGGCAAATTTCGCTAAACTGCTCAGACCGGGGGTTTGCGTGAAGAAGTTGGCCGTAGCAGGCATGCTGGAGGCAATGCGCGACCACCAGTAAATGAGACCGGAAGCGTAAGCGGCTCTGGGCCGGAGCCGTCCCTTGTAGTAATGCGCGAGAAACTCTGCTTTGTAAGTGGCCATGTCCACGTTGATGGGACACTCGCCCTTGCAACCTTTGCAGGAAAGGCAGAGATCCAATGCTTCTTTTACGTGGTCGTCGCGCCAGCCGCCCGCGAGCGGATCACCCTGTAACATCTCGAAGAGCAGCCGTGCCCGCCCGCGCGTTGAGTGCATTTCCTCATGCGTGGCCATGTAGCTCGGACACATCGTGCCGCCGTCCTCTCGGCGGCATTTGCCTACCCCGACGCATCGCAGCGTCGCGTTTGCAAAGCTGAACTGATCGGCTTCATAGTGGAAATGGGTTTCCGGCTGGGGCGGGTTATAGGCAGTTCCTAAGCGCAGATTCTCAGTGATCCGATAAGCGTCTACTGCTTTACCGGGATTCATCATACCCTCGGGATCCCAGATAGCTTTGAATTCCCGAAATGCTTTAACTAAATCGTTTCCAAACAACTTAGGCAGAAACTGCGCGCGCGCCTGACCGTCGCCGTGCTCCCCGGAGAACGAACCACCATACTTCACCACCAGGGACGTCGCTTCCTCCATGAACGAGGTGAACGCCTCAAGACCTGGCTGCGTAGTCAATTCGAACGGGACACGGATATGAATACAGCCTTGGCCGAAGTGCCCAAAGATAGACGGGTGCCATCCATATTTGCTAAACAGTTGATCGAGTTCGCGAAGGTAGGCTCCCACTTTGTCCGGCGGAACGGCCGAGTCTTCCCACCCCGGCCATGCCGGTTTCTTGCCGGGCACAAAGGAAGACCCGCCCAGTGCCGCTTCCCGTACCTCCCAAATCTGATGCTGCTGCGGGTGATCCTCAAAGAGCTCCATGTTTGGCGCATCGCTGTGCCGCCGTAGTTGCTCCATGAGCGAGTGTGCACGACTATCGACTTCCTGCTTGCTCTGCCCGCCGAATTCGAGAATCAGCCAACCCTTTCCCTTTGGCAGCAATTTGATCTCGTTCAGGTACAGGCCTTTTTTTCTGTAGTCGTCCAGTAAGCGGTCGTTCAGGCCTTCACAGGCGATCGGCTTATACTGCAAAATGTCGGGAATGTGATCGCCGGCTTGATACACATCCGGATAACCCAATACCAGGAGATTTCGCACCGGAGGATTCGGAACCAGATTGCCTTCAATTTCAAGCACTGTCACACAAGTACTCTCGGTTCCGACAAGCGCTCGAGCAACATGGAATCCGTTCTCGGGTAGCAATTCGTTGAGCGGATAACCCGAAACCAGCCGCGGAATCTTCGGAAACCGTTTCCGTATCTCGTCCGCATACCGGTCTCGGAGCTCTCTCAGCTTGCGATAGATCTCGCCCTTGCGTCCTCCTTCTCGAATGAAGCCATCCAGCTCCTGGTCACTTGTCTTTCCGACCCACATGCGCAGACCGTCATAAGTGAGAATCTCCAGCCGTTCGATGTTCTCCGTCGTCTTACCTGCCATTTGCGCGTGCATGCCGCAGGAATTGTTGCCGACCATCCCGCCCAAAGTGCAGCGATTGTGAGTCGCAGGATCAGGTCCGAATGTCAGACCGAATTTTTCGGCGGCATTCCGAAAGTCATCGAGAACACAGCCAGGCTCGACGCGGCCGAGTTTTCTCGTGGGATCAACCGCTAGCACCGAGCGCAGGTATTTCGACATGTCGATCACGACAGCGACATTGCAGCATTGACCGGCCAGACTGGTGCCTCCGCCCCGGTTGAGCACCGGGACATGACGGCGATGGCAAATCGCCACCGTTCGGACCACATCTTCTTTGTCACGCGGCAGGACAATGCCGATCGGGATCTGCCGGTAATTCGAAGCGTCCGTCGAATAGAGAGCGCGGCTACCATTGTCGAAGCGAACTTCGCCTCGGATGGCCCCCTGCAACTCCACCGCTATCGCATCTACGTCGAAATCCGCTGCGCTCTCGGAGGGCGTGGCATGCCGGGGATATGTTCCCCCGGCATGCGCGAGATCGCCAGCCGTTCGAGATCTGAGTCAGCATGTACTTATAAGACTTCGCGCACCTTGTCTTTGAGCACCGTTTCGATGATCTTGCCGGCGTGTTTGTCGCCTTTGGCCAGCGCTTCGGCGAAATGGACTGCCTGGTCCGTGTTGATCTTGCCGGGCATGGGCGGTTCGTTCGGATCGACCACGGCTTCGAGCAGAGCCGGCCCTGGATGATCGATGAACTGCTTCAGAACCGACTGCGCATTTTCGGCTTTATCGAGAAGAAATCCTCCGATGCCGCAACTGCGTGCCACCCCGGCGAAGTCAATCGGTTCTAGATCGATTCCGAACTCCGGATTGCCGCCCAGTACCATCTGCTCCCATTTGATCTCGCCGAGAACGTTGTTCTTAATGACGACCACTTTCACGTTGAGCTTATATTTCGCGAGCGTTGCGAGCTCCGCAAGCAGCATCGAGAGGCCGCCGTCGCCCACCACGCAAACTACCTGACGGCCCGGATAGGCGACAGCAGCGCCGATGCTGTAGGGCAAACCATTAGCCATAGTGGCCAGAGAGCCGGAAAGCGAGAACTGCATCGTTCCGCGCATCTCGATGTATCGCGCTGTCCAGGTTGCTATTGTGCCGCTGTCGGAAGAAACGATCGCGTCATCGGAGAGCAGCTTGTTGAGATGATGGGTGACTACCTGCGGCTTCATTGGAGAATCGGTGCGAGTACCCCGTTCATCCATCAGCTTGTTCCAGCTCTCCATGCGCTTCTGCGCCTTCTTGAGAAAGTCACGATTACGCTTTTTCTCAACCAGAGGGAGCAGATCTCTCAAGGCCGTTTTACAGTCCGAAACGATCCCCACATCGACTGCGTGTCTCAGTCCGATGCGGGCTGGATCAATGTCGATCTGAATGCACTTGGCTTGTCCTGGTTTGGGAAGAAACTCGATATACGGGAAACTGCTGCCCGGCAATGATGAGCGTGTCGCATTCCTCCATCGCGTCCTGCGACGGTGCCGTCCCCAGTAATCCAATTCCGCCCGTTGTCGACGGATCACGATCCGGAACCACTGCTTTGCCAAGTAGTGGCTTCACGATCGGTCCACCCGTCTTATCGGCCAGCTCGAGAACTTCGGCGCGTGCTCCTAAGCATCCTCTGCCCGCCAGAATGGCAACCTTGTGCCCTTTATTGATAATTTCGGCTGCTTCATGCAACTGAGCTTCGGAAGCGCGAGGGTACACCGGAGCATACAGATCTCCGCTGTGCTTTTTGATATTTGCACTCGACCGCTGCTCGTCTGACGCCTTCATTTCCTGGATATCCTTGGGAATGGTGATGTGCGAAACAGAACGTCGCGACAGAGCGGTCTTTATGGCTTCATCTGTCACATTGATGACGTGTGCGGGCCCCATGACGCGCTGGTTGTAAACCGCAACGTCCATATAAAGCTTGTCGAGATCTACATCTTGTTGGTAATGAGTTCCGATGAGATCGTGGAAAGTATGACCCGTGATCGCGAGCACAGGTTGGCCATCGCATTTCGCGTCGTAGAGACCGTTCAACAGGTGAATGCCACCGGGGCCTGAAGTAGCCAGACAGACACCCAGCCGGCCGGTGTACTTTGCGTAGCCGCACGCTGCGAAAGCCGCCGCTTCTTCATGTCGGACTTGAACGAAACGCAATCCGTCCTGATGCGTTCGAAGCGCTTCGAAAATCCCGTTTATTCCGTCGCCGGGAAACCCAAATATGACCTCGACGCCCCACTCGATGAGCCGTTCTACTAAGACATCTGCAACCGATTTCGACATTGAACTCTCCTCTGTGCTCTCGTATTTTTCCCGGCAAACATGCTGGCGAATCGCGCCGAATGGCGTGTGCTCGCTCGCATATGTATGACTCGCACAGCGGCAGATGGTACAGAAAAAGTTATCGAAAAAATCGGAGTGTGGTTATTCTTCGAAAGCAGGAGCCGCAAGAAAGAGCCTGGTGGGTTTTACGGCAAACGGCCCGGCTTTCGAAGCGATTGCATCGGAGGATGAGAAGATTGGTGCGGAGCAGCTTGACCTCAGTACGACCGCTTGCACTGTATCAAGCGCGGCTTCGTATTTGCAATTTATCTGATCGGAGGATCTGCGGTGCTGGTTGACTACCTTAGGCCCGGAGCGCTTGGCGCCGTTCCCCTCTGCTTCGTACTTGCGCTGTCACTCGTTACCCAGATCAGCTCTCAGGTGCCGGATGCTCAGGCGATCATCGCAAAATCCGTTCAGGCGAACCAACGAGATTTCAACGCCGCTCCGGAATACAACAACAAAGAGCGCGATCGCACTGCTCAAGGTACCAAGTTGTATCAGATTACGATGATCGACGGTACGCCTTATCAAAGACTCATTGCAGTAAATGGAGAGCCGCTCTCAGCAGCGCGCCAGGCCGACGAACTGAAGAAGCAGAAGCAGACGGCTGCGGCTCGAGCGGCCGAATCGCCGGAGCAGAGGCGCGCCAGGATCGCCAAATATCAGAAGGATCGCACCCGCGATCACAACATGATTGAGCAGCTCACCAAAGCCTTCAATTTCGTTTCGATAGGCAGCGGTAAGCTGCGAGGTTTCGACGTATACATCTTAAAAGCCACGCCGCGAAAAGGCTACAATCCGCCTAACATGGATTGCCAGGTTTTGCCTGCCATGCAGGGAAAACTGTGGATTGACAAGGCGACGTTCCAGTGGGTGAAAGTCACCGCACAAGTTATTCGCCCCGTATCAATCGAAGGCTTTTTAGCAGAGGTGGAACCAGGGACACGCTTCGAACTCCAGAAGGCCCCGGTCGATGACAACATCTGGCAGCCTAGTCACTTCTCGATGAAATCTCATGCGAAGGTGCTTTTTCTTGTCAACCGCTCGTCTAGTGAGGACGAAACATATTTCGGATACGCTAAGGCCGATAGCGTGGAGCACCCGGGAAATTAGTCAGCTGTTGCGGCGACGCAGAAGAGCTCCGGTGGCAAGAATCCCGAAACCCAATAACGCGAGTCCGCCTGGTTCCGGAGTAGGTGTCGATACTGCATTCGCAGTTAGGACAAATGCCTCGTTCAACGAGGGGGAACCAATAGGTTCTTGCACCAGCTGCAAGTCCGAAAAAGCCGTCAAAACCGGAGCCGAAAGCGAACCCGAGAAGAGTTGCAGGTGATCGGGACCATCATTGTTCATAAGCAGCGTGTCTCCCTCCAGTATCGTTATTCCACCGTTGCTGGCAGGCGTGTAGAAACTAACTGTTCCGTCGAGAATAGGGGAATCGTCGACCATGAGATCAGTCGGCGTAACGCTGAAGCAATCGGTGGAGAAGGCACAAGAGCTGAGAGGTACAGGTTGTTGAGAGAGACTGAATGTGATCACGTCTTCGCCCGATGTCAGGCTGTAATTCATGGTAGTTGCGGAAAGAGCGCCTGCTGAGAGAAACAAGCAGCTCCAAAAACAAAGTTTTCGCATAAAATTCCTCCGGATTTGTCCTATGCGCCAGTTTTGGCGGCAAACGACGTTCTATTAAATAAGGGCTTCACCAACTTGACCTCTATCGCGGCTCGAAAATTCCCGTGGCTATCGATTCTTATCTCAGCAAGCACGAGTCTTGTTCTGGTCGGGCGAGGCAATTGGCTACTAGTCTGGTGCGTAGTTCGACAGCTTTCTCTCTGGCGTTGTCGCGTTTTCGGGCTACTACGCAGGGGGCGCACATCGACGCCGAGGAATTAAATACTCGACGCTGTCTAAGAACTTGTTGGGAAGAAGGGACTTTCTGCTCGCTTCCTCACCAAGAGTTATACCTGTTTCCGCTGATTTGCTCAATCCTGAGGATGTTCGGCATAAGCTTCGGGCGATGAAGAATGATGAGATCACTGATATCGGTCGCCATGCGGCTTCTTCTCGTATGAAAAGAAGGCTTCTCAGGGCTCATCAGTCTGTTTGTGCCAATCAGAATGTCTTTCGTTCACTAACAGCGAGGGCCTATTCTGGCCCCATCGACGACGATGCTATGAGCAGATACGCGCTGCACCGGATCTACGTTGAGAAGAGTACGCACATGGGAGTCGGTCCAGGGCGAGGCGGCTTTTTCTTGGAAGCGCCTCACCCTGGTCAGCACTGTAGAAGCCATCACGCCGCATCTCCCAGCTTGCGCGATGCTTCCTTTTTTGTTCTCGTAGCGGTTCCGTGTTGAGGTACTGCATGGCCTCAATCCAATTTTCGTGCGTTTCAACAGCCAGCGCTCGGACGAGCCGTAAGCAAGCGGCCGCGTTCGGGAAAATTCGTACCACTAACGTGCGCCGCTTGATCTCTTCCATTAAACGCTCGAGCATGTTGGTCGATTTGACAGTTTGTGATGCTGCCGCGGTAAGCGGGAGAAGCTCAGCGTCTCTTCGATGCTCTCTTCCACCCAGCCGCACAGCTTGGCGTAGCGTTTGCCCCACTTCAGCAACCAGGCGGATAGATCCTGTCGCGCTTCTTGTGCGTCCCGCCGATCATAGATCCAGCGCAACTCCTGCAGGCAATCATCGTCGGCTTTGCGCGGCAAGTAGTCGAGCGCATTTCGTAGAAAGTGTACGTAGCAGCGTTGCCAGACAGCTCCGGTAGCGCTTCCTGAATGACGTCGCTGCTAGCACCGCTTAGCTGCGCACTGCGCAGTCCTCCCGTACTTTCTCGTAGCGGGCATCCAGAATCAGATACGGATACGGTTCTTCCAATCGCCTGCGGGCGAATCGCTCCAGTTCTTCATCCAGTTTCTGCACGATCCGGCTGATCGTCGGGGAACTGAACTCGTGCCCGCACAGCTCTTCCGTGATCGTCTTCACCTTCCGTGTGGACACGCCTTGTACGTACATCTCCGGCATCGCCGCCACTAGCGCTTTTTTCGCTGCGTTTGATAGCGCTCGAAGACCTCGGTGCGGAACCGCCGCGCCGCCTCGATAGCCGTCACGAGGACCTGGCCACGCAGGGCGTAGTGGACGGGAGAATCGGGCACATGCCTGTCCGTCGCTCCCGTCCCGCCCAGTGCATCGCCGAGCTCAGAATGCGTCGCAGGCAATCCGCACCGGTTCGGCGCGCCTTACGACCTCGTTGGCTCGACCTCTATTGATCACGGCGAACAGTTGATGCACGCCGCATGTGTTGGGTTGATAGGTCGTCTGCACCAGATACTCGCCATCTTCTGCGATATGCGGGATCCGTTCCACGGCGCATAATCGGCCGCTCTGCTGCGGGTTGCCATCGTAAAAGTTCACACTCACTCCCGAAGCGGGCCCTCCGTGGGTTGAAAGCATGGCGGACAGTACTACTCTGTCGGTTGACGTGACCTGGTCGGCGGAAAGGTCCAATTTGCCAATTTCCAGCGAACCAGCGGTCGAGCCTAAGGTGGCACCGAGCGAGGGCTCGTTGATGAAGAACACCTGTTTGTAGAATCCGAGATTGTTGCTGTAGCAGCCGACGTGATTGTTTGCGTCGGGTGGTTGGCATTCTTCGAACTGGGCTACACCAGGATAATGAACAGTGGTCTCCCCATCCGGGTTTACGGCGCCGGCAGATGGAATACCAGTCAGACCATGACCGGGCATCTCGGATACCAGGTTTCCGTTGACATCCTGCATCCAAACCAGGACCCAGAACACCAGGTGGGCATTGCCGTTTTTCGTCTCCTGGAATTTATTGGTATCGAAGGTGGTAGAGACGAGCGTCCAATTCGGCTGTGCATTCTGGCCTGTCGACCGGTTGAATGGAGAAATCGCGTCCACCGTTTCTTCGCTAATCAAATAGCTGTTGCCGTTGGGTTCAGCAGGGAAGCTGCGGGTTGGATCCCAGGGCATGAAGTAGAACCGCACATGCACCTGGGTACCATCGGGCATTGGTGCGAAGCTGTAGTTGTAAACGCGAGTTTGGAGTGTGAGTACATCACCGGCCTTGGCTTGTTCGAGCTGCGGCCCCTGGCCCGGCGAAAGACTGCTCGAGATGAAGAACCCGCGCATAAAGTGGAAAATATCCAACCAGGGGTTTTTGGGCGACCGCTGGCTGAGTTCCGCGCAATCCATCGACTTTCCGTCACTTTTCACGAGGCAATTGAGCGGAGGATCGCCGCTGGCGGGTAAAGGGTTGGCTGTGTACGTCCAACGCCCGGGGTGATTCAAGGCCACGTCCGGAGTCACGTAGGCTTGCCCCCACCATCCTCCCGCCGGTGGAGTCTCGCTCAAGGGATCTGCGGTAAAGACTGCACGGAGCACGCCCGCGGTTTGGATATTCCCGCTGAGCGGCTGGTTATCCACTAGTCCGGCTGGCGGCATGGTTCCCATGATGTACGGGCTGACTGCGTAGGCGTAGTTCTGGAAAGCAGGAAATGTTCCTGGCTTATTGATTTGGAGACCCGTCGAGCTGCCCAGCGTGGAGGTGCCTTTGACCAGGCTGTTGAACCCAACGCTTCCGCTGACATCGAGGCCAGCACCTAGCTGCAGTGATCCGATATCGCCGACTCCAATCGAGCCATTCACAGAAAAGTCGTTTTCAAACGAGTAGTTCTGTTTCAGACCGGTGGTATTCGATACCACGACCAGGTAGCGGTTTGCGTGAGCGTGCTGCCGTCAGTCAAAAAACCCGTGTGGTTCGTCAGTTGGACCATGCCGGGTAATGGCTCATCAACTGGTCCAGATTGGCTGGATAGGACAAGATGTTGCCCGGTTCCCACGGCGGTTGGTACCACTGGAGAGCCTGCCCCTGTACGGCTTCCGGCTTCTGGGAGTTGCCGTCGGGGGCTGAGAATTGGATCGTGAGCGGAACCTTTTCGCCCGGCTGGCAATTCGGTTTTGCGGCCGGACAGACGGTTTGGCCAATCACCGGATACACCCAGATATTGAACTGCGAGTCGGTATAAGACACGTCGTCGCCGAAGCCCGTGGTTGCCGAAAGATTGAAGGTCTGTCCTTTGTACGAGCTGCGATCATTCTGGTGCGATCCATTCAGCTTCTGCGCGGCGGTGAACGTGTCGGTTGCCTTTAAACCGTCGAGGTCGGGATCGCCTATCGTAACCCCAGCTGGCGGTCTCCTTGGCGCCAAACGACCAACTGGTCGTGTTGGTGGTGCTGGATGCATAACCCGACGAATTTTCCTGGTTGTACGTCGTATAAAAGCTGTCTGGGACAACGCTCACGTTGAAGACCCTGGGCCCGTTGCCGTCGCCGGGATCGATGAAATCCACATGCATAGGCGGCACGCCGACCACGGCGGATGGCTGGGCGGTGTTGTCGATGGAGATCTTGGTCGGCTCGCCCAGAATTACGGATCGGCCCTGAAGGTCCGTCGAGGCGAAATTTACCGATGGTGCGAGTTCAGCGGCGACGCCGGGTTGGATCCAAATGTCCTCGCCTAGAAAAAGTGCGCTGTCCGGGGTGTTGGCATTCAGGTTAAGAGTTCCTGGGTCGGCGCTATAGATATTCGTGGTGAAACCCTCATAGCCGTCCCAATTGGGATTTTGGGGACGCGGCGACCCAGAGCAGTACGTGAAGGCGATCTGGGCGTTCAGGTTAGGTTGGATCTGGCTTGGATTCGATGGATCGGCCTGCCGGTGGTCGAAGTTGCCTACCTGTATTCCAGCAGCGCATGGGAACTGGTCATAAGTGACCCCCGAGTGGGCTGTGAGTGCGAGGCTGGCAGGGTCAGCCGAAAGGATCTGGAAAAATCTGCCCCCGCCGTTAGGGCTCGACATATGAAACACAATCTGGTCATACGTATTGCCCGGGAATGCGAACTGGCCCGTTTTGACTTCTAGATAGCCCCCGCTCAGTTGGACCGTCGATGGGGTCAGTTGAGGCCCTTCGACAGGATTGAGCGTGTTCAGGGCAAAGTCGATAACTTCCACGATGGTGGATCCTGAGTTCGTGGCAAAGGTAACCGCAAGCTGATCGTGACCCGCACTGTTGAACCGCCCACGGGCCAAGCTTATGTGAGTGACCGGGTTAGCGGCGCTTGCGTCGGCTGGTGGGGTTAGATTCTGAGTAGTGGCGGCGGTAAGGGCCAGGGTAGCTGGGTCTACGGTATAGATGGCGACGGCCGGGCCGCCGGACGCGTTAATGGTGATACCGGCGATCTCCCGGTGTCCATCGCCTTTGAAGTCTCCGATCGCCAACGCCTTGAGGAGGGCGGTTTTTAGAATCGCTTCGTTGAAATCCGCGTATACGTTATTCACATCTTTGGGACTCAACACCAGCAATCTGCCGTCATCGAAGCTGAGCGCCAAATCGTCATAGCCATTCAGAGTGAGATCACCTACTGCTGCGACTTGGACGCTTGGATTATCACCGGTGGGTAGCGGATACCACAAGCCGGGGCTACCGCTACCGTTCAAGCTAGCCACATTCTGACGCCAAAGCGCGAAAGTACCCGTATGGTTGAAGTCAGCCATCGTCGTTAGCGTGCTTGCGCCCGACTGATTGAACATGAAGGCCGAGACGCTCTGTACCGGTTTTGCCGAGTCGGCGTACATCGAGTTGTAAACCAGAGGCGTTCTGGCGGTCTGGCCCGAATTCGATGTTGTGACCTGCGCGATTTCTATGCTGTTTGACAAACCACCATAGGTCTCCTTACTCTGTCGAAATACCTGCAGATCCGTCGTATTGAGCAGAGTACGCTGGCCGTTTAAAAGTCCGAGACGTGGCAGTAATCCGGGCCAGAGGTCGATGTCGGGCAGTTACTCTGCGCGTAAGTGGGCACAGTGGCGAACGCGAGCGCGAGTCCACACGCAAGCAGAGTCGCTTTCCTTTGGTGGCGGCAACGCGCCACCAGCAACAGCAGCGCGAAACCGATGCCAGCTAACAGCAGTGCCGAGGGTTCAGGCACGGCCGTGGCAGCTGCCACGTTGACGAAGTCCACCGTCCAGTTGCCTGAGCGGCACCGGCCGGCAGTGCCTGAGATGTCGCGGAACATGTTGCCCGGACACGGGCCGCCCGAGACGAAGGAGGGATCGGCCGTGAAATTGGGATTGCCAGTCTCGGCAAATCCGTCTGACAGGTTGCCGATTGAGAAGTTATCGTACTCTGTGAGGGCCAGAAGGTAGTTCCCGGCCGTCAGGTTGGTTTTGATCCTGGCATCGGCCGCGAGACCGGTGGCTGGATCCGTCGCGACGCCTGCTCCCTCGTCATTGTCATCGATAAACACACCCGACGCGCTGAACAGCGTCAGGATGGTGTCGAATCCGCCGCGGGGAACGATTGTTCCGGTCGAAGTCGTGCCACCCGCATAACCGTAGCTGCGGAAGTCGACAGCGGCGGGAGCGGCCACTGAAACGGATAAGAATTGAACGATATCATCCGCGGCAAAGCTACCTTGAAGCGTTACGTTCGTAGCTCGAGAGATCAGTGGGAAGATTGCGAAAGCAATCAAGAATGCGAGTTTGCGCGTCACAGAGTCCTCCAAATATGGTTCTTGGTATCGGTCTCCAGGATGCAGCTTCCGGGTGGTAAAAACTAGACGGGTAATACTCAAATCGAATGGGTAGATGTACTCATTTTTGAGGGGAAGTTCATGAGCAAAAGTGCTCACGCCGCAAGCCACTTTCGGATCTCTAAGAGATTTTCCTTCGAGACATAGCCACACGCGCCTGCCTGGCGCGCTGCTTCTCGCAGATCCTCATCAGTGTGGGCAGTAACGACAAGCACACGTGCCGATGGCCACGCTGTGGTGATCTGTTGCGTGGCTGTTAGACCGTCCACGTGTTCCATCCGGATGTCCATCAGAACCCAAGCGGGACGATGTTTCTCATAAAGGGCAAGGACGTCGCGGCCGTCGCGGCATTCGCAAAAACTGTCCACGAGATCGCCGATCACTCTCTTGATCAGCGCGCGCATCGCGCCGTCGTCTTCAACGATTAGAACCATCACGATGGTCTTGTTGCCGCTTCTGGTCTCCAGGATGCCGCTTCGACGTGAGAAACGCTAGGGTGCTAATACTCAACTGAAATGAGTACATGTACTCATTTCTATAGAAATGTTGGCTACCTGCTTCCTAGAGAAGCGCCGACTTGTACGTGAGCGCGAAGCGCAACAGCGCGTCTCTGCCTTGTAAGCTGAGCGTGCCGCAGATATGTGCGCGGTGATTTTCAACGGTTCGAATGCTGACGCAAAGCTCGCGAGCGATGTCGCTCGTGCTCATCCCTGCCGCAATAAGCTGCAGTACCCGGCGCTCGGCAGCAGTAAGTTCTTTCAGGCCCGGCCGCTCCTCCGTAAGCGCCTCATGGCGTTTACGCCTGTTCAACAGATAGGTGGATAACGATGGACTTACAAAGTGATGGCCGGCGACCACAGCTTTGATGCTCTCAACCAGTTCGGAAAAAGCGCTTTCCTTCAAGACGTAGCCGCGCACGCCCAGGTTCATCGCGCCATTGAACAGCTCCTCATCTTTGTGCATGGTGAGAAAAACAACCGCGCTGGAGAGCTTGCGTTCCTCCATGGCCCGTACTACATCGAAGCCGTCCTTCTTCGGCATGTCGATATCAAGTACGGCAATGTCCGGCCGCTGCGTCTCGATCTGCTGCAGGGCTGCTTCACCATCCTGTGCTTCGGCGACGAGTTCGAAGGCAGGGTCGCCCGACAGGACCTGGCGAAGGCCTCGGCTAAAGATGGGATGATCATCGGCGATCAGGACGCGAATTTTACTCATGCGGTCCCTTGCGTCTTTATGGAAACTCGAATCTTGGATCCAAAGCCTGGCGCCGACGCAATCACCACGCGGCCGCCCAACATCCGCACGCGTTCGGCAATTCCCAGAAGTCCGAAACCTTTCTGGCTCTGCTGCGGTGCGCTGCCGTCTGGTGGCGTAAACCCGCGGCCATTATCCTCGATCAGCAAGTCGAGCGTCCCCGAGTTACTGCTCACGAGGACCCGTCCTTCGGTCGCCTGCGAATGTTTAACGATATTATTTAGGGCTTCCTGAACAATACGATAGATGCTGATCTCGACCTCTTGCGAGAACACGCCATCGACGTGTTGGATTTCGGTCGAAATCGAATGTTAGACGATGCCGCCACCCGAGTGAACAAACCGCGAATTGCCGCCGTGAGTCCCAGCTTTTCGAGTTGATAAGGTCGCAAGTTATACGCTATCCCCCGCATCTCCTCGACCGCGTGCGAAGCCGTATTCGAAATCTCGTCGAGAGGTTCTTTCAATGCCTTGGGGCCGTCGAGGCTGCGTAACGCCAGCACCGCCCAGTTTTTAATAATGAGCAGTTGCTGGCCCAGACTGTCGTGCAGTTCAGCCGCGATGCGTTTGCGCTCTCTCTTGAGACGCGATCAACTGGCGCGAGAAAGCCTGCTGCGCTGCGTAGGCCCGTTGTAGTTGTGAGACACGGTACTGCCAGCCAAACGCCACGGTCCCCGCGCACAAGATGGAGATGGCAGTTACAAACCACCACGTCCTATAAAAAGGGGGAAGTACTGACAGCAGAAGGTGAGTGCCTTGCATGTTCCATACGCCGTCGCTGTTCGCTGCAATGACCTTGAAGCTGTAATCACCAGGGGCAGATGTGAGTAATATGCCGTGCGGCGCGAACCGGCATCGATCCAGCCTTGCTCCAAGCCTTCGAGCTTGTATTTGAACTGAATGCGCTCGGGATTCGCGAAGCTGAAGGCCGTGTACTGTATTTCGAAGCTGGTCTGTGCCGGGCTCAGCCTCACGGGCTTATCGAAGGGAACTGGCTTATGCTCAACCAGGAACGATTCAATGATCACTGGCGGAGGGTTTCCGTTGATGGGGACCTGCTCGGGATCGATGATGGCAACACCGTCCTGCGTGGGAAACCACAGTTTACCGTCCCGCGTCCGAATGCCGGCCGGCCAATGACCGCCATTGCACTCGATACTCCGCATGCCGTCTGCTTTGCCGCAGGCAATCGAGGTGATCGCACTGATTTTACCGGCCGCAAACTCGTTTAACTCTTGTTTCTGCACCCGATAGATGCCCTGGTTGGAACTTATCCAGAAGTAGCCGCGTGAGTCTTCCAGGATCTGGAATACACCGCTGCTGAAAAGTCCATCCCGGGTTGTATAACGGGTAAATTGTCCGTTCTCAAAGCGCCCCAGACCGCCATCGTAAGTCCCTATCCAAAGCACGTTTTCGCGATCGACGTAAGGTGAGCGCACCGTTGGGCTGGGCAAGCCATCGCGCACCGTGTAAGAGGTAAAGCGGCCGCCAGAAAGGCGAGTCAAACCGCCTTGGCCTCCAATCCAGAGATTTCCACTGCGATCTTCCACCAGAACGGTTGCATAATCAGTAGCCAATCCATCGTGCGTCGTGAAATTCCGGAGCACGCCCTTGTCGTATCGGACGAGCTTATCGTCGCCGCCAAGCCACAGCGCACCGTGCTGGTCCTGAAGCAGGACGCGAACCGCACCCAAGCTCCTCAGCCGGCGGGCGGCACAAACCGCCCGTGCTTAAAGACACGCAATCCGTCTCCTTTCCACCTGTCGTTCTGGTCGCCTCCATACGCGCCTACCCAGAGTGTGCCGTCACGGTCCTGATAGAGCGCGCTGATATCGGAAACGAGGCCATCTCTTTCCGTGAAGTAGTGAAATTTTCCATCATGATAGCGATTGAGGGTGTTCGGCCAGACCCCGATCCAAACGGCCCCAGCATGGTCCTGATAAATGGGATAAACGTTGTGACCACGCAGTCCCTTCCCCTCCGACAGAGTAACCACGATCTGTTTGCGAACTCTCCAGAGGCTTGCAGTTGCCGTGCCGATCCAGAGAATGCCCTCGCGGTCTTGATAGAAAACCATGGGAGAGTGCAATTCCAACGACGTAGTGTCTCCTGCTCACTGCCATCGGGCGCACTCCTAACGAGCGGCAAGTTGGGACCGTAGCAAACAATTTTCAATTTCGGGGCCGCGATGAATCTCATATCCCCGCGGGCGAACACCCGGAGGGAATCGGTACCGGCGCAAGCCGTCCATTCCGATCGCGAAACAACTTGCCGCTTCCCGCTGCCCAAATGGTTCCATGTTCATCTTCAGCCACGGCTCGTATCGGGAATCCAGGATTTCCTCGCTGAGTGTCCCATGAGATCAACCGGCCACGAAGATAGACGTCGAGAACCTGCGCATTTTGGCTCCAGAAGCCTGCTGATTCGGGATACTGGGTGACAGGAAAGCTCACCGGACCGTTCGGAAACGATCCAGTGTTCAGGGTTTCCAGTCGCCCCTGATGCCAGCGCACAACACAGTGAGTCAACAGGATCAAAGGATCGTCGGACGGATCGAGCCTCATACCGGCAACCATGCCGTTGGGAACACCGCTTTCACTGCCATAGCTGGTAAAGACGCCGTTACGCAGACGCATGAACGAACCGTCGGAGCCCATCCAAAGGCCGCCGTTGTTGTCTTGCAGAAGGGCGGTGATTCTGTTCCCGGTCATTCCTGGCGAGTTCTCGCGATTAAAAGTGGTGAATCGTACGCCGTCGAACCGAACCAGACCGTCGGCAGTGGCTAACCAGAGATAACCATCACGAGTCTGGAGAATGGCACGCACGGAATTGTGCGGCAAACCATTGTCGGTGGTCCAAGAATCAATGTGATACTGAGCGATTGCAAGCGAAGGCGTGATGAGCAAGGAGCAGGCCCCAAACGGCTGCCATGGCGATGAAGTGCTTGAACCTCCTCTTGCTATCGGATTGAAAGACACGTTCAGGCTTTGACCGCATGAGATTGAGACCGAGACGAATATTCTATCCGGCGCAACGAAATCCCATAACGTACGGAAATCTTAAATTGTTGCAAGCGGGCGTGTTTTCTCTGTGCGGCGTACTACAGCAATGGTAGGACGTGCGCGCAGGAGCCAGTATCCTGCGGGCGAGGTTGAAAGTTGATTTTTGTTCCGCCCCAAGCACACATAGAAGCGCCGGAACAATATAGCGCCCGAAATCGGCAGTCACCATCGATGAGGGGCGCAGTGCTTGGAACATCGAAGTTATCGCAATCAGTTTGCGATCCCTGGTTAGAATAGTTTCTGGTTTTGCGGCTGGGCAATCTCATTAAGTCCCTTCGAAGGAGCCGGTTGCCGATTCCGTCAGAGTCAGTCGTTGTGAATTGGTGAATTGGACTCGCGCTGGCGAATGCGAAGCAAACCATATTCTCCGCAACCAGGCATTCGTACCCCAGGACAGGCTGCTGATTCGACAACATCCGGAGAAATACGCCGACAAACGGGTTACCTGCGTGCTCTTCACGTGACGGCATCATCTTGTTGCTCCGTCCTTCTTCATAAGGTCCGATTGTTTTGACTTTAGCGATAGATGCGCTCTGGTCGCGATGTATAGCGTGCGCCGGCTCTTGGGCCGGTCCAGTGAGCCTTGAACTTTATTCCAGCCGGACGGCTTTGCGAGACTGGGTGGCGGATCGGCTACGACAGTTCTGGCGGTTGATCAATGATGCCTTTGGGCTCGCTGTGTAGCGTGACTTCGGCAGCGGCGATTCAGTGATTGGTGGCGGGTCGTCCTTGAAAAAGCCCTAGCTCGACCTCGTTTGAAGAGATTGTGTAGCATTGCCCGCCGAGCCGGATCCGGTCCACTCAGATCACAAGGAGAGGATGGGATGGCAGAGTCAAAGACAAACACGTTCCAACGGCTGAAAAAGGGACAGTTGAATCGCAAGAAGCGCCGAGATCTGGAGAGGCGCCTGAATACCGAAGACCCGGGACTGGAGATCGTGAACTGAAACGTGGCAGGCATTGATGTCGGCAACGAAAGTCACTACGTGGCCGTGCCCCCGAGCCGCGATCCGCACCCGGTACACGAGTTCGGCAGTTGGACAACAGATCTTGAGAGGATGGCCGACTGGTTGAAGACGTGCGGGATCGAAACGGTCGTGATGCAATCACCGGAGTTTACTGGATCGCGCTCTACGACGTACTTGGAAAACGCGGCTTTAAGATGTGCCTGGCCAATGCGCGGCATACGAAGAATCTGCCGGGCCGCAAGAGTGATGTTCAGGAGAGCCAGTGGCTGCTGAAGTTACACACTTACGGCCTGCTGCGGAACTCTCTCCGGCCGCTGGATGAGATCCGGGCGCTGCGCAGTCTCTGGCGGCTCCGCGACCGTCATGTGAAGGAAGCAGCACGAACAGTGCAGCACATGCAGAAGAGCATGATTACGATGAATGTTCAGCTGTCGAATACAATCAGCGATCTCAGCAGGACGAGCCGGCCTGGGCGATAGCTACGAATCGCTAGGGCGGCACCGATGTCCTTGAGGTCGTTCTCCTATGACCTTTCGGCCGGCGAAGTCCGTGAGCCCATCACTGGATCGGCAGGACGATAACGGTTGTGGTCTCAGAGGCAAGGCACGACCCCTGCCAACAACGCGGACGAAACGCTGCCGCACGGCAGCTAATAACTAATCCACAGACATGTGATAGAAAAGAGAAGACTGGTGTTACACCCCTCGCGGGTGTTGGCTCTGTTCCAACAGTCCTGCGGAAGCGAATCGTTTGACTCTGCTGGCGCACCGCAAGCGGTGCTAGCTTTCTCGATCCTGAATGGCACCTGCTGTGGTGCGCTTGTTCATCGCCATCAAGGCCACCTCCGCGCGCCCAGATTACGTCCGTCAGAAGGCGACCCTGCAGACTAATCATTTGGCCATACACTCGACTTTCTCTCGCGCCGAACGCCAGCAAAGGGCTAAATGCAAGAAAATGCCTTCGCGTGGTTGGCGAACCTCTGCGGCCCAGGAAAGTTCCTTGGCATGTGTCACCTGTGTCCCCTTCAGCCCTGTACGTTGGCGCCCCACCCTTCTCTACGTAGAAATACCCGCACAACACATATAATCCTTGTCTCGTTGTTATTTGATTTGATTCCTGCCGAGCCATTCGTTTTCCCCTTCACCCGCAAGCCTTCTGCTCAACCAGCTGATTGAAGTTCATTGAGTGTTTCTCGCTTTCGGCCCGTTTGCCTGGGCACTTTGAAGCGAGTGGCGGCTGCTCCCAAACCCAGTAAGTGCTTTCTATGGGGGACCGCAAGAATTTCATTGGCCGGATTAGGCGAGCTTTACGAGCTATCGGAACGAAATCGTTGCGGTGGTGCCATTGAAGCAGAACGAGCGCCGGTGCCCGGCGCAGGGTTTTCGCCCGAAGCTGTGCCCGGCAATGAGGCGAAACGAAAGACACCAGAACCATCAGCCACTTCTTCAGGCATTAGTGATGAACGTCGACTTCTGAAAAACGGACACGTATCACAGCTTGTCAGAACAAGCGATTCCGCTAGGCGTCATAGGCCGAGGAGACATCAACGCAGTTCTTAGGACTGGCGACTTGAGCAGCTCGACTCGAAAGTAAATACTACGCCCTTACACGCGAGTGATAAATCCATGGTCGGAATTGCCGTATTCGGCAGCTATCGAGGCATGTACCGCCGGCGGTGATTGGCTCGCGTGATCGGCAACTTCCTAATGGTCCACAAACCTACGCCTTGTCCGGTCATTCACCCCAAACTACTCGGTTGCTTCTCTGGTGCTCCTAGACGGGAACGAAGGACGAAGATTTCGCGCGCCGCTGGCAACGATAAGTAACGAGCATCTTCATCGCTGATTATCCATGGTCCGCTCGCGAAAAGCCGATTGTTGCGGTGCTTCCTGTTCACGTTCCGCCCCTGTTGTCGCAAGTGCAATCTGCTCCGCTGTGATTTTCGGTGTTCGGTCCGCGTACACCAGACCATTGGCCTCCTGAAACGTGTCAGCAAATTGCGTGTAGCAAAAGCCGGCAAGCGCAGGCAAGCTCGTCACCGCTTGCATCAAAGCGCGATATTGCGCTAAAAACTCCTGCTCGGTCCTGGCTTGAGAATATCCCCATACACCTTCCTGCTTCGGGCTGAATGCAATCCCTCCAAACTCGGTTAAAACGATAGGCTGATTGCTTGTGTTTTGGCCATTGACTACCAACATGCGACCGCCGGGCCGCTCGCGTTTGAATAGCAGCGCTTCCACTTCTTTCAAACCATAGCGCCTGCCGATGCGCTCTGGCTGGTCGTCATAGTCGTGAATGCCTATGATGTCTGTGGCAACGCTTTCCCAGCCATCATTTCCGATCACTGGACGAGTTGGGTCCAGTGTCTTGGTCAAGTGATACAGCGCTTGTACGTAGTGCTGCTGCGCAAAGCTGCTCGGCAGGTCCGGCACACCCCAGGACTCATTGAACGGAACCCAGGCAACAATGCAGGGGTGGCTGCTGTCTCGGTTCAAGACCTCCTGCCACTCGCGCGTTAAGCGCTCAATCGAAGTGCGAGTATAGCGGTAAGCGCTCGGCATCTCCTCCCAAACAAGTAGGCCCAAGTGGTCCGCCCAATACAAATATCGCGGATTCTCAATCTTCTGGTGTTTGCGAACACCATTGAATCCGAGTTGTTTGGCAAGCAGTACGTCCGCCTTATATGCCTCATCATCAGGCGCGGTCAGGCCCGTTCCCGGCCAATACCCCTGGTCGAGCACCAAGCGTAAATCTAGAGGCCGACCGTTCAGAATGAACCGGTCTTTCTCCGTCTTTACAGTTCGCAATGCCGTATAGCTTTGCACACGGTCAACCATCGCGCCATCGGTATCGCGCAGTTCCAAATCAACATCGATGATAGTGGGAGACGCCGGACTCCATAGCAGCTCATTTCGGTAATCGTCGATCCCCGGATCGGAAAGTGCAACCCTACGGTGAACTTCTCCCCCAAGAACCGAGTACGTATCGCTGGAAAGTATTAGGGCACCGGCGCGCATTTGAACAGCCAAACTAAACCCGTCGGCCGGCTTACCGCCTACGCGTGTTTCCAACCCGATTTCCCAGCGCTTCAGATTTGATGTCCACCGCAGCGTCTCGATGAATGATGCCGTGACAATTTCAAACCAGACTGTTTGCCATATCCCGGTTGTACGCGGATACCAGATCGAGTGCGGCTCCTGTTTCCAATCTTGTTTCCCTCGCGGCTTTGCCAGATCGAGCGGATCATCGTCGGCCTTGACAATGATCTGCTGCGCTACGTCGGCACCTAAGGCGTCCGTAATGTCCGCCCAGAAGGGCGTGTAGCCACCCTGGTGTGTGCAGACCCTCTTATCGTTCACCCAGACGGTCGCACAGTAATCGACAGCCCCAAAATGCAAGAGTACTCGCTCGCCCGGCTTCAGATCCGGAGCCGTGAAGTCTCGTCTGTACCAGACGGCTTTATAAAATCCGCAATGATTGATACCACTCGCCAAGGTCTCTGGACTGAATGGCACAACAATGGTGCGGTTCCATTCGACAGCACCCGGATCTGCCCACCGCGCGTAGGGATCAAGCGCAAACTCCCAAATCCCGTTCAGGCACGTCCAGTTGTCCCTGCGCAGTTGCGGTCGAGGGTAGGCACCGCGGTTGATTTCAGGTTCGCCGAAAGTTGGCATTTATGTTTTGACGTCGGGGCGCGGTAGAACGCATCGCCCGATTCCTTCTTGCAGCGGACCCGATCGTCGTTCCCATTCCACGGTTTTCGAGTCCTCTACCTCGTGGCCAAGAGCGGTCTAGCTCTCGAGTCCACTTCGCGTGATGTCTAAATTCGTCCTGAAATTCTTTCCTGGCGGAGGCCACGTCCAGCTGTTTCCGTTCTGAAAGCGTCACTGGATGCCCGCAAGTTAGCGAACGATGCGCCGCGAGCGAGTGACTCGGTGCAAGGAAAGTCTTCGAAAAAGGAGTTTTTGGTTGGATCGAAGGCAGTTTGAACCGGCAAGATCAAGCGGGCAACGGGTCGATATTGTGACAACTCCTCGGGCCACTAAGCTCGCGTATCCTCGATCGACATCTGATCCAAATCGACATGAGGTGTACCGCAATGATGGATTCCGCAGCGTGATTTCGGAACAACTGATTCGCTGCCTCACGAACGCGTCCCGGTGTTTGTGCGTCGAAAGCTTGTCGAAGAGACTCTTCAGACCGGGCGTATCTGGAAGATGTCTATTTTGGCCACATAGTCTCCGGCCCGATAAGGAGTCTGTGAATGGTATTCCTCTGCCATCGGATGTTTGTTCCGTGGCCAAGGAATCCAGCTTCTCGGAGTTGAGTTCTACCGCCTTCAGAGCTGAATTAGTCAAGCGCGAAGCATCGGAAACGACCACTTTGACGGTGTCGGAGAGTCTTGGAGCAACCGTGGCGTTTGGCTTGAATGTTTGCAGGAACGCCTTTGCCCCGCTATTGATAAATTCCTTTCCGGTATCGAGCACGAAATCTTGCGTAGCTGCGGTGTGACCCGGGAGCTTGGGGCCTGGCACGTTGAACACGTTGACGGCCATGCCCGTACTGTATTCACTTTGGAATCGGCGTTGATCTCGCCCGGGGCAGTAGAAGGTGGACCAGGATGGAGTGCGTGCCAGGGTGCGAGAATAGCCCCTGCGCCAAATCTGGGGGCAGCCATCCTGGATGAAGAGTTCTCCTTCGAGCAGGCCAATGCTTTGGCGTGCGAAATGCGGACAATCTCGCCAGCACCCGATTCCTTTCGGACGAGGTGCATCCCTTCGGTCATCAGGCTGATGATCTTATTGTGAGTTACCTGCTCATTCGCTTCGACAGTCTCCAGATCATCCCGGTACACAGTGTGATGGGCCATCTTAAGTCGACCGCTGTCGAAGTAGAAGGTACTGAATGTCCCGGAGCACGCACACTCAGCGTGCCAATCCGTGTGAAAGGTGTCAAGCGCCGGCAACGTTCCTCGAACAAGTACTTGTAACCAAGCTCCAACACGTTCCCTTCGTGAGTTGCAACCTTCGCGATATAGCAAAATCGTTCGACACAGCTTCTCTACTTAGCGTCCAACCAGCATGCATACGGTCGCCGCAACCGCTCGATTTAAAGCCGATTTAGAACCTTATAGGTATTCGCTGTACAGAGCCAATTTGTTTGACACGGTTGCTCTCGCGGCGAGAGTACTGTTGCCCACTCTCGCAAAGGGAGTCATCATGCGGCGCGAGGCCATGCTCGCTTTGGCGGAGCGTATGGATCTAGATAGGCGAGCTATACGGGAGATGCAGCGGATTCGCACTAAGTATGGCGACACCCCGCTTCTTCTTTCCATTCCGAAACGCCGAGTCGTGCTCATTTTGAACCCCCGAGATGTCCACCGGGTGCTCAATGGATCACCCGAACTTTTCGCAGCGGCTACCAAGGAGAAAACGGCCACACTGGCCCACTTCGAACCTAAAGGCGTTCTGATTTCCAAAGGTTCGGAACGGGTAAAACGGCGCGCTTTCAACGAAGCAGTGTTGGATACCAACGAACCGGTTCACCGGATGGGCGAGAAGTTTCTCAGTGTGATTGGCGACGAAGCCAGCCGTTTATCCTCTTGCGTGTTGTGTGCGGGAAGTGATCTCACCTGGCGTATTTTCTCCGAAGGCTGGTTTCGCGCTGTGCGACGCATTGTTTTCGGAGATGCTGCTGCCGACGACAATGAGCTGTCGAGCGACATGGCTGCGCTTCGATCGGCCGCGAACTGGGCCTTCCTCAAACCGCAGCGACCGAAGACTCGGGATAGGATGTTGCGCCGGATCGAGGGATACATCGCCAATGCGGACGAAGGCAGCTTGGCAGCCATCATCAAGCAGACACCAGCCGGCCCTTTGACGGCGCCAGCTCAGCAAGTTCCGCAGTGGCTCTTTGCGTTCGACGCTGCTGGCATGGCAACGTTCCGAGCTCTTGGCTTGCTTACCTCGCATCGTGAGTTCGCCGCTACCGTTCGTGAAGAGATTACCGCCGTCCCTAAGTCGGCCAGATATGATTTGCCGCAGACTCGCGCGACCGTGCTCGAGTCTCTTCGGCTGTGGCCGACGACGCCGTTGCTGCTTCGGGAGACAACGCAACAAGTCGAATGGGAGAGTAGCTCGCTGCCTGCGAACAGTACGGTCGTAATCTTTACTCCGTTCTTCCACCGTGACAATGAGCGTCTCCCTACGCGGACCGATTCACGCCGTCGATTTGGAGCAGCGACAATACAGAAGATGCTCGGGAATGGCCGTTGATCCCCTTCAGCGAAGGGCCCGTCGTCTGCCCCGGACGGCCCCTCGTACTTCTGCTTGCGCCAGCGATGATCGCCGCGACGCTCGATTACTTGCAATTAAGACTAAAGAGCCGGAGAATCCCTCGGCCCGACGGTTTGGTGCCAGGCACGCTAAACCACTACGGAATCACGTTCGAAGTGCGTCCCCGGTGCGGTGCGGATTGACGGCCGGAAAAACGCGCGCGGCTAGGTCAGGGGAAGTTAGCGGGCGGGGGTGGCGTTTGTAGAAAACCGTTTCTCAAAAACTTAATCTTTGTGACCCGGCGCGGGTGCATCCGCAAATGGTCTAATTGGACCGTTTCTGGAACATGGAACTGTCAACAATTCCTCTCCCACGCCTTTTGTAGCCGCGCCGCTGTGGAGACAATGACTCACCGCTACGAATAAGGTACTTCGCGGCGTTGGCTTCGCTCTTTCACTGCTGCTCCAAAACGCGATACAGCGTGTCGCCTTGGCTTTGCTGGCCTACGCGGGTGATACCTGCTTAACAAAGAAGAGATATATTCCCTGGTACCCTTGGGCAACTTGCGTGGGATTTATGGCAGGTCCCTCAACGCCCGCAACCTTGTATTTCTTGCCAAACGCTACCTGATGCCGTCAGGCGGCACTTTGAAACTTCGCAACAGAACCTCAGAGTCAGCAAGCGCCAGAGCATTCGTACAGCGTATCACTGCCGGGATGCTTGAGCGCTGCTTTTTCGCGCTGCCCTCCATTCCGTCAGCTTGCGTCCTATCGGGATCAAGAGCAGCCCAGGAAAACCAAACGCAATCCTGGTGACGAGCGCTTCCCTGGTTGGGTTGAATTGATGGAATGGGCAGCTCGCGCTCTACCGCAACTTGCTTGGGATCGGATGGATTGACTCTGATATTTAACGTCGTTCCAGGCCCGTGCCCAGCGATCCAGTCGTTGATCGAAGACCGCACTGCCTTTGATCGATTACTGGTGGTCCGCAGGCGGTATTCATAAGGATGAGACGCGAACTCGTACGCCAAGCGGCAGAACAAAGAGTAGACGACGGCTCCGCCGTCTCTGGTAAACGGGTGGTAAACATCGAGCGAACACTTTTGAATCTGGGCTCGGGTTTCGATCCATCGCGTATTGATGATATGCGTTCGATAGCCTCGCCAACCCGCCGCAATCAACATCAGGAAAGCGCAAAACAACATGAAATACCCGAGGAACACGAGGAGGTTTCACACTCCGCCAGCTTTGCGTGAATAATCCGCGGTTGTCATTGCCCGATGCCGCTTGCTCGCTCATGCCATTGTCGCTGAATTTCCTCTCCGTTGTTCTGCAAGGCCGTGACCCCAGACGATGCCGCCCATCAGCTGACTGGTGGCTGTTTTCTCGTTCAGTATGCGGGCCGTCGAAAAGGCCGCAACCCAGGGCTGCGCAGTAACGCTTCCGAGTACTTCATCCACGGCAACTTTGCAGAAATGGGCGCCGAAGGAGTATGCGGACCAACTGCGTTCTTCCATAGGTGTCCACTGTGCCTCCGCTTCGATCGTCTTCTGCCCAGTGAAGCGCAGGATTCGGGTGCGTGAAGTCAGGTCCTATCAACCGTATGGCTCGGCGGGCAGCAAGAACCACCGCCGATCCAACCGCACCGGATGTTTGTGACCCGGCCGACGCGGGGGCACTCGGCAGATCCGTGTCGGCTAGCTTCACTTCAACTCGTGACGGCAAGATACCAAGCTCTTGGGCGGCCAGCCCCGCCAGAGACTCATACGTGCCTGTGCCGATGTCATGCGATGCCGTTTCGACCGTTGCCGTCCCGTCCGCGTGTAGTTGCACACGCGCCGACGCTGGCGAGAGTTTCACAGTAAAGACCGCGGAAGCCATGCCCCGCCCGCGAAGGCGGTCGCCGTCCTTCATACTGCGAATCTTCCGTGGGCGCTTGCTCCAGCCGAAGCGTTCGACGGCCGGGGCATAGCAGAGTCGTAGCGATTTGCTGGAGAACGGCTTGCTCCCGATCTTCGTCTTACTCTGCGTAATTGCGCAATCGTAGCTCGAGCGGATCGAACTCGGCCGTACGAGCGAGTTCATCCATTGCGGACTCCACCACGAAGTTGCCAAGTGCCTCGCCCGGTGCTCGCATCGGGCATGACGTGTCTAAATCGAGACGAGCAATCCGATGTTTGGTTGCGAAGTTCGGACAGGAGTACGTAACGCGTGCTGTCGCACCGGCAGATTCTACGTAGTCGTCAAACCGTGACGTTCCGGAAACGACATCGTGCGATATCGATTGAAGTCTTCCGTCCGAAGTTGCCCCGATTCGGATGCGCTGTACCGTCGCGGGCCGATGTCCCACCTGTGCAAACATCTGGTGCCGTCCAAGTACTAGCTTCACGGGGAGGCCGACCCATTGCGTTGAGTGAATGAGAAGAAGTTTGCCGCCAACCCGTCGAGCGATGGTGGCGTGGGGCTCCATTGCATTGTGATTTTCAACGCCACGGGTGTACTCCAGGTCGAGTCGCACAGGCGAGACTTCGAGCGCAGATTCCGGTTCTCCATGGCACAAGTCGACGGCCGCGGCATCATCGATGACAGTAAATTCGCTCGGGTTTGAACGCCTGATCGCGTACGCTCCGCAATCTGTGACACAATCTTCCTCTCAGTAGGTGATCTGAAGTAGCGTCGAAGCATGCCGTGCAATCTCAAGTTTCCGCAATAATTACGGCAATGTGTTGCCTCTGGTATAGAACCGCATCGTCCTGCAAGACCAGATGCGTCTGCCCCGGTCTGTTCTGCGGATTGGATTCGAAGAACGCGAGCCGTGGAGCGTTCTGGTACGTGATCACGTCGAGGACACCTGGATCACTCAAGAGCCTTCTCGGTCGAAATGTCTCGATTCGGCCTCGCACAATCGAACTCGGGATGGCGACTGCCAGGTTGGCAACCGCGTGCTCCGCAGCGTAACGAGGGGCTCTCGTCACCTTCAGGCGACCATCAAACCGGCTGAGCGGAGCTCCGATCAGGTTGTCAGCATTATCGGTCAGCACAAATGTCACATGGCGCTAGCGTTCTGTGCATATCTACCTTCCCGCGACGGTTTTCACGAGTAAAGTCCCGAGTGTGGCTTTCTCAGCCCCAGGCACATCCTACACCTGGACCACAATTATGGCGAATAAGGCAGAGTTACTCAAGTTCCTGGATCGTCACGTGTTTGATTCGATCTTGAAGGCCCGTCCGGATAAGTACAGCGACGCCGAGCAAAAGAAGCTACAGGACGTCCAGGATCGCACGAAAAGCGAAAAGGACAGGTTTCATCACTACAGCAGTGCGAAGGAGATCATCGATAACTATAAGAGCGACCTGCACTCCTCTACGGGGAAGCGGGTAAACAGTGAATTGGAAAAGCTGAAGCTTCCGACTCTACCGTCTGTGGAGAAAGAGTTCCTGCGCGTCGCCGGTGACGACGGGAAGTAGAGTTCCTGTTCCTGGACATTCGACACCATACGGCCGAGGTCAACGGCATCAGGATGCATTGGGTTGTTTGCCTTAGGTTATGTATGGACTTCCTGTTGTCCTGGTTGCCGATGTATCTGGTGAATCAGCGTGGATACAAACTGCAGGAAGTCGCGTCTGTGGGATCCCTGCCGTTCGCGCTTATGGCCTTGACATACTTGCGGGAGGGTCCCTTCGGACCGCCTCATTGCTTCAGGAGTGAGCGTTCCCGAGTAAGGAAAATGTTCGTCAACACCGGCTCGATCTTGAGCAGCGCGACCATTCTTCCTGTCCCCATTTGTCCGAGAGGCGTAGCAATTACTCTATTGACATTCAGTTGTGCCTTCCTGGGGCTGTTACG
>CAWCYQ010000017.1:0-80201 GCA_963799755.1 Terriglobia bacterium | reverse complement strand
TGGTGCTGGAGGTGGGGGTCGAACCCACATGACCAGTGAAGGTCGCGGGATTTTGAGTCCCGTGCGTCTGCCAGTTCCGCCACTCCAGCCGACAGAGGTATTAACGAGTATACCCAACCGTATTGCCCCCCCAGGATAGGAAGGGCTGGTACTCGATACAACCCGCCAGGTAGTGCCACTGGCTGAAAATATGGGCAAACTGCGCTATCGTAGTTGAGTGGGACACGGGTTGTGTGGGTGCGCTCACTGAAGTGTTCCAGCCGCAGGTTCGGTCGGCTGACCGACCTGGCCGCGGTCATGCGGATCCGCCAAGCAAAATCAAGGGAGGATTAAGCCAGGACCAAGTATGGGGTTTCAAGAAAAAGCGAACGGGCCGATCCTAAGCCAAAGCCTTTTCAACACGATACATGCACCCGGGAACTCCTGGCGAAGCTACCTGACCAGCGGAGCCGTGCATACGGTGCTGATCCTGGCCTCGTTTTTGATTGCCGTACCTGTTCTTCAGCAGCCGAAGGAGGAAAAGCCTCATACCGCGATTCTGATTGCGCCTCCACCTGATTACCTGCCGAGGGTTGTGCAGCCTCAGCCGCCTCAGGTTCAGAAACTGCCCTCCATCGCCAGAACCGAAATCCCGCCGCCGAAACCGCTTCGGCCCATGAAGCCGATCGAAGTAAAGCCTGTTCAGACGCCTAAGCCGCAGCTGATGGCTGCCGCACCGGAAATCAAGACCATCGCTCCCGAACCCACGCTTCAGCCGCTGCCCGAGCCTAAGCTCGCCCCGGCGCCTAAACCAGCCGTTCGCACCGGTACGTTCCAGACGATACAGCTCGCCAAGGGTCCTCAGGCGCCTAAACCTGCGAAAGTGGGAGGGTTTGGTGATCCGAACGGCGTTCCGGCTTCGAACAACTCCCGTCCATCAGCCGTCATGATGGCAAGGGTGGGCTCGTTCGATCTCCCGGAGGGAGGCGGCAATTCCGGGGGCGGAGGACGGAACAGTTCAGGCGGCGTCCGACAAACTACTTTTGGGAGTGCCGGAGAAGTGGGTGGTGGATCCTCTGGAAACAGCCATGCCGCAGGAACGGTGAAGACCGGTGCTTTCGGTGAAACTCCAATAGCCTCTGCACAGGCGGCACCAGCCGCTCGACCACACACGGCAGAGGCCGCCTTTACGCCGGTAGAGATCTTGTCCAAACCCAAGCCGACCTACTCCCAGGAAGCGCGTGACCTGAAGCTGGAGGGCCAAGTCTCATTGGACGTGGTCTTTCTCGCCACAGGATCGATCAAGATTGTGCGCGTCGTACACGGACTTGGCCACGGTCTGGACGAAGCCGCTCAGCAGGCCGCGCAACGTGTTCGCTTTCGACCCGCCACCCGGGGAGGTGTGCCGGTTGACACGAACGCAACAATATATATAACCTTCGAACTAACCTAAAGAGTTATCCCGTTCAGATCCCGAGCTATTCATTCATGTTTTCCAAAAGCCGAAAAGTATCCTGCCGGTTTATCCGTGCTGCCGCGTTAGTGGCGATGGCGGCATCGCTCGCTTTGTCGCAAGATCCGTCTAGGCCCAACCCCGCTCAGACATCGCGGCCTGCAACTGATCCTTCACAAGATCTCAATCATGTGTTGTGGCAAGCGAACTCCACGCCCGCCCGCAATCTGGATGAGGTAATCGATCGAGCAATTAATAGCGAACACATATTACTGGACCGGCTTCGAACTAAGGAACCGGTCATCGAAACCTATATCCAGGAGATGAAAAAGGATCCTGATCTGGGATTTGTTCCTGACCACGATTTCTATTTCCTCGGCAAACTGAACATCACAAACGGGGTGGTCGACGACTCTTTTCTTCCGCGAAGAAACCTGATCAAAAAGGTTCCGCATTTCTTTACGTCCTTCTTCAGCACTCAATACTTTCCCACCGGCTTCGCCGACGAGATGTTTCTGGATTCCAGGGGTTTCGACCGCGCCCATTACCAGTTCGATTACGTGAGGAGGGAGTTCCTGGGCGAGGTCCGTTGCTTCGTATTGGATGTCCGTCCGCAACCTGGCGCGGGTAAGCCTCGCTTCGAGGGGCGGATTTGGATCGAAGATCAGAACTACAATATCGTCCGCTTCAACGGCCACTATGTTCCGTCGCCCAACGACGAGTTTTCACACTTTGAGTCCTGGCGGGTGAATGCCGGCGGATTCTGGCTACCGGCCTATATCTATGCACAAGATGAAGGATATCGCTGGGGACCGGTCCACACTGCCCCGATGAGAGCGCAGACGCGGCTTTGGGATTATCAGACTTCCAGGGATAGAGCGCAGGAGGCCTTCACCGAACTGACCGTCGACAGCCAGCAAGGTGTGCGTGACAACAGCCAATCTAATACGAACGGCTACACTCCCGTCGAAGAGCAGCGACTGTGGCAGCAGCAGGCGGAAAGCAATGTGGTTGACCGCTTGCAAAGAGCCGGGCTGGTGGCCCCCCCTGGTGATGTCGATCAGGTATTGGACACAGTCCTCAACAACCTCGAAGTGACAAATAACATCAGCACGGACCCGCCAGTGCATGCCCGGATCCTGCTGACGACCCCGCTCGAATCGGTGGCCATCAATCACACCATCCTTATCAGCCGCGGCCTCGTAGACGTTCTGCCCGACGAGGCATCGCTCGCCGCAGTGCTGGCCCACGAGCTAGCGCATGTGCTTCTGGCGCATTCCATAGATACCAAATATGCGTTCGCGGATCGACTGCTATTCGATGATCCCGACACTCTGAGGAAAGTCGAACTGGCCAGAACTCGCACCGAAGAAGACGCAGCCGATCAAAAAGCGATTCAGCTTTTGAAGAATTCGCCGTACAACAACAAATTGCCGCAAGTTGGTCTATTCCTGCGGATGCTCTCGGTCCGCAGCGACGATGTTCCACACCTGATCAAACCTCTTTTGGGCAATCGCATGTCAGATACGAAGAAGGACTTGCGTCTTTCCGGCCTGATGGATGTCGCTCCGGAACTCCAGGTCCGAGACAAGAATCAGATTTCCGCCCTGCCGCTCGGCTCGCGCGTTATAGTCGATCCCTGGTCAGACCAGTTGCGTCTTCTCAAGGCGCAGACCTCCGCTTTGACTTCGGCGAAAGAAAAGATGCCGTTCCAGGTGACTCCGTTTCGCCTGTACCTGATCCGCGAAACTGCAACTGCCGCTGCTCCTCAAGCACAGCCGGCTGCGGCTATCAACACTCCAACAGCGGATCGAAATCCGGTACCGCAGCAGAAATAGCGGCGCTCAAATCGAGAGCTCCTCACCAATCTCTCGTATACACACCCGTTCGGGACGGCGTCCGGCGGCTGATAGAAGCCGCTCGATGGGCTCCCTCTTAAGCTCGCGGCCTAATTGAAATGTCTGGTGATGCACTGGCAGTATCAGTTCCGCTCCTGCGTCGTTAACCATTGCCAAGGCTTGCTCGGGATTGCAGTGAACATGGATCCAGGGATCGTATGCGCCGATGGGCATGATAGCAAGGTCGATCGGCTTCGAAGATTTCAACTGCTTGAAATGATGTGTCTGCGCTGTATCGCCGGCGAACAGCACCTGGTATTGGCCAACTTTTAAGAGATAACCGTTATAGCCGCGATACACATCGCTCCGCATCCGCGCTCCCCAGTGAACAACTTCAAAAGCCTTTACGCTAGCCGGCCCTACATGCGTGGTCTCATTCCAGCGCAGCTCCTGAACTCTCGCATAACGCTTCGGTCTCAGCAAATCATCGGTTCGCAGAGCGGTTATCACGCACGTTTTTTCATTCTCCAGAAGTCGCAGGCTGGGCAGATCGAAATGATCCATGTGAGCATGCGAGAGCAGCACGAGGTCGATCGGCGGCAGCTCCGCGGGATCGAGCGCAACGTCAATCAGCCGCTTGATGCCCAAAGTGAACAGTCCCAAATTCAATCCGACGCGCAGGCTGAACACTGGATCGGTCAGAATGGTGAATCCATCCACTTTCAAAAGAACTGTACTGTGGCCCAGCCAGGCAGCGTGGATTCCCTTATCCGGCCAGAGCAGAGGATGCGGATGCAGGGGAGCGGGAGCCGTCTCGCGCTTGTATTCTTTTGAAAGTTCACGCAGGAAAGCAGGCGCGGCCCTGCGAAGAAACTTCGCCGTCTCGGGAGCACGTGTCAACCGGCCTGATAGAGTACTGTTCCGGGGCGCGCGAGAAGGTCTTCTGAACTTGGAATGCTCCACTACACCTATTAGATGCTTAAATAGACCGGAGATTCACTCCAAACACACGAATCATGCCTGATCGACCGTCTTCCTCACGCGAAAAGCAACTCGGCCTGGATGCGCAAATCGACCGCCGCGACCTTCTAAATTCCACCCTGCTGGCAGCGGGCGGAGTGCTGCTCGGCTCGGTAACTCCTCTGCAACTGCTCGCAAAAGAGGATTGGACCGGTTACGGCGGCGTCGGCGATTACTCGTCTTCAAACGGCAACACCTATGAAGTGATGTCGGCCGGCCATCAGATTCGCGATCGTAAATTCGAAGGAAAACCTCTGCGGCCGATTGAGACGCGTGAGCAGTACGACTGCGTGATCGTGGGCGGCGGCATCAGCGGTATCGCCGCGGCTCTTCTCTTCGAGCGCCAGGCTCATGCTAAGAAGACATGCTTGGTCATCGACAATCATCCGATCTTCGGCGGTGAAGCGAAGCGCAACGAGTTCAACGTCGACGGGCAGCGCTTGATGATCCATCAGGGCTCGGCCGCCTGTTTTCCGCCGCTAACCGATACCTTTCTGGCAAGTTTCTACGATTCGATCAAAGTGAACTGGCAGGATTTTCGCTACCAGCAGTGGGCCGGTCCGCAGCCCGAGATGCAGATCGAAACAGCTCCCTACCCTGCCGGCGGAAAAACCTCCGGCCTCTTTTTCGGCGCGAAATTTGGTCATCCCGAGGGTGTGTGGGTCATCGATCCTTGGGGCAAGCGGCTGGCGGGTGCACCGATAACGGATCAGGCACGGCGTGAATTGTTACAGATGCGCGAAAACGATCGCAAGCCTTTTTCGATCCATCCTTATCAGCCCAAAGTGCATGGCGACGAAGCCTCTCGCCACCTGGACAGCATCACTCTCGAACAGCACCTCACGGAGACTTACGGCCTGAGCCCGGCCACTATCCGCACTTTTCTCTCGCCCATCTCGGGCGGCGGCTCGGGCATCGGCGCGGACGTCCTTTCCGCTTATGCGGACTATGCCGCCGATGTCCTGCTGCCGTGGCAATACGATAAGGGCGCGCAGATGTTCCCCGGCGGCAACGCAGGTGTTGCCCGCCAGATGTTAAAGCAACTGATCTCCGATTCCATCCCGGGCTCGGAGACCATGCAAGATATCTGCCGCGGCCGAATCAACTTCGAATCCCTGGATCGCGCTGGACAACCCGCGCGCATCCGCCTCGCCTCCACCGTCGTCTCCGTCAAGCATGACGGCGAGCCCGAGAAGTCCAGTTCCGTAAATGTTGATTACACCAGGGGTGGCGAGCTGTTCCGCGTGAAAGCCAGGAGCGTCATTATGGCCGGCGGCAGTTGGACTACCAAACACGTGATTCGCGATATGCCGCAGAACTGCCGCGATGCCTACGCGCAGTTTCATCGCGCTCCTTGCCTGATGGCCAATGTCGCCGTGCGCAACTGGCGGTTCCTTTACGACCTGGGGTTGACTGAGTGCCAGTGGTTCGAAGGAATCGGCAATTACATCACGATGCGCAAGGTCGCTACGTTCGGCACAGACCCGGCCACCATCAGCCCGGACACTCCGACCGTCATCAATTTGAAGATTCTTTTTTCTTATCCGGGAGAATCGCTCCAGACACAGACGGCTCGCGGCCGGACAGAACTGCTGTCGACTTCCTTTCGCGCCTACGAGGAACGCATTCGCGAGCAGTTCACAACCCTGTTCGCGCGCACCGGATTTAACGCCGCTCGCGACATTGCCGGCATCGTCCTTAATCGCTGGGGTCACGCCTACTTGAGCCCGCAGCCCGGCTTCTTCTTCGGCGAAAACGGCAAACCCGCACCGGGCGAAGTCATTCGCCACAATCCCTATGGCCGCATCGCGTTTGCCAATTCCGATCTCTCCGGCATCATGGATCATCGCATGTCCATTCTCGAAGCACAGCGCGCTGTCGGACAGGTGTTGGGCCGTTCGGCATAATTCGGCGGCGCGAGAAACCGCTTACTGTGTGCGCGGCTCGGAATGAGGCTGCGGGGCTTGGTCGCCGAATGTGATGGTGGACTCCGCCTCGAACTTACGGTAGTCCGCGAACTGCATTTCGTTTCGCGTCTGGTCGCGGTCGGCGGTTAATAGAACGGTCGCATTTACCGGAAGCAGGTACTTCCGAGTTCCGATCAGGATCTCATCGTACTCGACGGTCGTGGAGATGCTCTTGATCTGAATCTCTTCGGGAATGTTCGTCGTGCCGCTCGTCACTCGCCAAACTGCCCCCGTCTCAGGATCTCCGTAGACGGAGCCATGATAAGGCACAACGGCCTTGATGTAGTTCGTCAGGCTCATGCTCGAATGCTCACGATCGATCGCGTAATTGAATTTCGCCACACGGTGACCGTGTACGGTGTCCCAACCTGCCCATGAGAACTTCGCTTGCGATGCATCGTCGAAGACTCTGCTCAATAAGATGCCAAACTCACCCTCGGTCGAGAGCGGTATTCGCAAGCGGGCTGGGTTACCGCGGACTTGCTTGTTGTTGACGGTCTCCAGAGTTCGCTGCTCCCGGCCGCCACTAAACACCAATTTCGCATTTAGAGTATCGGCTTTGTGCCAGTGTTTCCCTTTCTTATCGGCCTCATAGACTTCGGTGATTTGATGGCACACGAAGTCGGGCAGTTTGACTATGTAGTCATCAGCATACTGGCTTATTGCGGCGAGCAGTTTCTGCTGCTCGGCCTCGGAGGGAGCCGCCGCTCCGCTGTCTTGCGGCCGTGCAGTCAAAAGGGCGCCGAACAAAATCGCGCAGCACGCGGCGAGCACCCGCTTGGCATACAAGGCCCTTCTCATAGCGAACTATTGCAGTTGTATCACGCCAAGGTTCGGTAGGCAGGCTCCCTCGAACATAATCGGTAATGATGGAGGAATGGCGGTAGCCGGCACTGTACGCGCTCCTGTGCTGATTCTTGCCGCGATGGCCATCCTGACCGCCGTTTGCGCAACCGTTCCTCTTCCCGATCAGGAACTGCTCCCGAACGATGCCTCCAACGTGGGCCGCCGCACCTCGCGCAAAGCTCAACAGCCGGGCGTCTTCCGCGAATATCCCGGCTGGGAATACGAAAATTATCCGATACCACCCGATTACAACGTGCCCGCCGAGTGGGTCTTCGCGCGTTTCATGTATCGCGCTGTCGAAACCGGATATGGCCGCGGACCCAACTGGACCATTGATTATCCGCGCTCCGATCGTCACTTGTCAGCCGCCGTCAGACGTCTCACTCGCATTGATGCACGTTCAGCGGAAGAGCCCGTCGCCGCTGAAGATGGCGACGACATGTACAACTGGCCGTGGTTATACGCGGTCGAAGTCGGCCATTGGGATTTGACGGACTTGCAGGCAGCCAAGCTGCGCGATTTTATCAACCGCGGCGGCTTCTTCATGTGCGACGATTTCCACGGCACCTGGGAATGGAACACCTTCACGGCCAGCATGAAAAAGGTCTTTCCCGACCGTCCTATTGTCGAGATCCCGGACAGCGATCCCATCTTTCACACTGTTTACGATCTGGATGAACGCTACCAGGTGCCCGGCGAACAGTTCGTTCATTCCCACCGCACGTTTGAAAAAGATGGCTACCAACCCAGGTGGCGCGGCATCTACGATGACCATGGCCGGCTGGTGGTCGCGATCTGTCACAACATGGACCTCGGCGACTCCTGGGAACACGCCGACAATCCGCTCTATCCGGAGCAGTATTCGGCGCTGGGATTTCGCATCGGTGTGAATTACATCGTCTACGCGATGACGCATTAGCGATCAGCGTTCAGCGACACTGCGGGTGCGAGTTGTGGCGAGCAGTTCTAAAAATCAGGGAAATGTGGGCCGGTCAGGCGGCTCCGCGGAACAGGGCGGTCAATTGCGCCTCGTTCATGCCGGTAGCGGCCTCCACTTCGGCCCATTCCTCGGCAGCGCTGCGCTGTTTGGCGGGAAAAGGGGTGGGAGCGACAGCGGCGTTTTGAGCCTTTGCAGGAACGAAGCCACGGGCCTTCTGCAACTCGCGTAAAGTCTTGAGCGCCTTATAGAAGCTGCGCTCGGCGGAGTTCAGAACACGCTGGATGGAAGTGAATAATCCGAGCTCGATGCAGCTCACCAGATTCTCTACATCCAGATCCGTATTGCCATTCGCATTCGTGCCCTGGGATTTGTACATCTGCGCTTCCATGGCGCGGTAACGCTTCATGCGCCAGTAGTGCTGCGCCACTTCATCGACCAGCAACTCTTCGGTCAACCCTACAGGGCGATGCTCGGCAGCCAGATCGGTGCGCAGGGCTTCAAAGAGTGCGGGATCTTCGCCCGGAATGATCAGCGCTTTCGAATAGAGACCATGCTTAAAAGAGTTCTGCGAAGCGGCGGCTTTCCCCTGCTCGGTCTTCGGACCGGAAGATTTTTGAGCATTGGCGCGATTGGCAACGGCGCGTTTGGATTTCGATTTCGATTTGGAGCGTTGAGCAGACATAGAAGATTACCTGCGGGAAATAGAATTTGCTGCGACTGAGCGGCACTGAAAGAAGTTAAAAGAGGATTGTGAGTGCGGGAAAGCGGTGGCCGCTTTCCCTGGCTCAAGGTCTGACTGAACATGACTCAAAGAAAACAGTTTTTAGTAGACGATTACGGGCGGGTGCATGTGCGTTGGAAGTTCCTTTCGCACACGAAGGTAGCCGCCGCGCAGTGCTGTCCGCCCTCAATTTTCTATTGCAAGTTAATGAAAACAAAAGACAAATACTTTGAGTAACTTTTGTGACCCGATTTTTGGCCAGACCGCTATGTGACAACTCTTCGCTCGAAGGTTCGGGTTCCAAACAGGAACACGACTGCCACGGATGTCAGTAAAGCCGAGAGAATCCAAAACAGCCGCAGAGTGGGAAAGTCCTTTCCATTTACCGGCGGCACCATCGCATAGCGGAGACCTTCGGACGCGTACGTGAGCGGATTGATCAGGGTGAAGATCTGGAACCAGCGGATATGGCCGAGTGCGCCCCAAGGATAGTAAGTGCAGCCAGTGAACAGCAAGGGCGTGAAGATCAGCGTGAACATTAGGCTAATCTGATCGGGCTTAATGATCGTGCCAATGAACAGCCCGATCGTCGATCCCACCAGGGCAGTCAGCAAGACCATCGCTATCAGGATGAATAGGCGGTCTGTTCTGACCTGGAACCCGCTCCCGAGAATCAACCATCCCAGCGGAAATATAACGGAGCTTGCAATGGCGCCACGGACTGCTCCAAACAGCACTTTCTCGAGCGATACGAACCAGACGGGCATGGGCGCCAGCAGGCGGTCGTCTATCTCCCGTGCAAATCCAAGGTCGAGGACCAGCGGCAACGTCACGCCCTGCATGGCCGCTATCATTCCTGTGAGCGCAACAATACCGGGTAGCATCAGAGTGGCGAAATTTGGCGCAGCGAGCCCCATGCCAGGCAGCACCTTGCCGAATATGAACAGAAAGAACAAGGGCTGCATCAACGCCTGCAGTAGAAATGGAGTAAACTCGCGCCCGGTGACCACGAGATCGCGGCGAAACGTGGCCAGCAGCGCCGTTATTCCGAGGGATGTTCGAGAGCCGCTGTACTGTCCGTTACTCATCCTCGCAGATGCCTTCCGGTGAGCGACAGAAACACTTCCTCGAGAGACGGCTTCTTCACGCTCACATTTCGGACTTCCGCACCGGCTTCAGCAATCGCCTGCGCCGCCCTCCCGATCAACGAATGCACATTGTCGCCAAAGAGGGTATGCGTGTAGTAACCCTGCTCCTGCGGATTCGTTTCGGCAGGCGTCGTGTCAACTTTCACCGTTCCCGGCAGCGCGGCCAAAACCGTCGAGATCCGCTGATTAATCTGGACGGGTTCGCTGCTACTGGTGAAGGTCTGCAACTCCAGCGCGCTGCTCCCCGGTAGAGTTCGCTTCAGCTCTTCCGGCGAGTCGTTCACCAGAATTTTTCCATGATCCATGATGGCGACACGATCGCAGAGCTGATCCGCTTCCTCCATGTCGTGAGTAGTCAGCAGAATAGTCAGGCCGCGAGCGTGCAATCCGCGAATCTTCTCCCAAAGAAACAGGCGCGACTGTGGATCGAGATTATTCGTCGGTTCATCGAGGAACAGTACCTGGGGTTCATGCATCAGCGCGCGGGCAATCATAAGCCGCTGCACCATGCCACCCGAATATTGGCTGACTTTCTCATTCTTTCGCTCGCCCAGCCCGAGTTGATCGAGAAGAGTGTCTGCCAACTGCTCCCGCTCGCGCCGGGCTACGCCGTGGTAGGCCGCATGAAACGTGAGAATCTCGCGCACTTTCAGGCTTCGATCGAGATTGCTCTGCTGCGGCACGACAGCGATACGCTGTTTGACACCGATAGGATCCTGCGCAACATCCACGCCACCGATCGCTGCCGTACCCGATGTACGAACAATCGCGGTCGTCAAGATGCCAATGGTCGTGGTTTTGCCCGCTCCGTTGGGACCCAGCAGTCCGAAAGTCTCACCCTGGCGGACCGCAAACGAGACGTCATCGACCGCATTCGTCTTGGCTTTCTGGTACCGCTTAACAAGGTTTGTCACTGTGACTGCGGATCTCATCTGTGCACCGCCGATCGCGGGTTGGTTAGGGGTGCGGGTCACAAAGCTACGAAGCCATTATGCACTCCGACGGTTATATCGTTATGCGCGAGCACTAAACACCGATTACGCTCGCGATGACGACAGCGTAAGGTGCAAGGCGGAAGTTCAAGTCAGCGGGAGTGGCTGTCATTGGAGTCGCCAGTAAGATTCCGTCGATACGAGCTCGCTTGCCAGGCATTCCCCTGATGCTTACGCTCTGCTCTTTGCCGCTCATATTGAGGACGACTAATGCGCTCCGCTTATCCGTGATCGAGCGCCCGAAGGCGAACACGTTGGCGTTGCCCGAGTCTAGCGGCAGGTAGGCGCCATCACGGAAGACAGGCGTGTGCCGCAGCCGCAGCAGCTTCGCGTACCAATTGTAGATGGAATCAGGGTTGGCCTTTTCCGACGCGACGTTGTACGCTTCCACCTCCGATCCAATCGGCAGCCACGGAGATCCTGTCGTGAATCCTCCTCCCTTGTCCGATGTCCACTGCATCGGCGTACGTTCGCCATCTCGGTCGTCGGCCCGTGGACGCTTGGGGCTAGTGGGGAACCTCCGCAGCTCACTTTTCGGCATCGTCGCCATGCCAATCTCTTCGCCGTAGTACATGAGTGCTGTACCGCGCGCTAGCAGTGTAGCCGCCGCAGTGAGCTTTGCGATCTGGTCGTTATGCTTGCCATCTCCAAAAACGCTCCACTGACGTGGGTGATCGTGGCTGCTCAGAAAGAGGACAGGAGTCTGGCTGTTAAGCTCAGTCTCGGCCGCGTCAACCTGTCTCTTGAAAGCAGAAGCATTTAACGTTTTGAGATCTCCATAAAAGAAGTCCATGGGCAACTGAATTTCGTCCCGATTTGTGCCGTAGACCGCATTCAGGTCCTGCATTGTTGCGGTTACCGATTCTCCGAGAAGCACGCGGTCTCCCGGATATTCATTCAGGATGGCCCTGAGCTTCCGTAGCACCTGATGGTTCTCCGGGCGCGCTGAGTTGTAGGGCTTCAACGCGACCGGCGGTCCTGAATTAGGGTTCAAGTCTTCGGGGAACGATGGATCTTCAAAGAGGTACGGCGTCGCGTCCAGGCGAAAACCGCTCGCGCCGCGGTTCAGCCAGAATCTAGCCACGTCGAACATGGCGTTTCGCAGCCCGGGGTTCGCCCAGTTCAGATCAGGCTGTTGCGGAAGAAAGATATGGTAGTACCACTGATTGGTCCGAGGGTCGAGCGTCCATGCGTATCCGCCGAAGATGGATTGCCAGTGTGTCGGCGGTTGTCCGTCTTTGCCGCCGTCGCGCCAAATGTACCAGTTCCGCTTGGGATTGTCGCGAGATGAGCGTGATTCCTTGAACCATGGATGTTGATCGGAAGAGTGGTTCACGACGAAGTCAACCAGGATTCGAATGTCTCGCTTTTTTGCTTCGCGGACAAGCTCATCCCAATCGGCCAGCGTGCCGTACTCCGCCGCGACATTCGTGTAGTCGGAGATGTCGTAACCAAAGTCGGCATTGGGAGAGGGAAAGAATGGCGTGAGCCAAACGGCATCTACACCGAGAGCCTTGAGGTAGTCCAACCGCTGCGTGACGCCTTTGAGATCGCCGATACCATCGCCGTTCGAGTCTTGAAAACTCCGAGGATAGATCTCATAAATCACTGCATGGTCGTACCAGGCAGATTCGCCGGCCGGCACAACACCCGGAATGCCCAATGCCAATGAAGACAGAAACAGTAGAACCAATCTCATGGTGCGCTCATGCTACTAAGAGGAATTGAAGGCATTATAGAGCGAACACCGCGCGTATACCGAACGGGATGCTAAGCTTGCTAAGCGCAAACCAAAACAGCTTACTGTTGAGTATTCCAAGCACTCGCTCAGGCCAGGACATTACGGCTTGAGATCCGACCGGTGAAAATCGCCAGCTTCAACATCAACAACATCAACAAACGGCTGGAGAACCTCCTGGCCTGGCTCGCCAAAACTAAGCCAGACGTGGTTTGCCTTCAGGAGCTCAAGGCCGAGCAGCGAGCATTTCCCGCGCATGCCCTTCGAGCCCTCGGCTATGAAGCAGTCTGGCAGGGCGAGCGTTCCTGGAACGGCGTGGCGATCCTGGCGCGAGACCATGATCCGGTGCTGACCCGCTCAAGCCTGCCTGGCAATTCTGAGGATCGGCAAGCGCGCTACATCGAGGCGGCTGTAAATGGAGTGCTGATCGCTTCCATCTATCTCCCAAACGGTAATCCTCAGCCCGGTCCGAAGTTCAATTACAAGCTGGCCTGGTTCGAACGCCTGATCACACATGCCGCCGAACTCATGACGGCCGATGTGCCGGTTGTGCTGGCCGGCGATTACAACGTGGTGCCGACGGTCGAGGACATCTATCCAACTCGATCCCTGGATAACAACGCATTGATTCAGCCCGCAAGCCGCCAGGCCTTCGCGCGGCTGCTAGCTCAAGGCTGGACCGATGCTCTGCGAAGGCTGCACCCGGACGGGCCGCTCTGGACGTTCTGGGATTACAAGCGCGAGCGGTGGCCGGCGGACAAGGGTATGCGGCTCGATCACTTCCTGCTCTCGCCGAAGATGTCTCAGCGGCTTGTGGACGGCGGTGTGGACCGATGGGTACGTGGCGAGGAAAACGCGAGCGACCATGCTCCAGCGTGGATTGTGCTCGATGTTTGACGCCTACTGGCGCGCTGCGGCCAATACAGCAGCCGGCCGGTGCTTGTGATGGATTTACGCCAACCCACAATTGCTTTAGCCTTTTGGATTGATATCTGATATCTCATCCCTTCCCTGCTGCAGTACCGTAAAGCATAGGCTCTACACATGGTGAAACCCGTCATACTGACAGTCGACGATGATCCGGATGTGCTGAGGGCGATCGAACGCGATCTGCGCCAGCGCTACAGCGACCGATATCGTGTTATGCGCGCCGATTCCGGAGCGGGCGCGTTGAATTTATTGCGGCGCCTGCAGACACGCAATGATCCGGTTGCTCTTCTCCTGGTGGATCATCGAATGCCTGAAATGAATGGCATTGAGACGCTCACCGAGGCGATGAAGCTGTATCCCGATGCAAAGCGGGCTCTCTTAACCGCCTATGCCGATACCGAAGCCGCTATCAAAGCGATCAACGATGTCCAGCTTCATTTCTATCTGCTAAAGCCATGGGATCCGCCGGAGCAAAGGCTTTACCCGGTGCTGGACGATCTTCTCGAAGACTGGGCCGCAAACTACCGGCCGCCGTTTGAAGGTGTCCGGGTTTTGGGTACCAGGTGGTCCGCCAGGTCTTACGATGTGCGTGATTTTCTAGCGCGAAATCAAGTTCCTTTTCAATGGTTGGACGTGGAAGCAGCCGACCGGGAACCCGAGGTCCGCCGTTTACTGGACCTCCTGGGTCCGGATGAGCGTAAGCTGCCCGTCGTGTTTTTTCCGGATGGCGAAGAATTGATAGAGCCGTCCTCTCAACAAGTCGCGCAAAAGCTCGGTCTGCGCACCCGGGCCGGCCTCGATTTTTATGATCTTGCAATAGTAGGCGGCGGCCCGGCGGGACTGGCCGCTGCAGTCTATGGTGCTTCGGAAGGTCTCAAGACCGTCATGGTGGAGCGGGAGGCTCCAGGTGGTCAGGCGGGATTGAGTTCCCGAATCGAAAATTATCTGGGTTTTCCGTCCGGTTTATCGGGCGGTGACTTGGCGCGCCGCGCTGTAGCACAGGCGCGCCGCTTCGGCGTGGAGATTGTGTCGCCACAAGAGGCAGTCGGCGTCAACATCGAAGGTCCTTATCGGTTACTCAACCTGAGCGATGGAATGAAGCTCTCCTGCCATGCACTTATTCTTGCCAGCGGAGTGCAGTGGCGCAAGCTTAACATTCCGGGCGCCGAGCGTTTGCAGGGCGCCGGTGTCTATTATGGCGGCAGCACCACGGAAGCCATCTCCTGCCGCGACGAGAATGTGTATATCGTCGGTGGCGCTAACTCGGCCGGCCAAGCTGCTATGTTTTTCTCCCAGTACGCGCGTGAAGTGGTGATTCTGGTGCGCGCCGAATCTCTGGGCGCAACCATGTCGCAGTATCTGATCGATCAGATCGAACAGACGCCCAACATCCGCGTGGAACGCCGTACACGTGTGGTGGAAGTTCATGGCGAGAGCCACTTGGAATCTATTTCGATCGCGTGCGACGTCTCGGGCGATATTCAGCAGGTATCCGCCAGTTCGCTTTTTATCTTTATCGGCGCGGAGCCTCGCACTCAATGGCTCGACGGCGTAGTCCAGCGTGATGATCGAGGATTTGTATTGACTGGACCCGATCTGATGCACGATGGCAAACGTCCCCAGGGTTGGAGCGCCGATCGGGATCCGGGACTGCTCGAAACAAGCGTGCCCGGAATCTTTGCGGTCGGCGATGTACGGCACGGCTCTGTCAAACGAGTTGCATCTGGCGTGGGTGAAGGTTCCATCGCGATTCAATTCGTCCACCAGTATCTGAGCAAGGTGTCCTGAAATGAGCGACGCGGCAATTTTGTCTACTGAGCCTCCGGAGCTTCCGCTGGCGGCCGCCCTTCGTCAGATTCCAGTTTTTTCCGATCTGGAAGAGAGCCAACTGCAGTGGTTCGCGGCGCATGCGGAAGATCTTCGTCTGGCGCCCGGCGACGTGGTGACTCGCGAGGGCGACGCCGCTGATGCGCTGTTCGTCCTGCTTGAAGGCGAGGTGCAAGGGCGTTCCGAAACGGCGGGTGTGGATGCTCCGATTTACATCGTGCGTTCGGGCCAGGTAACGGGAATGCTGCCCTATTCGCGCATGACTCACTTTACGCTCACCATACGTGCGGTAATGCCGTCGCGAGGGGCTCGGCTGCATAAGGATCGCTTCAACGAAATGCTGCAATACATCCCGCAGCTCCTGCCACGCCTGATGGGAGTGATGGCGGACCGTATCCGGGAAACGAGCCGCAATGCCCAGCAGCGTGAGAAACTGATGGCGCTCGGCAAGCTGTCTGCGGGATTCGCGCACGAGCTGAATAATCCCGCTGCCGCTGCCCGCAGGTCCGCCGAAGCGCTTCGTCTGGCCGCGCTTGCTCTGCGCCGCATCGGCGCCCGGCTCAACCGGGAAGATCTTTCGCGGGAGCAGCGCGGCTTCCTTGCGCAATGCGAAGAGCAAGCCCTCGATCATCTCTCATCGGCCGCGCCACTCGATCCGCTGGTGCAAAGCGACCTGGAGGACGAGTTAAGCACCTGGCTGGACCATCGTGGCGTCACCGATTCCTGGAAACTCGCGGGCTCCCTTGCCGAAGCGGGAACTACCGTCGAATCTCTCGAACCGTTAGGCAAAAATTTTGCAATGCCGCTCCTGCAGGATGTTCTCGAACGCTTCGTCTACGTCCTTAGCGCCGAAAAGCTCACGCGCGAGATTGAGAACGCAACGGCGCGCATCTCGGAACTAGTCGCAGCAATCAAAGAATATTCGTACATGGACCAGATGCCCGAGCAGGAGATCGATCTGCACACGGGCATTGAAAGCACTCTGACCATTCTCAAGTTTCGTCTGAAAAAGGGCGTCAAGGTGGTCCGGGAGTTCGACCGTTCTTTGCCGCGCATCTATGCGCATGGCAGCGAATTGAACCAGGTCTGGACTAATCTCATCGATAATGCCATCGATGGCATGGGTGGAACCGGCACACTGCTCATTCGCACAAGCCGGGAGCTCGAATACGCGCGCGTCGAAATCATCGATGACGGCGCTGGAATTCCTCAAGAATTGCAATCCCGCATCTTTGAACCGTTTTTCACTACCAAGGGAGTCGGAGCCGGAACTGGGCTAGGGCTCGACGCTGTTTACCGCATTGTGCAGCAGCATCACGGACAGGTCACCTTTACATCGCGCCCGGGAGAAACCTGCTTCCAGGTGCGCCTTCCCTTCCGCCGGCTTGGCGATAAAGCGCCGGAGATCGGAGCTCAGGACCGCTCGGAGCAGGTCCGGTCGGGGATAGTGAAATAGAACGTCGCGCCCTCGCCTGGTTGCGCCTCGGCCCAAATTTGCCCGCCATGGCGTTCGATGATCGTTTTGCAGATGGCGAGTCCTATTCCGGTGCCGGGAACTTCAGGACCGTGAAGGCGCTTGAAGATACCGAACACCTTATCGGCGTACTGCGATTCGAAACCGGCGCCGTTGTCCCGCACCCAAAACAGCCAGCGGTGAATCTGATACTCGGCGCCCACATGCACTCGCAGCGGCACTTCAGGCCGGCGGTACTTAACCGAATTTGCAATCAGATTCTGCACCACCTGGGACATCTGTGATGCGCTCGCATCAATCGGCGGGAGGGTGTCGTGCGTGACGGTGGCCCCGGACTCGATAAGGCTGGCGCTCAGGTGTTCCAGCGTGCTCTGAAACAGCAGCTCGAAGTCGATGCTCTGCCGATCGGGTTGCTCGATACCAGTGACCCGCGAATACGCGAGTAGATCCGTAATCAACGATGCCATGCGCCGGGCGCCTCCCGTGATGATCTCGATGTATTCGCGGCGTTGCCGGGTCAAGTCGCCTTCGCCATATGTTTTTGCGAGCAGTTGAGTGAAGATGCACACATTGCGTAGCGGCTCTTGCAGATCGTGACTCGCCAGGTAGGCAAACTGCTGGAGATCATCGTTCGATCTTTGCAACTCCGTTTCCATTTGTTTCTGCTCTGTGATGTCGGTGTTCGTGCCGAACCATCGGACAACTCGACCGTGCTGATCCCGAATCGGCATTGCTGTTCCCAAGAACCATCGATACTGGCCGTCGCGGCGACGCAACGGGAATGTGTCCTCCCAGGTCTCTCCGGTATTGAAGCTATGTCGAATGCTCGTGACGACGCGCTCGACGTGATCGGGATGGTGCCATTTCTGCCAACCCCAGCCGCGCGCTTCGTCGAGCGACGCATCCGTGTAGTCGAACCACCGTTGGTTGTACCAGAAGGTAAAGCCGTGTTCGTCGGCCATCCATGCAAGCTGCGCGATGTTATCGGCGAGCGTGCGAAACCTTTCCTGGTTATCGGACATTGCTTGCTTGCGCGCTGTCACATCGCGGCCAATCGCCTCGACTCTGATCCGCCCCTCGCCGTCAGCGAGAAATCGCTGATGGACCTCAGCCGTAATTTCCCGCCCGTCTTTTCGTAGGAAGCGCCACTCGGCGGCTTCGAAATCCGATTCCTCCTCAGATTCCCGCGCCTCTCGCTGATAGCGCGCCAGTTCTCGTTGTTCAGGCACCAGCAGGTCAACAAAGTTCAAGCCCAGCAGTTCTGCGCGGCTGTATCCAGTCAAATGTTCTGCTCCACGATTGACATGCAGCAGGCGGCCGTCGAGATCCCGAATGTAGACCATGTCGCTCGCGTTTTCGACCAGCTCGCGAAAACGCTTTTCGAGCATCGACTCACGTTCGATCTGCCGTCTGATGATTTCGGTTTGCGCTGCTACCCTCTTCCGCAAAAGCGTCAGCCAGATCGCGGCCCCCGCGGCAAATGCCAGCAGAACTCCTGCCGCGCGCAGGGCTCGGGAACGTGTGAGCCACGGCGCCGGCGCCAGCACACGAAGGTCTCCGCGAGACCGCATCAGCAGCTCGAACGAGCGAGGCTGTCCAAGATCACCTACCTGAATTACACAGATGCCCGTTACCTTTACGCGGCTGCCTTCCAATTGGGATAGATTGTTGTTCGCTAACCGGCCCTGGACGCGTGCGGTGAAAACCGTCGTCCCATTTTGCAGGACCAGAACTTCCTCTTGAGCCGACCGGCTACTATCCAGCACCGTGGCTTCGATTTGGACCAGCATCGCATCCGGTGGTAAAGGGCGGTCTCCCCGCGAGCGCAGCATTACATCGTCGGCTTTCAGATACAGAGGGGGAGGCGGACCATGTTGTCCGGAAGAACGAACCAGCGCGTCCTCCAGCACCGCTGCGTATGGCCCGGGTGCCGGGAATCCGATGGCATCCGCAAGGTCGCCGACCCGTACAGAGGCAGCTGAAATTGTCCGCACAAGAAGCCCACTGTTCTCCTCCTGGAGAAAAACACGCGTCGCGTCTGCCAAAGTCACTATGCCGCGGACCCTCACCCGATGCTCCATGTTCGACGCCGGCCTGTACTCAAAGAGACGGTCGATCGAGGTCAAAGGCGCCGAGAAGGGATCTTTCGGAGCTTCTTGCATGACTTGCACGTCAGACGCCTTGGACAGCAGCAGCACGTTTTGTTCAAACTGCCGCCGGCTGTTCGCCAACACAACGCAAACGCCTCTGAGCCGGACACTCGCATCCGTTAATTGTCCCGGCACCAGACCGTTGGCATCCCGCAGATACGCCCAGACCGAGTTCCCGCCGAGATCGATATGCAGGGCCGTCGCATGCCACCTCCAGAGAGGAGGATCGATGGCACCTGCGGATCGGACGACACCTTCCGCCTCGATGTAGTCGTTGTCGCAAGCACCGCTCGAAATGAACTTCCAGTCGGCGTGGAGGGGTTTCGGCATAGCTCCAATCCCCAGCACTCGTACTTCAGTTGCTTGGACTATAGGGGCAAAGTTGCCTGGCGCCGTGTGCCCTCTGATCTCGACAATCTGCCCGATCTTGAGAAGCGGCGTCTGAATCGATGCCGCCGATACGTAGACCGCATCGGTCAGGTCCTGGAATGAGAAGCCGCGCCACTCCGGCATGACCTGTGTCACTATTCCATGGAGCAGGATAGGACTGGCTTGCTGCGCCGCGGCGCTCGAAAGGCGATGAACTTGGACTGCGGTAGTGAGGGGCGGCTTCGACGGCTGGGCTCCACACAACAGAAGGGCCGACAGCCCCAGGGCGATTACCAGCTTCACGGAGACGATCTGACAGATGAGCTGAGCTTGATTGCAGTATAAACCTGCCGTAATACGACCGAAATTACCAAGATATCCGTGAACTTCGCCGCGGAGCTTGAGAATTGCTACCCTCGATAGATCGGTCGGGAAATTGGCCGCCCTTGCGAATAGTTCTCATAATCGGTCGCGGTGTACCAAATTGGGTAGGTAGGGGAATCCATGTTTCTGATTAAAGGTAATGTCCTTTCTTTCGTTTTGTGCATTATTGTCAGCTTTCAGGCCTTCGCTGGTATGGCCTTCGCGCAGCAACTGACCGCACAGATCAAAGGAGTAGTGACAGACGCAACTGACGCACCCGTTCCCGACGCTCAGGTAAAGGCCACAAACACGCAAACAAACGTCTCAGCCGTGATTCCCACGAGTAATGATGGAAGTTTTCAGTTCCTGCAGTTACCGGTAGGCACCTACACCGTGATCATCACAAAGCCTGGATTCGCCACCTTCAGGGAAGCTGACATCCTTTTGGTTTTGAACCAGATTTACAGCCTGTCCCCGAGATTGGAGGTGGGAGCAGTCAACCAGGCAATCGAGGTAGAAGCCAATCCCGCCCAGGTCGAGACGGCCAATACCCAGATGAATACCGTCATCGAAGCTCAAAAAATCGTGGATTTGCCGCTAAACGGCCGGAATTGGACGCAATTGCAGCAGCTTGTTCCTGGCGTTGTCGCCTCGAGCGATCGCATGGGAACTTATTCGACGAACGGCAGCCAGACACAGCAGAATTCGTATCTGATAAACGGCGCTGACAGCATCGATCTGCCTTTGAACACGCCCTTGATTATTCCGAGCCCCGACTCGCTAGCCGAGTTCAACCTGATCGACAGCACGATCAACCCCGAATACAGCCGGAACTCGGGCGGGATACTTAACGCCATCATCAAATCGGGCACAAACAAATTTCACGGGGATGCCTTCGAATTCTATCGAGACACTTTCCTGAACGGACGCAATTTGTACCAGCAATCTGGCCCGGTGTTCCACCAGAACCAGTATGGCGGCACGCTCGGCGGCCCTATCTGGAAAGATCGTACATTTTTCTTTCTTTCGTATCAGGGGCGACGCTATCGCGAGCCTGAACCGGGCCAGAGCGATACCACGACCGTCTTCACTCAGGATCAAAGGAACGGCCTCTTTCCGGCAATTGCCTCACCATCCACTTCCGTTTCACCCTTCGCTTTGGTCGGGGAGAACGGTCAGACCTATGCTGCGGGAACGCCCTACAGTACGCTCTTCCCCACCGGCCACATCCCTACGATTGACTTCAATCCTATTTCCGCCAAACTTCTGAACACGTACGTTCCGCAGGCGAATTCCCCGGGCGGGCTCTACGCCTTTAACCCGATAACAACGGGCAGCGCCGATCAGGGCATTGCGAGAATCGATCACACCTTCGGCGACAAAGACAGTCTTTGGGCGACGGTGTTCTTCGAGAACGATCCGTACAACGACACTCTTCCATTCAGCGGCGCGTCTTTGCCAGGCTTCGGGGATTTGAATAAGGAAGTTTATAAGAGCTTTAGCGCAGACTGGAGTCACACTTTCACGCCAACCACGCTGAACGAGGTGCGGTTGTCGTACTCGCGATTGAACTTTTTATCGGTCGCGCCGCAAAGCGTCGTATCGCCCTCCAGTCTGGGTTTCAACATCAATCCACAGAATGCCGCGGCCGCAGGTGTACCGCTCATTTCGCTGAACGGATATTTCACACTCGGCTTCAGCTATGATGGCCCCCAGCCACGCATCGATGAGACGTACGAAGCGGCCGATAATTTCTCAAAGGTGATCGGCCACCACACGCTCAAGTTCGGCTTTGATGGCAAACGCTACAACGTCGATAACCCGTTCGATTTCGTGAACAACGGCTATTTCGGGTTTGGCGGTCCGAGTCCCTACACCACAGGTGACGCTGGCGCGGACTTCTTGCTGGGCATCCCGAACTTCTATGAGCAGACGAGCGGCGGCTGGCAGGTCGCTCGGACGTACGAATACTATGCGTATGCGCAAGACAGTTGGAAAGTCAATCAGAACCTCACGCTAAACTATGGGGCCGGCTATCAAATAGACACTCCTTTGAACAATCTGCATTTTGGAGGAGAGGATGCGAACTGCTTCGCCCCCGGCCAGCAGTCTACGATTTTTCCGACAGCTCCGACAGGTGTGCTTTTCCCAGGCGACCAGGGCTGTACTCAGTCGGGCTATCACGGCCATTACGATCACGTGGGTCCCAGGTTCGGGTTCGCTTATAGCCCCGGTTCGAATCCGGATAAGAAGTTCGTAATCCGCGGAGGCTTTGGCGTTTACTTCAATCGGACAGAGGAGGGGCTGATAACAGCCAATCTTCAGTCCACGCCTTTTTCACTCACCTCTTTAGGGGCAGGCTCGCTGCCCGGCGGCTATCCTTCGTTCGCAAATCCGTTTATGGACGTTTCGAATGGGCAAACAGTCCCGAATCCGTTTCCGTATGCGGCACCCGCGAAAGGCGCAACCGATATCAATTTCCTTGCGAATGGAGCCCTCTCGCTCTCGACCGCCAGCCCTAATTTGACCTCGCCTTATGCTATGAACTTCAATCTCAATGTGCAGCGCGAATTGCCGGGCGCCATGGTGCTGCAGTTGGGTTACGTCGGATCGCTCGGACGGCATTTGGAATTGAGCTATGAGGGCAATCCGATCACTCCGGCGGGCGCGGCGGCTTGCCTTGCCGACCCCGTCTGCGTCGCGAACCGCTCGAGTCTGCAGATCTACGCGCCTTCCAGCACCGAGTACGCGCCCGGAGACATCCTGCAGAGTGTCGGAGTTCAATCGACGGTCGGTGTTTCAAGCTACAGCTCTCTGCAGGCAAGTTTGAACAAGCGCTTCAATCATGGCTTGAGTTTCCTGGCATCGTATACCTGGAGCCACGCGCTCGACGACACCTCCGGTTTTGAGGACAGCGGCTATGGAACGCGCGGCGTCAACCCTTACAATTTCGCGTCCAACAAAGGCGATTCATCCTACGATGCCCGGCAGCGTTTCGTGGTCAGCTACGATTACGAAATTCCGCATGTCAGCCGATTCTGGAACAACGTTTTCACCAGAGGACTTCTGGACGGTTGGCACGTCGCCGGGATTACCACGTTGCAGACGGGATTTCCGATCAATCCTGCCGACTCTTATCTCACCTCGCTCGATTGCAGCGGATTGCAGAAGTACGGTTGCTGGGATGCTCCGAACGTGAACGGGCCGGTTCAGACACTGAATCCCCGGAATTCGGTAGAAACGAACACGGTCAGTCCAACAGCGACCGGCGCGGCACTGCCGTATTATTACTTCAACCCAAATGACTTTTCAGTTCCGGCCATCGGTTCGCAAGGCAATGCGGGTCGAAACAGCTTCCACGGTCCCGGATTGAATTACACCGACCTTACGCTTGGGAAACGCGTTTACCTGGGCGGTGAGGGAACCCGTTTCATTGAACTGCGCCTGGAAGGCTACAACCTGTTCAACCATACGCAGTTCACCATACAAGGGACAACCACAAATGGCGGGAATGGTGTTACCGCGGATATCAACGATCCGAACTTCGGAAGAGTACTGACCGCCTTGCCGGGTCGCGTGGTTCAACTCGGCGCGAAATTTTACTTTTGAGAGCTTTTGTTTCTCAGACGAGGCGGATTGTAAAACCTGGGCAAATCAGAAGCGTTTTGGGCTGGCGGCAGGAAAAACCATTTCGACTTCGAGGCCATGCGGAGACCGATTCCGGCAGGACACCGCACCGCCGCAAGCTTCGACGCAACTCTTCACGATTGCCAAACCGAGACCGGCTCCTCCGGTTTCGCGCTGGCGCGCAAACTCCGGACGATAGAAAGGTTTGAAAACGTTCTCGAGTTCGTTTTCGGGAAGTCCGGGTCCCTGGTCGGCTACGCAGATGGAAACGGCGTCTTTTCCATTGCTGGCAGAGAGCGATATTGGTCCGGCCGGCCCGGCGTAACGAATCGCGTTCCGCACCAGGTTGGCTAAGGACCGGTAAAGATACTCCGGCTGAGCGATCACGTTGAGATCAGCTTCAATGTTGTTCTCGATTTGCGCTTCGTCCGAACTCTCTCGCTCGAGAAGGAAGGAGGGTTGCACGAAGAAGGAGAGAGTAGCACCGCTTCACGAGGCGCGATTATCTGCAAATCACCTACGACAATTGCTTCTGGCTCTTTATCGGCCTGCTGCACGGAAGATGCGGCCGAGCGGCGTATCACAGCGCGAAGCCGGGCGAGCAGCTCGCGAGTAGAGAAAGTTTTCGGCAGATAGTCGTCCGCTCCGAGTTCCAGACCGACGATCCGGTCCGCTTCTTCGCCACGTCCGGTGAGCATAAGAACGGGAGTATTAGATTCGGCGCGCACGCGGCGCAGGAACTCGAAACCGTCCATGCCGGGCAGCATGACATCGAGAATCAGAGCGGCAAACGGTTCAGTCAACGCTAGCTGCAGCCCGGAAGCTCCATTGTGAGCGGCTGATACTTCGTAGCCCATCGGTTCGAGATAGTCGCGGATCAGCCGGCAGAGTTTGAGATCGTCATCAACGACGAGAACTCGCGTACGGAGATCTTTAGGAGCTGACGACGCCATCGTCACAATTGTGGCTCTGCTGCTTGAGGAAAGCACATCCTTTTACCGCTCCTTTACAAAAAGGCCTCCGGCGGCTTAATAACGACTTTACAAGTTCCTGGTCAACTGAAGTCAACCCCGACGGGTCGCCTTCCGGTTCGCAAGACTCCCCCTCAAGAGCCGTGCCCCAAAAGCGGGAGGCGACCACTTTTTCAGGAGCTATATGAAATTGACCGCCACAGCTATCGAGCGCTTCGCGCTGCTGGTCCTGGCCATCTTGTTGATGTTTACGGTAAGACAAATCCATGGGCAAAACACGGTGGGTGCCGCTTTGGTGCAAGGCGTGGTCAAGGACAGTACGGGCGCCATCATTCCCGGTGCAACGGTGACGCTATCAAATGAAAACGGCAAGATATACCAGACACAAACAAAAGGGGATGGACATTATATTGTCAGGGGCTTGACTCCGGGCACCTACACGGTGAAGGTGGTGTTTAGCGCACATTCTCTACGCCGATCCCGATCAGTGATCTGCAGATGTCTACTGTCCAGCAGAAGTACATTATTGACGGCACTGAACGCGAATTTCACTGATTCGCGCGGCACACATGAATTGCGTACTGTCGACAGTGAACCAGGCTATTCTCACGAGGAACGCCGGCACAGGACCAGGCTTCCTGGAATTGAATATGCGCGTGAGCAAAACCTGGAGCTTCGGGACGACAAAGTTCGAAGGGATGTCGGGCGGAACAAGAGCGCAACAAGGCGGGCCAGGCGGCGGCCCGGGCGGTGGGGGAGGCCGAGGTCCAGGCGGCGGTGGTCCGGGTGGTGGCGGTCCGGGCGGCGGTCCAGGAGGCGGCGGCCCGCCTCCCGGCGGCATGTTCAATGAATCGGGTAACCATCGCTACAACCTGACGCTCTCGATCATGGCGAGAAACATTCTGAACCACGAGAATCTGAATGCGCCGATCGGAGTACTCACATCGCCCTCATTTCTGGAATCTACCGGCATCACGGGAGGCTTTGGCCCGGAATCGGTGGCGAGCAATCAGCGGAGAATTGATCTGCAATTGCGATTTTCATTCTAGGAGATTGTCGAAGCGGGAGACTGCGTCAGTGACAAAACCCGGACCTCGGTTGGCCCTGCCTGCCCGCTACCTTCTACCCCGGCCAACGCACCCGCCAATGTGATATGTTCTCGGTTCAATGAAGAGTGGGGACATAACAGCGGCTGACTATCAGATCAATTGGCGAAAGCTGCAGCAGGTGGGCCTGAATGCCTATGAATCACGTTCCTACATGGTGCTCATGGGACATCCGCGCTTCAAGGCGCTTGAACTCGCGGCACGCTCGCACGTCCCCCGGCAGAAGATTTACGAAGTGCTGGACAGCCTTGTCGAAAAAGGCTTCGCGCAGGTAGTTCAGGAGAAGACCAAGTTGTTTTCTGCGGTAGACCCGAGCGTGGCGATTCCGAGTTATCTCGCGCGGCGCACCCGAGCTCTGCAACACGAGCTGACCGAACAAGGGCGACTCGCTAGTGGCCTTATCGAAGACTTACGCTTCGCGTTCCTGGAGGGGCAGGACGGGCGCGGCACGCTGGACTTTCTCAACCTGGTGAGTGATCCGACTCAAACCGCCATTCAATATCGCCGCATGCTGACGACCGTCAGCCATCACTACGTGGAATTCTCAAGACCTCCATTCGCCGTGGACCCGCTTGACGAACAGCTTGTCAAGGAAGCCGCTGACAGGGGCGTTCGCGCGCGACTCCTCATCGAAGCCGGCCAAATCGATGCTGAGCATCGTGAACGCCTGCGCGATTACCGTGCGGCAGGAGTGGAGATCCGCTTTCTTGATCGCCTGCCACTCAAACTCGCTCTGTTCGATGGCAAGTGCGGGCTGGTCGCGCTTCTCGACCCCGTCTTGACACGGCCTTCCTGGACCTCGCTGATCTTCGAGCACGATGGCTTCGCGGAGGCGATGGCAGGCTTATTCGAAAGCTACTGGAATCGCGGCGTTGCGGAAAGCAATGCCGAAGTGGTGCCCGTTCCCGCTTAACGGAACTCGTCACAACCACTTCCTCCGGTCATGGCCCCGAACTCGCTCCCGTTTTTCGACAGCTTGCTGAGCCGTGACCAAAGGGAGCGGTCTTCGAACAATGCATCTAACGCGGGAAGTGCGATATCTTCGGCGCCCTCGCCCCGTCATTCACCTGCCGCAGAACTTGATCGCGATCGAGGAACTGAATCGCGCGCATGCCGAGCAGCTCCGCACCCTGCACATTCTCGATTCGATCGTCGAAGAATAAGCTGCTGCCGGGTGGGCCTCCCAAGCCCTGCAAACAATACTCATAGATTGCGGGCTCGGGTTTTGCGGCGTGTATTTCGTAGGAAAGCGTGATTTGATTGAACAATGCCAGCCGCTTGGTCTGCGTTTTTAGCGTTTCGCCCAGCTCGCGCGGCATGTTCGAGAGAAGCGCCAGCCGCTTGCCTGCCTCGCGCAATTGCCTGGCCCATTCCCACATGACCTCATCGAATTGCATCCAGCTCTCAGTGTCCAGGGCATTCAATTCATCGACAATCTTTGCGGTAATCTGTGCGCCGCCTTCGCGCGCCACGTCGTGCCAGTATTCGGCAGCCGTCAGGACATCCTTGTCGTATTCGGCGCGCCTGGCCCAGTACAGCTCGGTAAAGCGCTCGACGGGAATCCCGAGCCGCCCTGCCAGAGTCGCCTGAGCTGCATCGCTCTGATGCCGCGCGAGAACACCACCGTAATCGAAAATGATCGAGCCGTAGGAGTCAACAAGCGCCATCGGCCACATGCTCTCGACGGCTGCGTACTTCGCGGATCGCATAGATCCGCCGGCCCTGGCTCTCGAAATACGTTCTCATCAGAACCTCTCCGATGAGTCCCGTGCTGAAAGCCATCAGCCCCGATATCCAAAGTAGAGCCCCAGCTACCAGCAGCGGCCCGTGTTCGGCTATGATGTCGTGCCCGGCGATCTTCGCTATAAGCATCCAGATGAGAAGCGCGCTCCCCGTGCCGATGCCCGCGAGACCCCACTTGCCGAAAAAATGCATGGGACGAGTCAGGTAGCGGAGCAAAAACTTGATCGTCAGAATATCGAAAAAAACCCGGAACGTCCGGCCAAGCCCGTAATGCGACGCGCCGTTCGGACGCTCGATATTTCTGATAGGTACCTCGGCTACGCGAGCGCCGTAGAAACTGGCCAGCGCCGGTATGAACCGGTGCAATTCGCCGTAGAGATTGACATCCTTCAGAATTTCCGAGCGATACGCTTTGAAGGTTGTTCCAAAATCATGTAAGTCGACTCCGGAAGCGCTCTTCATCATCCAGTTAGCGATGCGTGACGGAAGCTTGCGTGTCACCGCGTTATCCACGCGATCCTTGCGCCAGCCGCTCGCGATGTCGTAGCCTTCGCCGATTTTTTCGAGCAGCAGCGGTATATCTTCGGGATCGTGTTGCAGATCGCCATCCATGGAAACTACAACTTCACCCTGCGCCTCATCGAATCCGGCCGCCAGAGCAGCGGTCTGTCCGAAATTCCGGCGTAAACGGAGTACTTTTAAATGGGCGTCGGTCTCGACCAGGTTAGCCAAAAGATCAAAGCTTCGGTCTGTTGAAGCGTCGTCCACGAAGATGATTTCGTAATGCCGCCGAAAGCTCTCAAGCACTGTGGTAAGCCGATCATAGAGAGGCAGGATGGCCGGTTCTTCGTTGTGAATGGGAATAACGATCGAGAGCATGTCGCCGCACTTCCAGTGTAGCGAAGCGGTAATAGCATCTATCTCATGGCACTCGGTATGTAGCTCGTTTCACCGTGTTATTCGAGCCGGGCTATCTCCCGTCTAAAACACCAGCTTGGCCGCGAGTTGTACGTTGCGCGGCGCGCCTGTGCCGATTCCTGGAGCGCCGTTGAAAAGATCGAGAGTCTGTGTCACCTGCCCCAGGCCGCTGCCGGTTACTGTGGCATTGGGCAGCGAGAGATCACGAGTATTGAATAGGTTGAAAATTTCCACTCGCAATTGTAGGTTCAGCCGCTCAGTGATCTTATTGTTCTTGAAAACCGAAAAATCAACCTGGTAAGTAGGCGGTCCCCGGAATTCATTGCGGCCTTGATTCGAATAGGTTCCCGGAGTAGGTAAGGCAAACGCGTTCGGATTGAACCAGTATGCATAGGAACCCTTGACGTCCGCCGGCACGTTCTGGAACGGATTCCCCACCACCTCGGCACGGTCGTTGTTTTCTTCAGTCAAGCTGGTATCCGTCCCCGAGAGGACGGTGAATGGACTGCCCGTATAAAAAGTAAGCAGAGAGTTGAACTGCCATCCGCCGAGCAGCAACTTCAGATGACCTGGCGTGGGAGCTGAGTAAGTCAGGAAAGTCACAAACGAGTGTCGAATGTCGTAATCGGAGTTGCCCCAGTCACCTCTTAAGTTGTAACTGTTTTGAGGAATGAGGTTGCGCGTGGCGGAGAGGTCATCGCGCGAGTGGCCATACGTATAATTCAACTTCATCGTAAAACCGTGATAATTCGAGGTGCGGAGTGAAGCGATCAAACTGTTGTAGACTCCGTTCCCGACCGACTGGACTTCGTTGATCGTCGCCAGGTTCGGGAAACTCCCATAGTACGGACGCGAGCTGATTACTTCTGGGGCCCCTTGCGGAATCTGATTCACGTCCAGAGTGACTGGTAAGTGGCGGCTCAGCGTGCCTGCATAACCGACTTCTAGAACGGAGTTCTTATTGAGCTGGTACTGAATATTCAGGTTCGAGTTTTGGCTGTAGCCCGTAATGAAATGCTGGCTCACTGAAAAAGCGCCGAACGGGCCGGTCGGGAAGGTCGAACTGCCGAATATCGGAACCCCAGGCTGGATCTGCAAAGGTCCCTGACTGTTTGCCAATGTATACACCGGCGAGATCCCGCCCGGGTTAGCGAGCACTCCCGTAGCCCCCCCGTTAGGCGGTACATTGTCGCCAAAGTAGTTCACATTCGGGACCTGGTAGAAGAGCCCATATCCGCCGCGGATGACCAGTTTGCTCGAGAATTTCGGTTGATACGCGAAGCCGAACCGCGGGGCAAAATCGTGCCAATCGCGTGGCCAGAGCGTCCCGATTTGATTTACATATGTGATACCGCCGTCGGCTGGAATAAAAGTGGAAATGCGGTCTGTCGGGTCGGAAAGCGGGCTCTGATATAGCCAGTTCACTCCGTAGTTCAACGTAAGATTAGAACCGAGCTTCCAGCTATCGGAGAAGAAAGCGCTTGTGCCGTTGAGATAGTAATTGCGCTGTAAATCTCCGTAGGTGATGTTCGCATTGTTCACGTTCACTCTGCCGGCCAGAAAATCGGCCAATGAGTTTAACGAGGCATTCGGCGCACCGAGGAGGGAGGCCGTGTTCCAGCTGTCGCTCGAATCTGTACCGGCGAACGGGCCCTGCGAGCCGTCGAAAGTGAAGGTGCCGCGCTTGTTCCGGTCGTAGAAGACGTCGAATCGGGCTCGTCGATATTCGCCGCCAAAACGAAACTGATGAGTACCCACCGTGTAGGTAAATGTCTCATCCAGCTGACCTGTCGTATCGATGCGCCCCAGCGGCGGCGTGAGACCAGTCTTATCGAAGCCCTGGATCGTAATGGCCGGAGAGCCAAACAGCGAAGGATTGGTAACGCCGGTATTCAGGCCGAGAGCCGGCATATCGAAACCTGTTGTCGCGTCATTGAAAACCTGCTTGAAGTAATTGACCCCCGCTACCGTCTGACTTACAAAGCGCGGCGAAATGACGGTGTTGTAGACGAGTGAGAAATTATGCATCCGGCTCGGCGCCGTTTGATAGTAATAAGGAATGACAGACCCGACACCCTCGGTCTGAGAACCTGTCCCGCCGAAGTAACGGAAAGCAATATTGTTCTTCTCGTTAAAAATATGATCGATTTTGACGATTCCGTTGTAGCTGTTCGAGATGTTATTTGCAGTGCTGAAGAAGTTGTCCTGGGTTGCAGGGCCGGTGAGAGAATTTGCCGGCCAAAGCGCATTGATCAGGTTTAGAGATACACGATTTACTCCGACTCCATCCTTCGCAAGCAGGCGTTCACCAAGGTTCACCCAGGCCGCGCTCGGCGTGGTGCCTTGGGCTGTATTACCGGCTATATAGTTCTGCTGCTCGTAAGTAAGAAAGAAAAATGTCTTGTTCCGCCAAATTGGGCCGCCGAGCGAACCGCCTTCCTGGTTGTTTCTCAGCTCCTGCACCGGCGTCGTGGCAGGAGAAAACCAGTTTCGCGCGGCGAGAAATTCATTCCGGTTGAAGTAATAAAGCGAACCGTGAAAATCGTTGGTGCCGGATTTGATGACAAGGTTCAGCGTACCTCCGCTATTCCGGCCTTGCTCCGCGCTGCCATTGGTTTGCAAGGAAAACTCATCGATAGAGTCAATCGGCAGCAGAGTGCCGGCAATTCCCGATACTCCGCCCTGATTCACTGCTGCGGAGTTATGCCATTGATCGTTATTGTCGGCGCCGTCGATCTGCCAGTTGACCGCGTTTGTGCGAGTGCCATTCACGGACCCCATGGCATTGGCGCCCGGATTCAATTTGAGCAGTTGAGTAAAGTCGCGCCCATTGAGAGGCACATCCAGAATGGCTTTGGTGGGAATAACGCTCGTCAGCGTCGACGACGAAGTCTCAATAGCCACCGCGTTCGCCGAAACTTCAACCGCAGTCGCCTGGCTCGCTACTGCCAGCTTGGCCTGTAAATTAAAGATCTTTCCAGCATCTACGTTGATGTCTTTGATCTCTTCGGTTTGAAAGCCCGGGTTGGTGACGGTGACGGAATATCTACCGAGTGGCAAGTCCTGGAAGGAGAACTCGCCTGCCGAGGTCGTCTCCGCCGTGCGAGTGAGGCCTGTGTCCGTACTCGTAAGCTTTACCGAAGCGTTGGCAACCGTTGCGCCGCTTTGGTCGATTACGGTTCCTGCTACGCCTCCGCGAAATGTCTGAGCCGGCGTAATAACAGAGAAAAAAAGGGCCACCTGTATAGCAGCTAGGCTGCGTCTAATCATATGAACCTCCAGTCGGGAATGAGAGCAGACGGAGCTCTAACGTTATACCGTAAAGATTTCTTCTGAAGCTAAGCCCTTAGCTTAATCGATTCTCACAAAAATGCAACCGGCATCCAGGCCTTTTCTCCGGTTGGCGAGCTCGCTTGAGATCTTTTGGGCTGCTAAAATAGAAGAACAGCGAAAATTCGGGTTAACTCTCCGTGTTTCAAGCACTTGCACGGCAAGTTCCCAGGCTGGCAGGAGTTTCTTTTGGCCGATCAAAAGCCACCTAACGACGGTAACCTATTTCCGCCCCCGGGCGAAACAAAAAACCTGATTTCGATCAACATCGAAGACGAAATGAAGCGCTCGTACCTCGATTACGCCATGAGCGTGATTGTCGGCCGGGCGCTGCCGGATGTACGTGACGGCCTGAAACCGGTTCATCGCCGTATTTTGTTTGGCCTGCATGAGATGGGTCTTCATCATAACCGGCCTACGCGCAAGTGCGCGAAGATCGTCGGCGAGGTCCTCGGCAAATACCATCCTCACGGTGACGCACCGGTCTATGACTCTCTCGTGCGTATGGCCCAGCCATTTTCCATGCGCTATCCGTTGATTGATGGCCAAGGAAACTTTGGTTCGGTAGATGGCGATCCGCCGGCGGCCATGCGGTACACCGAAGCTCGCCTGACCAGAATTGCCGGTACGCTGCTCGAGGATATCGATAAAGAAACGGTCGATTTCCGTCCTAATTACGACGACAGCGAGCACGAGCCGGAGGTCCTTCCCGCGCGTGTCCCTAATCTGCTGATCAACGGCTCATCCGGTATTGCGGTTGGTATGGCGACCAACATCCCGCCACACAATCTCCGGGAGATCATTGACGCTACGATCGCCTTGATTCACGATCCGCACACACCGCTCGCCAAGATCATCGAAATGGTACCGGGACCCGATTTCCCGACAGGCGGGTTCATCCTGGGGCGTCAGGGCAGCATTGACTATTTCACGAGAGGACGCGGCAGCATCAAACTCCGCGCGAAGGCGGCGATCGAGAAAAGCGGCAAGGACCGCGAAGCCATTATTGTTACCGAGATTCCATTTCAGGTAAACAAGGCGCGCCTGCTTGAACACGTAGCCTCATTAGTCTCCGACAAAAAGCTCGAAGGCATTTCGGACGCTCGCGATGAGAGCGATCGCGATGGAATGCGCATCGTTTTTGAATTGAAACGCGGCGAACAGGCGGAAGTCATTCTCAACAACCTGTACAAGCAAACGCAGATGCAGGTGAACTTTGGCGCAATCATGCTGTCCATCGTCAACGGCCAGCCGCGCGAACTCGGCCTGATCGATCTGATCAAACGCTTCATCGAGCACCGCACGGATGTGGTTCGCAGGCGGACCGATTACCTCCTGCGGAAAGCTCGCGACCGCGAACATATTCTGCTTGGCTTCCAAAAGGCGCTGGATCAGTTAGACGCAGTGATTGCTCTCATCCGCGCCGCTAAAAATCCTAAAGAAGCCCGCGAAGGTTTGATAACCACCTTCGAGTTCAGCGAACGGCAGGCACAGGCCATTATTGAGCTGCAGCTCCAGCGCCTGACCGGCATGGAGCAGCAAAGAATTCTGGATGAACTGGCGGAGCTACAGCGCCTCATCGGAGAATATCTGGAAATTTTGGGTTCGGAAAAAGTGTTGAAGGCTCTGATCGTCAAGGAGCTCAAAGAAGTCCAGAAAGAGTTCGGCGATGAGCGCCGCACACAAATCATCGAAGACAGCGGCGACATTCGCCTGGAAGATCTCGTGCAAATGGAGGATGTCGCGGTGACGGTTTCACGCGGCGGCTATCTGAAGCGCACCTCCGTCGATACCTACCGTCGCCAGTCTCGTGGCGGGAAAGGCCGCATCGGCATGGGAACGCGCTCGGAGGACGTCGTCGAACATCTCGTGATTGCGTCTACCCACTCGTACCTGCTCATTTTCACCAACAAAGGGCGCGTCTACTGGTTGAAAATCTATGAAATTCCTGACGCCGCCACCACCGGCAAAGGCAAACATGTCTCCGGTCTGATCAATCTTCAGCCCGACGAGAGCGTGAAAGCGTTCTTATCTGTCAAGGAATTCGAGGCAGGCAAGTTCATCGTAATGGTCACGCGCCAGGGCGTAATCAAGAAATGCGAGCTCACCGAATTCGATAATCCGTTGGCGCGGGGTATCATCGCAGTCGCGCTGGACGAAGGGGATGAGTTGCTTGGCGCCACAATCACCACCGGTGACAAATACATCTTCCTCGGTTCTCGCGAGGGTATGGCGATTCGCTTCAATGAAGATGAGGTTCGTGCGATGGGTCGCCAGGCGCGCGGCGTGCGGGCCATGGATCTGGACGAGGGCGATTCCCTGATCGGTCTCTTGGTCGTTGACGAAGATGGTCTCATCCTGTCCATCTCGGAAAACGGCTACGGAAAACGAACTCCGCTAAAGGATTACCGGTTGACCGGCCGCGGGCGCAAAGGCGTCATCAACATGAAGACAACGCCTAAAGTCGGAAAAGTGGTCGCCGTGCTTTCAGTGAAGGAAGTCACTGACCTGATGATCATCACTAAGGACGGAAAAATCATTCGGCTCGAATCCGGTGAAATCCGCCAGGCTGGGCGTTCCACGCAGGGCGTACGCCTGGTGCGCATGGAGGACAGCGATCAGGTTGCAGCAGCATCCTGCATCCCGGAATCGGAAGAAGAACCCGGCAAGAACGGCGAGCTGCCGTTGCAGTAAGTTTCCTGCGCGATCGGCTACGGCTGTTTAGCGGCGAATTCGCTAAGCAGCCGGCCTGGGCTGAACAGCTGTTTCGATTTGCTTACCGTATGCCTGGCGCGCTGAGATCAGATCGTAGTTTTTCTGTAGATTGAGCCAAAAACCAGCGCTCATGCCGAAGTAGCGCTCCAAGCGGAGTGCCGTGTCTGCAGTCATTGTACGCCGCTCGTTTACGATTTCGGAAATACGAGTCACTGGCACGCGAAGCTCAATCGCCAGCCTATTAGCCGACAAGCCGAGCGGCACCATAAACTCTTCGCGTAACATTTCGCCAGGGTGAACGGGTTTTCGTGTGATATTCCAGCCGTTTGCAGGTCTCTTAATACTCATCGGTAAGGTCCCCTTTCAGTGATAATCTACGATCTCGACGTCATGTACTCCGTCGTCTGTCCATCTAAAGCAGATGCGGAACTGATCATTAATCCGGACGCTGTACTGACCTCTACGATTGCCTTTCAATGGCTCAAGCTGATTACCAGGAGGAAAGTTCAGGTCCGCCAGATTCTCAGCCTGGTCCAACTGAGTCAACTTGCGAACGGCCACCCTGGCGATTCTATTGAATCGGCGATTTTTCTCGGTCTCAAAGAGCACCTTCGTGGCTTTGTCTTTGAAACTTGCGATCACGGCATCATTATATAACGTCTTGCGTTAAACGTAAGGCCATCAATTCCATTTTACTTTAGTGCGCGCCTGGAATCTCGGAAGAACGCCATCCCTGGAAGATCCGAACACGAGGGCTGCCCTATACTTCAGGTATGGGCGCCCTTGTGACGATTCAGGGTACAGACGCGCTACCCACGATGGAAGAGATCGAGAGAAAACAGGCGCGGCTCTTTGCCCATCTAAGAAAACTCGGCCGTGTCATAGTCGCCTACTCTGGCGGGACCGATTCCGCCTATCTGGCTTGGGCTGCACACCGCGTACTCGGTGACGACGCGATTGCCATTACCGCAGATTCTGCTTCCATACCGGCTTCCCACAAGCGTGCCGCCGAAGAGTTTGCCGCCGCCTGCGGCTTCCGTCACGAGTACATTTCGACTCACGAGTTCGAAAACCCTGATTACGTCAAGAACGATAAAGACCGTTGCTTCCACTGCAAAGACGAACTTTTCACGCGCTTGCAGGCGTACGCCGCGCGCTCGGGACACCAGCACATCGTGTACGGCGTGAACCTTGACGATCTCGGTGATTACCGGCCCGGGCAGCGAGCCGCCAAGCTGCACGAGGCGGAAGCTCCGCTGGCGGACGCTCTCTTGAGCAAGGCCGAAATTCGAGAACTTTCTCGCCTCGCGGGATTGTCGATCTGGGATCGCCCCGCTTCGGCATGTTTGAGTTCGCGAGTCCCTTACGGAACGCCGGTCACGGTCGAGACCATTCAGAAAATTGAGCAAGGGGAAGAGGCAATTCGCGCTCTCGGCTTCCGGCAGTTTCGCGTTCGCTTCCACGGTGAACTCGCGCGTATCGAAATTGCCAGGGAGGAATTGCCCAGAGCTCTGACCATGGAGATGGCCCAGCAATTCGCGGACATCTTCAAGCAGCTCGGTTTTCTCTACGTCGCGCTTGATTTGGAAGGCTACCGCCAGGGATCGCTGAATGCCGCCCTCGCCCCCGCTAAAGAACGTGAGCACGCCGGTCAAGCATCATAGCGAAAGCTTCCTCGCGATCGTCAGTGACGCCCGCCGGCGCGTCCACGAAATCGATATCGATGAGTACAAACGCTTGCGCGCGTCCGGAAACGCCGGACAGTTGGTCGATGTACGGGAAGACAATGAATGGGAAGCGAATCACGCGCTAGGCGCTGTCCATCTCGGGAAGGGCATCATCGAGCGCGATATTGAGACCACTTTCCCGGACAAAAACATCCGGCTGATTCTCTACTGCGGTGGCGGCTACCGTTCCGCATTGGCTGCAGACAATGTTCAGAAAATGGGCTACACCAACGTGATCTCGCTCGATGGCGGCTGGCGAGCCATTGAAGCCTCGGGGCTTCCGCTAAAGCATCCGCTCTAAACTCTGCGCAATTTGCAACAGCCTGTTTTCAGTGAATGGCGCGCTGATCATCTGCAATCCTATGGGCAGGCCAGATTCCGCCTTGCCGCACGGCATCGATAGAGCGGGCTCGCCCACATAATTGATCCCCCGCACCAGCCGCGTGGAAGCCATTCGAACAGATTCTTCTACTTCTCCGATCGTTATCGTCTCCGCATCGAAAAGGGGCGCCGCCATCGGAGTAGTCGGCGTCGCCAGAATGTCGATCTTCTCCCAGAGCGCGTCCATTTCCTTCCGGAACAGAGTCCGCAGCCGCTGCCCGTTGACGTATTCGTGTCCGGCGATCATTCTGCCCTGTTCGAGCAGCGACCACACGTCGGCCCCAAACGAATTCGGGTCATTTCGCTCGACGTAAACCGCCGCCACCTCCGCCAGTTGCACAACACGCGCGGCGAGATTGATTTCGGCGAAATCCGGAACCTGAACTTCGATCACGCTGGCCCCGTGTCGTTCCATCTCTGAGATGCTCCGTTGAACGCTTGCCGCGACGGCTCCATCGACGCGCTCGAAAAAAAAATTGCGCGGCACGCCAACTCTCACGCCTTTGAAATTCGCAAGTGCTTCAAGCTCGAACGTGGCGCCGCCATCCATCGCGTGCAAGGCAAGCGCGCAGTCTTCCACGCACGAACCCATCGGGCCGACATGGTCGAGGCTGAAGGCAAGCGGCAAAACTCCGCGCCGGCTGACCCGTTCGTACGTCGGTTTGAGCCCCACAATTCCGCAGTACGATGCGGGAATGCGGACCGACCCGCCGGTATCGGTTCCTAGCGCCACTGGCACAATGCCCGCCGCGATTGCCGCTGCCGATCCGCCGCTCGAGCCGCCCACCAGACGCGCGTGATCGAGCGGATTGAGCACTGGCCCGTAATGCGGGTTGCGCGACGTGATTCCGAAGGCAAGCTCGTGCAGATTGGTTTTGCCGATGCCGACCGCTCCTGCCTCTCGCAGTCGCGTGACCACCTCGGCATCCGAATCCGGCACGAAGTTCTCGAAAAGCCGCGAGCCCGCTGTCGTCTTGACTCCTCGCGTGTAAAACAGATCCTTGTAGGCGATCGGGATGCCGTGCAGCGGTCCCCGATCCACCCCGCTTCTCAGTTCACGATCCCGTTCGGCCGCTTGCTCGCGGGCTTGTGTCTCGGTGATTGTAATGAAGGCGCGAAGATCTTCCTGCTTCTTTGCTTCCGTGATTGCGCGATCCACCAATTCCACGCACGAAGCCTCTTTCTTGCGCAGAACCGCGCCCAACTCGCGAACTGTCATGAGCCGGTTTCTTTCGGGCCGGGCTCCAGCCGGAACACGGTCGCCGGTTCGATTTCGGGAGTAAGGCGTCGAACCATCGGTGCAAACTCCCGCCTCAGCTCGTCCAAAGTCTTAGCGGATCTCTGTGTCGAAGCAATGGGTCGCCCGGCCAGTCTCTTTCGCAGATCCTCAATCTCTAATCCATGCTTTTGCAGCACATCTGCGGCCGCAGAGGGCACCAGCATGAGTGCGTGCAAAAGATGAATCGTATCGATGTGTTTGTGCCCGAAGCGTTCTGCTTCCTCAGCAGCGTAAGCCAACATTCGTTTCGCCGTGTGCGAAAACGGCAGATCCACGCTGGTTGAAATCTTGGATCTGGATTCGAGATCTCCACGAAGTTCGGCCTGGATTTTCGCCAGCTCATCGGTCGCGAGCAAAGAGTCGAACAACGACCGGCTCTCCCGCATCAGCCCTAACAGCATGTGTTCCGGTTCAATATACGGTGATCCGTACTGGCTCGACTCATAGCGGGCAAAGAAAATCACCCGCCGCGCCTTTTCCGTGTATCGCTCGAACATCGCTCTCGCGTTATATCACTGTGGCGCCGGTCCCCGCACCACCTGCACGAAATCGCTCGGTTTGATCCACTTCGCGAATGCCACGCGCACTTCGTCGGCGCTCATTCCGAAATACTTCTCCGCCGCCTGGAACGGCTCATCGAGCGGCAGCCCAATCCGCGCGCGCGACACAAATCCTCCCGCCACCGCGTCTTCACTCGATTCCGCCAGCGGTATCTGGCGCAGTATCAGCGCCTTCGCCTGTTGAAGCTCGCCAGGTGTGACATTCGTTTGCGCCATGTCGATCAGCTCCTGATCGATCATCGTGCGGGCCTTCGACACATTCTTCGGATCGCAGCCAAAATCTATCGCATAGTTCGTTCGCGTCTCACCGGCTTCGATCGAATCGTTGATGCTGTAAACGTAGCCGGTCTTCTGCCGCAAATCCCGCCACAAGCGCGTTGCATACAGCCCGCCAGCCAGAACATGATTGCCTAGCCGGAGCGCATAATAATCCGGGCTGAAACGGTTCATCTCGAGTCCCTCGACAAGCTGCACCTGGTCTTGTACGCTGCTTGGATCAGGCACGTTCACTGCGGTCGGTTTGCTGCCCGGTATCGGTGGAAGAGTCACGGTTGGCTTCGCTCCTTGCGCCTGCCAACCTCCGAACGCTTTCTCTATAATGCTGCGCGCTTCTTCCGGTGAAATATCGCCGATCACTGCAATCGTCGTTAAATCCGGCCTGAAGGTCTTGGCATAGTAGCTCTGAATGTCGTCGAAGTCTACCGACTTGATTGTTCCCGGCGTTGTTTCGCGCGTCAATGGATCCTTCGGAGGAACCAGCGCCAGCGTCAATGCCCGTTCCGTGCGGTACCCCGGACTCTGCAATTCTCCCTCGCTCTCCTGCGCCGTCTGCTGCTGCACAATCTGGAAAGCCTCCTTCGGCAGCGCCGGCCGCAGCTCGTTCTCCGCAAGCAATTCCACGCCGCGAGCAAAATCCTGCTTCAGCACTTTCAGGCTGAAATTCGATCCCGCCGTTTCCGAAGCCGCTATGTCGTCCAGCGCTTTCTGAAATTCGAGCCTGTCCAAGGTCTTCGTCCCGTAAGAAAACAGTCCTTCGAGTACATCCGAAACCCCATCCTTCCCGGGCGGCGTCTGCATCTGAGTCTGCGTTTTGATCGATCCCATAAGCGTCACCGTGGGACTTACCTTTTCTGTCTCGACAATCAGCCTGATCCCGTTCGCCAGCCTCATGTCTACCGGATGGATCGACGACTTTGGCACTCGCAATGCCTTCACTGACGCTTCCGCCCAAGCCGGTAAAGCAACCGGCGTCGTCGGCGTCGAAGTTGTCTTCTCTGTGCCGCCGAAGCCCTTCGCCGATACCGCTTCTCCCGATGGCCGCGGCTTAAGCGTCGATACCACCGCCGGTTGATTCAGCAGATACGTCTTGGCCACCCGGTTGACGTCCGCCACGGTGACACGCTTGATCGCCTCCACGTCTTCGTCCGGAGACTCGCGCCCTTCATCAGCCAGCGCCTGCGACCACAGTGAAGCCAGGTTCGAAATCGAATTGCGCCCAAATTCGGCGCTTGCGATCTCTCCCTTTTTGGCCGCCTCTACCAGGTCTGGAGGCAGTCCGTTTGTGGCATAACGTGTCAGAATGTTTTTCAATTCGGTTTGTATCGCAGCCGGGTCCGCGCCCGCCGGCAAAGCCGCTCCAGCAAAGGCCGCGCTCGCTTTCCGGTAAGTCTCGAGCGTCGCGAACCACGCGCCTAATGCCTTTCCTTGCGGCACCAGTCCATACAGATCTGCGCGCTGGCTTGCTAAAACGTCGCTTAGAATTTCGCACGCTGCGAAATCCGGACTATCCGTCCCGGGAAACCGGAACGAAACGAACGTGAGCAGATAAGGCAGGTTGCTATCAAGTGTGAATGAATCGGCCGCGACTGCTTGCAGATTCACGGGCGGCTTGGCAGGCACCGCGTGCCGCGCAATCGACCCGTAATATTGTTTGATTTTTGCGATCGTTGCCGATGGATCCACATCGCCCGTGATCACAAGTATCGCGTTGTTCGGTGCATACCACTTGTTGTAGAATGCCTTCAACATCTGGCCGGTGGTCTTATTGAAAGATTCTGTCGTGCCAAGCGGGTCGAATTCGTACGGCGTTCCGCGGAACAGATCGTGATTGAGTCGCGTGATAAACGCATAGGTAGGATTCGATAGATCCCGCGCTACTTCTTGCTCAATCGCACCGCGCTCCTGCTCCCATTGCGCCTGCGAATCTTCCATATCCGCCATACACGAAGCGTCCACTCGCAGCGCCACGTCCAGATCCTGCGACGGCGCCGTTACAAAATACTGCGTAGAGTGTTGGCGAGTCTCGGCATTCTGATAGCCGCCGATCTGCGCGTAAATCGCTCCAATCTGGTCCGCGGTCAAACCGGTGCAGCCGCGAAACGCCATGTGTTCCTGTGCGTGCGCCGTCCCCGGAAAACCAGCGGGCGTTTCGTTCCCGCCTACCAGGTAATTCTCCTGCACCGTGGCCACGGGAGCGAGCGGATCGCGAATGATCACAACGCGCAGACCGTTATCGAGCGTTGCGCGGGTTACATCAGTTGAATTCGAATCCTGTGCGCTCATCGGTACGCTCCGGAGACCGGCACACAACAGGAGAGCTACGCCTATATTCTGCAGTTTCATTTGGAACTTTCAGCTTACGGTACGTAAGTTGGACGGCATTCCGCGTGATTGGTTGCCTCGAGGAGTCAATACGCGATTCGAGGGCACTGGATCATGGATGCCGAAGCCCCGCGCACACCCTGCCAGGCGAGAGCCCTATCGAAGCTGACCATATTGGCTTTGTGCCTCACCACCAGACCTAGCAGGTACACATCTGTAACTTGTCGAGGCCCCGCGATCAAAGCGTTATTGAAGGCCTTTCCATCGGACAAAGAAACATCATCCGGCCAGAATTCGTAAGAGTCATCGAAGGCCGACTTCAATGCGTTCAGAATTTGAACCACTTCCGCCGGTGTTCGCTGCCCGCTCGGGTAAGCCGCTTGCGACAGCACTCGCACCATGCCGTTTTCACTGAGAGGACAGGTCGCCCAGCCCGACTTGTGGTGCTTCAAGAACCACTTTTCCATGGCTAGATGTTCGACGTGATCTGAATCGACTAACGCGATCAGAGCGTTAACATCCAGCAGGGCCGCCATGATGGCCTTAGATCTCGTTTTCCAGAAGCTCCTGCACGGCGCTCGTGGTCACGGGACGAGCGCCCGGCTTGCGCGTCAGAACCGGTATCTTCCCACCGCGAACGCGAGTACTAGGGGCTGGTTGCAATCCCCGGCGAACCAGATCCGACACGACGCGGCCTAAGCTTTCCTCGCGCTCTTGTGCAAGATGCTTGGCTAATCTCAAAAGGTCCTCATCCAAATCCACGGTGGTTCGCATAAAATCAGCTTACCACAATGATGACATGATGCAATGATGACCTCCCATCTTCTTCTTTGCAGTCCTCCGGGAGCTATCATGGTCCCGTCATGCCGCCAGTCGCTGACCCCGCCCTTCCGCCTCCTCTGACGGTACTGCCAGAAGAAGAACGTCTCTTCCAGTCCGCTGTCCGGCAGTTTGCCCGCGAACGCCTCGCTCCACACGTCCGCACCATGGATGAAGAGGCCAAATTCCGCCCCGATCTGCTGCAGGAAATGTTCCGCATGGGCCTCATGGGCATCGATATCAAGGAACAATACGGCGGGCAAGGCGGCACTTTTTTCCAATCCGTCCTCGCCATAGAGGAACTGGCAAAAGTCGATCCCTCCGCCTCCGTCATCGTCGATGTTCAGAACACTCTCGTCAATAATGCCTTGGAGCACTGGGCCACCGCAGAGCAGAAAGAGCGCTATCTCCCGCGTCTCGCCACCCAAAACGTCGGCGCTTATGCACTCTCCGAGGCCGGCTCCGGTTCGGATGCCTTCGCACTCTCGACTCGTGCCACAAAAGATGCTGCTGGCTTCCGCCTGTCCGGCCGCAAACTCTGGATCACCAACGCCGCCGAAGCTGACATTTTTCTGATTTTCGCCACCATCGATCCCTCGGCCGGCTACCGCGGCATCACCTGTTTCCTGGTCGAACGTTCCGCTTCCGGCTTTGCTGTCGGCAAAAAAGAAGACAAACTCGGCATTCGCGCCTCTTCCACCTGCGAGTTGATTCTCGACGATGTGCCCGTCGATTCCTCCTGCGTTCTCGGCGAGATCGGTAAGGGCTACAAAATAGCTATCGAAACTCTGAACGAAGGCCGCATCGGCATCGCCGCCCAGATGCTTGGGCTCGCCGAGGGCGCTCTCGATCACGCTCTCGTCTATGCCCGCGACCGCAAGCAGTTCACTCAGCGCATCGGCGATTTCCAGGGAGTGCAATTTGAACTCGCGGAAATGGCCACACGCATCGAAGCCGCCCGCCTGCTCACCTACAACGCTGCCCGCCTCCGCGATGCCGCCCTGCCCTTCCTTACCGAAGCCGCCATGGCCAAATACTTCGCTTCCACTATTGCCGAAGAAGTCGCCTCGAAGGCCATCGAAATCTTCGGCGGCGTCGGATTCACCAAAGATTACCCCGTCGAAAAACTCTATCGCGATGCGAAGATCGGCCGCATCTATGAGGGCACCAGCAATATCCAGCGCGTCACTATCGCCAAGGCGCTGCTCGATCGCAAATCGCGGTAACGCCAGCCTTCCGCCGATGCGTCACAATACTTATAGTGGCTTTAAACGGTTGTGTTTTCACCCTGGGACTCTTGGGCTGCGCGGCTCTTCTGAATGCCGCTGATACCAAACCCGCTCCCACGCCAGATCAAATCCAGAACATCATCAAGCAGTTCACCGATAAGGAAACCCAGTTCGCTATCGCCCGCGAACAGTACACATACCGGCAGACCAGCAAGATGGAAGAGACCGACCCGCCCGGCGGCACCTATGAAATCGTAGAAGAAGTCAGCTTTGACGATCAAAACAAGCGCACTTCACACGTCCTGTACGCGCCGGCCGGTGGATTTGTGCACATCATGATGACACATGAAGACGAGCAGGACCTGCGAAACGTCATGCCTTTCGTGATGACCAACAGCACCGCCAGTCAATACATCGTGAACTATGTCGGCCGCGAGCAGGTCGACGAAATATCCTGTTATGTCTTCTCAGTCAAGCCAAAAGAGCTCACCAAAGACCGCAAGCGCTACTTCGATGGTCAGATCTGGGTGGACGATCAGGACCTCCAGATCGTCAAGACCTACGGACGCGGCGTTGGCGCTCTAAGACGCGGCGAAGATCAGCAATTCCCGAAATTTGAGACCTATCGCCAGCAGATAGATGGTAAATACTGGTTCCCCGTTTACACCTATGCCGACGACACGCTCAATTTTAAAGACGGCCCATCGCAGCGCATCAAGGTCATTGTTAAATACGATCACTACAAGAAATTTGAATTCAAAACGCAAAGTACCATTCAATATGGCGCAGTGGGAGGAGCAAATTCCCAATCACCCGCCAACGGCCAGAATCCGCCTGCGCCTACCAATCCACCGCCGCAATAGCGCTCCTCCGATTCTCGCCGCCCTGCTGGTAGCATCGGCTCTCGCATGGGCCGGCTCACCACAATTCGCTCACGTCCGGAATTTCGGCAAAGTAGACGAACGTTTGTACCGCGGCGGAGTACCGACGAGCGTCGCTCTTGAGGAACTTCACGCGCAAGGCGTAAAGCTGGTGATCGATCTTCGCGAAAAAGGGCGTGACACAGAACGCGAACGCCAGGAGGTCACGGCCCTCGGTATGCACTACGTCAGCGTGCCCCTGAGTCCCTGGTCTGCTCCTACTATCGACCAGGTTCGGACTGTTCTGTCCCTCTTCGGCAGCCAGCCGGCTTTCGTCCACTGCTGGCGCGGTAAGGATCGTACAGGCACCATGATCGCCTGCTACCGTATCCAACATGATGGATGGTCCAGTGCCCGTGCTCTCGAAGAAGCAAACTACTATGGCATGAGTCACATGGAGCGCGCCATGCGTTCTTTCATCGCCCGCTTTACGGCCACCGCGGTTCCAGCGCTTTCGCCCTATGTGCCGGCCCCTCCGGCGCCCCTAGCCACTCAGCCTTAACCCTTCTGCCTTCAGCTAGTTAAATCCACCCTTCAGCATCGAATCGGTCCCCTAAACGGGTTCGGCTGTGTTCTAATGTAAATGTCTCGCTAATGTTGGAGAAAGAGCCGAATACTCAGCGCCGCCGCCGCACTTTTGACCGGCGTCGACGCGAAGCCAAATTGGTGATGCGGGGTGCAGTCTCGACTGATCACCCCATCATGGCTCACATCATCCCGATCCGGCGCTGCAACCTGACCTGCACCTACTGCAACGAGTACGACAACTTCTCGAAGCCGGTGCCTCTCTCGACCATGCTGCACCGCCTCGAGCTACTCGGGAAGCTCAAAACCGGCGTCATCACCATCAGCGGCGGCGAGCCCTTGCTGCATCCGGAGCTCGACGAAATCATATCCGGCATTCGTAAAAACGCCACCCTCGCCGGCCTTATCACCAATGGCTATCTGTTGACCGCCGATCGCATCAAGCGGCTCAACGACGCCGGTCTTGACTATCTGCAGATCAGCATCGATAACGTCATGCCCGACGACGTTTCGAAGAAAAGCCTCAAAGTTCTCGATAAGAAACTGCAACTCCTCGCCGAGTACGCCGATTTCCACATCAACATCAACTCGGTTTTAGGCGGCGGCATTCGCAATCCCGAAGACGCTCTCGTGGTCGGCAAACGAGCCATGGAACTGGGCTTCACCTCCACCGTCGGCATCATCCATGATGGGGACGGCCAGCTCCGCCCCTTGGCCGATCGTGAGCGTAAAGTCTTCGTCGAGATGAAGAAATTAGAGAAGAGACACTTCTCCCGTATCAACTATTTCCAACAGAATATCGCCGATGGACGTCCGAGCGACTGGCGTTGCCGCGCTGGTTCGCGTTATCTCTACATCTGCGAGGACGGCCTCGTTCACTACTGTTCCCAGCAGCGCGGTTTCCCTGCCAAGCCGCTTGAAAACTACACCGTGGAAGACATCCGGCGCGAATACGTAACGCAAAAATCCTGCGCGCCGTTCTGTACGATCTCCTGCGTGCACCAGATCTCTTACTTCGATTTCTTCCGTGGTGAACAAACCCGGACTGTTGAGCCAGTCCCGGAAGAACAGCTTGTCCGCATAAAAGTCGCGAGCGCCTGATGGCGATCACCGGTCTCGCTGCCGACGTCCGCGTCAGGCAGCACGATGTCGCTCCCGGTGAACCCGACATTCCAGCGCGCTTTACTGCTGTGACCAACCACCTCAGAACCGCCGGCCTCACCGATCGTCTGGTTCCACTGGAAGTTCGCAGTGCCACGGATGACGACCTCGCTCTCGTTCACACGCGCGACTACATCGCTTTAGTCGAACACGAAATAGCTCAGGGCCGCCGGCAGCTCAGCACTGGCGACACCACCATCTCCCCGCATTCCGCCGAAGCCGCCCGTGTTGCCACCGGCAGCGCTCTCTCAGCAGTGGATGCCGTATTCAGCGGTCAGGTACAAAACGCCTTCTGTGTTGTGCGCCCTCCCGGACACCACGCGGGCAGCGCGCGTGGCATGGGATTCTGCCTGTTCAATAGCGTCGCCATCGCGGCCCGCTATGCGCAGCGCAAACATGGTGTGGAGCGCGTTCTCATTGCAGACTGGGATGTCCATCACGGTAACGGCACACAGGACATCTTCTATTCCGATGGCTCCGTTCTCTTTTTCAGCACCCATCAGTCGCCCTGGTATCCGGGCACAGGCGCGGCGAATGAAACGGGCGAAGGCGCGGGCGCGGGCAAGACCATCAACTGCCCCTTGCCCGCCGGCAGCGGATCGGCCAAAGTCTTCGGAGCGTTCCGCGATGTTCTTTTGCCGGCCGCAGCCGCATTCCGCCCCGACTTGATTCTGATTTCCGCCGGATTCGATTCTCGCGTCGGCGATCCCCTCGGCCAGTTCCTGCTGAGGGACGAAGACTTCCACCACCTTACCGGAATGCTGACCGATCTCGCATCCACTTACTGCCAAAACCGCTTGGTCTCCGTTCTGGAAGGTGGCTATAACCTCGAAGGCCTGGCTCTCGCCACCGATTCGCATATCCGCGCCCTGCTCGGCTGAACCGTCGTCACTGAGCAACCACCACCGGAGCTTGCCAGAAAGCAGCCTTCTGCGTTCTCGGATCGAGCACCGTAACCTGGCATTGATACCGGCCTGGCGCGAACGTGTTCAACGGAATCGTGAAGGAAAGCGGAACCGTGTGGAGGCGATCGGGAAGCCCCTGCTTCACTTCGAGCGTTCGCGTCTCGAACGCCTTCTTCTGATCTCTGTAGAATGTCACATAACTCAGCAGCGGTTGTGGTCCACTGGCCTCCGGCTGATAGGCTTGCAGATAAACGAACATCTCGCGGCCGCGGCCAAAGACGCGAGTCACGCTCGGAATCAACTTACGGCCACTCTCCACCAGCGGATTGGTGAGTTCCAGTTTGTCTTTGTTTTTGCGGGCGTTGTAGAGCGCATCCGCTAGAGCAATGCGCTGACTGCTCAAGACCACCGAACTGATCGGCACGCGCCGCTGCTCTTTATTCAAATTCGGGATCGTGAATTTGGTCTCGTAGGTGCCCATACGGCCCGTCTCGTTGTCGCGCGCCAGCAGCTTGATCTGATATTTGCCCGGCAGCAGCGTGAAACCCGTATCGTATTCGATCGGACGCTTCGCCAATTCAGCGGCCGTGGCATCGCTCAATTTGATGTCCACCTTATCGCGCAAGTTCGTGATTGTGGAACCATAATCATCCTTGATTTCGCCTATGAAATCGATCCGCGTCCGCTCACTCCCGCCGCGCTTGGCGAGCGTCAATTCATGGCCCGGGATTTTGATGACCAGTGGCACGAAGTATTCGGCGCGGTTCAATTGAAAGTAATCCAGCTCCATCGCCATCGTCAGATCGGTGATCGGGTTTTCTTCGAGCAGCGCGTCTTCCAGTTGGCGCTCCTTATCGGCTGCTGTGAATTTACTGAATCGCTTGGGTGCGAAGTAGCCCTGGCGGTAATCAAGCCGCGCCTTCGGATCTTTACTCAGTGTGATTTTCACCCGGCGGAACTTGCCATCCGGCGTCGTATTAGTCGTGTTGTAGCCAATGATGTAATAGCTCGAAACCGCTTCGGCCGCCGCTGCGATGCCTTTCGTCAGGTCGTTGTAATCGAGTAGAGCTTTGCCGCCCGTATCCGCCGCCAGCGCCCACAGTGTGTCCTGCGACCGTTGAAAATTCGTGGTGTTGGCTAGCGCCGAATCGCCCGAATACATACCGATTCCGCCAGGCGATCCTTTTGTCGCGTCACCCAGCGGAGCCTCGGCTACCAGGCCGCGCGAATCGATCGGCCAGAACGAGACGCCCGCTCGAATCGCAGCGTTGATCGTGGCGTGTAGCTGCGCCTGGTTGTCGCGGCCATTGAGGCGCAAACCGCCTGCGAAATAGATCAGCGATTTCTTCTCGCTGAGGTGTCCCAGCATTTGCGCTGCCGTCTGCAAGGCTGAAAGCTGGCGGTCGCTATTGAAGATATTGAACTCGCTGTCATCCTGCCCGAACGCCGCGCCCGTATCAGCGGCGCTCGCATCCGTGCCGGATTCGTAAAAGCCCTGGCTCTCTCCCACAATCATTGTCTGAATGATGCTCAGCAAGCGCTCGCGATTGCCGCTAAAGTCCTGCAAAACGTCCACAGAGCTGCCGGAATACCGCAGGATAGCCAAAAGATCGTCGGACGTCATTTGCTTCAGGATGAATGTCTTCGCCGCCGCCAGCGCACGCAATTGATCTTCCTGCTGCATTGCGGTCATATCGAAATAAAGCGCCAGCAGACGGTGATCCTTGTACTTCGTACTTCCGGTGCGCTCGGGGGTGATCTGAGTGTGCGTCAACCGGTCGTAAATGGTCACATTCCCAATCTTTCCCGGCAACCGGCGCTTGCGATGCGGCGAGCGTCTGCTGCTCGAACAGCCGTATCGTCTGCGGAGCGCCATTCTCGGTCACACTGAAATCGGCCGCTTTGAGCCCATTTACAGCTCTACCCTGGCTATCTAGGACAGTCACCGTTTCGACAACAAATTGCGCGCTTGCGCTAAATGTCGGAGTTCCTTCAGTCGCCTGGGGCGCGTTTTGCCCGATCTGCTGCGCCCCTGCCGCCAGCACCGCACAAAGCAGAGCCATCGTGGCGCGGACGGTCTTGCCGTCTGCGATCCTCATTTAGAACCTCAACCTCAGCACCGTTTCGATGCTGCGCATCGCATTCGCCGACGATGGCAGGCCGAACGTCGGACTGTTGATCGTAGTATTCCAGGCCGCGAAGTTGACCCGGTTCAAGGCATTCGTGGAGTCGAACCTCAAATCCAGGTTGAAGCGGTCGTTGAGCCGGAATGTACGTCCGAGCGAAGCGTTCAAAACGAATTGCGAAGGGCCCGTGATCGTGTTTCGCCCGGCATTTCCCCATTCGCCTGGAAGCGGAACGGCGTACGCGGCCGGATTCAAATAATAGCCCGAAGGAGCGTTATACAGCGGCGCGCCCGTGTAATTCGGCCGGATACTGCCGGTAACGCCAGTACCCTGCACCGCCGCCAGATACACGGGAGTGAGCGGCAGCCCGCTACCGGCGGTAATGTCCGTGGCAAATGTCCATTCTTTGAACAGCGCCCCTTTCCATCCGCTAAGCAGTGTGCCGCCGCGGAGTCCCATGCCGGTGGTGTATTGGACTTCGAGGGTCGCCGCATGCCGCTGGTCGAAATTCGAGAGGCCGCGCTCAGCGCTGAGATCGAGCCAGTTCTGAGCTATCGCGAGATTTAGCGGCGTGGGCACGTTCGCCTGTGAGGTGCCTCCGCTTTGGAGAGTGGAACTCTGCGGACCGCCGGAATTTGTTTGCTGCGCCTGACTGCTGCCTCCTCCGCCCAGCGCGGCCGCATCGTCAATCGATTTCGAAAAAGTGTATTCGAGAGTGGCTGTGAGTCCGCTGTGCAGTCTGCGGCGTAGCTGGATTTGGGCCGCTTCCCGCGTCGAGTTGGCGTTCGAAGTGACATATTCGAACCCGCTGGGACACGCCGGACATGGATTCACCGCGCCGGAGGGATAAGTGTTGGGCAAAGAGTCCTGCATGGCGTGTGTTCCCTTGATGCCTAGGTAAGTAGCCGTCACCTGCAGCGAGCCCGGCAGGTCGCGCTGCACCGCCAATTGCCAGTTCTGCGCATAACCTACGCGAAAATTGGGATCGATGGCGAAAGTGTTCGGCGTTGCAACTGCGGGCGCGTTGAAACCGTTCGCAAGCGTCAGTGGATTCGCACTGCTGTTCTGGACGCGCAAGCTCTTCGAGAGCGGTGCTTGCTGCGCCATCTCTAGCGCGATCGTCTGATACACCGACGTGTTGTAGTAGATGCCGTAGCCGCCACGAACCACCAGCGAAGATCCGGAGATCGGCCGCCACGCCACGCCGATGCGAGGTTCGAAGCCACTTCTATCCGGCCTCACCAGCGAACGGGGATAACGTTTGGCCGGTTAGAGGGCCGGAAGGATCGGAGCCCACCACCGGTTCCGCAGCCGCGAATCCCGGAGCAATATCAAGGTTTACCAACCGGTTATACAGTTCCGAAATCGGCGCGCCGTAGTCCCAGCGCAAGCCGGCATTCACGGTGAGCGCGGGGCTGACGCGCCAGTCGTCAGTCAGATAGGCATCGTAGACGGATTCGCGGAAGTATTTGTCGGCGTTCCCAAACGCAATGGAGCTGGTATCGGGTATGCCCAGCAGAAAGTCTGCGAAATCCGAACCCGTGGCTGCGCCCGTGAAAGTGAACGTGCCGCGCGGGTCCTGCTGCGAAAGATAATTGAATTGCTGCCGGCGAAAACCGCCGCCGAACAGAATGTTGTGATCATTGCGGTTCGCAAACATCGCGTAAGAGACACCATCCGTTTGGTTCCGGTTGAAGGCGCTCTGCGCGTCCGATAAACCTGCGATCCCGCTCGAGAAAGTGAGGGTCGGCGGCCCCCAGTTCGTCGGCTCCTGATCGTTACCTGAAATGCCGGCATCACCCGAAATGTTTTGGCGATTCGCGAAGTAAGGCGTAGTGCGTGTCGAAAACCGGCTGAACTGGTAGCCGATGTTCATAAAAAGCTGCTGGCCGAAGCGGTGTGACCAGTTCACGTTGCTGGCAACGCCGAGCATATCCGACGTATCGAGGAAGCCGAAGACGTTCGGCGTATCCGTGCGGGTACTTTGCAAGGCGAATCGTCCAAAGAGTTCGTCGCGTGCCCCGATAATCTTGTTTAAGCGCGTCTGCAGGGCGTCCTGGTGTACCGCGGTGTTCAGTGGGACCTGGTAGTTATAGCCCGAGCCACCGCTGAAGTTCGGCAGCGGGTAGAGGTTGAGAAGGGCTCTTGCCTGCGGGCTGATGCGATCTGCCGGAATGCCTTCTGCCGTCCCGTTTCGTTGGGCCATTGTCGGCATCAGCGCCGGTTGCGTCGTGACGTTGTGATTTCGCGTCCACTGATAGTTGAGTACAAACATCGGGCCATTCTTCAGTAGGTGTGGAATGCGGATCGGGCCGCCCAGCGAGAGCAAGCCTTCGAGCCGGTTATAAGAAGGCTTGGGCGTATCCTGGCCCGGTCAGAGAAAACGATTGTGCATCCAAAGCCGAATTATCGAGAATGATGCCGAGGCCGCCGTTATAAAGCCCTTTACCTGTGTTGCGATTGTTGCCAAAAGCACCGGATTGCGCGAACGGCGAAGCGGCTCCGTTGTTCAAACTGCCATTCACCAGAAATCCGTCATTGGCTGAGTCTTCCCCGAAATCGTGGTGCGTTTCTGCAGTCGCTCCGGGCCGCGGCTGCGCGGGATTCGGCGCGGGACGGCGGTGCGGCAACCGTGGGCTGTTCAATCGACGCCCTGATCTGATCGAGTGGAAGTAACTGCATATGCCAATCCCCCGCAGGCGTCTTATCGGAAATCACCAGGTTTTGCTTGATGGGAGCGAAGCAGTTCATCTCGATTTCGAAGCTCCATGTGCCCTCCGGTACGTCCGGGAAAAGAATAAAGGCCCTCTGCATCCGAGATCGCGCTGATTTTGCGATCGCCCTGCGTCATTATGATCGTGGCGCCCGGCACGGGCAGTCCGTTGAAGGTCACTCGACCCTGATACTCCGACGCCGCAGCAAGAAATGCAAACTGCGCAGAGGCAAATGACACCGGAGCGCCTTCTGGCTGTAACCGAACCGCGCGGTAGCGATGAAGGGCCTTCACGATCTTGGATAGTTTCTTAATTCGGTGACGGCTTCTCGATGTGATCGATCACGCAGAATCTCAACCGGACCTTTCGCCGGCACGAGTTTGAGCCCGAGTTGCTCCTGCGACCGCGGTAAAAATCGAAGGTCCATTCGCGTCGGCATCCGATGCGCCTCCGATCCTCCCGGTTCGCCGGCAAGCGGATTTTCGCGGATGCCTGATCGGGCGTCCAGTTCAGCGTGAAATCGTAATAACCCGGTCAGCCCCGTCTTATCGATCACGGCGCGGCTCGTCTGATTCGACAGATTCAGCAGCCAGACAGTTCCATCGATAAACCTGTCGCAGTCATCTGGCCAGTCACGCATGTGCATGCCACGATTAGTTCCGTTGCGCGAGCTCTTTCGCCGCCTGAAGTTTCGGGCCATTCTTTGCCGACTACCAGCGCATAGACGGGTAGCTCCTTCGTGATACGGTGCAGCTTAAGTTGAAAACGATCCGCCAAGAGAGCTTGCAATCTGCGCTTCGCTCGAGCGTTTCAAATGCCTTCAGCTTTCCGCGGCGTCATTTTTTCTGGATCGACATTGCCAGGACTCTCCGCCTTTGCCGCGATGTCATAGCGCTCGGAATCGGTCCAGTTCGGTGCACCTTCGATCTGAAAATCGTGCACGTTGTAGGCATTCTCGATAAGACTCTTAGCGGTGATTCCCTCTGCGGTAAACCGGCCGCTGCGTGGACTTCGGTTGATCGACGTATGCCCCCGTGTCGCCGGATCGCTCGGTTTAATCGATGCCACTTCGAACGTCTGCGCCGCTTGCGCTTCAGCTCGCGGCGCATTCAGCAAACCAATCGCGATCGGAGCAGCTATTGCGAGCGCTCCGACGATCGCCAGCAACACCTTCTTCGAAGTATTCAAACGCTGCCCGATGCGCCGGCTCATGATGCTCTCGATCCGCTTCTTGAGATCCGCTCCCGTTACTCCCGCCGCGCAGGCAAGCGGCGACGCCAGACAAAGCTTGCAGACCTCCAGAATGCTCTCCGCATAGTCCTGCGGATGATTGCCCGCCTGCAGCACCGCTTCATCGCAGGCCCGCTCCCGTTCTTCGATCAATCTGGATTCCAGCCACCACACCAGCGGATGAAACCAGAACAACGCTTCCACCAGCATGTGCAGCGCTGCCGCCAAATTGTCCCGCCGCCGCACATGGCACAGCTCATGCGCATAAACGGCTTCCAGTTGCGCGGCGCGTCAAGCGCTTTTCAATCCCTTCCGGCAGCAGCAAAACGGGCTTGAATATTCCAAACACCGATGGCTCCAGCAGCGCCGCAGACGAAAGCACCCGAATCGGCACCGGAACAGACAACGGCCGCGCCGTCCGCACCATCGCCCGAATGCGCCGCCACCGCAGAAACCACAAAGTCAATACCGCGACAAAGCCGCACGCCCAAAGAATCGCAAAGCACCAGCGGAACCAAGCTCGTCGAAGCGGCAGCCGCCGCCCGTCGCCAGCATGACCGACTCCGTGAACGGCTGGCTCGCCTGCGTCACCGCTGCCGACCACTGCGAATGCACGACGGCCCGCGCACTCGGCCAATGTATCCGGCTGCCCATCTCCATGAACAACGCAAACGGCACCAAGAACTTCACCGAGGCAGCCAGCCACAACGCATACCGTGTCCGCGCCTGCGCCCGCCGCAAAAACATCACCAGAACTCCCGCACCCGCCGCAAACACAGTCGATTGCCAGAGGTGATTCAACAAGGGCGATACGTACTCGGCAATCATGAGCTCTAATTCGGCGACGGCTTCTCAATATGGTCGATCACCAGAACCTCGACCGGACCTTTCTGCTGCGGCTCCAGTTTGAGCCCGAGCTGCTCTTGCACAGCGGTAAAGAGCGAAGGCCCGTTAGCGTCGGCATCGGACACCTCCTTCCCTTCCGGCCCCGGCCGCACCTGGTCCAGGGCCAGCACCTGGTCCAGGGCCAGCACCGGCCCGCGCAGAGCGGATTGTCAAAACGCCGCTCCGGCGTCCAGTTCAGCGTGAAATCGTAGTGGCCCGTGAGCCCGGTCTTGTCGATCACAATCCGGCCCACCTCATTCGAAAGATTCGTGGCCAGCAATTCCATCGCCATGTCTGTGCCGGTCAACTGCCCGGGCCGCATCCGTATCATCGATTTCGGAGCGAATTTCCCGGCTCTTTCGATGCCTGCAGTTTCGGCCCGTTCTTTGCCACCACCAACACATACACCGGCATCTCCTTCGTCTCGCGGTGGATCTTCAGTTGAAACCGGTCCGCCAGCAGCGCTTGTATGCGCGCGCTGTTGAGTTTTCGAAACGCGTCCATTTTTTCTTCTGTCATCTGGTCCGGCGCGATGTCTTCGGAATCGTCCGCTTTTGCCGTGATGTCATATCGCTCGGAGTCAACCCAGCTCGGCCTGCCCTCGATCTGAAAATCATGCACATCGTAGGCAATTCGGATCAGCATTTTTGTCGTGATGCCCTTCGCCGTAAATCTCCCGTGCGGCGAAAACATCACCTGCCTATTGCGCGTTGCCGGGTCGCTCGGCTTAATCGAAGCCACTTCGAACGTCTCTGCCTCTTGCGCTTCAGTACGCGGCGCGTTCAGTAAACCGATCGCGATCGGCGCAGCTATGGCGAGCGCTCCGACGATCGCCAGTAGCACCTTCTTCGAAGTGTTCAAACGCTGCCCAATACGCCGGCTCATGATACTCTCGATCCGTTTTTTGAGATCCGCTCCGGTAACTCCCGATGCGCAGGCAAGCGGCGAGGCCAGACACAGTTTGCAGACTTCCAGAATGCTCTCCGCATAATCCTGCGGAGGATTCCCCGCCTGAGCACCGCTTCGTCGCAGGCCCGCTCCCGTTCTTCAATCAACCTGGATTCCAACCACCACACGAGCGGATGAAACCAGAACACCGCTTCGACCAGCATGTGCAGCGCTGCCGCCAAATTGTCCCGCCGCTTTACGTGACACAGTTCATGCGCGTAAACTGCTTCCAATTGCGCGCCCGTCAGATGCTTCTCGATGCCTTCCGGCAGCAGCAGGACGGGTCTGAACACTCCAAACACGGAAGGCTCCAGCAGCGCTGCAGACGAAAGTACGCGAATCGGCCCCTGAACAGACACTGGCCGCGCCATCCGCACCATCGCCCGAATACGCCGCCAGCGCAGAAACCACAAAGTCAATACGGCGACAAATCCGCACGCCCAAAGAATCCAAAGCACCAGCGGAACCACAGCTCGTCGAAGCGGCCGTCGCGCCCGTCGTCCACGTGACCGATTCAGTGAACGGCTGGCTCGCTTGCGTGACCGCTGCCGACCACTGCGGATGCACCACGGCCCGCGCGCTCGGCCAGTGTATCCGGCTCCCCGCCGCCATGAACAGCGCAAACGGCACCAAAAATTTCAGCGACCCCGCCAGCCACAGCCCATACCGCGTCCGCGCCTGCGCGCGCCGCAAAAACAGCACCAGAACTCCCATACCCGCCGCAAACACAGTCGATTGCCACAGGTGATTCAGAATCAGGGGCACGCTGTTGGAAATCATTGCGATTCGTCCTTTCTCGCCAGCTTCCGCAGAGTCTTCTCAGCTTCCTGCACGTCGTCCAAAGTCAACTTGCCGGAATCGATCAGGTGAGCCATCACGGGCTGCGTCTTGCCGCCGAACAACCCCAGGAATTCGTCGATCAGCTTGCGATGCGCACTCTTTTGCGATATCGCGGCTTCGAAGATGTGTGCGTTGCTGATCTTCTTGACCCGCCGCACGGCATTCTTACCCTCCATTCGATAGATCGTGGTCTGGATGGTCGTATAGGCTGGCCGGTCTTTCTCCGGGAACGCTTCCTGAATCTCGCGTATCGAGCAAGCACCCTTGCTCCACAAGGCATCCATAATCTGTAACTCCAGCTTGGTTAACTTCGGCAGTGCCATTTTTTTTGCTACTATCTCTGTTTGTGATTCTACTATAGGAATCTGAGAAAGAAAATACCCTTTCGTGCGCCTTTTTTATAGACGGTAAAAACCCCCCGGTCTGGCCCCTGCTGCTACTGTGGAAACTTGACCCTCACAAAATCCCTCCTTTGCCTTTTTTTGACAGTGTTTATCGGCTCCGCAGCGTCCCTCGACAACGCCACAAAGGCATTATCCAGAGACATTTTTAAGCAGCTGGTCGAGATCAATACTACCGATTCGGTAGGTAGCACGACAGCCGCGGCTCGCGCCATGAAACAGCGCTTTCTCGACGCCGGTTTCGTAGAACAGGATCTGAAGGTGCTCGGCCCGAACGATCGCCGCGGCAATCTGGTTGTGCGCCTGCACGGCGCTGGTTCTTCAAGCTTGAAACCGGTGCTCATCATCTGTCATCTCGATGTCGTCGAAGCACGGCGCGAAGACTGGACAACCGATCCTTTCCAGTTCATCGAGAAAGACGATTATTTCTACGGCCGCGGCACGCAGGACATGAAGGATAGCGACGCCATTCTCGTGACCACCTTCATCCGCTTCAAAAAAGAAGGCTACAAGCCTGATCGCGACATCATCCTGGCGCTCACAGCGGACGAAGAAGGCGGCAGTTCGAACGGTGTCGATTGGCTCCTCAAGAATCACCGCGATCTCATCGATGCCGATTTCGTGCTCAACCCCGATGCCGGCGGCGTTGTCACGGAACATGGCAAGCCGATTGATATGGACGTGGAAGCCACGGAAAAGCTGTACGCCGATTACCAATTGACGGCACTCAATCCGGGCGGCCACAGTTCCCTTCCCGTGCCCGACAATGCCATCTATCACATCGCCGATGCGCTTGGCCGTCTGCAGCATTTTCACTTCCCCGTTGAGCTGAACGCTGTGACGCGCGAATATTTCCGCCGCATGGCCTCGATTGAGAACAAGCCAACGGGCGCCGCTATGCGGGCGCTTCTGCTGACTCCGCCGGATCGAGCGGCCGTCGCCCGGCTCTCGACCGATGCCCGCTTCAACTCGACTCTGCGCACCACCTGCGTGGCCACTCGCCTGAATGCCGGTCACGCCAACAACGCTCTCCCGCAAAGCGCTCAGGCTATCGTGAATTGCCGCATTCTGCCCGGCCATTCGCAGGAAGAGGTGCGCCAGGACTTGATCAAGATCTTCGCCGATCCCAAAGTACAAGTGGACTTCATCGATTCGTCGACCGGCAAAGCTCTGGATCACGCGCCGGATAAAAAAGCTTTGCAGCCGGTTGCTCCGCGGCCCGATGTATTCAAACCGCTAGAGCGTGTTGTGGATGAAATGTGGCCGGGCATTCCGGTTATCCCGGAGATGGAGACCGGCGCTTCCGATAGTATTTACACCATGGCCGCGGGACTGCCGAGCTATGGGATTTGCGGCGTGGCCATTGATCGCGATGACGTGAGGGCCCACGGCAAGGACGAACGTCTTCGAGTCAACTCCTACTACGATGGCGTGGAGTTCTATTACCGCTATTTGAAAGCTCTTACGTCGGGTCAATAATAGCCGGTCGCCGCGCGCTTGCTAGACTTGGGGCAGAACACAGTCCGCGAGTCTACTAAATGCCTCACACCGACTTGCCACGGACGCTGGGAACCCTCCGCGCCAGCGCGTTTTTCGATCAGCTTCAATCTGGCCGAAGCTTGAAAGAAGAGCTCAGAACAAACCTCTTATGCAAACTTGCCCGCGGAGAAACACTCTTTCCCGGCGTGATGGGCTTCGAGGACACCGTGGTGCCGCAGGTCGTCAACGCCATCCTGTCACGCCATAATTTCATTCTGCTCGGTCTGCGCGGCCAGGCCAAAACACGTCTGGCTCGCCTGCTGACGCGCCTGCTCGATCCTCAGATGCCTTACGTGGCGGGCTGCGAAATCCGTGATAACCCGTTTCGCCCCATCTGCAAGGAATGCCGCGACAAAATTGCCGCAATGGGCGACGAAACACCGGTTGCCTGGGTGCCTTCCGCAGACCGTTATGTAGAAAAGCTTGCCACTCCGGATGTCACGATCGCCGACATGATTGGCGACATCGACCCCATCAAAGCAGCACGCACCGGCCAGGCTATCGGCGACGAGATTAACATTCACTACGGCCTGGTGCCGCGTGCCAATCGCGGCATCTTCGTTATCAATGAATTGCCCGATCTGGCCGGAAAAGTTCAAGTGGGCTTGTTCAACATCATGCAGGAGGGTGACGTTCAGATCAAGGGTTATCCCATCCGCTTGCCGCTCGATGTAGCGCTGGTGTTCACCGCCAATCCGGAAGACTACACGGCCCGAGGCAAGATCATCACGCCGCTCAAAGACCGCATCGGCAGCGAAATCCGTACCCACTATCCGCTGACGGTCGAGCAGGGCATCGCAATTACCCGCCAGGAAGCGTGGACCAATCGCCATTCTCCTGTCGCTGTGGAAGTGCCGCCTTACATTCATGAAGTCGTGGAGCAAGTTGCGTTTCTCGCGCGCGAAGATAAGCGCGTGGACAAGCGTTCCGGTGTCTCTCAACGCTTGCCGATCACGGTTCTTGAAAATGTCGTCTCGAACGCCGAACGCCGCGCTTTGAAAGCAGGAGACGTCGAGGCTGTACCCCGCATCGTCGATTTGTATGCGGCTCTTACCTCCATTACAGGAAAACTCGAGCTTGAATACGAGGGCGAGCTGAAGGGCGGCGATGCCGTGGCCCGCGAACTGATCCGCAACGCGGTGGGAAAAGTCTACAGCTCCTATTTCGATGGAGCCAACCTCAGGCCCGTCACGCAGTGGTTTGAACTGGGCGGCTCCTTGCGCCTCGACGAAGACATGGCCGCCGCTCAGATGGTCACCGAGCTCGGCCGCATTCAGGACCTGCTTTCATCCACCAGGAAGCTCGGGTTGAGTGAAAGCGAGAGCGATGCTGTTCGCGCCTCCGCAGGAGAATTCATCCTGGAAGGCCTGTACGCCCACAAGCGTATCAGCCGGAATGAAGAACTTGCTTTCGTCGCCGGGGAGCGTCCCCGCGAAGAACGAAGCCGTGAAGAACGCGAGGAACGGCGCTCTGGAGGGTTCGATCCGCGTGACCCCAGGCGCGGCGGCGGTGGTCGCCGCAATCTAAACTAAGTCGCAATCAGGTAAACGGCCATGAGGCGGATCTCCTATACCAAGTTTTCCGAAGAAGACCTCGGCATCGAGATGGATGACCTGCTGCGCGCGCTTTCCGACTATCTTCTGCAGAGTGGATACCAGAATCCGTACATGCAGTTCACCGAATTCGATGAACATACGCTGGAAAATCTCAAGCAGGCAATAGAGCGCGCGCTCGAAAGCGGTGAGCTTTTCGATCCCGAGCAATTGGAGCAAATGCGCCAGCGCCTGGAACAGATGACGAAGCAGCAGCGGGATGAGCTCATCGAACGGCTGGCCCAAAAACTGGAGCAGGGCGGCTACATCAATTCCGAAAGCGAGCCTCCGGAATCGCCTTCCGCTCCCGGTTCGCAAGGCGGACCGGAAGGGCAGGTCCAATTCGAAGTCACCGACAAGGCAATCGACTTTCTCGGGTTCAAGACGCTGAAAGATCTCCTCGGCTCACTGGGCAAGTCGAGCTTCGGAGCCCATGACACGCGCGATCTCGCTACCGGCGTGGATGCCAGCGGCGGGGCGAAGTCGTACGAGTTCGGCGACACCCTCAACTTGGATATCAGCGCGACGCTCTTCTCCGCTATCAATCGCGAAGGACTGCATCTTCCTCTGAATCTCCAGTATTCGGACCTTTACGTACATCAGTCCGAGTATCAGAGTTCCTGTGCCACGGTCTTGATGCTCGATTGCAGCCACAGTATGATTTTGTATGGCGAGGATCGTTTCACGCCCGCCAAGAAAGTAGCTCTCGCGCTTTCGCACTTGATTCGCACTCAATATCCCGGCGATTCTCTTCGTTGTGTTTTGTTTCATGACACCGCTGAGGAAATGCGGCTTTCCGATCTGGCCAGAGTGCAGGTCGGACCTTATTACACCAACACTCGCGACGGTTTGATTCTTGCTCAGCGCCTTCTTGCACAGGAGAAGAAGGATATGAAGCAGATCGTCATGATCACCGATGGTAAGCCTTCCGCTTTGACCTTGGAAGACGGCCGGATTTACAAAAATGCCTTCGGTCTCGACCCGCTGGTGATCAGCCAGACGCTCGAAGAAGTCGCGCGCTGCAGGAAACGCGGCATTCTTATTAATACGTTCATGCTGGCGAGTGATTTTGGGCTCGTCCAGTTTGTGCAGAAAATCACCCAAATGTGCCGGGGTAAAGCATATTTCACCACGCCCTACACGCTCGGGAATTACCTGCTGATGGACTACATGAACCGCAAAACCCGCACCATTCACTAAAGAAAAGTACCGTACGAGAGATACTAGATATCATTGGAGTGGTTAAAAGCTCCGGAATGGGTGCGCCCAAAAACCTGGAACGTAGACCCCGTGAGATCGATCCAATTAATTTGATATGAACGAAGTTCCCAGCGAAAGACCTGAGAAGCCATTCCCGCCCGAGCCAGTTTTGGCTCAGCGGGCAAGTAGTTTTGTGGGTGCGTCGCGTTTCCGCTACTACATCCATGATGCTATCGCCTCCTGTCGCCTGCAGCTCATCGGCGAATTGACGGAAGCTGAAATCGACGACCTGAATGGTTGCTGGCGTACCGCCAAGACGACGCTTGGAACGAGACCGCTCATTCTCGACCTGCATGCCCTTAAAAGTGTTGACGAGGCGGGCAAACAATGGCTGGCCGGCATGGCGCAAGAGGGAGCAATCTGCTCGCCCGAAGCTTATCTGCGAGACCTTGTCGCCGGCAGACATACAGCGGGAATGGAAGCGGCTGCTCCGGTTGCTAAGCCTGGGTTCTTTGCCCGCATTCTAGGGCTGCTGCGAGGCGTCGGAGTCGAGGCGGCCAAGTAAGCTCAAACCAGCACAGTAAAGGCCGATTCAACGCGTTCTACAGGCCGGTAGGCAGTGTCCCGCTCCACGGGTTCTCGCCCCGCCTCGCGGATCAAGCGCAGCAGGTCATGGCGTCGCAAGTGCTGGGCGGTCGTCGCTCCGGCATCGTGGTAAATCTTCTCCTCGACAACGGTCCCGTCGATGTCGTTGGCTCCGAAACGCTGTGCAATCTGAGCTACGCCCGGAGTCATCATAATCCAATACGCCTTGATGTGCGGAATGTTGTCGAGCATGAGACGCGAGACGGCGATCTGCTTCACATCGTTAAAGCCGGTAGTTTTCGGCAAATGCGCCAGCGCGGTATTCTCGGGATGAAACGCGAGAGGAATGAAGGTCACGAAGCCGTGCGTCTCGTCCTGCAGGCTGCGGAGTTTCACCAGATGATCGGCTTGGTCTTCGGCGGTTTCCAAGTGCCCGTATAGCATCGTGCAATTGCTCTTTAGGCCGATCTCGTGCGCAATCCTGGCCGTCTCCAGCCACTCATTGCCATCAATCTTGTGATCGCAGATGATTCGCCGGACGCGCTCGGAGAAAACCTCGGCCCCGCCGCCCGGCATGGAATCTATTCCCGCCGCTTTCAGCCGCTCTAGCGCCTCACGAATGGAGACTTTGGCACGCTTGGCCAGATAGGCGATCTCGACCATCGTGAACGCCTTCAGATGTACACCTGGATAGCGTTCCTTCAGCCCGGCGATCATCGTGCAGAACCAATCCAGTCCCAACTCGGGGTGTAAACCGCCTACAATATGGAACTCGGTCACGGCTTCCGCATACCCTTTACCCGCGACCTCCCAAACCTGCTCGAGCGACATGGTGTAAGCCGTGGGATCTTTCGCCTTCTTACCGAAGGCGCACAGGCGGCAGCTCGCGACACAGACATCAGTCGGGTTAATGTGCCTGTTCACGTTGAAATACGTAACATCGCCGTGCAGGCGCTCGCGCACAAGGTTCGCCATGTACCCCAGGGCCAGAATGTCCCGGCTGCGGAACATAGCGACTCCGTCCTCGTAGCTGAGCCGTTCACCTGCCTCCACTTTTTCGAAGACCGGTTGCAAGCGGCGGTCTTCTATCTCCGGACGATTCAAGACGCGAGAGGAAGTTGTCATTCAGTGCGGTCTCAAGATGCTCGCTGTGCGGCCGTATAAAATATCCGCCGCCCAGAATAGAAAGAACAGCACGCTAACGTAGCCGTTCACGGTAAAGAATGCCGCGTTCACCCGTGAAAGGTCGTGCGGCTTCACCAGCCCATGCTCATAGATCAGCAGGGCGATCACAGCAACGACGCCCGCCAGGCTGAGCGCGCCCAAATGGAAAGAAAGAACCAGGGCAAAGAGTGATCCGATCATGGCTACATGCAGCAACCTTGCGATGCCAAGCGCGCCCGCAATGCCGAAGCGGCGCGGAATGCTACATAGGCCTTCGGCACAATCGAATTCGAAATCCTGGCAGGCATAGATCACATCGAACCCGGCGGTCCAGCACATGACGGCCGTAGTCAGCCAAAGAATTTTTGGATCGAGCGTCCCGCGCATTGCGATCCAGGCTGCGGCCGGCGCGATTCCCAGGCAAAATCCAAGAATCAGGTGAGAGAACAAAGTGACTCGTTTGGAAAAAGAATAGAAGAACAGGATCGCAAGAGCCAGCGGAGACAAGACAAAGCACAAAAATCCGAGCTGCCGCGCAGCCCAGATGAAGACCAGGCAGCACGCCGCGGTAAATCCCCAGGCGAAGCGCGCGGATAGCAAGCCTGCCGGCAGATGCCGTTGGGCGGTGCGTTTGTTCCGGCCATCGATCTCCGCATCCAGTATGCGATTGAAAGCCATCGCGGCGGAACGCGCGGCCACCATAGCCACCGCAATCCATAGAAAGCGCCAGCCCAGCCCGGACACTTGAAAACCGCTATCCCGCCAAGCCAGGAGAGCGCCGGTCAGAGCAAACGGCAACGCAAAGACCGAGTGCTCGAACTTGATCATGTCGAGTGTCAGTCGCAGACGTCTCCAAAAACGGCTCATCCGGCTTGCAGTTACTATTTTAAGGGATGCCGTGATAGTAAAGCGGCGATGCAACTGAATGGACCTCCAGCAACTTCAACAACTTCTTGAAAGCGTCCGCGACGGCGCAACACCGGTCAGCGCAGCCGTAAACTCTTTGCGCGACCTTCCTTTCGAAGATCTCGGCTTCGCGAAAGTCGACCACCATCGCGCGGTCCGCCATGGCATGCCAGAGGTAATTCTCGGAAAGGGCAAGACAACTCAGCAGGTGGAAGCGATCGCTTCGGCTGTTCTGTCGAAATCCTCGAACCTCCTGATAACCCGGGCAACCGCGGAAATGGCCGCGGCCGTCGCTCGTCTCACTCCTGATAGCGAGCATTTCCCCGCATCGGGAGCCATCCGTGTCTGGCGCGATCGCAAGATTGTGGGCAAAGGCAAAATTACCGTGGTTTGTGCCGGGACCAGCGACATTCCGGTACTCGAAGAGGTGCAGCTCACAGCCGAAGTCATGGGTAATGAAGTGGACGCCATCTGCGATGTCGGCGTGGCCGGTATCCACCGCCTGCTGCACCAGCGCGAGCGGCTCACGGAGGCCCGGGTCGTAGTGGTCTGCGCCGGCATGGAGGGCGCCTTGCCGAGCGTGGTCGGCGGGCTAGTCGGATGCCCGGTCATCGCCGTACCCACCAGCGTAGGCTACGGAGCCAGTTTCGGCGGCGTGGCGGCCCTGCTCGGGATGTTGAATAGTTGCGCCAGCAATGTGACTGTCGTCAACATCGATAACGGCTTCGGCGCCGGCTACGTGGCGAGCCTCATCAACCGTCTGTAAGGCTCTCGCCTCACGGCTGATTCGCCACAAGGAACGTGGTGCTCTGGGTATACAGCTTGCCGTCGGCCGAGAGCGCTCGCGCCTGCAGCGTATGGCTACCGTTTGCGAATGGCGCGGTATCGAGCAGGTAGTTCCAACCGACATCCGGACATCCGCCCGCATTTGGATAGTGAGCGCAAACGTCGCCTCGCGTCCCCCCATAGACGGCCGTGCCATTAAGGATTCCATCCACCGAAATGGCGACGCTCACAATCTGCGCGCCGGTCGTGTCCACAGCCCAGCCGCCGATTGCCGCTGCGCCAGTAAGGGACTGCGAAGTACCCGGCACATCGATACTCACCCGCAAAGGACTGCTGGCGCTATTGGCCACCTGGAACATTTGCGTGAAGGTAGAAGTTTGTCCTGCCGTGGTCGCGCCCGTAACAGCCAGCGTGTGCACGCCATCGCTCAGCAAAGTTGTATCCAGATAGTAATTCCAGCCGACGTCCGGACAGCCGATTGCCCCCGGGAAGTTCTTGCAAACGTCGGCGCGCGCCCCTCCGTAGATGGCGTTCCCCAGCGGCACGTTGTCAATCGCGACAGCGACATTGCTGATGCCGGCAAGCTCATCGATCACCCAGCCGCCAATTCCGAGCTGACCGCTGAGTGATCCCGATTGCGAGTTCGGATAATCAATCGACAGTTTCATCGGGTTCCCGGTCGTCCAATTCGCAACCGTGAATTCAGAGGAGAGCGTGTTTTGCTGCGCGCCGGTGGCTGTCACCGTCACTGTATGAATACCGTTCGCTAAGCGCGTGGTATCCACGGCAAAATTCCAGCCGACGTTCGGACAATTGGGCTCGTCGGGATAGACCGCGCATACGTCTGGCCGGCTCAAGCCGTAAACCGCCTTGCCAGCCGAAACCCCATCGATCGCAATGGCCACGCTAGTGATGGTGTTGTTGAGATTCACGGCCCATCCCGAGAAAGTGGCCTGGCCAAGAACGATCGCGTTCTGCGCGCTCGGCGAGTCGATGCCCATGATCACCGGACTGGCGGTCGGATTGTTGGAAACCGAGAAAGTTCGCGTCGCGGTGGTGTATTGTCCCGAGCCTGCATAGGCCGCGATACCCAGAACGTGCATACCGTTGATCAATTGTGTGGTATCCAGCCCAAAGTTCCAACCGACATCCGGACAGTTTGGCCGATTGGGATGAACGCTGCAAACGTCCGGACGGCTTCCGCCATAGATCGCCGCACCGTAGGCAATGCCGTCGATAGTAACTGCAATATTGCTGATCGGCACGGTTGTAGTGATGGCCCATCCGCCAAAATCGGCAGATCCACTGAATGGACCTGCTTGCGCAGCCGGCTGATCGATCGACATGGTGATCGCATTCCCCGGATTGTTTGCCACCGTGAAGCTGGCGTTAAAAGTGGAAACCTGTCCGCCCGCTGTGGCCGGCGTAATAGCGATCGTATGAATTCCTTCAGCCAGGGTAGTGGTATTCAGTGCGAAGTTCCACCCGACATAAGGACAGGCGGCCTCGCCGGGATGTGCGGAGCAGACATCGGAGCGGTCCCCGCCGTACTGCGCAAGCCCGTACGGTACGCCATCGATTGCCACCGACACCTGCGTAATCGCGGAAAGACTGTCAATCGCCCAGCCCCCGAAATTGACCACCCCGCTGAAAGCCGGACTATTCGAGTTCGGATTATCGATGCTGGCTTGCATCGGATTGGCGGAGGTCCAATTGGCGACGGTGAAGCTCGAAGAAGAGGTGTAGACCTGACCTGTGCTGGTGGTCACGGTCGCGGATACTGTGTGGAGGCCCGTCGAAATGGTCGTGGTGTCAAATAGAATCGACCAGCCGACGTCAGGACAGTTGGCGCTCGAATAAAGCGCACAAACGTCTGTGCGCGGGATCCCGTAAGTGGCATTCGCATACGCTACGGAATCAACCGAAATCGCGACCGATCTCACCGTGCCGGAGGTCGCCAGCGCCCATCCCGAAAACGTCGCCAGTCCGATGACGGAAGAGTTCTGGGCAGAGGGCGAATCGATTCCGATATTGATTTCGGGAGTAGTTACATGAGTCCCTTTCCACGCAGCAAAAAGATTATAGATGTTTATTGAACCAAGCCCGGTGGCTAGATCATATCCGACTCCCGCCTGGTACACAGCCGCGCTGGTCCCATATCCCGCCTGGCCGGGTACGGCGTTATTGCCAACAGTGGCGTCGTTGAAGATACAGCCGGCTGCAGGAAGCGCGGCGAGATAAGAAGCGTTACAGGAAGCGAGTGTCTCACTGGCCGCTAACGTGTACAGCTCAGGATCTGCTTGACCTTGCCTGCTCCCGGTCGCTTGAACAAGCAACGCCATGATGCCCGCAAACGACGGAGTCGCTGCTGACGTTCCGCTAACTCCGGAGAAGAAACTGCGGCCGCGCCGCTCGGTGCAGGAACCATCCAGGCAGATCAGGTAGAAATCGTGACTGGCAGAGGTAAACGACACGTCCGGCAAATCGCGTGCTCCGTCGTTTGGTATCCCGGATACTCCCGTTTGCCAGGAGGGCTTCGTGAAATAAATGCTTGCACCGCCCGCGCCCGCCCAGATGCCCGCGTTCGCACTTCCGCATTGCGCAACAGTACAGCTTTCATTCCAAACATCTTCGGGTATGTAGGAGAGCGCGGAGGCATTGGCCGAGTTGTTGGTCGAATTCCAGTACGCTGCCGGGTTTCCGTTTTCGTTGAATTGCGTTCCGCCAACTGCAATGTTATAGGGCGTGGCAGCCAGGATATTGACTGACACCGGTCCGGTTGCGACCGTCTCCGTGCCGGGATCGTCGCATCCTTCCGCTCCCGAATCCCCTGAAGCCACTGTGTATGTAATCCCTTCGGCGGCTGCCTGCTGCGCCAAGGAAGAGTAAAATTGCGCTTCTGCTTGCGTGTAGCCATCGGCTTCGCAATCGCCGTAACTCTCCGTCATCACATCCGCCAGATTGTTATCGATGATGTACTGCTCGGAGAGATCGACGCCGTCGGTCGTATTGGTGGATGCAGAAACGACGAGCTTAACCGTGGCGGCAGGGGCAAGAGCGCCGGACCAGGAGGTATCGAGCACGGCTTCGGCTTCGTCACCATCACCGAGGTCACCGGGATCGGGACCGTTTAAGACGATCTGCGGCGGGTTATTCGAGAGTGCGAACGAGCTGCGAAAGTTAGCGATATCCGACAGCAAAATATTGGTGCGCGCCACAACGGCGATGGTGGCGCCGGCACCGTTATCGCCTGCCGCGTAAACAGGGTTGACGTTGTAGATGGTTGCAAAATCACCCGGCGCGAGAGCGTTACTACCATCGGAGCCGGTAAATTGCGGGTGTGAACCAGCGACCGCCGTAGCCACGTTCGCCTGTAACCTGGCAATCTGGGGAGCCTTGCGGAAGTTGTGCAGCGTGGATACTCCGGCCACCACGGTGGCAAGCGCAGTCGGGATCTCCGGATCGCTAGCATTCGCCCAGTGTGCTTTGCCATTGACTACGAATTGATGGATTTCCGTGTGGAAGGCTTCGCGAACCTGCCCGGCATTGCCCGAAAATTCTATGATGTTTCTACCATTCGAAACCCGGCTCACTTGAAAACCGTGTGAACTAAGCCAGCCGGTGATTTTGTTGATGTCTGCATCCGCGGCGCCAAAACGTTGACCGAACTGCTGAGGAGTAAGCCACTTGTGATATGCGCTGGAATTCTTATCCTGCTGTGCTCTGACAAGCAGATCTAGATTCTGCTGGCTGTCAGAACCGCGGGTCAGGACGAGCAGCATCCGGCCAAGCGGCAGATTATCCGGAGCTGCACCCCGATCGAACTCGCTGCGCGCGAGCGGATGCGTGTTTTTCGCAAGGCGTGTCAGCCGGCTGTCGTCAATCGGATTTACGATGCGAGCCCTGGGGGCCTGCGCAAAGGAAGCTGCACTGGTAAAGACCAGGAGAGCGGTGAACAGCAAAGGAGAACCAGGATCTCTAGGCATTCAGACAAAACAATTCTAGTGAGGTCGGGCAAGGAGACGATTGTCACGTGTGGCACGTTACTTATTTCTGGAAAGCGGCCGTTCATTGGCCTCGTTTTGCAAGTCAGCCAGTGAGAGCGTCCAGACGCTCCGCGGCAGCCTCCAGCGTTTCCAACTTCTTAGCGAAACAAAAGCGAATTAACCGCGCTCCGTCGGCCGGATTGGAGAAGAAGCTAGATCCCGGAACAGCGGCCACGCCTGCCACTTCAACCAGATGCTTACAGAATGTGAGGTCGTCGCGGAAGGGGAATAAGGCCGTGTCGCACAGCACATAGTAGGCGCCCTGGGGCACAAAACAGCGGAAACCAGCCTTTTGCAGCATTCCGACCAGCAGGTTTCTCTTCGTTTCGTAACTTTGGCCAAGCCGGACAAAATACTCATCCGGCATCTGGAGAGCGGTGATCCCAGCTTGCTGCAGCGGCGCGGCTGCTCCGACAGTCAGGAAATCGTGAACTTTGCGTATCAGAGGAGTCAGATCAGGCGGCGCGATTACCCATCCCACGCGCCAGCCGGTTACGGAAAATGTCTTGCTGAGGCTATTTACCAGCACGCAGCGGTCGCGCATGCCAGGCAAAGTGACGGGCGCCAGGTGTTGCCGTCCGTCGAAAACGATGTGCTCGTAGATCTCGTCCGTGATCAGCAAGCAATCGAATTCTTCGCACAGCCCGGCTATCGTAGTGAGCTCTTCGCGTGAGAAAACGCGGCCAGTCGGATTATTCGGTGTGTTGACGATGACTGCGCGGGTTCGTTCGTTGAAAGCAGCGCGCAACTCGGCAGCATCGAAGCTCCAATCGGGCGGCCGCAGAGCGACGTAACGGCAAACCGCGCCACTGAGCAAAGAATCCGGCCAATAGTTTTCGTAAAACGGCTCAAACAGCACGACCTCATCTCCGGGATTGAGCAGCGCCAGCATGCTCGCGATCATGCCTTCGGTAGCTCCACAACAAACGGTGACTTCGCGTTCCGGGTCCAGGTCGAGATCGTAGAAACGTCGATAGTAATCGCAAATGGCTTGGCGGAAGGGCTTGGCGCCCCAGGTGACGGTGTACTGGTTGAAATCGTCGGCTATAGCCCGCATAGCCGCAGCTTTGACGTCGTCCGGCGCCGGAAAGTCCGGGAAACCTTGAGCCAGGTTCACTGCGCCGTACTCCAGCGCGAGACGGGTCATCTCTCGGATGACCGATTCCTTGAAGTGCGTGATCCGATTGCTTCCGGCTCGCCGGGACGTTGCAACTGCCATGCAGCGATTGTAAACGGATGCTAAACGGAACGGTGGAGCTTGCGCCTGGGCTTCGCCTTGGGTGCCGGCTTGGGACGATACCTGGGAATGTTGGGCACGCTGCTGGCATAGAGTCGCTGATACACATCGGCGTTGCGCAGAACGATCTGAATATATCCGCGGGTCTCGTGAAACGGCACGGCCTCAATGAATTCTGCCGGCTCACGGAAGGGACCCCAGGTGCGCCATACGTTGGCGCGTCCCGGCCCCGCATTGTAGGAAGCGAGAGCAAGCTCGACCTGGCCGCCGTAAGAGTTCAGCATATTGCGGAAATAAAATGTCCCGAGCTGAAGGTTTCGATCCACAGTAAGGAGCTGGCTGGCGCTGAGCCGGCGCACTCCAAAGTGGCGCGCAAGCTGGCGCCCGTTCGCCGGAAGCACCTGCATGAGTCCGTAAGCGTTCGAGTGTGAAATCACCCGAACATTGAATTCCGATTCCTGCCGAATCAGAGCTGCCATCAGGAATGGATCGAGGCTTTGGGCGCGGCTATAGCGATCAATCGAGTTGCGAAAGGGCAACGGGAACGCCAGCCGCCAGAACTGCGCCGGCGCCTCGTCTAGCGGCATGTACAAGTAATCGGGGGAATATGCCTTTATATACCGCAGAGCCTGATCGGGATCGTTTCGCTGGGCGGCTAGTTTCGCGAGGTAATAAGCATAGACGTTTTCCTGCTCTCCGTCGTTCCGGGCGCCGAATTTCAACTCGCCTTCGGCTAGATCAGTCAGAGCAGCGAGATCGAGCAGATTGGCGCGATTGATCCGCCGTTGCGCTGTTGGCCCGGGCGTGAAGCTCGGGAATTCGGGTCTGGGCGGCCAAGCCACCGAGCGTAGGAACTCGAGCATCGCCGGGTCTGAGGTTGCCGCCTGCATTCCTGGATCTTTCAGACGGCTGCGCGCCACCACCGCGAAATACGTATTGGGAAAGCGTGAAATCAGTTCCTGGTAAGAGGCGCGGGCAGCAGGAAGCTGATTTTTCCGTTCCTCAAAGCGCCCCAAAAAATAAAGAGCGTTGTTGACGTCGGTTGATGCTGGATACAGCTCGATATGTTTGCGCAACAAATCATAGGTGTCGGCAGCATCGGTGCGATAACTTTCATAAGCAACACGCCAGTGGCACCAGGCTGAGCGCGGATCGCTCTGAAAGGTTGCCGCGCACGCCCGATACAGTGGGAGGTACGTACCTGCATCGTTATCGACGCGGGCCTGGTCAGCTACAAAGATCAGAGCATCCAAACGCCAGAGCGAAGTGGGATGCTGCTGTTCCAAATGGTTGAGGGCATCTTTCACATCCGCGTGCCGGTCGAGCTTACGCGCGCAGCGGATGAGATAACTGAGACGCTCGGCATCGGCATCGCTTTCATCCACCTTGAGTGCGGTCAGGTATTGAAAGGCAGCTTCAGTGTTCCCGCTCAGGTAATCGACCTCGCCTAGCCGCACGCGCGCCCGATCACGCTCCATTCCCGCAAGCTGTGGAATCGCGGCCGTGTACTCGATACGGGCGGCCTGAGGATTTCTCGCATTGATGAGCTTTTCGGCACGAGCCAGCATCGCGTCAGGCATGGGCGGAGGATAGGCTTCGGCCAGCCGCTGCTGCAACCCGACCAGCGCGTTGGCGGCGTCGGTAGCCTCCCTCGCTGCCGGGTAATTGTAGTAGACGCGCTGATAGTACTCGGCCGCCTGCAGAAGGTCGCCCGTGGCTTCGAAACTGCGCGCCAGGAGCAAGTCGGCCTCGGGTTGCGGAATTCGATCGTAATACTTCTTCACCAGCACCAGCGCTTGTTTTGGATGATCGCTATCCAGTTGCGCGCGAACTGCGAGAGCGGCAGCCTCTCCCACGAGCGGCGACAGCGGAACCTGATTGAAGACGCGCGTGGCAGCCTTGCCGACTTCGTCGTAATTCCTCAGAGCGTATTCTGCCTGGGCGCGGATGTACTGGGCGTAATCGTCGAGAATTGGCGCTTTCGCGGAAGCGGCAGTGGCATATTCGGCAGCGGCCTGGAAGTCGTTTTTTTCCAGCTCCCGCTGGGCGACGGCGATCAGGCCGGCAGCCCCTACGATCTTCGGTGGCTGCGGTTTCGGCGTGGAACGCTTCTTTGTGCTCGTCGGCGTCGAGGAGACCGGCAAAGAAGGAGAGGGTGAGGAGGTGAGCAGCACGGCCGCGCACAGCAGGACGGAACAGCCGAACCGCCCGTTACACCAATTGGCCCGGATACTCGGCTCCCAGTTTGCGTTCTTCACCCTCGGCGGCGGTGTGGATGAGCTCCAGGTGAAGATAGTCGACCATCGAAGGAATAGTCATGAATTGTTTCTGATAATTCTCACGCGCCTTATCGATATCCGCCTGTAGGAACATATACAGATCATTTTGTTCGCGTCCGGCGCGGCAGGCTTCCGGACGTCCCAGTTCCATCCCGGCGACAGCAACACGCGAGAAACGTTGCGCCTTCGCATGGAGTCGCTGCTGATCTCCGCTCAAGTTGCTCCAGGACGGCAGCAATGGTTTGGATTTCACTCCCGGTTCTGGCATCGCATGCACGGGCGCCGGTGCAATCTGCGCGTGAATAGCTTGATTGGAGCGGCGCTCGAGGACCGCCGAAGCCATCACCGCGATGAGTTCCAGAGCATTGATATCGAGGGCGTCTTTATCAGCCACAAAGATGAGTGCGACCGCTCGCCCGGCATTAGCGATAGGGAACAGATGAGCGCGCGATGAAGGCTGCTCTATGCTCAGCGCCGCGCCGACCTCGCCCGAAGATCGCAGCGCCAGCACGGGATCGCGGGATTCAAGCGCCGCGGCGAATGCATGCGCGGAGGACGCCCTGATCTCCAGACCCTCGGGAACACCCAATCCGATCTCTGCGCGCAGCCGCGAGACGTCCTCTTTCTGGGTAAAGATTCCAAACTCGGCGGCAAATTTCGAAACTCCGTCCCGAACCGCGCCGATCCACTGATCTTCACTTTCATAGTGGCGTAGGCGGCGGAAAATCTGGTTCAAATCAGCCGTCAGATGAAGGCAAGCGGCGGCCCCGGCCTGAAGGCATGCGGAATCGAAGTCGCGCTGGAGCACCTCCCACGCGGAGTCAAGAGCGTGCATGATGAGCTATATCAGAATTCTAGCTTGCCGAAGAAAGACAACGGCCGGCTGACAGAATGCGGCAAGGCGGATAACGGATTTGCGGCGTCTTCACCAGCCAGCGATTTGACGAAATGCATCTGCTGGCCTTCGTGCGCGAGATTCACCAGAAGTTTCCCATCGCTCTGTGTCGATCCATCTCCGCTCCATTCTTCTCCCGCCTCGATGGCGTGCACATCGGAGAGGCGGAGATCAGGCCAGCCATCGGCAAAGGAGAAGGCAAAAAGTCCCGATGCATTCTCGAAAATGTCGTCGCGAGATAGTGAAAGGTCTTCGCCGCTGAAAGACCCTTTAGCGGTAAGATTACGCAGCAGATCTTCGCCCGCGCCGGTGCTGGAGAACTCCCCTTCCGCATTGAGCATTCCACCGCCCCACGGAAACCCGGAAGCGTTCGCCGAGAAATGCCAGTGCGGGGCATACGAGGCCAGATCGACCACACCGCTCGCGGCAACCTCTCCCTGATTCAGGCGCAGCGCCACATCGCTCAATTCGACGCGCGCCCCCTGCCATAAGAAATGCGAACTCAGGAAGCCGAGGGGCTTGCCTTGCGCAAACAAACGGTCCACCCGCAACTCCCCTTCCAGATTCCGATTGCTTAGCCATGCTGGAGACGAGCGGCGGAAGAAACGGAGGCGCGTCCAAAGACTCTCAGTTCGATCGGCGGACCCGAGCGCCGCTGCCAGATCGGAGAGATCTGCCGCCGGGAATTCGATGCGCACTTGCTCGCTACGTTTAGCAAGCAAGCTGTACCGGTAACTGGCGTGTACGGTCCGATCCGCCAGGGCGGCGGTGAGACGATCGAAGTCGAAGGTGGAATTGCGGAAAGATACTCTTCCTTTCGCATCGCGAAGAGGAAGGGCCAGGCCGGGCACGTCGATGGTGCCGTCGCGCAGGTTGAACTGCCCGGACCAAAGCGGCGGAACCGGATTACCGGCGGAATTTAGATCCTCCGCAGTACGTGAATAGGCGAACTGGCCGGTAACATTGCCGGCGCTCATCGCGGCGAGCGCCGCGGGTCCTCCAAACCAGGCATCCATCAAGGGCTTAAGAACCTTCAGCGAAACATCGGTGGCGCCGAATGAGGCATTCGTCTGCTGATCGGTAAACGAGTAACTGCCGCTCATTCGCAGAGTGCCTCCGCCGCCGGTCTCGACAATTGCGGGACTGAAACGCAACTGTTCCCTGGAAACAGTAATATCGGCCGCAGCAGCTCGGAGTGTAGGCGCGTTTTCGAGAATCGCCTGCGCGTCGCTGATAGCCAGACCACCCATCCAGCCACCGTCATTCGAATAGCCGACGGCCCCATTGAGCGCGCCGCGAAGATCGGCGCCATTCGGCAAAGGAACACCCATGCGCCTGGCTAACGGCAGCAGATCCCGCAGCGGGGCATCCTTAAGCTCTGCGATTATCGAAGCGGTCGGCTGCGTGAGAAAACCGCGTACGTGAAGGTGAATCGAAACCGGCGTGGATTGTCCCGCGTGCGGGGGCAGTGTTCTTAGATCGAATTGTTGCGTGAGCAAATCGAGACCGCCGCCAAAATGTACGGCCCAATCTTCCCCGCTCGAGGGCAGGAGATCCCACCGATGCACGTCGTTGATATGCAGTTCGCCGACCAGTTTGAGCCGGTTTGCCAGGCCTTCCATGCGTAACTGTGAGCTGATGGTGCCGTGAATTCCGATATCGTGGCCCTGCACCAGCGTGGTCAACTCGCTCAAGTTGCTGGGATCAAGAGTCACCTCCGCCTGCACCTGCTTCGTACCGGCAGGCGACTTCATAAACCAGGCGATGCTGCCGCGAAAATGACCGAACCCCATGCCGGCACGATCGGTACGAGCGGGCGATCCCGAAAATCGAACATACACTTTGCCTGAGCGTTCCGGATAAACCGAAAGATCCGACTCCGAGATGTACAAAGTGCTCTTGCGGGTTCCAAACTTGAAATCGACGCGCCCGTCTGAGATCTCCAGTGTGGGAAATAGGTTGAAAGACAATTTTTGGGGCGGGCTCAGACGCTGCACGAGCTCGACGACGTTCCAGTTGCCGTCGGCGCGCTTAACCAGATTGAGCGACGGGTCATCGAGACGGAGGCTGGCAAATTGAATTCGGCCAACTAGCAGCTTGTCGAGGCGCAGACGGGCGTGTAAGGTAGGCACATAAGCAAACGGCTCGATGCCATAGCGCGGATCTTCGCCGATAATGACGTCTTCGAGCGAGAAGCCGGGACCGAAGAAGATACTGAACCGTGCCTCTTTGAATTCGACTTTGCGGCCGAGCGAAGATTCGAGGGCATTCCTGATGCTGCCACTGAAGCGGGCCGCATTGATGAGGGGAGCAACCAGTCCGCAGACCAGCAGTGCCAGCGCAACCGCCAGGAGAGCACGAGTAACCCGCCGAAATCCTGTTTTCGCCTGTACGACGCTCGTTTCCGGAATGGGTTTACCTTCAAGGCCTGAATTGCCGGACACTTCCGGCAAGGCGTCCACGTGCCCTGATTATAGCGTCGCTGAGTGCGTCGGCGCAGGCTTCCTGCAATCAGCAGAGCTGGAGGGCCGAACCCAGAAGCGTTTCTATGAAAAGGCTGGTCGGTGTCAATGAAAATCTTTGCCTGAAGTCTGACCCTCATGGTTGCCGATGCTGTTAAACTCTGCTTCTATTCACTGTTTGCTGGCTTGAGGCTCCGTGCCGGTCGGGTCTAATCTAAGAGTCGACGCTGCCATCTAACTCAAGCGTTTCGAAGACAGGTTTAGACGTTTTAGCTTTGAAAGCGACCTTGCCGTAACCGCCTTTCCTCGTCCTAACTACCGGTTTGCCGGCTTGACCAAGCCCGTGGACGGCATGCGCGAATGTATCCCAGAGTATGTCGGAATTTCGTCGCGGGATGGCCCTTGAAGCCCGGGTCCGCCATCGTGAATAAGTCTGGCATCGGTCATCTGCTTCAGTCCATCGATGCAGTAGTTATACACCACCGTTCAATTTTTTCATCAGTTCGGTTTTCGGTTGAGTCCATTGGCCGGTCGAAGGCCGCGCGAAATCTTGCCGGAGCCGGACCCCATTACTCTCGGCATGGCGGAGAGGTTACCACATGGGGTTCACTTGCATTGACCCGGTCTAAGTTCTCATCGGGTGCTCAGAGTGAGCCAGCGCTAAGCGGGGTATTGAGGATCGATGAATCGAGCTGTAGAACACAAGCGACTTCTGCAGCACTATCCGGCCGCCGCTCATCCGTGCCCTCGCCTGACCCGGCGAGGATTCAATCGATGATATGATGCCGGCTCAATTGTCCTTTTTCAACACGCTCTGCGGTCAAGAATGCCAATCACGCTCTCGTAAAGAGAATGTTCTAATTGAACTTTGGTTGGATCGCTGGTGGCGTTCTCCGCCATGACGACGATCAGCTCGTCTCCGGGGCGGCGAATCCAGCTAAAGAAGTTGGCATACGTTTCGCCTAAGTAGTTCCATACTGGACTTCCGAGAAAAGGCTTCCAACTCTGGGAAATCCCGAGCGAAAAGCCATTCGGGTCCGTCGGTGAAACCGCATCAATCGGTTGTCCCGAAGCCGTAGACACAAGTGAGAACAGCTCGGCTTTCTGTTTGGGTCGCAACAGCGTGTCACTGAACAGCGCCCTCACCCAACGAGCCACGTCCGGGAGCATCGCAACTATCCCTCCGGCGGCACCCCAGATGGAACGGTTCGTAGACTTAAAGTCCTGCCCAAGTAAATTATCTCCTGGAAATTGCGGGCAGGGCGGCTCCACTTTTGTGTAAAATCTGCAACATGAATCCCCAAAGTATCCGCTCGGCATGGCGTCGAGCAGCCACCTCGGCGGCACTCGGGGCCCGTAGTAGGTTTCTTCCAATTGCAATGGCTCCAAGAGCATGTCGTTGAGTGCTGCCGTATAGGACATGCGGCTAGCCTTGGCGATGATCATCCCGGCCAGTATGTATTTCGGTTGATGTAGTTATAGGGAGCCGTCTGTTCGGTCCCGGGATAAACATAGGCGACCAGTTCCGCGGGCGTGAATGTCCGACGCATGTCCGCGAGCATGTCTGTCTGAAAAGGGGTGTCCAGTTAGTAGTCATCGTTGATCCGGGCCGTCAGATTCAGCAACTGCTGGATGGTGACGGACGACCACGCGGGATACTCGGGCAGGCAGCCACTTGCCGAGCGTATCGTGGATATCCAGCACGCCCTCAGCCTCCAGCTTCAATATCAGAACTGACGTGAAGCTCTTAGTGATGCTGCCAATCTCAAACGGTGTGTCCGGAGAGATGGGGCGGCCATTCTGAAACGAAGTGCTGCCGCTGGCGAGATCCAGCGCCGATCCAGTGGCTGAGAGACTGACATGCAGACTGATGCCGGAAAAGCCTTCTGCCTTGCGTTGCGACGTACTTATCGAGAACCTGCTGCAAGGCAGGATAACGAGGATCGTTCTGACTTGCGGCAAGCTTGTCCTGGTTCCGGGATTGTTTAGGCGCTGAGCTCACATTCCCCTCCAATCGTAATAACGAATAGGGCGAAAGCAGTATACTCTCTCCGTAGCCGGTTCGTCAAATTCCCTGGGGTGAAGAAACCGCTTTCTATCCGGGGACGCCCACGTCTGGGCAAAGGGAAATATTCAGGCGCGCCGCAAACGCGTAGTCGGTGCTGCCATCGGTCTGGCTTCCGGCACGGTTATGAGCCGCCTGACGACGTGCTGCGCTCGATGACCACTGTGGCGCGGACATGAATCACGACGGTACGGTTCGCCAACTCCTTGTCTTCGAGCGAACATACTTGCTAGCGTCGGATGTCGGCCGGCTCGAGGTGATCGAGCCCCCCATACATTGTCGGAACGCCTCGACTGCGTTTATATAGCAGCGGATCGTTGTTTCTACGAAACTGAGTTCCTCGCGCATGCGATGCATAAGTATGGTCACAGAGAAGTCCTTTCTCTGCAAACAACGCTCGTGGTTCACTGCCTCGAAACACTCTTCCGGTCGCGCCGCGCCAGCTGCGTCGTTCGGTTCGCCAAGAACTTATCGCTACTGCTCGAGCGTAGTTCGGTTCGCGCCAGGGTGACGGGCTACGGGGACATAACTTCCAGATGGCTGACCACTCTGGAGTTACCAGACTATCGAGAGCTCTCCAAAGACTCGCATCAGCCGAATTTCTTGAGCATTCGCACTGATTGCTTCCGCGAGCAACAGCACTAGGTTGAAGCATTACAGCTACTTCCTGGCCGTAAGCGATAAGCAAAATCGTACGGCTTCATTGCCTCGTTTGGGACGACGAACCCCTTCTACTCCGCCCGCAAAGCTTCGACCGGATCGACCTTCGTTGCCCTCCTCGCCGGAAGGTAACTGGCGAGTGCCGCGGCCAAGATCAAACTCGCCGACATTGCAGCGTAGGTAAGTGGGTCGGAAGGGCTGACGGAAAACAGCAGCGACTTCATCAATGGCGTCAACACAAGCGCCGCGGCGAGCCCGCACGTGCAACCAACTGCCGACAGAATCAATCCACTGCGGACGAAAGCAATTGTGATCTGTGCAATCGGCGCGCCGAGGGCAAGCCGGATACCGATTTCGCGCGTGCGCTGCGAGACCGAGTACGAAATAACGCCGTAGATACCGACGAGCCCCAACACCAGGGCCATGCCGCCGGCGGTCGCGAGCAGCAACAGGCTCAAGGACGTACGCGCAAGCGAACGATTATAGAATGTTTCGAGCGTATCTGCCTTGGCAAGCGGCAGGTTCGAGTAGACGCTCCAAAGCGCCTTCTGAACCTCGTTCTCGAGTGATGTGGAACCCGCGCGCGGCGTACGAATCACAAATGAAATGTAGCGTTGTACGTCCAGCGGCGCGCCTTGAAAGTTTTTCCTAAACAGCGGCCAATAGACGATCGTGGGCGCAGGCTTGTCAACGCCGTCTGCATGCTCATCGGCAACCACGCCGATGACTTCGCGCCAGTCGTCTTTCTTGTTCGAACGGATGCGTTTGCCGAGCGCGGCGTCCGGTGTTCCCCAAATGTCGCGTGCCGTATTCTCGGAAACAATCGCAACGTCCCCACCGTTATAGATGTCGTCCCAGGTAAGGTCACGGCCTGCGAGCATTCGCTGCCCCATCGCTGTGAAATATCCCGGCGCAATCGACTTGTAGCGGCGGAGGGGAGCGAGCGTTCCTTCGCGGTAAGCCTTGTCCGCCGCGTATACGAAATCATCTTGGGATTCATTGCCGCCCATGGGAACAGACGAAATTATGGAGGCCGAACTGACGCCGTTGACGGCCTTCACGGTCTCAAGCATTGCCTGCTCCATGTGGATCACGCGCTCAGGTTCTTTCACGTCCTCATCAGGGATGCCGATTCTGACGGTCTGAATTTCCTGGGCATTCCTGAACCCGGGATCGACATGATGCAGATTGCGAAAGGTGCGGATCATGAGCCCGGAAGTGACGAGCAGGACCAACGCAAGCGCCACCTGAAGAACAACTAGAAAGCTCCGCATTTGCTGGCGATCCTTGCTGTGGCTCATCGATCGCCCTCCGCTGCGAAGCGCATTCGCAAGCCGCGGTCGCACGTACCGCAAAACAGGAATCAAGCCGAACGATGCACTAAGGCCGATCGACACGATAAACGTTAACAACACTACCGAACCGTCGGTTCTGATGTTTCCAGAGCGTGGCAGATGCACCAGATCCGAGGCGGACAGCAGTTTCAGGGCGGCGGAACACAAACCGAGGCCTACGAGCCCGGCAATGAAGCCTAGCGTGATGCTTTCAAACAGAAGCTCTCTGGCAATACGCGACGCACCCGCGCCAAGGGCGGCGCGAACGGCAAGCTCCTGTTGCCGCCCCTCGGTTCGGACCAGCAGAAGATTCGCAACGTTTGCACAGGCGATCAGCAAAACGATGCCGACCGTCGCCATCACTACCCAAAGCATGTTGCCGATGTCACCCACGAGGTCGTCTTTCAGCAGCCTCAAATTCGGCGCGATGCGCGCATCTTCAAACATTTTGATGGTGTAACCCCCAGGCGGGGGAAACCGCTGCAGTACCAAAGGCAGCATGCGGGCGAAATCCGCATCCGCTTGCTTTAACGTTACGCCGGGCTTAAGCCTTCCCACGCCCCGATAAGCGAACACCCCGAGATTCGTTTGGGCGCGATCGAACCGCATTGGAATGAGCAGGTCGGGCTTTTGGTCCATAAATTGAAACGAAGGCGGCAGGACACCAATTATGGAAACCGTATTACCCTCAATCAAAAGCTGACGACCGAGCACCGAACGATCGCCGCCGAAATGCGATCGCCAATAGCCATCGGAGAGCATCACCGTGCGAACACCTTTCGGATCATCATCAGCCGCAGCGAACAACCGGCCTAGTTGAGGTTTCACGCCGAGAATGGGAAGCAACTCGTGCGAGGCAAACACAGCCTGCACCTCTTCCGGATGAGTTTTGCTGCTCACCGTTGTGTTGCCGGTTGCGAAGATGCTGACATCCTGGAAGGCCCGGTCTTCATCGCACATCGTGAAATACACCGATGGCGCCATGTTCAGGTCCGCTATTTTGACACCCGGCGCAGTCATCCAGACCGCGACCAACTGCTCGGGATGGGGGTAGGGCAAAGGCTTCAGCAGCACACCGTTTATCACGCTGAAAATGGCGCTCGTTGCTCCCAGCCCCAGTGCGAGGGTTCCGATGCTCACCAGCGTGAAACCGGGAGTAGCTGCGCAAGCGGCGCAGCGTATATCTCAGGTCCTGCAATATGCCGTCCACGATGTTTTCCCATCCATACGAGCGCACCTCTTCGCGAAGAGCGGTACTGCTTCCGAGCGCGATCCGCATTGCGCGGGCAGCTTCATGGGCGCTCAACCCGCGCGTCTCCATATCGGCTTTCGCTTCGGCAAAGAAACTACTGACCTCGTCGGCAATGTCTCCGTCCGCACGTTTCCTCCGGACCAGATTCCGAAAGCCACGCACCAGTTGCCGCGCGATCGACATGGCTTTAAACCTGCGCCTTGAGCAATCGTGAAATCGCTGCCGACCGGCGCTGCCAATCTTCCGTCTCGCTTTGCAGATGTTTTCTGCCTGTCTGCGTCAGCCGGTAGACCTTTGCCCTGCGCGAGTTCTCTGTTACCTGCCAAGCCGCATCTAGCCAGCCATTTCGTTCGAGGCGCTGCAGCGCGGTCAACAGCGAGCCGGCGTTGACCCTAAAGACATTTTGTGTGATTTGCTCGATGCGTCGGGCAATGCCGAAACCGTGCATAGGTTCGAGGCTCAGTGTCTTCAAGATCAACATATCGAGTGTCCCCTGAATTACGTCCGTATTCGTGCTGTTCATGGAAGCAATCACAGGATAATGGCTTCTCCCACTGAATGTCAAGATATGAACGTCAGCTTAACGGAAGTGCAAAGTCGGGATCTAGCCGCAACAATAGAAAAGGGCATTTCTGCTCATGCCGTGGTCCCGGCTTGCTCCAGGATAACGGGCGATCCGGAAACAATTCCGCTGTGAACGCGAGTGGCCGTTATCGAAAACTGAAAAGAGGGCAGAACTCTTCTGTTAAGCCGTAAGAAACGCTTATAAGGCCGGACCGCTAG
>CAWCYQ010000016.1:0-174410 GCA_963799755.1 Terriglobia bacterium | reverse complement strand
CCATCCCAGCATGCGGGCGTGATGCGAGCCGCGCCAGAAAATTTTTCCACAGTGCACACATCGACTAAAGTCGTTTTTCGTCTCACGAGTGTGAGGCGGTAGCAAATCGGCAACTTCGCTCTTCTGAACGGCAACCAGAGACCCATTACACTCCATACAACGAGTGAAGGGAGAAAAATACGAACGCAAAGCAAAGCGTCGTGACAGTTCTCTCAATTGGTCGAGAGGTCTATCAGAGCGGACAAGATAACCATCTTGAACCTCCTTGCGCTTGAGAAGCCCAACATCACGAGTAAGCAGAATGCGACCTTCCGTTTTGCTGACCGATGCAAGTTGCGCATCATCCGCAAGGCGCTCGTACCACGTGTCGAATCCGAGCATTCTGAGGTATGCTGCCAATCGTCCGAGATGACCGTCAACAACGAAACCGGGGCTCTGGTGGAACAGGATTGGCATCTCATGCGGAAACACCCGAATCTCATCCTCATCAGTGAGCGGGTTGAAAAGATCACCGGGTCGCCCATTTACGGTAACCGCGCCTACTTCGGTGTGTGGTACATCCAATGACTCGATAACATGCTTGAGCGTGTCTGTTCGACCCGCTGAATGCTCAAATGCAACATGTCGATTCTCAACTGGTAGAAAATCGTTGAGTTCTCCTTCGAACTGCAACCGGACGCGAATTCCAATCACTGTGTGTATTGTCTATGGTTCCATCTCGCGTCATTCGAAATCCCAAATAGATGTGTTAGCGTGATCCCAGAGGGACGCGCGCATGTCATCATCTAGACGCGATTTTCTGAAAGCTAGTCTTGCCGCTACTGCACTGCCCGCTGTTGCCGTTGCCGCTGCTTCAACCAAGACCGCCGCGACGGATTGGGTCACACTCGGTAAGTCAAACGTACAGGTGACACGCCTGGCGCTCGGAACCGGAACGCACTCCGGTGCTCAACAGCGCCATTTGGGCCAGGACGAGTTCACGCGCATGGTGCGCTATGCCTACGACAACGGAATCCGGTTCTTTGAGACTGCGGATGCTTATCATGGCATGCCGGAGATGCTTTCCGTTGCGTTGAAGGGACTTCCGCGCGATTCCTACCGGCTCATGACTAAGTACGATGTTCATCACTCGGAAGACCCTATGGCAGCTGTCCACCGGTTGAACGCGGCATTGGGCACAGATTATGTAGACATCATGCTTCTGCATTGTGTTCGCAGCCCAAACTGGCCGCAAGAAACGAAGCACTTGCAGGACGCGTTCCAGGAGGCAAAAGAAAAGAAGCTGATGATGGCTCATGGGGCGTCGGTGCATGGCAAGCAGGCGCTAGCGGCATTTCCAGGCTAACCCGTTTCTGGACGTGGCGATGATCCGTATGAACCACCAGGGCGCACATATGGATACGCCATCGATGCAGGACATTGACGAAAAGGGCGACGTCCCGTTCGTCGTCGATCACATGCAGCGGACGAAAGCCGGCGGCGCGGGTATTATCAGTATGAAACTGGTCGGCGAAGGTGAATTCAAGAATCCGGACGATCGTCAGGCGGCTTTGAACTTCGCGTTCCGCAAAGCAGGTGTGGATTGCGTAACCATTGGATTCGGGAACACAAACGAGATCGACGAAGCAATCAGGCGCATCTCAACAGCATTGAACGCTTAGCAGCTACTGTTTTGTTGCGTTTTGCATGGATGTACTCGCGATAATCGCCTCACTCACGGGAGTTCCTCGTGGCTATTTAAGTTTCATCAATACAAATGTAAGATCGTCGTGCTGGGGAGCATCGGCCATCCATCCTCGAAGCTCGCCTAGGATAGCCGTTGACATCTCCTCGGCCGGAAGATGTCCATAACGCGTCAACACCTCTTTCAGACGTGCCTCTCCGAACTCTTCTTCTTGTGGATTGTGCGCTTCCGAAACGCCATCCGTGAAGAGCATCAGGACATCTCCGGATTCAAGCTGCACCGTCCCTTCTTCATACTGCGATAACGGAAACATGCCAACGATCATGCCACCGGTGGTCAGCTCTTCAATGCCGCCAGTTTGGGGATTGCGGAGGAGAAACGGCGGATTGTGGCCGCCATTTACATAACTCAAGCAGCGTGTCGTTTCATTCAGGCGGGCATAGAAAAAAGTTGCATAGCTGTTGGGTCCGGTTGATGCACACAGTAGGCGGTTGATCTTCCCGATTAGTTGTGACAGCGAGATTGCAGGATCATCAGCCAAACTGCGCAAGGACGCCTGCACAAACGACATCAGCAACGCTGCAGCGATTCCTTTGCCGGCAACGTCTGCGAAAGCAACGCCCAATTCGTCGGAACCAATCCGCAAAAAGTCATAGTAGTCGCCACCCACCCCCCGAGCGGGCAAACAATAGCCGACGAGTTGTGCGCTGCGCACATCCGGAGCTTTTTCCGGAAACAGCCGTTTCTGCACTTCGGAGGCGAGCGCGAGATCACGACGCAGCCGCTCCTGTTCCACAATGCGATCGGTCAAGTGTGAGTTCTCGATCATGAGCGCCAGCTGTGAGGCGACGCTACGCAGCAAACGCATGGTTTTGCCGTCGGCCGGCTTGCCACTGTCAAGCCGAACGAACAGTATTCCGGAAATGCCGCTTTTGACAGCAACGGGCACCACCACAGCCGGTCCGATCGAACGTAGAGACCGGATCTCCCCCGCGTGACCACCGCCCGATTCCTGCGACCAGCGCTCGAGCACATCCAGATCCGCCTGAGTAAACGGAAGTGCCGGATAATAATGTGCCAGTCGGGTTAGCAACATCGTGTCGAACGGCAGCGTCCAGGCTTCGCTGGTCTCCGGTACGGCACTGATACATCGGAACGGCTCACTATCGGCACGACGTACCAACAAAACGGCGGCTTGCGCCGGCACGCGTTCCGTGACGATCGTCAGAGCTGTCCGTATCGCACTAGTGAAGGAATCGGCTTGTCGCGTACTCTCGGCAATTTCGGCCAGCAGCGCAGCCTCGGCTGTATTAGTGGCCACCGCATCGATGGCAACCGCAGAACTGACCGAATGCGGCACGCGCAAGTAGCCGATCCGTGCACGGCGCCAGAAAGACTCCGGGGCGTCCCGCAGCGCGACCGCGGGTGACAACAAACTCGCGCGCCAGGCAGGTAGCATGGCCGCCAGTGCGGTCGCAATGACGACGGTGAGAAACGACCACACGAACGGGCTTGCCATCTCAAGACTAACGTCCAATTTATGCAGAAGCGGAGCGGCGGCGAAGACTATGCCCACACCGATCACTCCGCCAACAGCCGCTTTGACCATCGCCTGTTTCAGCACCAGGTAGAGCAGTCCATTACTCGTCGCGCCTAAAGCAAGACGCGTCCCCATCTCCCGAACCCTCTGCCGGACGGTATAGGAGACAACACCATAGACGCCGAGCACGGCCAGCACGAGAGCTGTCAATGCAAACAGCAGTGTCATGTCGGATTGCAGTCTGTTGCTCCCCAGGAACTCCTGCTTGCGTTTTTCCATCGTGCTGAAGTTATACACTGCCAATTGCGGGTCGACACTGTGGATGGCATTTTCGACGGCGCTGAGCGGAATCCGCGCTCCCGGGCCGGTGCGCAGCGCCCATTCGGCGGGGAGAAGTGAGACCCAAAGCTCTGGTAGGCGCCGTAAACGTGTCCTCGTGCCGGCTCGCCCGGTATGTCCTGGATGTCGCCGACAACCCCGACGACCTTCACCGGAGTCTTGCCCGGGTCGTCCCCGATTACGACGGTATGGCCCAGCGGATTTTGGTCCGGCCAAATGCGGCGGCCCACCGTTTCGTCAATCACTAAGCCAGGTGTTTTGGGATTGCCATCCGCATCCGTCAAGTACCGCCCTGAAATGAGCGGGATCCGGAGTGCCGCGAAGATGCTCGGACTTACGTTCCGGAACTGGTAATCAAACAGCCGGACTTGTTCGCTAAAGGAAATATGACTGATGTCCCGGTGGTCGGGGACGATGAAAATGTCGTTATAAGCTCGCGAAAACGGAAGGGTCTGGGCTAAATCCGACTGCTCGCGCCAGGTGCGCCGCTTCCAGAGCACGTAGCAACCGGGCTTGGTAATCGGCTCGGGCGGCGTCATTCTGAAACCGGGAGCTCGGGATGTAAGTAAGGAAGATCGTGACGTCTCGCGGGTCAAAACCGTCGTCCAGGCGCCACAAGGTCCCGAGCCGCTGAACGCAAAGGATCGCCACCACCAGCAAGGCGCAACTCAAAGCAATTTGCGCCGTTATGAATGCCGCAAGAGCTCTTTGAGCGCCGGCGCTTGCAGTGGAGCGGAAGCCGTTTGTCAGTACAGCGCTAGGAGATGTGCGCAGCGCTTGCCACAGCGGCGCCAGGCTGAACAGGACTCCGCAAAGAACGGCGCAGCCGAGCGTGACCGCCAACACGTTTCGATCGATGCCAACCTCCTCGGCACGCGGGATCTCGGTGCTGGCGAAGTGCAGAATCAGCTTCATCAGAGCAAGGCTGCCAAGCAGTCCGGCGCCTGCTCCGAGGACCGCGATAAACAGGCCCTCTGCGATGTATTGCACTGTAAGTTGAGCCGGCGACGCGCCCGTGGCCACTCGAACTGCTGTTTCCTGAGCTCTCGCGACAGATCGCGCAAGCGGGAGGCTGGCCACGTTACCGCAAGCAATCAGGAGAAGGACGATCGCTGCGCCGAGTAACAGCAGAAAAGTGGGGCGCACACGAGCGGTAACTGCACGCAAAAGCGAGATAACGTCGGTAATATGGTTCTTCTCTATATCCGGATACTCGCGTTCCAGTTCGGCCGCGATTCGGGCCATGTCCGCCTTTGCCTGTGCTTCGGTGACGCCAGGCTTCATTTTGGCGAAACCGCCGAGCCAGTGATGGTCCCGGTCCTTGCGATCGGATACAGATGGATCTAACGGAAACCACAGTTCTCCGGAGTTATCCGGCGGAAACCGGAACCATGGTTTCGCTACGCCCCTGACCACGTATGGGACAGAGTTGAGTGTTATCTGCTTCCCCACTATGTCGCGAGGCGCCCCGAACTGGCGCCACACACGATCTGAGATGACCGCGGAGTGTAGGTCCGCGGGAGCGTCGGTAAACCAGGACCCCATTTCCAGCGGCACTCCCAAGGCTTGTATCAGCAACGGAGTCACGGCGTTGCCTTGCGCGAAACGCGTCTGCTTGCCGATGGCCAGGTTTTCGGCCTGATAGGAGAGACAGCCCAGCGCAGCCATAGTCCGATTTCGCCGGTCGAAATCGACACAATTCGGATAGGACCACGAACCCTCTAACGCGATCCCGCGCCACTTCGAGAGCACCACAAGATAGCGGCCCGGGTTTGCATATGGTAACGGCTTCAACAGGACCGCTTGGATGAAGGTGTAGATGGCCGTTGTTGCCGTGACGCCCAGAGCGAGCGCTGAAATAGCGAGTATCGCGATGCCGGGCGCATGTCTCCAGGTACGCCAACTATGGCCGAAAAGCGACAACATAACGAACCGTCATCGTAACGTAAAGTCTGTCGCCGCACGGCAACATCGCGCTCTGATGCTCGTGCCTGCGGTCTTCTGCCGATCAGCATCAATCCGTGTATCCGCGGTGCTCGTTAGAAACAGTTCGAGATTGGATCGTCCTTCAAGCGCCGCGAATATCCATTTCGTCTATCGGCCAGGTGAATCGAAGTCACTAACGCGAGGGCCGTTCCCAGGAACTTGGATCAGAATCGCGCATGCGAAACGACAATGATTTGGCACTGCTTTGAAGCGGCGGCAATCAAACGTGCAAGTGCCGGCAAAAGATCGGGATGAAGACTGGTTTCCGGTTGGTGGAGCACCATCAACTCGGGAGCCCGTGGCGTGAGCAGAGCTGCCGTCCAGTGCCATCTGAGAGTTCGGCAGCGGAGAGATGCAACTGCCGGGAAGGGCAGGCATCATCACCCATCGGGCGAGCGCCTCGTCGTCGCCGTTTCTAAGATGGTCTGGAGCGCCGCTGCCAGCTCGTGCCGGTCATTTATTCAGAACGGGAGTAAACGTACCGATCTGAGGAACACGAACCGGCGACGTGATGCCAGTACGAAAGCCGTCATAGAATCGCCAGCCGCGGATGGCTTCCCGCAGCGCCAGCATCTCTGGGGCGCGCTGCGGATCGGAATGCTGGCCAGCATGCTATCTGCAGGGCTAAGCGCCTTGTCAATGTGACCGGTTCCTCGCGGCGCCCAGCCTGAATAGAAACGAAGCCATTACGTCGATGAACTAGGACCGCGGCTTTCCGGTACGAACCGCCATGCCAGATGCACTCCCGCTTAATCGCCGGATCGAGGTTGAAGGCGGTAGCCGGCGGAGGTGGAGGCGGATAGCCGAGGCCAGTCCCAGCACTTCTCTCTTACGGACACGTTGGCTCGGGAGCCGCCCCGATTAAATGAGATTCGGGCTCCTGCGCTGCCTGGCTGGCTCGAAGAGCAAGCTCCTTGAACGTTTGTCTTAGCTCCGCAGGCTCGTAGACCACAATGCGGTGCCCCACGCTGAGCAGCATGGCCGCGAACATTTGTAGCTGATCGCGGCCGCAGCGCAGTCTGGTGCCACCTTGATCCTCCTCAGTAGCCACTCTCCAAGGCGCAAAAGTTCGTTCGGCTTCCTCGGGCGGCATGTCCATCCAGACGTCTATCTGATACTCCGATTGAACAAACGGCATTCGCTCCCGCAGGAAGGCTCGGGCGTCGAAGCCGGTTGGACGTTTGAAAGTTTCTGCGCAGACCTCGAGGTCAGCCACACGGTCGAGACGGAATGTACGAAGGGCTTCTCTCCAGACGCAATGGCCAATCAAATACCAACGCCCATCCGTATAAATCACCGCATATGGTTCGACTTCACGATGCGAACCGCCACCGGCATGAGATCGATAGGCAAAACGTACCCGCCGGCATGTGCGTATTGCCGATGCGGCTCGAATGAGAGAGTCAGCAGATGTCGAGATGACCCAAGGACCAGGTTCGACTGCAACCACGTCCTCAACCGTTTGAATGCTCTCGCGGAGCGGGTCAGGGAGAACTCGCCCCAACTTGGCCAATGCCCCTTCGGTCGCGGGCGCAAACGCGGAGAGCCCGAGTTGACGCAGAGCCCGCAGCCCTAAGGAAAGCGCGAATGCCTCCTCATCGGTGAACATAAGCGGCGGGAGGCGAAAGCCGGGCCGCAGTCGATAGAACCCGCCGACGCCCCGGACAGACTCGACTGGAATGCTCAGGTCCTGCAAACGAACGATGTAGCGCTGGACTGTGCGAATATCTACTTCCAGGCGTTCCGCCAATTCTGCTCCGCTGACATGTTCACGAGCTTGCAGAATCTCCAGTACCGTGAGGACTCGCATGATGGGGTCGTACATACAACTTCGATCGTAAAATTCGATCGTTTCATCAAATTACGACAGCGGTTGTCGGGAATCGGCCTTACTCTTGATTTTGACCTCCGAATTGGGCAAAGGAGAACGGAAGTGACAACAGAGACGACACAAACCAATGTATTGACGGCGGACGGCCTTTTAAAGCACTGGCAGGGACATCGAAAGCTCACGCGAAGGACCATTGAAGCTTTTCCCGAGGACAAGCTGTTTGAGTTTTCAATCGGCGGCATGCGGCCCTTCGCGGAGATGGCTTGGGAGTTTATTCGAATGGCCGTACCGATTGCGCAAGGCGTGTCCACTGGAAGATGGGAGGAGTACAAGCGTCCGAAGCCCACCACCAAGGGCGAGCTTCTAAAGTTGTGGGACGAGCAGACGGCGGAACTAAACGACAATTTCGTCCAGATTCCCCTGCATCGGTTCAGCGAGGTCGACAAGGCGTTCGGCCAATGGGAGGCTCCTGGATTGACGACCATTCAGTATGCAATCGACAACGAGATTCATCATCGCGGGCAGGGATTTGTCTATCTGCGGGCGCTCGGAATAGAACCGCCACCATTTTGGGAGCGCGACTGATGGGCATTGGAGGAAAACCGGAAACAGTATGTCGCCTTTGCGATTCCGGCGTAGTGCGACTTGGTTGTTCCTCCAGTGGACATCACCAAGTTCGGATGGTGTTTCGAGGGGCGAAATGTCAGCAATGGCTATGAACAATAATTCAGATTTATGGCTTATTGCATTCTCAGTTGCGACGGCGGCGGTGTTCGCGGACTTCTGCCCGCTCTTCGCTTCCTTACGGTTCCACACCGGCCCCTCCCATTCTTCCATTCTTACGGACGGAGTCGCAAGCGCTGACGCGTTTGTCTGCGGATAACTCCTCGGCGCGAATTTCAAACGCCTGCAAGTATCTCTCACGTCCGTGATTCCGCTCGACGATTACGAAGATGTCCCGCAACTTGTCAGCGCAGCGAAGGATTTTATGAAGACGTTGTGCTGGGTTGACGAGGAATCCTGGTTCGGACCACCTTTGTCTGAGGAAAATAGTCGATTCGGAACCGATCAACGTTTTCTCATTCCCCAATCCTGTGCAAACATCAAGCAAAGGAGACGATGTGACGTTTACGGTTGCGATGCAGGACTTCGCCAATCGAGCCGATATACTGAGCCGGTTTACATGTCACGGAAAGAACTATCGCCAGCCATAAGCTGGCAAGCGAACCTGCTGAAGTTGCGCCCTTCGCCTTGATCATGGATGATCCTGATGCACGGCTGGAACTTGGAACCATTGGCTTCTTTGGGACACTCCAGCTGACATCTACCTATTGCCAGAGGGCAACGGGCACATATCTTATGGAGAATCCGGAACGAATTCCTTCGGCAAGAAAAGCTACGGCGGCCCTTGTCCACCGAAAGACACAGGGTCACACCGATCCGATGAAAGGTTGAGCCTTAGCTCACCGCGCCGGACCCAACGCGTTGCGGATTGCTTTCACATTGTTCTGCGCGTTGGTCTGTACCGGGCTCTTCATTGCGGCGCTTTGCTGCGAAAATTTCAGAGCTTCCCGTATCATCGTCCGGTTCTTGGATGCCTTGCCTAGCTGAAAATCCGCCACTCCGAGTTGAAACAGCACAATCGGCTCCAGTTGCTCGTCGCCCTTCACCAGCGGCAAAGCCTGTCTCAGCGCCTTGTCCGCTTGCGAAAATTGGTTCTTCCCGTTGTAATCGACTCCTTCCATCCAATACGCAAGTCCGAGCAACGTCTGTTTCTTCTTCTGCCAATCCGCGTCCGCAGTCCCCTCCGGTTTCGCTTTGCTTTGCATAAGCTCAGCGAGCTTCGTCGAGTAAGTCAGGCTTTTATCCAGATCCTTGTGCCGCATGCTGTAATCCGCTGCAAACGCCAGCACATCTTCATTCGATGAGTCACGTTCCGCTTCCTTTTCGGCTGCCCCGCCCGCTTTATCATTCTGTCCCTCTTGCCTGAGTGCATTTAAGTAGCGTCCGTAGGCTTTGCTAACATACGCGCTGTCCGGATTCCGCTGCTCGAGCGACTCGACTAAAGCGATGACTTTCGCATTGTCCGGTGTCTTGATCGCGGTCGCAAAGATCGCGTATTCGGTGTAAGTGTCGACCTGCTTCGCGTAATCGAGCTGTTCTTTGCCTTCGCCCGGCTTAGGCGATGCGAGCTCTTTCCTGGCTATGCGTGAGGTTTCCGCCGACCACTTCAGGACCGCGTCCGGATCATTCTTGCCCTCGGCTGCCTTCAGGTTGTTATAGGCCACTTCCGCCTGATCGGGATCGCTGGCGAGCGACTTCTGTCCCGCATTCATGGCCTTGTCATATTGCTGGGCCTGCAAGTACGACCCCTGCAACTGGCCCCATGCCCAACCCGCCTGTTTACTGTCTGGGTATTTCTGAACGAACTCTTCCAGCATCGTCTGCTTCTTGCTTGCATCGGACTCTTTTTGAATTGACGCGATCATGCCGCCATCGGGCGTGTTCGGGTCATACGCCTGCGCCAGGGTCGGATAGGGCAGCGCGATCAGCAGCGCCGCGGCTAATACTAGGGATTTCATGATGCCTCCCGGTTAGGCGGCACTGTATCACAAATCCGAGTGCACCAGCAGAGGTATAAAATCAAGAGTAGGCAGCGGACCGCCATAGCAGTTCGGCTGCAGGAGATGCATCATGTCCGCCTGTCCTGACTGCGGCGTCGTCACGCTTGAAGCGACTCTCTTCTGCCCGTCCTGCGGTAGGGACAACAAGCCGATGACACGCTACCAAACCAGCAATCCATATCCGCACCAAACTCAATATTCCGCGCCCCACGCGCATCCGAGCTCGAAGGCATTCGATCAGATCTTTGGAATCGATCCTCGTATCGCGTTCCTCGCATTTGTGGTCGATCTGATGCTGTTCGGCACTGCGGCAGCCACAATGGGAATCGACCTGCCGGTTCTGATTCCGCTTGCGATCGCAGCCGGCGTGGTACTCGGGCGCATCACTTACAAGGCACAAATGAAGTGGTACGGCGACGACCACGATTCCGCCATGATCAAAGCCGGGATTGTCGGCCTGCTCACTGCCATACCGGTCGGTATACCCGCCATCGTGTGGGTCCCCTCGGGCCTACTCGGCCTCCTCCATAATGCGCGGAGAAAACTGAGCTTACCGAATCATGGCTGAGCACCGAAGTAAATTTCATTGCGCGACAACGGCGTAAGAGCCGTCGAACTCACCGCCCGAAGTTATACCGGGCAGGAGCTGGTCTCTGCTGGAGTGATTGCTTTCCCTAGCAAAATACAAATACTGCTTACTCCCGTGCTGGTGAAAAGAAGGGCCACACCGGTCGCGTGCGCTCGCGGCCTTGCGGAATCCTGAATCGGAGGCATATGGTACTGATGGCATCCGCAGTAATGCAATCACGCCAGTAGTACTAGTGATACTATCGGCGCCCAATCTAACGCCGCAGTCGGCAACACTGATAAGCTGAAAACGCAGCGAGCCGTGACCGGCATGATCAGAGGAATTTTTCTTTCGTGGAAGCACTAACGGCGGACGAGCTCTCTTATCACGAGACGCGTTTTCCATTCGATCAGCGCAGAGAAATCGTCTGGCAAACTCTTTGCTCCAGTTTTTTCAACCCGCTGATTGCTGCTGACTCTCACGTGCTGGAATTGGGCGCGGGTTACGGACACTTTATCAACAACGTGCGCTGTAGGACGAAAACCGCCATTGACCAGTGGCCGAAGATGCTGGAGTATCTGCAGCCCGATGTCGAGGGACACGTGGGCAGCGTCACAGATCTAAGCTTTTTGTCCGATAACTCGGTCGATTTCGCATTTGCAAGCAACCTTTTCGAGCACCTGTCTCAGACAGATTTTGCGCTTACTCTGAAGGAACTACGCCGGAAATTGAAGCAGGGAGGTTCTTTGAACATCCTGCAGCCGAACTACCGGTTTGCCTACCGCGAGTACTTCGACGATTACACCCACGTGTCGGTTTATTCCGATTCGAGTCTGTGCGATTTTCTTGCGACAAACGGATTCGAGATCATCGAAAGCATCCCTGGATTGCTTCCATTTTCGATCAAGTCTTCAAAGAGGCCGGTCAGGCCTTGGCTGATCAAGTTGTACCTGGCGTCGCCGTGGAAGCCATCCGCGAAACAGATGTTTGTTCGCGCCAAACCGATCTAGTCAACCGATACGCTGGAGTTTCGCTTCTACCGTATCTCGTTGGTCCGAGGCTGTGGAGTTGACGGGCTTCTCAATTCCGGTGCTTTCGGTGTCCTAAGTTCGTAATTCGATATCTGGGCGATGGTCTGGGTTTCGCTTTCTACATAGCGAGCTATCGGAGACTCCTTCAAAGGCTCGGGCCCCGCGGGCATCCAAAACTGTAGAAGCCGAGAATTATAAACCACGCAAGGGTGACTGTGGCCACGCAGTATTTGGACGATCTCATTCTGCTCGTCCCTGGTAAAGATCGTCATCCAGGGACCTACATTGTGACCGTTCGGGGTGGGAATGCTCGACCATAGGTTCAAGCTATTCATGCCGGGCATGGTGAAAAGAACGTCGCAGTGTTCGCGAATTTCGGAAACGAGCTGATTGTAAATCCGCGCGTCACGTTGGCTGACATGAATCATGCCAGCTCCAGGAAAATGGAGAAGTGCGCCACTATTGTGAGGCCTAAAGTAGCTATGCGCTTCAAGCAGCACCGAACCTGCGAAGCAGAGTGTCAAAGCACTAACTAAAACCGGCTTTTTGAGCCATGAAACAATTTCGCTAAACGGCTGTTTGCCGGGACGCGTCACGTCACAGAATCCGTCAAAAATCAGAACGCAAGCCCAGATAGCAGCCGGTGCGAAAGCGATAAATAGCTGGTCACCTGCAACCGGATAAGCCTGCAGGAATTGGAATGCGATCATCGCGCTCAACATCAAACGCGGAAACAGGTCTGTGAGCCGGTTGTTCTCGAATCCGGAGGCCTGATTCTCCGTTCGCCAATACAGCAGGGGCAATAGAGGGAGAGTGACGACAAGGGCGAAGTTGAGTCGAAGAAATAGGGTCAGAACTAATGCCACGCCGCTCACGACCTTTATAAACCCAAGCAGGTTGGAATAGATCGCCAGCTTTCCCTTGAAGCGCCAGCAGATCGTCATGGTTAACAACAGAATTGCCGCCATGATCATTCTCGGGGCAGAGATGTAGAGCGGAATGTAAAGTACTGCCGGGTGCCTGAGGGGTAAAAGAATAATTCCATCCAACAATGACGATGGAGAAAGTCCTTGAGCCAGCGCTATCCCTAGAATCATGGACGCCGCGAGCAAGATCCCGCCAAGCGCGAACAGTAAATCTCTTGGCTGCCAAGGATCTTCCACTTCCAAGCGCCAAGAAGTCCACAGAAGAAGAGCGATGGAAGCTGTGGCCAATTCACAATAGTGTTTCGCCCAAACTGCCAGATAGAGCCGCATCAGCACGATCGGCATGAGAAGAGCGGGGATGGCGCCCAGAAAAAACAACACGTTTCTTAACGTGCCGCGCGGCATCAGGGAAACGCAAGAAAAGGAAACCGCAGCGAGAAAAAATATCCCGATATTGATCTTCGTCAGGGTAAGAAATGCGCCCACCGCTCCGGTGAGCAATAGCACCCAGGTCGACTTTTCGCTCCGGACTAGTACCGCTAGGCCTAATGCGATCTCCGTCAGAAGAAGAATCAGTTCATCCGGGTGCCCGGGCTCGTTTTTCAAAACCATCGCCATCAGAACTGTCGCAAGAAATGCAACCGAAGATAGCAGCGCGTGACGGGTGAGCCGGTAAGTAATAAACCAGGCAGTGGCGCTCGACGCAATCCAATACAGGAGCGTCAAGATTCGTCCGCCGTCATGCGAGACGGGAAGATGCAGCAAGGTATGGAGGGTCTGCTGGACGTAGAAATAGAAAGGGCCGTATTCGGTGAACGTTCTGGTATAAAGACCCCCTTGCCTCACGTAATGAAGCAAAGACATGATCATGTAACCTTCGTCGTCCCAGCGACTGAATCCCTGAAAAGTCTGCGAGAATGCCAGCCAACTTCCGCAGGCTATGACGACCAGCGATGACAGAAATAAGATGGGCCGATTCTTTGCGTAAGAATCGTTCCCACTCGCACTCGACGGTGAAACTGTCGATTCGCTGTACATTCAAATGCTGTTCCTTGCCGACAACGCAGTCAAAAAACACTGAGTAGTTTACGGCTACATCGGCGAAACTCGTCCGATGCAGATCGCTTCTCGTCTAATGACGCGCTGCTTGTACTCTCTTAGCACACCGCCGAGAAAAAGCTTGTCGCGCGGTAGAAGCAACGCTTGCTGCGAATGGATTCAGCTTAGTTCATTGCGCTTGTTGCTTGCAAGTAGGTCGAACAGTACGCACGATCCGTACTTTCGCTGGCGTTGAATGCGGCGCAGTGGTTTAGAATCGAGGGGAAGTTAGCTTGTTCGCGAGCGTATGCCTCGCCCGGACCACCTGTTTGAGCCATATCGCAAACAAGTCAGAAGAATCTCGTGCAGAACCTGGTGCGGGTGTTCGCTATTACGACATGCCGCTCTTCTTCTATGGAGCCCTGTTGGCCACTACGGGGTTGGCCATTTATTTTGCAGGTATCCTATTTTCGGTTATTCGGCTGTTGCTGTTTCTTGGGGAGCCCTTTAAGAGATGGAACGATGCCGTAATCTGGTTCAGCGGCCTACCATGCACGCTGGCACTGCTCTTGGTGCTTGCAGATATCGCGCTGCTGCTGCCCAGGAAACGCAAATCCTCTCGGGTCCGGTCACTGCCGCCGATTTCGGACAGGCGGGTGGTAGTCGCGCTTACGGCTTACAACGATGCGAAAAGCATCGCTGGGGCTGTAGCGGACTTTCGCGAACATCCTTCCGTACGAAGCGTGATTGTTGTCGATAACAACAGTAAGGATGAGACAGCAGAGCTCGCACGTGAGGCGGGCGCCCAAGTAGTTACGGAACGGCTCCCGGGCTACGGGAGATGCGTCTACCGCTGTTTTCAGGAAGCTCTAAATGCGGAAGAGAACAGCGAACTAATCGTGCTATGCGAGGGCGATCTAACCTTCCGGGCCGCAGACCTCGGAAAGTTACTGGCTTACATCGACCACGGCGACATCATCAACGGGACGCGCATCGTCGAGCAACTGCGAGAATACTCAACCCAGCTTTCGACCTTTATGTACTATGGCAACTTTTTTGTCGGTAAGCTTCTGGAATTGAAGCATCTCGGGTGCGGCACGTTCACTGATGTCGGCACGACCTACAAGATGGTTCGCCGCAGTAGCCTCAAGCGGCTTATGCCGCACCTGAATCCGGCGGTAAACCTGGAATTCAACGCACATTTTCTGGATACGGCACTGAGTACTGGGGAAAGAGTTGTCGAGTGTCCGATTACCTTTCACCCCCGCGTCGGAGTGAGCAAGGGCGGTAATGTAAATAACGCGCGAGCGTTAGGAGTTGGGCTGCGAATGATTTCGGGACTGTGCTTCGGTTGGCGCAAGAGTGAATGAAGCCAGGCGGGAGCTGCACCGCCGGAGCTGTCGTTCCTAAATCGCACCGGTCATTTTAGGAAAACGCAGCCGGCTTCTCCCAAATCTTTCACGAGGCTGGGATTCTGGGGCCGCATACGAGGGAGGTACACCAAGTCTCCATTCAGAGCGCACTCGGGTTTGTAGGCGGACGCAATTGAAATCTTGAGCGCTTCATCGACATGGGGAACGCCTCGCCAGCTAACCACATGGTTAGAGGTGATTACCACGTCGAATTCGCTCGTTTCGAATTCTCTCCGGGATCGCCTGCCCATCGAATCTGCCGAGTCTACGCATATACGTCAGGAGGTAGGGCTCCACGAGCGCAGGTTTCGGGTCGAGTAGGGCGATGCGGGGAACGGTAGAAAATATATGGCGGCCGCGCAGGGCGGTCTCGATCTTCCGAAACGCGGCATTGCTGCTGCGGGTCGTCGCCGGACTGATTTCACTTTGGCGGTAATACATGTCCCTTGCGGCGGGGAGAACAAGCTCAATCAGAATCAAAGCAGCCAAAAATAACGCAAGGCCTGAGTAGCGCCCGCTCCAGGCGATCAGCGTATAGATACCGAGCACAGCGAGAGGCGTCAAAGCGAAAAGGAACTCGAAGAAGTAATTGATGTTGCCGCCGGCCTGGACGTCGGTCAACGCGCCCAGCGCAAAGGAAATCGATGTAAAAAGGAGAAGAAGCGTCCATCGCGGCCAGGCGCGTGAGAGGATCAGCGGCAAAGCAGGCAAGGCCAGCAGAACGATGGGCTCGCTAATAGCATCGAGCGCCAGCTTGGCGCAGCCGCGAACATCCTTGATACCGGGAGCGAGCGCTAGCATTTGCGAAATCATGCGAGGCTCGAGAAGCCAGAAGAACAGATACAGGCCAACCGACGTTAAGGCACCCGCTCCGAGAAAAACCGCTAGATCTTTCCACTGCCTCCGGAGCAAAAGCCACAGCGATCCCGCAGCCAAGGGCGCAACATACGTAATCTTGAACTGAGTGGCCAAACCGGCGCAGAGCCCGGCCAGGAGCAACGCTCGTGAAGATCGGGCCAGCAACAAGCGGATCGAGGCCAAGTCAAACAGAATGCCCGGAAAATCTCCACGTAGCTGTAACGGCCACAGCTCCATGCTCCTGATAGAGGTTGCGAGCAACAGGCCCCATAGCCAGGCATGGCGCGCAGGAACAAGCACCCGCACAGTGGAGACAACTATCGCGACGCATAGCAGGAATGCGGCCAAAGCCATCAGGCGCGGTCCGAGAAAGGGATTCGCCGAGGCAATTCGGGCCGGAATGGAATAAAGCATATAGAGCAGAGGACTATATTGGGCCGGCAGATATGGCGGCTGCGACAGATCCCGATAGATGACGCCGGTCTTTTGGAAATGCAGGATGTCGTACAGGATGTAACTGTCGCCGTAGCCGGCTTCCGTCAGAAGAGGAAGGCGGGTTACCTGGAGGGCTAACACGAAAAGAGAGTTCGCTGCAAAAAATAAGAGCAACACTCCGATTAAGGTACGAGTGGTTGCGATGCCTAAGAGTGGAAGACCAGGATTTCGCGTTTGGCGCTGCGGCTGGAAAGTCGTCTCCATTTGTCTAACCATCCGTACCACGGCGGCAGGCGAGGTGATCCAGCAGTTACTTCTGAATGTGACTCTTCCAATGCTTTGCCAAACATTCAGCGACCGACTGCATCCGGCCCCCCTGTTTCTTACAAGAGTCGCTGAAGACGATATCTTTCGTTTTGCTGTTTATGACCGTCATGGAGATCTGATCGGATGCGCCGGTATCGTAGACGCCTCGCAGGACAGCGTTAGCTACGCCGGTCGCCAGCGAGCCCGGATCGGAGTCATTGGAAAATCGGACCGCATATTGAGCGTTACGATCGCCTGTTAACACGACAGGAACCTTCTTCTTCGCTACTCCCGCGGAGAAGTAGTTGGAAAACGGATTTTGCGGATTGACATAGACCCTGGATCCCGGCTCTTGAGCGATCGCCGCGGCAGAGATAAGCAAGCACAAAGCGAGTAAAATCTTCATACAGATATCTTGCCCTAATTTGGCGGTTTCGATGTTATTCAATTCTTTGCTGTCGAATGCTTCGCGAACTGCTTTTTCAGGCAGGTATGAGGCCGATTGCGGCCAGGCGGCTGACACGCGGGCCCGGCAAGACGATTCCACTGAGGTTGAGCGGATCGGCGCTCGAAACCTGAGCGGCGGGCACTTTGTCTGGATTGCGGCGCAGCATGCGTAGCAGTTCAAGCGCTTCGGGACGCGCGAATTGTTCACCGGTCAACGCAGAGACAAAGCGTCCTCCGCGGATTTCGCCGCGCGCTTCCATTCTTCGCAGAACAGGCAGCAGGTCGCGCCAGGCGGGCGAGAGCGTTTCCCGCACGAGCAAATCGCGCACGAGGACGCCCCAGCGCAGCAATAGCTGACGGGCAAATTGCTCCAGTTGCTTTTCGCGCTCAAGCGGCTGTTCAACGCGCGGCAGCAAAGCCCACCGCCCGGCAGCGTGACGAGGGCGTTTTTTGCTACCACGGCCTACGCCCCGGCGTCGCTTGGGATCGATGAGCGCCCGCAGATTGTCGAATCCATCGGCTGTGACAAAACCGCCGGCCAGGAGCTCCCACAAACTGTCCTCCACTTCGCTTGGCAGGCGATGGCTGTGTCTCGCGAGATCGATGAAGAAACTGGCTCCGTTGTTTTGCAAAGCAGTCAAGACGTCCTTGGCGGCATCGGACAGCGCGAAGGAATCGCGCGGCTCGGCCATGGCCCAGTCTGTGGCCATCAGCCAATCGGCATCTTCCCGCAAGAATAACGCGATCGGCGCGATGCGAGTGGGGCGCACGCGGCGGTTCTCGGCAATCGCGGGATGCGGGGAAACCCGAGCCCACATGACCTCTCCCGAAAGGCAGAGCTCGTCGAGAAAAGCTGGATCGTACTTGGCAACGCGGCGCGCGAGGATTTCGGATTCCCAGGCCGAGGCGGGGATTTCATAACCCTGTAATTGGCGGATCACTTGCAGCGTGCCGTCGGCGCCGTGTAACTGTGAGCCGGGCGAGACGTGCTGCCAGGCTTGCAAGAAGCGCTCGAAATCGAGCGAAGTGACAGGTTCGATTTCGCGCCGTAAGCGGCCAAGGGTGGCACGATGGATGCGGGCCAAAATGCGGCGGTTGCACCATTCCATTTCGCCGGTGACCTTGCGAAAATGGCCGCGCAGCACCTGGCCTCGGGATTCGATGCGTAAAAGAGCCGCTTCGAGTTCGTCAGGAGCGAAGGCGAGGCGATTTGCGAGCTCCCGCGCAGTGACCGGTCCGAGCGATTCCATCCAGCCGGCGACCACTGCGTCAACATCATCGACAAGGGAAATCCGTTCGGCGGCAACCCAAAAGATTTGACTGCCGCGCGAGATGGTAGAGACCCGATGCGCGGCAAGCAGTTCGTCGAAAAGCGGTTGCCAAGCGGCTACTGGCGGCATGCGGACGAGAGTCAGCAGAGCGTCATGCAGTTCGTCGGCATTGCGCGCTTCGGGAAAGGCATCGGCGGAGATTTCCTCTATGATGGCCGGGTCGAGAATGCCTTCGCCTCCGGTTATATCGGTGCCGAGGGACTGCCGCAGTTGAACTGCTCGCGTGCGGCGCTCCTCGAGCGGGGCGTCGTCAAGGAAAGCGTAGGGGTTCGCGTTCAGAATTTCGTGAGAGAACTGGGATGCTTGGGCGGTATCAATCGCAACAGTCCGGATGCGGCCTTGTTCGATGTCTTCGAGGATCTGACGGAGCCCTTCTAGGTCCATGCCTTCATAAAGGCAGTTATCGATGGTCTCTTTGACGAGCGGGTGATCGGGTATGCGAATGGGGCCGGTGAGGTTCTCCGCACAAGCGACCTGATCGGGGAAGACTGCAGCAAGCAGATCATCAGCGCGCATGCGCTGTATGGGGGCAGGAACACGTGAGCCGCCGCGAGACCGGAGAACAGCGAGCGCGCGGGTGGTGTTCCAGCGCCAGCGAGCGCTGAAGAGAGGAGCGGTGAGCAGCGCCTGACGCAAAACGTCCTCGACGGTAGCGGATTTCAGAAAGGCAAAGACGAGTTCGAGCGAAAAGGAATGCTGATCGCTAAGTGAGAGAACGAGGCCGTTATCTGTGGCGGCCGCCTGGAGTTCGAAATTGAAAGTACGGCAGAAACGTTTCCGCAGAGCGAGTCCCCAGGCGCGGGTGATACGTGATCCGAAGGGCGCGTGGAGAACAAACTGCATGCCGCCGCCCTGATCGAAGAAGCGTTCGGCGATAACGGTTTTCTGGGAAGGCAGCGCACCCAGTTCAGCAACGCCGGCGCGGATATAAGCCGTGGCCTGTTTGGCACCGGCTTCATCGAGTCCGCAGCCGGAGAGGAGGAAAGAGGGTACGGGCTCGGATGCGGTAAGAATGCGCTCACGGAGGCGAGCGACTTCAGCAGATAATTCGCGGGAGCGCCCGGGTGCTTCGCCTAACCAGAACGGGATCGAGGGTGCTGCGCCGTGGGCGTCGTCCACGCGGACACGGCCGGGCTCCACGCGGCGGATGCGCCAGGAGTGGGTTCCCAAAAGAAAGATATCTCCAACGAGGCTTTCGACGGCGAAATCTTCGTCCAGGGTACCGACGGTTTTGCCATCGGGCTCGGCAATGACAGCATAGTTCGCATTCTCGGGGATGGCTCCGCCGCAAGTGATAGCGGTGAGGCGGGCGCCTCGGCGGCCTTTCACGCGATGATTCACACCGTCGCGATGCAGGAGAGCGCCGCTTCGGCCGCGAGAAGTGGCGATGCCTTCCGACATCATGTTTAGAACCGCATCGAAATCTTCGCGAGAGAGATTGCGATAGGGATAGGCGGAGCGGACGCAAGCGAAGAGATCGTCTTCCCGCCAGGTATCAGTGGCAGCAGCGGCGACGACTTGTTGAGCGAGAATATCGAGCGCGTTCTGCGGAATGGATATTTCTTCCAAATCTCCGCTGCGGATTGCGGAGACTAGGGCGGCACACTCAAGCAGTTCGTCGCGCGTGGTAGCGAAAAGCCGGCCGTGTGGCTTTGCTGCCACGAGATGGCCGGAGCGGCCGATGCGCTGGAGGGCTACGGCAATCGATCGAGGCGAGCCGATCTGGCAAACCAAGTCGACCGTACCGATATCGATTCCGAGTTCGAGCGACGCCGTAGCGACTACGGCGCGCAGTTCGCCCGCTTTGAGCCGCGCTTCAGCATCGAGACGCATCTGCCGGGATAAGCTGCCGTGATGCGGAAGAACAGAGTTGGGCCCGAGGCGTTCGCCGAGCGCGTGCGCCACACGCTCGGAAAGCCGCCTGGTGTTAACGAAAACGAGCGTGGTGCGATTTTCAAGGATCAATGCCGCCAGGCGGTCGTAGACCTCATTCCACATTTCGGTGCTGGCTATGGAGCTGAGTTCGTCTCGGGGAACTTCGACGGCAAGTTCCATTTCGCGGCGATGGCCGGTATTCGCTACGCGAGTATCGGGGCCGAGAAAGCGGGCCACTTCTTCGATGGGTTTTACGGTGGCGGAAAGGCCGATGCGCTGCGGGCGCGCGCCCGTTAGGGCATCGAGGCGAGCGAGCGAGAGAGCAAGATGCGAGCCGCGCTTGTCGTCGACCATGGCATGGATTTCGTCAACGATGACGGTGGAGGCAGTTCGCAGCATCTCGCGCGATTTCTCGGCAGTGAGAAGAATGAAGAGAGATTCGGGTGTCGTGACGAGAATGTGCGGAGGTTTTTTGAGCATCTTCGCGCGTTCTGAGACGGGGGTGTCACCTGTCCGAAGGGCCGTGCGAATCGGCATGACCGAAAGGCCGTCTTCGGCGGCCAGCGCGGCGATTTCAGCCAGCGGCACTTCGAGATTGCGATGTATGTCATTGCTAAGCGCTTTTAGGGGTGAGACATAGATAACTTGGGTTGCGTCGGGTAGCGTCTGGGCGCGCGCGGCACGCACGAGCTTGTCGAGACAGATCAGAAAAGCAGCAAGAGTTTTGCCCGAACCAGTAGGTGCGGAGATGAGGGAATCCCGGCCACTGGAGATGATTTGCCAACCAAGCTCCTGCGGCTGAGTCGGCGAACCAAAACGATTCGTGAACCACTTTTCGACGATCGGATCGAACACGGGAATCACTCTTTATTTAACTCTTTGGCGCTGCTCTTCCCCTGGCGTTAAGCGAGGTCCTGATCGAGGGCTGTCCAGATCTGGACGGCCGGGATGGAGACCAGCGTATCCGCTGTTTCAAGACCGCGCGCGGTGTAGCGGTATATCAGACGGCTATCAGGATCGACGACATAGATATGCGGGAAGCCCCACTCGGCATATAAACGGCACTTCTCCAGAAGGTGAGACATCGAGTCATCAGGCGACAGGATCTCAATCACGACTTCGACGGCCTTGGTGGGATAGGGCACCTCCAGCTTGCTCGTCGTTGCATAGATATCCGGTTTCGGATGATAACGTGGATCTATTCTGAGTTCGACTTCCGAGCCGGATTTGTAGCCCGCCAGCCAGAGCAGACGGCACAAGAGAGCCTGAAGAACAGCATGGATCGCAGTAGGCATCGCTTTCGGAATGGCTTCGCCGTCCCAGTATTCGTAGGAGCGGTCACTCTGAGCGTACTTGAGCTGAAATTCGGCGAAGGATAGTTTGCCGGCCAATGACGCCATGACTCTATTTTCCTCTAAAGCGGGGCGGCTTGCCGCGCGATACAGTGAAAACGTATCCTCCTATGGCCCGCTTTCCCGGTGTTGACTATCTGCAGTTTGATTCCCTGTTGAGCGAACAGGAACTGATGGTGCGCCGGACTGCGCGCCAGTTTGTGGATGATCGTGTCGTGCCAGTGATCCGCGAAGCTTACAACAGCGCAACTTTTCCGAAGCAACTGATTCCCGACATGGGGGAACTGGGATTCTTTGGAGCAAATCTCGAAGGCTACGGCTGCGCCGGCATGAACAACGTCGAGTACGGCCTGATTATGCAGGAAATCGAACGGGGCGATTCGGGACTGCGCAGCTTTGTGAGCGTGCAAGGCGCGCTGGCGATGTATCCGATTTACACGTTTGGATCGGACGAACAGAAAGAGAAGTGGCTGCCGAGGCTTCAATCAGGCCAAGCGATAGGCTGCTTCGGACTGACCGAACCGGGCTTCGGGTCGAATCCGTCAGGTATGCGCACAATCGCAGAGAAGCGCGGCGGCGGCTGGGTATTGAATGGAGAAAAAACGTGGATTACGAATGGCTCGGTGGCGGACGTCGCAGTGGTGTGGGCACGTACGGCGGATGGGATTCGCGGCTTTCTGGTCGAGCGGGGAACACAGGGGTACTCGACAAGCGATATTCACGGGAAGCTGTCGATGCGGGCCTCGGTGACCTCCAGCCTGAACTTTGCCGACTGCGCGATTCCGGCTGATAACCAATTGCCCTGCGGTAAAGGATTGAAAGCTGCTCTGAGCTGCCTCTCACAGGCGCGGTTCGGCATCGGGTGGGGAGTGATCGGCGCGGCAATGGATTGTTATGAAACAGCGCGCGCTTACACAGTGGCGCGCAAGCAGTTCGACGACAGGCCGCTCGCCAGCCACCAACTGGTGCAGGAAAAACTCGCCTGGATGATCACCGAAATCACAAAGGGGCAGCTACTCGCGTTGCAGGTAGCCAAGCTGAAGGATGCGGGCAAAGTGGAGGCAGCGCACATCTCGATGCTGAAGCGTAATAATGTCGCGATCGCGCTCGAATGCGCGCGGCTGAGCCGCGATCTGCTGGGAGCGAACGGCATCATGGATGAATATCCGATCATGCGGCACATGTGCAATCTCGAAACGGTGAAAACGTACGAGGGTACCGAGCATATTCACACGTTGGTAATCGGAGAAAAGGTGACCGGTATACCTGCCTACCGGTAACATCCGTCAGGCTAGCTGCTTTTCGAGATCCTGATGATGAATAGCCACGCCTGGATCCCGGTCTATTGCGTTCGCATAATATTTCCAAAATCCGTTGGCTTCGCGTGAAGGCGAGAGCAAAGCGCGAGTGTCAGCAATCAACCGCTCGAAGTCCTTGGGGGTGGCGGGCGGGTTCTTGGCGGCGAGCGTTTCGTCGATCTGCACCAGCAGTGTTGTAATGGGTCTCAGCCAGGCAAAGCGCTCGTCGTTGATCAGCAACTGAAGAAAAGCAGCCGGCGAGCCAACTGGCCCATGCACGATTTCGTAAGCTGTTCGCTCTGAATCGAGCAGCGCCTTATGCAAGGTAAGAAGCGTCTCCCGAATTTCCGCGAGCCGGGCTCGTGCCGGATTCGGAACTGCTTGGGATAACTCCATTCCATTTCAGGTTAGCGCGACGACAAAAAACGTGACGCATGGGTAGTACGGAGTTAAGCTTACATTTCACGCCTTTGTGACAATGAACCTCTACCTTGTCAGTTAGGGGATGCTTTAAGGAACTTTCCGTAGGAACTCGCCGCAGAAGCTTGCTTCCATGCGAGGCCGGCTCAGGCAGTCTCTTGCGACTAATTGGAGGTAGTCTTGCAGTTTTCTTCAAGAAAGATTTGCGTGGTGGTGGCCAGCGCGTGTATGGTTCTGATGCTGTTTCCTGCCTTACATGCGCAGCAGATTGTCGGGGCCATCACCGGCACCATCAAGGATGCGACGGGCGCCGTCCTGCCGGACGCTTCAGTGACCGCTCGTAATACGAGCACAAATCTGCAGGTAGCCGTCAAAACACAACGGAATGGCTCGTACCTGCTCCCCAATCTGCCAATCGGAAATTACGAAGTTTCTTTTTCGCTGACTGGTTTCGATATCGAATCGCACCCGAACATTCTTGTCCAGGCGAATCGTACGACAACTGTGGATGGAGCACTGCGCGTCGGGAAACAAAGTACGACGGTAGAGGTCACCGGCACTCCACTGATGAACCAAGTGGATACGACCAACGGGTACGTAGTCGATCGCCTTACGCTTCAACAAACCCCGCTGGGCACTGGTAGTTTTACCCAGGTTGCAATTCTGGCGCCGGGAGTACACGCCGATTTTCTGGGCGGTTCCGGAAGCAACACGGGTTTGGGCAATCAGGCGATTTTCGCGAATGGCCAACGCGATTCTAGCAACAGCTTCTCGCTGAATGGAGTCGGGACGAATAACCTGTTCAACGGCAATTCTACGAGCCAGGTCGGAGAGAACCGTTTCGTCTTAAACACAGGCGAGAGCTTTGGCGCGGGCGGCAGCATCACCACCAGCACATCTGTGTATGGCGCAATCGGGCAAGCCCTGCCGACTCCAGCGCCGGAGACTATTCAGGAGATCAGCGTCAACGCGGCCATGTACGATGCGTCGCAGGGCGCAAACAGCGGCGCGCACATTTCCGTGATCACGCAATCCGGCGGCAACGATCTGCACGGCCAGCTCTATGAACACTTCCAGAACAGCTTCTGGAACGCTGCGCCGTTCTTTTATAACTCTGATCCGTCGATCCCGGCGAGCCAGAAGGTTCCGTTTTTGAACCGCAACATGTTCGGCGCCACGCTCGGAGGAGCCGTCAAGAAAAACAAGTTATTTTACTTCGTGGCATATCAGGGCGTACGAATAGCGGATGGAGCGCCGTCGATTCAGAATGTCACGGTACCACTCGGACTTACGAGCGACCGTTCGGCTGCCGGATTAGCGGCCGCAGCCAACAGCAGCTTTACCGGGACGAATATTACGGCCAGCCAGGTCAGCCCGCAGGCTGTCGCCATCATGAACGCCAAGCTGCCGAACGGCTCCTATCTGATTCCGACGCCCACTATTACGAATCCTGGAATCGCTACACAGCTTGGCTACGACGCTACCACCATCGCGCCGAACGCAGAGAGCACCGTGAACCAGGGGAATGCCAACATCGATTACGTTGCCAGCGACAAAGATCGGCTTGCGGTCAAATACTACGTCCAGGACGATCCCACCACTACTCCATTTGGCTACGGCGGCAATGCGCTCGGATTTCCCAGCCAACTCGCAGCGGGCAGCCAGGTTGGCTCAGTCGATAACACGGTTATCCTCACTCCTTCTCTGACCTGGCAGCAGCGCGTCGGCTTCACGCGCCTGCGGGCCTACGCAACCACTTCGCAGGGATTTTCCGCCAGTGACTTCGGCATTAACCTGCTCAACGCCAAAAACTTCCCCAGCATTGAGATCCAGAATGCCGACGGAACATTGGGCAACGGTTTCAGTTTCGGCACTCCCACCAGCTTCGGCAACGAAGGCATGTTCCAGAATCAGTGGGAATATGGCACTACTCTGAGCTGGGTCAAAGGGCGGCACACGCTCTCTTTCGGCGCTCTGTGGGATCACACGCAGCTCAACATCATCAACAATGACGATGAGACGGATGCGATTGCGTTCAAGACATTTGCCAGCTTCGTTACGGGCGCGGTTCGTACGGGTACGGATACCGTTTCTTTTTCCGGATCGAGCAATCGCTATTACCGCTCCGATACGGTTGGCGCGTTCGTCAACGATAACTACAAACTGGCCAGCAATCTCACTCTTACGTTCGGCCTGCGCTGGGATTACGACGGCCCGTTGAGCGAAAAATACGGCCGACTGACTGCGTTTGATCGCAACACGTATGACTACGACGCCGCTACCGACACGATCGTCAATTCCGGATTGGTTGTCGCCGGAAACAACAGGAGCTTTGCGACGCCGGGCGCAAGCAATTCACTCATGAATGCCCGGCAATGGATACTCGAACCCCGTTTCGGTATCGCCTATAGCCCGACCTCCAAAATCACGGTGCGCACGGGGTTCGGCATGTATGCGGATCGAGGCGAGTTCTTTAGTGAACTCTCGCCGAGCGCCGGCAGCGGATTCAATGGACCTTTCGGCGTCACTCTCGCGCCGCCTTTTGTTACTCCGATTTTCGCCAAAAAAGGCGCCACATTCGCCGCTCCATTCGGAACCGTTGCGGCCGCTCCGCCACCCGGGAACCCGGCAGCTTTTCTCGCTTTACTTCCGAACGTGAGTCAGATCTCGAGCGGTAATTATCCCGCCGGGAATTTGTTCGGGCCATTCCTGTTTGGCGGCTACGATCCGAATAACAAGCTGCCTTACTCGGAGAACTGGACATTCGACGTTCAATACCAGCCCACCAATAGCTGGCTGTTGAGCTTCGGATATGTGGGTAATCACAGCCTCCACCAGGTTCTCCCCATTCCCTTTAACCAGCCATTGGTCGCCACGCCACAACATTCCGTGAACGGCCAAATCTATTCATATGGTTTCCAGGTAAACAACAATCCTTACGAAACGCTAAATACATTTACCGGGGGCAATACGGATGTGCGCGTTCCCTACATCGGATACAGTCCGAATTCGGTCTATTACGAAGCGGAGGGTATTGCGTGGTACAACGCTCTACAGCTCGAAGTGCGGAAGCGTCTCTCCTTCGGCCTGCAGATGACGGCTACCTACACCTGGTCCCACAGTCTTGACGAGCAGAGCGGGCTCGGGCTGTTCTATACCGGGAATAATCCAGCAAATCCAAAATCGGGCTACGCGTCTTCGGATTTCGATCAGCCGCATGTGGCTCTCGTGAACTTCAGCTATCAGATTCCGAAGCTGACCTCACAGCGAGCTTTGAGCAGCTTCATTAACGGCTGGAGTGTCAGCGGGCAGATCGTAGCCCAGAGCGGTCAACCGTATAGCGTTTACGATTACTCGGGCTCCGTTGCGAGCATTTACTACAGTTCGTTTGACGAAATCACCAATCCGATTCTGGCCCTTAAGCCTGGAGTGACCACCGAACAAGCGCAATTACAAGGAACAACCGGGGTAAACGCGGGGAAACCAGTACTGAATGCGAACGATTTCGCCCCCCAGTACCTCGCGCCGGGACAGAGCGGAGTGCCTCCCTGCGGCTCGCCAACCACGTGCGACGATTACGAATCCGAATTCAGCAATGGCGGCCGGAACAACTTCCGCGGCCCATTCCAGACGCGCTTCGATCTATCGGTGGGCAAGACGTTTTCGCTTAGCGAGAGATTTAAATTGCGGTTTAACTTCGACGCATTCAATGTTTTCAATCACGCGAGCTTTGATGCGCCGAATAACGACGTTATTTACTTTCCGAATTACTCGCCGCCCCCTGCAACGACGCCGGAAGGGAGTTTGGGACAGATCCAGCACACTATCGGCAGCCCGCGTTTTCTGCAGGCGGACCTGCACTTGACCTTCTAGGCGCCCTATTGACCTTCTATACGTGACGACCGCAACTGGTATAGACTGTCAATAGGAGCCATCTTGAGCGAGCAAACTGAACTCTTGCAGGGAACACTCGATTTACTGATTCTGAAAGCGGTCAATCTGGAAGCGATGCACGGACTAGGTATCGCGCGGCGCATTGAGCAGGTCACGCGCGGAACATTCCAGGTGAAACCGGGCTCGCTTTTTCCGGCGCTGCACCGGATGCAAGAACAGGGTTGGGTCGCCTCGTCCTGGGGTGAATCGGAAAATCGACGCCGGGCGAAATACTACAAGATCACGGCGGCAGGGCGGCGCCAATTGGAGAGCGAGAAGAGGCGCTGGAACCGGATCTCTCTGGCTATCGAGCTGGCTCTCGAAGCGAATTGATCAGCATTATGTCGCGATTTAAGCAATGGCGGCATCTGCTCGCCAATGTTTTTCGAAAAGAGAAGAGGGAGCGGGAGCTGGATCAGGAGATCCAATCCTATGCCGATTTGCTTTCAGATGAGAACGTATTGCGGGGCATGCCGGAACAGGAAGCGCAGCGCAGGGCGCATATGGAGATCGGCGGATTGGAACAAGTGAAAGAAGTGATTCGCCAAAGAAGGAAAGGCGCGTCCTTCGACACCTTTCTGCAGGACGTTCGATACGGCGCGCGCATGCTCGGCAAGAAACCGGGCTTCACGACGGTGGCTATCGCTACGCTGGCACTCGGTATCGGCGCGAATACTGCGATCTTCAGCGTGGTGAACGCGACGCTGCTCACACCGATTCCGGTTCCTGCGCCGGATCGCGTGACGATGGTCTGGACCGAAAATCCGTCACGCGACTTTCACATGTTCCCGGCATCTGTGCCTGACTTTCTCGACTGGAAGGCTAGCGGTGCTTTTCAACAGCTAGCTGCCTTCAACAATGACGGATTCAACCTTCGAATCGGCGATCGTACCGAAAGATTGGAGGGACTTCTCGTCACTCCGGAATGGTTTCTCATCCAGGGCGATAAGCCCGTCCTGGGCCGCACGTTCAGCAGGGAAGAAGCGGAACCAGGGCGAGGCCGGGTGGTCGTTCTCGGCTGGAATCTTTGGAATACACGGTTCCAGGCAAATCCCTCTGTCATAGGGACCAATTTGATCGTGAACGGGGTGCCGCACACCGTAATCGGAGTGTTGCCCAAAGGCGTAGCGCGCTTTGAGCATGAGGAACTCTATGTGCCGGCTGTGTTCGCCGGGCCGGCGGCTCTGGCGCGTGGAACTCGCTCCTGGCTGGTAATAGGCCGCATTATGCCGGGCCTGAGTCTCTCTGCGGCGCGGCAAAGAATGGCCGCCGTGAGCGAGCGGCTTGCCAGACAATACCCGAATGATGATCGCGGCCAGGCTGTGCGGCTGCAGCCCATCGAAGATTCCTACGTGCAGGACGTGAAAGCGCTGTTGCTGGTTCTGTTTGGCGCCGTCGGCTTCGTGTTGTTAGTAGCGTGTGCGAATATCGCCAACCTTCTGCTGGTTCGCGGAACGGCCCGCAAAAAAGAAATAGCGATTCGAGTCGCGGTCGGAGCTACACGTGCCAGGATTTTCTGTCAATTGCTCTCCGAGTGCGTGCTATTGTTTGTCCTGGGCGCCGCCGCCGGTATCCTGCCAGCGTATGCCGGAATCCGGCTAATTCCGAAGCTCGGCACGGATCTTCCCAATGCGAACCTCATCAGCTTAAACGGCACTGTGTTGTTCTTCGCCTTTGGCCTGGCGGTCGTGGCCGGCGTCTTCTTCGGCTTATTACCCGCTGTGCAGTTCTGGAAAGCGGAGTCCAATCAACCGCTCAGAGAGTCGGAGCGCGGTCAGACCTCCCGGCGGCAGAATCGTCTGGGGAGTCTTTTCGTTATAGGAGAGATTGCTTTCACATTGATCCTGCTGGCTGGCGCCGGCTTGATGCTGCGAAGCTTTCTACAACTTCGGAATCAGAACCCTGGCTATGAATCCCATCACGCCCTCACGATGGATATCGCCTTGACCAGCCCTCAATTCAGAGACCCGAAAAAGCAAACAGGGTTCCTTGACAAAGCGCTTGGCCGGCTTGCGAGCTTACCCGGGGTCGAGAGCGCGGCAGCGACCGATTTCATTCCGGGCGGCGATCGCATGCATGGAACGGGTTTACATTTTACCGACCGTCCAGAGCCGCGCCCGAGCGATGTGCCGATCGTTCTCGATGCTGCGGTATCGCCGGATTATTTCCGCGCGATGCGCATTTCCTTGCGGCAGGGTCGATTCTTCACTCGCGCCGATAATGCAACTGCTGCTCCCGCCGTGATCATTGATGACGTGGCTGAAAGGAAGCATTGGCCGGGCGAAAATCCTGTTGGTAAAAGGATCAGGTTAGAGAAAGGCGGTCCCGTCTTCACGATTGTGGGGGTAGTGGGAGCGGTTCAACAAAATGCCGAACTTAAAATCGCGCTCGGCGAAATTGGACAGGTCTATACCCCGCTTGCACAAACTCCCAAGCCCGATTTATCGCTTATCGTTCGAAGCCACACCGACGCCGCAAATCTCATCCCCGCGATTCGCCGGACCATTTCCGATACCGACCGCGATGTGCCGTTATACAAAATTCAGACGCTCGAGGAGGTGCGAGCCGAAGGCAGGGCTTCCGCTCGCCTTGGTACGATCCTGCTGGCTTCGTTCGGCGCCATTGCATTGCTGCTGGCCTCAATAGGAGTATTCGGCGTCGTTTCTTACACCGTCGGACAGCGTATTCGGGAATTTGGAATCCGGGTAGCGATCGGCGCAAGCACAGTGGACCTGCTGAAACTGACGCTGGGCAGAGGAGCTTTGCTGGTAGCCGCGGGCGCAGTGCTCGGGTTATTTGGCGCGGCAGGCTTGACCAGACTGATGAGCACTCTTTTGGCCGGTGTAAGCCCTAATGATCCGCTGACCTTCGCGCTGGCAACTTTGGTGCTGACATCGGTTGGACTTCTGGCCAGCTATATACCAGCGCGCCGCGCCAGTAAAGTCGATCCGACACTTGCGTTGCGAGCCGAATAAGCGAAATTATTCTGTCATTTCGATCTAAACAAGACTCACAATTTTTGTTTTAAGATGGATGAGACAACCAGCTTCACAGGGGAGGAAGGCAACTTCGCCTCTGCCCATGGCTGGCGATAGGAAGATCATGCCCGAGCCAACCATCGCGTGCCCCAATTGCAAAACCGAGATCAAGCTCACCGAATCGCTGGCAGCGCCTCTGGTCGAGGCTACCCGGCGAGAATATGAGCGTCGTCTGGCGCAAAAGGATTTGGAGTGCGCCCGACGTGAAAACGCGCTGCAGCAGAGGGAAGAGAAATTCGCCGAGCAAAGGAATTCTTTCGGCGCGCAGATCGAAGAGAAGCTGAAGCAGGAGCGCGCAAAAATCGTAAGTGAAGAAGCGCGGCGGGCCAAAGCGTTGCTCGCGGCCGAGCTAGACGGGAAAATGCGCGAAATCGGCTCATTGCAGGCGATAGTCAAGCAGCGTGAAGACAAACTGGCCGAAGCGCAACAAGCTCAGCTACGTTTTCTACAAAAAGAACGCGTCCTCGAAGATAGCCGGCGCGAGCTCGAGCTCACTGTCGAGAAGCGCGTGCAGGAATCACTCGCCGCCATTCGGTCTCAGGCGCGTCTCGAAGCGGAAGAACACCTGAAGCTCAAGCTGACGGAGAAGGAACAAACTATCTCTTCCATGCAGAAGCAGATCGAGGATCTACGGCGCCGCGCCGAACAAGGTTCTCAGCAATTGCAGGGCGAAGCGCAGGAGTTAGAACTTGAAGCCTTACTGAATGCCCGCTTTCCATTCGATGGCATCGAACCGGTGCGGAAGGGCGAACATGGGGGCGACGTTCTTCACCGCGTGCGCAACACCCAGGGCGGCTGCTGCGGCAGCATTATTTGGGAGGCCAAACGAACAAAGAACTGGAGTGACGGCTGGCTTGTCAAGCTGCGGGAGGATCAGCGCGCCGCGAAGGCCGATATTGCCGTGATCGTGAGCCGCGCTTTACCGAAAGAGCTCGAAACCTTCGACCTGGTCGATGGCGTTTGGGTCACGCATCCGAGAACTATGGTTCCAGTGGCGTTCTGCCTGCGCCAGATGCTGGTCGAGATCTCCGGCGTGCGCCAGTCATCGGAAGGCCAGCAGACCAAGGCTGAAATGATCTACGGCTATCTCACCGGCGCGCGTTTCCGCCAGCGCGTAGAAGCCATTGTCGAGTCGTTCTCCGCGATCCAGAAGGATCTAGATCAGGAACGGAAAATCATGATGAAGCAGTGGGCGAAACGCCAGCAGCAGATCGAATGTGCCATGAGCGCCACGGCCGGCATGTGGGGTGACTTGCAAGGTATCGCCGGAAAAACCATTCAGGAAATTGAAGGTCTGGAGATTTCGCTGCTGGAGAGCGGCTTGCTTCCGCTCTCTGCCTAGCAGCAAGCGCGAGCCAGCGGCATTTCCGGAGTGTAGCGCGATGCCGAAAGCTCCGCCCTGTCGGCCGAGATCGACGGAATGCTGGGCTAGGAACTGGCTCTGGAGACCTCGAAGTTCAGGCGCGACACAGTCCCGTTCAGGACGTTCGAGATAAATACGACGGCTTCGCTATCGTAGTCGACCAATGCCAGGTCCCACGGCCCGTCCAGCAGGTCGAGTCTGTGAATGTGGCAATCTTCTGCCGAAAGGGCCGATGGCAATCAGCGATCTCGCGCCGGATGTGACAGCGCGCTATTTTCTTTTGCTCCGCCGTAACTTCCGGCAACGCTCGAAGGAATGAGTGAATGTTGCTCTGATCCGCGCGGACGAAGCCGCGAGGCGGGTATTTCAATTCCATTTCACAGGTGAGAACGATGAAGAACAAGCTTATTCTCTCGGCCCTGGTGTTTACACTGGGCTTGGCTCAAGCTGCCGTCCCTGACGACGAGGGCTATCAAACCTCGCACGTAAAAGCGGTCTTTGTTATGACCAATGCCGCGGAGCGAAACGAGATTCTCAGTTATCAGCGCCAAAAAGACGGAACTCTAAAGCCACAACGCGCTTTTCGAACCGGCGGACGAGGCAGCGGCGGCACCACCGATCCGTTGGGCTCGCAAGGCTCGCTGACTCTCAGTCAGGACCATTCCGTGCTCCTGGCCGTAAATGCCGGAAGCGGGGAAATCTCTTCGTTTCTGGTGAACGGGCCTGACCTTCGGCTCGTGGATGTAAAGCCCAGTGGCGGAAGCGCTCCGGTGGCGGTCGCGGAGTGGGGAAACGTGGTTTACGTTCTAAATTTTGCGGGCAACAGCAATGTGGTCGGATTTCGTCTCGATGACGGCTGTCTCAGACCGATAGCGAAGTCGATCCGTTATCTCACTTCCGCCAACTCGGGCGCCAGTTCTCTCGCCTTCAGTCCTGACGGACGCTTCCTCGTAGTTACAGAAAAGCTGACCGATAACATCGACGTGTTTCCGGTTGAGGCGGACGGAACGCTGGGCGCCATGGTGGTCACGAAGGATGCATTGGCCGGACTTTTCTCTGTAACGTTTGCTCCGGATGGCGCTCTCCTTTCGCTCGAAGCCGGCGCCGGTACGCTTTCGTCATATCTGGTCGAAACAGCAGGAACTCTGACATCGCTCAGTGCCGGTACGCCAACCCTGGGCGCCGCATCCTGTTGGGAAGCCGTGACTCCGGACGGGCGCTTTGCCTACACCTCCAACGCGGGCAGCGCGAATATTTCCGGATTCTCGATTACCGGGGCGGGCGTTCTCACCGCGTTGCCTGGCACAATTGTTGCATCGAATCCAGCAGGCAGCACCAACCTGGATATTGCGATCAGCAGCGATGGGAAGTTTCTCTATTCGCTGAATTCCGGCAGCGGCGCGGTCGGCATGTTTGCTATCAACGCGAATGGCACGCTGAAATCGCTTGGAGCGCTTGGCGGGCTCCCGCTCTCAGTTGGTTTCAACGGAATAGCAGCGCTGTAAAAAGAACAATTCGGCACTTATTGAGACCGATTGCCGGTCTGATCGATCTTCACTCCTACATCACGCCGGCAACTCACTTTTCGATACAGCCCATACGTCTTCTTTCCTGCGGACGTCACAAAAATCGTCTGCTTCTGTCTAACTCAATCGAGGGCAGGAATGGATTCGTCAAAAAGAGGCTCCGATTCGGGCATCACCAGAAGAGAGCTGGTCGGCGCAGTGGCTGTGGGAGCTGCGATATCCGTATTTCCCGCAGTAGCGGCGGTGCCATCAGCAACATCCGACAAAGTTTCGGTATCTCTGAAAATCAATGGTGAGAGCCACTCAATCGATCTCGACCCGAGAACAACCGTTCTGGATCTGCTGCGCGACGAGCTGCATCTGACGGGCACGAAAAAAGGCTGCGATCACGGCCAGTGCGGCGCCTGCACCGTGCTGGTCAACGGAGAGCGCCGCAACTCCTGTTTAATGCTCGCCATCATGCAACAGGACAAGGAGATCACGACTATTGAGGGTCTGGCGCCAGTCGGCGGACTGCATCCTATGCAGCAAGCCTTCATAGATCACGATGGATTTCAGTGCGGATACTGCACGCCGGGACAGATCTGTTCGGCTGTGGCGATGCTCAAGGAGGTGCGTGCAGGCGCGCCTAGCTTCGTCACGGACGAGATCAGCCAGATTCGCGCCATCCACTTGAGCGATGACGAAATCCGCGAGCGCATGAGCGGCAATATCTGTCGCTGCGGTGCTTATGCCGGAATTGTTAGCGCCATTCGCCAGGTAAGTGACGGGCAACGAGCATGACACCCTTCACCTACTCGCAACCCAGAAGCATTGAGGAAGCCGTTCGGGAATTCTCCTCACATCCCAACGCCGCTTTCATTGCCGGCGGGACGAATCTAATCGATTACATGAAAATGGGATCGATTGCGCCGGATCACCTGGTTGACGTCAATGCTCTGCCGCTCACCGGCATCACGGAACACGAGGGCGGTCTTCGCATAGGCGCGCTGGTCAGCAACACGGACCTGGCGAATCATACTCTCGTCCGGACCCAGTACCCTGTGTTGAGCCAGGCCACGCTGGCCGGAGCATCCCAGCAATTGCGGAACATGGCGAGCGTCGGCGGCAATCTTTTGCAGCGGACGCGCTGCTACTACTTCTATGACCCGAGCTACGCCGAATGCAACAAGCGCGCGCCTGGAAGCGGCTGCGGGGCATTGAAAGGCTTCAATCGCATCCATGCCATTCTGGGCCAGAGCGAATCGTGCATCGCTGTTCATCCAAGTGATATGTGCGTTGCTCTGGCGGCGCTCGATGCGGTCGTTCAGGTTCGCGGGCCGAAGGGAGCGCGATCGATCCCGTTTACCGAATTCCATCGACTGCCGGGCAATACACCGCATGTCGAAACCGATCTGCGGCCCGGTGAACTGATCACTGCGGTCGATCTTCCCGCAATGCCGTATGCGCGCCGCTCGTATTACGTAAAAGCACGCGACCGGCACTCCTATGCGTTCGCGCTGGTATCGGTTGCGGCTGTCATCGACACTGCCGATAACGGAACCGTAAAGAATGCGCATCTTGCGCTTGGAGGCGTAGCGATGAAGCCGTGGCGGGCGCGGAAAGCGGAAGCTGAATTGGTTGGAAAGAAGCCTGACAACGATGTAGTGACGGCAGCGGCGAGTGCCGAGCTGGCAAGCGCCCGCGGCTACGCTAACAATGCTTTTAAAATTGAGCTGGCGCGGCGCTGTATCAGGCGCGCGATTCGCCTGGCTATCGAGAACAAGGTGTAAGCAGATGGACAACAATTCGATACTCGGCGCACCGCTGGATAGAGTGGACGGCCGGTTGAAGGTAACCGGCAAAGCAACATACGCTTACGAGCACAACATCCCGAATGCAGTTTATGGAGCGCTGGTTGTGAGCCCTATCGCAAACGGCAGCATCAGCTCCATAAATACAAGCAGAGCGGAGAAAGCTGCCGGCGTGCTGCTCGTCATGTCACACCTGAACGCCCCAAAACTTACTAAGCAGAAGCAATCCGGTAAAGCGCCCGGCCCGGGCGAAGCATGGCAAGCATTGCAGGACGACGCAATTCACTACGCTTATCAGCCGGTTGCCGTGGTTGTTGCGAATACATCTACTCAAGCGCGTGCAGCCGCGAAGCTGGTGGATATCCAGTACAACATTCGTCAACCGGAAACTGACCTGGAAAGCCGGCTCGGGCAAGTGTACACGCCAGAGAAGGCCGGCGGCGCCGGCGATCCGGCTCTCAGCACCCGGGGCGATGTAGACGGCGCGATGACTCAAGCAGAACGGCGCATCGACCACGTATACCGTACGCCATTCGAGATTCACAATCCGATGGAGCCGCACGCTACCATCGCCCAATGGACCGCACCCGATCAACTGACGGTCTATGATGCTACGCAAGGCGTTTTCGGCGATCGCCAGCGGATCGCGACCGCCCTTGGTTTGCGACCTGAACAGGTACGCGTCATTTCTCCATTTCTGGGCGGTGGTTTCGGAAGCAAAGGACCGACATGGTCGCATGTCCTGATTGCGGCTCTCGCTGCGCGCGAGGTGAAACGGCCAGTAAAATTGGACGTCAGCCGTCCGCAAATGTTTAATATGGTCGGGCTTCGGTCGGAAACACGTCAGCAAATTGCAATTGGCGCAAAGAACGACGGCACGATCTCCGCCTTGCGCAATGACTGTGTTTCGCACACATCCACATTCGGTGAATTCGTGGAATCGGCCACTTTACCCTCCCGCATGGTGTATGCGTGCCCGAACAACCGCACGTCGCAACGGTTGTTGCGCTCGAATATCGGGCAGACCTCCTATATGCGTGCGCCCGGCGAAGCAACGGGCACCTTCGCGCTCGAGGTTGCGATCGACGAGATGGCGCAAGAGCTAGGCATGGATCCAATTGAGTTCCGTTTGAAGAACTATGCGGAAAGCGACCCCGATAAAGGCAAGCCCTGGTCCAGCAAGTCACTGCGGGAGTGTTACCGTCAGGGCGCGGGGCGCTTCGGGTGGAACAAACGGAGTCCTCAGCCCGCAAGCATGCGGCGTGGCGACAAACTGGTCGGCTATGGCATGGCCACGGCGGTGTACCCGACGAGGCGCGGTGATGCCAAAGCGAGCGCGACACTTCGTTCCGACGGTACGCTGCACGTCGAGGCGGGCACCCAGGACATCGGCACCGGAACCTACACAATCATGACGCAGGTAGCGGCCGACGCGTTTGGCCTCAGTCCGGCCCAGGTGACATTCAAGTTAGGCGACACGGTCTTGCCGCCTACACCGGTATCCGGCGGTTCTCAGACAGCCGCAAGCACGGGCTCGGCCGTCTATCTCGCGACGGAAGCGCTGAAAGAGAAACTCATACAGATGGCGGTCAGTGACCCACGCGGCCCTTTGGCTGGCATCAGTGCGCAGGATGTAACGCTCGCCAACGGCCGCGTCGTATCCAAAACAGGTAAGAATGAGGCGCTTCGAGATCTCCTGGCGCGGAACGGACAATCTCAGGTCCAGGGTACGGCTGAAGCCAAGCCCGGCGCGGAGAAGGAAGAATACGCCATGTACGCTTTCGGCGCTCAGTTTGCGGAGGTTCATGTAGATGCCGATCTCGGCGAAGTGACGGTTGCGCGAATGACGGGCTGCTTCGCGGCAGGCAAGATACTGAACGCCAAAACTGCTCGCAGCCAATTCCTGGGAGGCATGATCTGGGGCATCAGTATGGCGTTATACGAGGAGGCGCTATTAGATAAGGGCCTGGGGCGCTGGGTTAACAATAATCTCGCCGAGTATCACGTGCCGACCAACCTGGATGTCCGCGAAATTGACGCGTTCTGGGTCGATGAAGTGGACACTCACATCAACCCGATTGGGGCAAAGGGGATCGGAGAGATTGGAATTACAGGAGCCGCAGCAGCGGTCGCGAATGCCGTGTTTCACGCTACCGGCAAACGCTTTCGCGAGTTGCCGGTTACCTTAGACAAATTGATTGCTTGAGTTGTTGCGTATTGCGGAAACCCGATCGCCGCACCTATAAACGGCATCTGAGACGTCTGCTGGTATGTGCTGGTAATAAGAAACCAGGCGAATGCCGTCGGCTAACGGTTGTTATTCTGAAGTCAGCTTGCCATTCAAGTTCTGTACGAGCGCAAGAGGCCGCTGGTGCTTGCGCGTTCTTCCCTACTGTTGTGTTTATTCGCTGGTAGTCGTGGGCTGTGCACTCGCTTTCGATGCTCGAGCAGATCCGCATCCCGGAGGCTCGCTGACAGCGATCCTGCAGAGTGAACTCGATCGGGAGTTTAAAACCTTGAAGGCTAAGGCTGATCCCGCACCCTATTTCATGGCTTATGAGACGACAGAGGAGCAGACAGACACGGTCTCGGCTTCGCTGGGCGCGCTCATGGAGAACCTACACAACCATCAGCGCGGGGTGGATACGACTCTTCGCGTAGGATCGTTCCAGTTCGATAATTATCATCCTTATAAGGGAACGCCGGTCCGGTTCACCACGTTTACGCTGCTGAGCCTGGACGATAACGCGAACCAGATCCGGCGGGCGCTTTGGGCGGAGTCGGACCGCGTCTATCGAGCGGCTTCCAGACGATATCTGCAATTGAAAACGGATAATCAACTGCTTGTTCAGGAGTCGGACCAGGCTGCCGATTTTTCCTCGGAAGAACCGGCTGCCTATTCACAGTTACCTCCGGTTTACAAATACGACACGGACGCGTGGGCGAAGAAGTTGCGTGGCTGGTCAGCCGAGTTCAAGAAGCACCCTAACATTCTGAGCTCAGAAGTCAGCTTCCAGGCACAACGGGAGATCAGAACTCTGGTAAACACGGAAGGCACCCACGTGCAGCAAGGGAGCAATCTGTTCAGAGTGGAGATTCAGGGTGCGGCGCTAGCGGCCGATGGTATGGAATTGAGCGACTTCGCGACCGTCGAAGCGGCGGACCCGGCTCACTTTCCGGCAGACACTCTGATTCAAGGTAAGGTGAATTCGCTGGCCGGCAAGTTGGACGCCCTGGTGAATGCGCCGCCGGCCGAACCGATTGTTTGTCCCGCGATCCTATCGGGGCGCGCATCGGCGGTTTTTTTTCACGAAATCTTCGGGCATCGCGTCGAGGGTCATCGGCAGAAGGATGTTACGCAGGGACAGACGTTCACGAAGATGCTGAATCAGAAAGTTCTGCCCGATTTTGTCAGCGTGCAGTTCGATCCGACGCGCAAAGAATACGACGGTACAGATCTGATCGGTTATTACCAGTATGACGACGAGGGCGTGAAAGCGAGGCCGGTGACCGTAGTGGAGAACGGCGTATTGAAGACGTTCCTGCTTTCGCGATCTCCCGTCGGGGAATTCGTGCATTCGAATGGCCACGGACGGCGGCAGCCGGGGTTTGAAGTGGTTTCGCGGCAGTCCAATCTAATCGTTGAATCGACCAGGCAGGTTTCCGATAAGGAGCTTCGGGAACGGCTGGTGGCGGAGATCAAGCGGCAAGCGAAGCCTTACGGCTTGTATTTCGAAGAGGTTTCAAGCGGCTACACGCTCACGGGCCGCCGCGGACTGCAGGCCTTCACGGTGGTTCCGCTGGTAGTGTATCGGGTGTATGCGGACGGCAGGCCGGATGAGCTGATACGGGGCGTGGATATAGTCGGGACGCCATTGACAAGTTTCGCGAAGATCCTGGCAACTTCGAATCGCTCGGAGGTCTTCAACGGGTATTGCGGAGCGGAATCGGGCAGCATTCCGGTCTCAGCGGTGTCGCCCGCCATCCTGGTTTCCGAGATAGAGACACAGAAGAAGCCGAATTCGCAGCAGCAGTTGCCGATTCTCCCAAGACCCGAGGCCGAGTGAAATCCTGGTTTCCGGTTAGCGTTCTCGGTATAGCGGCGGTTGTTGCGCTCACGTGCGCAGCCACAGTGGAAAACGGTTCAAACGCGTGGCGCGAGGACGATCAGTTGCGCGCCATGGCCGACGAGCTCAGCCGATCGAAGACCTTAAAGCTCAACGATCTGGATAAACCATATTTCATTCAGTACTCGAGCGAAGACTCTGAGCAAATGGCGATCAGCGCAAGCCTCGGCGGGCTCACGCATTCCGCGCGCTTTCACCTGCGGAGGCCAGACGTGGTGGTCCGGGTAGGTAGTTATGCTTTCGACAACACGAACTCAATCTACTCTGCCGGTGCGCGCTTAGGGTTGTTTCCTCTGGATGACGATTATCCTGCAATGCGAACGTCGCTCTGGCAGGCAACCGACGCTCTCTACAAAGCGGCGACGGGCCAGATTACGGCTAAGCGAAATGCGCTGCGCGAGATTTCCGATCCGGATAAGACACCGGACCTGGCGCCAGCGAAGATGGTGCAAATCCTCGATCCAGTCGCAAGGCCGGAGATGGATCAACAGGCGTGGGAAGCAATGGCGAGGAATGTCTCTAAGCATTTTGTGTCGCACCCTGCCGTGCTGACCTCCAGCGTGCGGGTCCAGACCATCGCTTCGATTTACCGGCTGGTCAATTCAGAAGGCAGCATTGTCCGCATTCCCGAGACATTGAATGAGGTCCAGATTCGCGCCAGCAGCAAGGCCGCGGATGGCCAGCGAGTGTGGAACCAGGAGTTCATGGTCGCGCCGCAACCGAGCGAGCTTCCAAAGGAAGAGGAATTGGCGAAAGTGGCCGACCGGATCGCGACCGAGACCGAAGCTCTGACCAAGGCTCCTCTAGCGGAAGACTACAGTGGACCGGTGATTTTCGAGCAGCAGGCCGCAGCTCAAATGATGGCCGAGGTTCTGACCGATGCGGTTACGCTCCGCCGCAAACCGCTGGCCCCGCCCGGCTCGAGCGAGGGAGCGCGCATGCTCGACAGCGTGTGGGCTTCGCGCACCGGGTCGAAAGTTGTACCGGACTGGCTCAGCGTGTTCGACGACCCGCTCGAGGAGAAGTACGGCGGCAAAGAACTGGCGGGATCCTACAGGGTAGATGACGAGGGCGTGCCTGCCCAGCGAGTGCAATTGATCGACAAAGGCACGCTGCGAGGATTTTTATCCAGTCGTTTGCCGGTGCGAAATGTCGATAGCTCGAACGGTCACGGGCGCTTGCCGGGTGGGTTTGGTTCGGAAGAAGCGGTTCTGGGGAACTTGTTTGTCGAGGCGGCTCAACGAGTGCCAGAGTCGCAGCTCAAAGCCAGATTGATTGAAAAGGTGAAATCGGCGGGACTTCAGTACGGGCTGATGATACGGCGGCTCGACTTTCCGTCGGCGGCCACGCTGGGCGATCTGCAAAGCATGGCGGTTCAACTGCAGAAAAACGGGGCAGCGCGAACACTCGATTCACCGCTGCTCGCATATCGTGTTTTTCCTGACGGGCGAGAGGAGCTTGTGCGCGGGCTGCGCTTTCGTGAGTTCAGCGCGAAGGACCTGCGAGACATAGATGCGGCATCGGACCAACCGTACGTGTTCAACTATGTCAACGACGGCTCCAGTCTCAACATCGCCGACCTCAGGCGCGATGCAACCACGTCGTCAGTAATTTGCCCGTCGCTTCTGCTCGATAGCGTCGAACTGACGCGGGCCGAGAACGAAGCTGGCGCCCCGCCGGTTGTACCGCCTCCTTCTCTCGTTGCCGAGCAGTAGTTGTATGCGAATCATAAGCAAGGCCATCTTCAAGGAAATATTTACCAGCGCCCTGCTTGGAACGTTACTCTTCACCTTTGTTCTTTTCCTGAGAACCATCGAACGGCTTTCGTCGCTGCTGGTCAAGACATCCGCCCCCCCCGCCGTAGTGGCGAAGCTGTTTCTATATGCGCTGCCCTCCACGCTGCCGTTTGCGCTTCCGCTGGGCGTGCTGGTGGGAGTGTTGATCGGGTTGAGCCGCATGTCAGCCGACAGCGAGATCACAGCTTTACGGGCGGCCGGGATCTCGAGCGCCTCGGTACTGCGGCCGGTTCTCCTCTTCTCGTTCTTGGCGCTGGTGCTGACGGCACTGGCTTCGCTCTGGTTGACTCCTCTGTCGCTGCATCTGGAATCTAAAGTGGCCCGGAACTTCGCGGCAGCGCAGCTCACCGGAAATATCGAAACCAGAATCTTCGATGAGCAGTTTCCAAACACCGTGCTTTATGTGGGCAATGTGAGCACGGTGGGCAGCCAGATATTCTGGCACCAGGTTTTCATCGCAGACGTGACACCGCCGGATGAACTGACCCGGGAGGGGAAAAATCGCGGAGCTGGTCCGCGTGTCATCGTGGCCGAGACGGCGATTCCGCATGCCGATGCGGCAAACAATCGCATTGTCCTCGACATGCGGAACTTCCGTTCTACTGAACGGAACAAGGAAGGGAAGGTTATTACCACCGCCGCCCCGGCGCAGGTGGAGGCGCTGCAGGCGCAGAAGCAGGAGGATCTCCAGGTTAATAAGACCGTTCAGGAGATGGATACCGGGCCCCTTTATAAGCGCGTCTACCACCGGCACGATCTCTCGCGCGAAGACTACGTGGATGCCGCAATTGAGCTGCACCAGCGATTCGCGCTGCCGCTGGCCTGCATCCTGCTTGCGCTTGTCGGCGTACCGTTGGGGATCTCGTCGAAGAAGGGAGGGAAATCGGCGGCCTTCGTTTTGACCGTAGTAGTGGCTTTTGTCTATTATCTGAGCTTCATCACGCTGATCGGCTTGGCAAAAAAAGGAAGCCTGCCGGTTCCGATCGCTGTTTGGACACCGGATGCAGTTTTTCTGATCGCCGGACTCTTCTTCAGCTCGAGACTCGAGAAGCCCGGAGACTACGATTTTGTGAGCTGGATCAAGGGCGTCTCGCGGCGTATTCTAAGCAGGATCACGTCGCTAAGACCAACGCCGGGGCGGCGTGAGATCCGCCTGGGCGGTGTTCGGCGATTCGGTCTGCGGCCGATGCTGATCGATGCCTACGTATTGAATGGCTTCTTGTTTTACCTCGTGATCCTGCTGGTCGCCCTGGTGTCACTCATCGAAATATTCACCTTCTTCGAGCTGCTCGGCGACATGATCAAGAACGACATCAGTATGTCGATGATGTTGGATTATCTTTGGCATCTGGCTCCCAGCCTGATCTATCAACTCACGCCAATCGGCACCCTGGTGGCCTCTCTGATCTGCTTTGGGATCTTGACGAAGTACAACGAAGTGACCGCCTTCAAGGCCGGTGGGGTTAGCGTACACAGACTGGCGGCGCCGGTGCTGGTGGTAAGTCTGGCGGTCAGCGGCTTGCTATTCGTTTTCGATCATTACTACATTCCTGAGGCAAACCGGCGGCAAGAGATGCTGCGAGCCGAAATCAAAAAAAAGCCGGTGGCGACATATCTCAAGCCAGACCGTCAGTGGATCTTCGGAGAAGGGTCGCGAGTCTACAATTTCACATTCTTCGATCCGCGGAAACACGTGATGTCCAACGTGAACGTCTACGAGCTGGATCGCAAGACATTCCGGATCGATCATCAAATCTCCGCCGAGCGTGCGGTGTGGAGCCCGTCGAAACACACATGGGTATTCGAAAACGGGCTGAGCGAATCAGGTGATAACTTTCGGCAGTTTTCCGGCAGTACGGCCACATTCGCGGAGTTGACCGAGCCACCGTCCTGGTTTGCAAAAGAAGAAAAAGAGTATAAGGAAATGAACTTTGAAGAGCTCGGAAACTACATCCGAGAGCTCCAGTTGAGCGGGCTGAACACGGTTCCTCTACAAGTTCAGTACTACAAGAAATTCTCAGTGCCGCTTTTCGCTCTCATTATGGCGATTCTGAGTATTCCGTTTGCATTCCTGGCCGGCAATCGAGGGGCGATGACACCGGTAGGCATCAGCCTGGCGATAGCGATTGCGTATTGGACCATCGGAACATTGTTCGAGCAGATCGGAGAGTTAAATCAACTTCCCGCAATGATGGCAGCCTGGTCACCGGACGCGATTTTTTCGTTGGCCGGTTTGTATTTCATGGCGCGGATGAAGACATGACGCGCCCAAGGGTTGCAAGGGGCGTTCCCTGGTTGCTTGCGCAACGCAAACAGGTGAAGCCATCAACTCTAAGACCGTTGACAAAGCCCAAAGCGGCTCTTTTCGGGTGCGCTCGGAGAGTCATACGGAAAGGCACTAAAATTGCCCAGTCGAGTACTAATGCACCCCGGCAGCACGGGACCTTCAGTGCAAGCATCCTGAGGAGTGCTTCCGGTAAGGCGCGAATCCGGAACCAGCGGCAATCAATTGAGTGAAAACGCGTTAGACTGGTGCGCCCGGACAGATTCGAACTGCCGACCTTCTGGTTCGTAGCCAGACGCTCTATCCAGCTGAGCTACGGGCGCGACAGCACACAGTATAGCAATCCGGCCTATGCCCACCCGCTAGGCAGCGGAGACCGGATCCGGCAGACTGGTCACGCAGTTTCGGCCGTTCGCCTTGGCCCGATACAGCGCTTCATCGGCCAGACGCACGAAAGCATCCGGAGTGCGTTCAGACCCGTCCGAAACCGTGACTCCGAAGCTCGCGGAAACACGCATTTCGACGCCGTCGACAATCATGGTAGTGGCATGCAGCCGCTGTCGCATTCTTTCGGCCTGGTTAGTGGCTTGTTCGAGATCGCAATTCGGCAGAACCACCAGAAACTCTTCGCCTCCATACCGCCCAACCTGGTCGTACGTGCGCATATTGCCGCGCAGCCTGGCCGCCGCCTCACGTAGTACCGCGTCGCCCGCAAAGTGGCCATAAGAGTCGTTGATTTTCTTGAAATGATCTATGTCGAGCAGAATGATTCCCACGGTGCGGCTATCCCTATGGCAACGCGAGAGTTCCTGCTCGAGTGCTGCGACGATGGCTGACCGGTTGGGAAGCATCGTCAGCAGGTCCTTATTAGCCCGGTCGCGCAGCTCTTCGCGCGCCTGGAGCAGATCCATCTGGAGATCGACAATGCGTTTGCCGACTCGGAGCCTCACCTGCAACTCGTGTTGGTCAAACGGTTTGACAATGTAGTCGTCGGCGCCCGCTTCCAAGCCTTCGACGGTTTCCCCCTTGGTATTCTTCGAGGTCAACAGGAGGATGTAGGTATACGGTTCCCTCCGCGTCTCTCTGACACGCCGGCAAACTTCAGGGCCGGTCATATGAGGCATGACCCAGTCCAGGACTGCCATGGTCGGAGGGTCCGGCTGGGCCAGGATCTCCCAGGCCTCAGCGCCATGCTCCGCGAGCACGACATCATAACCCCAACGCGACAGAGCAGTTCGCAGCATCGCGCGGGATGTTGCGCTGTCGTCCGCTATCAAAACCTTCATTCCGGCCAAACAAATGCCTCGCTACAGGTCTGTTCGTCCGCACCAAGACCAAACATTAGGCCTCACACGGAATAGACGGCAAAAAACATCATTATCTGGCCGTAGAAAGACAGAAACACAGGGGGCACCTTTCTAATATGGCAGGCTGTTGAGCGCCAGCAAAGCTCCGAAACACCGGCGCGGCGAACAGCGAAACGTAATCCTATATTATGGGTGTGCCGCTCGAGCGTTTCGAAAGAAGCGCAAGGTGTTGCATTATAAGGAGCTCGGATGCAGAATTCAGTACTCGTGCCAATGGTCGTGGAGCAGACGTCCCGGGGTGAGCGCGCCTATGATATTTACTCGCGCTTATTGAAGGAAAATATCATATTTTTGGGCACTCCGATTGACGATAACGTGGCCAACTTGATCATGGCTCAGATGTTGTTTCTCGCTGCTGAAGACCCCGAGCGAGACATTTCTCTGTACATCAACTCGCCCGGTGGCTCGATCACAGCCGGACTGGCAATTCTGGACACGATGCGGCTGGTTGAGCCGGATATCGTGACTTACTGCCTGGGACAGGCAGCGTCGATGGCGGCCGTGTTGCTGGCCTGCGGCACCAAAGGAAAGCGCTTTAGTCTCCCGAATTCACGCATTCTGATCCACCAGCCGTCGATGAGCGGCTTGGGCGGTCAGGCAGCCGACATCGATATCTATGCTCGCGAGATCCTCCGCATGCGGCAATCGCTTAATGAGATCCTGGCGGATGCAACCGGGCAACCCGTCGAGAAGATTGCCCGCGACGTGGACCGCGATTACATTCTGGAGCCCCCAGCCGCGCTGGATTACGGGATGATCGACCGCATCATCACGAGCCGCGGGGGCTCGCCAGTTCCAGGCCGCTGATCGTACCTAATGGGAACATACGGCAGGGGTGGTACGTTCTGGTTTCTCCATTGGGATGAGATTTTCTCTTGCTGATAAACCAATCCGCTCAGTGACTTAGGTTAGGGCGTGGAGAGATAACTTCTCGGGAGTCCCGTATTTCGAGAAATATGTAGTTTGGAATCATCTTCTATATTCTGAAGGTTGATTGGCGTATTTAACTTGACCCTGTTGTTGTCGGTGGGTTAGAGTGATACTTCTGTAACGGGTTCACCAAGCCATTAAGACTGCTTATCGGATGATGCGACGACTTCACCCACCCCTTCTAGGCTTCTTCCTAGTGACAGCACTTGCGATTGGAACCTGCCAGGGCGGAAACAGTGATGCCGCTTCGGAAGCCGTGGGAAGCGCCGCTTCGCAGCCGGGCGGCACCCCTGCATTGGAGAATGCCGGCGCTCAAGCCTCCGCAACGGACGCGTTGATCCAGAAAGCTGACGAGCTTCTAAATCGCGGTCGGCAATTTTACTTTCAGGGCAACGTTACCGGAGCGCGAAGAGAGTTCGACGCGGCCATCGACGTGATGCTCTCCGCGCCGGACGGCCTGCCGGATCATCAGCGCATCGAACGCCATTTGGACGAGATGTGCGATCTCATCTATAGATTCGATGTGGAAAAACTGGGGGCAGGGGCACAGGAAGAAGCAGTTGCCGGTTTCGATCAAGCGCCAATTGACGAGGTCAGTCACATGACCTTTCCGGTGGATGAGAGCTTGGCGCCGAAGCTTAAGAGCGAATTGAACCAGACTGCTTCAGGCATCCCTTTGGAACTAGCCGAGCCGGTGTTGAGCTACGTTCATTTCTTCTCCACCGATCGAGGCAGGAGTATTCTTTTGGCCGGGTTTCGGCGGGCGGGTCAATATAAGCCGCTCATCCAGCGCGTCTTTGAGGAAGAGCAGGTACCGCAGGAATTAGTGTACCTGGCCCAAGCGGAATCCGGATTTCTGCCGCGCGCCGTGTCCCGCAAGAGCGCCGTCGGGATGTGGCAGTTTATCGCTGAAACCGGAGCGAGATACGATCTGGTGCGGACGCATGCTTTCGACCAGCGTCTCGATCCCGAAAAAGCTACTCGGGCCGCGGCAAAATATCTCAAGTTTCTGTATGCCCGTTACGGCGATTGGTATCTCGCGATGGCTGCCTACAATTGCGGTGAAGGCGCGGTTGACCGTGCGGTAGAGCGAACCGGGTATGCGGACTATTGGGAATTGCTCAAGCGGCATGCACTGCCGAGGGAAACGTCGAACTACGTTCCGATCATCGTCGCAATGACGATCATGGCCAAGAACCCCAAAGACTACGGCCTGGAGAATATCCAAGTCGATCCGCCAGTCGAGTACGACTCGATCCAACTGACGGCATCCACCAGCCTGGATTTGATCGCGGATGCGACGTTGCAGCCACTCTCGGTTATCAGAGATCTCAATCCGCAATTTCTTACATCGGTGGTTCCGGCGGGCTTAACGGTCCATGTTCCTAAAGGTACAGAGCAAGCGGCCGAAGCCGCCTTGGAAAGTGTTCCGGCGGCTAACCGCAATGCCTGGCGATTGCACCATGTCGAGTCTGGCGACACTTTGGAAGCGATTGCGCGGTCCTATCATCTACCCGCTCAGCGGATCGTTGCGGTGAATCGTTCGGCCGAATCTCTGGCGGCTGGAGATGTGCTGCTGATCCCGGCGGTCTACCACGAGCCGAAGCAGCCGGCGCGGCGGATCTCCCATTTGAGCCACAGCCGGACCCATCGCGCCACCTCAAAATCGCAGCGATCGCCTCTCCGCTCCACGCATGTCGCTGCGTCTCGCCATCTAGCGTCTCCCGTGCACCGGCGGGTTCCTATTCGCGCTGCCAGTCTGACCGAATAGGCATCAAGTTTTCTCACGATCAGAGCCGAATTTCGGGACACCAGAACTCGAGAATCGTGTTCAAATTGCCCGCTCGGGGCGATGGCTCGGTGGAGAAAACCACCTTCATCGATTAGTGCTACACAAAATCTCATTGCATCTTTGTGAAATAATTTTGCTTCGCCGATCATCTCGGTGCATAGTAAGGAAGTGCGAAAGGAGGAGTGCGTGAGTTTTGCGTATTGGTTGACAGCCGACAAACAGCAAGACGACTTCGACTACGAAGACGAACACATCGAACTCGAGTCTGAGAGGGACGAATACGGTGAGGACGACGATGATGAAGATTACGATGATGAGGACGACGACGTGGAAGTGACGAATCCTCGGAAGGAAGGGGAGCCGGTGCGCACATCGCAGTCGAGCACGACTCAGACGGGTGGCGCGAACGACTCCGCTGCTTCCAGGGCCGGAGAAGCTCCGGACGAGCCAGTAGAGGCAGTAATTCTGGTGGAAGAAGAGGTACTCGATCTCGGCGGAGACGCGGATCAGAAGCCATCTGGTCGAGCCTCTCGTGCCAGGAAGCCTGCAGCGTCGCAAAAGAGCGCCGCCGTGCCACCAGCCAAGAAGGCAGCGGCGGAGAGTACAGGGAAGGCGGAGAGCGCCAGCAAAGGGACTGCTAAGAGCAGCCCCGCCAAGAAGAGCCCGGTGAGTAAAGGCGCGACGAAAGCTGCTTCGCGGCCGGCGCAGAAGGCTGCTTCTAAGAACGCAGGACGGAAGAAAGCCGCGGCAAAGAAAGCCACAGCCAAAAAATCACCGGCGAAAAAAGCAGGCCCGAAGAAAGCCGCAGCCAAAAAATCGGCTCAAAAGAAAGCGGCATCGCAGAGAAGTAGCGAAAAAGGCAGCGGCCCGGAAAGTCCCGGCCAAGAAGAGCCCGGCCAAGAAAACCGGTGCGAAAAAGACTGCTACAAAGAAGAGTCCCGCTAAGAAGAGTGCTGCTAAGAAGAGTTCGGGCAGCGCAACTAAGAAACGCAGACGTTAGACGATGAAGCCGGGCGGATGGCAACCGGCCGGCTTGCGCTTACGGCAAGACGGGTTTACTTCGAACCCTTACGAACCACGGAACGGCATCGTTCAAAGAGGTCGAGGAGGGAGTCGGCGTACTCCTCGGCTGAGCGTGGTCCTCTTCCACCGAACCCGGCGGTGGGTATTCCTTTGCCGTAACCGGTCGTTACAGCAATGAATTTCATCAGTTCGAGTGCTACTTCGTCGGGGCCTGCCGCGTGCGGCTTTTCTAAAGTCTCTTCTGCCATCAATGGGTTTCACTCCTTCTCGAATATTCGATCTAGCCTGATTCTCGCATCCGGCGGACAATTTCCGCGCTAGCCGGGGCGAGCCGGGCATTCAGAGATGCCAATTCGCGCAAGCAAACTGATCCGGAAGATGCGCGGGGGAGCACAGGCACATCTGGTGGAGGGTGAAGACGGATCGTTCTATGTGGTCAAGTTCTTCAACAATCCACAGCACCGCCGTATTCTGATCAACGAATGGCTGGCGTGCTCATTCCTGCGTTATCTGCAGATTCATGTGCCGGAAACGGCTCTCATCGAGCTGACGCCGGAATTCATTGCCGACAGCCCGGACCTGTATCTGCTGATCGGCTCCAGACGGCAGTCCGTGCCGTCCGGCATACATTTTGGCTCCAGGCTGGCAGTCCATCCGGAGCGGGTCGCGATATACGATTTCCTTCCCGACAAGCTGCTCTGCAAAATAGAGAACCGGATCGATTTCCTGGGTACGTTAATCTTCGACAAGTGGATCGGTAACACGGATTCCCGCCAGGCCGTCTTCTTCCGCGCGCGCGCCAAATCCTGGACACCCGTCAGGGGCGAAGCGCCGGCCCGAATTGGCTTCTTTGCGCAAATGATCGATCATGGCTACGCGTTCAACGGGCCGCACTGGCAGTTTCAGGATTCTCCTCTGCAGGGCTTATATTTTCGTCCGTCGATTTATGACGAGGTGCGATCGCTCGATTCTTTTCAACCCTGGCTGGAGTTGGTCGAAAATTTCCCGGTGGAAGTAATCGATGCGGCCTGGAAAGAGATACCGGGAGTCTGGCTGGGGGATGATGCCGAGGAACTCGAGCAACTGCTCGAGCGCCTGCTGAAGCGGCGCTCGCGCGTAGCGCAACTGCTGGCGGATCTGCGGAAACAGCGGCCTACTGCTTTCGCAAATTGGCGCTGATTTCCCGCTCCATCTCCTGGGCCGTAACGGGGGCCAGCAGAATGCCGTTTCGATAATGACCATAGGCCAGATACAGGCGCGGCGATTGCCACGCACCCAGGTGAAGTGTATCGCTTCCGGGACGGAACCCAATCCAAGTCTCAGACGGGCTTGTGTCCTGAAGGTGCGGCAGAAGAAAGCTCGCCTCTTCGGCAAGAGACGCTGCTATCCCGGGTTCTATCCGGCGATCCCAACCGACATGTTCGACCGATGCGCCTGCGATGAGAAGCCCGTTTGCTCGCTGCAGGAGATAGGAATGGCCGCAGCGGATGACGGTGTTGCAGGTTTGCTCCGGCTGCTGGAACCCGATCAGGTGACCCTTTACCGGTTCCGAGAGCGGCAAAGGCTCAGCGTTTTTGAGATGGATCGAACTGCTCCAGGCACCAGCCGCGATTACCACGGCCTCGAAATCTCTCAACCTGCCGTTCGTCTCAACGCTTGCTCCATCATCCGCAGCTTCAATGGTTTCAACCGGTGCGTGCTCGAGGATTTCTACTCCCAATTTACGGCAGGCGAACAGCAAGGCAGCCACCAGGTCGCGCGGGTTGACGATCGCGTCACCCGGATAAAAAATTGCACCCATCAAATCGGCCGAGCGAACTCGAGGCCAGAACGTTTGTACCTGTGCTTCAGTGAGCGGCCTGGACTGGATGTCTATTTCTGTCTGACGCTCGGCTCTCGCCCGCAGCGCGCTCCATTCGGCGGCATCGTAGGCGAGGTCGAGCGCTCCGCATTCCTGATAGTCGATTGACGTTTGGGAGACTGCTTCGAGTTCGCGAACAAAGGAGCGATACAGATTGCGCGATTCGAGGGCGAGCGTGGTGGAGGGTGAAGGAGAATCGAACTCACCTCCTAGCGAAAGCATGCCCGCCCCCGCCCAGCTTGACTCGCTTCCTATCAGGCCGCGATCGAACACCGTGACGCGAAAGCCGCGCTGCGCAAGGCGCCAGGCAATGGATAGACCGATTAGACCGCCGCCCGCGATGGCAATAGCAGGTTGCGCGAGAAGTTCCCGGGCTTCACTCAAGCCGGTTCCTGAAGTGCCTCCGCTTCCCCGTTTGCGCGTTTCACTATCTCAAGAAAGGCTTTGGAGGCATGGCTCAAAGCCCGACGAGAGGGATACACTAGCCGTATCTTACGTTCGAGATTCAGTTCCTTGACCTTGATCTCGCAGAGCATCTTCTGCTTGATTTCCTGTTCGACGCACATGCGAGGCAAAAAAGCGATGCCTTCGTTATCCTGCACCAAACGACGGATCGTCTCTACCGTCGGCATCTCAAGGTCCATGTTGATGGGCACCTTAAAGCGTTGAAACTCTCGCAAAACCGCTTCTCGATAAGGAGACAGGACGTTGTGAGCGATAAACGTCTCCATATCCAATTCGGTAATCGAAACCTCTTGCCGGTTTGCAAATCGGTGCTGAGGAGAAACAATCAAAGCCAGCCGGTCCGTATAAATGACTTCCGACAACAGATGCTCATCCGCTGGCTCATAGCTTATGACGCCCAGCTCAAGCTGACCATCAAGCAGTTGAGAAGGAATTTTGCTCGATTCCGAACGCCGCACCTGAATCTTGACCTTGGGAAACAGACGCCTGTACTTTCCGATATGTTGAATCAGGTACAGGGACATGGACTCGTTGGCCCCAATCGACAGCCGGCCCGCGTAATTATCCTTTAGCTCACGCAAGGAGTTTTCCAGGTCCGCTTCTAGATTGATGAACCGCCGGGCGTACTCGAGAACGACGCGGCCCGCGTCGGTCAGCAAAAGCTCGCGACCGGCACGATCAATCAACTTCTCTTTTAAGTCACTCTCAAGCCGTTGAATTGCTATCGAAATTGCAGGTTGCGTGCGTACCAGCTTTTCCCCGGCCCTGGAAAAACTGCGCTCGGTCGCAACCGTGAAGAAGACCTTTAAAGGATAGAGTTCCATTACGCTCTCTCCGACTGAGGCGTTTATAGGATCATTATAACTAATGACAATTGGCAAAACTATAAATTTGCATAATCGGTCACATTAATTTAGCATGAGGAAAAGTTACCGCAGTTAGGAGCTGTCATGAGCCGAGTTTACATTTTCGACACGACGCTGCGCGATGGCGAACAATCGCCCGGCTGCAGCATGACGACGCTGGAGAAGCTGACAACAGCCACCGCTCTAGTTGATTTAGGGGTGGATATCTTGGAGGCTGGTTTTCCGATCGCTTCGGAAGGCGACTTTGAAGCGGTGGACGCGGTCAGCCGCCAATTTCCCTGGGTCCAGGTGGCAGCCCTGGCGCGTTCCTGCACGCTGGACGTGGAGCGGGCCGCGAAGGCTCTGGAACACGCAAAGCGCCCGAGAATACACACCTTTCTCGCGACCAGTGACATACATCTCAAATACAAGCTGCGCAAGTCGCGGCAGCAAGTGCTGGAGGAAGCGGTCGCAGCAGTCGCACTGGCACGGACCTATACGGACGACGTCGAATTCTCGGCTGAAGACGCGACACGCACCGACCCGGATTATTTAGAGCAGGTCAGCATGGCCGTTGTCGAGGCGGGCGCCCGCACCGTCAATCTGCCGGATACGGTCGGATATTCGACTCCCGACGAGTACGGGGAGATTATCGGAAAAATTGTCAAGGCGCTGGGTGATCGAGCCATCGTGAGCGTCCATTGCCACGACGATCTCGGCCTGGCGGTGGCGAACTCTCTGGCGGCCGTACAGGCAGGTGCGCGCCAGGTCGAGTGTACGATCAACGGGATCGGCGAGCGTGCGGGAAATGCGGCGCTGGAGGAAGTGGTGATGGCCATCAAAACCCGCCACGACCGGCTTCCCTTCGAGACTAAGATCAATTCGGAAAAACTTTTCCACGCCAGCCAGACGTTAACACAATTCATCACTTTCGGACCGCAGCCGAACAAGGCGATCGTCGGCGAGAATGCGTTCTCGCACGAGGCGGGAATTCACCAGGATGGATACCTGAAGGAGCCATTGACATACGAAATCATCCATCCGTCGAGTGTCGGCGTGCCGGAGACGAGGATTGTTCTCGGTAAGCACAGCGGACGACATGCTTTGAAGCAGCGCGCCGCGACGCTCGGATTCAATCTGTCCCGTGAGGAGTTGGAAGAGGTCTACCATCGGTTCACCCACATGGCCGATAACAAGAAGGGCTTGCGAAACGACGAGATTCGGGCATTGATCGAACTCGTAATCGGCACGGAAGGGGCACAGGACTCGACACCGGTCGCCGTAGGCGTGGAACGTTAGTCGATGCAGTTAAAAGTTCTGCTGCTTCCGGGCGACGGTATTGGCGTCGAAGTTACAAATGAAGCAGTAAAAATTCTGCGCCAGGTAACCTCGCTGTTTGGTCACGGCCTTTCCTTGACGGAAGGACTGCTGGGCGGCATTGCGATCAAACAGACCGGGGATCCTTTTCCCGAGGAGACGCGCAGGTTGGCCCTGGAGGCCGATGCGACTCTGATGGGCGCTGTTGGCTTACCGGAATTCGACAATGCACCTCCGGAGAAGCGCCCTGAGCGCGGCCTTTTGGGCATTCGAAAGGCACTCGGCGTATACAGCAATTTGAGGCCAGTGCGCTCGTATCGCGCTTTAATCGACTCGTCTCCGCTCAAAAATGACCTGGTGAATGGAGTGGACCTGATCATTGTTCGCGAGCTCACGGGAGGTCTTTACTACGGGACTCCAAGGGGCATCTCGGGAAGCGGGGCGGAAGAACGCGCTGTTAACACCATGGTTTACACGCGGCCCGAAATAGAACGTATCGCCCATATGGCGTTCGGCCTAGCGGGCAAGCGCCGCCGGAAGGTCACGAGCGTCGACAAATCCAACGTTCTCGAGAATTCCCAGCTCTGGCGCCGGGTGGTTACGGAAGTTGCATCTGAGTATCCCGGCATCCTGCTCGACCATCTTCTTGTGGATAACTGCGCCATGCAACTAGTGCTCAATCCCAAGCGCTTCGATATAGTCCTCACAGAAAACCTGTTTGGCGATATCTTGAGTGATGAGGCAGCCGTGCTAGCCGGCTCAATCGGAATGTTGCCTTCCGCTTCGATCGGAGCCAAACGGCCGTCGGGGGCCTGGGCGGGACTGTATGAACCGGTACACGGATCCGCACCGGATATTGCGGGCCAAGATAAAGCCAATCCGCTCGGAGCTATCGGCTCGGTGGCGGCGATGTTGGAGTACAGCTTCGGTTTGACGCAGGAAGCTCAGTCGGTGTACGGGGCGATGGAGAACGTTTTGGATAGTGGACGTTTAACGGCGGATCTGAAGCCCTCCGGTAAGCCCGCGAGCACCAGTCAGGTGGGTGACGCGGTTTGCGAAGCAATTTGCGCCCAGGCAGCGACGGCGCAATGAAATTACAGCCGCAATTTGTGGCATAGCAGGTACGAACATGTCAGAAAGAAGCAATGCAGTGAAGCCGCTCACGATCATCGAGAAGGTTTGGCGCAACCATGTGGTGACAGAACGGCCGGGTGCCCCGACTCTTCTCTATATCGATCTCCACCTTATTCACGAAGTAACTTCTCCACAGGCTTTCTCGGGGCTGCGGCATCGCGGCTTGAAGGTGCGGCGTCCCGATCTCACCATCGGCACCACTGACCACAGCATCCCTACGCATCATCGCTCCCTTCCGATTCTGGATAAGGTGGCCGAGCAGCAAATCAATCACCTGGAAAAGAATTGCACCGAATTCGGTATTCCCTTTTATGGCCCGCACGATAAGAAGCAGGGAATTGTGCACATTATCGGCCCTGAGCAAGGCCTGACCCAACCGGGCATGACGGTCGTCTGCGGCGACAGCCACACCGCTACTCACGGTGCTTTCGGGGCTCTGGCATTCGGTATCGGAACCAGCCAGGTGGAGGATGTTCTGGCCACTCAATGTCTGCTTCAGAGGCCTTCGAAGACCTACGAAGTCCGGGTGGACGGCTCGCTCAAGGCTGGAGTGGGCGCCAAGGACATTGTTTTGAATCTGATTTCCCGCATCGGAATCGGCGGTGGTACAGGTTCTGTTTTTGAATACTCCGGGCCGGCAATTCGTTCTCTCTCCATGGAAGAACGCATGACCATCTGCAACATGTCGATTGAAGGCGGGGCACGCGCCGGACTGATCGCGCCCGATGACACGACCTACCAATACTTGGCAGGTCGGCCTTACGCCCCGCGAGGGGCCGCCTGGGAACGCGCTCTCGACCTCTGGCGAAAACTGCCCACCGACGAAGGCGCGCAATACGACAGGCGGATCGATATAGATGCCAGCGCATTAGAACCGATGATTACTTTTGGCACCAACCCGGGCATGGGCATCCCCATCACTGCGGCTGTGCCGGATCCCGGGCGTTTGGCCGATCCGGTCGAGCGGGAGTCGCTGGGCAAAGCGCTCCGCTACATGGATCTACCCTCGGGCAAGCCTCTGCTGGGGCACCCTGTCAATGTTGTCTTCATCGGCAGTTGCACGAATTCCCGTATCTCCGATCTTCGTGCCGCAGCGCAAATCTTTAAAGGCCGGAAGGTCAACCCGAACGTTCGCGTGATGGTGGTACCGGGATCGCAACAGATCAAGGAACAGGCTCAGGCCGAAGGTCTGGACCGCATCTTCAAAGAAGCAGGGGCCGATTGGCGCGAAGCGGGCTGCTCCATGTGCATCGCAATGAACGGCGATCAATTGCAGCCCGGAGAGTACAGTGTCTCGACCAGCAACCGGAATTTCGAGGGAAGGCAGGGCAAAGGCGGGCGGACGTTTCTCGCCAGTCCGCTGACTGCTGCCGCATCAGCAGTTACCGGCGTTGTGACCGACGTTCGAACGATGCTCTAGAACGATTTTCCATGGAAAAATTCAAGGAATTCAAAAGCCGCCTGGCGCCGCTGCCTATCGACAATATCGATACCGACCAGATCATACCTGCGCGCTTTCTCAAAACTGTCTCCAAAGCTGGTTTAGCTGAGCAGCTTTTCTATGACTGGCGTTACGATCAGGCGGCCCAGCCGATCCCCGATTTCATCCTGAACCGGCCGGAAGGGAAAGTGGCGCATGTCCTTCTTGCCGGCGACAATTTCGGATGCGGTAGCTCGCGCGAGCATGCGCCCTGGGCGCTCACACAATATGGCTTTCGAGCGGTCATCAGCACGTCCTTCGCCGATATTTTCCGCGGCAACTCTTTGAAAAACTCGCTCCTGCCGATTGTTGTGTCACCCGAAGTTCATCATGCTCTCTTCGCCGCCGTACAAGCGGATCCCGCTACGGAGGTAGCTGTAAATCTTGCCGAGCAGAAGCTGACCTTGCCGGATGGCTCCTCGGTCACGTTTCCCATAGACGAGTTCGCCAAACACTGCATGCTCGAAGGTGTCGACGAGCTTGGATACATCCTTCACCAAGACGCGCAAATAGCCGAGTTCGAGTCCAAGCGCGAGTTGACGATCAACACCCTAGCACCCGCTTAAACCTGCTTTCACTCCGGTTTTTGGCCTGTTTGCAGCGACTGTTCCGCATGTTACCGTGAAGCTAGTGTCGTCGCCCTTGAACTTTCATCTGGAGCAATACGAAGGGCCGCTAGACCTACTACTTGACCTGATTCGCAAGCAGCAGATCAATATCTACGATATCCCGATCGCCAGGATCACCGCGCAGTATCTCGACTACATGCAAAAGGCCATGGAACTCGATATAGAGCTCAGCTCTGAGTTCGTGTACATGGCCGCGACATTAATCCACATCAAAAGCAAGCTCCTGCTGCCGCGAGATCCGGAGCTGGATAAGATTTCACCCGAGGAAGATCCGCGCAAGGAGTTGGTGGACCGTTTAATAGAGCATGAGCGGTTCAAGAATGCTGCCGAGATGCTGCAGCAGAAGCGCATCGTAGAGGATGCGATCTGGTCCAATCCTCAAATCGAAGAGTTCCTCGCGCAGGACCAGGGGCCGGAGTTGGCGGCCACCATCTTCGATCTGGTAAAGACGTTTCAGGGAGTTTTGGAACGCGCCCGGCACCGGCCGATCTACGAAGTAGGCAAGGAATCGACCAGCGTGCCCGACATGATTCAATTTCTTCGCCGTCAATTGACGCACTCCCGCCGCCAGGAGCCCTTATCGGCAACTCGGCTCTTTGAGAGTCAACGCAGCCGGCGCGCCATGGTCTGCCTGTTTCTCGCAATACTGGAGCTGGTAAAGCTGCAAAGTATAGAACTCGTGCAAGGTGAAGCGTTCGGCGACATAGGACTGAGTCGCGGTCCGGGATTTGAGAAGGGTACTGATTCGGCGGAAGAACTTGCCGCGCTGGAAGAGGATTACCGCTGAGCTTGAGCATGGAAGAAACCGATCGAATTCTCGAAGGGGAGCGGGCCGAGCCGCAGCCGGACGTTGCCGGATTTACCGCCTTCGAAGACGATGTAGTGATTGCGGATGCGGTCACAGAGAATGCCCCTTCCGGCGACCCCACGATAGCTCTCAAAGCTGTCATTGAGGCGGCCGTATACATCACCGACGAGCCATTGACCGCCGAGCAGATTGCGATGGCCGTACAGCAGCCGATCACTGTTGTGAAAGAGATTCTGAGCCGGTTGGTCGCCGAGTATGCCCGCCCGGATCGGGGTCTGTCGATACGCGAGCTGGCCGGCGGTTACAAAATGTGTACCAAGCCGGAACATCACGAATCGATCCGGCGCTTTGTCAACAAGCTGCAGCCGCCGCTCAAGCTTTCGCTAGCTGCGCTTGAGACGCTCGCGGTAGTCGCTTACAAACAGCCCATTACTGCTCCGGAAATTCTGGATATTCGCGGCGTGCAAGGCGCCGGTGTCCTGAAGACACTGCTGGATCGGAAGCTGATCGCTGCGGCCGGCCGCAAGAACGTTCTCGGCAAACCCATTCTCTACAAAACGACGCGCGATTTTCTCACTCAGTTCGGATTGAACTCGTTGGGGGAATTGCCGACGCTGAAGGAATTCGAGGAGCTTGGGCGCTTTGCGTTCAACGAGGGCGACGACACTAACTTCGTGCAGGAAACCGTCAGCGACAACCAAAAAGAGCCGGAGGCAGATGACGTAGAGCCCGATCTCCAATTGCGCGAACAGCGGGAGCAGGAGAATGGCTGAAGAGCGTCTTCAGAAGATTCTCGCGCGCGCGGGAATCGCGAGCCGGCGCAAAGCGGAAGAGCTAATTACGGCTGGGCGGGTTTCCGTGAACGGGGGAACAGTTACCGAACTCGGCTCCAAAGCGGATGTCTCTCGAGACAAGGTCAAGGTAGATGGGCAGGTATTAAGCGCACCGGCGCATCACCTGTATCTCGCGTTTAATAAGCCGAAGAACTGTGTCACGACGGCCAGCGATCCCGAAGGAAGGCAGACGGTAATGTCCTTCTTCAAAGGATTCCGCGAAAGAATTTATCCTATTGGACGTCTGGATTATGCGAGTGAAGGGCTGCTGCTGTTCACAAACGATGGAGATTTTGCGAATCGGCTGATTTCGCCCGCCAGTCATGTCACGAAAACCTATCTCGTCAAGGTCAATGGCATGCTTACATCCGAGCAGGAACAACAGTTCCGTACCGGGATTCCGATGCATGGGCGGCGCACCGCGCCAGCCGGCATCAAACTGATTCGCAAAAGTATCAATCCCTGGTACGAAGTGCAACTGGTGGAAGGAAGACAGAACCAGATCCGCATCATGTTCAAGCATTTCGATCATTTGGTAGAAAAGCTCAAGCGAGTAAAGATTGGATTTTTGGAATTGGGCGCGCTCAAACCGGGAGCGTACCGCACGCTGACCAATGTCGAAGTAGCGCGTTTCCGGAAACTGATTCATTCGGAATCACCAGGCGCCGCACGTCAAACTGTAAAGACGTCATGAACGACAAAGAACTTACCGGGCTGCTGCAATCTGCCAAGACGATCGCAGTAGTCGGTCTCTCGAGCAATCCTGTGCGGCCCAGCTTTGGCGTCTCTCGTTTTCTTCAGAGACAGGGTTTCCGGATCATCCCTGTGAATCCGCAAGAAACTGAGGTGCTCGGCGAACGAGCCTATCCTTCCGTAAGAGAAGTGCCCGAGGCGATCGACATTGTTGACATCTTTCGCCGTCCGGCCAGGGTTCCCGAAGTTGTCGAGGACGCCATCCAGAAAGCTGGCGTTCGATGTATTTGGATGCAGGAGGGGATTGTTAGTCACGAGGGCGCCGCGCGAGCAGAAGCGGCTGGTATTCCAGTGATCATGGATCGTTGTATTTTGAAAGAAATGGCACGTCTCCTGTCCTGAGGAGATTGCGTTCTGAGGTCTTCTTCCTCCACGAAAAAACTTTCTTGCCGTCGATCAGACACGGTCCGAACCTCCCCAGCTTCGTGGTGGATGAGACGTTCTGGCTGCCGCATCCCGCTTCTTCCTCCGCTCCTTCTGCTTTCGATTTCATTGGGCTGTAACACAGAGAAGCCAGAGGCACAGGAGTACGCCTACGTTGCGCCCGCATCAGTAAATTTGCGCTCCCAGTTGAATCAAAAGAACAGTACGGTCGCTGTTCTGAGACACGGTGAGCGGGTGATCGTCCTCGATGTTCGCCGCCGCTACGTGCGTCTGCGGACGAGCAAGGGGCAGGAAGGCTGGGTCGATTCGGTCGACCTGCTCAGTCCGGGTGATATGCAGCGGATCCAAGGCGAGAGAGCGCGCGCGTTGTCGCTCCCGTCCGAAGGTGCGGCCACGGCGTATGAGGCGGTAAACATTCATCTTGATCCGAACCGCAAATCTCCAGCGTTCGGCCAGGTGCCGGAAGGCGAATCGGTTAGCATTCTCGGACGCAAAATTACGCCGAGAGCCGGTCCGGCGCCGCGGTCGTCGCTGCTGTTCGAGAGGCCAAGGCGGCCAGCGGTGCGAAAACCCCGCAAGGAAAGGCAGAACAGAAACAGTTTGAAACCGCCCAAGCCGCCCAGACCTTTGCCTCCCGCGAACTGGCAAGAACTGTGGGGCGTTGATCGCGATGCGGGAGAAAACGCTCCGCCCGATGCCGAGGAGAACAAGAAAGAGGCTAGCCCCGCCAAAGCGATCGAAACGCCGAAGCCCGGCGTCCTCGATGCCTGGAACCTTATTCGGACAAAGAACAACCAGGTCGGCTGGGTGCTCTCGCGGAATTTGATGATGTCCATTCCCGACGAGGTGGCGCAGTATGCGGAAGGTAAGCACATCACTTCCTATTTCGACCTGGGAAGCGTGAACGACGAAAAGTTGGGTCCGAAACGAAATTGGCTATGGACAACGGCATCCGAGGGTCCATCGCCCGACTTCGATTCGTGGCGCGTTTTTCTCTGGAACCGGCGCCGGCATCGCTACGAAACTTCCTATCGTCAACGTGACCTGGAAGGGTACTTCCCGGTTCATGTCGATCCACCGGATCAGGCCGCTTCTGGCCGCACGTTCCAACTCATCACACGCGACGACGACGGAAAATTTCGCCGAAGGAGCTATCGCTTCGATGGAACAAGAGTTCACCTGACCGGAACGGAAGAGTACGATCCAGGCAAATCGAATACAAGTGGACAGGATTCCGGTGAGAAGAATCGTCAGACCAGGAAGCAGCCGGGTTGGCTTGAACGTGAATGGCTCGCCCTCAAGAAGCGGTTCTCCGGCGGAAACTAAACTCAGGTGTCTTCGATTTTCCCGACAATTTCTACGTCGTCCATCGCAAGAAATTGCTTCACATGCGGATGATTGCAAGTTGCAAGTTTGCTCACAGGCCCAAAGTAGATTGCCTCGCCCTTATAGAGAAACATAACGGTATCCGCCACTTTTCGCATCAGATCCAAATCATGCGTTACGACAACGGCCGTCAGTTTGAGATCCTTTTTAAACCGCAGCATCAGATCGCTAAGATGATCCGACATGATCGGATCGACCATGGTAGTCGGCTCGTCGTAGAGAATACACTGCGGATCGGCGGCTAGCGCGCGCGCGATCGCGACCGCTCTCTTATAGCCAGTCGCTAAATCCCCGGGATAGGTATTTTGCACGTCCACCAGGTCCACTTTCTTCAGGAGATCACGTACGATGGCCTCTTTGTCGCACTCGTTATAGCCTTCACGAGTATCGAGAGAGAACTCGATATTTTCCCCGACCGTCAGAGAATCGAAAAGCGCGCCGGATTGAAAAACCATGGTCACTTTTTTCCGGATGCTTCTGAGTTGCTCCTCCGTCATGTTGGTGATGTCCTGTGTGGGCAACAATCACTTGGCCGCTATCCGGCTTCAGGAAGCCCATAATGAGATTGAGACTCACCGATTTTCCGACGCCGCTCCGACCGATGATGGCGAGCGTTTGGCCTGAGTCAACGTAGAAGTTGACGCCATTCAATACGGGATGATCGAACGCCTTACTGACGTTCTTGAACTGAATGTAATGCGGGAATTCCTCGGATTCTGGCATCGGCTAAGCGCACAGAATTACGTATTTGTCTGATTGCACCAAGTCTCCCAATCATCAGGCGTGTTGAGATTATGAATGAACTCGCCGACCGGAAGGTAAACGGCTTTCAGTTCTTGTATCAGATCTAGCGCGCGGAGACGTCCCCGGTCTAATGCGGCGGTAACGCGCGGCAAGCACCTCTGGCTCCAGACCCCACAGAGAGGATGAATCGATCCACTCGAGTCCTGGCAAACAACGCAATCGCCGTTGCCCTCGATAGCACGAGCGAGCAGCCTCTGCAGCCACTCCACCCGGATATTCGGCATGTCGCACGCGACGATCAGGTTCAATTCGCCTCTTTGCGACGCGAGCGCCGTCTCGACGCCCGCCAAGGGTCCCAGGGATGGCCGCAAATCGTCAAGACATTCGAAAGGTAGATCACAATAACGTTCCAATCCTCCAATGAGAGCTACATTTTGGGCGACAAACGCCACCTTTGCGGCCACGTCTTCTACAAGCAGATGCGACTTCAATGGGAGCCGTGCTTTATCGCGTCCCATCCGGAAACTGCGGCCGCCGACGAGGACAAAACCAGCCACCTGCATTCCCAATTATTACATTGGGTTATGGTTTTTCCAGGTATAATCGGAAGAACAAACTGCGGGTCTTTTGTGTCTATGTGCCTATGCACTCTGCGGGTCTTTTTGCCGACTGGGCGGATTGAACCAGCCTCATCGGAGGAGCCGTTGTAGCTATCAACCTCGATGCGCCGCCTCCCCCTTCCCATACTGCCTTGTTTGTTGCTGGCCTGTTTCTCGTCCGGCGAAATCTCGGCAGGCGGTCAGGCGAATAGTGCCGCTCGCGTGCAGGCCATTCGTTTCTGGTCCTTCGGCGATGTTACCCGTGTGGCAATTCAAACCGAAGGCGAGTACAAGCTTTATTCCGATCAGATTGAGCGTCCCGCTCGTGTTTATTTCGACTTGACGGGTTTGCGGCCTCCGACGGGTGTTCATCACGGCGTCCAGACGATCAGCGTCAGAGATCGCCTGGTGAAAGAAATTCGTGTAGCGGAAGTGACGCCGGGGAAGACCCGGATCGTGTTTGATCTCGAAGGTCCGGTCGACGTGGTTTCCTCGCAGCTAGTGAATCCGGATCGGCTCATGATTGAAATTCGGCCGAGACTACAGACAGCCCCCGGCCTTTCGCTTGCCCGAAGCGCTACTGCTTCTCAGAAGATTGACCTTGCCGCAGCCGGCGAAAGCGCAACCTCTCAGGACAATCCCGGCGGCGCCGCCGCGAAAGCCCCATCGCACTCGCCAAACTCCAACCGGCAGAAAGCCGATTCTTCCCGGCCGGCGATAGTCGTCGTTTCAAACAGCGCTTCCAGAATGCCAGACGTGAATCAGGACGAGCCGTCAGGCGATCAGATGGCTTCCACCTCTGCCATTTCCCGTAATTCTCGCGAAGCTCCTCTCGCGCAAGTTCCGCTCACCGTAACGAATACTGCCTCGACCGCAAGCAGCGCGGCAGCCGATCCCGCCTCATCGACTCCGCTGGTTGGATCTCACGAGGTGCCAGTCTCCCCGGCTGCCCGATCGAAGGTGGGCTCTGTCGCAACGCCTGCCAAACGCGACGGAGGCGGCGATCGATCGCTCGTGCGTGTATTCGGTTTGAAACTGGGCCGTGTGGTAATCGATCCGGGCCATGGGGGTCACGACACCGGCACCATTGGCCCCGGCGGGCTCATGGAGAAAGATCTGGTGCTGGACGTCGCGCTCAGGCTGGGGAAACTCATAAGCCAGCAACTCGGCGCGGAGGTTATCTATACCCGCTCAGGAGATGTTTTCATCCCATTGGAGCAACGCACGAAAATTGCCAATAATGAGAAGGCGGATCTGTTTATCTCTATTCACGCGAACTCGTCTCCGGAGCCGAATGCCACCGGCGTCGAGACTTTCTACTTCAATCTCACGTCCGATAAGGTCGGACTGGATCTCGCTACTCGCGAAAACGCCACTTCCACGAGTTCGATTTCCGACCTGAACGATTTACTGCATAAAGCCGTGCTCGAGAACAAACTCGAAGAATCGCGAGAGTTTGCGCAGAAAATTCAATCCGCGCTCTGGACCACGTCGCTGAAGATGAATTCCCGTTCGCGCAATCGGGGTGTCCGGCAGGCTCCTTTTGTGGTGCTGATCGGCGCCAGTATGCCCTCGATTCTCGCTGAGATCGGTTTTGTCTCCAATCCCCACGATGAGCGCCTGATGAGGCGAACGGACCAGAGACAAAAGATAGCGGAGGCTCTGCTGAAAGGTGTTACGCAATACGCGAGCACCCTCAGCCATGTTCAGATGGCCGAAGCTCGCAACCGGTAGAGCTTCATTTGTGTGGGGGTTTTTACCGTCTATAAAAGGAAAACGGCGGTAGTAATTCCGGCGCGCCGGAGACAAGGCAAAAAGCGCTTCACATTCGAGGCAGTCCGGGGCTGCGAAAAACGACGTATGTTCCACGTGGAACATCTGTAAATACGGGTTTTTCGCGGTTTGGAGATTGCGGCCCTCATCGCTCGTGAGCGCTAAAGCGCTGTGATTGCTCAGACAAAAAAATTGGCTTAGCGGTGACCAGTTTCGCTCTCGATCGTGGAAGTTTTTTGATATTTTTCACATGGCGCCCGATCGTCACAGGCCGCCTCGAGTTTCGGGCTGAATTCATCTGCTCAATCTCGAGTGAATCAGGCGAGTGCAGCGAGGTGCTTCGCGAGATGCTTGAAACGGTACTAACCCCTGACTGTAATCGACACACGCGCGGAGCCGTAGAGCTTCACTTCCCCGATTTCTGGCCGCTCTCCCGGCAGATTCCACGCTCACTGCGCCGCACAAATTCGACCAATTCAGCGATGGGCTCCGATCGATATGTCGTTTCTATGCGCTTCAACGCATCCTCCTGCCTTAAGCCGGAACGGTAGAGAATACGATACGCGGCTTTAATTGTCCGTATGTCATCTTCAGAGAAACCGGCGCGCCTCAGGCCGACAATATTGATTCCTTTTGCCGCAACATTGAAATCCGAGTAAAGGAAAAAAGGCGGAAGATCGCTGTTGACCCGCGTGTTTCCTCCCACCATGGCGAGGCGTCCTATTCTTGAATACTGGTGAATGACCACTCCTCCCGAGATGAACGCCTGATCCTCAATCTCTACATACCCGGCCACTAGCGCACAACTGGCAATCACGATGTTGCTGCCCAGCCGGCAGTTGTGCGCGATATGGCCGGAGGTCATGATGTAGTTGCCGTCGCCGACTCGTGTTTCGCTCTCCGGCTCTGTGCCGCGAGAGATAGTGTAGTGTTCGCGGATCTTGTTGCGGCAGCCGATCGACAAATAACTGCGCGCGCCGCTAAAGTTCTTATCGAGCGGATCAGTTCCGAGGACGGTGCCGGCCGAAATTTCATTATCGTCACTGAGGGTGCTCCAGCGCTTTATATAGACGTATGGCTCGAAGAGACAGCGTGCACCGATCTTCACGTCTGCTTCGATGACGCAATACTCCCCGATGCGCGTGCCTGGCCCGATCACGGCAGAAGGATCGACGCGGGCAGTCGGCGCGACATAAACCGACGGGTCAACGGCCATTCATGATAAGTATGTGGCATGCCTGCTCTGACCGTTGCCGAGATTGCTCGCATCTGCGAAGGCACTCCCCAAGGGGCTGTCGAAAAAATCATCAGCGGCGCTAACTCCTTGGAAGCTGCGGGACCGGATGACCTGTCGTTTGTCTCGCACGTCAAGGCACGCTCGGCAGCCGCGAGCTCGCGCGCTGGTTGTCTGATAGTTTTTCCGTCTTTTGATGAGCCAGGGACCTGGGCGCTCATCCGCGTGCAAGATCCTCGCGGCGCATTTGCAAGAGCACTGGCTGTTCTGCATCGGAAGCAACCTGCCTCGCCGTCCATTCACCCTACTGCAGTTATCGCTCCGAATGCGCACGTGGCCGCCGATTGCCATATCGGAGCCTTTGCAGTTATCGGCGAAAACTCCGAAATCGCACAAGGCTGTTACATCGCCGATGGAGTGCATGTGGGCGAGCGGGTTGTAATTGGCGAGCGCACCACGCTGCATTCCCACGTCACGCTGTATGACGACGTGAAAATTGGCGCGCGCGTCATTCTTCACGCCGGCTGCGTGATCGGGGCTGACGGTTTTGGTTTTGCATTGGCCGGCGATCATTACGAAAAATTTCCTCAAGTCGGCACGGTGCGAGTCGAAGATGACGTCGAGATTGGCGCGAACAGTTGCATAGATCGCGCGGCACTGGGAGTGACTTTAATCGGTACTGGTACCAAGCTAGATAACCTGGTACATATCGCGCACAATTGCCAGATCGGCAAACACGTCGTCATCGCGGCTCAGACCGGATTCGCGGGAGGCGTGGTAGTAGAGGACTATGCAGTCGTGGGCGGACAGGTGGGCGCAGGAGAAAAGGCCAGGATTGCGTCCAGAGCGGTGGTCGGATCGGGAGCCGGGATTCTGAGTTCCCAGACCGTCCACGCGGGTGAACCCGTGTGGGGCACCCCCGCGAGACCTTTGCGGCAGCACCTGAAGGGGCTTGCGCAGATAAACAAAATCCCGCAATTGCGAGAAGAAATACGGCAACTCAAGCGGCAGATCGGCGCGTCAGACAACGCGCGCCGATCTGCGCAGTGAGGTTCTTACGCTACTGAAGCTTCAGCGAGGATTTGATTTGCACGATCGACCATCAGCCTGATGCGTTCGAGCTGACGGCGAATGTGGTCGCTCTCGACGGTGAGTTCGAGATAGTAGGCGAGTGACTCGATGGTGCTTAATGGCTGACGCAGCTCATGCGCGAGCTGGTCCATGCTGAAAGGGTCAACGCCCGGTTCATTGTGATCTTCCGGATCACGAGTTTTCAGCAGAAAATCTTCCCGCGAACAGAGTGCCGGGAAACAGCATCATTCATCATTTCGTGGAATGTAGGATCCGGTGCACATGCACCTGAAGGCTAAAGATCCAACCGTCTGATTGTGCGCCCTATCGATTCTCCAGTCAATAGTATTCGACAGCAAAAACGCAAACATTTTTTCGGCTTCCGGCAGAGTCGTAATGGAACTCTCGGTGCTGGTCAGTCTGATTAGTTTTATGCTCATTCCGGTGATCGGCCGTTGTGTTATTCTCAGGACGTAAAACAGCAGAGTGGGCCTGTGGCGCAGTTGGGAGCGCGCTTCCATGGCATGGAAGAGGTCATCGGTTCGATCCCGTTCAGGTCCACCAATAAACCCAACAACTTAGCGGATTCGCAGAAAAAACGCGATACGCTTTCGATAACGTTGGTTCTCATGCTGCACCCTCCGCAGCACTTCCTACGACATTCCTAGAACGGTCCAGAAGTACATCGACCACCCGGCTCTGCGCTTCTCGCTTGGCTGAAGTCAGAGCCTTCGTGTAAATGTTCATCGTTGTGGAGATGTTTGCGTGGCGCATCAATTCCTGGACCACTTTGACATCTTCCCCGTTAGCTTTGAGTAGCGTTGAGTAGGTGTGCCGGAAAGTATGGAAGCCGACCCACTTTGTAATTCCGGCCCGCTTTGCGGCCGGTTGCAGGAAGCGATCCAGGAGCGTATCGGCCCAGGGCGGCATTTTGCCATGAACTCGTTCGCTGGCGAAGACCCAGTCGTCCGGCTCGGCGTAGGAAGTTTCCCTCCTCCAAGCCAGCAACTCGGCAGTAGTGAGCTCGTCGATGGGAACTGGCCTGCGGGAGGTCTCCGTTTTGCACTTCCCGACAATGCCGTCCACGACCGATCGGGTAACGTCCATCTGCAACGTCTTCCAATCGATGTCCATCCACTTCAAGCCCAGGACTTCGCTAATGCGTAGCCCTGTAGTCGCCGCTTGTCGGCTTCCACAAGGAACATGAGCGCCGCGCCAGCGAACTCGCCAGTTTGGGGATGCCGCCCAACCTGATCGAAAGCCTCCACGACGTGCCGGTTTGTAATCACTAACCCATCAGAGGTTGCAAGGAAGCCGGTTCCAAAGATCTCCGGAAAGATGGGGTGCTGCCCCGCTGGCAGTTGCAGCACCTTCGAGATAAACCCTACAACGCATGGATTAACGGCGTCATAAAGCTCCGTCAGCGTCATGTTCGCCCCCAATCTCCGCATTCGCGATCTGGTTACCTCTCAAATGGTCGTTGTCGGATGCTATAAAGCAATTGGCTCACTAGCATCAACAGCTTGTACCCGAGTTGTGCTGTTCTTAACAAATTCGATTTCAGCTGGTGACAAGCCGTACAGTTCGTAAACGAGGCCGTCAATTTGGTCCTCAAGGACCGTCGTGTCCGCCTCACGGTTTCGTTGCTTTGTCTTGTGAATCTGGTCGACTAAAGCAATGATTGGCTTCTGCTGGTTCGGGGGGACCCGCTTAATGGGGATCTCCGACAATGGCTGCTGATAGAGCTCAAGCATCTCTCCTTTGCGCTTACCTCGCCGATACAGCCAAAACATCAAGAGTTTGGAGTTAAGAAGAGCGAGGACATATTTGAGAGAAACTTCTGGATCTTTTTGGGTGAGGAAGTAAACATCGACCGATGCATACCAGTCGGCCTCATTGAACGCAAAGGTATTACGGTTGCTCCTTTGTGGGGCAACGATTTTGGGACCCTTGAAGATGCTCTCATTCCGAGGCCACTGTAACTGGAAATAGCGAATGATGCCGCTTTTCACTTCTCTTATCGTGTCAAGTCTTTTCTTGAATTGATGTAGGTGTGCGATCGTTCCAGGAAAATGGGCAGTATCGTGAAAATCGCGATCCGTATATATGACCCGGAGCGGCGTTTCCAGAGAACAGTAGTACCTATCGATGTCGGAATTCTTGTAGAACGGCTTTAGGAGACTACGTTCCTGTTTGGGAATGCTTTGTACTTCCGCATTACTGAGCACAAAAACACCAGTATACTGTTCATCGATCTTGATCCTGTCGCAGCCAGTTTGAATTCCGCAGTTGATATTGCAAATCAATCCTAGGTTAATTCCTTGGCTTTTCAGCGCGTTGAGAACCGGCGCTTCTGCGTCACTCGACGTTGCAGCGATTCCCATTAAACGAATGTACGCATCGTCTCCTTCATAGAGATCGGCATTAGGAACTTCAGCATAATCAGTGCCTATATCGTGGCCACTTAGAATCAAGTTCAATATCTCTGTGGCTAAGAATCCTTTTCTGCGAGTGAGGCAGTTTCTTGACAATGCCCGCGAATTCGTCCCTTTTTCGAGCACTGTGATCATATTGTGCTGTCCTTGAGCTGATTCGAAGATCCGGACTTCATTGAAATTGACGATGCGCCGTACGATTGCTCTATCCTTGAGATCGCGTCTGAACACTTTAGCGCCAGTAGCAGTTACAAAGTAATTGGTAGAAATGAATGCGATCGCTCCGTCGCCTTTTGCAATATCGAGGGCACGATGGAAGAAAAAGTAAAACAAGTCCATCTTCCCTGTATAGAATCGCTTCCCGAGTTCGCCCGCGGCAATCTCCCGAAATGTCTCCTTGTGTCCTTTCTCGCCAAGATACGGGGGGTTAGCGATCACTACGTCGTACCCGCCCTTGCGGTGAAACACTTCCGAACAATAGATTTCGAAGTCGAAGATCTCCTTTCCATTGGTTAGTTGATGAATCAAGTGGTCAATGTCACGTTTGAGCTTCGACTTCTTCGTTGCGACCGACTCATCAAAATGAAGCGCCTTCAGGTCTTCGAGTTGTTTGAAGAGCTTCTCATTAAAGAGCGTTTTATCGACACCAAGCAATGAATTGCCGCTCACTATCTTATAGTCAAGATTCGGCAATGGTTTGATCTGTTTGGTCTCTTCTTCGTCCACAACCAGCGAGAGCCAGAGTCGAAGTTTCGCAATCTCAACCGCACCTGCATCAATATCCACTCCGTAAAGGCAATTCTGAATTGCATGGCGCTTGAAATGATAGGGGGTGCGTTCGCGGACATCGTTGAAATATGGCGTGAGGGTGGAGCGGCCACGAACAATCTCGGTCATCATTCCAACCGGGAATGCGCCGGAGCCGACAGCGGGGTCGCAAACGGTGATCTCCGCAAGTGTCTCATCCAGCAGTCGCGCGTTTTGCTGAACGCTTTTGGGCATCTTAATGACATACTTCGCTTCAACCGCTTCGTAGTGGGAGATTTGCTCGCCTGAATGAATGAAGGTTTCTATGTCCGCCCGCGGGACAAGTTGGTTTTCTTTGTTCAGCGCCGCGTCTAGGTAGTTGACCAGGCTCTCCTGACACATGTAGTGCACGATTTCACGCGGTGTGTAGTAAGCCCCAAGACCCTTTCGCCGGTTTTCTTCGATCAGGTTCTCAAAGACTTTTCCGAGCATTTCGGGATCGATAGCGACTTCTTTTTCCAGCGGCTCGGCCTCATTGACGGTGAAGTTGTAGCGGTCAAAGACGTCCAGCACGCCTGTTCCAGTGACGCCTTCATCAACGTAATCAGTATTCGTAAAGAGTCTGTTAGGCAAGTGGATAACTATCTTGCTCCAGTCGTAGTCGCCCAGCGGCTCGAACAGGCCCCCATTCAGAAACGGGATTCGGCACTGAAACCGGTCACACCATGCCTCATGACCGCGGTCAGTAGCGAGCGTGTCGTAGAAAAGGGGCTCCAGAATGTCGCTAAAGAAGTTGCCGTATTTGCCGAATCCGTCATTGGCCATCCTACGGAGAAAATCGTGCGGTCCGGTTCCCCAGTCTTTGCCCTTTGCAAGGCCGAGCCAGCCCTTCTTTTGGAGAAAATAGAGGAAGACAATCTGGCCCATCAATTTCTTAGCGAAGTCCACCGTGTTAACGCTTTTGCTTGCGAATTCGTTGCGGATGGCCTTGTCCTTGGCCGCGAGCCCATCAAGCGCGGAGTTGATTTGACCGAATAACTCCGCGTATTTCGTGAAGAACTCTTTGGTGACCGCCTCAACGCTGAACGCTTCCTCAATGCTCGCAAGGAGTGGGTCAGTTCCTGTGTCTCCCAGTAGAGCAAGAAAACGCGTCTGCCCCGTGTGGCAGCTTTCACCCTCTCCTACGATGTAAGAGAAGCGCCGAGCCGGCGTCAGCTTTGCCTCGACGCCAACCTTTCCGGACTCCGTTGCTACGGATGCGTATTCCATCTTGACGTAGGAGAACCGCCATGTGTTCTCGGAAGGGGAGACGAACGCAACCAGCGCCGCGTCCTTTTCATCACGGGTCTTGAGGTAGTCGGCAACAAAGTTGCGGATCGAAGTCCGCGCCCGTTCCAGCTTGGATTCGGTGGTCAGGTAAACCACGAGCACATCCAGCGTTTCTTTATCGGGCGAAGTGTATGTCCCCAACCGCTCGTAACGATGAACATGACCCTTGAAGGCATCCTTAACGTAGGCGGTATTCCACTGCTGCGCCTTCGACTCGTCAAGATGATTGAGTACGTTGAGGATGAAATTGCGAAACCGCGTCTTGTCAAACGCGTGGGTGAACGTCTCCGTGACTAATTTCCGTGCCTGCGTCCGGTTCATTTGATCTCCAACAGATAGGACGAGAGGATCACTTCCCGTGGGCTAAGTGAATGATGTGTGAGCTGCGCGCGAGTTGCCTGGAAGAGCAAGGCGGGAATATCTCTTCGGAGGATGCCCAAAACCTTCAGGGGCTCTATCTCGGTCCGGAGCGCGTCGGCAACCTTCTTTGTCGTCGGTTTGGGGAGAGCCCCGTCGGTCAGAAGTTGGATCGCCTGCTGGATGAATACTTCGTCGTCATCCGTAAAGCCCTGGTAACGGCGAATGTCCTTGGCCTTTAGGCGCTTCAGAATGTACGCGTCATTAGCCGCCCCTTTGTGCTTCGCAACCGCATCGTCTATTTCGACGCTCGTAGCGGCAGCGAAGGAAGCCTTATTCTTTCCGAGGAGATCGTAGAACTCGGAGGGGATCGGTTGGCGCTTCTCGTTCTTATCCTCGGGCCTGAGTACCTTGACGGCAGCGAGGAAGTCCAACTCGACTGAGTCGGCGGCACTGTCCGGTGCAAGGTAAAACTTATCGAGACGCCCATGCCGAAAGTAGGTAAACAGCGAGGGAAGCGTCTTAACCGTGCTGTTCGCATCGGATACGGCTAAACGAGTAGACCGTGCCTTCTTCGGCAAGCGCTTGATCCTGGTAAAGAGGTCGGGCTCCTTGTCGCGCACCTCCCTGATTTCTTTAAGATATTCGAGTTCGCTTTCCTCGTCGCCATCTTCGCCCGTGATGAGTTTCTTGGACGCCAATCTGGCAAAGAGGTCGTGCGATTTTATCTCCTCACCCTCGGTCAGCAAGCGGGCATCGGCACCGAGCATTTCGATGAATGCGTGAATCTTAGCTTCCGCCGCCTCCTGGAGCTTGATGAGGTCGTTGCTCTCTTCCGTGGGAAAGAAGTTGTAGGTGTGGATGGAGTCAAACTTGGTGTCCACGCGGTTGACGCGGCCAACGCGCTGAATAAGACGGGTGGGATTCCACGGAATGTCATAGTTGATGACAATGTTCGACCGGTGAAGGTTCACGCCTTCAGACAGAACTTCGGTGCTGACCAGAATCCTGTAATCGTCCCGCGGCTGGTATGCATTCGCATCGAAGTTGCTGATGACAGCTTTATGCGCCGCCTCATCCGATTGGCCAGAAAAGCAGATGACTTTCGGCTCCACTTCCTTAGCGATCTGACGGGCTAGGTAGTTGGCCGTCTCCTGCGACTCCGTGAAAATGATAAGCTTGTTCTTCTTCAACTTCGGCTGACTGGTCAGAATGTCGCGGAACGACTCCCATTTGGGGTCGCGGTGAACGGTCCCCCACAACTTCTGAATGTGCTTCAGCGTTTTGCAGTCGGCCTCAAGATCGCGAATGAAATCAGGCGAAAAGTCCTTCGCGGACAAACGCTCGGCCTTGTCTTCGGCTAGAAGATTCTCAATCGCCTCTTGGCTGTCATCCTCCAACAGCTCGAAGAGCTTATTGATGTGCTTCTTACTGATGTAGACGTTACCCTTGTGAAACTCAACTATCACGCGGTCATACGAGTGGAGGAATCTATCGAGGGTCAATCGAAAAGCTTGGAAGCTGCTCTCCAGCCGCTTGACCATCAAAATCTTCATGAACTTGGCCAAATTCCGTTGGCCTTGCAGCTCGCCTTCCTTGCCCTTTCCCTCGTAATACGTCAGCGGTCTATACCGGGCGTATTTGAAGTCCGTCGCAAGGAGACGGATGGTTTCGTTGAAGACGTCATTTTCCTTGGAGTTGAACTTATAGAAGAGCGGTTGCGGGTCGTCGACGGCAGGGAACTTCAGCCCCTGCATGAGCATGTCTTCCCCGTAATACTTCTCGATCTCGGATCGGGTCCGGCGAATCATGAGGTACTTCAAGACCCTCTCTCGCGTTAGCCTCGCGTTGGAATGAACGGTTTGGAAGAAGAGTTCGCGGTCATTCTGGCGGTCTAGGCCTTCAAGCTTCTTTTCGAGAGCGGAGAAGAAAGCTTCGAGATTCCGCAGATTCGGAATGGTGCTGTTCTTCCCGTTCTGAAAAAGCTTCACCTGGCTGAGAATGTCCCGCGGTCGATTATTCAGGGGGGTCGCGGATACCAGGATTACGCGTTTGCCGCGACAGATCTGGGCAAGATTCTCGTAAGTGATGTTCGACTCATTCCGAAACCGATGAGACTCGTCAATAAAGATGTTTGTGTACTTTGAGAGATCGCGGGTAAGGAGGTCGTCGATTTTCCCGATTGATACAAAGTCCGTTTGCCGAACCTGAAAATCGCTGAACACATTCGGCCATGAACCGCGCTTATCCCGGTCCAGTAGCTGAGGAGGCGCAATGACCAGACACCGCCCGTCGAGCTGCTGCGCGAGCAGGGCCGACATGTACGTCTTGCCGAGGCCAACAACGTCGGAAATGAACACGCCGCCGTATTCGTCGAGAACCTTGCGCGCGCTGAGAACGGCTTCTTCTTGATATTTCAGCTTCTTGAACCCGATGGGGACATACATCCCTTCGAGTTCCGACGGGCGATTCAACTCGTTGCGGAAATACTCATACAGGAACTTTAGATACAGCTCGTACGGTGTAAAGCTGGCGTACGGCGATTTATTGACGATGGTGTCCTCGTACGGTTTGGAAACATCGACAGCCATGGCCCACAATTCGTTGAACTTGGCGATTGCGAAGTCGTAGTCCGCACGGCTCTTGAGTTCCACATTGAACTCAAGATTGTCCACCAGTCCTGACTGAGAAAGATTGCTTGAGCCGGTGATGACCCGACCTTTGTCCCTATCTCCCTCAACGAAGGTCATCACATACACCTTCGCATGGAGGTTCTCGCCGGGGTGGGCCTTGATTTCCAGCTTGCCGGAACGAATCCATTCTACAAATTTATGGACACCAGTCTCGACGTCTTGGCTGTCCGGGGATTTCTCAAGTTCGACAAGAACCCCATCGGCGACCTGTTCCTTCGCCGATGCGTGCGACCAGAGGTGAAGTCGACCCATTTCTTTCGCCTCTTCGAGCAACTGATACGCCGCCTGGTCCGTTTTCAAGCCGACAAGGATACGAATCTTCTCGACATTCTCCAAGGCCGGGTAGAGTTTATAGAACCCACTGATGAAGAAGTACCCGACCAAACAGTCGAAGTACCGCGTGTCCTTGCCGAGCAAAACGCCGAATCGGTCACGTAAACTGCTGCCGGCCTCGTTCGTGAGGAAGGTTAGATCGGACGAGATTTGAGTCGGGCCTACCATTTTCTCCGCCACATTCGCTCCTAGAACCGGAAGGGTTGCGGCTACCAGTTCCGGTCACAGCCACGAAGGGAAGCCCTCTGAAGCTGCTGAAAAGTGATTCGAATTATGAAGGTTAAGTGTAACGCGCTCTAACCACGGACTCTTAAACCAATCGGCGTGATGGATTCGACGAGTAACCTCCGCACCATCTATGCTTTGTACGGGCGCAGGATCACGCAGCCACGGAGCATAAAACGATGATTGGACAGGCTGGAAGAACTCCCCAACAACAATTGCGAGGACTACTTCACACACTGCGACTGAAGCTAGAAGAAGCGGAGCGGAGGAATCCGAGAGACGAGGCCGATATCGCGGCAATACGGCGGGGCATCAGCAGCGCCGAGGAGAAGCTCGCGTACCTTAACCGCTGAAGGCACGAATCCCCGACCCAAAAGTCCAGAGTTTCAGAGAAGCGGGTGCCAAAGTCCAGGCCCCTCTATGATGCCGCAGTTGGGCCAAATGCGGCTGCTTGTCCTTCCGCGTTTGTCACGCCCAGCCTAGAAGGGACAGTCAAAGACGGGATCAGCATAGGCAGTACATGCACGAGAACCCTGAACGCCTTAGACACAATCAAAACATCATTCTCCGAATACACGCCTTTATAACCGTGAAATAGATTGCAGCGCACCTGGTAGATCGCCGAAAGAGTATGCGGCCAATCGATAGGTACCTCTTCACCGCGATCTCGGTGCAAGAAGGCGCATGCGGGTTTGCGGCCCGGCGGTGGGTTGATCGTCCTATACCGGTCGATCACTTGCTCACGAGTCCCAGCCCATTCCACGTTGTAGCCGATATCCTTCGAACTGAAAATAGGCCAAGTGCTTTGGAACTCGCGCGCCGCCGCCAGAAGATCGGGGGCCAGGTGCTCTTTGAACTCGCGGTCCAGGTCGGAATCCAAGAGCAGTGCGTCGAGGTAATCGCTATCCCGGTCCTCTGCGGTCACGCAACACGCCCAGCTGTTGAAGGCGATCCATCCAAAGATGAAGGGCTCGAACGAATCCCGCTCGGCACAATCAAACTGAGCGGCTGCGCGTTCGGCCCAGCCACGAATGAGCCTCCGACCCTCCTGGTGCAATTCTTGAAAGCGATTACGGATCACGACTCCCGGCTGAGGCTCTCCTCTTCTTGCCCGTTTCTGCGCGTCCTTGCTCAGCAGTTCTATGCAAGCCATGTTCGCCCCCGCGCCAAGCCTATCAGGTTAGCAGAATGATCCGCGTCAGAGAGAATCGAACGGTTGACGCCGCAGCCTGCAGAGTTGCTGCCACACGTTGGAGGTCGGGTCGGCCCGTACCTAGCGGTGCCATCGTTGTCATCCACCTCTTCCGTCGTCATGCAAGAGGTGTCTCCGGCGCTACCCTTAGCTCCCTGTCTGCGCGAGGCAAACAATCGTAATAAGCCAGATCAGTAGCAAGAATTAACAGAGCATTCGCTATCATGGAGCCCCGTACCCTCCGCTCCAGTGTCCGTCAAGGCTCTCCGCTGCGCTTCGACCGCTGTCGCGGCGCTTCGCGGTCTTGACCGACACCTCCGCTCCGGGTGGTATCCAATTATGAGAAGCATGCGCTTCTCTATTCTCAAGAGAATCGAGTTTCCAGGTGGTTTCGGCAGGCGGCGTGACACTTTGGAACCTCTTGGGAAGGACGGCGCAGCGGTATTTTTTAATAGCCTCGGGTGGCGGCACTCCTATGCTCCTTTACGCTAGAATTGTGTCATCTTTTGAAAGTTTCATTTCAATACGGCTAGAACGATCATTCGCGGTGAGGTCTTGATCGGACGGTAATTTTTTGCGGAGCGAGTCAACTTCGTCAGAAAGTCAGACGCCTTGGCAACACAGAAAACGGGTCGAAACGTAAACCGCGAAGGACAGCGCTGGACGGAAGACCGCGCTGGAATGACCCTACGCCTACCCATCGATCTCCGGGAGGCGGTCACCGAAGAGGCGCGGGTAGCGGGCGATCTTTCGAGGGTGGTTCTTTTCGCCCTCCGCAATGTCGAACGGAAGAACGTAACGATCACGCAAACTCGCAAGGCCGGACTTCCGCTATCCAAACCTCAACTCTTGCATGTTGGAGCGGAAGCCAGATCGGTGATCCGAGCTTGGGCGGAAGAGGAGGGTGTGAGCGTGAACGCAATTATGGTGAGCGTCCTGGAACAGTTTTTCAAGCGACTCAGGAAGAGCAAGGCGCTCCGGGAGGAGCTTCGCCTGGAACTAAGGGCGCGACGTGGTTTCTTGCCGAGTTGAGAATTCATGCGCCAAAACGCGATACGTTTTGCGATACGTCGGTTCTTGAGGGAATATCAGCTTACAAGGACTTAGCGAGCCACCGGGGTCTTGTAAGTTGTTGAAAAGCCTAATGTTGGGACTATGGCATGGAAGAGGTCGACGGTTCGAACCCGTCCAGGTCCACCAAACTTCAGCGATGCGCGAGGATGTTATCGACTGAACGTGCGCCTGCTCCCTTCTGAGCAACATCTCTCAAACGCCGCCATTTCGATGCGCGATGATTATATTAGAGTGTCAGAAAAGCAAAAACCATTCCATCTAATGACTCCTGCCGAGAGGACAGCTGCACGCATTGCTCAGAATCGTGCGATCGATGAGAGGATCAAGGAGCATCACGTCGAGATCAAGAGCGAGAGTAAAAGCAAAAAGCCGGCCACTTCAAGCGCTGGCTACGTGCGCGCGACTCCGGAAGAGCGCGCAGCACTTCATGGCAGCCTGGTTCGCAAGGTACAGTCCTGAGAATACGTTCCCTGGCTTGTTCTTGAGGGAGCGCGCAAAACGGGCACGGGACCACGTAGATCGCGCAGAACGCCACAACTCGGCTGTGCGCTCGGCGTGCCGCCCGAAGGGCAAGCGAGTTCCTCTCCTCCCTGGCGGCGCGTATCCCTGCCCTTCGCGCTCTGTGCGGTTACCGCGGTTAGTGTCGCCGCGGGGCAAATGAAGAAACCTGTACCTCCTGCCAGGCAGACGTTCCCGCAGGCTCAAGTGGAACAGGGGCACACGCTCTTTCTTCAGAATTGCGCGTTTTGCCATGGACGAGATGCGGGAGGCGGCGAAACCGGACCGGATTTGACACGATCGAAATTGGTCGGCGATGACGTGAAGGGCGACAAGATCGCATTTGTAATTCGCAACGGGCGGCCAGAGAAGGGAATGCCCCGGTTCGCGCTTCCCGAGCAGGACATTGCGGCCTTGGTGGCATTCATTCATACGCAGAAGAATTTGGCGGACGCGAATGTCGGGGGACGCCGCGGCGTGGATCCAGAGGATCTTCAAACCGGTAACGCGGAAGCCGGCAAACAATATTTCAACGGCGCTGGAGGTTGCTCGGCCTGCCACTCTCCGACCGGTGACCTGGCTGGAATAGCAACGCGATACCAGGGATTGAGGCTGGAAGAGCGTATGCTTTATCCGCACGGAGCGGCTGCCGAGGTAACAGTTACGCTGCCTTCCGGCGAGACTATCACGGGTAAACTGGCATATCGCGATGAGTTCACCATCGGTCTGCGCGACAGCTCCGGATGGTATCGTTCATGGCCCCTCAGCCAGGTGAAATACTCAATCAAGGCTCCCGCCGAAACGCATGCCGAGTTACTTGGCAAGTACTCCGACGACGACATTCACAACCTGATGGCTTATCTGCAGACGCTGCGCTAACACCGCTCACGATATGGAAATTTTCAAGAGAGCATCGAATCTTGTTGTGCGCATGATAATTCCGGTCGCTCTCGGCGGCGGCCTTTGGGCTCAGGGGCTGGATCCCGGCCTGCTGCTGCATCCAACACCCGATAGCTGGCCGCTCTATCACGGCGATTACTCCGGGCGGCGGCACAGCGCGCTGACTCAGATCGACATGCAGAACGTACAGAATCTGAGTGTCGCGTGGGTGTTTCAGACGGGCCAGACGGACGCTTTGAAATCCTCGCCGCTATTAGTCAATGGGGTGCTTTACTTCACGCTGCCGGACAACGTGTGGGCGATCGATGCGCGCTCGGGACATCAGATCTGGCATTACACCTATCCGCCGAACAAGGGCTTTCATATCGGACATCGCGGAGTGGCGATGTATAAAGACTGGATTTACTTCACGACCCCCGATGCCCACCTGATCTGCCTGGATGCGAAAGATGGTAAGCCGTTGTGGAACATTGTAGTGGCCGACGCGCACAAAGGTTACTGGATGACTATGGCGCCGCTGGTCGTCCGAGATCACGTCATCGTCGGCGTGTCCGGCGACTTCGATAATCTGGCGGGTTTCCTCAGATCCATCGACCCCGCAACCGGCAAGACGCAGTGGCAGTGGGACGCTACGCCTCCGGTAGGCACCCCCAACACTTCTTCCGGGGGCATGACCTGGATGACTGGCACCTACGATCCGGATCTCAACCTGGTCTATTGGGGAACGGGCAATCCAACGCCGGTGTTGAACGGTCAGCCGCGGCCTGGCGACAATCTTTACACTTGCAGCATTGTTGCAGTCAATCCGGATAACGGCAAACTAGCCTGGGCATTTCAGCCGTCGCCTCATGACACACATGATTGGGATGCGGTTGAGACGCCGGTTCTGGTGGATGCGGAGTTCGACGGTGGGCCGCGCAAGATGCTGATGCAGACTTCGCGCAACGGTTATTTCTTCGTATTGGATCGAACCAACGGAAAGAATCTGCTGACTGCTCCGTATGGTCCGGTGAATTGGGCTCTGAAAGTCGACGAGCAGGGACGGCCCGTGCCAAATCCCGAGAAAGAGCCCGCGCGCGATGGACGTTTGATCGCGCCCGATGAAGGCGGCCTCACGAACTATCGTTCACCCAGCTTCGATCCGAAGACCGGGCTATTTATTGTGGATGCGCATCCGAGCTACGGCATCTATTTCGCCAAGCCTGCAGATGGCACCTTTGGCTGGGCCGGTGCGGATTACGGAGTGTGGGGCAAAGGTGTTTTAGATGCGATCGATTACCAGACCGGAAAGATTCGATGGAGCCATGAACTGGGGCCGGGCGGTTCCGGAGCAGGCGTGTTGACGACCGATTCCGGTCTGACATTTACCGGCGACGCTGAGGGCAACGTGCTTGCGCTCGCTACGAGCGACGGTAAAACGCTTTGGCATGCGGGCGCGGGAGCCCACATGGAGAGTTCTCCGATTACCTACGAACTGGACGGACGCCAGTATGTGATGACGGGCTGCGGCGGCGTGCTGTTTGCGTGGGCGTTATCGAGCAACGCGCAAAACGGGCACGGTGTTGGGCGTGCCCAAGGGCAATAGAGCTCCTCCATCTTGAATATTCGGCGCGCTGAGAAGCGCGGCCTCATCCTTGTTTGGCGGCACGCGTCCGTGCCCTTTGCGCTTCCGAAAATCCCAGAGACCACCTCAGCTACTGCGCGGCGGCAGTAACATCGAGCAATTCCACTTCAAAAGTCAGGGTGGCGCCACCCGGAATTCCTTGATTGCCTTGATCTCCGTAGGCGAGAGCGGAAGGGCAAACGAGGACCGCCTTGCCGCCAACCTTCATCTTCTGCATGCCTTCTGTCCAACACGGGATGACGCCGTTCAACTGGAACGAAGCGGGCGCATTACGAGTATAGGAACTGTCGAACTCGGTGCCATCGAGTAAAGTACCCCGGTAATTCACTTTGACCGTATCGGTGGCCTTGGGAGACACTCCGGTACCCGGGGTGATTTCGCGATAGACCATGCCCGATTCTGTTTTCACCGCTCCCGGTTCGGCGGCGGCTTTGTCGATGTAGGCTGACGCAGCGGCCTTCTGTTTTTCGAGAACGCGAGCGCCACGCGCTTGCGCCAGGGATTGAATCTTCGGCCCCCATTCTGCTAACGGAATGGCCGGGTTGCCGTTAGCGGCATCCGTGAGCGCGCGTGTGACGATGCGCAGTTCATCCGGAGACAAATCTAGCGGTGCTAGAGACTTGGCGATCGAAAGGCCGATCGCATAGACTGTCTTTTCTTCGTCGGTCATGGGCAGCGGCGTTGTTTGCGGTTTGGACTGAGCAGTCGATTTAGGCTTCACCGTCTGGGTGAAAGATAAACTCGCGGGCAAAACGAGCGCGAGCGCAAGTGGAAGTACACGCACTCGTTCAGCCTAGCATCCGGATTCTTACTGCGTCGCGGCCTGGCCAATGAAGCCGTTTATCTGTTCGGAAAGAAGGTCGAGCGGCAGGGTGCCGTCGCGAATGACCGCGTCATTGAATTCGCGGACGTCAAATTTTGTGCCGAGCCGTTCTTCGGCGGTCTTACGCAAAGAGAGAATCCGAAGCTGGCCCATCTTGTAGGAGAGAGCCTGCGCGGGCCAGGAGATGTAGCGATCGATCTCGGCCAGCGATTCTTCGGGAGCGTGCGCCTGGAAGTATTCGATGGCCTGCTGGCGACTCCAACCAAAGTGATGAATCCCGGTGTCGACGACCAGGCGCACTGCGCGAAACCGTTCACTGGTCAATTGTCCAAAGCGGCTGTACGGATTTTTGTAGAGGCCGAGCTGCGATCCAAGCGATTCGGAATAGAGCGCCCAGCCTTCGAGATAAGCGCTGTTGCCATAGAACTTGCGGATGTCAGGAAGGCCCTTCTGGGATTCGGCAAGCGTGATCTGGAAGATGTGGCCTGGCACGGCTTCATGCAGCACCAGAGACTCTTTGTCGTATTTCACCTGTTTCTCCGGCTGGTAGGTGTTGAGGTTGAACCATCCGGGTGTTGTGTAATCGGGCGAAGGTGCTTGCGCGTTGGTTGCCGTAGCGGCTTCCCGATCCGGCGGAATCGGACGCACGCCGTAAAGCAGCATAGGCAAGTGATGAAATTGATTGGGCAGCTCGGGTTCGATGATCTTCGCAATATTGCGGCAGTAAGCGAGCATTTCGTCTTTTGAGCGGAAGTGCTGGTCGGCAGTGGAATCCAGATACTTCTGGAAATCCTCGATCGATCCTTTGAAATTGAGCTCGGTCAGAACCGCCTGCATTTCGCCCTCAATGCGCTTCACCTCCTGCTCGCCGAGGCTATGAATCTGTTCGGCGGTCATGTTTGTCGTAGTAAGACGCCGGATCAGGATCGCGTAATCCTGGCGGCCGTTCGGTATGGAGCTCAGACTATCCGTGGGACGAACGTGCTGCGTGTAAGTAGTCGCCATATAGTCATGGAGCTTGCGCCAGGCCGGAAGAAATTGTTTGTTATAGGCGTCGCCGGCTTCCGTACGCAGGCGCTGCTGATCGGCTTGCGGGATATTCGAAGGAAATTTGCGAAAGGCGGCAAGAAGAGCGCTATGTTCGGCATCCTGCTTCATCTGGGCAGCGATCTGCCCCGTTACCAGATCGGCAACTACTCGCGGCTGCATGATTTTACTGCCCACGGCTTCGTTCAGAACTTCGATGTTCTGGTTGACGTAGACGGGAATAGCGCGCAGTCTGGCCAGAATGTTTTCATAATCGTGAACGGTACGCGCCGGCATGCGATCGATCAATAGATAAACACGATTGTGAAATCCGAAAAGCTGTCCGACCGGCAGTAGCTCTGTGTCGAGGTCCCAGGCGTCGAGGCGCAGGCGAAAGTCATACTGAATGATGCGCAGCGTGAGACGGTCCTCGGGCGAGAGATTCGCCGCGGGAAAGTTTGCTGCGGTTTTTAGCCGGTCTTCGAAGAACTGACGGCGAGTGTTCCGACCGACCTTAGAGTAATCGGTCCAACGATCGTCGTATTCATGACGTCCGATGCTGGTGGCAAACTGCGGATCATTGCGCAGCATCTGCTCGAAGGTGTCTTTGAAAAAAGCATGGATAGCCTGCGTGTTTGACTGCGCGAACGAAAGCTGAGCAATGGCTGCAAGAACGATAAAGAAGCGTGACACCAGTTCAGGCTAACGCAACGGGAACGATGGCCGGCGGCTAAGCGCTTTTGACACCCGTCATCTTGAGCACGTACGCGGGCCGATCGGGAATTCTCCAACGGAGCTCAGGCGCCAGTTTGACAATGAGCTGCGTTCCGTCGACACGCGACTCGACGGGGTTTCCGGTTTCGAGTAAAGTGATCTTGGCATCGGGCGTAGCGGCCATATCGCGAAAAATGAATTCGCCTTCCGGCCAGCGCGGAAGCATGGCGTAGACCACGTCGTTTTTCGTGGTGAAGAAGGCTTCAATGCGCGCATAGCCAGCGGGCGGATTATCTACCATCTTCGTGATGTCGTAATCGGCCATGAAGTCGCTCTGCTCCAGATGCGGGATGGTTCCTTCGCTCCACTGCGATGCGCGCGTCCATGCGTGAGTGTTGTAGATGGCTTCGCTGTTGGGGCGGAGCCACTCGCCGATCTCTTTGAGGCGCTCTTCCATCACGACGGGAATGCCGCCATCCGCGCGCGGGCCGATGTCGAGCAGAAGATTACCCCCGCGGCTGACGATATCGATCAACATATGCACAAGCTGCCGGCCGGTGTGATAGTCGGTCAGAATTTCATTGCGATTGTAGCCATAGGAAAAGCCGATCCCGCGGCTTTCTTCCCAGGGATGCGTGGATTGCTGCATACCTGACGTGTATTCAGTGGTGTAATAGCCGCCGTGCTTGTGCCGCGTTTCCTTGCCCCAACGATCGTCGATGACGACGGAATCGGCAACAGGAGATTCGTTGAACAGCCACGCCAGCAATTCCGTCGAGTGCCATTCATCGCTTGGCAGTTCCCATTCGCCGTCCGAGAAGATGATGGCGGGTTTGGCGTGATTGACCACGTCTTTGAATTGTGGAAAGAGATGCTCGCGAACGTAGCGCTGTTTGTCGGAAAGCCAGAGCGGGTTGTACCACTCGTAAAGCGAATAATAGATACCCATCTGCAGGCCTTTTTTTCTTCCGGCCAGCATCAAATCAAGCAGCAGATCACGTTTCGGGCCGATATCGACCGCGTTCCAGGGGCGGCCGAACGCCTTGTTGGCTTGCTCATTGCGCCATAGCGTGAATCCTTCATGATGCTTGGAGGTCAGAGCAACGTAGCGCGCGCCGGATTCTACGAAAAGATCCGCCCAGCGATCCGGATCGAACAATTCCGCGCGAAACATCGGCGCGAAATCGAAATACGGAAAGTCCGCCCCATAAGTTCGCTTGTGAAATGCCCAGGTGGCCGCGCCGTCTTCATCGGCCCGTTTGGCCTTCATCCCATCTGTCAAGGAATGCCAATACCATTCCGCATATGGGGTCTGATTCTTTGCATGCACTGGCGCGAACGCAGGTACCGAATAAACGCCCCAATGGATGAAGATGCCGAATTTTGCATCGGTATACCAACTGGGCGACGGCCGGCTGTCGATTGAATCCCAGGTGGCCTCATATTTCCGGGAAGTCGCCTGAGAGAATGACGGCTTGGCTGAAGCGTCTATCGCGAGAGTTGCCGGCAGGGCGCCCATCATTTTGAGAAGCTCACGTCTGCGCATAATGTGCTTTCCAGAGTATCGCGCCGGGCGATGAAAGCCTAGTCGGAGGTAATGGCGCCCATATAGTCGCCCCCTCGGTCCACCAGATCTCATATGTTCTTGAATCGGGGTAACGGTTCTTGCCGTCAGATGCGAGAAGTCACTTTTCATATTGGCCCCGGACATGTAAAACGTATTAAAACGGGGTGGCGCGATTGGGCTTCCTCAGTCAGTTTCGAATCGGAGGATCTCTCTCGCATTGAAATCGACAATTTAGCCTATTCGCTGGTGGTCCTACAGGCGAAACTCGACCGAGCCGAGTAGCTTCTCGTTTCTGAGCGCAGTATCCTCGCCAGTTTGCAACGTGAGCCCTTTCGCAGATTTTGGCTCGCGACGGCTATCTCTACGCCAGCAAGAAAAGAGAAGCCGAGATCCAGCAGCTTCGCGGAACAAAGGTCGAGCAGCGGTGAAGCGCCTACATGCACGCTCAACAACGACGCAAACACATCTGGATGGCTCTCAAGTGCGCACAGGGCGCGCCGCCGTACGTGCCCGCTAACATCCAGACTGAGCAGCACGGCTTGCATAAAGCGCGGCCTGCGCATGATGGCTGCGTGACGACGCCGGTATTGATCGAGATTGCCGCTTTTTAGCGCGCGCGCCAGGGCAACGCTCTGCAGAAAACCCAGAGATAGCCCCTCGCCCGTAATAGCATCTACCGAGCCGGATGCATCGCCGATCAGCGCTACGCCGGTTCCGGCAAACAGCCCGCAATTTCCGCGATACGGACAGAGCTCCCTTTTCCGCCGAAACCGCCTCGGCCCTCGCGAGACGACGCTCCAATTCCGGAAACTGCCGGAGCGCATCACTCACTCGCACTCCACCCTTTGAGATCACCGCAACGCAAACCTCGTCTTCAGCGAGTGGTGTTATATATATCTGACACCTGTGGCGCCAATGTACTTCGACGTAAGGAGACCACGCCTCCACACGATAATGTCTGCGAAAACCAATCCGGCGTCTGTTGCGAGTCCCGATCTGAAGCCCCATCTGCCTCCTGATTTGCGAGTTTTGTCCATCAGCCGCCACCACAAATTGAGCTCTGACAACCCTGTCATTGACCTCGACGCCTACATCACGAAAAAGCACGTGTTTGGCACCCCAGACGAGTGTGACGCCGCAGCCCTGGGCTTTTCGAACGAGCACATCGTGCAGCAGCGTTCTCCGCACTCCCAATGCCGGAGCACCCGGGAAATCCGCTGAAACTGAGGAATGTCCCCAACAGAAACGAATGCCTTTGAAACGACCTTCCAATCTGAGGATCGAGTTCGACGCCCAACGAGGCCAGCGCTTGTATTCCTTCGGGCATCAGACCTTCGCCACAGGCTTTGTCGATCGGCGGAGTTGCACAATCGACCGCCGTGACGTGATAGCCCTGGCGGCTGAGAGCAATCGCGGATGCGAGGCCCACCGGCCCGGCGCCTACTACGCAAACATCTTCAATCGGGTCGCTCATTATCGATCCAGGCAGTGCAACAAATGCTCATCAAGAATGGATTACGACGCCGCGCGCCGGCGCCGGCCGCTCAAGAGATAAATCGCTGCTCGCAACTCCAGCAGAGGATCATCCGACGGCTCGATTCCGTCCACACGCGGGATTGGGTCGAAGATGATTTGTTTCTGCTCAAGCTCGTTATCCGGAACCGGCTTAACCAGAGCAACTTTGCCGAGATTGACTAACCGCCGATCCTCGGGCCAGTGAACGGTCGCGTCGTCCACCACGTCCTTGTCGTTCGCAACCTGTACGGCAATTTGGAAATTGACGGGGCCTTTATCGATTCTCTCGGCGAGTTCGTTGAGGAGAAAGTCTGCGCTCTTCGTTTTAGCTGTGGCCTCGTCCAGATGTTCTGTGCCGGCTTCCGGTATCAATCGATACCGCCCGTAGCGGCTGGACCCCTCGTGGTTGGTGAAGCGGAAAGCCGTTACGCCAAAAAAGGACTCCCTGGCGAAGCTGGACGGGGTCGGTTTTGGAGTTTGCACAAACGCGAGCGCTTTGGGGTGCGAGCCAAGAAATTTCTCGAGGGCCGATCCCGCCAGTTTCGCTGGATCACTCGCCGCCAGAGCGCGTAAGAACTCCAGAAATTCTTGGCCGGTTCTAGTCGGGAATCCATCAGTGGAATGGCTAACGATATCGGTATGCACGTGCTCAGCCAGATGAAACCGGATCGCCAACCCGCGCGGATTTGCGTTCGGATCGTTATCCGGTATCAGCGGCAGACCTGTGGAATTAGAAAATCGTGCTGTGACGGGAGTGGCATCGCGGGTGATATGTGGCGCCCGCGTCAGGGAAGCAGCGGCGGGCGATGGCGTGAAGGTGCCGGTGAGCAGCGTGCCTTTGGCGTGTGCCGGCCGAAAACCCGGGTGCAATCCAAAGATTGCGTCGAACTCCTTGAGCAGATCGTTGCTGAGAGCGATGAGCCTCTCATCTGACGGAAGCGGCATAGGAATCTCCTTCCCAAAGTTAGCGTATAGCTTGGGCTCGGGTATTGTTGGCGAAGCTTCGACAGCCAAGATCTTCTTTCAAATGGGGCAAATGGTTTGCTCAACTTCTGCGGAGAGGCGCCATCGGATCGATTCGGGACGTGCGCCGCGCGTGGAGATAGCCGGCCATGGCGACAACGGCAGTGAGTATCAACGACTCCCAGAAACGTGACAGGTCGCTGTCGTACAGAGTAAAGACGCTGCCGACGCCCGGATCGACGCGCATTGCGACCGCTCGCGCAGGCTGAAATCCCAGCCGGATATCGAGAACACGGAGAAAGCTTCTGATCAGATGCTTCTGGCCAACCAGGAGAACGCAAGCGAAGGTAATCTCAGAGACCGCTAGGGCGGCACGAAGTCCTATCGCTGCCTTCATGGAACCATGCTGCGAGCCATGCCAGGGGCTTGAGCCCTGCCAACGTGAGCGCTTCAGACGCCCTTTATTTCGCCTCCATCCATGCGGATCGATGCGCCGGTCATCCATTTCGCCGCGGGTGACACCATGAATCCGAGTAGATCGGCGATCTCTTCCGGCTGGCCATAGCGACTGATACCTGCTTCTTCTGGAAACTTATTTGTTGCCTCTTCGACGCTCATCTTGTGAGCTGGTGCCCATTTCTCCAGGAAGGAACGCCGGCGTCCTGTCATCACCGCCCCCGGCACAATACTGTTAACCTGCACGCCGTCTTTGATTCCCTGCTCGGCGAACGCCTTGGCAAGCGCGATGATGGCTGCATTCGTGGCTGCCACGGCGGCAAAACCCGGCTTGGGATCAAGTGCGGCGCTGCCAGACATGAACACTACGGAGCCTTTCGAATTCTTTAGTGCCTCCCAAGCGCGTATGGTCAGGCGCCGGGCGCCGTGTAGCTTCAGTTCCATACCCGTTTGCCACTGTTCGTCCGTCATTTCGAATAAATCGACCTGTGGCACCGCACCGGCGATGTTTAACAGCGCATCGATTCTGCCGAAGCGGCGAAGAGTGGTTTCGATGAGGATATTGGGCGATTCCAGCTTGCTCAAATCAAGATCGCAGACGAGAGGCTCCGCTCCCGAAGACTTCACCGCGGCTGCCACCTCTGCCAGTGCATTACCGTTTCGCGCAACGAGCACGACGGCAGAGAAGTCACGCGCCAGCCGAATTGAGGTGGAACGGCCAATTCCTTGGCTCGCCCCGGTAACGATCGCGACAGCATGTTGCATAGTATTCTCCTTCTTCGAGTCAGGTTCAGGTGTTCAATAGACTTCGAAGATGTGTGTGCGGATTGCCTCAGGAGTCGGCACGGTTGGCTTGCCGCGCCGAGACCGCATTGCCGAACTCTGCGATTAAGAGAGCGTTGCCTGGGCGGCATCCAGAATGATCTCTACCACCTTCTCTGGCGCGCTGATCAAAGGCGTGTGGTCGACCGCCAGCGCCCGCGCAGTGGCTCCCATCCGTTCCGCCATGAAATGCTGCGTTTTGGGATTGATCATGCGGTCTTCTTCCGCAATCAGGAACCAGGAAGGCTTCGATTTCCAAGCCGGTTTCGGAGCAGGTTCTTCGATACACTTCAGAGCAATGGGCCTTTGCACGGCTGCCGCCAATGCAATCTGGTCTGCTGTCGCATTCTGCGCAAACGCATTTCCGAAGCCCTCCTCCGGCATCCAGATCAGACCGTCGCCATCGGGAGCAAGCCGCGGAGCCAGCGGATGCGGTTGCTCGCGAAAAAAGACCTGCGCAACAGTTTCACCTTCATCCGGCGCCAGCGCCGCAATATAGACGAGCGCCTTCAGGCGTTCGTCGTCTGCTGTAGCAATCACGGCGCCCGCGTAAGCATGGCCGGCCGCAATCACCGGTCCCTTCGTCCGTGCCAGCGTACGCTTCAGTGCGGCTGCGTCCTCCCTGAGTGAGGTGAGAGGAATCGGCGCCGCGACTACTCGCAACCCTTGCCTTTCTAACGGGAGGATCACATTGTTCCAACTGGAACCATCGGCCCACGCTCCGTGGACCACTATGACTGCCGCATTTTCCGGAAATGTCATGACTTGAATCCTTTCTGCTAATCCTGCTGAACAGCCGGCCAGAACCCGTGTAGAAGCTTAGCTGAGAAACTCCCGCATGCGTTCCGCAATAAATTCACCTGAATCTTCGAGGGCAAAGTGGCCAGTGTCGATGAGATGCAGCTCGGCTTTTGGGAGATCCCGCCGATAAGCCTGCGCTCCCTCCACAGTGAAGAATGGGTCGTTCTTTCCCCAGACGATCAGCATCCGTGGCTGCCGGCTTTGGAAGTACTCGTGCCAGCCATCGTAGAGCGCAACGTTCGATTGATAGTCGTAAAGAAGATCGAGCTGGATTGCATCATTACCAGGCCGGTCGAGAAAGAGCTGGTCCAGCGTATAAGAATCCGGGTTAATCCGCGCCGGGTCTTTGACCCCATGTGTGTACTGGAAAATCGTGGTCTCTTTTGTGAGCAGACTGCGTACCGGCTTCTCCGTCTCAGTGTTCCGATTGGCCCAGAATGGCTTCATGGGATCGAAGGCTGCCCCAATTCCCTCCAGATAAGCGTTGCCGTTCTGAACCACAATGCTTTCAATCGCCTCCTGATTTGTTGAGGCAATCCGATATCCTATCGGCGCACCGTAGTCCTGCACGTAAATACTGAACTTCTTCCGGCCCAGAACTCGGAACAGCAACTCCTCCACGTGCGCCGCTAGGTTATCGAACGTGTACTCGAACTCGTTTGTATCCGGCGCATCGCTGTAGCCGAAGCCCGGGTAGTCTGGCGCGATCACATGAAATTTGTCCGCTAATTGCGGGATGAGGTCGCGAAACATATGCGAAGAGCTCGGGAAACCGTGCAGCAGCACAATAGCCGGCGCATCCTTTGGTCCGGCTTCTCGATAGAAAAGCTGTTGGCCCCGTACTGTGGCGTAATGATAAGTAGTCATGATATTTTCCTCTCGCGGTCAACTCGTCCGGAGCCGCGCGCTGCGATCACCCAGCCCGTTTAGATTTCACATTCATGATAGTACACGACACCGGTGAAATAGTCAATATAGGTGTTACATCCATTTCGGGAGATATTGTTGTAGAAAACGTTCTATGACGAACACAACCGAAAGTCCAAAGGAATGGGTTGATGGCTTCTTGCTCGTTGGAAATCAGGCTGCCTTGGATTTCTTAAATACGAGACCTGTTTTAGACACCGGACCGATGGAACTCCTGGGCGATCCAGCTGCCTTAGAGAGATGGCTGATCGCATCCGGTCTGGCGTCTTCGCATAAAGCGAAGAGATTAATACGGAGTTGGCGTGATTCGCCTCGAGCAGAGATGTTCCTTCAAGAGCTCATAGCATTTCGGGAGCGTCTGCGTGGTGCCGTGTTGCGTCGTGAATCGGGCTTGCCGGTCAGTGATGCATTCGTCTCTGAAGTAAATTTGCTCCTTGAGGAGCACCCCTCCCGTGTTGTCTTGCATAGAAAAGCGGCAAAGCTGGAGCGTGTAGTTGTATTTGAACCGCGAGAACCTGAAGACGTATGGGCTCCGATCGCCACGGCTACGGCTGAATTACTGTCGGAAATCCCTGCCTCGCGTATTCGGAAATGCCAGTCGTGTGTCGTTCACTTCTACGACACCAGCAAAAAAGGCTCGCGCCGCTGGTGCAGCATGAACCTCTGCGGAAACAAGTTGAAGGTTGCTGCCTACCGACAGCGCAACCGTGCTACACCTCCGTGAGCACTTGCCGGCGCACAAAGGATTCGCGGAGCGTGGCGGCCCGCGTCTCACTCCGTTCGCAGAACCAAAGAGTAGCAGAGGACGCCGTAGATCCCAACCTGCGGATAGATCAGCTCGAACCGATTTCTAAACGCGACCTGGGCCGTCCTGCGCCAACGTGACCATGGCCGGATCAAGATGACAGGTAATTGCCGCCGTAGGTCTTCAGCGATTGCAGATCTTCGAAATCGAGTGGAAAAGCTTTGTAGGTATCCGAAGCAGTATTGATTACCCGGGCTGGAGCCGAAGCGACAATCCGATCGAGCAAACACCGAGTCAGCACAAAGTACGCCATATGGTTCAGGGCGAACGTACGTTCCAGCCCCTCATTGGTAACCTGCCGCGAGCCGAAAATTGCTCCCGCGTTATTGATAAGCACGTCGATCCGAGGCTCGGCTGCCGCAATTTCAGCTGCTACGCGCTTCACCTCGGCTACTAATTCAAGATTGGCGTAATAGACTTGTGGCTGATGTGCGGAGTCAAGCTGCGAAGTCTATTCAGCGCAACTTCGCCACGATCGCGATCGCGCGCAATCTGAACGATTCTTGCGCCCATTTGCGCGAGCTCCTCTGCGGCAGCTTGACCGATTCCAGATGTTGCCCCGGTGATACACCTTGTTTTGCACTATGCTGAGGCTCCAGCAGATTCTAACAATTGCGGTTAAGGTGGCACTCACACGGAAGGAGCGCTGTTGCCGCTTCCAACCGGCAAAATCCACCGCAAGGCGCGAAAGCAGCAAATCAGGGCACAAAACAATACATGTAAAGAATGGTCTCGGTGACCTCCGAGTATCCCGCGGCGTCTTTTCATTTGATTCGTTCATGTCGTTCTCAATCACACTTTGTGCAGGCGCGCTGCTCGTTATGATGGGCCAACAAATTCGTTCTGAGTCGCTGTTCTACTACTTCCGGATCGAAGATCATATTCCCGAAGATCATCTCTTACGGCTCGTCGATCGACACATCGACCTCGCTTTTGTGGGCGAGACCTTGAAGGCGAGCTACAGCCATACAGGTCGCCCTTCGATTGATCCAGAAGTTCTGTTGCGCATCCTATTGATCGGATACTGGTACGGAATCACCAGCGAGCGCCGCCTGGTCGAGGACGTTGGAATGCACTTGGCTTATCGCTGGTTCACCGGACTGGGCTTTGATCAAGAGGTTCCGCATCACTCGACATTCTCCAAAAATCGGCACAGCCGTTTTCAGGAGTCGCCGCTCTTTCTCGAACTTTTCGAGCGCATCGTCCAGCAGTGCATGAATGTTGGGCTGCTGAAAGGAGCCGATCTATGGTGGACAGTACGCAGATTCGCGCCGACGCCAGTCCTGACCGAACGATCGCCCGTGAACAATTGCCAGAGGTTGTTAAAGTCAATCGCACCGTGCGCGAGTACGTAGAGCAGGTCGAGCGCGAGAACGTTATCACGGAGCCGGCACAGACCTCCAATCCATCTTCGTCCGAAGCCGAAGATAAACCCGAACTGCGCCGCACGTATCGGAACTCGCCACCGATGAAGATCTCGACGACCGATCCGGAGGCAGCCTTACCGAGCAAGCGGGGAGCTTCCGAGTTTGCTTATTACGATAACTACCTGATCGACAATCGAAGCTGTATCATCGCGGGCGTCATGGCAACCCCGGCACGCCTTAGTCAAGAGATCATTGCGGCCCGCCAGATGTTGGAAAGAGCGAAGGAACGCTTCGGGCTTCAACCCGTCAGCGTCACTGAACGAAACATCTTGGAACTGCTGATTTTCGGGGGACCGGGCTACAAAGTGTACGGAAGGTCGAAGTTGTGCAACGTCTTGTTCACGCTAGAAGCGGCTCGAAGATTGTCCGGCACCACCGGGATGTACGGCGTCATCTGCCGATTCGAAAGCCAGGACAGAAACTCACCGGTACCGTAGCTCTTGTCGGCAACGGAGTGCACGCTGGCTTATCCGAACAATTTCGACAATGCGATGGCTTTGCGCTGTAAGTAAAACCCTGTGAACCTCGACTCAACCCGATGTAGCGAAGCAGATGGCCGTCGGGACAGCGATAGGCATTTTCTTCCGGAACACGAGTGAACTCGTGCTGCGTGTAGAAGCCCTTTGTTTGGTGCTTTCGATCCAACAGCGAATCGAGTGGCTACCAGGCCCGGGTGAAGACAAGTTGCGGTTACGCTGGAACAGGGAGGAGAGAGCTTGGTCCACCTTGCTTCGGAAGCCGAATTAGCGGAGGTCACCGGTATCTATTTCGGTGACGGCCACCCTGGTGCGGTTTCACCGACAGGCTCGGATGACGTGGCGGCAGCGAGACTGTGGAAAGAAAGTTCGAACTTGGCGGCTCTGCCAGCTGACTAGGCCCAGGATTGGATGCACCCACGCCTCATGAATGACCGTCTGTTGACACGACGAGTTTTTCAACAGCATCCCTGGTTTGTGCAAAGGCCCACTTGTGCTTCGGCAGGAACTGCTGTACTCTTCCTGTAGAAGCTAAAGGAGAGAGAGTACGTGGCCTCGCAACGCATCGATCTTCCGCAAGGCACCCTTGACCTGCTCATTCTCAGAACGGTCGCTCTGCAACCTCAACATGGTTGGGCAATTTCCGAGCGTGTCCAGCAGGTATCGAGCGACGTTCTTCGAATCCAGCAAGGCTCGCTCTACCCCGCCCTTCACCGGTTGGAACGCCGGGGTTGGATCAAGGCTCGATGGGGAACATCGGAAAATAATCGTCGGGCAAAATATTACGAACTCACAAGAAGCGGCCAACGCCAACTCGAAATTGAAACGGATACATGGCAGCGGTTGACGGCAGCCGTGGCGCAGGTGCTTGGTGCAGCTTAGGCGTGATTTATGTTGAGCGATTCATTGTTTCGCCTCCGCTCCCTATTCCGCCGCAAGATCGTCGAGCAAGAACTCGATCAGGAATTGCAATTCCACTTGGAGGCCCAAGTGGATAAGTACATCAGGCTGGGACTGACTCGTGAAGAGGCGATACAGCGCTCTCGCATTGAATTTGGCGGATTCGGTCAAGTAAAGGAGGAGTGCCGGGATTCACGCGGCGTAAATTTCATCGAAACTGTTGCCCAGGATATTCGATATGGCCTGCGAATGCTGCGCAAATCGCCCGTCTTCACTCTAACAGTCATATTGATCCTCGCCGCCGGGATCGGCGCAAACACCGCGATATTTAGTGTTGTCGAAGCCGTTCTTCTGCGTCCGCTTCCGTTTCGGGATGCAAACCGTCTGGTTGATGTGACCGAGTACAGGCCAGGCAAAGTAGAAGGCGCGGGCGTGCCGTACCCCGACTATGTCGCCTGGAAGCAAGGAACGACTGCGTTCGAGGAGATAGCGGCATACTTTCTGATTCGGGCATCAAATGATATTGTTCTTGGCGGCCCCTCTTCGGCCGAACGCGCCCGATACTCGGTTGTGTCAAGTAGCTTTTTGAGTATCCTTGGGGTCTCACCGGCTCTCGGTCATGGCTTTAGGGCAAATGATGACGCGCCGGGTGCCGCTCGAGGTTTTCTCGTCAGTGATGCACTGTGGCACAGCATGTTTGGCGGCGATCCGCACGCGATCGGGAAAGTGTACCTCCTGGATGGAGAAAAATACACACTTATTGGCGTGATGCCGATCGGGTTCGATTTTCCCCAACGCTGTGGTCTATGGCTCCCCGTAGGCACGCTCGGCCAGACTGGACTCCACGATCGCCTGTCGCATCCGTTCCACGTGCTCGGGCGCTTGCGGTCGGGCGTGACTGTAGCGGAGGCGCAAGCCCAGATCGACGGCGTTCAGAAACAACTGGCACAAATGTATCCAAATACTGAGGGAGAATGGCGCGTGCGTGCGCAGGCGCTACTGAATGAGATTACCGGTGATGTCGGTACGTCGTTGCTGGTATTACTCGCAGCAGTAGGCTTTATTCTGCTGATCGCGTGTGCCAATGTTGCGAATCTTATGCTGGCTCGCGCTTCGGCACGGGAACGAGAATTTGCGATTCGGGTGGGTCTGGGTGCCGGGCCGTTGCGCCTGCTTCGACAAAACCTGACGGAGACTGCGCTTATCGTGGGCATAAGCGTTATTCTCGCCGTTGCACTTGCGAATTGGGGGTTAAAGCTGATTCTCTTGCTGACGCCTATTCACTTGCCGCGCATGGACTCGTTTCGGATGAGCACGCCCGTTCTCATATTCCTGTTGTTGATCGCTGCACTGACGACCATTGCCGTGGGTTTGATTCCGATGTTACACGCTACACGGAAATCTTCAAACGACAAGCTTCAGAGTGGGCAGCGCACGGGAGGAATCGACCCGCATGGCGGACGTTTGCGCAACATCCTGATCGTCTCCGAAGTCGCGCTCTCGCTCACACTGCTGGTTGGAGCCGGCCTCATGCTCAGAAGCTTCGCTTTACTGCATCGAGTAAATCCCGGGTTTGACATGCGACATCTCGTCACGATGAAAATTGCGCTTCCGGCAGCGTCATATCCCAGGGCTCAGCAGACCTCTGCTTTTTTCGACCGTTTGCTGGAACGGCTGCGTTCGATTCCAGGTGTTCAAGATGCGGCATTAACCACAGCAGTGCCACTGGGCGGCGAATCAGAGTGGGACAGCTTCCAAGTGGCAGGCCGCGCAAAACAGAGTTGGGCGCAAGCGCTCGCCGCTGAAGGGCGCGCGGTGAGTGCGAATTATTTTCGGACTCTCAGAATCCCGCTAGTTCGCGGGCGCGAGTTCACACTAGCTGATGCACATAATTACACGGTAATAATCAATCGGGCTATGGCAAAGAAGGTCTGGCCGGGTGGAAGTCCAATTGGGCAGTCCCTCATCTTCGTCGACGAACCCTCGCACCCTCGCGAGATCATCGGCGTTGTTGCAGACGTCAAGAGTTTTGGTTTGGGTGCCGAAAGCAAACCGGAGATGTACACGGTTTATCGAGGTGCGTGGTACATGGATATCGTCCTGCGCACAACCCGCAGTGCTGGCGCAGCGGCTTCGGAGGTTCGTGAACAGCTTGCCGCGCTCGACAGAGGCGTGCCGGTGTATGAAGTGACGACCATGGATCAGGTTCTGCGTGATTCCGTTGGGGCCGAGCGATTCGATACGTTCCTGCTCACTCTTTTTGCAACTCTTGCACTAGCGCTAGCGACCATCGGACTCTATGGCGTGCTTGCGTTCACCGTGAGCAGGCGGACGCGCGAGATCGGCATACGGCTAGCATTAGGCGCGCGGCGAGAGCAGGTATTTCGCCTCATTATTCAGCAAGGGATGACTTCCGTGATGATAGGGCTTGGTCTTGGCTTGGTCGCATCCTTGTTCTTGACTCGCTGGATGGCGAGTCTGCTCTATGGTGTTAGTGCTCAGGATCCGCTCACATTTATTGGAGTCACCGGACTACTTGTTACGGCAGCCCTATTAGCATCCTGCATCCCAGCGTGGCGGGCGATGCGCGTGGACCCGATGATTGCCTTGAGATACGAATAGACAGGCTGCTGGCGGGCGCCTGACGAATGCTGGACTGTGGAGATCCGTCTTGCGCAAACCTTCGATGCTGTTGAAAAACTCTCAGCGTGCGGCGTCGTGCTCCGCCGCGGCCGGACAAAGTTCCGGTTGGCTCGTCACACAGGAGCATCCGGACACGTGCCGAAAATTGATAAACGCTGGCCGACTTTGCGGGAAAATCATTGGTTGGGCGTGCACATTAGCCGGATACAATGGCTCGCTCCCTAGCGAGAGCGAGCGCATGGCCTTGTTCAACAATTCTGATACCCGCGGCAACTGGGGGAGGAAAGGTAATCCGTGACGAAACCGACGATACTTGTGGCGACGTGGGGCGATGGGCTGTTCGCGGTCACCGGCGATGGGCGCACGCAAGAGATTGCGAACCAGCCCGTCAGAGGGCTCGCACCGGATGGGCGCGGCGGTGCGCTCGCCATTGTCAGCCGACATTTGCTGCTCAGGCGTGCACCAAGCGGGGAATGGGCAACCGTCACTACGAGCGAGTTCGAGCTTTCGTGCTGTATGACTGTTCGAGACACCATCTACGTTGGAACAGACGATGCACGCATGCTGCGCCTGAGCCATGGGGGCGGTGTGCTCGATCACATCGATGGTTTCGACAGCGTCGCGGGGCGGGATGCTTGGTTTGCTGGTTCGGCAATTGTTAATGGGCAGCGTCTTGGGCCACCGCTAGGCATTCGTTCGGTTGCGGCCAACTCGAACGGAAGCATATTGTTCGCCAACGTTCACGTGGGAGGCATTCCGCGTTCAATGGATGGCGGAAGAACGTGGCAGCCCACCATAGATATCAACAGCGATGTTCATGAGGTATGCGCACATCAGGCAGATCCGGACATCGTCGTCGCTGCGTCCGGTATTGGCCTTTGCATTAGCCACGACGCCGGGGCAACGTGGACCGTAGGACGCGACGGCCTACACGCATCGTACTGCTCTGCGGTAGCGTTCTCGGGCGATGACATTCTTGTCTCCGCGTCGACAGATCACTTTGCGACCCAGGGACAGAATTTATCGGCGGCCGGTCAAGTCGGATGGATCCCTAGTAGCCGTCAAAGGTGGAATGCCGGCGTGGATCGAGGGTATCGTTGATACCAGTTGCATCGCCGCAAACGGCTCGTCAATTGCGGTTGCTGATAGAGCTGGCAACTTGTACGGCTCGGATGACTTCGGGCGGGCTTGGTCATGCAGGAGCACCAAACTGCCGACCCCGAGCGGCGTGCTCATCTGTTGAGAAAGGCGAGTACTCCAGTTCATGTCTCTTCCAAGCTGCGTGAAGGGGCATTGCTGGCTCAGGGCATTGCTGGCTCAGTTCGGATGGAACCTCACTAACGGCGAAGCTTTAGCTATTGTGTCCGTACGGTCGGCAACCCGGAAGCTCGTTGAAAAAAGCCAAACAATTCTTTTGTTGAATGTTTCGGCGACGTTTGCATCTTCACGAACGTCTTTTTATCGAATTTCTTGATGTTGTTCTCGATCAACTTTCGTGGAGGCGCGCTGCTCGTTATGATGGGCCAACAAACTCGTTCTGAGTCGCTGTTCTACTACTTTCGGCTGGATGACCACGTGCCCGAAGATCATCTGTTGCGACTTATCGATCGGCACGTGAACTTCGCTTTCGTGCGCGACACCTTAAAGGCGAGCTATAGCCACACGGGTCGTCCGTCGATTGATCCCGAAGTCCTGCTCCGCATTCTCTTGATCGGATACCTGTACGGCATAACTAGTGAGCGCCGCCTGGTCGAGGATGTCGGGATGCACTTGGCTTATCGTTGGTTCACTGGCCTTGGCTTCGATCAGGAGGTTCCGCATCACTCGACATTCTCCAAGAATCGGCACGGCCGTTTTCAGACGTCGCCGCTCTTTCTCGAACTTTTCGAGCGCATCGTCCAGCAGTGTATGAACGTCGGGTTATTAAAAGGTGTCGATCTCTCAGTCGATAGCACGCAGATTCGCGCCGACGCCAGTCCCGACCGAACGATCACCCGTGAACAATTGCCAGAGGTTGTTAAAGTCAATCGCACCGTGCGCGAGAACGTTATCACGGAGCCGGCACAGACCTCCAATCCATCTTCGTCCGAAGCCGAAGATAAACCCGAACTGTGCCGCACGTATCGGAACTCGCCACCTATGAAGATTTCAACGACCGATCCGGAGGCAGCCTTACCGAGCAAGCGGGGAGCTTCCGAGTTCGCTTATTACGATAACTACCTGATCGACAATCGAAACGCCCTAGTTCCGGCGCGACTCCTAGTGTTTGAAAATAATTGCCGCTCGCTTCATAGCCCCACACGCGAACATTTTCGCGAGCCTGTATGCTCATGCTGACGACATCGAAACCACAGGCGATCAATCCCGAAAAGACCGTGTTCCGATCACGGAAATCGAGGTAATTGGGATAAGACATGTTAGTCTCTTTGCCCCAGTTCAGGGATACGAGCTGTTGGGGATCGCGTACCGCGAGAGACCGCATCACTCGCAAGGGGCCGGCGCGACTATGGCTCGCAACGCCGCATAACGGGCCTCTTCCCGCGTGCTGCCGGCGGCAATTTCCTGTTCCAGCTGCCGCATACGAAGCTCTTCGTCCGGCTCCTGCTCTACTTTCTTACGCGAAAAAAGTGATCGTAGCCTCAGGCGGAACATGCTGGAGGCGAGCATCGCGAGTTCTCTCCGTTACACCGTCCGCACAATCAGTGAGATGGCTGCGGACAAGCGTTCCCATTGCGCAGCTTCTTGCTCGAGAGTTTCTCGGCCCGCTCGTGTCAGGGTATAGTATTTGGCGCGTCTGCCATTCTCACTTAGCGCCCATTCCGAACTGATCCAGCCGTTCTGTTCCAGCTTGTGAAGAGCCGGATACAGCGCGCCTTGTCCCACCTTCAGAACTTCACCGGACATCTGCCGGATGCGCTGAGCGATCGCCCAACCGTGCATTGGCTCGAGCGCGATTATTGTCAGAATGAGCAGGTCGAGCGTGCCCTGCACTAGATCGGTCGGTTTACTCAATGATCATTCTTACGTGTCAGTCACTGACAACAGTATCTCGTGCCGATAGTGAAAGCAAGCGGCAATCGAGCGAAGTTACTACAACAACGCGGCGCGAACGAGCGAAGAAGAATTCCTAATCGTGACGAAGCGCACAGATTGGATCGATGCGCAGCGCGCGTCTCGCCGGAAGCAACGCGGCAATCCCGGCCGTCACGCCGAAGACGGCGACGGCGACTACATAGGCAAGAGGATCCAGATGGCTGATGCCATAGAGGAATCTGCCGGAGGATCTGCGATAAGGCCGCAGCCGCGCCGACCCCAACCACCAAACCCGCGGCAAGTGGAATCGTCAATTGACGCAAGACGGTGGACAACACGTGCCCTGGCTTTGCCCCGAGTGCCATCCGGATGCCGATCTCCTTGGTGCGCTGCGAGACGGCGAAGGCCATCAATCCCACGATGCCTAAACACGCCAGGAGAAGCGCTACCACGCCCAGCAGACCAACCGACAAGGCGCTGTATTCCGCACCCTGGAGTTTTCGGCGGAACGCGACTTTCATCATTTCGACTTCCGGGAAAATTCTCGGATCGATGGATTTGGCGATCGCGGCCGCGGGACGAACGATCCCTTCCGGGGATGCAGATGTCTTCACCAGCACAGAGAGGGAAGGCAGATCCGTTATTTCGATGGGCAGGTAAACCTCGACGGAATCGGAATCTTCGAGTTTGATCGACCGCGCGCTGCCCGCGATTCCCACGACCGTATAATCGCTGCCCATCGTGAACTTCTTTCCAAGCGGGTTCTGCCCCGGCCATGCGCCCCGCGCCAACGACTCACTGATGACTATCGCGCGTGTGTCGCCGCGCGTCAGATTGCGGCCCCGGAGCAGCGGAATCTCCATCGTCTGAAAGAACTCCGGATCTACGTGATTGATTTCAATGGTAACCTGTCGCCCGTCGATATCGATCCCCGCGCCAATTGAACCGTTCCCCAAAGGAGGGGTCAGCACCAGTGATATCGATTCGACCCCGGGCAGAGTCCACAGCCGCCTCTGCAAGCGGTCCAGATAGGCGCGTGCTTTTGCCGGAGAGTAGCCGTGTTTGGCCAAGCCCGGATCGATCGAAATCACCTGCCGATATTCAAAGCCGGGCTGGGCCGACGTGGCGTGATCCAGCGCCCGAACCAGAAGCCCTGCCACGATGAGCAATACACAGCTTCCCGCGACCTGCGCTCCAATCAGAAACTGCCGCATGATGGTCGATCGGTGTCGCTGGCGTGCAGCCTGCCAAGCCGGGGCCAGTCCGAACAGCATGGCGGACACGAAGCTCATGCCTGCTGCGAAAACGATCACTCGCCAGTCCGGCATCGCGTTCAGCCAGGCCGGCAAACCGGTCGCGATCATCAAGGTCTGGAGAACGAAATAGCCCAATAGCACTCCTGCGGCCGAACCCAATAAAGCGAGCACAACACTTTCGGTGAATAGCTGGCGCATCAACCGGCCGCTGCCGGCTCCGATGGCGACGCGAATCGCGATCTCACGCTGCCGGGCCACCCCTCGCGCCAGTAGCAGACTGCCCAGATTTCCGCAGGCAACTATCAAGATCAACAACGATAAGGCGGCCACCATCGCGAAAGCGGAATAAAGATTGCCGTCTTGTTCCGTTCCCGAACCGCGCCTGTAGCCGACCGTCAAGCTCTTCGCGTAACCGCCGGGCTCGCTGGGCAAATTTTCCTTTTCCCAAATGTCCCGCGGATCTTGCTTGCGTAGCTGGGCCGCGAGTGACCTCAGTTCTTGCTCGGCCATCTTGGGTGTCGCACCCGGCTCGAGGCGGCCCCACATCAGCACACCGGGACTGTCCACCGAGAAATCCGTGAGCAACCGGCTGTTTGCGACGAAATAAGGCTGCTGATTGATCGGAGCCCATAAGTCCGTTTTGTCCAGGCTCAGACCGCTGAACTCGTTCGGGATTACGCCAATCACTGTCGCCGGTTTGTCGTTTAACCGGATCGATTTACCAAGGACGGCGGGATCGGCGCCGAAGTGACGCTGCCAGAATCCGTGGCTCAGCACAACTTCCGTTTCCCCCTGCCGAGCCGGATTGAACGTTCTTCCGATCTGTGCCGCCGCGCCGAGTTCACTGAAGAAGTTCGTGGTCACGAAGCCCACGTTCAGCGGCTTCTCTTCGCCCTCGATCACGAGCTTACTGTTGTTCAAAGCCAGCACCGCGGAGAGTGTCTTCGAATGCTCGCGGAAGAATGCCATCTCCGGATACGGCAAGGCAAATGCGTAATTCTCCACAGCGCGCCGGTGGAATCGCAGCAGCGTCGCAGGAGCCCGCACATTCATGGGCCGCAAGACCAGCAAATCGAAGAAGCCGAAGGCCGCGATGTTAACGCCTATGCCAAGCGCCAGCATCAACACCGCTGCAATCGTAAATCCCGGCGATCTTCTCAACTGCCGTGCCGAGTATCGAAGATCACGAATTGAACTGTCAATCCAGTTCCAGCCCCACGCTTCGCGCGCTTCCTCGCGCAGGCGCAGGACGCTGCCAAAACGCTCGCCACCCTCGCGTTCCGTCATTTCACGATGGAACTCCATCTCGTTCGCCAGTTCGCGATCGAAGCGGCCCCGATGCAGCAAATACCGCAGACGCCGAAAGAATTCTTCCAGGCGGGTCCAAGGCATCTGAGTGTTAGGCATAAGCTGGATAGGGATATTATGCGATTGCTTTCTGTCGCTTGTCAAGAGCCCATCAGCATGCGAATCACCTGCATCATCAGACCGGCTTTCGTGCCCTGAAACGGAAGCCGTGCTGGGCAATATCCACTTCGACGTTCTCGAATCCCACCGCTTTCAAGCGGTTTGGGAACGCAGTGGGATCAACGACCACCATCGTGTCGAAGAGATGAAGAAGCCGGAATAGAGGGCTCGACACGCTGTCGATACCAGCGAAGATTCCGCCAGGCCGCAGCACACGCGCAGCCTCCGCCAGTAATCGATCTTGCAATACGGTTGAGCCCACGTGGTGCAACATTGTGAAACATACGACGGCATCGAAGTTCGCATCGGGCAGCGGCATTGTGGTCCCATCTCCACACAGCACTTTCACGTTTTTACCCTTCATTCGCCGCAGTAAAGAAACTGCGTATGTGCAATCGATTTCGACGCAGGTCAAATCGGGAACGCGTTTGCGAAGGAGTTCCGTCGTGATCCCGGGGCCCGGCCCTATTTCGAGAACTTTCGTCCCGATTTCTAATCCCTCCAGGGCGTAAGGAAGAATGCGCTTCTCGACGGTGGTTTGCCAGTATCCAGAGCCGCACAACCAGCGGTGAACCAGATTCATGATACTTGTCGCAAGAATTGTGTCACGTCATTCCAAACCAAATCGGCCCGCTTTTGTCCGGATGTCTGAATCTCGACGGTGCTTAGGTGTGCCTGTGGATAACGCCCGGCCATAGCTGCTCGCAAATCCAGATAAATACCGGATAGACGATGGGCAGCGAGATGGTAGTTATCGTCACGATCGCCGCCATCGGCCGTACATACACGCCGTGATTTTCGGCCACCGCGAACGCCATCTTCGCAGTGGGCAAGCTAAAGGAGATTACGAGGGCAATCGAGTAGAGCGGCGAAAGTGCAAAGAGTCTGGCTATCGCAATGGCCAGGATTGGAGACACGACAACTCGGGCGATCGATATCCAAAGGACCTCGTCGGCATCCTCATTCAAAGCGAAACCGCAGATCGTCATCCCCACAGCTACCAGCGGTACCGGGATCGCCGCGCTTCCCAACGTGGAGAGCGTCTCTGCCAGCCACCCCGGCAATCGCACCCTTATGGCAGCCAGCAGCAAGCCGCTCAGCGTAGCCAGGATAAGAGGATCCACCGCTACGTGCCGCAGCGCTCTGCCCGCAACTGTTGTGAATCTCACAGCGTGCCCCGCCTGTTCGGCCCTTGCCACCTCCAGCAGAAAGAGCGTGAGCGGCAGGATTGTAAAGTAGCCGAGAACTAAATTGATGATGACCGCGGCTATCGCGTGCCGTCCGATTGCGATAAGAAGCAGCGGCAATCCAACAACCACTGCATTGAATTTCGAACCTGCGAAGGCGGCAAGAGCGCTGGCGCCAAGCGGCCGCCGCAGAAAGAATCGCTCGATAAGAAAAATAAGTCCATAGATCCCCACCATCAGGCTGACGGTCGCGAGGATGAACGGCACATTGAAGAGCGCCGCCAGATTCTGCGTCACCAGATGTCCAACAATCAGCGCTGGCAGAAAGATATAGAGGTAAGCCGAGGTAAGTGCTTTCGCATCTCTCCCGTCGAGTAATTTCGTTCGGACAGCCAGCCAGCCGACCAGTATGGGAGCGATTACGGGGAGAACTGATGCGAATAGCTCGAATTCGCTCATGCCCTACGCACAATGGATATTTTTGGTTTCGGGCTGAGTGGGCCCTTTACGGCTTTCCAATCCAAACATTGGACCTGAATGGCGGTTTACGGTACGCCCTGCGCGTCCGAGATTTTACCGCCTTTTCCGCTTCGAGCTTCTGACGTTCGACAATCAGCGGGCGAAAATCCTCGCCCACTACCAGGTAGCTGTGGAGTCTCTCGAGCTGAATCGGTCCAGCCGCCGATGCTCTCGTGAGCAATTGCAGGCAAAACGATGGCCCTCCCTGAAAGGATACGTGGTTTTGAGCGAATAACTGCAAATCGACCTCAATAGAGAAGACATCTTCAGAGCCACGTTCCTCGACGCCACGAAACAAGAAAGATCTCCTGCTGCCGTTCTGAATGAAGCCTTCGTACGCGAAATGCATATTCCCCTCTCGGCGTTGCGCAACAATCGGCGTGGCTGGGAACAGATTCCATCCAAACCGTGGGTGCGCTTAACCCTCGGCTGATGCTCTCTAAGAAAATGTATCCAGAGGATCTGACTTAGCTCGGAAGATCTGGTGAATGGGCGGAACGCTCAGACCAAACCAGTATATACAGGAACAGTCGACCTTCCCATCTCAGTGGCTAGTACCATTTGACAAAATCCGCGGTCAGGGTTATCTTTTAAGAGCACGTAAATTCCTTCTCTCACTTGAACTCACTCGGTACAGCCCACCTTTCGGTATGCAGCTCTCGATTCCTCAATTGATGCAGTAGGTATTTGTTGCAAGAAAGAGAGTTATGAAAGAAACTGGTACTGTAAAGTGGTTTAATGCTTCCAAAGGATTTGGATTCATCGCACGCGAGAACGGCGAAGATGTATTCGTCCATTTTTCTGCGATCGAATCGTCCGGCTATCGAAGCCTGGATGAAGGGGCGCGCGTCTCGTTTGTTGTCAAGAACGGGCCCAAAGGGCTCCAGGCCGAGCAGGTAGCCCTAGTCTAAAAGTCAGGATCCGTAAGACCGCTTTTCGCTGATCGAAGCACTCTTGATGGGCAGGCCGTGAATAGGCTCTGCCCATCGAAGCGCTCATTTACCTTTGCAGGGACATGTCGCGGAATTTCGCTCCGCCTTCAAATTAAATGTTCCTCCGTCAAACTCATGAGCTTGCGTACACCATCGAGCGGAGCGCCTAAACCTTCGAATTCGAGCGAGTACAGCCCTTTGAAACCCGTGTCGCGCATGACCTTCATCGACGCGGCAAAGTCATCCTCATAGAACTTGCCCTTTTCGGCAATACCATCTTTCGAGTGGCAAATGTTGGACGCGTATGGAGCCAGCATCCGAAGTTGAGCAAGAGCGAAAGCTGCGGATTTGGTAGCGAAATTACCAAAATCAGGACACGTCCCCGTTAGGCCGCGTCCGAGTTGCCTGATAACCGAAACCAGAATTTCCGCAGACTCATGCTGCAGGTCATCGTTGTGAAACAGCACTTTTATCCCGCGTCGATGAGCAATCTCGACAACGGGCCTCAAATTGTCAGCGGCAGTTTGAGCATCGGGCGTCCCTTCACCGGTCAGCGCTACCGTGATGCTGGGCGAGCCGAGAGCTACTGCTACACCGGCCCAACGTTCTGCGTCTTTAACCGCCGCCTGCCGGTCGCCGGTCTTCGTAAACACGCCGCCCGAAAGCTCCACGCCCATCAAATTGCAACAGCGCGATTTAGCCTTCTTCAGACCGGCTTTCACTTTGTCGATCGAAGCGGGGTCGGTGTCCACGAAATGCTGAGGCAGAAACTCGACATTGTGAATGTTGAAGTGGTCCGCGAGAAATTGCGGAAAATCTGCCTGTGTAAGCAACGGATATTTCGGATCGCGGTAACCAGGCATCTGAGGCGTATCGAAATAGCCCCGGAAAGGCCAGGAATTACAGGCCAGCCGCTCCACTTTATTGCCGCCCGGCTCTTGCGCCCAACTCGGCATACAGGCAAGCAGGCTGCCCGTCAGAGCGCCGCCCAGTAAGTCTCTTCGCTTCACGAGCATCAGTTTCTCCTTAATGAGTCCATGCGGGTCTCTGTTATTTCGAGTTACATCCCGGAGATCGGGCATAGAATGCATTACCCTTGAAATCGAGCTCTTTAAGACCAGCTCGTGAGGTGTAGAAGCCCTTAATCGTCTCGGTCTTCAAAAACTCGAAAAATTGAGTTCCCGCGTTTTTAATCTGCTTATCAATACGTTGGTCGCTCAATGCGTCCAGCAACGCGATCTGTTGCTCTGTCTCGAGCGCCAGAAACTCTTTCGAGTGCTGTGCTTGCGCGATGCCGGCTATCCATGCAAGTCCTTCGCGGCAGGTGTTTTCTGGATTCCACTTTTCTGTTTCCTCCACTCGAACAGAGCCGTGATAGGCCACCGCCAAGTTTCGATACAGTGGATCAATAGCGAGCGCTGCCTTTCGCAGCCCCGCTGCGCTCGAAACGCGCAGGTCAATCCACTCCGCTACCTTCTGGCTGGCAACCGCGTTCACAGAAATGTCGCCCAGCAGCAGTTGAGTCAGATGCCGAATGACCGGAAACTCCGCTGCAGAGAAGAATAGCGGCTCAAATGGCCCGGCGGTAGGACGAACATAATCCGTCGGGCATCCCGGTGGAATTGGATGGAATTGCTCGGCGCTCATCAGAGCGTGGCTGAGGTGATCGGTTGACGGTCGATAAACACCCGGAGGAAGAGTCGCCGTCTCCCGTGTATCACCCTCAATTCGCCCCGCGATGCCCAGACCCACTACGGCTTGGCTAATCGTAACCATCCACGCTCGACGAGTGTCGTCGACCATATCTCGCTGTTCCCTTCTATAACTCGCGTCTCTTAGAAGCACTTACTATGTAATCGGCCGCGCGTGCCGAGATAGCCATAATAGTTAGAGTTGGTTCATAACATCCTTGAGTTACGAATGCAGCGCCATCGGTGACGAAAACGTTTTTCACGTCGTGTACCTGGTTGTATGCGTTCAGCACACTCTTTTTGGGATCTTTCCCCATGCGTGCAGTGCCACATTCATGAATATTTTTCCCAAAAACGCTTAATCCGCGGTCCGGCGGAACCGCCTCCTTCACCTGCAAAGCATCCAGCATGTTCCCGATGTCCTGCCGCATTGCTTTCGCCATCGTGTGTTCATTCTCACCATAGCTCGCGTGGATTCGCAATGCCGGTATGCCCCAAGCGTCCTTTTTGTCGCGATCAAGCTCAACGAAATTATCAAAGCGCGGCAGACATTCGCCTTGCGCTTCCATCGAGAAGTAATAAGGAACCTCCCGCCGCACTTTCTCGCGCCACTCACGCCCAAATCCCGGGATCGAAAAAGCTTGCTCGTAAAGCTGCTGGCTGGCGCTTCCATCGAAACGATATCCACGCAGGAACTGACCGTTCTTGTGGCCATCCGTGTTTACATATTTGGGAATCAGATAACCACAAGGATTACCTATAGCTTCGCGTTTCGCGCTCTTCAGCGACGCCAGTTCGCCGCCCGCGCCCTCAATCGTGAAGTGATCCATCAAGTAGTGGCCAAGAACGCCGCTCGAGTTGCCAACACCATTCGGAAATCGCGGCGATCGTGAATTCAGGAGAATTCGCGTGGATTCTAGCGCGGCCGCGGCGATCACCACAATCTTCGCGCGCGCTTCGCGATGCTCCTTACTGGCACGACTGATATAGTGGACGCCTTCCGCCTTTCCTTCGCTGTTCATCACGATATGGCTCACCACCGCATCGCTCATTAATGTGAATCGCCCGGTTTGCGCCGCTGCCGGTAGTGTCACCGACGGGCTGTTGAAATACGATGCCGTGTGACACCCGCGCGAGCATTCATCGCAGTAGTGGCAGGCCGGGCGTCCGTTGTGCGGCACCGTCAGATTTGCCACCCGGTCCGACATGACCCGCCAACCAAACCGCTTTTCGATCACGCTCTTGGCCAGCACTTCGCCGCAAGACAAATTCATCGGCGGCAAGAATTTCCCGTCGGGCATTTGCGGCAGCCCTTCACGCGATGCGCTTACCCCGATATAGCTTTCTACTCGATCGTAATAAGGCTCGAGTTCTGCGTAACTGAAAGGCCAGCTCTCTCCGTAACCGTCCCGGGCCGCAGCCTTGAATTCATAGTCGCTGTAGCGGTAACTTTCGCGAGCCCAGCAGAATGTTTTTCCGCCGACCTGCCTTCCCCGTATCCACATGAAGGGCTTGTCCGGCGGAAACGTGTACGGGTGCTCATTATCATCCACGAAGAACTGGTAGCTGTACTCGTCACACGCATAGCAAAGACGCTGGACGGGCTGATTCACCAGCATCTGCCTCTGATTTCCGAAACCGCGATATCTTACCTGGTAAGGCCACGCGTGCTCGGTAAAGTCCCGGCTCGGAATACGAGGCGGGCCGGCCTCAAGCATCAGAACGTCCATCCCCTTTTCGGTGAGTTCCTTGGCTACCCAGCCGCCGCTCGCCCCCGATCCGACGATGAGCGCGTCGTGAATCTTGTCTTTCACTTTCCTATTCCTCGCAGAGCTCTCACTTTCGCAAATTCGCGGTCGGCGTCTTCAGTCCGTGCCGCGCGCTCGTAAGCTCGTCCCAGTTGGTAATGTATATACGGCTTCGCCGGATTCGTCAGTGCCGCGATTTGCAGATGCTTGATTGCCCCCTGTACATCGCCTGCGGCAAGTTCCGCTTTTCCGTATTCGTAATTGGCGTCAGCATTCTTAGGCTGTAACGCTAAAACGCGTTTTAGTTCTGCTATTCCAGCAGATGTCTCGTTTGTGTGCAGCAGCGCAACTCCCAGATCATACCGATCCTTCAGATTTCCCGGGTCAATCGCAAGCTCCGCGCGAAACTGCGCCTTCGCCTCATCGAGCCGGTTCTGCTTCAGAAATAACAATCCTAGATTGTAGTGAGCTTCCCTCAACTGCGGATTGACCCGCAGCGCTTCTCGAAATTCTTCCTCCGCCTGAGTCGGTTGCGCTACACTCGCATAGGCTTTTCCCCACAACAAGTGGAGCTCCGGGGAGTCTGGATGTCGCCGCAGAAGGTCCGCAAAAACCGATTGTGCCGCGTCCGTTTGCCCCATCCGGGCATACGCGGTGCCGAGTGCCAGCAACACCTGCATATCGTCCGGCTCTGCGTGCCGGGCATCCATCAAAACCGCTATTGCGCGTTCGAACTCCTTGGCCTGGAACAGCGCCAATCCAATCTGCTTGTCGATTCCTGGCAATTCAGGATGCTGCTGCTTTGCCAGCGCAAACTCGCGCGCGGCTGTCTCGTATTCGCTTTGTGCCGCGGCCTCGAGACCAAGCTCGTAGTGTGTAGCCGCAACGGCCAGTCCCCCCATACTGAAAACGATCGCTCCAAGAAATGCAACCAGCCGCATTTTCAAACCCGAATTGACTATTCTGACAGTTTTGACTTTCTCGGTCCTAAGGAGAGCATATGCCCAGCACCGTAGCTCGTTTTGTACTGCTGCCGTTGATGGTTATCTCAACCGCTTTCGCTCAGGAGAGCACTGGAAGTATCTCGGGAACAGTCACGGACCCGTCCGGTGCACTGGTTCCTCGCGCTGCAATTACCGTAACCAACATCCAGACCGGAGTTGTCCGCAAGGAAATTTCGAATGCAAACGGTCTGTTCGTCGTGACTAATCTCTCGGTGGGAAACTACCGCCTCACCGCCGAAGCGCAAGGCTTCAAAAAGTTTGAGGCCAGCCAGATTCGTCTTGACGTAAACGATCGTTTGACGATTCCCGTTCACCTGGAGGTCGGTGGAAACACCGAAGTAGTAAGCGTGAACGAAAGCGGTGCCCAGTTGCAAACCCAATCGGCGGATCTCTCCGATTTGATCGGCGCCCGTCAAACCCAGGCTTTGCCGCTGAACGGAAGAGTATTCAGCCAGCTCGTCATGTTGGTTCCCGGCGTCGTTTCAGAAAACGGGACAATCGGCAACGGAGTCGGCATTAGTAGCGACACGACCGTCTCCATCAACGGGAATCAGAGTAATTCCAATTTATGGCTGCTCGATGGTCAAAACAACATGGATATTGGCAGCAACGCCCAAAATGTAGTAACTCCTCCGCTAGATGCACTCGAAGAGTTTAAGGTGCTGCGAAGTAACTACAGCGCTGAATTCGGCGGCGGAACCGGTGGTGTGATAAATGTTGTCACGAAACAGGGCACGCGGGACTTCCATGGCACTGTCTACGAATACTTCCGGAATGACAAACTCGATGCGAACGATTTTTTCCTGAACCAGGCGGGACAGCCCCGCAACGAACTCCGCTTCAATAATTTCGGCTATACCCTAGGTGGGCCATTCTGGATTCCAGGGCTTTACAACAAAGATAAAACGAAAGATTTCTTCTTTGCCTCTTACGAAGGCCGTCGCAATGTAACTGGCAATACCGCCCAGGACAACGTGCCCGATGCGGCCGAACGCTCTGGTGATCTCTCCGCGCTGGGCGAACCCAACGTTCCGACTTCTCAAATCAATCCGAACGCTCTTGCCATTCTCGAACGTTACCCGCTGCCGAACGCCACCGGTGCCTATAACTTTGTAGCAAGCTTGCCCACGGGAACCGCGGATAATATTCAACTCTATCGCTGGGATCACAATATCAACGATAAAGCGATGCTAATGGCGCGCGTTATGACAGAAGGCCAGGGTCTTGCGAACATCAACAATCAACTCTGGGCGGACGATAACTTCCCGTCCGTTTCGAGCGATTGGACCTTTTCAGCGCTTAACAGTATGATCAAGCTGACCAACATCATCACGCCTACACTGGTCAATGAATTTCAGTTTGGTTACACCAATAACTTCATCCATTTTCAGACGAGTAAGGACTCGAATCCGGTACTGGCATCGCGTTCCGGCTTCACTTACACCGAACTTTTCCCGCAGACCAGCGGCTCATTCCCGACGGTTAATGGCGTGGACGGCTTCGGTACGCTCGAACATCAGGCTCCCTTCACCAACCGGGAGGCGATCTTGCAGTGGCAGGATTCCTTATCGTGGACCAAGGGCACACACAGTGTCAAAGCGGGCTTCTTGATTGGACGCGGCCGCAAACGCGAGCCTGCGAATGGAGGCGTCGACGATACCGCCGGGATCATGACCTTTAACAGCTTTCATGATCTGCTTCTCGGAGATCTCGCACAGTACCAGGAAGAAGAAACTCTCAATCCTGTATACGATCGATGGCACGACTACGCGATTTATCTGCAGGACACCTGGAGAGCCACATCGCACCTGACGCTCGATTTCGGTTTGCGCTGGCAGTACCTCGGGCAGACCTTTTCGGCCCACAACAACATCGCAAACTTTTATCCAGGCTTATATAACCCGAGCCAGTGCTCTCCCGCCGCTTTCAGTTCGGCAGGCTTCGTTGATCCGGTCCTCTGTAACACGCTGAATGGCATCGTAACGCCCAACTCCGCCGGCATACCTGGTCGCGCGCTCGTGCAGAATTATCCTAACGGGTGGGAGCCGCGCGGTGGAATTGCCTGGTCCCCGGCACTCTTCCATGACAAGCTGGTGTATCGCATGGGAGCCGGTATTTTCCACGGCCGTGACGCCATCTCGCAGACCAGCGCACTCGGAGAACTGCCGCCGAATGACCGCACCGCCACCCTCACCGGCATCAACATAAATTCGCTTGCACCGTTCAATCCGAGTCAGCCTCAACCCCCGACCGCGTTACAGACGCTTGCGCCGAACTACCAGATTCCGGTCAGCTACCAATACAGCGCCGGCATTCAGTACAGCGTCACTTCCGACACCTTGCTTGCCCTTGGTTACGCAGGAAGTCACCAGGTTCACCAGGGCCTGAATGTCAACATAAATCAGGTCCCGAGCGCAGATTTTCTCAGCGTCTATCAGTACGAAAACAGCGGCGGCGCTACCGGCATCAATCCTGACACCGTGCGCCCGTACCTCGGCTACAGCAACATTTACGTTAATACCCGGGAGGCAGTCACCAGTTACAATTCGCTCCAGGTCTCTTTGGAGCGCAGGCTCCAACGGGGTCTACAGGTTCAACTCGCCTATACCTACAGCCATCTGATTTCCGACGGTCCCAATCAGGACACGGAAGGCGCGGCCAAACCTGTGCAAAACGCTTACGATATCGCCGCCGAAAAGGCCTTCGGCACTCAGGACCAGCCGAACACGCTGTCTATTAACGCGGTCTGGGAGATACCGATCTTTGCCAACAGTGGAAATCGGTTTCTGAAAAGTGGCCTGGGCGGGTGGCAGCTCAACGGTATCTATTCGTTGCGCTCCGGTCTTCCTCAAACAGTTTGTCTCGATGAAGACATAGTCGGTCTAGCGAGTGGAACTAGCGTCTGCGAGCGCCCGGACGTGGTCTCAAATCCGAATCTCAGCGGCAGCGAACGCAGCGTGACGGAGTATTTTGATGTCGCCGCGTTTCAACTCCAGGCGCCGGGTACTTTCGGCAACTCCGGGCGTAACAATGTTCGCGGACCCGGGATTAACAACTTTGATCTCTCGCTCTTCAAGGATTTTTCACTCCCGCACATCAAGGGGCTCGGTGGTACCGAATCGCCCAAACTCCAGTTCCGCACCGAGTTCTTCAACGCGTTCAATCACACTCAGTTCGCCGGTATCAACACCACTTTTGTTCCTGTTGACAACGTCGCCGGGAGCCTTTCCAGTAGCCCGTTCGGTGCCGTCAGCGGCGCGCGCGATCCAAGAGAAATCCAGTTTGCCCTAAAACTGCTTTTCTGACGGCCGGTCCCGCTCGATGCCTCAGGCTAACTCGACACCTGAGGCTGCGACCACGTCATTGATTGCCAGATACAATTCCGCCTGATGCTTGTAATATTCATCGATGTCCGGTGTCAGCACATACGCGAAGATCTCGATCGTGAATGACGCCGCTGAATAGCTGCTGATACGAACCGGCGTTGGACCAATTTCGATCTGCTTATTCGTTTGCAACATCTCGCGAATCTGTTTCATGAGCTGCCGGATCTGGTCCTTTGGCGTTGTCCGCTTGATCGGGAAGGTCGGGTTGAAAAGGATCTTGTCCCGAACGGCATAATTCTCGAGATTCATTCCGGCAAAGGCGGAGTTGGGAATACTGACTAGGGTCCGGTTCAACGTGCGAATGCGCGCGGACCGCAGCCCGATATCCTCGACGGTTCCGATCACTCCGCCGAAGTTGCCCAAATCGCCGACCATCACAGGCGCGTCGCCAATGACAGAGACTCCGCCAAACACGTTCGCGATTGTCTGCTGTGCGGCAAGAGCGATAGCAATGCCGCCGACACCCAGGCCCGCGATGATGGTGGTCATGTTAAAGCCCCAGTTGTCGAGAATGAGAATCGCGGCAAAAATGGCCACGATCGTTTTCAGAGCGCGCCGGCCCAGATAAATAACTGAACGCGAAACGATGCGCTGGCGCTGGTTAAGCGCGCGGTCGAGGCGCACGACCAGATAATCGAGAAGATTGATCAACCCCCATGCGAAGGAGGCCACGACCACCAATAGCAGCGCGCGGCCCACATACAGCCGGCTAAGCGCAGCCGGTGCAATCGCGACTTCGAGCAGGCGGAACAAAACCACGCTGAGCAGCACCAGCAAAGGATCGACAATCGCCAGGATCCACGCGAAACCGCCGGTTCTCGCGAAGTGCAGTGATCGGATGAATCTATTGAAGAGGCGTACGAACAGCCGAAAAATCGCAAACAACAGGAATGCAACCAGCAGCAGGGCGATCCATTTCCAGAGTGGAGTTTCCAGCAGGAGCGTGGCTACAAGAAATCTCGGAAGGCGCGCTGCAATTCTGGATTCCGTGCCGGGCACAGGCACGAGTTGAGGGATTTTTTCAGTCGTGCTCGCCGAAAAGAGCCAGATGGCGGGCTTACCGGCAGGACGGTTTCGTTGCAGCTCGATCGTAAATCGCTCGCCGTTGCTAGTGATGGTAGTGACGTGCTCGATATTCGGATCGGGATCGTCACCCAGATTGCCTTGCGAATCCTGACTCAACTGGAGAACGTCGAAGCCGGCCGCGGAATTCAGAAGGGACTCGAGATCTTTTGCAAGCTGGGGACCTTGCTCGGCCCGTTCGGACCTCGGTATGGGCGCCAACTCAAGATACTGCGCGGCTTTGCTGTAATCGCGCTCGTGGCAAGCTTCCAGAAATGCCGTAACCGCCGATCGGGGATTCAGCCGGTTCAGTGGATCGGATGGAGCAGCGGCCGGCGCGCCGTAGGCCTGGATGGATGCCCAAAACAGAGCGAGAGCAATGCCGAGTTTGGTAGTCACAATTTCTTGACGAGATTGCGCGCTTTTCTATAGCAAGGATGAATTTACGCTGTGCCTGGCCAACGTACTCCACTGGACGGGAATGCGGCGGAAGAAATCGACTTGTGCAATCGAGGACCGCTATACAGATCAGCCTGGTGGCAGGTCCATCCGCAAGTTCTTCTGCTCGTTCGCTCGCTCTGTGGCATCCCTGTCGATAGCTTCCGGCGAGAGGAGCTGCTGCCGGGATTGTGAATCGAGGTAGTGCAGCTTGCCATTCTGGACCCAGCTCACCGCTGCTGAACGCGTGGTACCGTTCTTGAGCACAATCGTAAAAGTCAGCCGCTCTCCCGGAACGCCAGCGGGTTTGGTATCGAGCTTGTACTCGTGAATCACGGACGATGCGGGCGGGGCAGGCTCAACATTCCCCGCGGCGGCCGGTTGGATGATCACGGTATTGCCGTTGGCCGGATACTCCTGCGGGTACTCGCCTGCAAACTGATCGTCTCCATATAAGGGAGAATACGGCGCGTAAAAATCGTAACCAGATAGCGGGAAATACGGTGCATACAAACCGTAACCCTGCCGGTAGCGGAAGCCATTTTGAAACCCGCGCCGGCCGAAATTAGATCCGAATACAGGGCCGCCGCGAAGAGATCGACGATTCGTTACAGGAACAACCCCAATGCCTGCCTGGCGCGTGAGTGCCGAATGCCGCGCCACCGGAGCAGCGGAGTGCCCGGCGCCATGCCCAGAACCTCCCGAGCGCTGGCCGAAAGCCACCGCCGCCAACAGAATAAACGTTAGAAGACGGGTGCTCCTCATGAGCACCTCCTGTGCCTATCCTAGCCTAAGAAGCGAATCAGCGAGAGTACGTACCGGCCCAGTTTCATTGATTCAGTTCGTAAACGGTGCAAGGGGCGCTCCCCTCCGCGATCAGGTTAGACTCCATAGACCAGAGATTTGCGTTACTCACAATCCAAGGAGACGTTCCGCATTGCCGTGCGCGATCCGTTCCCGGTCAGCCGTGCTGACGGGCAGTTGATCTAAGAAGGCACGCGCTTGTGTCATCGACGCATATGGATGGTCGGCCGAAAACATGATCCGATCGACGCCAACCTGAAACAACAATTCAACAAAGTTAGGCAGGAAGTTGAAACCACTAAAGGTGTAATGGACATTACTTCGAAGATAGGTGCTGATCGGCTGCTTGAGCTTCGTCAGCGACGCAGGCATAACATCGAGTCTCTGCAACATAAACGGCAGAGTCTCGCCCATGTGGCCGATCACGAGCTGAAGTTTCGGATACTTGTCGAATGCTCCACCCAGAATCAGCCGGATCACATGTATGGCAGTTTCAATGTGCCATCCCCATCCCGCGCCTGCGAGCAGATCCACCAGGATTGGCTCAAAGCCTCCGTACGATGCATCGATAACCGCTTGCGGAGGCTGCGTGGGATGCAGATATATTGGAAGTTTGAGCGCTTCGGCACATTCAAGAATCGGCCAAAAGAACTTATCGTCTAAGTAGCGGCCGCGGTTATGTCCATTAATGACCGCACCCTTGAAGCCGTGTTCCAGAACCATGCGCTCCAACTCTTTGGCGGCTTTCTCCGGAGCTGCAGTAGGTAAAGCGGCAAATCCGCCGAATCGCGCCGGATTCTTCTTGATCGAATCTGCAAGATAGTCATTTGCTTCGCGGGCGACCTCAATGGCCTCGGCCGCTTCGAGCTGTTCCGTTCCCGGAGACGTAAGAGATAAGACCTGCACGTCGATCCCCGCCGCATCCATTTCGGCAATTCTCTGCTCGCCAAGATCGCACAATTGCTTCAAAAGCTTCTCAGCGCGATCGCCGAAGTTCTTCGCCTGTTCCTTCAGCTTCCGTCCCGGACCGAGAAGAAAACCTGGACTCGCATAGTGCTCTTCAAGAGTTATCGTCCGCATTGTCATTCCTACTTCGTAAGTATTTCAGCTTCAATGGCCAGGGTTCCGAGCCGATGGGGGCATGATGACCAGAATGGATCCGTCGCAGAGCCCTGGCTGGCTTTTCTATTTCAATGTCGAGGACATTGAGGCGGCCATTACGGTGCCTTGATCCGCAGGGCCGCATCTTTGCCATCGTGAGCCCAACAATTGATCCCGTACTCGCAAGGCACAGTCGGAGCGGACATTGGAAGGGAAGGCTAATCACGCTTCCAAAGAGGGCGCACCATCTCGGCGCAGTCTTCGAGAAAGATCTGATCCCGATCGGAGAACGCGTTCAGCTTCTCGCTTTCGACATCTATGGTGCCCATAACGGCGTTTCTCAGATGGTCGAAGATCGGCACGACGATTTCTGATCGAGTTGTCCCGAAGGTGGTCAGGTAAAAGCGATTATCGGTGACGTCACCGACGTTCACTGTCCTCTTCTCGTCGATAGTCACTCCCGTAAGGCCCGCGTAGATGGGAAACTTGGGGAAAGCCGGAGCTCCGGCCCCGCTGAAAACCAAATTCCGAACCTCACCCGAGTTGTGATCCACGTCGTAAAGCCCCACCCAGCGATGATTCCCGCTTCGTCGAAGGAAATCAGCAATCTGTTTCAGTGCGTCGCTACGGCAGCCGCCTCCGTCCACAATCAGTCTCAACTCTGGAAGACGACTATCGCCTTCCAGAGCTAACTGCATGACGACAGTATCGATCCATCGCGCGAATTTGCGCCCGGTCCCTTCGAGGACGCCGACTCTGCGAAACCCGAGGCTCTCGTGCAGGCGGACAGAAGCCGTATTGCCCGAGTCACCGATGATGGCAATCATCTGCCGGCAATCTGCCGCATTGCACAATTCGATCAACCTGGCCAGCAGCATGTGCCCCAAGCCTAGCTCCCGAAAATCGGGATGAATATAGACGGAGTCCTCGATCGTGAAGCGATAGGCAGGCCGCGGCCGGTAGCGGCCAGCGTAGGCAAACCCGGTCACGCGGCCATCCATTTCAGCCACAAGATAGGGAAGATCTTGCGATAGGATCTCAAGCCGGCGGCGCTCCATCTCCACGCAATCCGGAGGCTCGATTTCAAATGTGGCTGCGGCGTGCCGGACGTAATGTGAATAGATTTCGGTTACGGCGGAGATATCCAGCTCAGTCGCAGTTCTGATGAGAGCCGTGTGTGATTTCGATTGAGTGTTAGCAATCGTTGCCGCCACACGCTTCATCGTTCATTGCTTCGTGATATCCGACAATCCGGTGAAGACAAGATCTCTAAATCCTTCCGCGCCTCCCGAACAGAAGAAAAAGGATCACGATCAGCAGAATCAGGCTAATGCCGCCGCCGCCATAATACCCGACCCCAGGACCCATGTAGTAACCGCCGCCGCCAAACAATAGCAGCAGGATGATGAGAATGACTATAAGTGGCATGCGCCGAAGTCTAGCACAAACGGTCCAAGCGAAATCAGGTATAAGAGCGCCAGACGTAAGCGTTGCATCTTGTCTCCACGAAATGAGTGCGGGTCCATGTACCGCAAGCCAAACCGATTTAAAGTGAATAGATGACCGACCGAAAAAGCGAGATGCGCATCCGCGATTTCGAACGGAGGCTTAGCCTTCTTCCTCGCCAGTCCCAACATGCGGATGACGGCGGCGTCTTAATCGCTCTTCGCGAGGCTCTAAAGGCGGTGAAGGCCGGCAATTTCGGAGTCGGAGCCTGCTTGTTCAACAGATCGGGCCAGCTAATCGCACGTGGTCATAATTCGGTTTTCAATCCCCGCTTCAGGAGCGATCAGCATGCCGAGATGGCTGTTCTGGATAGGGCAGAAAAGCTCGGATCGAAAGCTGGGATGGCGTGCGACTTCGTCCTCTATACGTCGCTGGAGTGCTGCCCGATGTGTCTTTCGCGTGTGATTCTCGCCGGCGTTGGAAAGGTGCGATACGCTTCCCAGGATCTGATAGGCGGGATGACGGAACATCGCGATCTTCTGCCTCCTGTTTGGAAAGATTTGGCCGCGCCGCAAAGCTTCGCAATGGCCGACTGTTCATCCGAGCACAAAGCGTTGGCAAGCGATTTGTTCGGATACCGTCTCGATGACCTGAACAGGAGGCTGGTCACCCGGGCCGGGTACCGTCTTCGTGCCAGGAAAAGATGATTATCGTCGACACTGACGCGCGCCTTTTCAATGACGATTGTTCCGCCTTAGCTATGCTGCTGTCGCCAGGACTGCCGCTAGACATCCGCGGCATCCTAGCGGCCAGTGGAAATGTTTGGGCAGTGGAAGCAAAGGCAGCCGCATCGACTGTGCTCCGCGCTTTAGGACGCTCGGATATACCCGTGTTGATAGCAGCACAGATGCCCTTATTACATCGGCCCGAAATGGCGGATTATTTTGGACGCATTTGGGGGCCCTTGAGGTATCGCGGCGCTTTCGGCATTCCCGTTACATTTAGCGGCGACAGTACGCAAACAAATGGTCTCGATTTCCTTGCGAGAACCATCAATGCGAATCCTGATCAAGTGGAGATCGCTGCGCTCGGACCTCTGACCAATATCGCTCTCCTCCTTTGCCTATACCCTGAGGTGGAGCACAAAATCAAGCGGCTCGTCTGGATGGGGGGGAACCTAGACGCGCCCGGAAATACGACACCCTTCGCAGAATTCAATTTTTGGTTCGATCCCGAGGCTGCTCAGATTGTGCTCCGCTCCCGCATCGCGGAGAAAGTCATGTTCGGCCTGGACGTCTGTAACCGCTTTGTCCTCACGCAGGATCGATTCGCACAAATTGTTTCGCGCAGCACGACGATAACTGATCTCTTTCGGGACGGTTTCGGAAACGGACATCCGGGATTTCTGAACAACCCGTCGGCCTCGTGTCTTCTCTGGGATGAACTGGTTTCCGCATTTCTCATCTCTCCTGGCCTGGTAACCGAATGGAAAGAGGTTTTCCTCGACGTCCGATCCGAGTTCTCTAGTTTGTACGGCTCTGTTTGCCTTCTTGACCGCCAGCTCGCGCCCCAGGCTACGCCTGTAAGAGTCGCCATGAATATGGATCTGCCGCGAGTCTTTGAAGTATATACGCGGCTCTTGACCGCACAATCGTTGACTCCTGGCTGAACAAGATCTCAGGCGAGCCAGTGAACGGTGTCATTCTTCTTCAACCACTCCAGATGAGGCCGCTGCGTTCCGTTCATGTCCAATTCGCTTGAAACCGCCTCCTCCTGTATTTTCCAGCATTCGAGGCGTCCGAGCGACTCAGAGGTGCGCTGGGCGCCCCAGGCGTCCGCCAGCAGCTCAAGCAGGTCATGCGCCGTATTGTCGTAGGCTTTGCGGCCAATTAGTCTGTGCCACCAATCGCGGCAATGCAATTCCATATACTTATTTACCTCTGCGAGACGATCCTGCTCCCGGATCTGCACATTGACAAAGTAGGCGTATGACTCCTTCACACTTTCGACTAACTTTCTAATTTCCGGAAGTTTCAACAGTTCTAATCGTGTAAAGAGCACATCGGCATAGAGCTCCTGCTGGGTGAAAACGTCAGCCAGCAGTGCGTAACTGTACTTAGCGCCATGTGAGTCAATGCAATGCTCGGAACGATAACCCTCGTTGAACGAATAACCCAGGCGATAGTCAGCGGCGCTTCCTGCCTGCAGATTTTGAGTAGGGTCGTCCTCGCCCTCTTCGGAGATCAATGACAGGTCCCAGCGAAGATCGGCGACGTGATTATGCCGGCATAATGCATGCAGCTCCATGGTCGCCGGATCATCCGGGTCGACCACTCTGAAGCGCTTAGCAGTTAAATCATCCACCTTAAGGCCTTCAGCAGATCGTGACGTATCCGCCCTGTAGATCAGACACGCTGGACTGCGGTGAAAGATAACCAGTAGAGGAACTAACTTTTCCGCATCCGGAGCCGTTCTACGTTGCAAGTACCAGCGAATGAGAGCCGTCACTGACGTGATGCCCAGCTCATCAAGACCATTAGACACCGTTGCCCGCGGATCTAGGCCGGTTGGTGATCCTCCCTCGACAACCTTAAGCGAGAACCGCTGCTCACGGTCGCTTTTTCGGCTTATTACCGGCGAGTTGCTGTGTTTCCTGCGATGCATTCAGTTTCTCTTGTGCGCGATAGATCCCAATGAACTGAAATTGATGCCGCCACATTAACCGCAGGCTGAGACTGCGAGTCCGAGTGACCGGCCCCTGCGTTCCCCGTGGCACCGGCTTGTTTTTCTCCCATTCCCCCCAGGCGACGAGGCCGAAGCCCACGGTTGCCAAAAGAAAACCCGGCACCAGAGAAAGCTTATTCCCCAAAACCGCGCTGGTCAAAGCGGCGCCCAACCCCAGAGCGGCAAAGGTGGAAATGAATCCAAGATAGCCGAGCCTCTCCAAAACTTCGTTGTCAAACGGTTCCATAGAAGACCTTCGCTCTAAGTAAGCAAACCGGCTCGCATATGTCGAGTCATGGCATCGGAAGGAAGCAGTTTGTAAAAGCCTGGTCAATAGGGATGGCGTGCATCAGTCCTAACTCAACAAGTATCTTTTCCATTGCTTCCCAGCGTTCACGGCTCATTATAAATAAGGGGCTATGATTAGGATCGATGAGAGAGATGGATTGCTGGAGCATGTAGATTTGAGAGTCTTGCGGTAAGTCCGGATTCACTGCTCGAGTGATCTTCACGGCCTCGTCGATATGCTGAAGCGCATAGCTCCAACCTTGAATAGAAGCGCTTAAGAACGCTCGCACGTCTTCGCCCCTTTCTCGAAGCAGTGCGTCAGAGATCAGCAGTGTGTCTCCATAGAAGTCCAGGCCCGCATCGCTAGGCCGGATACAGCGCACTCGCGCGCCTTTACTTTCTACAACGAACGGCTCATTGATTAAATAGCTCGGCAAAACATCCACTTGACGTTGCAGAAAAGCGGGCAAGGATGCCTCGACCGCAACTTCATGCAGCCGGCTGCGATCTAAGTGAAACTTCGCAACTGTTGCGCGGTATAGTATGTCGAAATCACTTCCAGGCTGCTGCACGCCTACGGTTTGGTCAGTCAGGTCAGCCAGCGACTTGATCGGGGAGTCAGCCCGAACCATCCAACACGCGGGAGAAGACTGGTAAATGACGCCCACCGCTCGAATCTCGTGTCCTTCGGAGCGGTTGATGAGGACCTGCTCGGCTCCGCCTACGCCAATATCGGCGGCGCCGCTCTCCACAGCCAGCGGAGTATTCGCTGGTCCTGGCTCAATCGAAACGTCCAAACCTTTTTGAGCAAAGAATCCCTTGGCTTGGGCAACATAAAATCCCGCGAATTGAGCCTGGTTTAACCATTTCAGCTTCAAGCGGAGCTTGTGTACCTGCGCGCTAGCCGAAGGTGTCTTAGAATTCGATTGCGTCAGAACAATCGCCAGCCATGTCGCACCCGCCACAATCAAAACTACGCCCGCGTATTGCAGCCAATGACCAGGTTTCATCTTCATAGCCAAACCTCCCGGCTTGCCGGGAACACCTTCTGTATTGAGAACACGAGCAGTAAATAAGACCCAGTGGAAATCACGGCGACTGCGATAATGCCGGCGAACATTCTTCCATAGTCCGCATAATTGTTAGCAGTAAGAATCAAATTCCCAATGCCCCCGGATGTGCCGTTTGACATTTCCGCAACAAGGGTACCGACAAACGCCAGGGGTAAAGTGAGCTTCAAACCGAGCAGCAGTTCGCTGGCAGCTCCGGGAAAAGTCACAAGCCAGAACACGCGAGCTCCGTGCGGACAGGTCGCTATCGCAAAATTGCGCAGTCCTCCTCTGGCGCTTTTCAACCCGTTGTATCCGGCAAGAGTCAAAGGTAGAAAGCAAATCGATATGGTGAGCGCCACTTGAATCGGTAGTGGCCGCCTGAGCAGCAGAACCATAAGCGGAAGAAGAGCAACAGCCGGCAGCGATTTCAGAGTGATTAGCAGAGGCATCAACATATCATGAACGGAGCGGCTCAGACTCATCAGGAAAGCCATTCCCAGACTCAGCGGGACGGTCAACAGAAGACTAAGTACAACACTGTACATAGTGTTCAAAGACGCCGCGCAAAGGCGATTGCGGTCAGCAATGAGTTCAGCCGAGATTTGCTGCACGCTCGGAAGCAGTGATTTTGGTGCAAGGCCGGAGAGCCGCAGGGCTTCGTAAATGCCCGCGACAATCAAAACCGTAAACAGACTCGAGCTAAGCAGTTTCATCAACGGCTTTCGCATCCAGTATCGAAATAAGATTCTCACGTATCCTCGTCTCAAACCCACTCAACGGCTCGTGCATACCGCGCCTGATCGTTCGTACTTTGGAATGCTCATCCGGCGAAACTATATGCACGAAATCAGTTAAAAGAGAAGCTTCGTACGGCTCGTGAGTGACCATTATAATTTGGCGATCCGAATTCTGAAACTCCGTTTCGAGAACTTCAATTGCCCGTTCACGCAGATCGAAATCCATTCCGGAGAAAGGTTCATCAAGCAGCAGCAAGTCAGGCTTGCTCACCAGGGAGCGGGCCAATGCAGCTCGCCGCGCTGTTCCTATCGAGATCTTTGAAGGAACGTACTCTAGCCATTCGCCGAGGCGAAGCTCATGAACGAATTTCTCACCGAGTGGACCGACACCCCGCGCCCGCGCGCCTTCACGAAGCTTACGTCCAAGGGCTATGTTCTGACGTACGGAAAGCCACGAAGCTAATGAGGGCTCCTGTGGCACGTACGAAACGGTTACGCCGGCACGCAGTTCGATATCGCCTTGCCAGGCCGGAAGGTCTGGTTCGGGCCGGTTCAAAAAAGCTGTAAGAATGACCTTGAGGATAGTGCTCTTGCCGCTCCCCGAAGCCCCCATCACGGCATGGTGAGCGGGTTCAGTCAAATCGAGCGTCAGGTTATCGAGCACCGGAGGGCCACCGTAATTGATATCGACACCTGACAGGCGGACCATGTTCTTCGAATGATCATTATGAAACATAGAGAAGAACAAATTCTGAAGCCTTCAGAATCCTGAGTGCACGCCGGATGGACCGCTACTCGGCCCGAACCCAGCGTTACCGCGCGCTGCGTTGTCGATGGTCAACCGGCGTACCGGCCAACTCCGCTATCCGTATGCAGCCGGCTAAGAATTCGGGTGGAACGGAACCTCGAGGCGTTCTGCCTTCGCTGGTTCTGGACTTTCCATGTCGAGGTTAACGACTATAGGTTCCTGGCCACTGCGGACGACCACCGCCTCACACAGCTCGTCTTGCCGCGCATTGATCTCCTGATGAGGCACGTACGGTGGGACGTAGATGAAATCGCCCTGACCTGCTTCGTCGCTGAATTCGAGATGATCGCCCCAGCGCATACGAGCGCGGCCCCTCACGATGTAGAGCACGGTCTCCAGTTCGCCATGGTGATGAGGTCCGGTTTTTGCATCGGGTTCCACTACCACCGTACCGGCCCACAGCTTTGTGGCTCCGGTGCGCGCGTGTGTGATCGCCGCGGCCCGAGTCATGCCCGCCGTCTGCGGCGTGTTCCTGTCGAGTTCGCCCGCGCGTACAATCTTGACACCGTGATCCTTCCAGTTTGTCTTTACTGCGTCCATCCCTGAGATTATGACGCGAATTTAGCGGCCTTGATTCTTCGGGAACTTCAGCGCACGGCATGGGCTCTCCTCGCAATAAGCGCGAATCCCTTCCGGCTAGCGTCTTTTTCCAGCTCGCTAAGGCCAACCGCGGCCGCGGCCGTTTCCCCCGACTTGAATTCGATTTCACCTAACGCAAGGCGAGCCTCAAATTCATAACCCAAATACCCGTGGTGCCTGGCCGTCTCAATCACGTTCCGAATTTCCTGCCTTGCCTCCCGGCCCTCGCCAGCCGTGCCCCGCACGCGAGCAGATGCGATACTAACCAGGAAACGACTAGGATAAGTGGCGCTGCGGGGAAGAATGGAACGAGCATGATCGCTGGCGCTCCGAGCTTCGGACACCTTCCCCTGGGTGGCTAGGGCTCGTGTCAGAACGGTCGTCGCAATAGCCTCGTTTTCCAGGTCTTTCCTCTTGTTAAATTCTAAAGCCGCCGCGCGCGCCATCTGCTCGCCGGCCTGCGGCTTACCTTCATCAATCGACAGATCGGCAACGTCAACCCAGGTCGCCGCCAGGGCGTCCTGCTCACCCAGATCACGGCGTATCCTCATCGCCTGCTCGAAGTTCTGACGGGCACCGCTTAAATCGCCTTGCGCCACCAGCACCTCTCCCAGGCCGTGCAAAGAGTATCCGACCCCGGTCTTAAAATTGATCTTGCGGCTTTCCGCGAGTGCCTCCTCCTGCGCTTTCCGCGCCTCGACGAGGTCGCCCTTTTCGAGCAGTAAGTTTCCAATGTTGGCGAGAGTTGTAGATGCCCCGCGCTGGTCGCCGATTTGACGGAAGGCCGTCAGAGATTGTTCCTGCATCTTGCCCGCTCCTTCCAGATCGCCTTCGTTATCCAGCACGTTTGCCAGATTGCCGAGCGCGCCCGCTACACCGCTCGCCGATCCCACAGCCCGATTTATTTCGAGCGATTCCTGGTATAGCGGTTTGGCTTCCGGGAAGTTCCCGTTCGTGTAAAGCGCGTTCGCTATGCCGGTAAGTGCTCTCGCGATTCCGGATTGATCACCGATTTGGCGATAGATCATTAAGGCTTGTTCGTGAAGCCTGCGCGCCTCCGCGAAATCACCGGAATTATAGAAGATGTCGCCAGTGGTTTGCATCACACTAGCAGTACCCTGTTTCTGGCCTGCGTCACTGAACATCTTCTGCGCCTGACTTAGCGCGCTGAGAGCTTGCTGCGAACGTCCCGTGCGGTAAAGAGCCCAGCCCTGCCGGGCATACGCTTTTGCGAGAATCAATCGCGATTCTCCATTCCTGGCGATGATGCTTCCGACGGATCGCAGCATCTGGTCAAACTCGCCCAGAGAGTCAAAGGCGGCGGCTTCAGCCAGATCGATTCTTGGGTCATCGCGTGAGGGACTCGGTAAGGCGCGAAGAGCCTTCACGGTCTCGAGTGCATCGTGCCCCTTACCGGCAGAAGTTTGCGCATTCGCCAGTTGCAGCCCATATTCCACGTTGTCAGGGAACGATCTCCAGAGAGACCGGTAAATCTCAATTGCTGGTTCCCAATCGCGCGTAGCATCGCGATAACGGGCTTCGATTGCCAGCCGGTCCTCCCGCGAGAACCCTACCGAGAGATCGTATGCGCGTTTTGCTTCGCCCGCGGCTTTTTCATCAAAACCCAGCGCCGAGTAGGCTCGCGAGAGAGCAGAGTGAGCGGGAGCATAATCCGGCTGAGCTAAAAGACAACTTATTGAGGAGATCGCGCGCCGCAAGAAAGTCAAACCCGCGCAAGGATGTGAGCCCTTCGGCATACAAGCGCATAGTCTCCGGATGCGCTGGCAACGAAGCGCGTGCGCCTTCTATCTCGGATGCCGGAACATGTCCAGCGCCTAGCTTTTCACGAAGCAGTGCGCCGATGTGCGTGACGAGCTGGAAGAGATTGGCTTCGGCACCCGTCTCCGACACCGCCGAAAGCGTTTCTCCATGCGCAGTGTCCTGGAGCTGGGCATCCACCCGGAGCTGGTTTCCGGATTCCGGGCCGAGATCAACGTACGAGCCCACCACAACGAGATCAGCTCCGAGCCGCTTTTTGAGACGAGTAAGCGTCATCGCCTTATACGAATCAGCCTGCCCGGGAGAGAAGCCCACATCGCCAGCGTTACGTTCTCGCTCGGGATGATGCGCAGCGTTTCACCGGCCGCGAGCTCCGTCGACAGCATCTCCGAAAGCGCAACAGAGAGCCACTCGATATCTCGCCGCCCCGTTAGATTTCTAAAGCCGAGTACCGCGAGCGAACGCCGGCCGGGATGGACGACGTCTTGGGCGGCCGTTGCCAAATGCGGAGAGCGCACCTGCAGGCGCGGCACGAGAAGTGCGACGCACGAAAAACAATAGGGTGGCAGCGACTAGTGTCCACAAGAGCAGACGTTTGTCCCTGGCCTTCCAGCCGCCCGCTGGCGATGCTTGCAGACGGACCAGATCGCTCTGCAGCTCAGAAGCGGTTTGGTAACGGGCATTCTTGTCTTTCTCGAGAGCCTTGGCAACAATCCGGTCGAATTCGCGAGGAAGATTGGCATTGTGAACAGAGGGAGCGGCTGGAACTTCATGCAAAATAGCGCCGAGAATCACCGCTGCGCTGGAGCCGCGAAAAGGCGGCTGTCCCGTAGCCATTTGATAAAGCGTTATCCCGAACGAAAACAGGTCCGCGCGGGCGTCCGTCGGTTCGCCTTTTATCTGTTCTGGCGCCATGTACCCGAGCGTCCCCATCGGGAGGCCCTGCTGGCTGAAGGACTGCTCCAAGGTAACGACCGATTCAGTTGGAGTGTCATCGGAAATGGCGGACGATGGTTTGAGGGTTAGCTTTGCGAGTCCAAAATCGAGAATCTTGGCAGTCCGCCGGCTCGAGACGAAAATGTTCGAAGGCTTGAGATCCCGGTGAACAATACCTTTGTCATGTGCAGACTGCAATGCATCCGCAATCTGGATAGCGAACTCAATCAGCTCACCCAATCCGAGCGGCGCGTCGCGAATAAGCGTGCTCAGCGGCTGCCCTTCCAGCAGTTCCATTACGATGAAAGGCTTGCCCTCAAACTCGTCCACTTGGTGAATCGTGCAGATATGAGGGTGATTCAAGGAGGACGCGGCCCGGGCTTCCCGCTCGAAACGCTTCAGCGCGTAGTGATCTCGCGCCAGATTTTCGGACAGAAATTTAAGAGCGACAATCCGGCCCAGTTTGAGGTCTTCTGCCTTGAAAACCTGCCCCATGCCACCTGCGCCCAATTTTTCGATAATCCGGTAATGTGAGACGCTTTCGCCGATCATGCGTGCGCTGCTACAAAGAAAACAATTAGAACTAGAAGTACCAATACATTTTAGGAGAGCGGCGTATCAGTGATACCAAGACCAAGGGTCCACCCCCTTACGGGAGGGCCCGATTAGTGTCCGCCGCGCACTCTCAGGGCGGAGTACAATACCTGTGTTCCGCCGTTTGTCACCTGGAAGGCAGATAGAAACAATTCACGCGCGGAGTCATCTTTGTTGGAAGGGGACCGGGGATGCCTGACAAAAACACTGCAGCACTGGATTTACAACCGCTTCGCACAGTTACCGACGATGAAATCGTGACCGAACGGAAAGTACCTAGGCGATCGTTCTTGAACGCGACCGGTGCACTCTTGGCCGGGGCCGCAGCAATTGTTTCGGGGGCAAAAGCTTCGCCTCAAGGCGATCCCGACAAGAAACCGGACGACCCCGACAAGAAACCGGCTGATCCTGACAGGAAACCGGCCGATCCTGACAAGAAGCGTGAGGAGCGCCGCAAAAGAACCGACGATCCCCACAAAAGACCTGACGATCCTGACAAAAAGCCGGCCGATCCAGACAAGAAGCCAGCTGATCCTGACAAGAAACCTGACGATCCCCACCGCTAAGAGAGTAGTCGCAGGTCATTGATCGGCTTGGCACTTCGATCTTACACGTGTGTCTATGCCCAAGGTTCTGGTCTCGCCCGGTTCACCCGAGAATGAGGTGTCGACTCTGCATTCAGAAATGCCTCCTTCGCTCGGGTGGTTGATCAGCCCCGTAACGCAGCGACAGTTTTTCGAACAATACTGGGAGAAACGGCCGCTAATCGTCAAACGTGATCAGCCGTATTATCTGAGTTCACTCTTGACGCTCGGTGAAGTAGATCGCGTCATCACCACTCTCGATCGACGCTATCCGGAGATCGCTCTGAAAAATGCCGGCTCTCGAATTGCCGATAACGAATATACGCTGGACGGGGGCGCCATCGATATCGCGAAACTCTATCAGTTGTTTGAACAAGGTTCGACGATAACTCTGGCGTTTCTCGACACTGTCATCCCGGCCCTCACTCTTTTTTGCCGCAATCTCGAAAGCGAATTCAGCTTTCCGTTCCAGACTAACGTGTACGTGACTCCGCCCCGGGCACAAGGCGCAAAACCTCACTACGATACGCACGACGTTTTTGTACTCCAGGTTGCCGGCTCCAAAGAATGGACCATCTTTGGAACACCAGTCGAGTCGCCACTCGCGGGCCAGGATTTTGATGCCCAGGTACATGAGTTGGGCGCTCCCACTCTCGAGTTCGAACTGAATGCGGGGGACGTGGCGTACATCCCTCGCGGAGTCGCTCACGAGGCGCGCTCTACGGACACTGTTTCCCTGCACATCACTGCGGGAATTCTGAGATACACATGGGCGGATTTGCTGCTCGAATGTATCGCAGCAGCGAGCTTGAACGAACCCAGCTTTCGTAAAGCAATACCGCCCGGATTCGCCTCGTCCGGCTTTGACAGAACGTCAGTACGAGAGATTCTGCTCAGACTATTCCAGCAGGCGGGAACCAACTTTGACGCGGCGCTCGACAGCTTCGTCGAGAGGTTTATTTCTGCCTGTCCGCCGCTGTTGGAGGGACAAATGGCCCAGCTGGCGGCGCTCGATCGCCTGGTCATCGGCAGCGTGGTGGGCGCGCGGAAAGGCGTCATCTCTCGCCTGGAGACAATCGGCGAATCGGAGTCCCTTCATTGCTACGGTCGCAAAATCACCTTTCCACCTCAAGCTCGTGAGGCGGTCCGATTTGCGCTGAGCCATCCGAGGTTTGTCATTAGAAATCTTCCCGGCAATCTGGATGATGCGGGCAAGCTAACCCTCACTCGCCGGTTGATCCGGGAAGGCTTGGTGGTTGCCCTCGACCTGACTACCGTTACAGATGCGAACTAGAGTCCTTTCGCAGCCATTTCGTTGCCGCAGCAGCCGTTCGGAGCCGCGAGCGAAGCGACCGGAATCCGGTCTCATGGTCACTCCTCTCTAGACGAGTCTGCGCTCAGGCTGCGCAGTACTAATAACGTGCCAAACGCCTTGGTTTAGTGTTGTCAGATAGATCATCCGAGTAACTCCATAAGTTTCGCGCTTGAAAGTTACAGGAGTCCAGTCCAGTACCTGTTTGCCGACTGACTTAGAAACACGGCGGTAGGGGGCCGCTATCTAATGTTCAAGGTGCATGAGAACTATGAGTAAATTCCTAAGATTTACGGTCACTATTCCCTTCTGTGTTGCACTTGTCACGCCGGTCGTAGTGTCAGTCGCAACTGCCGCTCCCACCCAGGATCGAGATGATCACGATCGAGATGATAAGGCGCATCACCGTTATTATGATCAAGAGCACAAAGACTATCACGAGTGGAACGCCGATGAGGAGCGCTATTGGCGTGAGTATTGGACTAATGAACATCGGCCCTACATAGAGTGGGACCGCGCCTCGGACGAGCAGCGCCGAGCTTACTGGCACTGGCGTCACGAGCACCACGATCGCGATCGGCACTAATCCGCGAGTTCCGCGCGCAAGCACGTTCTCGCTGTTCGCGCGAGGTCCAAGAGTACGGGCTGCGATAACACCGCAGACGGATTTGCGACTCTGTGAGAGGCGCTGTTAACAGCGCCCTCGTACGGTTTCCTCATCTCCGTGGTGACTCCTTACCCTCAACCACCGTCAAGACATGATTCGCTTTCACTCCCAGTATTTTGTCGACTTGTCCGCTTGGCCAGTGAACCTCCACATCCGCCCGCTCCGCCTTCTTCAACCCGAAATGCACCCGTAAATCGCTCTGCGAGATGTAGCTTCCGCCGCTCCGCACTTCGTCCATCTGCCGGTGCTCGCCCTCCGGCTGGCAGTAGACCCGCGCCCCGATCCCCGACCGGTTCGACTTCGTCCCCACCGTTTTCACCTTCAGCCAATGGTTCTTCAATGTGCTGTCGCAGCGCAGCAGTTGCGGAACATCGTTGACGCAATTGACCACTACATCCAGGTCTCCATCGTTATCGAAATCTCCGATCGCGCAGCCGCGTCCCGCTACCGGCTCCAGAATGCCCGGCCCTGCCTCGAGCGAGACATCCTGAAATTTCCCGTTTCCGAGATTGTGATACAGCACCTTGCGTTCCCGGTAACCCGACTCGCTCGCCTTTTCTCTCACTTCCGGATAGACATGTCCGTTACAGGTCAAAATGTCCGGCCAAGTGTCATTGTCGAAATCCAGAAATGCCGCTCCCCAGCCGAGAAAGCGAGTGTTCCGCCCGAGGCCCGATTGGTATGTGACATCCTCGAAATTTCCTCCGCCTAGGTTTCTATATAGGCTCGAAGTATCCCCAGCGAAGTTCGTTTTCAGAATGTCCAGCCTGCCGTTGCCGTAGAGATCCACGGCCGAAACCCCCATCCCGGCCTGCGTCTTACCGTCCGCTCCAAACGCCACGCTCCATTCGAGCGCGACATCGGTGAAGGTTCCATCATGATTGTTCTTGAACAACGCGGAGGGCGCGGAATCGTCCGCTACATAAATATCCGGCCAGCCATCGCCGTCGAAGTCGCCCACCAGAACGCCGAGCCCGTAGGTTCCCTGCTTCTTGAGTATTCCGGCTTTTTCTGAAACATCCGCAAACGTTCCGTCCCCGTTGTTGTGGAAAAGAATATCCTGGCCGCCCTTGAGCCCCGGAGGCCCGCAGGCGACGATCAAACCCTCATACAAACAGGGCCCGCTCTCCGGTAAAGGGGCAGTCTTTGGATCGAAATCAATGTAGTTAGCTACATACAAGTCCAGATGTCCGTCCCGGTCGTAATCGAGAAACGCGCAGCCCGTATTCCAGCGCTGCAGACCCGTGGTCGTGCGCGTCGTGACTCCAGCCTTCGCGGCGACGTCGGTAAACGTCCCGTTACCGTTATTTCGGTAAAGCGAGCAGTCGCCCCAGTACGTGACGAACAGGTCTTCGTGTCCGTCGTTGTTGTAATCGCCGGCGCATACCCCCTGCCCCCAACCCGTTCGGGCCACACCCGCCTTCACCGTGACATCGGTGAATGTTCCGTCACGGTTATTTTTGTAAAGCCGGCTGACCGGCTCCTGTCCCTTGGGGTAGGTGGTCTCGAAACGTGTCCCGTTGACAAAGAAAATATCCAGCCAGCCGTCGTTGTCGTAGTCGATGAAAGCCACGCCGCAGCCGGTGGTTTCGAGCAGATACTTGTTGCGGCTCTCCGCGCCGAAGGTCGTCTTCTCGTGCAGCCCTGCCTCGCGCGCCACATTCACGAACTGCACGCCGAGCGATGTCTGGGCCAGCAATTGATCGAGCGAAAAAACCGGGATCGTGGCGCACAGCGACTTCACAAACGACCTGCGAGAATACCGCGAGTTCCCCCCTTTTTTAGGGCGGTAATAACTCACTTCGGCTGCTGCGTAATCGGCTTCATTACCTCGCCGCCCCGCATCCCTTGTTCTAGCGTATTTGCAAGCTCAGACTCCTTTTCCTTCTTCAACCGAGCCCCGGTTGCAAACGCCTCTTCGCTCTCCTGTTTTTCCCCTTTCGTGCGTAGGATCTGACCCATCGTGTTATACGGCCCGGGAGTGCTCGGATCCAGTTTCAAAGATTCCTTCAACTCCGCCAGCGCTCCATCCAAATCGCCGCTTTCCTTCAGAGCAATGCCGAGCATGTAATGCGCTTCCGCGTAGTCGGGAGATGCTTTGATCGCCGCGCGCATCTCTTCCGTCAATCCTGCGAAATCGCCTATTTGCCAGTCCGCGATTCCCAGCGAGTAGTGCGCCTGAGCCAGCATTGGATCGAGCCGGATCGCTTCGCGAAACTCCTGCTGCGCCGCCTCGATCTGGTCCTTGCTCTTGAGCGCAATTCCCAGATCGTAATGGCCTGCAGCCGAGCTCGCGTCCACCGCAATCATCTCCCGATAGGCCTTCTCGGCAGCATCGAAATCGCCAGTCTTGAGATCCGCGTAACCAATGTTCATTAGCGCGCTCGTATCTTTCGGATTGTGCGCAAGGATCTTCTGCGACTCCTCGATTCCCTTTTCCGCCTGCCTCGTTTCAATCAGCGCAAATGCATACATGTTGCGCAGACCATCGTTCGATGGATCAAGCTCCGTCGCTTTCGCAAACGCGTCCACCGCTCCCGCTAAATCACCACTTTGTTGAAGCGAGCGTGCTAAATCCGTCCATCCCGGCGCGCTTGCACCATTGATTGCAACCGCCTGTTTCAGCTCCGGAATCGCGTCGTCGAAGCGGTTGAGCCGCAAATACGCCGATCCCAGCCGGTAGCGATAATCGAATACATTCGGATCGAGTTTCGCCGCTGTTTGTAGTTCGCTCAAGCCCTGGTCTTGCTGTCCGCCGTTCCACAGCAGCGCTCCTAAGTGAAAGTGGGCCGGCGCATAGCCCGCATTCGCCTTGAGCGATTTCTCGAAATGCGCCTGCGCGTCGCTCTGCTGCTGCAAAACCGCGTAAAGAAAACCGATCCTGTCTTCCGATTCCGCCGTGGCCGGTGTGGCGTCGGCCGCTTTGGCAAGAGCCGCCATCGCCTCATCCTTGTTGCCGCTACGGATGAGCTGCTCTGCTTTGTCGGCCCATTCTACCGGCGTATCCGCCTGTATCGCCGCGCCCAGCAAAATCGCAACAATACAGATGCAGCCAGCCTTCAATCTTCCGCCATTATAAAGCTCACTGCTGTGTGCCTGTTCTTGGATCGATCTTCACCGCCAGCGCCTTTTCGGCTTGCGCTTCCTGGCTCTTATTCTCGCGCTCGAGCGCCAGACTCAAACTGTAGTGGAGTGACGCCTCGAGCGGATCGACATTGATTCCTTCGCGATAGACCTTGATCGCCTCATCGTACTGCCCCTTGAGAAACAGCGCGCCTCCCCAATTCAGATAGGCCGGCACATAGTCCGGATCGATGGCGAGCGCTTTCTTGTATTCATCGATCTCCTCGCTGTTTCCCATGGCCCCATTTGCCACGCCAAGGTTGAAGTGCGCTCCCGCATCCTGCGGATACAACTGGATCGCCACGCCAAGAATCCCCGCTCCCACCTGCGGATTACCCGCTTCCGCGTACGTTACTCCGAGATAAGTTAGTGCACGCAGCAATCGAGGATCGATCTTGAGCGCCTCGAGCAATTCCGCTGCCGACTGCTGGCGATCACCCGCTTTCCGCAGTTCCATTGCGTGATTGAATCGCGCCTCCGCTTCTTCCCGAAAGTTGCGCGGCATTCGTCCGACGATGAAATACCGGGATCCATCGGGAATCACCTGCGAGACCTCGCCCGGCCTGAGCATTAAAGCCGCTTTAGACCAGGCCGAGTCCAATGCGCTGGCGTCCAAATCGCCCAGATAGCCGCCGTTGATGGCGCTAGCCCGGTCCGTGGAATTAGCTCGGGCCAGCTCAAAAAAAGACCCACTCGACACGAGCTGTTCTCGTATAGCCGATGCTTTCGCCGCATCATTGACCACGATCAAACGTACAAAGAGGTGCTTCGGAGTTTTCTCGCTTGCCCAGGCTGGCGAAGGCGCCGGAACTGCCACATGTTGTTCGGGATGAACGCGAATCCAGTGATCGCTAATGATAAACGGCGCATTGGCCTTGCTTTCCGGCATGTGGCAGCCTACGCAGCCGCTGGTCCGGTTGACCGGGCACAATGCCGGGCGATCCTGCACGCTCGCCGCGTGACAGCTAAGGCAGGTCTTCTCAGATTTAGCCACCAGCGCCGCACGCGGCAAATCCTGGTGCGGGTTGTGACAGTTCACGCAGGTGATCTGGCCCGCGCTCTGGCGCCAACACTCGCTGTTACTCAACGCCCTGACTTGGTCCGAGATCAGAAGATCGTCGGGCATCGGGTCCACTACCTTGCTGAATCCGGCATGGCACTCCGAACATGGCTTCATCTGCTCTGACGGCGGTAGCTTGCCCGGATTCAGAATCCCTTTGTCGTTCGATTTACTCGCCAGCGCCTTCAAATGCGCCTGCCCCGGGCCGTGGCAACTCTCGCAGGTGACACCGGTCTCCAGATGCGGCGCAACACTTCCCGGTGCACCATGACACGCCAGGCATTTCTCTTCGAAATGCGGCGTCAGTACACGCCCGATGGCCGTTTCGTAAGTTGTCGGCTTGTCCTTTGGGAAACCGGGTGAAAGCTCCAGCCGGTTTCGAGGAGCGTAGTGCAGGTACCGCGTCTCAACAAGCGGCGCACGCGCCAGATGCAATCCATCCAGATCGGCAACGCGCGCCAGGAAGCTCAATCCGTGCCGCCTACCGCCCATCGTGACCTCAATCGGGAACTGCAGCGGCGTCTGTCCCGGCATCCGGATTTCGAAAAACAGCTGATTGGCAGTTCGCCTGATCGCGTAATCGATTGCGGGATCGGGTCCCTCCGTCTGCGTCTCTTCTGAATTGGGCGGGACCTGTCGCGGAGCTGTACCTTGCCAGGTGAGCGCCATGGCCGTCTGCGCTTGCGTAGCCGCGATTCCTTTATGGCAGCCGGCGCAAACCTCGCGCCCTAGATACCCGGTCTGTGCGATACCCCAAATCGGGAGAAGAAAGAACAGTCCGAAGCGCCACCGCAAAGGAGCGTTCCTAAACTGTCCGCACCATATGATCCGGACAAGTGGTCTGGGTCATTTCGAAGAGTCGCTGCGGCAGGTCCGGACCGTGCTTTGCGAGGAAAGGAACTATCGAGTAAAACCGTTCCTGCAATCGCCGGTGCGGGTAAACCAAGTCGACCAGGTAATTGGCCTCGCGCCCGCTCCGTTCATCCCGTCGCAGGGTTTCCCGCGCCGTTTTATCCGATAAATGCCGGAGCTGATACAGCATCTTGGCCTCGCTTTTTTGGGCCGCCGCTTCGAGCGTAGGATCGAAGCTTCGCAAGTTCTTCTTGAGACCGCTGAGGGCAGTCGAAATCGACGATTCAAGGGAAGCGAAGGTATCGGCCAACTCTCGCGGGACCAACTTCGCCGCGATCCTGCTCTTCACCTTTTCCTGATGGTCGAAAAGATCTGGCATCGACAGGCCATACCGCTCGATCAGCTTCTCGGCCCGGCTATCCAGCAAGGTAAAGCTGTTGCGTGGAAAGATCACCGGCATACGCCCTAGCAGCTTCTGATAAAGAACCTGGCTCTGCGCCATGTAGGCAACCTCTGCGGGGCCGCCCACATAGGCAACGGTCGGCAACAGGTAATCCTGCATGACCGGCCGTAGGAGCGCATTCGGCGAGAGCCGCTCTGCCATATCCTGCAAATCTTCCGTTCGATAGGTCTTCTCTCTCGATGCGAACTGACCATCCTTCCAGCGCAAGGGTGTCCTTTTTCCATCGAGCAGGAACAGAAGCGAGGAGGCCTCATCCAGGTGAACCTGCGAGTGGTATCCACCTTCGGCTAACTCGCGGTCACGCGCCTTTACTCCTTCCAATAGCTCCGGGACCCGGGCCGCGGTCTCTGCCAGGAAGGGGCGCGCAATCTCTCGAATGGAGGGCGCGAGCGGATCGAGAAAAAGCAGACCGAAGCTTCCCAACAGATCTTGCAGGAAGTTTCGGAAGGCACAAGTGAATGTCGCACCTGGTGCATAGGACCGCTTCAAACGGTCGCAGACTTCTTCCGCAAATGGCAGATTTCCAAGCGCCTCGCGAATCTCGGCGAACGGCACATTGCGCAGGACGACTTCTCCGACCGGACCGCCATTCGTTACCTCATTCGCTACCGAGATACTACTCGCCTTGATGTCCTGATCGAACAACCAGACGTGATCCACCTCCGCCAGATCGTGGTCTTCCGACGCAAGCCAAAAAATCGGAACGGCCGAAATGCCTTCTGCCCGCAGCTCCTGGACGAGGCGTACAGCCGTCAGCGCTTTAAAAATCGTGTACGACGGCCCGGATAAAAGCCCAACCTGCTGTCCTGTGACCACAGCGACGGTGCCGGGTTTCGCGAGTTCATCGAGCGACGCCGAAGGGCCATTCTGCTCGCGCAGCGCGTTCACGATTTGTCGACGCCTGGAGTCCGGGTAATCCAACTGCGCAGCCGCTTCGCGAAAACTGCCGGAATCGGCAAAATTGTGTGGGTATAAGGCGCTTACCCTATCAAAATGATAGAGGAAGTCCGCAAAGAGCTTGCTCGTGCCTGGGATGAGAGTTTGACGAACACACGAAGGCTCCATAGAGTTTGCGTAATTAGCAGATGACTACTTCCGTGTCAAAGTTACCAAACTTTCCTTTGGCAAGTGGAGAATGGAGGTAGTACGGAATGTCGGGCGTTTACATATCCTATCCGTTTTGCCAGCAGAAATGCAGCTTCTGTAACTTTGCATCTGGAGTTTCGTCGCACGAAATCCGTGGTCGGTATCAGGCCGCCTTACTCGAGGAAATCCGGGCGCACTCTTGGCAATGGGCGCCCGAAACACTCTATTTCGGTGGTGGCACTCCCAGTCTGATGCCACTGGACTTACTTGTGCGAGTCATCGGCAATGTTCCCAATGAGCAGCTCAGTGAGATAACTCTTGAATGCGCTCCAGGTACCCTGACCGGTGAAGCTGCCCGATCCTGGCGCAAGGCGGGGGTCAATCGCGTCAGCCTGGGCGTGCAATCGTTTGTCTCTGGCGAGCTTCGTCAGACAGGCCGCCGCCACACTGCCGGAACCGTTCAGCACGATATTGAGCTGTTGCGCGAAGAAGGCATTTCCAACATTAACTTGGATCTCATCGCGGGCCTGCCTGAACAAACGTTCCGATCCTGGGAAATCTCACTCGACTGGATCGAGCGCCTTGCGCCGCCGCATGTCTCGGTTTACATATTTGAAACGGATGAAGACAGCCGGCTCGGCAAGGAACTGCTCCTAGGCGGCACAAAATACGGCGCGGCCCAGATGCCTTCGGACGATCTGATTGCGGAGTTCTACGAGCGCGCCGTGTCGCGTCTGGGACAGCAGGGACTTCATCGTTACGAGATCTCTAATTTTGCGCTGGATGGTTTCGAGTCGCGCCATAACCTTAAATACTGGCAGCTCGAACCGTACATCGGCTTTGGCGTCGACGCTCATTCTTTTGACGGTCGAAGGCGCTGGAGCAATCCGGATACGCTCGGCGAATACCTGGAGGGCCGGCTAGAACCGCCGCAGACGACTGCAACCGATGGGGGCGAAGAGCATTTCTTTGTCGGCCTCAGGCTGATGAAAGGTATCGAGCCCACGCCCATCGAATGGGCTCGTTTTGCTACGCCCATAGAGCGGTGGACAAGGGCCGGTATGCTCGAACTCGAGGGAACGCGTCTACGTCTCTCGCCCGCCGGCGTGTTGCTTTCGAACGAGATTTTTCAGGAGTTCGTGAATGCCGGCTCAGAAGCAAATTGACCTGCGCAGCGATACCGTGACTCGTCCGAGCGCCAGAATGCGCGCGGCGATGGCGGAAGCCGAGGTGGGCGATGACGTCTATGGCGAAGACCCTACAGTAAATCGCCTCGAACAGCGTGCTGCCGAGTTGTTGGGCAAGGAAGCGGCCCTGTTTGTGCCGACCGGCACGATGGGGAACACGATCGGAATTAAGCTGCATACGCGGCATGGCGAAGAAGTCCTCTGCGATGCCCGATCCCACATCCTGGACTGGGAGCTTTCGATGCTCGCCTGGTTTTCAGGCTGTCTCGCCCGACCGGTACCGACAAAAGACGGCATTCTCACATGGCAACAAATCGAGCCCGCTCTCCGTTCCTTCGGTCCGCATAACGCACCAACTACTCTGATTTCGCTCGAGAACACGCATAATATGGCGGGCGGGACTGTTTACCCGCTCGAAATCATCGATGACATCTGCGCGCGCGCCCATGCTCGAGGCATCAAAGTTCATATGGATGGAGCCCGCGTTTTCAACGCCTCTGTGGCGACGAAGACGCCTGTGGCGCGCATCGCGCGCGAAGTCGATTCCGTGATGTTCTGCCTTTCGAAAGGGCTCGGCGCACCTGTGGGGTCCATGCTGGTTGGCTCCCGCGACATGCATCGCGCAGGGCCGCCTCTATCGTAAACGTCTGGGCGGAGGCATGCGTCAAGCGGGCGTACTCGCGGCCGCCGGGCTGATTGCGCTCGAGGAATCGCCCGCGCGTCTCGAGGAGGATCACGAAAACGCGCGTTTTCTCGCCGGGAAGCTCGCCCAATTGCCCGGCATACGAATCGATCCGGCAGCGATCCGCACCAACATCGTGATTTTCGACATTTCGGCACTCGGAATCACGCCGGCTGAGTTCAGCCGCGAATTAGAATCGCAGGGTATCCTCGCTAACGGAGTCGGCGAAAAGCGGATGCGCATCGTCACGCACCTGGATGTCGCACGCGCCGATTGCGAGCGCGCTGCCGATGTACTCGCCGCAGTCATCACACGGAATGTGCCGCTAAGCGCTTCTGTCTGATACCATTTTTCGGTGCTCATCCTCTCCGCTATCCTGGCGATCTTCACCTACGGTCTGATCGCGCCGATTCTTGGCGCTCTGCTTCCCAGCTATGCCCTCACTGCCGGCCAGCAAGGGACGCTGGCAACGCTTTATGCCCTCGGCCTGGTGGTAGCTTCTCTCTCGGCCGGTCCGTTCATCGATATAAAAGGCAGCAAGCTGTCCCTTTTGACAGGTCTCGCGCTAATCGCAGCCTCCCTGGCGGCAGCACCCAATGCCGGCGGGTATAACGGCTTGCTCGTGGTCTATTTTGTACTGGGATTCGGCGGCGGTATCGTCGTTACGGGTTCGAACGCTTTGGCCGGAGCCGTCGATACGGCGCGGCGCGGTTCGGTGCTTAACTTCCTGAACCTGTTCTTTGGCCTGGGCAGCATCATCACGACCTATATCGCAAGCGAGCACATCGATCCGGCCATGGTTTGTTACATCATCGCTGCGCTTACCGCGCTTGCCCTGGTCGTAAACGCTGTTACTCGAATGCCTTCCCCGTCAGGGAAAGCCAGTTTTCACGTCAGCGAAGTGCCCGTTCTTCTGACGAAAGCGCCGCTCCTTCTGCTGTCGCTGTTTCTGTTCTTGTATGTTGCGTGCGAAGTCGGTGTTTGGAACTGGCTCAAGACCTACCTCGTCGACACAGTCCATTTCGACCCAAGGTCAGCGGGACATGTGGTCAGTTATGGATTTGCCTTCGGCATTCTGCTTGGCCGGGTTGTTGTCTCTCGCGTCCTGAATAAAATTCCGGCTCTTACCGTGACTTTGGTGGTGGCGATCCTGATGGCAATTACAACCTATGCCATGCTGCATCTCCACTCAAACGCAGCCATCACGGCGGCAGTTTTCTGCGCCGGCCTGAGTATGGCACCAGTCTTCCCGACAACGCTGGCGATGGCGCAGGATACCTTCCCGCGAGGCACAGCCACCGCCTTGGGCATCGTTATCACGAGCGGCTGGATCGGATTGGTTGTCAGTTCTAAAATCATCGGCGCTTTGTCGGAAGGCGGCACCTATCGGCGCGGCCTCATGCTGATCCCGATCTTCTCCGTTTTGATGGTACTGGTAAACCTAGCGATGCGCCCGGCCATGAGACGGCCTGTTACGATCTAGTAATTTCTTTTAGATTGCAATACACTCATTAGCTGTGGTGTTGAGCCACGAGGAGATCGCATGGCGTTTTGCGCAAATTGTGGAACACAGGCGGACGGCGCCTTTTGTCCGAACTGCGGAGCGGCACTGGGAGGCAGCGCCGGTGCAACGGGCAGCGCCGGCAGCGGCTACGTTCCGCCGGGTCCCGCTTCCGCCGTGCAAGCACCCGGGTTGACTGAAAATGTCGCGAGCGCTCTTTGCTATCTGGTCGGACTCGTCACCGGAATTATCTTCCTGGTTCTCGCTCCCTACAACCGGAATAAAACGATCCGGTTCCACGCTTTTCAAGCGATCTTCGCGCATGTTGCCGTGATCATCTTGTGGATACTGTTCGCGATTGTCCTGGGAATGGTCGGAATCTTTACGCACGGCCTCACCTTTATGTTCCTTCCGCTCTACTCGCTGGCGGTCTTTGCACTATGGCTTTACCTGATGTATCAGGCTTACAACAATCGGAAAGTCAAGCTGCCGATAGTCGGCGACCTCGCTCAAAAACAGGCGTAAACGGGACGCCGTCAGTTCACGTCCGATACTAGAAGAGTCGTGACTGATCGCCCTGTTTATTGTTTTGCTTCGCTTTTTGCCGCCCTTGCGCTCTCGATGTCGGCAGCGGTTCCAGACGTTCAGCCACGCGACATCACCCCGCGCGTGGGCTTGGTCGAGGTCTACGGAACGCGGAAAGTCTCACCAGAGAAAATCAAAGCCGCACTCAAAGCAAAGCCGGGTGACCCCATGCCCTCTCGCCTGGACGCCGAGGACCGGATCGATAAAGTCTCAGGCGTGGTTGTGTCACGCGTCGAAGCCGCCTGCTGCGATGGCAACAACATGGTTCTCTATGTCGGCATTGAAGAGCGGGACACGCCCCACATTGATTACCACGCAACTCCTACCGGTGATACCGCGCTGCCCGCGGACCTCTTTACCGCGTACCGGACCTTTCTCGATGAAGTAGCGGGCAGCATCCGCGGCCGCAATGCCGATGAAGATCTCACGCAAGGGTATTCGTTGATGGAGGATCCGGAATGCCGCCGGTTGCAGCAGTCTTTTGTTCCGGCCGTAGCGGCGAATCTCGCCCTGGTTGATCGCGTTTTGCGCGAATCCGCTGACCCTGAACAACGTGCCGCCGCCGCTTATCTGCTGCAGTACGGTCCTCGCGAACCGCGCGCCATCAAGACCATAGTCGACGGCCTCCAGTACGGACTGCGCGACGTGGATGACAATGTCCGCGAGAACGCCATGCGAGCTCTCAAGGCGGTCGCGGTGGGAGCAAAGCTGCACCCGGAGCAACAGATCCGTCTAGAACCCACCTGGTTTGTCGAATTGATGAATTCCGTGGTGTGGTCAGACCGCCGCGACGCTACCCGGGCGCTCGTCAACCTGACTGAGAACCGCGATCCGGATACACTTGCTCTCCTCAGGGAGCGCGCTCTGCCGTCGGTCGTCGAAATGGCGCGCTGGCACGACATGACGGCTGCCTTGCCCGCTTTCATACTGGCAGGAAGGCTGGCCGGACTCGATGACGCAGCAATCAAAACGGCGTGGGTGAACGGAGATCGTGAAGCGGTGCTCAAGAAATTGACGATTTCGAGCGGCAAGCATTCGACGTTCTCTTCCGTGCTGCACCACTCCGGAAAAGAGCCTTAATAGAATTCACTGCTCCGGTTCGATGGCGGCCGGCTCGCGATGGCTCTCTGGAGAAGCAGGCTGCGCCGCGTGCCCGTTTGACGTTTGTCCATGTGCCTGCTCCCATACCGGCATTTCGCAGGCGCAACAGTCGCTACAACGGTGACATCTATCACAAAGGTGATTGCTGCACGCGTCTTTTGTGCAGTAGATACAGATGTCGCGCGAAGACTCTCCACAGATCGAACAGGTAAAGGTGCCGATTTCCATATGTTGCCGGCTTCACTTGCGCAACTTCTTCGAACTCGATGCCGGTTCCCTGCTGATCATACCGCGACAACGCTGCGCTTCTTCATCCGCAATCTTGAAGTTCTGTTCCGTGCTTGCCGCCAGATCTCGTATGTAATCCCGGAACCGTTCTCGATTGTTGAAGTTTCGCGCCAGAAGCTGGCTGAACCTCTCGGCCGTGGACCGGTCGCCGTATTTGCGAACGCCCTCCTCGAGTGAACGGGTTGTTACCTCGAGTGCCTCGAGCCGGAAGTAATCGTCCAGAGCAAGCGAAAGGCTTTCCGTCTTCTGACCGAGCAGTTTGCTCGTTTCGGAGACGTCGTTAAGCTGGCGCTCCGCCGTCTGCCATTGCAGGATGTAGGTGCTCGAGGCTCCCTTTTGGTCGTACCACTGCTGAGGTTTCAGAGTATCGAGCAAAGGTTTGAGTTCGCCCGTATCGGCGTTTAACTTTGCGAGAATAGTGCGCACGTCCCAAGGAGTCTCGAGGCCGGAGGATTGAGGCACGGCGGCAGTCTGTGGCGCCTGCGCTGGCGGATGCGCCGTTTGCCCGGCATAACAGCCGCCCGCGACAGCCAGAGAAACCAAGGACCAGTGAAGAAAAGTTCTTACCGCCATTCAGAAACAAATTGCGACGGGGATACTCTGGCAAGGAATTTGTCGCCTTCGATCACATCTCCATTATGTGAGCCGGAATGGCCAGGCGTAACGGCGAGCCAGATATCCTTGAACGGCTTGACCGTATACCTGTAAAGCGAACCGCGATCGACCTGCCGTGAAATAGGCTCATCCGGCCGCACCAGAATCGCATCTAACGCCCGCACTATGGTTGGATCCGACTTCGGGAGTTTGGTGTGCCGAACTCTTACTTCGCCTTCCAGCACATCGATGCGCAACGTGTCGTCCTGATCGATGGCCAAAGCAACGGTGGCCGGGCTGTTTGCGGTGATCGTAGCCGTCGGCGTGAAAATCCGCTGCTGCGGCTGGCTCATGGATGGCTGCAAATGTACGCGCACGCGTCCCGAAATTACGTCCAACAGGTCGCCCGCGCGGGCCGTGTTTTGCCTGAAAACAACGCGCGAGTTACTGTATATATCGAAATTGGCGCCCTCGGCTACCGTGAAATGCGCATAACCATCGTTGCCAGTTGAGATCACCTGCCGAACCGGCACACGCTCTCCGGCGCTAACCGCCCAGGGCTGCCGATCGCGATCTCGCGACACCTTGCCCGTGACCAGCGTTGCATGCGCTTCATAGGGCTGCATCGCCGATTCATCTATTGGACGATCTTGCGCGGCTAAAACGCTAATCGCCATTGAGCCAAGCAGTAGCGCAAAAGACAAAACTCGCATAGAGCCGTCCGCCAGACCGGCCTTCCTATTTTTTCACAGAGATAGCGAACCCGATCGCTTGGCGAAGGATTCCGCCTTTATGACGCCGCTTCCCTCGCGAATGGTAAAGATATGATTCGCCGCGAGGTTAGCAAAGTGCTCTGTCTTGCCGTTCGGCCAGCGCACATCCAGATCCACTTTTTCACTCGCGCCTAACCCAAAATGGAGCCGGAGATCGTTTGCCGAATAGTAGCTTGCCTGACTCAGAACCTCCTGTGCCTGAACTTTTCCTCCGTAATGCGCTGTGACACGCGCACCTATTGCGCTGCGGTTGGAGATTGTTCCTTGGAGCTTCACCTTTATGGCACGATTGTCGCCTTTGACATCGTTGCGTAAGAGAGAAGGCGGCTCGTTGAGGTTCATGATGAGTACATCGATGTCGCCATCGTTATCGAAATCGCCGAAGGCGGAGCCGCGGCTGGCGTGCGGCGCCGCGACACCGGGGCCTGCCTGGTCCAATAGCTCTTCGAATTTGCCATTCTTCAGGTTGCGGAACACGATTCGCGGGCTCTTGAAGGGATAATTCGGCAGAACCTTTTCGATCTCGGGATACACGCTGCCGGTCACCCAAAACAGATCCGGGTAGCCGTCGTTGTCGAGGTCGAACATGCCGGCGCCCCAACTGATAAAGCGCGTCTCGACGCCCAGCCCCGCGGCATTTGTTACATCCTCAAAGTTACCCTTGCCGTCGTTCCGGTAAAGAACCGCCGTATCATCGGCGAAATGAGTTTTCAGAATGTCCAGATTGCCATCCAGGTTATAGTCGCCGATGCCCAAACCCATGCCGGCCTGCTCCATGCCGTCCTCATTCAGTGCAACGCCCGACTCTAGCCCGATATCCGTGAATGTTCCGTCGTGATTATTCTTGAACAGAAAGCTCGGAGTCGAATCGCAGGCAACATAGATATCGGGCCAGCCGTCGTTGTCGAAATCCGCGGCGACAGTCGTCATGCAGTAACTACCCTTCGCTTTGGAGATACCCGACTTGACGCTTACATCCGTGAACGTTCCATCGCGATTGTTGTGATAGAGAAGCATGTCTCCGGGAGGTAGGCCGCGCGGGCCGCAATTCACGGGAATGCCTTTCCAATTGCAGTAGGAACTCTCACCGGGTTTGGGAATTTTGTCTTTGTCGAATTGCAGGTAATTGGCAATTGCAATATCCAGGTGCCCATCGCGATCGTAGTCGACGAACGTACAGCCTGACCCCCAGCGCGTGCCGTCGTGCAGCAATCCGGCCTTCTCCGTCACATCAGTGAAAGTGCCGTTCCCGTTATTGCGGTAGAGAACGTTTTGGCCGTAATAGGTGACGAGCATGTCGTCGAAGCCGTCGTTATCGTAATCGCCGACGGCTACCGCCGAGGCCCAACCGGTCTTTGTGAGTCCCGCTTTTTCGGTGATATCCGTGAATGTTCCGTCCCGGTTGTTCTTGTAGAGGCGATTAGTAGCTCCTTCCGGAGGATTTTCGAACCGGGTGCCGCTCAGCAGGAAAATATCCAGCCAGCCGTCGTTATCGAAGTCGATGAAAGCACATCCGCAACCGGTTGTTTCCAGGATGTACGTTTTCTTTTCTTCGGGCCCATAGATGAGCGGCGCATGCAGGCCCGCTTGGGCCCCGACATCGGAGAAACAGGCATTGAAGGGTATGCCGGAGGGCTTGCCGCGCGGTTGCGCCTTGACGGCGCGGGTCGAGACCCCCTGGGCAAACACATGCAAGGCGGGCATTCCGAGGAGCCCGATCATTCCCCTACGGCTGATACTACTGTGCTTCAAATTTGAAGTGTATCAACGGGCAACCGGGACATATCGCAAAATCGAAGCTGTGCAAACGTTGCGGAAGATCTCTCTCGGCGTCTGGCTGTACGTAACTTTAACGGGGGTGGCCGGCGCCGCCGACCAGACCCGGCCCGGAGCGGGAAACAAGCAGGCCCAGACGATCGGTGCTCATTCGCCATTCATCGGTGAAGCTGTGAAGCGGCTTGTGCAGAACGTTCAGAATATTCAAAATGAACATCTACGGCAAGTGACGCTCGACGGGTTCACAAATCCGCGGACCTGCGTCGTTCATCGTGCCAACTTAACGGCTGAAAACAAGAAAAGCATCATTCATCAACTCCTCGCGGAAGGTCTGCTGAGCGCTGCTGACGGCGATGGCATCGACGGTGGACTCATGGCTGGTCTCTTTCCGCCCATACTCGACGACGGGACGGCCTGTCCTCACGTTGCGCTGCATTTCGAAGGCACGCCGGGCAGTAACTTCGGCAGTCATCATTCCTATCCCGGCGGCCTGGTGGTTCACGAATCCTTCAACCAACAAAATGCTAGAAAGTTAGCTGCCATATATCGCGAGATCTACGCGGGTGGATTGGCCCACGCGATCGACGAGGATGCGATTCTCGCTGCGCCCGTCTGGCACGACTGGGCAAAGATGCTCGTTTTTCAATGGAATGCCGACGGAACGGAATTTCAGGAGATGAACTTCGGAGGCTTGGGCAAGAATGACGATTTCGGTAAACCCGGCAATTCACGGACCGGAGCGCACCATATACTTAGCTTGGCTGAAACAATGGCACGCGGCTTACCGGGGCGAGTCATCATCACTCAGGCGAGCGCACACTCTGCGCCTACGCTCGGCAATGAGTATAAGGTTGTGAACTGGATTCGAGCCGCCGCGATCATCGCTCGGGTCGATCCGGTCGCAAAGGGTTTTCTCATTAAGAAAGACGGCGAGCTGAAACTACCCGGCATGCGTATCGAATACCAGATAAATAACCTTTCCGATGCCGATTACGTGAACTCGGTTCCGGCAGTCAATCTTGCTGATGGACTGCTGAAGGGGATCGCTCGCGAATTCGGCTACGATCCGGCCGATGTGACCAGATATAACACGGAATTCCGGGCCGTGATTCTGGCCCGCTTGGGCGCCGAGCGTATTGAGATGGTTTACGGCGCCTCGGCTATTTCGGGCGTCGAGCAGGAAGTGCGCAAACTCCGGCAGGCGAAAGCATTTTGATCTCTGGAAGCAAATAAGATTGACTGGGTCCATGCATACTCTTGCGGTCGATATTGGCGGCACCAACGTGAGTCTCGGCCTTTTTCGGGATGAGGAACTGATCGAACGCGAGAGCAGTGCAACTGACCGAAGCGGTGGACCCGCTTGGATGCTCGACTATATCGAAAGAGTTGCCGCACCCTGGGCGAAGCTCTATTCCATTGGCACCGGAGGAATCGGCTTCGGTGGTCCTGTCAACTTCACTACTCAAAAGGTCATCTGCTCCACCCACGTGGAAGGCTGGACCGACTTCGATCTGGTTGGAGCCGTCAAGAAGAGGCTCGGGATTACCTGCGCTATCGATCGCGACACGATGGTGGGCGCGCTTGGGCGAGGGTCACTACGGCGCCGGCAGGAACGCACGACCTCTTTTCTATATGACGATTTCAACCGGCATCGGCGGAGGGCTGTTGACGGAGTCCGGTCTCTACAGAGGGCACGATTCCTTTTCCTGCGAGATCGGCCATCACACGATTGAAACCGACGGGCCCGAGTGCCTGTGCGGATCGCGCGGTTGTCTGGAGCGCCTCTGCGCGGGCATCTGGCTGGAGCGCGATCATCGTAAACCGGCGAAAGAACTGTTCCGTGATCCGCTCTTCGTGAAAGAATACGTCCGGCCGCTGGCTCAAGGGCTGAAGACAGCCATCATGCTTTTTAATCCCGCTCGGATTGTGATTGGCGGCGGTATCAGCAAAGCCGGTGATGCTCTGTTCGGCCCTCTGCGCGAGGAGCTCGGGCGACAGATCACGCCCTGGTCGCGAGCCAGAGTAGATGTTGTGCCGGCCGTTTTAGGTGACGACACAATTCTCTGGGGCGCGTTAGCTCTGGCGAAGAACTACAGTGCCTAGGCGGTCTTCTCAGCTAGTGCTGTCGAGTAGACCGGCCACACCCAGTGAGAGTAGGCGGGCATTCTGCCCCGCGTTGCTTCCGTATAGAGCGTCCTCAATTTTTGCGTGATGACACCCACTTCACCGGTTCCAACCGGTCGATGATCCACGTCCACAATCGGCGTGATTTCTACAGCGGTACCAGTGAGGAAAACTTCATCGCAGATGTAGAGCTCGGTCCGGTCGATGGAGCGTTCTACAACCTGGAGCATTAGTTCCCGTTGCGCTAATTCGATGATGCTCGCGCGCGTGATGCCTTCCAGGATGTTGTCCGTTCCGGGCGGTGTAATCAGTTTTCCATCTCGAACCATGAACAGGTTCGATGTGGCGCCCTCGGCCACGTGGCCGCTCTCGTTAAGAAAAATTGCTTCGTCATACCCGTTGCGTTGCGCTTCATCGACCGCAAGCACGCTATTGACGTACGCTCCGCAAATTTTCGCTCTGCCCGGAATAGCATTATCTTCCACCCGCCGCCATGAGGCTACGCTCGCCCTGTGACCCTTTCTTCCGCTGATATCTTCAGCCACCGGAATGGCTGCAATGGAGTAGGCATCGTTGTCATCCACGGGCACCCCAAGGCGCGCCGAAGCTTTATAGGCAAGCGGCCGGACGTAGACGTGACTCTTGAAATTGTTGCGGCGGCAAAGCTCGGCGGTGATCTCGGCCAAATCGGTGGCGGAGGGCGGCACCTTAATCCGCAGAATTCGGCAATTCCTCTTCCAGCGCTCGTAGTGTTCGAGCATGTGGACCAGGAACAGCTCTTTCTTCTGCTGTTCGTAGTAGCCGCGGATACCCTCAAAGACTCCCGTTCCGTAGTTGAACGCGTGGGTCAGGATGCTCACCTTTGCTTCCGCCAGGCGAACAAACCGATTTTCAAACCACACTACGGTGTTGGGATCGGGGACTTCGGATTTCATCGGTATGCAAGCTCCTCATTGATTATAGTCCATAAGCACCACTTCGAAGTGGTGCCTCCTGTCAGAGGCCGCGGTACAGAGGATTCGCCTCCCGCCACGTTACAATGACACTTCCATGCCGCAACTCCTGACTGGCAAGACCGCAATCGTTTTGGGCCTGGCGAACAAGTGGAGCATCGCACACGCGATTTCATCGGCGTTCGTGCGCGAGGGAGCGGAACTTCTTCTCACCTATCAGGGCGATCGCCAGAAGCAAACCGTAGAAGAATTGGGAGCCGAGCTCAAAGCAGCGGCGGTACTGCCGTGTGATGTAACCAAACCGGACGAGTTAGACAACCTGGTGGCCGCGTTGCGGGAGAGATCAGCGGAAGTTGACGCTGTGGTTCACAGCATCGCATTCGCAAACAGAGAGGATCTGAGCCGTCCCTACGTCGAGACGAGCCGCGATGGCTATTTGCTGGCCCAGGAGGTAAGCGCGTATTCCCTGGTCGCAGTGTCGCGCTCGCTTGCTCCCCTCATGACAAAGGGCGGATCGATCACGACGTTAACGTATCTTGGATCGTCGCGCGTTATGCCGAACTATAACGTGATGGGAGTAGCCAAGGCCGCATTAGAAGCATCGGTACGTTATCTCGCAAACGATCTCGGGCCAAATAACATCCGCGTAAATGCGATCTCGGCCGGTCCTATCAAAACGACGTCCGCCCGAGGAGTAAAGGACTTCTCGAAAATGCTCGAAGGCGCATCGGCAACTGCGCCTCTTCGCCGCAACACGGATCCAGCCGAGGTCGGCGATGCGGCGGTATTTCTGGCGAGTGATTTAGGCCGCGGAGTTACCGGGAACATACTATATGTCGACTCCGGATTTCAGATCATGGGCATCGGCGCAGCTCAATAATTTGTATCTTGAAACCAAACGCTCCCCGGCATACTGCGTCTCAACTTTTTGGGGATGGATTCAGCTCTGTATTATGCTGGTGTTTCCAAGCGCTACTGCGTAAGAACTGGCTGACGATCCCGTCAAGAAAAGCCGGCTCTAGTTCGTTAACCATATGATTCAGGTTGAAGGCTTATCGAAGAGATACGCGCGTCATGTCGCGGTTAACAATATCTCATTCTCTGTAAACAAAGGCGACATCGTTGGCTTCCTGGGCCCAAACGGAGCAGGCAAGACGACCACGATGCGCATTCTTACTTGTTTCTTGCCGCCTACGGAGGGCAAGGTGACGGTGGCCAATTACGACGTCTTCGAACAGTCGTTTGAAGCCAAGAAGCACATCGGTTATCTGCCTGAAGCTCCTCCGGTCTATCCGGAGATGACGGTTGAAGGTTATCTCACCTTCGTGGCGCGTCTTAAAAATGTTCCCGCGAGCGAGATCAGAGCGCGGGTGGAGCAGGTGATGGAGCGCTGCGCAGTGGCGGATGTCAAATCCAAGGTGATTGGCAAGCTGTCAAAAGGATATCGACAGCGCGTCGGCCTGGCGCAGGCGATTATTCACAATCCGGATGTTCTGATTCTCGATGAACCCACATCCGGTCTCGATCCTAAGCAGATCAACGAGACGCGAGACCTGATTAAGGGCTTAGCAGGCGAACACACTATCATTCTCAGTACGCACATTCTGCCTGAAGTCGAAGCGGTTTGCGAGAAGGTCATCATCATCAACAAGGGGCGCGTGGTAGCCACCGACTCCGTCGAGAACCTCAAGAATCGCGCCGGACTTGGCGGCGCTACTCTAGTCCAGGTAGAAAATGCGGGCGACGTTGATCCTGCTGCGGTGCGCCAGCGACTCGAGCAGGTGCCCGGTGTCAGCAAAGTGCTGGATCAAGTCACCCACGGCCCACGATACGTCTACGAAGTGGAAAGCCTGCAGGGCCGCAACACGCGTCCGGATATAGCGCGGGCGATCGTCCACGCAGGCTGGAACCTGATCGAACTCAAATCTTCGACTTTGACGCTCGAAGAGGTCTTCCTCGAGTTGACCGATTCGCACGCCGAGAGCACCGCGCCGCCGGTGGCGGTGGGAGAAGCTCAATGAGAAATATCTGGACAATCTGCCGCCGCGAGCTTTACTCGTACTTCGTTTCTCCTATCGCCTGGGTCCTGCTGGCGATCTTCGCGGTGCTAAGCGGTGTCTTCACATACATCATTAGCGCCAGCTTCGTGCGGGCCGGCCTGGAAAGCCAAATGAGCGGGCAATCGTTCCCGATGAACGTCAATGAACAGGTGATTGCGCCGCTGTTTTCGAACATCGCGGTGGTTGGTCTATTTCTCATTCCGCTGATTAGCATGCGTCTGTTTGCTGAAGAAAAGCGGCAGGGCACGATCGAGCTTCTCGCTACTTCGCCAGTACACGATTTGGAGATTGTTATCGGAAAATGGCTTTCCGCCGTCATCCTCTACGGCGCTCTGTTGGCGGTTTTGCTGCTCGATTACTCATTTCTGTTTGTGTATGGCAACCCGGATTGGAAGCCGGTGGCCACTGGTTTTCTCGGAATTCTGCTGCAGGGCGCGTGCTTGTTGGCGTTCGGAACTTTCATATCCACTTTGACGCGTAACCAGATCATCGCTGGTGCGGTTGGTTTTGCTCTCGCGCTGGTTTTATGGATTCTGAACTGGACAACATCCTTCGGCAATTCTCCGACTGTGCAGGTTTTGAATTATCTGTCGATCGTCAGCCACATGGACAGCTTCTCGCGCGGCGTGATCGACACCAAAGATTTGATCTATTACCTCTCTATGACTTTTTTGGGCTTGTTTCTCACCGCGCGCTCGCTTGAATCTCTGCGGTGGAGGGCGTAATGGCGGACACTGCAACACTCGATCCGAAGACTCACAGGAATACGCTTTCAGGACGCCAGGCGCGCTACGGAGCAACGGCTTCGCTGTACACGATCGTAGTTATCGCGGCCCTGGTGCTGATCAACTGGCTGGGTAATCGTTATAACAAGACTTACGACACCACCAGCAACAAGCGTTTCACGCTCTCGCAGGAGACTCAAAAGATTGTCAAGGGCCTGAAGCAGAACGCAACCATAACTTACATCGACAAAGCCAGCGGCTTCGCTCAGGCGAAAGGCATCCTTGACCGGTACGCGAATCTCTCTCCCAAGATTCACATTCAGTACATCGATTATCAGAAGCAGCCGACGGTGGCGCGCGCCTACGGCCTGCGTTATGCGGGTACGGCTTACGTCGAAATCGGGCCGCGCAGAGAAGAAGCAAAAGCGCTGACGGAGGAGGGCATCACGGGTGCATTCCTGAAGGACCTGAAAGGTGTTCGCAAGGTCTGCTTTGTCAGCGGCTCGCAGGAGCATCAGCTTGATGGAACGGACAGCAACGGGCTGTCGCAGTTCAAGACGATGCTCGAACGCGATAACTATCAGGCGCAGGCGGTAACCCTGGTGGACAAGACCGCCGTGCCAAGCGATTGCAATGTGCTGGTGATCGCGGGACCTGGAACAGACTATGCTGCGAACGAAGTCAGCGCACTCAAGAATTACATAGAGAACGGCGGCCGCGCGCTGATTCTGCTCGATCCTCCGCTGGACTTTGGCCACGAGCACATTGCCGAAAACGCAGCGCTGGTTAATCTGTTGGACAGCTGGGGAGTCACAGAGGATAAGGATCTCGTGCTCGAACAGAATCCGATGGGACAACTATTCGGGTTTGGCCCTGAGATTCCTCTAATCAGCAGCTATGAATCGCAGCCGATCGTCGCCGATATGAAGAATAGCTTCACCGGATTCCCTGTCGCACGATCTTTACAGGTCAAGAACACGGACAAGGTTACCAATGCGAAGCTCTTCTCGACCTCAGGTAACGCAATAGCGACAACCAAACTCTCTACCAATGAAGTGAATCCGTCCGATCCCAGCAACAAAAAGGGACCATTCGTATTAGGTGTTGCCGGAAGCTACAACACGGGCAAGCCGAGTAACCCTGGCCGCTTTGTGGTGATCGGCAGCTCCGGTTTTCTTGACAACAGCATGATCGGTTTCCAGTCGAATCGCGATCTGGCGATCAATACCGTGAATTGGCTGTCATCGGACGAGGATTTAATCTCGATTCGTCCGAAAGAAGCGGAGGACCGCCGGCTCAATGTGACGCAGCGACAGATGAACGTCTTTGCTTACACGGTGCTGATAGCGATTCCTCTTCTGATCATTATTGGAGGGGTTTCGATCTTCCTGAAGCGGAGATAGCCATGAAGCCGCGCAACCTTCTGATAGCGGCCGCTGTCCTGGCGGTTCTGGCTGGAGCAGTTTATTACTCGAAGCAGCATCCTCCGTCGAGTACTTCGAGCGCCACTCCTCCCACGCCTAAGTTAGTGGACATCCCGGAGAAGGATGTTCAGTCGATCGATCTCAGAAAGAAAGACGGCTCTACCGTCGTTCTTCAACGTGCAGCGGGGAAGTGGGAGATCACGGCTCCTGAGAAGTGGAAGGCCGATCAGGATACGGCCACCAGCTTATTTTCTTCCTTGAACCCGGTTTCGGCCGACAGCGTAGTCGAAGACAATGCGACCGATCTGCGAAAATATGGCCTGACTACGCCCAGCCTCACCGTTACGGTCCACAGGAACAATGGAAAGTCGGACGAAATTGTCTTCGGGGACGACGTGCCTGCAGGCTCTCTAGTCTATGCGCGGATGAACCAGAGCCCGAAAGTGTATGCGGTGGCGTCATCGGTCAAAAGCTCGCTGGATAAATCGGCCAACGATCTGCGCGATAAACGTCTGCTGACATTTGACACCAACAAGCTGACGCTGGTTGACTTGTCCTCCGGCAAATCGGACATCGAGTTCGGCAAGAATAACCAGAATGACTGGCAAATCATCAAGCCGCAGCCGTACCGGGCGGACAGCTTTCAAGTGGAAGAACTGCTGCGCAAGCTGGGTGACGCGAAGATGGACCTGTCCGGAAATGGAGATGATGCGAAAAAAGCCGCCGCAGCTTATGCTTCGGGGACGACCTGCTGGTACGGTTAAAGTCTCGGACGCATCGGGCACGCAAACGCTCGATCTCCGGAAGAACAAAGACGATTATTACGCGAAAAGCAGCGTGGTTCCGGGTGTTTATAAGGTCTCGTCGGATCTCGGCAAGGCACTCGAGAAGTCACTCGACGACTTCCGCAATAAGAAGATCTTCGATTTCGGCTTTAACGATCCGACTAAGATCGAAGTGCTGAGCGGGTCGTCCGACAAAGTGCTGAATCGCAGCGGTACGGATTGGAAAACGAACGGGAAGACGATGGATTCCGGTACAGTCCAGTCATTTATCGATAAGTTGCGCGACCTTTCAGCAACGAAATTTGTCACTGGGGGTTTCACAACTCCGGCCGTTACGATTTCGGTTACTTCTAACGACGGCAAACGCAACGAGAAGGCTGAGTTCGCGAAGACTTCGGACGCTTATATTGCGCGCCGGGAAAACGAACCGGCTCTTTATCAGCTCGATGCTAAGTCGGTCAACGATATCCTGGAAGCAAATAACGCAATCAAGCCGGCAGCCTCAAGCTCCAAGAAATAAGGCAGGCAGCGGCCGAGCGCCTGCATGTTCGCTCTCAATACAGATCTATATGAACTGACTATGGCGGCGGGATATTTCGCCGCCGGCAAAGCAAACGAGATTGCGACCTTCGAATTGACCGCGAGACGGCTACCGGAAAAGAGAAATTTTCTGCTGGCCGCCGGGCTGGCGCAAGCCATCGATTATCTTCGGAATCTGAGCTTTCGTTCGGACGAAGTCGATTATCTGCGCTCGCTAGCACAGTTTAGAAACGCTCCGCCGGAATTTTTCGAGTTCCTGCTGCAATTGCGCTTCACCGGAGATTTGTTTGCGGTTCCCGAAGGCACTCCGGTCTTTTCGAACGAGCCAATCGCCATCGTCCGGGCACCGATTATTCAAGCGCAAATGGTGGAAACGTATCTGCTCTCCACGTTCGCGTTTCAAACCAGCATTGCTTCGAAAGCGGCGCGCTGTGTGATCGCGGCGGAGGGTCGGTCCATCGTCGAATTCGGCAGCCGGCGCGCGCACGGCCCGGAAGCCGGCTTGCTGGCCGCAAGAGCCGCCTACATCGGCGGCTGTACCGGCACGAGCAATACGGAAGCCGGCAAACGATTTGGTATTCCGGTATCCGGCACCGCGGCGCATTCGTGGACGATGGCATTTGGAAGCGAGCGGCAGTCTTTTGCCGCGCTGCAAGAGCTGCTGGGCGAAAACACGGTCTTTCTTCTCGACACCTACGACACCATCGAAGGCGCCAAACTGGCCGTTGCACTCGGGAAACCCATTTGGGGTGTGCGGCTCGATAGCGGAGATCTTCTGTCCCTATCGCGTGAGGTGCGGCGAATTCTAGATGCGGCCGATCTTCAATCGGCGAAAATCTTTGCAACGAATGATCTGGATGAACATAGGATTGCGGAACTCGTGAAGGCCGGCGCTCCGATCGATGCATTTGGAGTAGGAACTGCGCTGGCGACTTCCTCCGATGCGCCATCGATCTCCGCGGTTTACAAGATGGTCGAACTGAAGAAGGATGGGAATGTGCGGTACACGGCCAAGTTCAGCGGCGAGAAGAGCACCCGGCCGGGGGCCAAGCAGATTTACCGATTAAAGAATCACGACATCCTTGCTCTGCAAACCGAGTGCAGCGACGCTTTCGGAAGCTCGCCACTAGTTCGTCCGGCGTTTCACGACGGAGAGTTGGTCGAGAGCGAACCGAAGATCGCGGACGTACGCGCTTTTGCCCACCAGAGCGTCGCGGCTTTGCCGGCAGCACTGCTAGACCTTGAGAGATCCGTGCCGTATCGGGTTGAGGTGAGCACCCGGCTAGAAGAGCTGACCGAGAGTCTTCGCCATCAGCATCAATCATGAAAACCGTATTTGTCGACATCGATACGCAGCTCGATTTTTTATTCCCCGCGGGTGCGTTGTACGTGCCGGGCGCGGAGGAGATCGCGCCGGCATTTGCCGATCTAACAACGTTCGCTGCGAAGAACGGGATTTCAATCGTTTCGACCATCGACTCGCACACGGAGAACGACCCTGAGTTCCGGGTCTGGAAATCACATTGCGTGATCGGCACGCAAGGCCAGCAGAAATATTCCCGAACAATTGCGGACGGACAGATCATTGTTGCGAAAAACACGATCGACGTTTTCGAGAGCGAGAAGCTTCGCCAGGTGATCGATGAACTGCGGGCGGAGCGGTACATCGTGTACGGATTGGCGACGGACTATTGCGTGCGCACGGCGGCGTTTGGATTATTGACATACGGAGTTCCGGTTGAGCTGGTGACAGATGCAATAAAGGGTATAAACTGCCAGGAGACGGACTCAATTTTGCAGGAATTCACGGGAAAAGGCGGTTATCTGACGACCACGCGGGAGGTTTTTACCGTCTATAAAAAAGGCTGGCGGGACGGTCAAAACGAGGAGCGTTAATGGAGGAACGTGACGACATGCTGGCCCGAAGGAAGCATGAGCGAGCCGTCCGCGGAAGGTTTGTTATAGGGTAGACTGTCTACCTCGACGCTGGAAGGGGCAGCAGCTAGCACAGCTATGGCGCGAGTCCGGCTGGTGTAGGCGACATCCACTCGGTCACGGCCCGAGATAGCGGAATGGATTTCGCCATTGAAGTCTTTCAAGGCGATCGCCGGCTTGTCGATAGCGGTTGAGAGCCGGTGTTTGCCGCCCGGAACCAGCACGAATTGACTGTCCCGGATGGGCCAGGTTTTGCCGTCCACTTCGACAGGTCCCTGCCAGGCTATTCGAGTTGGCTCAGCAGCATCGGTATCCAGCTCGTCGGGGCCGCGGGATTCCACGCGCGCGCTGGTGGCGGCAGCGGGAAGCAATGCGAGGTCCTGTTTCTCGAGTGAGTTCTCGAAGTAGAGTGCGACACGGCCAAACGAAACGGCGGCCTGATGCACCAGTTCGAGCAGCTCGACACCGGTCTGCTTCTTGGTGGGATAGACATCCTGGTAGCGCTCAACGACGTTGATATCGACTGCGAGATCCGAGCGATTCGGTGTGAGCGGTTTGTATTTGTCCGCCAAGCGCGCGTAACGCTCTGGCCCAAGAGCCCACAGAGGCGCGGGGTCTTCAACCAGCAGGGTACTTTTTCTGGCTTGAATGAGCGGCAGACTACGGGCGACGTCGGCACCCAGCTCGTCACGGATGCCGGTATCGAAGCGATCATCGATGTGGGTCAGGACAACATCGAGATAAGGCTTGGCTGAACGGGCCCGATCTACGATGCCGAGCCATTCGCGCTGCGTACGAAAGGCAAGATCGGCGCGATAGTCCAGGAATTTCCGCAGAGCCTCGGGATGCGCGGCGGCCGTGTAAGGCGATCCCTCAGTGAACAACAGCTTGGGGTCGAAGCCGGCTGTTCGTTTGAACTCTGCGCGAACATCATCGTTCATCGGCGTGAAACGCGCCGGGTTGGAAGCGCCTTCGAGAGACTCGAAATAAAGTTCGGCAAGATTGACGCCGTCCCAATCGAAGCGGGAGAGCAGGGTTGAAACCTGATTTGCGATTTCGCGGCGGCAATCGGGATTTTGCAGGTTCATCAATTTGCGCCAATCGAGCTGTGCATCCTGGCCAACGGCGGTTTTCTCGCGCCACTCAGGGTGATCGGCCCAAAATTTGTCGCTGACGTGCGGCAGTTCGAGCCAGGCGTAAACAGAGATGGCGTGGCGATGGCAGGCTTCGATCACCTGCTTCAGGTAGTCGTCCTGAGTGGAATCGGGCTCCATGTTATGCCAGGCGGCGACGTGCAGAACGCCTATACCGGCCTGACGCCAGCGGCGTGCGAGGTAATCCGGATCGGCGCGGATTCGATACGCAGAATCGAAGAACGCCCACAAATCGGCACTTTGCGCGGCGGGCGTCCAGCCAAGATCGGTCAAGGCCTGCAGGAAATAAGGGAATCGCTCGATACCAGTAACGCCCGGCGTAGTGGCCAGCCAGAGAACGGCTCCGTGAGCGGTACGCTTCCCGGCCAGAACGGGCGCGCCTTTCCACTTTTCTTTCGCGAACACCTGGAAACCGGCGGGCAGTTCGATTTGCGGCACCTGCAGCGGATTTCTCCCAAATGATCTGCATGGCAGGCGCGTGGATGTCGACGATCTGGCGAACGGATATAGTTTCAGCCTTTGCGACGATGCCGAGTGCAGCTGCTGCAGGCCCGGTGCCTTCGACGATGAGGATTTTGTTATGAGCAAGGGCGACAACTTCTTTCGGCGCGTCCTGGCCGGCGACGATGATTTCGGGATCGCATTGGTTGTCCGGGATAATGCCGACTGAACCGAGGATGGCAGTCCAAGGTTTGGCGTCCGCATTGTGCGTCTGGAAGGTCGCGGCTCTCAGGAAATGAGGAAGAAGCCAGCTTGCCAGCGCTATAAGAATGGAAATGCGTCGTGGAGTCATTTCGTTACTGCGTACCAAACGCTCAGGCGGACATCGTTATAGTTCGGCTTCGGAGAGGTTTCGGTGTAGAAACCATGCAGAAAATCGGCAGACCAATACATGGTGGGCGGCATCCAGGGCAGACGGAACTTGAACCCGGGTCCGATTTCGACGGTGTTCGCCCAATACTGCGCTTTCACGTCGCGGACGTAGTTGACGTTGAAAAGAAGCTGACCCGCCGCGCCGTTCGCGAAATGAATGGTCTGGCCGGCGCGATTCTGTGAATAGAAGAGCCAGTCCTTGTCAAAGCGGCTGATGTAGACAGCGTCGGCGGTGGTTTCATAATAGAGCCCGCTCTGGCGACTGCCGAGCAGGTGTCCGAAGCCTTTGGCGTAGTTCAAGCCGCCGCGATAATCCGGCATGGTCGTGCTGATGTCGTGCCGGAATGGAAGATAGTTGACCGCTTCGCCGGCTTCCGCCCAACCTGTCAGGTGATGCCAGGTTTTGGTTGAGACGCCCGCGCCGAAAATGAACGAGCTCTCGGATAGATATTGCGGCGATTCGGCGTGTTCTTCCATACTGCTCTTGAGATCGCCGGCGAACCGGGTGGAGAGATAGAAAGAAATGAATTTATTGGTCTTGCCGAGCCAGGGTAGCGGCACGGTGCGTTTGATCTGCCCATAGCTGAAGAGGTCTTTCCAGCGGGAGGAAAACATGGGTAGCGTCCAGACGGTTGTCTGCGGCAGCGTGTCACCGCGCAGGTTGTGGTAGGCGCGGGCAGCTTCGGCCGCAATCTGCGGATCCTCAGAGCGGCGGGCATCATCGAAGCACTCGATCGCGAGCGCATCTTCTTTGGACTGGTTGTAGGCCCAGCCGAGATCGAGCATAACCTGGTCATCATTTGGATTCTGCTCGTGCGCTTGCTGAAGATAGCGGACGGCATCGTGGACATAGCCCAACGCGAGACTCTTTTTGCCCATCGTTTTTGCATCGACGGAGGGGGATACGGCCGCGGCGGCCTGGGGGCGCGTCTTGAGGCCGCGCAGGAGATCCAACTGCTTGCGCGCGACCTGGTCATTGGCATCGATCGCGAGAACGGCTTCGAATTGCTCGATAGCGTCCTGCTCCTTGTGCATTGCGAGATAGAGGAAGCCGAGCTCGCGGCGCAGGTTGACATTGGGAGGATCGATTTTCAGCGCGGCGACAAATTCGTAGGGATAGGGGTAGCGGGCGTCCAGGTGTTCCAGCGCCAATTCGGCGGTACGTGAATCGGCAGAGCGCGACGCGGCGAGCAGGGCCGCGCGGGATTCCTCAACGCGATTGGTTTCTCCCCAGACGCGCGCCAGGATGAGAAGCAGTTCGGGAAGCTGCGGCTTGAGTTTGCGGCAAATCTCGAATTGTTGGGCAGCGAGCGGCAACTCATCGCGCGACTCAGCGAGCTGGGCGAGCTCCCAATGGGCGCTGAACGTCGAGAGGGCGTTCGGGTCGGGCGCCCGGCGCAGTGCTTCCTGCCATCGTGCGATGCCGTCGGCGAGCGGTTTGTCGATGTTTTCGAAAGCCTGCGCGGCGGTTTTGGCGGTCGCCGGATTCGAGGAGTGACGCAGCTTGTCAAACGTTCGGCGGGCGGCTATGGGCTGCTTGGTTTCATAGGCCAAAAAGGCAAATTCGAGAGCGGCGGTTTCGTCCTTCGCGTCGAGGTCGAGAGCCTGTTTGAATTGATCGCGCGCTTCGGAGTTGTCGCCTGTTTTGAGCAGCGTGTAAGCAAGATCTTCGTGAGCTTTGGCGTTGGCCGGCTGCAACGCGAGACCACGCTCGAAGGCGGCGATGGCAGTGTCGTAGTCTTTGGCCGCCAGGGCTTTATAGCCGAGATTGAGCTCGGTATTGCCGGGGCTCTGGGAGAAGGCGGCGGTTCCGAAGGCGAGGCAGAAAACGGCCAGGACAATGCATGGACTCGTTGGCGGCGATTTCAGCACAGGCTAGTTGGGTAGTTGGGGATGGATGAGGAAATTCTCGGGAAAGTGGGTGGGCGAGGTTCTGGAAGAGAAGGCGTGTGTCCAAATTAGAAACCAACGCGAGATATAGTCGATCACTCATTCATCCGAATGTCGTTTGTTCTTTCGGATGAAAGACTTGCAGGGTATTCCACATATTCCAGTGAAATCTGACCAGTAAAGTCACGATCATGCTATCGAGAAGTGTTGCATCGAGTAGATACAAATGTATATACTAAACGAAAAGAGGAGCACTATGGCACCAGGGGTTGGCAGGGCAGTGGCGAAGTGGGGGAATGCCCCGGCTATTCGGATTCCAAAGTCCGTCATGGAAAAGGCGAATCTGCGCGAAGGAGACGCCGTCGATTTCGAAGTAGAGCGACCTGGCGTCATCATTGTGCGCGCCGCGCGGGTTCAGCGCACCTTGGAGGATCTTGTTGCCGGAATTACTCCTCAGAACCGCCACGGGGAAACCGATTGGGGGAAGCCAAAAGGTAACGAGGTCTGGTGAGCAAATCTCGCATACCCCAATCTGGTGATCTCATCAAAATAGACTTTGACCCGCAAGCCGGGCACGAACAAGCCGGTTGGCGTCCAGCTTTAGTGGTTTCCGAGGCTCTGTACAATGGACGTTCGAATCTCGCTCTCATCTGTCCGATAACGAATCAAGCCAAGGGCTATCCTTTCGAAGTTCCGCTTCCGGAAGGTTGTGCGCTTCAGGGTGTTGTGCTCGCTGATCATGTCAAATCTGCAGATCTGAACGCGCGCGGAGCGAAACACGTTGGAACTGCTCCGAAGGAAGTGCTCGATACAGTTCGTTCCTATATAGCTCTGCTGATCGGCTCCAAGTAAGCAGCCTTGATCTGTAAGCGCAGCCCCCAAAGTGGCGCGCGGACCGGCGGTTTCGTCCTTCGCAGCGATTCGGCACTTGTCGCTATCTGCCGTGAACATTAATGCTGCTGTAGCCGTTATCGACTCAGTTCCCGCATCAGCCAGGATTTGGCGAACTCCCAGTCGCGCCTGACAGTTCGTGGAGAGATCTCCAGGAGTTCTGCAATCTCCTCTTCGCTTAGCCCACCAAAATAGCGCAGTTCGACAAGCTTGGCCTGGCGGGGTGCCACCTTCGAGAATGCCTCCAATGCATCATCCAAGGCCACCAGCGATGAATCGCGCTCGGGCGAGATGGCCGGTACCTCATCCACATTCAGGTTGATAGCTCCTCCGCCCCGCTTCTGCGAGCGACGAGCCCTCGCCGCGTCAACCAGAATGCGGCGCATCATCTGGGAAGTGGTGGCGAAGAACTGGCCGCGCTGCTGCCAGTCGACGTTTTTCTGGTCGACCAGCCGAACGTAGACCTCGTTCACCAAGGCTGTCGTCTGGAGCGTGTTGCCGGTACGCTCATCCTGCATGTAATGCCGCGCCATGCGATGGAGTTCTTCGTAGACCAAAGCCGCGAGCCTGTCTAAGGCCGCCGGGTCGCCGCCGCTCCAAGCTCTCAATAAACCGGTAACTTCCGCCGATCGAGGCAGCGCCATCGCAATTCCCCAAAAGAAAGTATCACGAGCCTGGCCGGTTTTCCGGGCCGCTTCCGCCCGTAGCAGTGGAGGTGGCAAGGGAAATGAAGACCAAGCGTTTGGTTGGAATATTGTCGATCACGGGAGCAAGTCTTTGCGCGGGACAGAGCGCAACGCCACAAAAGGGAGTCGTGACGGTCTGTATGAATTCCGAACGGAGTGTCCTGATGGGTGTTCGGCCCTTGGCTTCAGCGATGTTCGCGCGTATCGGTGTGAGAATCGAGTGGCGCGAGCGGGATTCCTGCCCGGTTGGCGTAGGCGCCATCCAAGTCCGTTTATCCCCCGACTCGTCCAGTATTCGGAATTCCGAAGCTTTGGGCTTTTCATTGCCGTACCAGGGGATCGTTGTAGTGTTCCTCGACCGCGTGAAAACATTCAATCGCGACGCGGTCCCCTCCGTGATGGCCCATGTACTTGTTCACGAGATCACGCACGTCCTCGAAGGAATCGACAGGCATTCGGCTACTGGCATCATGAAGGCTCGATGGGACGATCGTGACTTCTACCAGATGCGCCGCAAGCCCCTTCTTTTCGCCGAGGAAGATATCAACCTGATTTACGTTGCCCTCAAGGCGCCCCCCGTGGCTGCTGCCGCCGCTACCAGGATTGCCGGCCACTGAACGACGGCGTATCGTAGAGGAGATCACGAGCAGTCTGTGACCCCGGAACGCCTCAGCCAAATCGAAGAGCTGTACCACGCCGCTCGGGAGTGTGAGCCGGGTCAGCGAACACGCTTCCTAGCTGCACTCTGCAAGGAGGACGAAGATCTTCGGCGTGAGGTGGAATCGCTGCTCGCCGCTGGCCCGCTTAACCAGTGTTTCCTGGATGAGCCGCTGATGCGACAAGCCGGCGGGATACTCGCCTCGCAACAGAACCGTGCTGAGGATCGATTTGCCCCCGGGCTGCAACTCGGACCATACGTTATCGAGGCCCGTTTGGGCGCGGGTGGGATGGGCGAAGTGTATCGCGCTAGGGACAAACGCCTCCACCGCACTGTGGCTTTGAAGGTCCTACCGGTGCGGTTGGCCCATACTCCAGTCCTGCGGCAACGTCTGGAACGCGAAGCTAAAGCGATCTCATCGTTGAACCATCCCCGAATCTGCACGCTTTACGACATTGGCCGCGAAGGCGAAGTCGATTACCTGGTAATGGAATTCCTGGAGGGGAACACCTTGGCACAGCGGCTGAAGCGGGGAGCGCTGCCGTTATCCGAGGTGCTGGAGTTAGCCATCCAGATTGCCAGCGGGCTGGCGGCAGCACATCGCGGCAGGCATTGTGCATCGCGATCTGAGCCCAGGCAACGTCATGCTGACGAAATCCGGAGCGAAGCTGCTGGATTTCGGCTTGGCTAAACCGGCGACAGTTGCAGCGACCGTGGCGCGGGGCAGTCGATGGGCAGCCAGGCTGAGCCGATCACGACCCCGGGTATGGTGATGGGCACGGCGCAGTACATGAGCCCGGAGCAGATTCAGGCTCACGAGGCGGACGCCCGCAGCGACCTGTTCGCTTTTGGCGCGATCCTTTACGAGATGCTGACGGGCAAGAAGGCCTTCGCGGGTAAGAGCCAGATTGAAGTCGCAAGCGCCATATTGGAGAAGCACCCGGATCCCGTCAGAGATGTGCAGCCGGGAACGCCGCCTGCGCTCGAAAGAGTAGTAGGAAGGTGTCTGGCGAAGGACCCGGAGAACCGGTGGCAGAACGCCAGTGACCTGGCGAGCGAATTGAGATGGATCGCAGACGCAGGTGGAACAGCAGAGACAGCCCCGACTGGGAAAGCCGTCGCGAAAGAACGAAGGCGCGAATGGTTGTATGCAGTGTTGGCGGTAATCTTTCTGCTGACAGGCATCATCAGCGCCGTTTGGTACTGGCGTCTGGCACGCACTCCTTCGCGTGTCATCACTGCTGAGATCACCCCGCCGGATAGAGTTCGGTTCAAATTATCCGTGGTGGGCGGAGAGCCCGCACTTTCACCCGATGGGCGCGCGCTGGTTTTCGCCGGGACGGACGAAAGCGGGAAGACCATGCTTTGGGTCCGCTCTCTCGACTCGCTGGCAGCCCATGTCTTGCCCGGAACTGAAGAAGCAGCTGATCCGTTCTGGTCGGCGGACAGCCGGAAACTTGGATTCTTCGCCAGCGGCAAGCTGAAATGGATTAAAGCATCCGGGGGACCGGCAGTTGTGGTCACTGGAGACAACCTGGACAACGCCGGTGGAAGCTGGAACCGCGACGGAACCATCCTGTTTGTGCCGGACGTTACCAAGGGAGTGTACAAAGTGAAGGCCTCGGGCGGGAATCCGCTTCCGGTCGTCGCGGAGGACCCTCACGAGAGGAGATTCTTCGGGCATCCGCAGTTCCTGCCGGACGGGAAGCATTTCCTCTATGTGTCCGCCGGTAACGATCCTGGATCGGGAGGAACCTATTTTGCTTCATTGGATGGCAGGGAAAAGCGCCTGGTACTGGGAGGGGGTACATCCGCCATATACGCCTCGGGGTTCTTGCTCTACCTTCGCGAGGGCACCTTGATGGCACAGGCTTTCGACCCGGCACATGGCCAACTGACGGGCGATGAACCTCACCGCGTCGTTGACCGTGTGGCACGATCCGGAGACGTCATTCACAGCACTTTTAATGCTTCCGAAAACGGGATCCTGGTCTATGGGACGAACAACGAAGCAAACGAGAAGCGATTGATGTGGTTTGACCGCACGGGCAGAAAGCAAGGCGCGACAGGCGAATCAGCGGATTATTGGGACGTGCGGCTTTCGCCGGATGGCCATTACCTCGCCTCGAACGCCGGCAGTCCGAACAGCGAAATCTGGGTGGACGATCTCGCGCGGGGTGTGCGCACGCGACTCACGATCGATCCCGACACGGACCACGGCATTCCGGTTTGGTCGCCGGACGGCAATCGGATCGCATTTGCCGTGATGTCCGGGAAGATGCGCGCGGGCCTGTATCAAAAGTTTTCCAACGGTGCAGGCGCCGAAGAGCTACTGCTGGCGGCCCCGACTGATAGGTCCATCTGGCCTACAAGCTGGTCTCGCGACGGCAGATTCATTCTTTACTCGCGCGAGGCTGGGCGACAGGAGGGCGGTGATATCTGGGTTCTTCCCATGGTTGGGGACCACAAGCCGCGTCCCTTCGTTCAGCCTGCGGCACTCGCCTATGATGGTCAGTTCTCTCCCGACGGCCGCTGGGTGGCCTACACGTCCGAAGAGTCCGGAAGAGCCGAAGTTTATGTCGTACCTTTCGAGGCCGACAGGTTCTTGAACACAGTTCTCGGGACTGCGCCTGCAAGGGCTCGTGAAGGCGATCGCTGGCAGGTTTCGGCCGGTGGTGGCCGTTGTCCGAGGTGGCGAAGGGACGGCAAGGAAATCTTTTATCTCTCGTCGACAAACCAAATGATGGCCGCGGGAATCCAAGAGAGGGGTCGCGGCATGGTAGTGCGGGCACCACAGACTCTGTTCAGATGCACACTGGATACGTCTATACCTTCGTCCTCGTATTACGACGTGTCTCCGGACGGGAAGAAGTTCGTGATCAATAGCTACAACGACGATCACACCACTCTTATTCTGCGAGTGAACTGGACGGCAGATCTGAAGTAAAGATGGCGGTGCCGCCTGCAGAAACTGGAGAGAATCTTGTCCATAACAACACATTGTCGCGCTGCGGAGAAGTGGTTTCGCGTTGTGCAGTTAGGATGCCCGTTCGCCGATCTGAAGAAAGCGGCTATCTAGGAATTGCATTTGCGTTTGATAGGAGTCGAACGGTGCGTTTCTTCTCCGTAGTTGCGGATTCCGGGGGAAGGTGAACGGGATTCCGGGGTGAACGTGAAAAGCATTCCGGGGTGAAGGCGAACAAGATTCCGGGCTGAAGGTGAACAGTGATTCCGGCGGGAAGGCGAACGGTTTTTCGCAACAGCCCGGAATGGTTTTCACGTTGAGCCCGGAATGATTTCCACAGGCAGAGCGGCGCTGGACATTACACCGGCACAATGAACCCTCCAAGGGAGGAACAGAGTGCCGGCCAGGAGAGTGTCCATGCGGAAACTACGGGAGGTGCTGCGCCTCCGATTCGAACTACATCTGGGCTACCAGCAGATCGGCGAAGCTGCGCGATCGGGATGAGCACGGTATGCAAGTACTTGAAGAGAGCCGAAGCGGCAGGGGTAACTTGGCCGTTGCCGGAAGGCTGGGACGATGCGCGTCTCGAAGCGGCGCTGTTTCCGCGAACGGCCTCGCCAGCCAAAGTGCAGACGGCGGGACGCTCCCAGCCGGACTTCGCCGCGATGCATGAGCAGTTGCGGCAACACCGCCATCTCACTTTGCAACTGCTGTGGGAAGAATACCGGCAGGCGAACCCGGATGGCTATCGTTATTCGCGCTTTTGCGAGCTGTACCAGCGTTGGCGCTCGAAGCTCGACGTGGTGCTGCGGCAGGAGCACAAGGCGGGCGAGAAGATGTTCGTCGATTGGGCGGGCGTCGACGATTCCGGTGTACGACCGGCACACAGGCAAGCCTGGCAAGCCCCGCTGTTCGTGGCCACGCTCGGTGCGAGCAGCTACACCTGGGCCGAGGCCACCCGCGATCAGCAGATGGAAGCGTGGCTGCGCGCTCACGTGCATGCGTTCGAACACTTCGGCGGCATTCCGGCGCTCGCGGTTCCCGATAACACCAAGACCGGCGTGACCAAGGCGCATCGCTACGATCCGGATCTGAATCCGACCTATTACAACTTCGCACTGCATTGCGGCTTCGGCATCGTGCCCGCGCGACCGTATAAGCCGAGAGATAAAGCCAAAGTGGAAAATGCCGTTCAAGTTGCCGAACGCTGGATCGTGGCGGCGTTGCGCCACCGCAAGTTCTTCTCGCTCGAAGAACTGAATGTTGCCATCCGCGAACTGCTGGAGAAGTTGAATCACCGGCCGTTCCGTAAGAAGGATGGAACGCGAGCGACGGTTTGGGAAGCGATCGACAAACCGGCCTTGAAGCCTCTGCCGATGGAACCATTCGATCTGAGCGAGTGGTCGCGGGCCCGCGTCAACATCGACTATCACGTAACTTCGATGCGAACCTCTACAGCGTGCCCTACAACCTGGTGCATGAGTTGGTCGAGATCCGTTCCACGCCCACCACGGTAGAGATCCTGCACAAAGGCACGCGCATCGCTTCGCACCTGCGCAGCCGCGGACGCGGGCAAGCCATCACCAATGACGAGCATCGCCCCAGGAGTCATCGTGCGCATCTGGAATGGACGCCCTCGCGCATGGTGCATTGGGCCGAAACCATCGGCCCCAACACGGCGCGGCTGTTCGAGCGGATCATGAACGACAAGCCGCATCCGGAGATGGGTTATCGCGGATGTCTGGGCATCATCCGGTTGGCGGAAAAATACTCCGCGCAGCGCGTGGAAGCTGCTTCCGGGCGTGCGTTGCTCACCGGCGCCTGCCGCTATAAGAGCGTCGAATCGATCTTGAGAAACTCGCTCGACCAGGTAGCGCCCTCTTCACCGCCGCCCGCTTCCACTCCACCGCATGACAACATCCGCGGTTCTGAATACTTCGAGTGAGGACCAACATGCTGCAAGAACCAATGATGGAAAAACTGACGGCCATGCGGCTGCTGGGCATGCTGGACGCCTTGAAGGCGCAGGAGCAAGATCCGGCTGCACGCGAGCTGAGCTTTCTGGAGCGGCTCGGCCTGCTGGTGGATCAGCAGTGGACCTGGCGCGAGAATCAGGCGCTGGCGCGGCGCTTGCATGCCGCCAAGTTGAAGGGCGCCTCCGTGGAAGACATCGACTATCGTGCTTCTCGCGGCTGGACAAAAGTGTGATTCGCGCCCTGGCGCAGAAGTCGGCTTGGGCCGCTCAGCACGAAAACATCTTCGTGCTCGGACCCACCGGCGTCGGCAAGAGCTTCGTGGCTTGCGCCCTGGCGCAAAAAGCCTGCCGCGATGGTTACTCGGCGCTCTATATGCGTGCCGCTGCGCTATTCCGCGATCTTGCCATCGCACGCGCCGATGGGAGTCTGCGCAGTTTGCTGGTGCGCTTGAGCCGCATCGACGTGCTGGTGATCGACGACTGGGCCATGGCTCCGCTCGCCGAAACCGAACGCCGCGACTTCTGGGAAATCTGCGAAGACCGCTATCAAACCCGTTCGACGATTCTGACCTCGCAACTTCCGGTCGCCCGCTGGCACGAACAGATCGGCGATCCCACCGCCGCCGACGGAATCCTCGACCGCCTGGTTCATAATGCCCATCGCATCGAGATGCGTGGTGATTCCATGCGCAAGAAACGCGGCGGTACTCAGCCGTCGAGCTAATGCTCGCCGGGGCTTCTGCGTGCTGAGGCGGGGAAAAGGGCTGCCGCCCCTTTCCCCGCACCCCTTTCTCCGCTTGCGGCGCTGTTCCTCCGCTGCGCTCCGGATAGTTTTTCTTGACGAAGCCGAACACTTCCTGCACAATCGAAATGCCAGCGTCGCTACGCTCCGAAAACTGTTCGCCTTCGGCCCGGAATGCCGTTCGCGTTCCCTTCGGAATCAGCGTTCACCTTCGCCGGAATCCTCACCGTAGTTGCCGATGGAGCTGAGAAGGTAACAAAGTGTATCGTACGAAGTAGATACAAACGTATATACTAAAGCCACGAAGGAGCCCTATGACACCGGCAGCTGGAACGGCAGTGGCGAAGTGGGGGAATGCCCTCGCTATCCGGATTCCGAAGTCCGTCATGCTCAAGGCGAATCTTCGCGAAGGATACGTGGTCGATTCGAATTAGAGCGACCTGGCGTCATCATTGTGCGCGCCGCAGCGGGTTCAGCGCACGTTGAAGGATCTTGTTGCCGGAATTACTGCTCAGAACCGTCACCAGGAAACCGACTGGGGAAACCCGGAGGTAACGAGGGCTGGTGAGCAAGTCTCGCATACCTCAGCCTAGTGATCTCATCAAAACAGACTTCGAGCCACAAGCCGGGCATGAACAAGCCGGTTGGCGTCCAGTTTTAGTCGTATCCGAGCCTCTGTATGATACGCGCGAATCTCGCTCTCATCGGTCCGATAACGAATCAAGCCAAAGGCTATCCTTTCGAAGTTCCGCTCCCGGCAGGTTGTCCGCTTCAGGGCGTTGTGCTCGCTGATGGTGCAAATCTGCAGATCTGAAAGCACGCGGAGCGAAACACGTTGGAGTTGGTCCGAAGGAAGTGCTCGATACAGCTCGTTCCTATATAGCTCTGCTGATCGGCTCCAAGTGAGCAGCCTTCATTGTGAACGCAGTCCAAAGCGGCGCGCAGAGCGGCGGTTTCGTCCTTCGGATCGAGATCAAGAGCCTGCTTGAATAATCGCGTGCTTCGGAGTTGTCGCCGGTTTTGAGCAGCGTGTAGGCGAGATCTTTGTGAGCTGTGACGTTGGCGGGCTGTACTGGGAGACCACGCTCGAAGGCGGCAATGGAGGTGTCGTAGTCCTTTACAGCCAGGGTTTTATAGCCGAGATTGAGGTCGGCGTCACCAAGGGATCTGGGCGAAGGCGGTTGCGCAGGCGAAGCAGAAAACGGCCAGGACGATGCATAGAGGCCCCAGAACAGGAACTTGCCGGCACTCTGTTGAAATGGGGGGTGATGTTAGGAGCGGCGCCTGCGCAAAGCGCTAAATCCTATCCCAAGCAGGCCCGTACCGAGTAGCAGCAGCGCGCTAGGTTCGGGAACGATCCTCAGGTGAATGTCAACCGGTCCCTCCAGGCTGAACCAGTTACCGCTGCCAGTCGGGATCCCGCCTGCAAAATGAACAGTACCTGTACCGCCTGAGATAGCCGTAAAAGTGACGCCCGAGTGGCCATAACCGGACGTGGTTGTGCCGCAAGGATTGCCGCCAGCAAAGGTCCAGGTCGGGTCGCAGGCGCCGTCGCCATCAAATCCAAAAGGGTCAGTGGCGCCAGCAAGAGTAATGGACGAAATCAGATGGCCGCTATCATTGAGGATGCCGACCAAATTGTCGTCTCCGCCTCCATCGTAGGATGTAGCGGCATTGGGCCGGCTCGTCGTAATCGATCCGTTGGCATTAAAGGTGATCAACAGGTTGCACCCGCCATCGGTGCCGCCTGAATCGGCAATGTAGGTTGGGTTAACGCCGCCGCCACCACCGGCATTCCCGCCCGTCATTACCGGGCAGATAGAAGTTGCAAGGGCTGTGTTGCTCGTAAATGCTAGCACCACGATGCTACAGAGAAGTGAAAACCTTGTCACTTGAATCCTCCTGGCGCCCCACACTGTCGGTGTCAATAAGAGATCGATAGAATTCAAAGCGCCCTAGCTATCCGGTATATGGTACCAGGTCGTGCGGTCTAGCGTTGCCTTCTTTCAGTCGAATCGTGCTCGGATTCACCTCTGCACGGACGGATTTGATAGTGTCGTAATCTTTTAGCAGCGAGCGGTTTATAACCCCGATCGAGTTCAGCGTTGGCGGGATTTTGGGCGAGATCAGTTGAGGCTGATCAAGGAGGACGGATCGTGAGCAAGATCGAACTTAAGGTGAACGGCCGTTCCCACGCGCTGGATGTGGAACCGTCCACGCCGCTGCTGTATATACTCCGCAATGACCTCGACCTGCGAGGTCCCCGGTTTGGGTGCGGACTCGGACAGTGCGGTGCATGCAAAGTAATCATCAACGGCACGGCGGTTTTTTCCTGCATCACGCCTGTTTCTTCAGTCAAAGGTGAAATCACCACACTCGAAGGACTTTCTTCGAACGGCAGGTTGGACCCCGTGCAGCAGGCGTGGATTGATGAGCAGGCGCCGCAGTGCGGATTTTGTCAAAACGGACAGATCATGACCGCGAAGGCGTTGCTCGACAAGAATCCGCATCCGACGGATGCGCAGATCCGTGAAGCGATGAACGGGACGTTGTGCCGCTGCATGAGTTACTTCCGAGTGCAGAGCGCTATCAAACGCGCAATCGAGACTATGGCCGAGGCTTCGCCTGCTGCCGGAAAGAAGGTGGTGGCATGAGCTCGTCTGACAAGATTCCGAAACAGATTGAAGACGTGCTCGTGACGCATCGCCGGGGTTTTCTGAAAAACGCGGGACTGCTGGCAGTGAGCTTCGGCGTGTTCGGCGGGGCCGCAATCAGAGAGGCGGATGCGGCTGGCGGAACCTGGTCCTTATCACGATCCCGATTTCCACCAAATCGATTCCTGGATTGTGATTCATGAGAACAACACGGCCACCTTTTATGTCGGCAAGACGGACCCTGGCCAAGGTACGGGGACATGCTTCCGCCAGTTAATGTCGGATGAGCTGGATATCGCCTTCGATAAGACCACCTGCATTATGGGCAGCACCGATATCACCGTCGACCAGGTTGGGTCGGGTGGTTCGAGCGCCATAGAGAGAGATTCCTGGCCGATGCGCCGCGTGGCGGCGGAAGCGCGCCGTGTGTTGCTGGAGATGGGCTCGGCGCACCTGGGAGTGCCGGTCGATCAACTCGCCGTCAGGGACGCAGTCATTACAGGGAAAGCCGATCCTTCCAAGCGCGTCACATATGGCGAGCTGATCGCTGGAAAGAAATTCAATGTCACGTTGACCGGGAACAATATCAACAAGATCACCGGTCAAGCCAAAACGAAATCGAACCCAGAGCTCAAGTACACAGGCCAGTCTGTTCAGCGTGACGACATTCCCGGTAAGGTAGACGGTTCGCTGAAATGGGCAGTAGACGTCAAGCTGCCCGGCATGGTTCACGCGCGCAACGTGAAACCTCCGTTCGCGTGCGCGAAGCTGACGGGCATCGATGAATCATCGGTCAAGAGCCTGCCGGGCTTCATTCGGGTCGTGAGCAAGGGCAACTACGTGGCTGTTGTGTGTGAGCGCGAAGAGCAGGCGATCCGCGCAGCCCGCCAGCTCAAGACGACCTGGGAGAAGCCGTCGAGCGCTCCGTTCCCCGCATCGGAAGATCTTTTCAACTACATGCGCGCGGCGACGCCCGCCCCGATGTCCGCCTCAGGGTTCAGAGCCGGTGCGGCGCGAGAGTCCGAACCCGCTCCGGGATCCAGACCCGCTGTCGAGGGAGATGCCGAATTACGCAACCAGGGCTCCAGATCCGCTGCGCCGCTGCGGATTCCGGAATACACGTTCCGCCATCCAGACCACCTGCGGCGGGAAATCCCGAAATGCGCGCTCCGGTATCTGGACCCATGGTGGTGGGAAATCCCGATGCGGCTTTTTCGAGCGCGGCAAAGATCATCGAGGCGGAATACGAGATACCGTTTCAAGGACACACGGCATTTGCGGGCGCCCATGCGTTAGCCGACCCTTCGAACGGTCAGATGACCGTCTATACGAATGACATGAAGTCCTACAGCATGCGGAGGGGTCTGGCTACGTTTCTCGACATGCCGCACGACAGCGTGCGTGTGATCTGGATGATGGGTCCGCAGGGCTTCGGCCGTTCCGCGGCGGAAGACGCCGCTTTTGAAGCGGCCTGGATTGCCCGCGAGATCGGCAGGCCCGTTCGTATGCAGTGGATGCGAGAGGAGGAGACGGCGTGGGATACCAAAGGCCCGGCATTCCTCGTGAAGATGCGCGGTGCTCTGGATAGTGGCGGGAGTCTGTTGGCCTATGATTTCCACGCCCGTTCGTGCGACTACAATCACGTGGGATACAACGAGCCGGATACTGTGCTGATCGCACAATTGATGGGATCGAGGCGGGCGAAACCTGCCGCCGGCAGTGCTGCGATGCCTTCTGACATGTACGCTATTCCCAACCGCAAAATGGTTGGGGAGGTGGTTGGCCTGCCAACCGTGTGGGAAACGCCGCTTCGCACCGGCAACCTGCGCGATCCGAATGGTCCGCAACCGACGTTTGCCGCGGAATCGTTCATCGATGAAGCGGCGGCGGCCGCGAAGACCGATCCGCTTGAATTCCGCATCAAGATGATCAAGGCCGGCACGAACGACGACAGCGGATTCCGGCGCGCACGTTCACTTGCGGTTCTAAAGGCCGCCGCGGACAAGTATGGCTGGGATTCGCGGCCTTCGCCCAAACCGACAGGCAAGGGAGACATCCTCACCGGACGCGGCATCGCGTACTCTTTCCGGGGCCAGACCGTTGTGGCGCAGATCGCGGAGGTCGAAGTGAACCGCCGGACGGGTCATGTTTGGGCGAAGCGGCTAGTGTGCGCACATGACTGCGGTCTGGTGGTCAATCCTGAGAGCTTGCGTCACACAATTGAATGCGGTACGCTTCACGGCCTGAGCCGCGCCATTCACGAAGAGGTGCGATTCGATACCGAGAAGGTGACAAGCCGGGACTGGTTCTCCTATCAGACTCTCCGTCACGAAGACATTCCCGAGCGCATCGATATCGTCCTGGTGAACGGCGATCCAAATCCGAACCGTCCCGATCTGCCGCCCTACGGAGCCGGTGAGGCATCCCTTAAACCGATGCTTGCGGCCATTGGGAACGCGATCTACGACGCTACGGGCGTTCGCATCCGAAGGGTTCCCTTCCGGGACGACCGCGTGCTGGCCGCACTGAAGGCCGCAGGCGTGATCGAGAGTTAGTAACAACATCGAAGGAGAAGTTTGTCGTCATCACAGGCGGGCAGCGGGCTGGGCGAAGCAGCCGCCCATCTGCTTTCAGCGCAGAGCGCGAAATCGGCTTATACTCATTCGTTAGTATGCGCATGGACTTATTCCGGGCTCTCCGTTGGCTGCGCAAGGACCCGTTTTTCGCGGCGGCGATCGTCTTTATTTTGGCTTTGGGAATCGGGGCGAATACGGCAGTCTTCAGCATTGTGGATGCCGTCCTCTTGCGACCATCTCCGTACCCTTCTGCCGAACGTCTGATGCGCATCGAAGAGAGCAGCACCAGCGGCGCACTGTCCGGCGTACCAATCAAGGACTACCAGCGATGGGCCGGCCGAAACGACATTTTTGAAAAGATAGCGCCCTACATTGAGGACACAGTCACACTGACTGGCGATGGTGAGCCTGAACAGGTCATCGCGGTGCGCTCCCTGCGATTATTTCAGGTGCTCGGTGTTCGCGCGCGACTGGGCCGGACACTCATCGCCTCCGACGACGAAGAAGGGTCCCGAAACGTCGCGGTGCTTAGCGATCGGCTATGGCGGCGACGCTACCACGCGGATCGGGGCGTCATAGGCCGTGGAATCACCATCTCCGATGCGGCTTACACGATTGTGGGCGTCATGCCGCCGGATTTTGAGTTCCGCTATCCCGAGGCTGAACTGTGGACGCCTCTGCGCCTGACCCCGACGTCACCCTGGCTTCAGGTGGTGGCCCGCCTCCCTGCAGGAGTCTCGGTTCCGCAGGCCCGAAGTGCCCTGCAGATCGTGGCGCATCAGATGGAACAGGAAGAGCCGCAAGATCGAGCGGGCTTCCAGATTGTGGTGACGCCATGGAGTGACATGCCAGACCAAAAATACAAGCTGACTCTGATCTTCGTGTTGGCCGCGGTCGGTTTGGTGATGTTGATCGTTTGCGCCGACGTGGGCAGCCTGCTGCTGAGCCGCGCGGTACAGCGGCAGAAGGAAATCGCAATTCGCGCCTCGCTCGGTGCCGGGTTGTGGCGTATTGTGCGGCAATTGGTATCCGAGAGCCTGGTGCTAACCGTTCTCGGGAGTTTCGCGGGGATCGTCGTAGCACGATCGCTATTGCAGCTTCTGACGAAGCAGTTGGCCGCGCTCCCGATTGTGCTCCCGCATCTGCAGCTAGTAGGGCTCAACCGAAGAGTCCTGGGATTCAACACCGCTCTGTGCCTGCTCCTGGCTGCTCTGTGCAGCCTGGCACCCATTCTGTTGGCGCTTCGAACCGACCTCCAGGCAGTATTCCGCGGCGGACAGGCAGCCGAAGGGCCTCGAGGTTCTTCGCGGCTCTTCTCCACCCTGATCGCAGTGGAAGCGGGCTTAGCGTTCCTGCTACTGGTGGGTTCCGGCCTCATGATCCGCAGCCTGGTGCGTTTACAGCAGGCCGACCACGGATTTCGTCCGGACCATGTGCTCACTGTGCGCGTGCCGGTTGGCACACTTACGCAGCCGCGTCCGACCGGCAAGTACGACACCCGACCGCGGCAGATGGCGTATTATCGCGAGATTCTCGAGCGCGTGAGAAGGGTTCCCGGAGTAAAGGCCGCGGCTATCGTGAATAACCTGCCGCTTTCCGGTATTAACAGCTCCCTTGACTTAGACCTTCGCAGCCCTGACGGCCAGTCTCAACCTTCGTCCGCGCGCACGATTAGCCCCGAGTACTTTGCCGCGATGGGAATCCCGCTGATCGCCGGCCGCACCTTTACCGATCGCGACAAGACCGGCGCTCCCGATGTGGCGATCATCAATGAGCATCTGGCCCGCCGCCTCTTCCCGAACAGAAACCCGCTGGGCGAAAAGCTCGCAGCGGGATCGAATGCGCCGGGCCCGACGATCGTCGGCGTGGTTAAGGACTCCGTCGCAGATGAGTTACGAATTGCCGGCCGAAGGCGAGGTGTATATTCCCTATCAGCAGTTCATCTTTGCGACGTTCATGTCCACCATAGTCGTGCGAACTGAGGGGGAACCGGCAGCCCTGGCCGCGGTCCTTAAAAAGCAGGTTTGGGCCGTGGACCCGAATCAGCCTGTTGTGAGAGTGGAAACTATGAAAGAGGTGATCGCGAACTCGATCTGGCGTCCGCGATTCTCGGCATGGATCTTCTCCGTGCTGAGCGGATTGTCCGTGCTTCTGACCGCACTCGGAGTCTATGGAGTCGTCGCCTATACATCCACCTTGAGGGCACACGAGGTAGGGATACGGGTGGCATTAGGCGCGACTGGCAATGACGTGCTGGCCGTGATACTGCGCGGAGCGATGATCCCACTGGTGTTTGGTCTGGGTCTGAGCGTTGTGGCCACGCTGTTGCTATCGCGCCTCCTTACGAAGCTGCTCTATGGAGTCAGCAGTAGCGACCCCTTGACGTATTTGACCGCTGGCGCCCTGTTACTGGTGATTGGAGCAGCGGCTAGCGCACGCCCCGCATGGCGGGCAGCGACTCGGGATCCACTCCAGACACTGCGCGCCGAATAGGTTTGTCTACGCACCCTGAACCTCAGCAGCGTTATAAGCGAGATCTTTATGAGTTTTGGCATCGACGGGCCGCAGCTATCGAATGCCTGAACTAAACGCCCAAGTCTCGAGAGTTACGTTTGTCGTACGCAGCCACGACGCGTTTTGGCGCGCTGTGGCGCCACGATTCTTCGATTAATTCACGCACCCGGCTGGCAGGGACCTTGGACAGATCTACGCGAAGGCCCATGAATATCTTTCTGTTTCGCCAAATCTCCTCGTAGGCATCTGGATCTTCGGCAGCTACAGCTTTTGCCTCCTTCTCGGCGAGGCTAACCGTCATGGCGACACCTCCCTTTTCCACGCCAACGAAGCTCTTTCCCGCAACCTTGAAGGCTGCGATTCGACGCGCTGCCTGTACTGGCCCTCCTTCCTCCACTTCCGGCAGAGTCATCGCGATGGCCCGAAGGTCGCTGAGTCCGATCAATTCGAAGAGCTCCTTACTGCGATTTGATTGTACGCTGGCCAGGCTGGCAAACGTACCACGAGCCCGGTGGCTCCTGCGCGTTCTTGATTTGTCGTTAACCTCTTCGACCCTGCGATTAGCCACAGCATTATCCGAACTGTGCTTTCCGAAACCGTATGCAAGACGTAAGTGATTGATTTGAGGTATGGCGTCAAACGGCCTCAAACAAGCTTCTCTATAAGCATCGCTCGAACAGAAATGATCGAGTGACGCGGAGACTTGAAAAGGCTCCGAATTCAACCTAAGGAGACTCGTATGACACACCAATTTTCAAAGCTCATTCTGACGGCGGGCCTCTCCGCGTTGCTCGGAAGCACCGCCGCCGTTGCGCAGAATCGGACGGAAGTAGCCGACGTACCCTTTACGTTCCATACCGCCCAAAACACCTTCCTGGCCGGAAAGTACACGGTAGCTGAGCAGACCTCCGGCGGCCTCTTCCGCCTGAGCGATGGCGGAGGACATAGCATCTATTTCTCCATGCATCCGGGCGAAGCTGCGAATCCGGAGCGGCCGAATTTGACATTCGTGCGCGACGGCGGGGGAGAGTATGCGCTGCAAGGTGTATCCATGCCTGGCAGCACCTTCGGCTGGCGCAAATCCCGATCAGTGATCGAAAAGGATTTGAGTCACAAGCTCGGCTTTGCGGAAATGATCTCGGTCCCACTCACATCGCGCTAGTCCGCGCGTCGCTTTGTAAGGCGGGAAGACCAGTCACCCACTTGGGACCGGTCTCCCG
>CAWCYQ010000015.1:0-82282 GCA_963799755.1 Terriglobia bacterium | reverse complement strand
CGAGGAACCTACAGCATACTTTCCAGACGAACGTAGCTGGCTTCCATTCCGTGCTCCATGCCGCTCGCGAGCATGCGCGTGCGCGTCTCGGCATCGGCCAGTGTCATGCGTATCGTCATCAACGTGCCGGCGCCGTCCGGATCAAACCTCGTTTCAACGTGGTTGTCCGGAGTCGGGTCAGGCAAATGCATGCGCTCCACATGGACGATCCTGCTATAAGGCTCCAGTTCCAGATATTCGCCGGTCAGGTGAAATCCACCCCCTTTTCCGTTCGTCCACTCGTACCGTATCTTCCCATTCGGTTGCGCCTCGCTGATACAAACCGGCATCGTCCACCCCGCAGGACCGAGCAACCACTTCTGAATCAATCGCGGCTCTGTATGTGCACGGTACACCGCCTCAGGAGGCGCGGCAAAGCGCCTGGTAACGATAATGTGTCTATCGCCTTCAGTCTTGAGTGTCATCTTGTTCATCGCTCCTTGCTGCCTTTCTCTGATTGCATTTCTGCCAAAACGTCGTCCAGCCGGTCGTAGTTTCTTGCCAAAGCTTCTCTAAGCACCGCCAGCCATTGGTCGATAGCTTCGATACCTCGCTTTGCCAGCCGGCAAGGGCGTTTGGTTCCCTCAACTCGCCGGACGATGAGCCCCGCGCCTTCGAGCACTTTCACATGCCGGGAGATCGCCGGCTGCGTCATTTGGAAAGGGTGCGCCAGTTCCATCAGCGTTGCTTCGCCTTTAGCGAGACAAGCAAGAATGGCCCGGCGCGTTGCGTCTGAGAGTGCAAAGAACGCTTCGTCGAGACTCCGTATTTTCCTGGTCGGCCGGGTCAATGGGTTGCGGCGAGTCTCTAGGGTCAGTGACGAATATTCCCCAAGTGATGGCGCCAGGATAGAACTAGGTGGTTGCAGCCTCAATTCTCTGTTGAATATCAATCCGCATTTGATTCTGAAGGAATACCTCGAACGCGCTTCGGTTACCAACATTCACGTCTACAATCGGGAGCGGTTGCCCTTCTCGAACGAGAGGGCCTCCAAAACCCCACTGGATGTTTCCGTCTGTTTCGATGGTTACGTTAGCGTTCCAAGCTTCGTAGCTCTCCGAGTTACGCTGCAGCGCAGAATTTATTTTCGGGAAGAGACTCGTCAGAGCGTCGAGCATTTCGATTTGTTTTCCATCTGGAATCCTGGCGCCTACCGCTAAGAGAGCCTTGGACGCCGTCAGGCCGTATTGTTCGAGATCACTACGGCGCTGGATTTTTTTGCTGGGCCATTCCTCCTTCAGCCATTCCCGCCGCCTGCCGATCCAAGCTGGTGCCCGCGTCAGAACCCGCTCAAGGTCTTCCACCGAGAGAACAGGGTTGATGCTGACACACGATTCTTCAACTCGCAGGCTGACCGTCGCTGTGTAAACGAACGCCAGAACTCGGTTTGAGTCAGGGCGCGCAAACTCCCAGCCTGCCAGACGCACCGCTTCGCTCCATGAACAGTCCATCCTGTTTCGATCCTAGCGGAAGTTCGTCACAAACACTCCGTCCGGCCACGGCGCCGAAAGAGCCCCCGCGTTTCAACACTGAGCCGCGAGCAAAGGGAGCGGTCTTGCAACTCAGTGACAACGAACAATCGCCGATCAAGTACTTTATTCGCTCCGAAGCGCGTCCATGGAGCGAGTACGCTGGCGCGCCTTGCCGGCAGGTGGCTGGCCGAGAGCGATCGCCGATAGGAGTCTTCCCGCGGTTCATCGTACTTTGTATTCCCCACCAATCCGACGTGGCGCCCTGCCATCAACCGACGCGCTTCCGAGCTTCGCGCAACGCTTCGTTCCCCGGCATGCCGGCGCAACCAGGCGAGCAAAAGTCTATGCGATTACCGTGCGCGGAAGGAAGCAACTGGCCGATGCACAGGAGACTAGGGCACGGCTAAGTCGCGGTGTGACGCGAACACTCAGGTATTCGTGATGGTGGGAATCGATCGGCCTGGTATCTGCGGTCGCGTAACGTTTTTCGATCGGAGAGTCGGAACGTCGAACTGAATGACGAACTCCAGCATCACCTGGCTGAGACGGTCGGGGAGAAAACCCCGTTGCCAAACGGGATCGTCTTAGGCGAATGCTAGTAGGTGGCCCGCCCGCCGCTCGCGTCATAACACTGCCCCGTGACAAACGAACAATCCGGGCTCGCCAGAAAGTGGACCACCGCCGCAATCTCCGACGGCCGGCCAGGCCTGCGCATCGGGATGCGCTCGGTCATGTAATTCACCTGCTCCTCTGTGAGCTGTTCCAGGATGGCCGTTTTGACCACCGCAGGCGAGACCGCATTGACGCAAATGCCCTCGGTAGCGACTTCTTTCGCAAGCGACTTCGTAAAGCCAATCACCGCAGCTTTCGTAGCGGAGTATCCGGTCATGCGTGGATTACCCTCTTTCCCTGCGATCGACGCGATGTTGACGATGCGGCCATACTGGCGCGATCGCATGTGTCCGATGACTGCGCGCGAGCATAGAAAAACGCCGGTCAGGTTGATGGCGATGATCTTTGCCCAATCCTCATCGGTCTGTTCCCAGAGCGGAACTGCCCGCCCTCCGATGCCGGCATTGTTGACGAGAATGTCCAGCCGCCCCGATTCATCGAGCACTGAAGCAACGGCCGCTTCCACGCTCTGTCTTTGAGTGACATCCACCGGCAGAGTACGCGCATCGATAGCAGCGGCTGTTTCGCGAGCCTGCTCGGCATTCACATCGGCGATGTAGACGGTTGCGCCGGAAGCCGCGAGACGCTGCGCGATAGCTGCCCCGATTCCGGTAGCCGCGCCCGTGACAACAGCGATTTGTCCGGAGAGTGAAAAGAAGGATTCCTGCTGTTTCATGGCTCAGTACTCGACTTCTACGGTAGCCGACCCTTGCACTCCGGTCAGCTCAATCGCTTCTCGCGAGCGGTCAATCCGGTCCCAGCTTCTTCCGTTTACTCGTACAGAGTTGATCCGATGCGTCGGCGTCCGAACGACCAGCCAATCCTGCTTGGCAGGGTTGCGCATTGGTAAACGAACAGTCGCCTCGACCGTATGAGGCTTCGAGCCGGCGTGCAGTGAGTAGCTCACCGGACCAAAGAACGTCGAAGCATCTGTCACTTGAACGCCCTCTCTCGATTCCAGCCAGCGGCGCGGCGTGCCAGCGGCAAGCCAGAGCGTGTCCCGGTCTTCAAGCACCAGCATGTCGCGCAAGCGATTAACAAAACGCGCTTCGTCGGAGGATTTGTAGAACGGCCCGCTCGCGTGAACCCATTGGTGAAATTCTTCGGTGAACTGGTTGGCTTCAGGATAGAAGCATGCCACAAAGTCGTTGTAGAGGTTGCGAATGGCGGCGGGAATCTCGTGACGTTTCAGGTAAACGGGTATGGGGTTGATGAGATTTGCCTGAAAGACCATGCCGCCCTGGCTGAACCAGAGTTTGTCGTCCGTCATTCCGTGAATGTTCATGCCCATGCCGCTGGATAGCGTTTCATTGTCTTCCCAGTCATTGAGGATCCAGTTTGCAACCGGCTCGTCCGGCTCGAACACGCCGAGTATCAGCAGCAGCACGCTGCCGCAGAGCGTGTCGCGATCCGCGCCGAGCCGCAGGAGCGGCTTCAAATCGGGATTACCGTAACGGGCGTAGTAGTTCATCTGCAGCGGCCCAAACAGTCGAAAGCGGCGCGCGGGTACGGTTGGAACGTAGGGTTGATAAGTCCCATCTTGCAGGCGCACCACCGGCGCGGCTCCACTCGCTCGCAACACCGCGCGCCTGAGGTCGGCTTTGTAATCCGCCGCTTCCTGCCTGACGGCGACTGCTTCGGGCTGGTCCAGCTCGCTGAGAATCTGTGCGGTCAGATCCATACCGGACCAGGCAAAAGCATTGATCGAAAACCAATTCGCCCAGTCGTTATTGTCTTCTAACTTCGAAGCCGGAAGAAGTCCATATTCACGCGCTGGTTCGCCGTTGGCGAAATCGAATCGCGTCGCAGCCCGCTGTTTTTCAATCCACTCGATTGCTTTCTTCATGTGCGGCCACGCACCACGAAACCACTGCTTGTCGCGCGTATAGAGATAGTGCTGAGCCAAAGTCCATAGAACCGTCCCCTGATCGAGGCCGTATCCATTGGCTGTGTAATCGACCGCGTCTGAAATCTTGGCACCATGGAACACTCCCGCAAACGAGCCCGTCTGGGCACCGGGAAAGTTCTTGCTTCCCTGCAATTCGAGCATCGGTTTCAGAAACGCGGCCGCATCGGCGCCTTGACCCAGTGCATCCAGCAGCAGGAGTTGATAGCACGCCTCGTTTTCATACACGTCGTAGATATAGCTTGCGGCGGGAAGCATCATGAGACCTGTTTGAGGGTCTTTCGTCGCCGTGATGTGGATATGAACAACCGTGGAACGAAGAAATGCGTTAAAGATTGGCTCCGGCACGGAGATCCGGGCCGCTTTTTCGACCAGTTGCCGCCAGTACGCTTCTACACGATCGCGTTGTGCGGCGAAGTCGAGATCTTCGGTCGATTGGATATCGCTCTCGGTCAGACCGGTAAGAGCCGGAAGTTTCAGAACGATGGCTTTGCTCTGGCCGGGCGCGATGCTAAAAGCGCATTTCAGGGCCTGCCGCCCGGTGCCGGGCAGCGGCAGCAGACTGCACGAACCTCCGCTGAAAATCGCGCGCAGTGTTTCGCTCGAAAACAGACGGTCTCCCGAAGTATGTAGTGGATCATTGCCGTTCACGCTTAGCCAAAGCACGGCTGGTTTTGGAGAGGATCCCACGTTTCTCGCTGCTACGCGCACCAGGAGAACAGCCGGTGTATCTTCGCTCCGCCCCGAATCTGAGGGTGAGAGCGGGCCTCGCAGAGGAATCGCGAATGCTTGCTCGTCCCAGACAATATCCTGAGCCCTCCATGACTGCGTCGCAATGGGAAGATAACCATCCGCCGGGCGAAGGACCGCATGCGCATCCAAGAGACTGGTCGCATTCTCGCCGGTACGGATCGACCACGTGAGGCGGTCGCCTTCCCAGCCCAGGCGCTTCAACTCTGCAGGCTTGGCCTTCAGTCCCTCTTTGCTGATGAAAATATCGCCTCCCAGTTGAAACGCGAACTTCTGCCAACTAGAATCCGCGGCGAGCGGCATGTACAACGCTCCACCCCACTCGCGATGAATGGGATCGAGTGCAGGGATTTCCGCGGATGCACGCTGATAAGTCTGCTCCGGTTCGAGCGGGATGCGGGTCCGTACCGTTTGTTTTCGAGCACTTTCAATTTCGACCGAATCAGAACCGGTGACACGCGCGCCGAAAGCGGGGATCACGATCGGACCATGATCGAGATCCTCGACATTGAAGGAAAAGCTCAGGTCGTGTTCAGCAGCGACACCATTGCGCTGTCGCCGGGCCGCATGAACCGTGACCACGGTTTCGTCATTGGAACCAGGCAGAGCCGGTTTCGCCGCTATGACATCGAGCGTGAACTTCTTTGTTCTCGACGAAGCATCGAAAGTCCAATGCTCTGTCGCCGGATCGAATCGGTCAGACTTTGCAAAACCAACCGGCCGCACGTCGCGAAGGCTCCCGTTATAAACCGAAAACCAACCCGATATCTCGCTGCCTTGTTTTTCTGCTGCCCCCAGCTCGACGGTGAGCCGCACCGCTTTCTCAATAGTGCTCGAAAACGCCTCGAGCGATTGAATCTTCGCTTGTGGCTTTGCGAATGTAACGCGGATCTTCAACGTCCGCCGGTACCTGGTTCCCGGCAGGTTCTTGGCGCGCGGATTCTCGCGCTCACTCAATGGACTGAAGATATAACGGCACGCGTGAGCCTCGCATTGTTCCTTTACGTCCGCTTTGAGCCACTCGCCTTGCCATGGATCGTCCAGCGGATCTTCCATCGACGGCATCTGGGGCGGTTCGTACGGCCAGTTCTTAAACCAGTATTCGACGGATTTCGCGTGTTCCGCGACTCCGCCGAATCCGACGCGCACTTCCTCGATGTCGCGTTCCTCATCCCATTCGAGTTGCATCGCCGAGGCGGCCGGGGCGTTGGCGAGTGTCTGAACCAGGTGCTGTGCGCGGCCGTTCGATATCGCGAGTCGGGCGGCGGGAGCCAGGTCGAGCGCCGAAGCGCCAAGCCGAAAGGCAAACGCCAGCAGCAGCGTGAGGCACAGCTGTTGCAAGACTGCTCCCTTTGGTCACGGCTCAGTAAGCTGTTGAAAATACGGGAATGCTTTCGGAGCCATGACTGGAGGGAGTGGTTTGTTACGAACTTCGCTTGCTAATAGCGCCGGTGCACGTATACTCCGCGATGCCGCCATCCAAAACAGGCCCTGGTGCAGGATAATCCGAAGAATAGAAAGATCGCCAGCAGGATTAGGCAGCCGAGCGCGATATTCCTGGTTGTCGAGCGGCCTCCCGTGGGCAAGCCGGCATTTGGCGGCTGCGTAGTTTGATATTGCGACTGGTCTCTGGTACGCATTGGCCGCTGGCGGAGTGGCGCCGCTTAAGGCCGTTCCGCAATTAGCACAGAATCTGGCGCTGTCCGGATTTGCCAGCCCACAATTTGGACAGTTCATAGCCGCTTAGTCAGGAAGCTCCCGCAAATTATAGTAGCAACAGACAGCGAGCTGGCTGCCCTAGACCGTGATCGTCGACTTAATCCTGGATATGCCGATCATTTTGATAGTTGTTCCGAGGGTATAGCGCGAATCAGGCGGTCAATCGCGCCGACCAGTTTGTCTATGCGCGTGGTGAGCGCGTTCACGTTCGTGGCGAGCCGGTCTACCATCGCGGCGGTTTGGCTCTGCTGCAGCAATAGCGCTTGCGAACGATGCTCGAAGATCTCATCGTTGGTGGCGAGCTTCTCCAGAATCACCCGCAGCCAATTCTCACCCTCGTCATTGTGCCCGTCCGCCGTCGGTGTATCAGCCATTCTGCGTTCTCCTCTTCGTGCCATCCGCCGGGAATCGATCCACGTGCCAGATATGCGGCAACGCCAGAATCTGCCTCTTTTTAAAACATGTACAAGGGCGTGCCAGCGGCTGGCGGCGGCAATTCTTCAACCCCGCCAGCAGCGACCGGCTGCCCTTCCAGCTCGCCGACCTGGCGGCAGTAGATGCCGTTTTCACCAAGATAGACGACCAGCTCCGCAGGACGAGGAATCGTACCCTGTATCAGAGCTTCCGATAGCGGGTCTTCGATATATTTCTGCAGCGCGCGCCGCAACGGTCGTGCCCCGTAGCTCCGGTCGATGCAGGTTTTATCCAGAATGTATTTCGCCGCTTCCGGTTCCAGGCGTATGCGCATCTGTTTTGAGACCAGGTTGGCGTTGATCTGTTCGACCAGCAGCTCCATGATCTTGATCAGATCCTCATCGACCAGTGAGGTAAAGAGAATGACTTCGTCCAGGCGATTGAGGAACTCCGGATTAAATGCCCGCTTCACCTCTCCCATCACCTGGTCCTCAACCTTTTGAGGAATGCCGGTTGTCAGCTCCGAAGAAAAGCCGATCTGGCCGCGCTTATCGAGGAATCTCGCCCCCAAATTGGAGGTCATGATGATGATCGTGTTTTTGAAGTCGACCGTATTACCGAGGCCATCCGTCAACTGGCCATCCTCAAACACCTGCAGCAGAATGTTGTAAATGTCGGGATGCGCCTTTTCGATCTCATCCAGCAGAATGATCGAATAGGGGGCGCGTTTCACACGCTCGGTGAGCTGGCCTCCCTCCTCATAGCCGACATAGCCGGGAGGCGAGCCAATCAGCTTCGAGATGGAGTGCTTCTCCATAAACTCCGACATGTCGAATCGAATCAGAGACTTCTCGCTGCCGAAAAGGAAATCCGCCAGCGCCCGGGCGACCTCTGTCTTGCCCACGCCGGTCGGTCCCAGGAAAAGGAACGATCCAGCCGGCCGTTTGGGCGATTTCAGGCCTGCGCGCGAACGGCGAATGGCTCTCGATAGCGCCGAAATAGCCTTTTCCTGGCTGATCACGCGTTTATGCAATTCCTCCTCGATCCGGAGAAGCTTATTAATCTCTTCTTCCTTAATCGAGGTCATCGGGACCCCGGTCCACCGCGCTACCACGTCTTCGATGTCATCTTTCGAGACCACGCCGGTAGACGTATCGTCGAGGTTGTACTTCTCGCGGAGAACGCGTAGATTTTCGCGTTCCTTGCGCTCTTCATCGGAATAGAATCGAGCTTTTTCGAACTCGTGGTTGGCAATGGCGTTCTCCATGCGGTGCACGATGAACTTGATGCGCTTCTGGATGTCCGCCACTTCGCTCGGCAGGGTAGTCTGGCGCAGTTTGACCCGCGCGCCGGCTTCATCGATCAGGTCGATGGCCTTATCCGGCAGGAAACGGTCAGGAATGAACCTGGTAGAGGTGTAGACCGCGGATTCGATGGCCTCGTCTGTGTAGGCAACCGCGTGGAACTTCTCATAGCGTTCCTTGATCCCGAAAAGAATCCGGATCGCGTCGGTTTCGCTGGGTGGAGGAACCTTCACGGCTTGGAAACGGCGCTCCAGCGAGCGGTCCTTTTCAATCGACTTGCGGTATTCGGAGGGTGTCGTTGCACCGATACACTGAATTTCGCCGCGAGAGAGCGCCGGTTTCAGAATGTTGGCGGCGTCGAGCGACCCTTCGGCCGACCCTGCGCCCACCAGCGTGTGCAGTTCGTCGATGAAGATGATGGCATTCTGGTTATCCATCAGCTCCTTCATGATGGTTTTCAACCGTTCCTCGAACTGCCCGCGATACTTGGTGCCCGCCACGATGAGCGAAAGATCCAGCGCCAAAATACGCTTATCAGAAAGAAAAGAAGGCACATCGCCGTCGGCAATACGCTGCGCCAGGCCTTCCACAATGGCCGTTTTGCCTACGCCGGGCTCACCGATCAGCACGGGATTGTTCTTGGTCCGGCGGCACAGGATCTGCACCACGCGGTCTAATTCCGAATCGCGGCCGATCAGCGGGTCGAGCATTCCGTCGACCGCCGCCTGGGTCAAATCCCGACTGAATTCCGCCAGCAGCGAGCTTTCTTTCGGCCTGCTCGTCGACGTCTTTTCCGAGGCGGAGCGGGCTATCTCCTCGCGCACAGCCGAGAGCCGCAACCCGCGCTCGTGCAGGATCTCGGCGGCAAAACTCTTCTCCTCGCGCAGCAGGCCGAGCATCAGATGCTCGGTTCCTATATGTTTGTGGCTCAACCGTTCCGCTTCTTCCGCTCCATAGGCGAGCACCCGCTTGCATTCGTGGCTAAGCGGCAGATCGACGGAGGTCGAAACCTTCTCCCGCGCCGTCGTATGCGCTTCGATCTGCTTACGAATCGATTCGATCGCGGCGTGGGATCGCAGGAAGCGATTCGCGAGAGCCTTGTCTTCCCGCAAGAGACCCAAAAGCAGATGCTCGGTCTCAATATAGGGACTTCCGAACTGGCTCGCTTCGTACCTTGCGAAGAAGATCACGCGCCGAGCCTTTTCGGTATATCTTTCAAACATAAGTGCCACCGCCAGGACGGGTTGCGTCCTGCATTACTCCGATTCCTTGCAATTCCATCTCCGATGGCTGATGCAGGAATCCCTTTTTCATCTCTAACACCCGATCGCAACGAGTTGCGAAAGGAAGATTGTGGGTAACAAACACCGAAGTCAGCTTGTGGCTTTCATGTAGCTCGGCCAACAAGCTCCCTATCATTTCTCCGGTTCTAAAATCCAGGCTGCCCGTCGGCTCGTCTGCCAGCAGTACTTTCGGATTCGCCACCAGGGCCCTGGCCAGCGCCACGCGCTGTTGCTCTCCTCCTGAGAGCTCGCCCGGACGGTGACTCGCCCGCACGCCCAAACCCACTTCCTCAAGCCGCTCCAAAGCCGTCTTAGCCGCCCGTGTTGGCTCCACGCCGCGTATCAGCAGCGGCATTGACACGTTCTCCAAGGCCGAAAACTCGGGCAAAAGCGACGGATTTTGCCAAACAAACCCAAGTTCACGGTTTCTAAACCGGGCCAGAGCCTGCTCGTCCAGACCGGCTATATCCCGTCCTTCGTAGTAAATTCCCCCACTAGTAGGACGGTCCAAACCGCCCAGGAGGTGCAAAAGCGTGGATTTTCCAGCCCCCGACTCGCCTATGATCGCCAGCCGCTCCCCCCGGCACACCTCCAGACTAAGCTCATCGAAGACAGTGACTTCCGCCTCTCCCGAGCGAAACTTCTTAGTCAGAGACTGAGCCCGGATCGCACTTGTAGTGCTCAATATGGAACCTTACTCTTAGCTTAAAACAGAGTGGCCGACGCCTCTGTTTTTCGTACGGTGAGAGACACCGGACCCTTCAGGAAACTCATGCCGTTCACCGGACCAGAGTGTAAGAAGCTCACCCTCTCCGGAGACTATTCAGGTAGGAGGCAAAACGAGCCTACGGCCGGCCGGAATCTCCTAATGCCCGGAATGATCGCGTGCCGGTTTGGGGGGCGGCAGTCGCTTGGCCTCGACGAAGCCCCAGGGTCTCACCCCCTCATTAGCTTCCGCACGATTTCACCCAGCTTCATGAAATCATCGAGGTCTGTGGGTTTGCAGAAGTAATGATTTGCTCCGAGGCGTTCTGCAGTCTGCCGATCACGAAGAGAATTGGACGATGTGATGATGACCACCGGCGTTGTCGCGCATCGTTTACTGCGTCGAATCTGTGTGAGAACTTCCTCGCCGTTGCTGGTTGGAATATTTAGGTCGACAAGGAACAACTCCGGACAAGGAATACCGTCATCGCTATCTAGCATCTCGATGAAGCGAATTGCTTGTTCCCCATCCCGGAGGTTTTCCACCTCGACCTGCAACCCGTGTTCCGAAAGGGCCTCCGCAACCAGAAGAACATCGGGCGGATTATCCTCGATCACAACAATTAAAGGGCGTCTCTCGGAAGGAGCTTTACTCCGGGATGGCGAAGAAGAAGGTAGATCCCCGTCCCAATTCGGAGTCGACCCATATTCGTCCTCCGTATCGCTCAATAACACGCTGGCAAATTGACAATCCAATGCCAGTGCCTGAGTATTTGTCGGCTGTATGTAAACGTTTGAAGATGCCAAAGATGCGCTCCTTATACGCGGGATCGATACCAATGCCGTTGTCTTGAACCGAGAAAACCCAGTGATGGTCTTGTCTTTCCGCGGCAATATGGATCTTCGGGCGTTCGGCACTGCGGTATTTGAGGGAGTTACTCAGAAGATTTTGAAACACCTGCTCTAAATGCGTTCTGCGAATTCGCACTGCCGGGAGCGCATCCTTCGATATCTGCGCTTGCGTTGCTTCCAGCGTGGCGCTCAAGTTTGCCAGCGCGCCGCCTAGCGCATCGCCACTCTCGGTGCTTTCTGAGACTCGTTCGTTGAGATGCGCAGTTTCCAGGTATAGGAGAAGGTCCTTCACGAGCTTCTCCATGCGTTTCGCGCCTCCCTCCACGAAACTGAGAAACTTGCTGGCATCGCCTTCGAGTTGCGAGCCGTAACGCCTCTCGAGCATTTGGCTATAGACCGCTACTGTTCGGATCGGCTCCTGTAGGTCATGCGATGCCGAGTACGCAAACTGCTGCAAGTCGGCGTTTGCACGCTGCAGTTCCTTCTCGCGCGCGATTAGCGCTTCACGAGAGCGCTTCAGATCATCGATATCCGTCGAGGTGCCGAACCATTGACAAATCTCTCCCGACTCGTCATAAATGGCGACGGTTCGTGTTAAAAACCATCGATACTGGCCGTTGGCGCCTCGGATAGGGATTTCCATATCAAAACCCTGCCGGCCATGCACTGAGTCCTTCCATTTCTGTAATACCGCCGGAAGAACCTCATCCGGAATTTGCGGCTCCCAAGCTTTAGGACGGTCGTGTCTGATTCCCGTGTACTCAAACCACCGGTCGTTGTACCAGGCAACGGACCCATCCGGGTTTGACACCCAACAGATCTGCGGGATGGCGTTCACCACGTTACGGAACTCCCGTTCGTGTCTTGCAAGTTCGACATGTGCCCGTAGCAGGGATCGTTCAGATCGCTTCCGCTCCGTAATGTCCTGCACGATCACCTGCACGCCGAGGATAAAACCGCCTGCGGTTCTCGCAGGACAACAATCGATCAGCCATGTTGTTCCCAGATCGGCCTCGTCAGACTGGCTTTCCGATAATTCGAAGCCAATCATGGGCGCTCCAGTTGTAAGTACGCTTCGATACAGCGGCTCCAGTACGTCAGCTCTGGGCCCGGGCATGACGTCCCTTAGCGAACGGCCAAGATGATCCGCAACAGAGGTTCGGTTAATCGCGGCGAGCTTCCCATTGATTCGCAGATAGCAGAGATTCTTATCGAGGAAGCAGATCCCGACCGGGAGCTGCGAATACAGCAATTCGAGCTCGGCGAGCCGGTCTTGAATAATGCTGCTCGCTCTTCGGAGGTCGGCAGTTCTCTCCTGCACCTTCGCCTCAAGCTCTGCATTGGCATCGCGCAGCACTCGTTCTGTCTCTCTCCGATGGCTCGCCACCTGGGCAACCAGGAAAGAGATGAACCAGAAGATCGCCAGTCCGATGAAGTCGATGTGCGGGGGCAGCCACATCTTGCCACTGGTTGCCGCAAGAGTGAGGGCCGGTATGGTCAGGCAGCTGAGCAGAATTCCTGCCCAAACTCCAGCCCACCAAGCGGCGCCGGAGACCGCGATCACGAACGATGCACTGATGATTGGATTGAGATTTGGATGGCTTTTCAGGGCAACCGTGATCCCCATCGGGATGCTCAGTGCAGCCACCGAGAGGGCGTAGCGTATGGCAGATACTCTCAGTCTCGAACTAGACTGAATCGCCGGTCGCAAAACCGCGTCGGAAGCAGGCGTCATGTTTTCGCCCGCGAGTCGCGTCTGATCGGCATGTCAAGGAGCGGGGACAATCAATAGTTAGCTTATGCCCAATGCCGGAGAGCCGCACCATGGCAGGGTCGAGTACTGCTGTCACTCAGGGGGTTCGTGGGCCGTCAACGCTGTGCACGCACTGAGCTAAATATGCCCGTAGCCCATCGCGTACACGGCGAAAGATCTCCATGCGTTCTTCCTCCGTTCCATGGGAAGCCGGGGGAGGATCATCGAAGTTATGGTGGAGCCGTTCCACCGCGCCCAGAAATGTGGGCAACTCTCTTTCGCGTTGTCGCATACGGTGATGACGTAATCAAAATGCTGACCAGCAAATTCATTCACATGTTTTGAGCGATGCTTGCCAATGTCGATCCCCAGCTCATCCATCGCGGCAATGGCTTCGGGTCGCACAGTGCCGGGATTGGTGCCGGCGCTTTCGACCTCGAATACATCACCCGCATCATGTCGCAGCAGCCCCTCGGCCATTTGGCTCCGCGCCGAATTGCCCGTGCAGAGAATCAACACTCGTTTCTTATCCATGGCTTACTGCTTCTCATGCCGCTCGAACGGGGAACCAGTGCCGGGTGCGGTTGCACGCTGCACACACGCAGAGCATCACCGGAACTTCAACCAGAACGCCGACAACGGTTGCCAGTGCCGCGCCCGAGCCCGGCCCAAACAGAGCGATGGCAGTTGCGACCGCCAGCTCAAAGAAGTTGGATGCACCGATCAGCGCGCCCGGAGCCGCTACAGCATGCTCCACTTTCAACCACTTCATCAATGTATAAGTGATGCCGGCGTTGAAATACACCTGCAGCGTGATCGGCACGGCGATCAGCAGCACATGCGAGAGCCGGCTTGTAATGTTGTCGGCCTGAAAGGCGAAGATCAACACCAGGGTCGCCAGAGCGCCGGAAGGTCACGGGGGCGAATTTCGGTAGCAACTCGCCTTCAAACCAGGCTCGGCCACGCCGCTTGATAAGCAATGAGCGGAGCAGCGTTCCTGCCACCAGCGGCACGACTATGAAGACGATCACGGAGGTAAGCAACACCTGAAAAGGTACCGTGAGCGAAGAGGCGCCATGCACCAGAAATTGCACGATCGGCACGAAGAGCACGAGCATGATGAGGTCGTTGACCGAGACTTGCACGAGGGTATAAGCCGGGTCTCCGCTGGTGAGATGACTCCAGACGAATACCATGGCCGTGCAGGGCGCTGCGGCCAGGATGATACAGCCGGCAATGTATTGATCCGCTTCGGCCGGCGCGATAAACGATGTAAAGAGAACGCGGAAAAAGACCCAGGCGAGCAGCGCCATCGAAAAGGGCTTAATCACCCAATTCACGAGTAAGGTGATGAGCAGGCCGGCCGGACGTCGTCCGACATTCTTTATCGAAGAAAAATCGACCTTCATCATCATCGGCGTGATCATTAGCCAGATCAGCACCGCAAATGGGAGCATTGATCTGGCTGCCTTTACCGAACTCAACCCCTCGCAGTCCTCCCGTAAGGCCGGGAAGCAGTTTTCCGAGAAGGACGCCGGCTGCCATACAGAGCGCCACCCACAGAGATAAGTAGCGCTCAAAAGATCCCAGACCGCCTGCGACAGGTCTCACGGCTGTATTGATTGTGGTTGCCATTCTCTGCCTTACGAGCAGCAGCTTGGCCCGCAGCAACCAACCGGCTTCGTGGCGCGGATGAAAGCGCCCATAAATTTGCCCGCCACGAGCGGCGCAATCGCATCCACATCTACGCCCTGACCGGTTAGGAACGCGCGTGCGTCCTCAATGTCATAGATACGCGTAGGCTCAATCTCAACCCCGGCAAACCCGGCATCCGCGAGCTTATCCGTATATTCCGTATCCTGCAGAGCGCCTGCCACGCAGCCCACCCACAGTTCGACATTGCGGCGGATCTCGGCTGGAATCTCGCCGCGTACGACGACATCCGACACCGCAAACCGTCCGCCGGGTTTGAGCACGCGGAAAGCCTCACGGAGCACCTGGTCCTTGTTGCCCGACAGGTTGATCACACAGTTCGAAATAATCACATCCACGCTGTTATCGGGCAGCGGAATATGCTCGATTTCGCCTTTGAGAAACTCGATGTTCTCGACCCCGGCTTTGCGCTGGTTCTCGCGCGCCAGCGCCAGCATGTCATCTGTCATGTCGAGCCCATACGCTTTACCCGTCGGACCGACACGGCGCGCAGAGAGCAGCACATCGATACCGCCTCCTGATCCCAGATCAAGGACTGTTTCGCCCGCGTTGAGCTGGGCGAGTGCCGTCGGATTGCCGCAGCCGAGCGATGCCTTCAGCGCATTTTCCGGAATCTCGCCCGCCTGCCCGTCGTCGTACAGGTTCGAGGTGATCGGATCGCAGGATGCTGCTGCGGAACCGCTGCAGCAAGATGTAGTCGAACAGCAATCCGCTGGCAATCCTTCTCCCGCGCTAACGCGGCGCGCAGCTTCCCCATACCGCTCTTTGACAATTTCTTTCAGTTCCATTCGTTCGTTCCTCTCAAAATTGATGCCGCCTACTTACAGAGCTGGACAATGGCTTGCGGCTTGATAGCCTTATTGCGGGTACAGCATTCCGCGTACAGAAACCCTAACAACTCCTCGAGCGTTTCGGTGTTAGCCGAATACCAGAGGAACGTGCTCTCCCGTCGCACGTTAACGAGATCTTCGTTCTTCAGTTTGTCTAGGTGATGAGAGAGCGTCGAGGGCGGGATCTCCAACTCGGCGCCAATGTCGCCGGCGATCATGCCTTGCGGATGCGCCGAGAGCAGCACGCGCATAATGCGAAGGCGCGGCTCCGTCCCCATCGCGGAAAACATGTCGGCATACCGCACCACATCCGGTTCATTCCTGGCTTTTGCCATTCACACCCTCCTTGATGGCCCATGCCTATTTCCATGATTGCAGAAATATGAAATGGCGTCAAGAGAGCGCACCGCCGCTGATGCTGCTCACTGCAGGATTGCCACTGATCGGGCCAACGCGATCAGCAGCAGCCGCACCGGAGGAAGATCATTCTATGCACCAAATCGACCAGGAGTTTGGCAGTCCCAACCCCAATGCGCCCGCAGCACTCTCCCGATTCGAGTTCCTGATCGGCAGATGGCGGTGCGAAGCAAGAGTAAGGTTAGCCAATGGGGAATGGCAGACACTACAGGCCACATGGCTCGGTCGCTTCATCCTCGAGGGCTATGCAATCGCGGACGAATACAGGATGACAGGCTCCGCCGGAGAGCTGATGGTGCTCGGTATGAATCTCCGCGCGTACGACGCCGCCAAACAGACTTGGAACATAAAATGGCTAAACGCATTGGCCGGAACGTGGGTGGACCTCGGGCCGGAGGAGCTCGGTGGCGTCAGGTTCGATGACCAATCCATCATTTACGCCTTCAAAGAGCCTGTGGCCGCCCACGCTTATACGCGCGCTACTTACACGAACATTTCCGAAAACCACTTCACCTGGCGAGGTGAGAAGTCTGATGACGGGGAGACGTGGAGCGAATTCATCGTGGTCGAGGCCTGCCGTAGCAAGGAGTAACACCTGCGAGGGCGCCACTGATGCGGATCGACACGTGGCGCCTGTTCCGAACCGCGAAGAATGCGCGCGGAGGCTGCAATCCTAATGTCCAGCCGCATCACTCTTTTCCAGACCTCGAATGACCACGCCGTGCAGAGGCGAGGTTCCGAAGTGGCTAGCTGCCGGAGCCCCGAAGAGTAACGTGACGTTCGAGAAGGGAACGCTGTCCTCCCCGGTGCCCCCGGTGACCTCTACCGTCAGTCTGGGGAGAACTGACCCAAAGGGCGGCGGGAAACTTCCGTTCGCTGTAATCGTGGCCAAACCCGTTACTTGAATTCCGCCTGCGATCGTCGTCACTTCGCCATCAGTCAGGGTGATGTGGTGCGTATGGGCCATGCGATCCATGGGATTGTTCAAGTCCCCGCCGCCGTTCTGAATTACCCCGAGGTCGGAGCGCTCCATGGTCAGGGCCGCCGAAAAATCGGCCTTGCAATCCTCCTTACAGTACCTTCTTTTCAGCACCAATGACCAATGGCCACGAACCTCCCACGGGCCGCCCGGCGCAACAGTCGATGCGGGCGTAAAGTCATTGATTACCCCGCGCAATCTCATCTGGTCCGAAATGTGGTTCGGAGATTGGGCCAGAGCGCCCGCGCCCGCCGCCAGCGCCAGGACCGTCATGCTGCATACCGGCCAAGAGAGAACTTTGCTTTTCATGAACACCTCGAATTGGGATTCACGCCTTCAGGACGTGTGCCGACAGGATCGGACACAGTGCCGCTGGAGTCAAAAGGCAGTGCGCAGAATCGCCGTATTCCCCTACTTTGCCGTCGAATGCTGTGGTTTGCCGTGCCTTCGACGGGCGATCACGATACAATTCGGGTTCCCGGTTCATCGCAGCCCGGGCGAACAGGAGAGCGCGTTGGGCGAACTATCCCCGGGCACACTGTCATCCGCGAGGGCATCCGAAGACCGCCTGGATTCCTGGAAAGAAATCGCGGCATACCTCAACCGCGACGTGACCACAGTCCAACGCTGGGAGAAGCGGGAACGCATGCCCGTGCACCGGCACCAGCACGACAGGATGGGTTCGGTTTACGCTTATCGGGCGGAGTTGGACGCGTGGGCTCGCGCTCGGAATCTTCGAGCAGCACCGGAGAACGGGAACAATGCCAGATCGCCCGATCCTCCCGTAGCGCTGCCGCCCGACGCGATGTCGGCACCCCAAATCAGATGGAAGTTTCTCTTGCTGCCCGCAGCGGCGGCGCTGATGATCGCCGCGTTTCTCTGGTTTCGGAATACCGAGTACTTCTGGCAGAACCCAATCGCCAACGCGCGATTTCAGACAGTCAGCAACTTCGACGGAATGGAACAGGCCGCCGCGGTCTCACGCGACGGTCAGTTCGTAGCGTTTCTGTCGGACCGGGACGGACAGATGGACGTCTGGGTCACACAGGTGGGTTCGGGAGAGTTCCACAACTTGACCCGCGGCAGCGCGCGGGAACTGGCGAATCCATCGGTCCGCACCGTGGGGTTCTCGCCCGATGGCTCCTTCGTCACATTTTGGCTTCGCAAGCAACACGGCTCAACCGGCAGCGATATCAGCGTCTGGGCGGTGCCAACACTCGGAGGACAGCCGCGGCCGTATCTTGAGGGCGTGGCCGAGTTCGACTGGTCGCACGACGGCTCCCGGCTCGCTTACCACACGCCCGGACCCGGAGACCCGCTATTTGTGTCAGACCGCACCCGGGGATCGCGGGGCCAACGCATCTTCACTGCACCTGCCGGACTCCATGCTCACTTTCCCCTGTGGTCGCCTGACACGGCCTTCATCTACTTCGTCCATGGGTCCCTCCCGGACAAATTGGACATCTGGCGCATCTCTTCCCGGGGCGGAACTCCTGAACGGATCACTTCGCACAATGCGCGTGTCAGTCATCCGGTCCTGTTGAATCGGCGAATGCTGATGTATCTCGCTTCTGATCCCGATGGCTCCGGTCCGTGGCTATATAGCATCGATGTCGAGCGCCGCATTCCCCACCGGCTGACCTCTGGACCGGACCTGTATACGTCGCTGTCGGCCAGCGCTGACGGCCACCGCCTGGTTGTCACGCTCACCAGTCCCAAGAGAACACTCTGGAGCATGCGGATTCCTGATTCGTCCACGGAAGTCTCGGAGCCTGTTCCAATCTCGCTGACGACCAGCACGGCGTTCTCCCCACGACTGGGTCCAAACTTCCTTCTTTATGTTTCTGTGACCGGGGCGGGCCAGAGTGTTTGGAAGCTCGCTGACGGAATTAGTACCGAGTTGTGGAGCGGTGAGGCAGCGCGAGTCTTTGGTGGCCCGGCAATCTCCCCCGATGGACGCCATATTGCATTCTCGATTCGGCAACACGGCCAATCGCTCCTATATGTAATGCAGGCCGACGGCACGAACGCCCGCATTCTGTCCGATTCGCTCAACCTGCAGGGCGCTCCAGCCTGGGCGCCCGACGGCCGGTCGATCACCTCGGCGGCGGACGATCACGGCGTCCCTCATTTGTTCCGCGTGCCCGTCGACGGTCGCTCCCCTGCTGCTTTTGTCCGAGAGTACTCGGTCGATCCCGCATGGGCCCCCGACGGTCATTTCGTCGTCTATTCGGGACCCGATATCGGCACCATGTTTTCGATCAAAGCTGCCACCGCTGAGGGCGCAGCATATGCTCTGCCGCCCCTGACCTTGACTCGGGGCGCTCGACATGTGGCCTTTCAGCCTGGAGGGCGGAGCGTCGTGCTGCTGCGAGGAGACCTTCAACATAAGAATCTCTGGCTCGTCGACGTGGAAACGGGCTTCGGGCGACAGTTGACCAACCTTAATCCCGACTTCCACATTCACGACTTCGACATCTCTCCGGACGGCCGCCAACTTGTTCTTGAACGAATCGAGGAGCGCTCGGATGTGGCGCTAGTCGACCTCCCGCGGCCATAAACCGCGCACATTGGAGAGGTCCTAAATCATCGGCAAACCGGATTTTCGCAAATCATAGTCACGGCTCGGCAAAATATCGCCTACTCCTCCATTCCACACGTTTGGGCCCCTTTAATCTCCGTCATCATCCTTTCGCGCCTTTTTTCTCTTTTCCAACAGCATCGGAGGAACAGGCTTGTCGCCCATTGCATCCTTCCAGAGAATCACGTTCAGCTTCTGCGCGTCAGCCCGGTCAGCATGACGAAAGTCCATCCTGCTCGACTCCTTTGCGCCCGGCGCGTTTTCACGATTTGCTGTATAGATCAACCCATCGTCGCGATTCCGGTAGTCCGCCGGGAACGGAGCCTGGTCTCCCGGCCCGGTGAACAGCGATCCAATCAGCGAACTGAACGCATCGTTGTTATTCATCGGAGGCAGGCCGAGCAGCGTCTCCATGGTTCGTACCACGCTCACTGTCGAATAAAAGCGGCTGTCCACAAAGACGCCGCCATCCGCACGCCGAGGAGAGTACTTACTGATCACCAATGCCAGGCTCCGATGCGCATCCACGTGATCGGCTCCGTTCTGTGCATCGTCCTCGAGGATAAAGAACGCCGTGTCGTCCCAATACGGCGAATGAGACACGGCCTCCACGGCACGCCCGATCGCAAGATCGTTATCCGCAACCGACGCCCGTGGCGTGGGTCCTCCCGGTTTCGTTCCCGCCGTATGATCGTCGCTCAAGCGCAAGATGATGAAGTTGGGCATCGTGTCCCTGCCGCTCTCGCGGTTCGCTTCCCATTCCTTGAGGTGCCGCAGAAAAACCTCTACCCGAATCTGGTCCGGCACCCGCAGGTTGAAGTCCGGCGCCTCCGGAGCGAAGTGCCCCACTAATTCTGACTTGGTTGCGATATTCCTCCCCAAGAGCGGAATCGCCCATGGCCACTTGTTCACTCCGCCGCCCCACTGCTCAGGGATCGCCTCTCCCGGCTGAATCGCCGGCCGGTCACAGTGCAATCCCCCGAGTAGCGGACCTTCCTGCGAACTTGTGCTCTTCTTCACATCGCAGAACTCTGAGGAGATGAATTCGCCGAAGTGGTAGTAGGTTTTGCCGTGCCGCGCCAGATTGCCCCACAGATATCCGCTCGCAGGCTCATTGACGTCCGGAATTTTCTGCAACAGAGGGTATCCCTCTGCTACTACGCCTTCGTAATCATAGGTGCGCTGACCGCCCCGATAGCCTTGTTGCCATGTCTTCTCCAGGTAGTCGGTTCCAATCGCTGCAGTTGACCACACATGTCCGTCTCCGGAGACCTCGCCCGAATCATAGAAGTTATCGAGCACGCCGAATCGCAGCGCCAGAGCATGTTGGTTTGGCGTGATCTCCTCACCGTACATGGTCAGGCTCGGATCGCCATTACCCACCGGCTTTCCATCTTTTCGCAAATCGCCGAAAACCTGATCGTAGGTGCGGTTCTCCTTGATGATGTAGATCACATGTTTGATACGGCTTTCTCCACCCGCGGCAAACTGGATCTTCTCCTCCGCCGCTTTCATCCGGTTCGACTCGACGACCTCTCCGGTCCATTTCGACAGTTCCTTCTCCATCGCTTTTGTATCGAGCACCGCCAGTGAGCCATAGAGAAGGGTGGCGATATAGGTCGACGAACTCGGCTTCGTTCGCTGCTTCTTCTGCCAGTCCGCCTGGCGCTGTGCGAGATTGTTCGGTCCGGTTCCTTTGCCCTTAGCCGTCGCTACGTAGAGTTTGCCTCCGCTGAACGCCAACGACATCGGCATCCACTCGGTCGGTACAAAACCCATCGGCTCCGCCATTCCTTTTTTCGCTGCCTTCGCCGTCAGCTTCCTTGTATCCATTACCGCAATCGCGTCAGTGATTGCATCGGCTACGTAGAGGTGCGCCCCGTCCGCGGACAATGCCAGCGCCTCCGGCTCGGCGCCAAAGTAGCTCTGATGCGGCAGCCGGGTATCGAAATATCCTTTTAGCGAAAACTGGTTCCCGGCAAGGTTTACAGCCGCCACAGCGTCGCGGTTCGCCAGCGCGATGTACATCGTTTTGCCGTCTCGTGCAATCTCCATCGCGCAGGGATGGGAGCCCGCCGTAATTGCACTCTCCGGCTTCAGGAGTGCCAGCCTGCGCCCCACGATCCGTTTCTTCAGGTCGAGTTCAACCGCTTCGGACGCATTCCACAGCGCCACAAACGCCCGTGACTCATCCTGCGCAACGCTCAGCGCAATGGGATACGTCGAAGGCACCGCATCATTCTCTGCCAGATCGAATCTGTGCTCAATCGCGCCTGTCTCTGCGTTCATCAGCAGCACGTCGTCGGAGAGATTATCGGCCACCAGCAGCTTCTCCGAGCTCGAATCCCCGATGACCGCAATCGCTGCCGGATACGGCACACCCTTGTCGCTCTCCGCTCCTGCAACCAGGGTCTTCCTCCCTGCCGCAAGCTGCTGCAGGGGAATCTTCATCAATCTCTCAGGAGCAATCTTTCCTTCACGGAAGCCATACACGACTACTCCGCTGCCAGCGTCACCCTCGTGCTTTCCCAGTGGATCGGCGAGCGAAGCCATACTGGCATAAACATGACTGCCATCGAGGCTGAACGCCAGCCCTGAGTACAACGTCTGCTTTGCCTTCAGCGGAGTACGGTCGTCCGGGAAATCTTCGATTGTCCCCGTGCGCGTATCGAGCACCGCCAGCGATTGCATGTACTTCGATTCGAATGTGCCGTAACCCGCGTTCACGGTCACCACATAGCGTCCGTCCGGCGACACTGCCACGGATATCGGCAGGCTATTGATTCGTTGTGGGCTGCCGGGAACCGCAGGGAGAATCTGCTTACTGGTGGGCAGGTCGATGGTCTGCCCGAAAACTCCCACAGACAATCCCACAAACGCCAGTCCTAACGATCTGCATATTCCGTTCATCCTTTAAAACTCTACTTCTCTAACCTAATAACTTCTCGTTGCAGTTTGATTTCGCAGGAACCCGGAAGTTCGGTCACTTCCTCTTTTTTTTTCTCCATACACTTCCAACACCACTTCCATTCAGATGTACACACCAAGCGTTTCGGACACGCGTGGCGATTTAGCTTGCGCAGCAGCGTCACCTGGTACCAATGCCTCCAATCTGCGCGTCAATTTGCGCGCGGTGCTTCCGGTTGCGCGATCGAAGTGATCACCGCCGCGCTCATAGTATTCAACGCCTTCTTCGGCCAGGATGTGCCAGGCAATCATCAATATCCGGTGCGCCACAGCGACAGCAGCTTTCTTTAAGCCACGGCGCTGTGCAGTGCGAAAGAATAAGGCGCCAGGAAACAATCCTTGGTGCGCGACGCCGCCCAGGCACTCTGCACTAAGCTGCGCCGTACATAACGGTCGCCTTTGCGCGTCCGTCCGGAAAAACGCTTGCCTGCGCTCTCTGCGTTTCCCGCACACAGCCCGGCCCAACTCGCCAAGCGAGCCGTTGTCGGGAACTGGGTCATATCCGTGCCGAACTCGGCCAGCAGCACCAGCGCGGTCGTGCTATCAACGCCGGGGATCGTGCAGAGTCGACGTACAACATCGGCAAAGGGGAGTGCCAGTTCCTGAAGCCGCGCATCGACTCGCGCCCGTTCCTCGCCTAAGCGATCCAGTTTGGCCAGTAGTTGCGCAAGCATCCAGCGGAAATGCTCGTCCGGCCTGCCGTCCAGCGCCAGTATCAGTGCGGGATCTTGATCCGCATCTGACCCCGGGCGCATTCGGCCAATCGTTCTGGATCGCGCATACCGCTGGCCAGCAGCCGCAACATTGCCATGCCACTGGTGCCCACGATGTGGGAAGCCACCGAGGCCAGCTTGATGTTTACGGTCTCCAGTAGCCGCGCGATGCGGTTCACCACTCGGTTGCGGTCTTGCTGGATATGCACTCGCATGCGTGTCAGCTCACGCAAGTGACGGATGGGCGGCGGTGGAATAAAACTGCCCCGCAACAGCCCGTATTGCAGATACTCGGCAATACGTCGCGCATCGATGCGATCGGTCTTCTGACCTTGTAGAGCGCGCACCGTTGCTGGGTTCACCAACGTCAGAGTGAACCTGCTGTTCCGTTCGAGTACGTTCCAGATCGGAATCCAGTACACACCCGTCGACTCCATAGCTACTTGCCGGACCTTATGCTTCTTCAGCCAGTTACGCAAGCGCTCCAACTCTTGCGTGAAGGTGCCAAACACTTGTTCTTCGATGGCCGCCTCCGCTTGTCCGCGGACGCGCCGTCGCACACACGCGCTGACTGTGTCGCGGTGAATATCCAATCCGGCACAGCAGCGGTACAGTAATTTCATATCGCCTCCTTTGCCGCGAGTAAGGGACGCCTGGAAAACCGTCGACTTTCCTTCACGTGCTCTCCGCCTCGCGGCAGAGGCCACAATCCGTTGTGCCGTGCACAAACTGCGGCGCCCGGGCCAAGTTCACAAGCGGGCTGCTAGCTCCAGACTGATAACGGCCTCTGTCCGCTCCCGGCATCCAGCAGCCTATCGCTCCTCGATACCGTTTTCATCCCCCGTTGCGCCGCCCCGACATGGAAGTTCACAGCTCGACGAAATATCGCCTACTCGTTCATTCCATGCGATTTAACCCTGTTTCACGCTACGCCAAAGTTCGTTTTCGAGTCTTAGTGTGCTATCTCCTGTGGCCAGGAGCACCGCCCACTCATGAAATCCGAATCGCCTGTTTCCGAATCTCGCATCGTTGCCAACCGTGCGAATGCCCAACTCTCTACCGGCCCGCGCAGCGCCGAAGGTAAAGTCACTTCCTCGATGAATGCCGTCAAAACCGGCTTAACCGGCCGCACCGTTCTGCTGCCCTCCGATGACGCCGAGGCTTACCAGCAGCATCTCTTCGCTTACGAAAGCGAGTTTCACCCCATCGGTGTTCGCGAACGCGAGTTAGTCCAATCCCTCGCCGATATCCAATGGCGTCTGCAGCGCATCCCCGGTCTCGAAATGGCGATCTATGCTCGTGGCCGTGACGAATTCGCCCCGCAATTCGAAGAACTCGACCCGGCCGTCCTCTCCGCCCGCATCGACCTCGAAACTTTCCTGCAATATCAGAAGCCGCTGCGCAACCTCCAAATCCAGGAAGGCCGCCTGCAGCGCCAGCGCGAGAAGGACATGGCCGAACTCCGCGAATTGCAAGAGGATCGCCGCCAAACCGAACAGGCGCAAACCGAGCCTCCCGCCAAGGCTAGCAATATGGGACAGTTCAAACGCATGCTGGCCCAACAGAAATTCGACAACCCGGACGCCTTGGCTTCGTTTTTTCTACTTCACTCCAACCTGCTCGACGGCGCCGCTCAAGCCGCCGAAACAGCTCACTCGGAGCCCCGGCTGTAACGAGCGCTATCGCATCCTTCTATAACCCACTACAGTGTACCGGCAGAACCGCGACCGTTAAGGAGCGGCCGCTCTGAGCCGGGTGACTCCCTCTGTCTCGGCGTAATCCTCACGCACCTCCTCCGGGTAGATGCGCTTTAAATTCTCTCGGGCGACGAGCTGATGCTTTACGAAAATTGCCGGGGGAATTGCTTTTCCCTGGATGATGTCGATCGCCAAAGGAATGAGAGCCTCGCCATAGCGTTCCGGGAAGTAAGCTACCGAGCCGACTAGACGCGAGTTGGATTCACCGATCTCGGCGCGCGCTTCGGAGCTTGCATTCTGGCCCATAATGGCGCAATCGGTGATCCGCCCTGCCTCTTCGAAGGCATGCAGCGCGCCGATGGCACTCGGATCGTTGATCGAGGAGACCAGCACTCGATGCGCTTTCGAAGTTCGCAGATACTTCCGTACGACTTCAAGGCTGCGCTCATACTGTCCGTTGCCATTCAGGAAAATGGCTTGCGAATCACTCAGGTGCGGAAGAACCTCGCGCAATCCAGCCAACGCGCCAGTCAGTCTCGAATGCGGGAGCGCACCCGCGACCGGCAGTGTAAGCAGCAGGATGTCATCGACCTTCCCGCTCCAGTGTTGTAGGGCCCATTTGCCTAAATATCGCCCGCCGATCAAGCCGGCTCGGTAGTTGTTAGCTCCATAGTAGGTCGCGCCCGGATGCGGGATGTCCACCGCGATGAAAGGAATATTGGCATCGTGCAGCTTCGAGGAAATGATAGACGCGCAGTGCTCGTCGGTCTGAAACTCAATGACCAGATCGACGCGCTCGCGGACGAAAAGATCGGCATTGCGAATCGCTGCTTGCGCGCAATATTTGTTATCGAGCACCAGAAGTTCGACTCCTTCTTCGATTGCCACTCGCTTGATGCTTTCGCATACCGCGCGCGAAAAAGGGAATTCGGTGCTCTGCGCGCCATAACCGAGCCGGTATTTGTGGCGCTTGAGCGGGCGTATTCTCAGGCGATATTTGCGCTCGCCGTTTTGTTCTAGAAGTCCGCGCCGTTCGAGAGTGAAAAGGATGCGGAAAGCTGTGGCCTTGCTCAATCCGGTACGTGCCGCAACATCCGACAAGCGGAGGCACTCGCCATCGCTGCGGAATGTCTCCAGGACATCGCACGCCCGCGAAATGGATTCCACGATATAGGACGAGTCAGTTTTTTTCATTGTATGAAACCATCGCGATCGAATGGGCAGTGACAGCTCATGCCGTCACCAGGGCACAACAGCTCTTAGCAGAAAGCTTATCAACAGTTTGCGGTAGAGCCGAGACGGGCGAGACCGTTTCACTCTGTAAAACTTTGGCGATGGGCAGCTTGCATCTTGAGCACTTCTAAAATCGCCAGTACTATAGCGGTCAAGTCGTTCTTTGCTTTGAATAGGGGTTTACATGAAAACCAAGTGCCGTTTTCTTTATATCTGCCTGTTGACGTTGGCGTTGGCCGGGAGCATCTATGCCCAGGGCGTCACCGGCGACCTGGCGGTTAATGTCGCCGATCCAAACGGCGCCGCAGTTCCTAATGCGACGCTTACCCTCAAGAACGTCCAGGAGAATACAACCAGCGCCGGACGGACCGACGGTTCTGGTAATTACGTCTTCGGCCAGCTAAAGCCGGGCTCTTACTCGCTCGACATAAAGGCCGAAGGGATTCCAGCCGCAGCGCCTGAATGATATCACGATTCAGCTCGCGCAACGCGCCGCGGTCGGCGTGAAAATGACCCTCGGCACGGTAACCGAGACCGTGAACGTTTCGGCGGGCGCGGAAACACTCCTCAACGCCGAAAGCGCGACCGAAGGCCAGGTCATGCAGCAGCAGACCATTGAAAATCTCCCGTTAAACGGCCGCAACTTCATCCAGCTCGCTCAGCTCTCTGCCGGCGTAACACCCGTAGGACAGGGGACTTCTCCCGCGACTACCTGGACGGGCAGAAGCGATCAGACGGTTTCCGTCGAAGGACTGCGTGAGAGCAACACCAGCTACCTGGTAAACGGAATAGAGACTCGCAATGCGCGTTTCGGAAATGCCGGGATTCGCCCCGACCCAGATGCCATCCAGGAGTTCAACGTGCAGCGCGGCTTCTTCACCCCGGATTTCGGTGGCAGCGCGAGCGTTGTGAATACAGCGCTCCGCTCCGGTACAAACGATCTGCACCTAGTGGCTTTCGAGCTGATCCGCAACAAGGATTTTGACGCCAACAACTACTTCGCCAACGCTGCCGGCCAGAGTGCGCCGCCGCCCTTTACACAGAATCAGTTCGGCGCCACTGCCGCCGGACCCATCGTCATCCCGAAACTGTTCAACGGCCGGAACAAGCTCTTTTTCATGTTTAACTACGAAGGATTCCGGCAACGCGAAGGGCTGAATCTCACGAGCTTGTATCCCTCCGCCGCCCAGCTTGCCGGCAATCTCGCCGACAACAGCGCGGGTACAGGTTTGTTCCCGACAAACTCCACCTTCTGTGCCGCAAATCCGGGTTCACAGCATTGCGTCAATGTGCTCGATCCAACCACTGGATTGCCGTTTCAAGGGAACCAGATTCCCGCGTCGCGTCTCAGCCCGGTATCTCAGAAGGCAATCCCATTCATGCCCGTGCCGAACATTGCGGTTAACGGCAACTCAGCCAGTTTTCCCACCTTCAACACCTTCGCATCGCCAAAACAGATCAGTGATTTCGATCAGTACAATACGCGAATCGATTACCAGCTAAGTAGCAAAGACGCAATTTATGGCAGTTACTCGAATTCCAATGAACCCCTCTACGTGCCTGCCATAAACGTACTCGGAGGCACCAACAATCCGCTGAAAGATCAGTTGTGGACGGGCACGTGGGTACGGACCTTTAGTCCAACAATTGTCAACGAAGCCCGTTTTGGGCACAATGACACTTCCACCTACAAATTGGAAGAGGGAGCCGACGGTCCCAATTACGCCGCAACCACCTTCGGGTTGAAAAACACCTCGACCAATCCGTTTGATTTCGGCGTTCCGGGTTTTGGAATCACCGGTTTCGGAGGGGTTGGTTCTTTTTCTGAGGCAATTGGCGCAGATGAAGAGAACTATCAATATGTTGACAACCTGAGCATCACCCGCGGCAACCACAATTTCAAAGTCGGATTCCAGATCATGCACGAGAAGTATTTCGAGATTACGGATTTCGGTGGCGTTCCGAGCTTCGGCTTCAGCGGGCAGTTTACCGGCATGAGTAACGGGCTTGCGGACTTTTTACTCGGCATACCTTACACGGCCACAACGTCGATAGGTGATTCATCGCAAAACATGGTCTCTAATTACTATGGCGGCTATCTCACCGATAACTGGCATATCCTTCCCAAGCTGACATTGAACCTCGGTCTCCGTTATGAATTTCAACCCTATCCGCGCGAGATCAATGGTCGCGCCGAGTTCTTCGACTTCTCTACCGGTACCGAAGTAATCGCGGGCCATGGCGTCCGGCCGGAGATCGTCGATCCCGATTACAATAACTTCGCTCCGCGGGTCGGCCTTGCTTATCAGGTGGACAAGAGCACCGTCATCCGAGCCGGTGGAGGTATTTATTACTCGACCGACAACGCGAACGAACTGCAGTTCGAGATCGTCGGCGCGCCGTTTTATTCTTCTCAAACTCTCAATTCCGATGCCACCAAGCCGACCATATCTTTGAGTAACTTGTTCCCGGCCGCCGGTGTGGGAGCGTCATTCAATCCATTTACGCTCAATCCGCGTAGCCGCACTCCCTACGTCTCACAATGGACGTTCGATATCCAGCATACGTTTGCCGGCAATAACTTCATTGAATTGGGTTACGCAGGAAGCACCGCACAGAAGCTTCCCCAAAGATACAACCCTGATTCGGGCTATATAGACCCCACTGATACCATTCCGCTTTCTCAACGCGAGCCCTATCCGCAGTTCAACGGGTTCATTCTCTTCTCGAATAACGATGGTTGGGCAAGCTATCAGGCGTTCACCGCCCGCTATGAACATCGCTTCCACTCCGGCTTATATTTCCTCGGAGCATACACCTATCAGAAGGCACTCGACATCGGTAACACCGACGACTTTTCCATGATCAGCGCCGACTTCAAGACTTACGATCGTGGCCACTCCGACTATGATGTTCCGCAACGTTTGGTTTTGAGCTTTAACTATGAACTGCCGGTGGGTCGTGGCAAGATGCTGCTTTCGAGCGCATCTCGACTGGTAAACACCTTCGTCGGCGGTTGGCAGATCAACGGGATCGCGACGTTTTCCGCCGGACAGTACCAGAGCGTGACGACATCTCAATTTTGGCCCAACATCAGCCCGACCTTCAACACGTCCGTCCCGAACGTGATTGGAGATCCAACTGCAAATCAAAACCCCCGCGGATTATGGCTCGATCCCTCCGCCTTCGCATATCCACCCAATCACATCGAAGGCGATGCTGGCCGGAACCAGTTTCAAATACCCGGAATAAACAACTGGGATTTAAGTCTCTTCAAGAACACAAATATCACCGAGCGCTTGGCCGCCCAGCTGCGAGTTGAGGCATTCAACATTTTCAATCACACACAATTCGCCGCGCCCAATATGACCTGGGGTACGCCGACTTTTGGCACCATCAGTTCTACTCTTGAGGATGCACGCCGTCTCCAGCTCGGATTGCGAGTGACCTTCTAGCGGTCGATGACTCTCTATAACCTGCGCCTCGGCCTGTTCAGTATCGGGCTCGAGGCGTACTGGCCTCAATTCGCCGGCTTGCAAGACCGGCTGATGTCGCACAACCAGGAAATCGATGATCGCCTGAAGAGCGAAGGCGTCGACGTTGTGAACCTGGGAATGATCGACACTCCGGAGAAAGCAGTCGCCGCCGGTCATCGTTTCCGAACAGAAGATGTGGACGTCATTTTCCTTCACGTTTCAACGTACGCGCTTTCCTCCACCGTGCTGCCAGTCGTGCGTCGCGCCAAGGTTCCCGTCGTCGTTCTAAACCTCGCTCCGGGAGCCGCCATCGATTACACCGCCTTCAACCGATCGAAGGACCGTGGCAGCATGACCGGCGAGTGGCTCGGGTGGTGCCAGACCTGCCCAGTGCCCGAGATCGCGAACGTTTTCAGCCGCTGCGGGATTCCGTTCTTTCAGGTGACGGGCATGATCAATGACGATCCGTCAGTTTGGAGTGAAGTCGCTGATTGGGTAGCGGCAGCCCGAACCGCGCAGATCATGGAACACAACCGGCTGGGTCTGATGGGCCACTACTACGGAGGGATGCTCGACATCTACTCGGACCTGACCCGGCAGTGCGCCAGCTTCGGAGGCCATATAGAAATCCTGGAAGTGGACGAGCTCGCGGCGTTGCGGCGCGAAGTCTCGGAGTCAGATATAGAGAACAAAGTGGCTGAGTTTCATGAACGCTTCGATGTGCAAAACGACTGCCCTCAACATGAATTGCAAAGGGCAGCGCGTACCTCGATAGCCTTGGATCGCCTGGTCGCCCGGCACTCGCTCGGATCGCTGGCTTATTACTATCGTGGCGTCGGAAGCGATGACAATCAGGACACAATCAGCTCCATCATCCTCGGCACAAGCCTGCTTACGGCCCGCGGGATTCCGGTCGCCGGCGAATATGAAGTGAAGAACGTCCAGGCTATGAAGATCATGGATTCTTTCGGCGCCGGTGGTTCTTTCACGGAATACTACGCTAGCGATTTCAAGGAAGACGTAGTTCTGATGGGCCACGATGGGCCGGGCCACATTGCCATTGCCGAGGGTAAAACAAAGGTTCGTCCCTTGGGTGTTTATCACGGGAAAGTGGGCTTGGGGCTTTCAGTCGAAATGTCCGTCCGGAACGGCCCGGTGACGCTGCTCTCTGTCGTCGAAACGGGTAAGGGATCGATCAAGCTGCTGATCGCTGAGGGTGAATCGGTTCCCGGACCGATTCTCGAAATAGGAAACACAAACAGCCGCTACCGCTTTACCCTGGGCGCGCGCAAGTTTATTGAGAATTGGAACGCAGAAGGTCCCGCCCATCATTGCGCGGTCGGCGTCGGACACATCGGTTCAAAGATCGAAAAACTGGGAAGTTTGCTCGGGTTGGAAGTCAAACGTGTTTGTTAACAGCCAATAAGGGGGTATTTTGTCGCTTCTAAAGTTAAGTCTGGTACTTCTTGTTTTAAGCGGGGGCGCGGCTTCGAGTGCGGCTCAGGAAGTTAAGATCTCCTGGGACAAAATAGAGCGCGTATCCAAAACAACCGCGACGCTGCAAGTCGTCGTGAACCCTCCCCTGCGGCGCGGTTCACCAATTCACGACAATGCTTTCGCGAGCTTGAAAAATCTCGGCGCTGAGTATGTCCGCTATGTGCCATGGCTTCCCTATCCAAAGCTGGGCGTTGCGGAACTGGAACCGCCGGCTAACGGGAAGACGTCTTGGGATTTTTCATTGATCGATCCGATGACCATCGACTTCCTGAACGCGACCCAGGGGCACTCGGTAATTCTGAACTTCAGCACGATTCCAGCCTGGCTCTTCAAAACGCCGAAACCCGTTCCCTATCCGCAGGACCCCAATACCGTCACATGGGACTACACACAGGGCACAGAGTTGCGTGACCCCAGCGGCAAGGAATTGGGTGACTATTATGGCCGCCTCGTGAGCTGGTACGTCAATGGCGGGTTTACGGACGAGTACGGAAAGAGACACGAATCCGGGCATCATTTCAAGATTCCCTACTGGGAGATTCTCAACGAAGTAGACTTCGAACACAAGATGTCGCCTGAGCAATACACCGCTCGCTATGACGCGATCGTCTCGGGAATTCGTAAGGTCGCTCCGGGAATGAAATTTGTTGGACTCGCACTCGCTATGCCGTCCAACACTCCTCAGATGTTCGACTTCTTTCTTGACCACAAGAATCACAAGCCGGGCATTCCGCTCGACATGATCTCTTACCATTTCTATGCGAGCCCGTCCGCGGACGAAACGCCGGACATTCAGCAGTACACGTTCTTTGCACAGGCGGACGGTTTTCTCAACAGTGTTCGCTATATCGAAGCCATTCGGAAGCGTTTGTCACCGCAGACGGGAACGACTGTAGATGAGCTCGGCTGCATCTCGGCCGACGACTCCGGGCAGAATGATCCGCATCACGTCACGAAACCGATTCCGAACTCCTATTGGAATCTGTGCGGTGCGACCTATGCTTACGTCTTTGGCAATCTAGCTTCGATGGGAATCGATGTCGCAGGCGAGTCGCAGCTGGTCGGCTATCCGACGCAGTTCCCGAGCGTCTCCCTGCTCGACTGGAACACAGGCTTGCCGAACGCCCGGTTGCGTATTCTTGAGCTTCTGAAGAATAACTTCGGTCCGGGCGACAAGATCGTGGAGACCACGAGCAGTTCACCATATGTCTACGCGCTCGGCTTTATCGGTCGCAACGGAAAACACAAACTGCTCCTGATTAACAAGCGAAACCGTGACATCGATTTGAAGCTGCCCCAAGCGGCAGGGCAAATCGAATTCGTCAATCAAGACACGAAGGGCGACCCGCCGAAAAAGGAGAGCGGCTCGGGCGGCAAAGTTCAGTTGAAGGGTTTCGAAGTAGCTGCAGTGACGCTTAGATAAGCCTGGCGTTTACTTCACTACGATATTCACCAAACGGTCCGGAACCACAATGACTTTAACGGTTTGTTTGCCGGTCAGAAACGCCGTGATTTTTTCGTCAGCGAGCGCCCGTCGCTCCAAGTCGCTGGCTGCCGTTCCATGTGCTACGCGGATATGCCCGCGTAGCTTACCGTTCACCTGCACCGGAATCTCGACTTCGTCTTCCTTCGCCAGCTCCGGATCGTAAGAAGGCCATGCTTCTCTGAAAACCGGGGTGTTATGGCCTTGAAAATCCCAGAGATCTTGGGCTGTATACGGCGCAAAAGGAGCTAACAACAGAGTCACGTCCCGGCAGATCGTCTTTGCGGCCCCCGCTGAAAGCCGGTTCTCCAGCTCGAGCAAGGTGTTGGTCAGCTCCATCAGCGAAGCAATGGAAGTATTGAAGTGCCAACGGCTGTCGAAGTCGTTCGTGATTTTGCGAATAGTCTGATGAAGAGCGCGAAGCGCCTGACGGTCTGCCTCGCCGTGCTCGTCTGCATCTTGGCGCTCCGCATTGCGCGTGACAAAGCGATAAATGCGGCTCAGAAATTTGCTGATGCCCGAAACGCCGTCCTCCTGCCAATCGAGATCGCGCTCGGGCGGGGCGGCAAACAGGGAATACATGCGCGCCGAGTCTGCGCCGTAGCGCTCAATCATGTCATCCGGTGAAACAACGTTCCCCAGGCTCTTTGACATCTTTGCGCCGTCTTTAATCACCATGCCCTGCGTGAACAAACGCTTGATCGGCTCATCATTGCTGATTAGCCCTACGTCGCGCATCATCTTTGTCCAAAACCGCGAATAGATGAGATGCAGAATCGCGTGTTCGACGCCGCCAATGTATTGGTCGATCGGAAACCACTGCGCGATGGCTTCAGAACTGAAGGGCGCCTGATCGTTCCGCGCATCGCAGTAGCGATAGAAATACCAGGAGGAGTCGACGAACGTATCCATGGTGTCGCTCTCCCGCTTGGCCGGTTCGCCGCACTTGGGGCAGGCAACATTGATGAAGGAATCGACACGCTCCAATGGCGAGCGCCCCTCCCCGGTAATCTTCACGCTGTCCGGCAGGCGCACCGGCAGATCTTTTTCGGGCACCGGAACTGCGCCGCAATGGGGACAGTAAATGATCGGGATCGGAGTGCCCCAGTAGCGCTGCCGTGAAATACCCCAATCCTTAAGCCGATACGTAATGGAAGATGCGCCGAAAGCATTTTCGGATGCAAAGGCGGTCATTTTCCTGCGCGCCTGTTCACTTGACAGTCCCGACCAATCGCCGGAATTTTCGACGACGCCGTATGCAGTGAACGGCTTGTCCATAGTGGAAACATCCGCAAGAACGCCATCTGCCGGCCGAATCACAGGCACAATCGGAATACCGTATGCGCGGCAAAACTCGAAGTCCCGCTCGTCGTGTGCAGGAACCGCCATGATTGCGCCGGTACCATAACTCAGCAAGACAAAGTTGCCGATCCAGACTGGAATCCGTTCACCGCTGAAAGGATGGATCGCATATCCACCCGTAAACAAGCCCAGCTTCTCTTCCTTGCCGGGTTCCTGTCGGGCAGTCGAATCGATCATTTCCTTGACTTTCAGACGCTCGCTCGCTTGCGTGACAAGCGTTTCGACCAAAGGATGCTCGGGTGCCAGAATCAGGCAAGTTGCGCCGTAGATCGTATCGATTCGCGTGGTAAACACGCGTATTCTCTTGCGCGAAGCTTCCAGGCAGAAGTCTACTTCAGCGCCCTCCGAACGACCGATCCAGTTGCGCTGCATCACCAGAACTCGTTCGGGCCAGCCGCCTTCCAGTCGTTTCATGTCGTCGAGCAGATCCGCTGCATAAGCAGTGGTTTTCAGAAACCATTGCTGCATCGCGCGCTGCTCAACGGGAGTGGTCTCGTGACGCCAGCAACAGCCGTCCACTACCTGCTCGTTGGCGAGAACCGTCGCGCATTCGGGACACCAGTTCAACAGCGCTTCTTTGCGATACGCCAGGCCGCGCTCGAACATCTTCAAAAAGAACCACTGGTTCCAGCGATAATACTCAGGCTCGCAGGTAGTTACCTCTCGGCTCCAATCGAAGCCGAAGCCGAGCCGCTGCATCTGCGCCTTCATATGGACCGTATTGCCAATGGTCCATTCGCGCGGATCTCGGTTTTCCTTGAGCGCCGCGTTCTCGGCAGGCAGGCCGAACGCATCCCAACCCATCGGATGCAGTACATCGTAGCCTCGCATCCACATGTAACGTGCCAGAGCGTCTCCGATGGAGTAAACGCGCACGTGTCCCATGTGCAGCTTGCCGCTCGGATAAGGCAGCATTTCGAGCACGTAATATTTTGGCCGGTCCGGAGAATTGGCAGTGTAAAGCGAAGGGTCCGCAGTCCACCGCTGATGCCACTTCGGCTCAATTTCTTTAGGGTCGAACGCTTTTTCGGGGATAGCAGCTCCTTGGATGCCGTTACGTCACGGAGACTTAATTCAATATAGCGGGACGCGAAATCCAGCCTACAATCTTCTTAGGAGGCGCTGATGCTTGGCCGCGGACAGTCGAATAATGAGCTTAGGTGTTCTTTTTGCCGCAAGAGCCAGGATACCGTCGGAAAACTCATCTCCAGCCCAAGCGACGACTCACGAGCCTTCATCTGCGACCAATGCATCGTTGTCTGTCATTCAATCATTGAAGACGACAGAGGACCCGAAGGCGATCCCATTGCTGGCAATCCGCTGCTCGACGAATTCCTGGCGGCCGTCGAGCAGTGGATCGAGCGGGAATCCCATGGGCAAGACGAATCGGAACAACTTTCCACTGTGCGCCGCCTGGCGCACAGGATGTTTGATAAATCTGTGCTCGATTCAGGCCAGTGAGGGCTACGGAATGCTCAGCGCTAAGCTAGCAGAGATCGCGTTATTCGCTGTACTCGTAGCGCGGATGGTAACAGTCTCGGCGGACGGAGGAGCGATCGCTGGCGCACTATACAATCCAGTCTGATCGATTGATCCCGGACCCGATATCACGGACCACGTAACCGCATTGCCCATATACCAGCCCACGGAATAGAGTTGAAGTTGATTTCCGGGAGCTACCGATGTTTGTTGCTGTGCGTCTATCGTCAGATGAGGAGCTGTAGTATCCGGCAGGATCTCGATGCCCTCCAGAACCGGCAGCACCGGCGCGTAACCTGCCATCGAGTCCGGCCGATTGCCTCGCACCGATATCGACAATTGGTTGTTCGTCACCTGAGCAGGAATGAATGCATCCGATGGCGTCGCACCCTTATGCGAAATCGGAAGACCGAAATCAAAATTGTGCACCGCAACCTGACCGTTTGCAATTAAGTGATACGGGCCCCAATCAGTGGGAAATTCGAGCACATTGTACGTGCAGGGCTGCGGGCAAGAGTGACCGTTATAAGGCGCCCCCATCATCAAGCGAACCTTGTAATTGCCATTCGGGACACCAAGCGTGTAAGTCAGATCGTCGTCTTCGGTGTACCTGAAGGTGTTGTAAATGTTGATCTCGGTATTCCCCGGGCTTGTCCAACTTGGATAGTCTTTGCGCGCGTAGCTGTCTGCGGATTCGAATGCGGTGTCCGCCAGCCAAACATTCCCCGACTGGTCTGTCGTGCTGACGTTGCTACCGACGTCGATTCGGATACTGCCCGCAGGGTTGGCGCCCGCAGGAAGGACCGTGACATAGACGTTGTCGAATAAATCCGGATTGTTCAACAGCGCGACTTGCAGCACTGCACTTACCGGCCCAGCCACTGAGGCTGGCGGAATGTAAAGCCCGTTCGGGGTCACCACGCCTACGCCGCTGATTAAGGTCCAGCGTACGGGCTGATACGGGAGGCCCGACCTCGTCCAGTTCGTCAGGCTATAGGATGGGGTGCCTGCGATGATGTAAAGCGTCGGAGACGGCACGGCCGGCACATCTGACCCGAGCGCGATGGGAACTGTAATCGCGGCTCCGGACGCCGGAGTTGCCGTCAGTACCGCGAACGTGTTCGGCGTTTCATATCCATTTGCCGGGTTCACTTCCATTGAATTGGGGCTGACGATGAAACTTGATTCATCTACTACATCGAAATCCAGGGCGGAAATCCCAGCGCCGTCGATTTGGTAGATTCCGGCCATTACAGCCGCATCCCCGGACACGTCGCTGTCGGCGAAGATCGCCGGCCCGTGGCCGCCTGCGTCGGAGAGAAACATCCCATATTGCTTCAGTGCAGTGAGAATCGTTTGCGCTGCCGGGCTGAAGCTGCTGATATCGAAACTCGCCTTCAGGCGGAGGCGGGCGCCATAGGGCGGCGCACTTGGATTGTTGTATACCGTGTTGGTGCTGTTTGCCGGCCAATACGCCAGCCTCTGGAGAGTGTACTCACTCAACGTGAACGACAGGGCGTGCCGGATGGCTCCCGCCTTGATCTCGGAGAGATGCAGGAGCGTCGGTCCGTACAACAGGTTCGAGGCTTGGGTACTTGCGGCTGGTAGCGCATACGAACTCCAAGCGTAGGAAACTCCGCTTCTGGCGGTGCATCCCGCTGAGCCATTGAGGCAAGTGCGCGGGGAGAAGTAGTTCTTGTATACCTCATAGAACTGGCAGTTGCTTGTGTTCACCGAAATCAGGTGGTGGTCGGTATTGTTCAGATCTGTTTGGTAGGCACCCCCTTGGCGCGTTTGAGTGGGCTGCGGCGGCGATGAAAAAGGACCATCGTGAGACGGGGTATAGTCGAACACTTCATTCACTGACGGTGTGGCCGGGTTCACTAAATTCACGCCGAAATCCGGACCTATGCCAATCGAGCTGGAATTCATACCGGCGATCCACTTAGCGGAGTTTTGATTCGTGTTCCCATTAACGCTGGTAAGTACCGGAAGCTTGTCGATTCGTGTGTTGAACACTGAATCTTCGGGCGTTGCCTGGCATCCGCCGCGCGTGTGGGTGGGAATCACCCAGGAGGGCGCCGTGTAAGTAGCCGAAGTGCTCGAGTTTACCTGGAGGGTTCCCGCGCTCCCCTTCATCAGGGACCAAGTTACTGGTTGGTTGGTTTTAAATGTCTGTGTCTGCCCCTGGTAAACAGCACCCGTGGCCGGAGTTACAACCAGGTTTTGACCACCTGCACTGAGGACGCCCCCAAGCAGTAGCACGCCAGAGAAAAAGAAGGGCTTTCGGTGCAAAAAGTCTCGATAGAAAAGCATTTTGGGGGTCTATATACGAGTGGAGACTGTTGAATATGTCTCTCACCGAGGCAGACCGCACCGACACCGGAAGCGATCGCTCAGTCTGTAAACTAATTGGGTGTGGCAGTTTGCAGTCGCGCCCCAGTGAACCACTTTTATGAGCAAACCTTCCGATCTGATCCAGGGGACGCTTGATCTGCTGATCCTCAAGACCATTTCGATAGAGCCGAAACACGGGTGGGCAATCGCGAAACGAATTGAGCAGGCGACGGATGAAGTTCTGCAGGTTACTCAGGGCGCGCTCTACCCGGCGCTACATCGTCTCGAACAGCAGGGATGGCTCAATTCGGAGTGGCGCTTATCGGAAAGCGGACGTGAGGCGAAGTTTTATTCGCTGACGCGCGCGGGGAAAGTGCAGCTTGAGAAAGAGCTGCGGCAGTGGGAACGGCTTTCGAACGCTGTGGGCCTGGTTGTTCGAATGGCCTGAGGTATGGCGGCGTGCTGCCCGATCCATCAAGGCGGACCACTGGAGAGTTACCATGTCGGAGAGTGCTGTTGGTAAAACATCTTCACGCATCTACTCCTCACATGTTCAAGGATTTGAAGTGAGAAGCTGCGACGTCGCTCCCTTTTTGCGAGCCTGGATCGCGAATCCCTTGCGCGTCGGTTGTATCCGGCCTTCGGGCGCGGCGCTCGCGGATCTCATGACCTCCGAGATCTCTTCCGAGACTGGGCTGGTCATTGAACTTGGGCCGGGCACCGGTGTTTTTACACATGCTTTGCTCGCGCGTGGTGTCAGAGAACGAGATCTGACATTGGTCGAGTGTGGCCCGGCTTTCGCGCGTATTCTCGATCGTCGCTTTCCTGAAGCGCGTGTACTGCGTTCAGACGCGGCTCGTCTGAACCAGGCTGCTCTTTTCTCCGGAGCGCCGGTGGGCGCCGTTGTCAGCGGCCTGCCGCTTCTCTCCATGTCGCCAAGGAAAATAATGGCAATTCTCTCCGGGGCATTCCGCTATTTGCGGCCCGGCGGCGCACTCTACCAGTTCACCTATATTCCAAGATGTCCCGTACCGCGTGAAATCCTCGATCGGCTCGGGTTACGGGCGGTAAGAATGGGCAGCGCGCTAGCGAACGTCCCTCCCGCGGCGGCCTATCGCATTAGTCGCCGCAGTGCGCCTCTGCTAAATGCCTCCGCGCCTCATTGAAAAGGGCGGGGCTGCCCTAGCGATCCGCCGCGCAGCGAAAACCAAGCGCTCCTGATCTGTCCTTGCTCGGCGCCATAAGCAAATACTTGGCGTGTTCCGATAAACGTTGTGGGTGCGGGAAATACCATTGCGAGCCCTGAGGGTGATAGTAGCCGTCTCCCCGCAGGACGGCCGCTCGAGTGTGATCGTCGACGTATTCATCTGTCCATTCGAAAACATTTCCGATCATGTCCATCACTCCGAACGGACTTCCGCCCGAGGGATGAGCGTTCACATCGCTCGGGCCGGTTAGGACTCGACCCGTCTGGGGCGCAGGTGTCGCATCGCTCTTGGGTTGATTGCCCCACGGATAGTGGCGTCCATCCAAGCCCTGAGCCGCGTATTGCCATTCCCACTCGTGCGGGAGGCGCTTGCCTGCCTCGGCGGCGTAAGCACGGGCGTCTTCGAGAGAGACCCATGTCACCGGCTTGTTGGCCCACGCCATCTGGGTAGCTGCCGCCTTTCCAGTCCCTGAGAAAATTATGATCGTCCTTCGGATGATAGTGGCTGCGCTTTAGAAATTCCGCAAATTGTGCGTTGGTCACCGGATACTTGTCCAGATAGAAGCCGGCGATATCCAGAATGTGATGGTGCTGGCGGCGCGGCGAATTCTCCCAAGGGTATTGCACGTCGACTCCGCGGTTGTTCTCGCCTTCAATCTCGATGCCTGAAACCTGGAAGTCATAGTGAGCTGCGGGAATGGAGACCATACCATCGGGCACCGTCTGATGAAGAGGCGTCTTCGGGATGTCGACCAGCTTCTGAGGTAACACATGCCACTCATCCGAGTAATTATGGAGCGGCTGCGCGGTCATTTGCTGCATTCGTTTCAGAAAGGATTCCAGCGCCGAAGATGATTTGCGGGTCATGAGCACCGCTCCATAACCGCGCGCTTCCAGCGGCAGCTTCAAAATGTCCTGGCCGTTGCTTGCGGAAATTTCCAGTTCGTGTCCGGCCATCAGATCGTAATATTTCACTCCATCGACGTGCTTGACCGAAAGCATCTGGCCATCGACATCGTATTTATTTCGGTTCACGATCGTCCACAGCGTTTCGTTCTCACTGGGAAACGCGCTCGCGAATACGCCAAATTGCAGAGTGGGTACGCCGGGCCGCCATTCCTGGCTCACGAAGAGAGGGGCGAATTGCCGGTAGATGGCAGATATGCGCCGCAGGGCTTCTCCGTCTCGTGGTGTAATGCCGTTCCAGATGCCCCACACGTTTTCCCAACTGACGTAGCCGGCTCCGTTGAAGAAAGCCGCCTGCAGGTTGTCGGTTCTATTGAGGGCCCAGCGATCGCAGACGTTCACCATGTGACGCGGCTCGAGAATCTTCAGTTCGCTCACCAGCGGCTCGAAAGGATAATGCCAGTAGCCCCAGGATTGTTGATCCCACATCAAAAACTCGTCGGTGTCCATGCCGACTTCGGGCTGAAAGGCAATCGGGTGGCCGGTTTCGTCGGAGGCCACGCGGTAGGCCCGTGGGATTCCCTGAAATGTATCTCCGTTCACCCCATCGGCGCCTACTGCAGCCATCAGTTTGGCGACGGCGTCCCAGAAAGGGAGCCCCTCGTCTTTCGTTCCCGTGTCCCAGGGCATCATCGGAAAGAAGACGCGGACATTCCGGCGATGGAAATCGCCAACGAGCTGACGGAGCGCCGGAATGCCTCCAGGCAGATCGCGCAAAAGGTCAAACTGATTGCGGTTATCGATACCGATATTCGGATAAACAGGCCAGATCAATACACCGTCGATTCCGCCGTAGCGCGCGTCAACGTCATCGAGATATCGATCGGAGGTGTACCGGCCGGTCTTAGGATCGTAAAAAAAGCGATCTTCCACCATCATCTGGGGCGCAATGAAATCGCGCTGCGTCCAAAGAAGATCCGGCCGCTTGTACTGCGAATCGTCGTAGCCGATGCGGATGAGCTTCTCATGACGCCACTGATGTATGCCTTGGAGCCACTCCTCATACTCGGCATCGCTGACCAGACGCGGATTGCGGGCTTCGAGATCTTCCGTCATCCACTGAGGTTGATCCGGAATGTTGCCGGCCGGAAGGAACAGCTTGTCCTCGGGATGATATTTCGTGAACTGGCCTAATAAGCAGCCAGAGAAGATGCAGGTAAGCGGTAGCGCCCGATAAAACCAACGATTCACCCGGGGCATCAGCTTAGCTTCTGCGCGATTTCCTCGAGCACACCGGCGAGCTTCACATCTCGCTCCGTGATGCCTCCGGTATCGTGTGTAGTCAAATCAACGGAAACCCGGTTATAGACGTTCGACCATTCCGGATGGTGGTTCATCTTCTCGATGAGCACTGCCGCCGTCGCCATAAATCCAAATGCATGCGCAAAGTCGGGGAACTTGTATTCGCGGTGAAGTTTCTCATTCTTTACTGTCCAACCCGAAAGCTTTTCAACTGCGAGTTTCAGATCGTGATCATTCAGCTTTTGCGTTGCCATGGGGCCATTCTAATGAATGCACTTAAAGCATCAACTGTCCGCCGTTCACCTCGATTGTCTCGCCGGTAATATAGCTGGCCGCGTCGGATGCGAGAAATGCGATGACCTTTGCGATCTCGGGCGAGGTGCCGACGCGACCCATGGGAATTGACTTCACGAAGTTCGCGATCATTTCGGGAGTAGAGAACACCTCGTGAAAGGGTGTGTCGATCACCCCGGGAGAGACGCCGTTCACACGGACGCCCTCAGGCGCCAGTTCTTTAGCGAGTGCTTTCGTGAAAGTGATCAATCCGCCCTTGGCCGTGGAATAGGCACCCGACCCAGGACCGCCGCCGTTACGGCCGGCGATCGAGACAACGTTGATAATCGACCCAGTCCGGCGCGCAACCATGGAAGGCGCCACTGCCCGCGAACATACAAAAGCGCTGTCCAGGTTCAGTCGCATCACACTGCTCCAGGTTTCGTCACTCATTGCCAGAATCTGCTTTCGTTCGATCAGCGAGCCCGCATTATTCACAAGAATGTCTATCGGGCCCAGTAGATTCTCTGTTTCTCGAACGAGGGCGCGTGCCTGATCCGGTTCCTCCAGATTCGCCTCGAGCGCGACGATCTTTCCTCCGGTCTTCGAGACACTGTCCCGAACCTGAAATGCGCCTTCGCGATTCCGATGAAATCCAATTGCGATGGCTGCGCCGAGTTCCGCGAAAACTCGCGCCGTCTCCGCTCCGATGCCTGAAGATCCGCCAGTAATGAGCGCGACCCGGCCGCTCAGATCCAGATAATTGACCATAGAGAATGCCTAAACAGGAATATCATGCTGCGGGACAACTTGCTTACCGCTACTCTGGTCGAGGAGCCACAAATTGAACAGAAGAGACTTCAACCGGCTGCCGGCATTGGCGGCGCTCGGCTTCGCTGCCCGCCAGGCTTTTGCCGCAGAGTTCGACTATCCCTGGAAGCTTGGCGTCATCACTGATGAGGTTGCGCTCGATCTCAGCCACGTGCTGAGCAGCTTCTATCCCAAATACCAACTGCGTTGGGCGGAGATTCGCAATCTCGAGTTGAATGGAGCAAATCGCTATGTTTACAACTCCGCCACACCGGATCAACTGAAGCACATCAAACAGCAACTGGATGAGGCCCAGGTCAAGCTGTCTGTTCTCGATACGGGGATTTATAAGATTGCTTTGCCTGGCACTCATCCGATAGGAGAAAACGCGGCCGATCTCAACCCGTCACAAGGCGAGTACGGCCGGCAGATGGAAGATCTGAAACGGGCTGCTGATGCCGCGCACACGCTGGGAACGGATCGAATCCGCATCTTCACGTTCAAGCGGATAGCAGATCCAGCCTCTATCTTCGAGCGTGTTGTAGAAAATCTGCACAAGGCGATAGATGTCGCGAAACAGCAGAACATCACGCTTGTGGTGGAGAACGAATTCGATTGCAACGTCGGTACGGGCGGCGAGACAGCAAGGTTATTCAAAATAATCCCCGATAGGCGTCTCATGCACAATTGGGACCCCGGCAACTGTTACGAGGCAGGAGAGCAGCCTTTTCCCAAAGCTTGGGATCAGCTGGATCACAGCCGGATAACGCACATCCATCTGAAAGATGCGGCGGGTAAATCATGGAAGCCGATCGGTGGCGGCGAGATTGATTTCGTCGGCCAGTTTCAGGCGCTGAAGCGCATGAAATACTCCGGAACACTCTCTCTCGAGACGCATTACAGAAACGCACAGCACGATCCGTATACCTCCAGTGTCGAATCGATGGATGGCCTCGTGAGTGTCCTGAAAAAAGTCTAGCCGGCAAGCACCGATCCAGCGGCTCTTGCCTTCTTTCGATTTACACGCTTCTTCGTGGCTACTAATGCTTGCAGCGCACGAATGTTGCGAAGATCGTCGCCCGGTTTGTCGACAGGCGTTTCGAGAATGAACGCTTTCTCAAGCAAGCTGGGATGATTCAAGATACGGCGAAAGCCCTCACGTCCGATATTGCCTTCTCCGATATTGGCGTGCCGGTCACAGTGCGAACTGAGGTTCATTTTAGTGTCGTTGGTATGAATGACAGGTACATTTTCAAGGCCAAGCGTCTCTGAAGCAAGGAGCAGGAAATCAGCCAGGCCTTTCTCCTGCGAAATGTCGAAGCCGTTGACGTAACAATGACAGGTGTCCAGGCAGAAGCCAACCGGAATACCCAGATAGGGCTCGGCCAGAGCACGAATGAAGGCGAGTTCTTCCAGTTTCCCTCCGAGTTGCGCTCCAGCTCCAGCCGTATTTTCAAGCAGAATCTTCAATCTGGGCCGTGTTCTAAGACTTGCATCGACCGACCGCCAGGCGAGCGCGAGCGCTGCCGTCACGTTTAGCAGACCTTGCTCGGGTGTCAGGCCCTTGTAGCTTCCGGGATGCGCTACGAGGTACTCGGCGCCAATCAGGAGCGCTCGTTCAATCTCTCCTCGAAATCCCTCAATCGACTTCTCACGAATCTCAGAGGTTGGCGCCGCCAGATTGATCAGGTAACTATCGTGGATAACTAGCGGAGTCAGGTCTCCTTTTTCGCGTTCCTGGTTCAGAAGCCGGATCTGCTCGGGATCGGGCCGCCTGGTCTTCCACATGCGCGGGCTCGCGGAGAAGATCTGGAATGTGTTGGCACCCAATGCGGCCGCTTTTATTGCCGAACGCTCCAGCGCGCCTGCAGTAGAGGTATGAATGCCGATGCGCAAGTCACTAGCTTATGCAACTGGCGGCAAGCGATTCACTGCTATACTCGCGCCTGAAGCCATCAATTATCAGATGCCCCGCTTCTTCAACTTGCTCGAAGCCGAACGTTTCCTTCCAGAAGTGGAGGGTCTGCTACGTAGCTTGCTTCAACTGAAAGAAGACTATCAGCGGACCGAGACCGAACTCCATCGATTTCTCCAGCGCATCTCCATCACGGGAGGCATGATTCCGCCGCGCGACAAAATCAGCCAGCTTCGAAACCGGAAAGATGCCGCGGCGCGAGGGCTCGGAACATCCCTCAAAAAACTCGAGGAGATCGGTTGCCTGCTGAAAGACATTGAAACCGGCCTGGTGGATTTTCCTACTCTTTACCGTGGCAAGGAAGTCTACTTATGCTGGAAATTGGGCGAGGCAAATATTGCTTACTGGCACCAAATCGAAGCTGGATTTCCTGGCCGCCAGCCCATTGACGGTGAGTTCTTGGCTCAACACCGGGGAGAATCCTAGCCCGTGAAGCAAGCGTTATTCCGGTTAGGAGCCGCGGAATTGTTAAACTAACGCTCGGATGCTATTGGCCCGGGAATTTATCGGTTATTTGTCTCGGCAGCTCGTGGATCGGCTCAGTCCTGCCTACTTTGAAACTTCCAATCCGGTAGTCGCTGCGGGCGTTATCAGCGAGATTATCGAGCAGGATCTCTCTGTCGAAGACCAATTGAATGACGAAGTTCGAGACTTGCTGGACGATTACAGCGAATATATGCGGCGGGAGAACGTTTCCTATCAGGAGATGTTTCGCAAAATCAAGAACCAGTTACTCGCGCAACGGAAGGTTATTCGAGCGTCAGGCCGCGATACCGGCGATCCGATGAAGCTCTCGCGAGATAAAGTAAACGACCTATCTCACAAGATCGTCACCGCATTGCGCAGGTCCCGAGATTTCCGAGTGCGCAAAGATCAGAATGAACTGCGGCTCGCGCTTCTGAAGGAAATGACCGATGTGCTCCAGATGGAGGATCGCGTGGACAAGGCAGCTCGCGCCAAGATCCGCACCCAGAAACGGGAAATCGCAGAGGGCGGCGAAGAATACGATATTCTTCACAGACGCTACTACGCCGAAGAGCTGAAAAAACTGGGCATCAATTTACATAGCTGATATTCGCGCGAGAGGTCAGCGTAAGATGGCCCGGTAAAATTCGCAAAGCGCTAGCGTCATACACTACGAATTCGCTGTTGCTGAAAACCGGCTTTGCGCGCAACCAGCCACTCTCGGTGCTCGCTCCCACAACATTGCGACGATTGAACACATAGTAATCGATCGGCAGCGACAACATCTGCTGCAGGTGGTCGCCCGAGAGAGGAGTTTGCATGGTATTCTTCCAACGCATCCACCACTCGCCGGCGGTCGCCGTGTAGTAATTCATCAGACGTCCACTTTCCCAATCGACCCACAAAGAACGGCGGGATTCGGCGCGAAACACACCTGGATAGCGATCGCGGCCAGCGTCCGGAAACAAGAACATAGAGCTTCCCCAGGTGCTGTTCTCTGCCCACGCGGCGAGTTCCTGAAGTTCCGGATCTGCGCGTTGCTTTTGCAGTCTTCCGATGTTGAATGATAGCGCCAAAATGCAGAGTACGCACCAAATCAACGCTTCGGTTTGCGAGCGTTGCTTTATCGCCTGCACCGCCGCGGCCGCACAGACCAGCCAAGATAGAGCAAACAAGTAAACGAGCGTCTGCGCCGGTTGGAGACGGAGAATAGCAGACCACCGGTAGTGCTGTAACAGAATACGGGAGAAAGGAAGGGTGCCCAGCGCCATCAAGGGGATAAGCACGAGCATCCATCTGAGTTGCCGGTTGAGAAGCAGCCAGATTCGAGCTGTCGCCCAGACGCCGATTACAAAAATTGCCACAGAGAGGTAGACAGCTCCCCGCGGCCAGAGCGAGATCCAAAGTTCGGGCGTTCGAAGCTTCTCCAATGCGCCTACCTGGCGGGAGAATTGGCTGAAAAAAGGCTGTGAATCCGGGGTTCCCGGCTGTAACTGCGCCAGGTTTGCCAGCATGAGAATGAACACGAGGAGCACCGGCAGCATCGGCTTCACCAGTCTTCTCATTTGCCGGTCAGCTATGAAGGCAATCAGAACCGTAAGCCAGAAGGGCCCGGAAATGGCCGGGTCGTACAAGAGCGCCAAGCCGCCAAACAGGGCTGCGAGGAGCGGCTTTTCTCGGGCCAGGCATCCCATCGCTAGAAAAATCAAGCCGAAGGCGAAGGCGCGGGGCACAGGCTCGCGATCGATAAGCCAGATATCTGGCCCCGGCAGAAATGTTCCCAGGTTTAGCAAGGCGGTTGTAGCGAGCGCGAAGAAGGGCTTCAATCCGGCAGAGCGCGCCAGGAGAAATATGCCAAGCAAACCCGCCAAGCGGCATGCGGCCTGCTGCGCAGCCAGCGCTTCGCGGAAATCCATCCTACCCGCAGCATGCAAGAAGAGAGTTAGCTCGTCGTACACGGTGTAAGTCAAATTAGGGTGCGTAGCAACCAAGTCACGCGAGAGATAACCGGGCGTAGCGAGGTGCTGGATCATCGGCACGTAAAGCTGGCTGGATGATGCCAGATAAGTGTGTCCCGGAAAGACCTCGAACTCGAGCCAGGCGACCGCCAGAAATCCTAGAAAGACCGCCAGAGCGCGCCACATTACCGGGGCGGCGTTTTCTCTAGCTGCTGCTTCGCCCAAAGCCGATCGGGATCAAGCTTCAGAGCCTCTGAAAAGGCCTGACGCGCGTCATTGTTTCTGTTCGCTTTGCGCAGAATGACACCCTTCCAGATGTAAGCGTCTGCCAAATTCGGGTCAAGCGAGATGGCCTCGTCGATATCTTTCAGTGCCAGATCCAGGCCGCCTCCCATCTGGGAAGGCAAATAGAAGTTTCCGATACCGCGTGTGACGTAGGCGAGGGCCAAGTGGCTATCCAAACTGATGGCCTTATTGATCTCATCGCGCGCGCAGCTTCCATAACTCAAAGCTCCCATGATCGGGTTAGCTGGAATCACCTGGCCGCAGAGCGCGCCGAGCAAACGGTGGTATTCCGCGTTCGAGCCGTTTTCCGCGACGGCCTTTTTCGCAGGGTCGAGACCAGCCACTGCATACGACTCCGCTTTCCGCTTATCGCGCAGTTCCATGGCTACTTCCGCTGCAAAGGAGTAGGCCAGCGCGGAGTTATATTGTGCGTCGGCGGAGTTGCTGCCCGCGTCGGCAGCTTTCTTGTAGCGTGCAATCAGAGTGTCAAGTGCCTGAAGGTTCTGCTGATCGCGGGCTTTCAGCAGTTCCCGATCGGGAGGTGCTCCCTCTAGCACAAAAAAACTAAGCGCGATCCAGCCGGTGAAACGGCGCAGAAACTTTAGACGATAGATTCTCAAACCACGATTCTAACCGGGTATGTTGTTCTAAAGCCTTGTTAGTTTGCGCTGTGTAAGTAAGAAATAGGCGGCCATGACCACCAACAGCAATCCGTTGCCCGTCATAATCGCCGGAGCGGAGGCCTGCTTGATGAGCAAACCCGACATCAAGCTCCCGATAGGTATACCGCCACGAAAAGCCATGTTGTAAACGCTCATGACGCGGCCGCGCATTTCGTCACTCACGTAAATCTGCACCAGGGAAGAGTTCAAGGCGAAGACAACCATCAAGGCAGCACCGGCCGCCAACACAAGAGCTGAACTGATCGCGAGGTTTCTCGAAACCCCGAACCCGGCTATCAGAATTCCAAGCAGCAACATGACGACCAATGATCTTTTGGCCTGGCCCGCGTGCGTGCTGCTTCCCGCCACGACTAATGCCCCCGTCACAGATCCCGCTCCAGAGAGGCAAAGGAACAATGTGAATGTGTTTGGACCCCCATGAAATACATCGCGCGCCATCACGGGCAGAAACGTAATCAGAGGATACGAAAGCAAAGTTGCCAGGAATGCCAGGAGGACCAGGCTGCCCATCCCCTCCCGTTTCAAAAGGAATTCGATTCCTTCACGCATGCTTCTGATCACCGACTGATCCGTCTTGGCGGGCACGAAAGTAGGGTGGATCATGAGCAAGGACGCAATGACAGCAAGGAATGAGAGGCCGTTTATGGAGAAGCACCAAGTCGCGCCGAGCTTCACCAGAGCAATGCCCCCGAGCGCCGGTCCAACCACTCGGGCGAGATTGAACTGAATCGAGTTCAAGGCAATCGCATTTTGCAGATCCTCTTTCGGCACCAGCGTCGGGATCAGCGCCGAGTATGCCGGGCCGCCGAAGGCCTGGGCCACTCCCACCGTGAAGGACAGGCACCAGATCTGCCAGACGCGCACTACGTGCGTATAAAACAGCAGGGCCAGAATAAACGCGGACGCGAGCTGAATTACCTGAGAAATAAGCAACAGACTACGCCGGCTCTTGCGATCCGCAAACACGCCACCGAAAAGCGAGAGCAGGAAGACTGGAACCTGCGCGAAAAAAGTGTCGAGACCGAGATATAGCGAAGAATTTGAGAGCTGATAAACCAGCCAGCTCTGCGCCAGAATCTGCATCCAGGTGCCGATACTCGAGGTACAGGCGCCAAGCCACATCAGCCGGAAATCGGGATAACGGAATGCGCGAAAGACTCGGTTCAGCAAGCGCTGCTTCCCCGGGTCGGTGTCGCCTTGATCTGGATATTCAAGCGCAAGCGTGTTGCGCCCTTATTGCCTGGAGGTTTTGAAAGACGCCAGCGACTTTTCGCGTTGGATGAGATGAAGAAGATTACCGTCCGGATCTTTGAAAAACTGAAGACGATTGCCCTGGTTCGAATACGGCTCCGCATCGAACTTCACTCCTCGGGAGGCTAGCAGGTCGCGGGCTCCATCAAAGTCTTGGACACAAATGGCGATGTGTCTCATTCCGGGTGATCGGGCGGTACTCTCCGCGCGCTCGCCTTCGGCGGGAATGATCTCGATGAGCGCCCCGTTCTGCGCCTCTACAAAGTAGTTGCCCGCATATTCGTAGGTGATTTCGAAGCCAAGCGCCGCCACGTACCATTCCGCAAGCCGTTTCGGATTCGGCGACGCAATTGCAAAGTGCTCAATACCGGTAAACATTCATCCGGGATTGTAGCAGTGATGCTGGTTGTCTTCGTGAAAAGGTGGGTGGGTTTTTACCGTCTATAAAAGGAACCGGCGGTAGTAATTCCGGCGCGCTGGAGACACGGTAAAAAGGGCTTAGGATTCGAGGCAGTCCGGTGCTGCGAAAACGTGATATGTTCCACGTGGAACATCTGTAACTACGGGTCTTTTGCGATTTGAAGATAGCGGCTCTTCACGCTCGAGAGCGCTAAAGCACTGTTATTGCTCAAGTGAAAAAATTCGGTTAGCCGTGACTACTTTCGCTCTCGCGCGTGGGACTTTTTCAGACCGGCGCCAGATCGTCAGAGCCGCTTGGAAATTTCGCGCTCGATTCGATCTGCTCGACAGGTGTGAATCGGTCGAGTGCAGGGAGGTGCTTCCCGAGGTGCTTGAAACGGTAAAAAAGGCCGGCTTGGCCGTGAGGACTCCCCAGGGTTTTGCAAGGGCGCTAAATCTGTGTTGCTGTGCGATGCGTCGAAGAGCGATGTGGAGTCACTCTAACCATAATCATGGATACGACTTTGCATATGCCAGCGTCGGTACGCAATTCATGCTCCCAAATTCGCACCACTTCCCAGCCCGCCCTTTGGAGAGCCAGAGTCTGCACGGAATCTCGGCGTGCATTATCCCGAATCTTTTCGGCCCACCAGTCAGCGTTTGTGTTCGGCACTCTAAAATGCATGGGGCAACCGTGCCAAAAGCAACCGTCTACAAAAATACAAACCCGCTGCCGTGGGAACACAACATCAGCGGCGCACCTTATCTCAGGTATTGGCCTGCAGTCTACTCGAAAGCGGATGCCCGCGCGGTGTAAGGCGCTCCGCAAACGGCGTTCCGGCTTGGTCGTTCCGAAGTTCGCCAGCATGACATGGCGTACGAGTTCGCTAGAAGCCTTCGGCGCTCGGGACCGTATTGAACGCCCAGCCATCTCTGTCAACCCGGAAGTTGTTCGTCAACATCTTCCGGGAGAGCATCTGGCTCCGAAGGAAGTTTGCTGTCGCTGCCTGCCCGTCCAACCCTAAAAAGTTCGCCGCCAACAGTTACGCGGAACTCGCTCTCAGACATTTGGAGAAGGATATCCGGCAGCTCGCTTGGTGCTTCGCTCAGAAGGGCATCAATTGGCTTGTGGACGTATCGCTCCAGGAACGTGGACATTGTATTCCCTGCGGCGGCATGCAGGTGTTCCCATGCCTTCTCGCCTATGTGGGATTCGCCGCCTGCCGATTGAAAAGCTTTCGACAGTTCGGCAAGCTTCGGATTTCGCGTGGGGTCCAGAACGATCAGGACAGGTTTATAACCAGCTTCCTTGCAGTCGCCGGGAAAGTCGATCTCCTCGGCCCATCTACCCTGACCCGATGCGGCAATTGTGACCCGCAGTTTGAACTCATAGGCAAGCCTGTCATGTTCGCATACGCAATCTACCTGCCTGCCCCTACCATCTTTGCGCCTCTTTATTGGACTTCTCGTCGCCCCGAAGGGAACGCCCCCAATCGAGTGAGCTAATATCGGCTCGAACACATACCCGGTCTCTTGCGCGGCGCGGTTGTCGATATCGTACATCCACTTGCGCCAGAATAGAAAACCCGCCAAAGCACGGGGACTCAGAGCGCCGAATTGCAGCAGACCGCGAGGTCCCACGTGATCTATCACCGGAACGGACTGCAATTCTAATATTCGTTCGTATTTTAACCGAGCTTTGTGTAGCGTTGCCAGGCAGAAGAAATAGCTATCCGCATCGCGGCATAATCGCACCAGCCTCTCATAGAGTGGTCGAAATTCTTGGCCATCTATGCGCAGATCGGAGAGCGGCTGCTTTCCAAAAAATGACGGCACGGTCTTTGGCAGTTCTGGGAAATGGGGACGGATGCCGAGGTCGTCGGCAGTCACAGCTACCAAATACAAAGCAGCGGCGTGATTCAATGGAACGGCCAAATCGGAACCGCCACCCGTGAGGCTTTTGTCAGGAGGTTTTCCTGCATCTTAGATAGAGCCATACTGTCATTCAGAAGTGTGTTCTGCACAACCACAGACGCACAAAAAGTAGAGTTTACAAGATCGGTCACCTGCCTTAGCGCAGGACTGAAACCCGAAGAAAGCGTCGGGACAAATGAGAGAAGCGAGCCCTGAGCAGGAGCACTTGTCACAACGGTAAGGTCGTGCGCTAACGTATTTGCAATTTTTTCGGCGAGTCTCGGAGGAACGGCATTGCCGATCAATTGGATTTGCTCAGCAATGCTTCCGCAAAATACGAAATCATCAGGGAAGGTCTGCAGCCGAGCACATTCACGGATTGTGAGAGCCCGATGCTCAGCCGGATGCAGAAATTCGGTGATGGCTGAGCTGGTTATTGCCTTTGATGGCTCGTCAGCAATTAACCTTCTGACACCTGACGGTGGGCCGCCGCGGTTCTCTGTTGGGGTGCCGTCCATGACCCGCCGTAGCGCTCGTCGTCGGAAGCTTGGGTGCTGCAACGATTCCGGCAAATCACGCATGCTATGACCCTCGGAAAGCGCAATTGCCCGCTCCAGGTCAACACCGGCGAGAGGTTTGTACCAATGCCCCTGGGGCACACCAGGGGACACAGTGGCTGGCGTTGGTAGTCCGAATAGCGCGTCGCTCAGGGTTGGTGTTGGCGACAGGTGCCGAGAAGCTAATCGCGCCCCTGGTGCGCCAAATGCCGCGTGCGTGAAATCCGGGAAGGTTGGGTCCCATCCAAGTCCGCCTGTGGCGATAACGCGCTTTCGAAGTTGAGGCACACCGAAATTCGCGGCGTTGATTTTTCTGAAGTGTATGCGGTATCCGGCGTCGATCAGAGGTATCAGCAGTTCAAACACGCGCCTGCCATCCTCAGCTGTTAGAAAGCCCTCAACATTTTCAAATACAAACGCCTTGGGGCGATGCTTTACTACTAGCTTTGTGAAGCAAGATACAAGGCTATTGCGGCGGTCGCCATTCTTTCGCATTCCGGCAGACGAAAAGCCTTGACAGGGGGGGCCGCCGATGATGACGTCTGCCGATGGAAGGTCGATAAACTCCGTAATCTCAGCGGATAGCGCCTCGTTGCCGACGTTCGCCCGATAAGTCTGAACCGCCGAATCATTGTTGTCCGCAGCGTACAAGCAGTGGAATCCAGCACTCTTGAAGCCGAGGGACATGCCCCCCGCCCCACAAAACAGGTCGATAACTGTCATAGTCGGTCAAGCGTGGAGGCTTAACGACATCATCGCAGACTGTTGCGAATCGCCGCTCATACTACACCCCTTTGGGCGCAGCACAAGAATTATCCCCTTGAAATGGGCTTTGAAAGCGATTCCGCAATCGACCACACGTGATTAGCAATCCCCGCTTCATTGCGCTCGATACGCTATTGCCTTCGCGCAAGAGCTTGAGAAGCATCTCTGCTTTCTCGACGGGTAGATACATGCCGTCCAGCGGGCTTCGCCAAACGCCTTTGAACGTTGATTGCAGCGGAAAAGATGGTTACCCTTGCGGCCTTTACCGAAGCGCTTTGATTCTCGCGGGCGGGTGTGACATGTCACTGTGAATCTCCTTGTGATTCGCAGCAAAGCTGGATACCGGGGTCGTAGGATGTGTGTGGCTTCGGCTGTGCCGTTCTAGCCCCGGTGACGGCAGCAACCCCTATCGGGGCTTTTTGCTTCATGACTGACGATACGACATTCGGTTGTAGTTTTTAAAGAAAGTAAATCAGATACTTTCTAACAAGAACCGGTTGTGGTAGATTACATTTATGACGGAAGAGCAAAAAAATTCCGCCGCTGTCGAGCTCGGGAAGTTAGGAGGCCAAAAACCGCAGAACGTGGCCCTGAATATTACGCGGAGATCAACGCCAAGCGCAAAGTCCGCGCCGGCGGTAGACCAAAATTGCCTACCCTTGCTGAAAGCACGGCCCCGTTACGGATAGGCGAGATCGAGCTTGAATGCTCCGTTTTGGAGGATGAAACACGAATAATCTCAGAGAGTAAGTTCATGGAAGCGATGGGGATGTATCTCAGCGCAGCTTTGTCTGTGCGAAGAAAAGAGGCCAGTGCCCCTATCCCCTTATTCCTAGCTCACAAAAATCTTAAACCCTTTGCCTAAAAGCACTTGCGCAGCGTGCACTTTGAAATGTGCCCATATCGAAACGAACGCGGGAATGTGCGCATGTGAATACCTTCAGAGGTGCTACCTAAGACTGCGAAATCTGGATGTACGCGCACAAGCTGCGGTGCTAGGAAAGCGTCAGCAGATCATTGCGTAGAGAGCTTAACCTGCTTCGCGGATTTGCTCTTGTGTGCATCATCTCCCTCATCTTTGAGTCTACTCTCTATCAGTATCTCCTCTCCCCTTCTTCTCTCTAGTATATCCTTTACCCGTTTATTGCTTTATAGTTCAGTATATCTTCTTAGCTATTCCCAGATCACTTTTACCGCTAGTTATGTCTTCTTCTCCTTTAGTACAAGGAAGATACCTTCTGAAGGACACCGCTGATTGTGTATTTCGACCGATCTTGTCTATGACCCTCTCTCTCCCTTAGTTAGACTCTAACTGTTAGCTTAGAACCCTAAGTACTAACTTCTCCTTAGAAAAAAACTCCATCATCAGTCTCTCACTTAAGTTGGTGATCCCAGCTGAGGAGCACTTAGCGTCAGTTATTGCCTCATAACTGCAACATCAACTCTACAATGTTCAAACCTTATCATCCCCTGCCTCTCTACTTACCTGCTCCTCTATCACAACATACACACTCTATTCTATTCACTTCCCCTCACCACCCCACCAAGAACAACACACAATTTGACTCCCCAGGGTTTTGCAAGTGGATTTTATGAGGACGTGCTGTCCTGACCAGGATGTCCGAGCCAGACCAAAGGCTCCTTTTGTTTTCCAGCGGAGTCGAAGTTGGCAGGGTCCAACCAGCGCTCGAATGCCGCTTTGCGCGTCGGCCATTCGGTATCGAGCATGGAGAACCAGGCCGTATCTCGATTCCGCCCTTTGACGATCATGTGTTGCCGGAAGGTGCCTTCAAATTTGAATCCCAAGCGCAGGGCAGCCCGCCGCGATCCCTCGTGCAGCGCATTGCATTTCCATTCATAGCGCCGGTACTTTAATTCCTCGAACGCGTAGCGCGCCATCAGGTACATGGCTTCGGTCGCTCCGGCTGTTTTCTGAAACGCCGGAGTATACAGAATGCTGCCAACTTCGATCACTCGATTCAGGGGATCGATGCGGAGAAAAGCCGCGTATCCAACTGGTTCTTCCGAGGCAGTGTCGAGAATTGCAAAAAATAGCGGGTCAACTGAAGCGGCCTTCGCCGAGAGCGCTGCTAAAAACGAACTAAAATCCTCAAACGGGCCATCCGACAGATAACGCCAGAGTGCTTCCCTGCCCGGACCGTGGGATTGCGCGTACAGCCGCTTTCCATGACGCGCCACATCCAGCGGACATAGAGTGACAAATCTTCCGGTTAAGATGACACGCTGCGGAGGCTGCGCCGGCGTCGCGTCAACTTGAACACCGATGGCCCCCAATGGCTCTTCCTTCGAACTCGGCATCCAGGCATGTTACCGAAACAGCGGTCATGCGAGTGATGCTTCAAGTATCCGTTCGCCTCAGAAGGTAGCTCGAACCGCCGGCGCGATACCAGCGGTACCCATAAGGCTCCAGCAGAATGCGGTGCTTGCCCGATTCATCTGCAAAGCTGTGATCTGTGGAAAGAACGTTCACAAGCCGACGGCCCTCTTGACCTTCGAGTCCGACGCTGAGCCGGATTTCACATGGCTTTAGCGCTCAGATTATGCACAACCACCACGGAGTTATCTCGCCAGTCATAGCGGATAGCCAGGATCTCGGGAGTGCCGGTGCGCAGCACCTCGAAATCGCCCCACCCGATTTCCGGGACTTCTTTGCGCATGCGAATGATGCGCTCCATCCAGTTCAATAGTGAATTCGGGTCGCGGCGCTGCTCGGCGACATTGACGTGCTCATAACCGTAAGGGCCATCGCCGATCACCGGCAGGATAGTTTTGGCGCAGGTCGAGAAACCTCCCTGCGGTTCGGTGGACCATTGCATCGGAGTGCGTGCGGACTGGCGTTCGGGAAGATGCAGATCATCTCCCATACCAATTTCATCGCCGTACCGGATTACAGGAGTTCCGGGCAGGGTCATCATCAAGCTGTAGGAGAGTTCGAGCTTTCTCCTGTCGCCTTGGAGCATCGGAGCCAGCCGCCGGCGAATACCTCGTCCGTATAGCTGCATGTCCGGCTCGGGCGCGAAAGCGGCGAAGACCGCCTGGCGTTCCTCCTCTGTCAGGCGCCCCAGGTCGAGCTCGTCATGATTTCGAAGAAACTGGCCCCACTGTGCTGTTGCAGGGCGAGGCTTGGTGGCTTTCAGTGCTTTTACCAGCGGGCGGCTATCGGACGTAGCGAGAGCGTAGAAGAGATTCTGATTCACTTGGAAGTTGAACATCATGTGCAACCGCTCACTGTTGGCACCGAAATACTCCATGTCGGTATTCGCTAACACATTGGCTTCTCCCAAGACAATGGCCTCCCCCTCACGCCAGCTCAGGAACTCTCTCAGCTCGCGCAGCATCTCGTATTGCTCCACGGGCTTCGCGACCTCAGGACCTTTTTTGGCGATTACAAACGGAACGGCATCCATGCGGAATCCGGACACTCCGAGCTGAAGCCAAAAACCCATGACTTTCAAAATCTCGGCCTGCACTTCCGGATGGCTTGTGTTCAGGTCGGGTTGGAACTCGTAAAAGCGGTGGAAGTACCAGCATTTCGCAGCATCATCATGGCTCCAGGTCGACTTCTGGACGCCGGGGAAAACAACCCCATCCTTGGCGTTTTTGGGCTTCTTCTTTGACCAGACGTACCAATCCCGATACTTGGAGGCTGGGTCGCGGCGCGCTTCGCGGAACCAGGAGTGCTCGTTCGAAGTGTGGTTTACGACAAGATCGATCAGAACACGCATGCCGCGCTGCTGGCATCCGTGCGCGAACTCGACGAAATCGCCGAGAGTGCCGTATCGGGGGTCAACATTGTAATAATCGGCGACATCGTAGCCGCCGTCGCGTCCCGGAGATGGCTGAAAAGGCATCAGCCAGAGCGCGGTTACTCCGAGGCCCTGGAGATAATCGAGCCTTCCCATCAGCCCCTTGAAGTCTCCAACGCCATCGCCGTCCGCATCCATATAGGTAGCGACCGAGAGGCAGTATACGATTGCGTTCTTGTACCAGAGGTCGTTGATCATTAGAGAACCCGGTTTGAGCTACGTACTCACGTTCGGAATTACGGTGACGTATTTCGTCAGGCTGAACAGCCAGACGTTTGGCGGCGAGCTTGGCGAGAAGGGTGGTTGAGGCAACTGGCGTGGACTGGGGTGTGGATTAGGATGGCGTTGGGCCAATTGTCGCACAGGCGTTGGGCGGCTTTGTGGCCACTGTGGGCAGAGCAGTTACCCATGATCCAGAAGACGCGACGCGACGTAAGAACTTCATCGAGATCAGGAAAGTTTTGGGCTTCTGCAAAACTGGTAATCGTGGCGATATGAATGTTCTCCACCTCGAAGATGTGACCAGATACTTCGGCGATTTTGTCGCCGTCAACCATCTGAGCTTCTCCATCGCCGAAGGCGAGCTGGTCGGCTTCCTCGGCGCTAACGGAGCCGGCAAGACCACCACCTTGCGGATGATCCTCGATATCCTTCGCCCCACTTCCGGCACAATCGAGGTATTGGGCGGACCGCCCGGACGCGCGAAGGCCCCGGAAATCGGGTTCCTGCCCGAGGAGCGCGGGCTCTATCGCGGCGTGACCGTATTCGATATCGTCGCCTATTTCGGACGGCTCAAAGGTCTGTCCCGTCAAACCGCCCGCCAGGCCGCCAGCCCGTTGCTCGAACGCTTCGGCCTCGCCCCCTTCGCCCGCGCCCGCGTGGATCGCCTGTCAAAGGGCATGGCCCAGAAAGTCCAGCTCGCCACCGCCCTCGTCAATGCTCCAAAATTGCTCCTGCTCGATGAGCCCTTTTCCGGCCTCGATCCCGTCAACCAGACCGTGCTCCAGGATGAAATCCTCGCCGCCGCCCGTCGCGGCGTCACTATCGTCTTCTCCACCCATGTGATGGAGCACGCCGAAAGGCTCTGCACGCGGCTCATCATGCTCGCGCGCGGCGCGAAAGTTTTCGATGGCGATCAGGAGCAAGCCAGGTCCCTACTGCCGGGCCGCGTCCGCCTGCGCGCCCAAGCCGATCCGTCCCATCTGCCCGGCGTCGCCCGCGCCGAACCCCTTCCCGCAACCGAAGACGGCTGGACGGACTGGCAGGTCATCCTGTCCCCGGGCAGCGAGCCGGGCGATCTCCTTCAGGCTTGCGTCGCCCGCGGCTTCGCCCTCCGGGACTTCGAAGCCCACGGAGCCACCCTGCACGATGTCTTCCTCCATCTGGCCGGGCCGCAGCCGGAGCTTCGCCGATGAGACGCATCCTGCTCGTCACCGCGCGCGAATATCGCCGCATGGTCACGTTGCCCGCATTCTGGATCGTCGCGCTCATCGTGCCCGTGCTCGTGATCGTCGCGCCCCTCGCGCAAAAGTTCTCCGGCAGGTTGGAAACCGCCGGCTACGTGCTCCTGGACCAATCCGGCCGCTACCGCGCGCAGATCAATCGGCGTGTCGAGCTCGACTATCAACGCCAGGTGCTGGTGCAACTGTTGGCCTATGCCGAAGAATGGCGCACGGCCGGCAGCGCGCCCCCAAACGTTCAAACGTCGCTCCAAGCCGGAGCCTCTTCGAGCGATTCGCTGGTCGAAGCTTTCGTCTCGGCGGGCGGGGCGACGGCCGCGCTGCGGAACCTGAAGCCCAGGCTGTCGCCGGGCGCACCGCCCTTTCGACCGCCGCCTCGCCCACTCGTTGAACTGCCGCTCCCGCAAGGCATCGATACCGCCAGCGCCGATCGCTTTGGCGCTACCATCGGACCCCACTTTCAGCAATCCATCGGCACCTCCTCCGGCAGCGCAGTCGTCGCCGTTGCCGTCTACATCCCCGCCGATGTGGACTCCGGTGGTCAGGTCCGCGTCTGGACCAGCGGCTCGGCCGGCGCGGGCCTGGTGCAGGACGTCAAGCTCGAACTCACCGGCAGCCTGCGCCTCAAAGCTCTCCAGGCCGCCGGCGTCGATCCTCTATCCGCCGCCCGCATCGAGACCCTCGCCGCACCCGTTTCCATCGCGGCCCCCGAGACACACGCAACCGGGAGCCCGGCCCTCGCCCATTCCGTGCTGCCCCTCGCGTTCGCCTATCTGCTGGTCGTGTCCATGATCATCACCGGCTCCATGATGCTCCAGGGACTCGTCGAAGAGCGCGCCAACAAACTCTTAGAGGCCGTCCTGGCATGCGTCAGCCCTCGCGAATTGATGATCGGCAAACTCGTGGGAATCTCCGCCACCGGACTCTCCATCGTCGCCATCTGGGTGCTCGCGACCGTCGCGATTGTCCGAGTCAACCCGTCTTCTCCTCTCGGCTTCCTAATTCCTGCGCTCGCCTCCTTGTGGCAAACCCCGGGAATCGCGGCTGCCATGCTTTTCTACTTTCTGGCCGGATTCCTGACCATCGGCATGATCTTCCTCGCCGTCGCCCTGGTTCGCGACAGCATGCAGGAAGCCCAGGCCTACCTCATGCCGATCATGCTGCTGATTGCCGTGCCCTCCGTGGCGCTGGCATCCGTCATCCGCCGCGACCCCAATGGACTGCTCCCGCGCATCTTCTCCTGGATACCCATCTACACTCCCGTGGTTATGCTGGCGCGCCTCCGAAGCGGCGTCTCCTCCCTCGATCTCTTCGGCACGGCGGCTGTGCTCGTCTTGTTCGGCGTCGTAGAACTGCTCGTGCTGGGGCGCCTCTTCGAAACCAATCTCATTCAGACCGGCCGCGGCTTTCAGATCCCGGCCAGCCGGCGTCGTATCGTGGCGGTAGCGTTGGCGATCACAGTCGCCGTCGTTGTTACCGTACGTCGCAGCCGCGCCCCATCCCACCCAGCCGATCAATCTTCCGCACTACGCTCCCGCGGCGAGAGGCTCTTCCGCGCGGACTGCGCCAAATGCCATGACCCCGCTATTGGACGGGCGCCCGGCCGCCAACAGCTCGCATCCCTCTCGCCCGCGGAGGTCGTCAAGTCCCTCACTGTCGGCACCATGAAACCCATGGCGGCCGGCCTCGGCAGCGCGGACAGCAACGCGCTCGCGCTCTACCTCACCGGCCGACAGCCCAAGGCCACGCTTGCCGCCGCCATAGACCCTCCGCCATGCCCGAATCCGGGGACGTTCAGCATTACACCAGGCGGCTGGAGCGGTTGGAGTACCGACCCGCGCAACTCGCGCTTTCAGCCCGAGCCCGGCCTTTCCCTCGATGAAATCCCCCGGCTCAAAGTGAAATGGTCCTTTGCTTACCCGGGAGATAGCTACGGCCAGCCAACCGTAGCCGGAGGCCGCGTCTTTCTCACCAGCCGGGGCGGCGCAATCTACTCTCTTGACGCCCGGACCGGTTGCCTCTACTGGCGGTTCAAGCAACCCACCCCCTCGCGCACGACCATCTCGATCGGGCCGCTGCCCGGCGTCGCTCGAAGCGGCTACGCCGCGTACTTCGGCGACACCGCCGCCAACGTCTATGCTGTCGATGCAGCCAGCGGCGATCTTCTCTGGAAAACCCGCGTCGATTCCCATCCCCGCGCCATCCTCACCGGCTCGCCGGTTCTCTTTCGCGATCGCCTCTACGTGCCCGTCTCGTCTTACGAAGAGTTAACTTCAACTCTCGCCGATTACTCCTGCTGCACCTTCCGCGGCAATGTGGTCGCCTTGGACGCCGCCACCGGCAAAACCGTCTGGAAAGCCTTCGCCATCGATCGGAGCCCCGCCCCGACAAAAAAGAACAGCGCCGGCACGCAGATGTACGGTCCCGCGGGCGCAGCCGTGTGGTCCGCCCCGACCGTCGATGCCAAACGCCGCCGTCTCTACTTCGCAACCGGCAATTCCTACACCGACGCAAAGGAAGACGGATCGGATGCCGTGATTGCGGTGGACCTCGGAACGGGCCGCACGATCTGGCGCCGCCAGGTCACGGCAAACGACGACGACCTTTCCGGCTGCACTTCGGGGCGCAAGCTCGTCAACTGCCCAGCCACGCGCGGCCACGATTACGATTTCGGCGCCTCGCCGATTCTCCTGCCACTGCCGGGGGGCCGGGACATCCTCGCGGCAGGACAGAAGTCGGGCACGGTCTTCGGCATCGATCCCGTCTCGGGCGCCATCCTCTGGCGCACCCAGGTCGGCGCCGGCGGTTTCCTAGGCGGCATCCTATGGGGGATGGCGGCCGATGCGCGCTACCTCTACGTGGCCAATGCCGATACCGTGGTTGCCGGCAATGGACGCCCCGGCCTCTTCGCCTTAAACCCCGCGACCGGCAAGGACATCTGGTATGCGCCCGCGCCAAAAGTCCCATGCAGTTGGACATCCGGCGCGCCCTGTTTCAACGCGCAGTCCGCCGCGCCCTTCGCCATCCCCGGCGTCGTCTTCGCCGGAACCACCGACGGCCACGAGCGGGCCTACGCCGCAGCCGATGGGCATGTCCTATGGGATTTCAATACCGGACGCCCGTCCGGCGGCGCCATCGACGTCAGTTCAGGCTCACTCGCCAACGGGATGCTCTTCCTCATGTCCGGGTATCACGGCGTCCTCGGCGGAAGCTCCGACAACGTCCTGCTCGCCTTCTCCGTCGACGGCCGGTAAGCCAGGTAGCTGCAGCCGGAAATACAAAGACGATTTTCACACCGTTGGGCCGGCCCTTCATGGCTGCCGCCGGGCTTCCGCCCGGCGTGGCGTACCTCGACCATACGTCGCCGAAATTCCGAATGCCAGTATTAACCGAAGTTCGTCATATCGAACGTTGCAAGACCGCTCCCTCTGGTCACGGCTCTGCAAGCTGTTGAAAACGCCGGAAGCGCTTTCGGGGCCGCGACCGGAAGGGAGTGGTTGTGACGAACTTCAGCTAAGTGATTTCAGCCGAAAGGATGTTCGAGCGACGGGCTCTGCGGAGTAAAAAGCTCGGCCCCATTTGCGGTAATGTGCATGTCGTCTTCGAGACGCATCCCAAATTCACCGGGGATGTAGATTCCGGGTTCATCGCTGAAGGTCATGTTCGCTTCGAGCGGCAGTTTATTACCGCGCACAAGGTAGGGCCACTCGTGCATATCCATACCGATGCCGTGACCGAGCCGGTGACTGAAGAATTTATAGTCCGGCCCGTAGCCAGCGTCAGAGATCACCTTTCGCGCGGCTGCATCCACGGCCTGACACTCGACGCCGGGACGAGCTGCGTCGAGCCCGGCTTTCTGCGCACGATGGACAATATCGAAAACGCGTTTCATTTTGTCCGTGGGCTTGCCAAGGACAAAGGTTCTGGTGATATCGGATTGGTAACCTTCCGCGAGGCAACCGTCATCGATCATCACAATCGTATTTTCGTGGATCGTCTGAGGCGTCATGGAACCGTGCGGATTGGCGCTGTACGGGCCCACCTCGACGCTCGCCTCACCGCGAAAGCCGACACGGCCGTATGCGATATCGATCAGGCGCGATGCATCGGCCTGCGTCATGCCAGGCTCAAGGGCGCGATAAACGGCCTCATACACTTTGAGCGTGGCCTTATTCGCGATGCCCATCAGCTGGAGTTCGTGGGCGCTCTTGATCATCCGGCAACCGGCGGTGATGGGAGTGGCCGATGTCAGATGAAGGCCCGGGGCGCTCCTTGAGATTCCATCGCTAAAAACCCAAGGTGTCTTCTCTTCGACGCCGAGCGTGCCGGTGGATTTGCCGAGAGAACGAAGCCCGGCGGCTATCAGGTTGTATGGGCTTTCGTCTTCGTGCCAAGTAAGCAGGTCGACACTCTCGAGAGGGCCGCGATTCAACTGTTCGCGCGCGCGGTCTTCCTCAAATGAGGGACAGACACAGAAAGCCTTGCCGCTGGCCGGGATGACGGCGGCAAACAGGCGCTCACTGTTGCCCCAGCGCACGCCTGTGAAATAAAGCAAAGAGGTTCCGCCAGCGAGCAGAATGGCATCGATCTGGTTCTGCGCCATCAATTCCCGGGCTCGCGCAATACGCGCGCGCCGCTCCTCGGCCGTGATTGGGGTGGCCTGTTCGCGCATCGACTGCAGGGCGGCAATCGAAGGCGGAAGCGAGCTTTGTTTCGGAGCCTCCCGGGCTGCCAGCCGAGAACTCCGGACGAGCGGGAAGAGGCTTGCCGTGCCTGCAATCTGCAGAATAGTTCGACGGGATGTTTTGTCGCCTTTGATCATTTGAGTTTCGGGGGTCAGCGTTTCTCGAGCGAAAAGCGGATCACCGCGGTACCGACGTGAATTTCATCGCCGGCCTGGAGCAGCGTGCCGCGGGAACTCCGATGAACGGGGTAGCTGAGGCCATCCCGGACAATCCATAAGCCACAGTTGCTCTCACCGCGATAGCTGCGATCGTTGAACAATCGGTACTCTCCTTTGGCGGACGATCTGACGATATGAGCATGCTCGCGCGAAACGGTTTTGCCGGTTTCATCTTCGTCCAGGAAGACGAGATCGTTACGACGCGAGGGTCCGGCGGTCTTAAAAACTTCGGCAGTCCGCCCGATATTCGTGCGTATCTTTTTCAAGGCAATTTTCATCTGGTTCGCCGAACCATTGAGAACGGTCAAAGTAGCCGTCGAGGCCGGCTGTGCCGGAGAATCGACAACCCGAGGGCGCATGGAGCTTTCAACAGAGAGCCACGACTCACCCTTCTCAGGAAGTCTAGAGGAAGTATGAAACTCGACGGCCAAATCGCCAGGGAACCGATAGCTCGAACGCGTCAATGCCCGCTTGAGCTCCTCGGCGAAGTAGTTGGTGACAAACTCGCTTTGAAATACCGGCGCCTGCTCTTCGGGAATGCCCAGCAGCTCGATTCGAATCAGGTCGTGGGGGAAGACGTTTTTTCCGCTCAAACGGTGACTGCGCTCTTTAATGACGTCGAGCGCCGCGAGACGAATTTCAGCGAATTCCGGGGCGTCCTTGGCGAGCCGGTTTGCACTGAACGGAGACTCGAAAACGGCGCGTCCGAGTTTCTCGAAGACGTTAGATATGGCCATCGACTTACCTCTCCTCCGAACCTTGTATGATGCCGAGGCCGGCGGCTGCTTCGACCAGCTCGCGAGCAACTGGCGCAGCCACTTTCGCTCCGTATCCTCCGTGCTCCACGACAACCGCGAACGCGATCTGTTGCTGCGGAGGAGCATTATAAGGAGCAAATCCGGCAAACCAGGAATGGGGCTGGCCTTGATCGAGTTGAGCGGTGCCGGTTTTGCCCGCGATCGGAATGTTTGAAGCTGCCATCGCTGTGCGCGCCGTGCCACTGGTAACGACGTCGCGCATGGCTGTGGCGAGAAACGCCGCCGAAGCGGCGGGAATTACACTTATCGGAGCAGCGGTCCGTCCGTCACTGCCATCAAGGACCCACCGGCCTTGGGGCATCATTCCACCAGAGGCGATGGTCGCAGCAACTCGGGCCATCTTCATCGGTGTCGTGACTACTGACCCCTGGCCGTAAGCGGCGAAGGGAAGCATTTCTTTGACTTGAGCGGGAGTGCCTGCATCGATGCCAAGTAAACCGGCAGTCTCACGCAAAGCTGGAGCGCCGACAGCGTAGACGCCCAATTGCGCAAAGTAGGCGTTGCAGGAAACCGTAATGGCCTGGCGAAGATTCAACTTCCCGTGAACACGGTCGCCGATATCGTCGCGGATGGGCCGACGCCAGCCGGGAATGACGGTACCGGCGCGTCCATCGCTGAGACGCTTGCACGAGAAGGTTCGGTTTTGCGCATTCGGATCGAGTTTGAGCGCCGCCATGGCCGTGACCAGCTTAAAGGTCGAGCCGGGAGGATATTCGGCGTACCGGGCGCGATCGAGCAGTTCGTCGTCGGTCCCTTCAGTCGCGGCGGGCATGGGCCAGCTTACCAGAGCGAGTACGTCTCCGGTTTGCGCATTCATGATCAGCGCCGCGCCTTTGTGCGAGCCTTTCGCCAGATGCTTCTTCAGGATGTCGATGGCCTTGAGCTGGAGTCTGACATCGAGCGTGGTATGTACATCGCGCTCGCGGTTCAGCAGAGCCTTGAGAGCAGGATTGTCGCGCTGGTGACGATAACGCACTACGGCGGCCAGATCGCGATAATCGCTGTAGCCCTGCAGCTTCCGATTGGAATCATGCTCGACGAGCGAGGCATTGCTTGCATGGAAGCGCTCGCCGGTGCGGAGATCGCCGAGCAGATGAAGCGTAGCAGCGCCAAACGGATAATGACGGCTATCGCTGGGCGAGCCGATTTGATCGGCCGGTACACCGAGGGTTTCGTATTGGCCGCGATGACGCTCGACCTCGGCCCAGTTGCTCGAAGCCAGCAGAACGCCATTTCGATCATAAATATCGCCGCGCGGAATGGACGCCGCGAGCAGATTGAGGCGCGGATTGCGCTCGGGCCGCTTGACCCCATCGCTCGCAAAGACGAGGGCGTCTCTCGAGAGCAGATCCTGGTCCTGCCAGATCTGGAGGTAAGCGGCTTTGGCAAGAAGAGCAAAGGCGCACAAACCGAGCACGACCGAAACTGCTTTGAGTGGTTTCGCGAAAAGGTCGGCGAATCGCGGATCTGCCGGCTCAGAGAGAGCAGCAGTTTCGGCGCGCGCGGATTGATTTGAGACGCCCAGCAGAATGGCAAAGATCAGGAAATTGCAGAGCATCGCAGTGTTGCCGGAGCTCAAAAATGGCGAAACAACTCCGGAGAGCGGAATGGCACCTAAGGCGCCTCCCGAGATCAACAGCATTTCGAGGGCAATGAGAGTACCGCATCCGGCGGCGAGAAATACTCCATACTCACTGGTTGCACGAAGCGCGATGCGGAATGACCGGGCAATCAGGAGGGCAAAAAGAATGCAGATCGCGGCAACGCCCGGAAAACCCCATTCTTCGGCGATGGCTGGAAGAACCAGATCGGTGTGACCGGCGGGAATCACTCCCGGATCGCCCCAGCCCGGTCCGGATCCCCAAGGGCCACCGGTGGCAAAAGCCCAGAGCGAGTGGGCAAGTTGATCGCCGCCGCGAATGTCATTGTTCCAGGGCGAGAGCCACATGGATACGCGTTCCACTACGGTATGCGGCGTACCGATGTGATAGCCCACGACAACGCCGGCGACCAAGATGGCAACGCCGAGCAGCGCAAGACCTACCCGACGCCGCGCCACGGCGAAGATTACCAGGAAGAGAATGCCGGTTACCAGCGCCGGGCCCATATCTTTCAGGACAAAAAATAAAACGAGAGCGCAGGCTACGGCATTCATGACGGGCAAAGCGTGACCGATTCTCGGGAGCTCCAGCCAGGCGAGCCAACGAGGCACAAACTGCTTTTGCCGGAGCTCTCGCAGACGCTCCCAGTTCTGCGAAAAGTAGCCGGCCAGGAAAAATACCAATAGCAGCTTAATCAATTCGACCGGCTGGAAAGGACCCAGGTTGACGCGGGCGTCGCTTCCGGTGGGACCCGATCCAAAGCGGAGAAGAGCAATAAAGAGGGCCAAAGCGGTGAATAATGGCGTATAGGTCCAGCGCGCAAAATTGTTGTAGTCGAAAACCTTCAGAAGCGGCAGCAGAAGCATGATGCAGCCGGCGATTACTCCCCAGGCGAATTTGTGGAATTCAAGCGTGTCGCGCAGAGGATCGCGGAGACTGACCATCAGAATGAGGCCGATACCTGTGAGCAAGTGCAGGGCGGGCAGAATGGCGGGATCGCCGCGAAACTTCCGCCAGCGCCAGATCAGATGGACGCTCCAAAATGCGGCCAAATAGAGGACTATCCATAGCGCACAGAGCCGTACGAAGTCCTGAGGAGCGCGAACCACTAATAGCGGCTTCAATTTCGCCAAAGGGAGAAGCGAAACGCTCGTGGACGATTTTCCGGGAGCGGACAGCCTTGTGCGCCAGGCACTCCAGCGCGGATCGTTTTCTATCTCGTTCTTGCTCAGGCGGAGACGCGCCAGCGCTCCGATGTTCGGTAAGGGACGGTTTTTCGCAAGGAACTCTTCGACCCGATCCGTAACGAGCTCGCTATCCTGCGAGTTGCTCAATACGGTCCGCAGAACGGAGGCGAGTTGCTGGGGCGAGGGATCGGCATTTATGTTCAGCAGTTCGCCAGAGCTCAGTTTGTTCTGCAGCTCGGGGAAGTCCTGAGTTTTCGCGGTCAGGACCAGCAAGAGGCCGCTCGCGACGAGCACGGATGCTCCGAGCAGCCACCAGAACTCCTTGCGGCGCTCGGAGGGAGTAGCGCCGCCCGAGATCTCCAGTTGCAGCACCAGGCTGCTTTCACCACTCCTGGTTACCGCCATCGGAAAGAAACCGGCCGTTTAATGAAACGCGCCTTGAGCAAGACGAGGTGTGTTTTCGGAGCCGGAGTTGGCGCCGGAGTGAAAAGCGCCTGCTCCAGCTTCGCCTGATCGTCTTGATCGCGGTAAACCTGCTCCAAACTTACTTCGACGTGGCTGAAGCCGGCGATAGGCTCATATAAATTTTGCGCCCGATCCATATCTCCTCGAGCCAGACGGAGCCAACGGGCGGCGTCCGGCCTGGCATCTGGCGGAGCACGCCTGGCAAGATTGAGCTCCGCTTCAGCGCGTCCCAGGTATCCGTCGGCTTCCTGCTCCCTCTCGCGGGGGCCGAGCGTATAGCCAAGCTGCGCGGCTTGATGGAACTCGGCGAGCGCCATACCCACGTTCCGAACGGTATATACATAAGCGCGTGCCAGTCCGAGGTGAGGATCGGGTGAACGAGGGATCAGGGCCGAGGCACGATGAAAAGCTTCAATGGTGTAAGCAGGGGTCGCCTGGTGAACATTCTCAAGGCTGAGATAGCCGTCGCAGAGATGCAGTTGGCCGCGGGCTCGCGTGTTCAGCGAATCGATCTCGAGAGCATAGAGCAGGCACAAGCGCGCGCGGGACCAGTCGAAATTTGCGGGCTGGTCGTCTGAACTGCGCCGGAAGCGGCCAATCAGGTTGTTGGCGGAATCGAGGAGATTGGCCCGAAAAGCGTCCTCCATGTCATCGTTGGGCGACAAGCGAGGCCACCAGAGGCCACGATGCTTGACAGTCTGGTAATTCTGCCAGTCGGCCGCGAGGACGGAGGCGGGCAGCAATATGTAGTCCTTACGCTGCACCAGGCTCCGCCGGATTTCTCGCAACTCGAAATACCGTGTAGCCGGGAGAAACAACACCAGACCGCAGAGAACGCCGGCGAGAAGCGCAATCGCGAGATTCGTCACATCAGAGGGAGCATTCTTCTTGCTGAATCGCAGACGCACTCGCCTGGCAGGAGCGGACGCCGCAGGCTTCAGAGGCAGCAGAGCGGGGCGGCGGAAAATCGTGGCATTCGCTTTCCTGTGCGGGGTTTTCTCTTGTGCAGCTTGCGTGACCCGGTTCTCCAGAAAGGCCAGCAGATCCGCTTCGAGGGCTTCGGCCGATGAGTAACGGCAGCTCAGGTTGGGTGCTAAAGCCTTGGCGACGATCTGATTCAGCTCGACCGGACAATCATCCGGCAGAACGGGCACCGGCTTTCGAGACTGGATCAGTTCTTCGAGTTTACGGGTATCTTGCGCCTCGAAAGGCGGCGAACCGGCGAGCATTTCATAGAGGCAGACGCCTGTTGCCCAGATATCCGCGTGTACATCCACCTGGGAATCGCGCAATCGCTCGGGCGAGCAGTAGCCGGGGCTACCTAACTGATGACGTGTCAGGTCACGGCCCGAGGTGATCAATTTGGCGATTCCGAAATCGAGGATTCTCAGTTGGTCGTTTGCGCCGATCTGAATGTTAGAGGGCTTGATGTCGCCGTGGACGACCGCCGTCTTGCGCGCATCTTCCGGGGACACGAATCCATGCAGGATGCGCAACTGGCTACAAATTTCCGCGGCATAACGCGCGGCGCGTCTGGCGTCAAGCCGTCGTTCGACTGCCAGGATCTGCGCCAGTGTGCGGCCCGGAAAATACTCCATCACTGCGAAGAAGCTGCCGTCCTGCTCACCCGATTCGTAGATATCGAGTATGCGCTCGCAGCCGGCAAGCTGCCGTTGAATGCGGACACCCCGCTTCTCGGCTTCGATGACCATTTGCGTCGAGACATCATCCGAGTTCTTTATGGTTTTGAGGACCACCGGACGGCCGAGAACTGAATCGCGGGCGAGATAGACATCCGACATGCCGCCGCCGAGCTTGCGGATGATCTCGTATCTGCCGAATCGTTCTTTCTCAGTCACGCCGGTCGCCTCCTTACTTGCGATCAGAGCTGAAATGATGGCCCGCTACCAGATTGGAGAATTCCGTTACGAACTCGGCTCTCCGTTCCCAGGAGACAACCAGAAGCGCGCCCAGAATGACCCCGATCAGAAGCCACACCAGGCTCCGTAGTGCTATCAAAGGTTTCGGGCGATGTTTGCGGACGCGGGTGATGGCATGCCGCGAAATCGTAGGGTCGGACGGCAGATGGCGGAATCCTGCGAACTCGGGGCCAGCGACGAAAACCACGCTCACATTATCCTCACCGCTTCGTTCGATGGCGGCGGACACCAGCTCGTTAGCCGTCTTTTCAGGATCGCCTTTGAATTGTCCGGCGATGGCCGAGATCTCGGCGGAACTCAAAGCGTCGCTCATGCCGTCCGTACACAGGAGGAGCGCGTCGTCGGGCAGGAAGACGCGGCTGCCGATCTGTACGAATTCCGGATCGTCAATAGAACGCCAGAGGGAACCGACGTCGCGAAAAACCTCGTGCCGGCGCGGGTGGCGCATGGCTTCGTATTCGTCGAGGGACCCAAGATCTTCCTGTTCGCCAACGGGAGAATGGTCGGCAGTCAGCTTGTGGAGAACTCCGTGTTCGAACAGATAAAGACGAGAATCTCCGACATGTCCCCAGGTCACGCAATCCGCCTGGATTACGGCGACGGTGAGCACACAGGACATACCTTGCCAGGCGGGATTCTCTCGAGCCGCCGAGAGAATAAGATTATTCGCCTCTGTGATGGCGGAGCGAATGGCCCGGGGCAGATCCTCTTTCGTATGTAGCAGTGCGTCATGAATCGCGTTCAGGGCAGTCTCTGCGGCAGTGGCGCCGGCTACGTGCCCACCCATGCCGTCCACCACGAGAAATATGCCGTTCGCAACATCGGCGAGCACGCGATCTTCGTTGATATCGCGCCGGAGCCCGACATGGCTTACGCTCGCCGCTCGCAGAGCGGTGGTGGTGTTCACGCTATCTCCTTTGGGCTAAGTTAGCGCAAGCGAAGCCTGCCACGAAGAGCAGAAACAGCACTACAAACGGGATGTGTGCCAGATAAACAAATTTCATACGCGTACTTCGAAAGCCAAATTGAGTACTTCACCGAGAACGATGCGCGCGCGCTGCGGGAGAGGGTCCTCAACTCCCTTGCGCAGCCGTTTGCCATTCAGCCAGGTGCCGTTGGTACTAGCATCCAGAATAGAAAACGCTCCTGTGGCCGGATCACGCCTCAGGATCACGTGCTCACGAGAGATCTCATCCGTTGTATGGAGCGCGAGATCCACCTGCTGGCCTTCCCCGCCCCGCCCTATTCTCACCTGATTTCTCGTAACCAGGTAGGTCTGGGGACCTGAGTCGTCCTGATAATGGATGACCGCGTAAACAGGCTCTGCCAAGTGCTGCTGAGCTTTGCGGCGCTCGCTGATACGTTGGGTTGCGGATGGTTCGCGGCCGATCAAAGTTGTTTTTGTGCCGCGGAAACCGGGCGGCGGAGCTTCGTTCAGTTCGGAATGGATCTCTACATCGCCCGGCGGCACCTCGGCATCCGGTAGAAATTCGATATCCCACTCCCGGCAGGCAATTTTATGTTCTTTGAGGAACGCCGCCGCGGCGACGTTGGGTGAAAGGCACCGACACGTGGTTCAATTCAGCCACCCGGGCCCGCAGCGCTTTGCGGGCATCGTCGACGACGAGATCCAGCACTCCGCTCAGCGTCGAATAATCGGCAGGATTTAGATAGACAGTGAAGACACAGGGCAAGAGAACGGCGAAGGCCATCTCAAACCGGCCGACCTCCATGTTCCGGATCAGCTCGCTGACAACAATGTTGCCGTTCAGTCTAGGCGGCCCGATGTGCTCGTCGAGACTGCGGTTGCCTTGCGCCAAGCGTTCTTCCTTTCTTTGGAGTCTATCTGTTAGACGCCGCTAGTGGCCGTGGACAAATCGTACCTCAGTTTACGCGAGCCGACCGTTATCGGGTCGGAATCGGCATCGGTATTTACGGAAATGTGAGGCACTTGACAGCATTGTTAGACTGACTACTTAGGAGGCTTTCGAGTCCGCTTTTTGCTTTTGAGTCCACGTTTTTGGGTGTACGATACGGATTCAGCACCTTGCAGTATGATTGGCCGCGACGAATTCGATCCACTGGCTCCGCAGAGGGAAGCAGCCATCTTCTACGGCCTTTTTTTGCGCGGCCACTCAGCCGAAGATTTGCGACGGGATATAGACGTGCCCAGGCCGCTGCTGAACAAATGGCTGCATCCCCGGCGTTACGAAGCGGGCTTTAGAAACTCTCTGCGCCAGATGTACACGTACCGGAAACGAGTGCTGGCCATTTTCGACGAGCTAATCCTCAAAGAGAAGTACCGCCCGCGCGTAAATTAATCTTTTCGTGCCATCTACTTAGGTTCCGTTGCGCATTGTATGGGACCGGGATTCTATCTTTTTCAACCGGCCGCATTCACCGAACCGATATCTTCTGGCAGGCGGGGCCTGTTTGTCGCTGATCGTTATCTGACGAGCTAATCGAGCGCGCGATCGATCTTTACGAATGTGACAACGCTTGCTTCGGCACGCGGCGTTGTGACGGCGGCATCGCCCGGTAGAAATTCTGGCCCGCGATCACGTGGTGCACGAATCTGAAGAGGAGTACGCGCGGCCGCAAATCTTGCTGCGCTGAACAGACGCGAGTAGCAAGCGTTCAATATTGCCTTCCGGCAAGCGCGGGCGCGTCCGTCGTATGCGAATTTCTCTGGTGACTGAATACGCCTGCCATATGCTGTGGGCTAGTTGGGTAGCTACTGCTGAAACTGCCCAGAATATACAATCCAGAGTTTACCTGCCGACTCAACTTTTTTTCCGGTTTCGCTGAGATTTTTTGCTTCTGCAGCAACCTACACACATCAGAAGGAACAGAAAGTAAGATTGGGTCTTGAATTGCTCACGCGGTATGCTATGATTCGAAAATCCGAAAAGCGCCGGCTTGTCGGAAGAGAGCTATCTGGCGTAAGGAACTCGACTCACAGTTTGTGCGTCACAGAATCCTACGTGCCAGCACTTACTTTCACCAGTACCCGCTACACGGGTACTAGCAGATCACCGCTGACATGCGGCGAACTCTTTGTGATAGCGGTTATGAACCTTTTCGCAGGGAGCTACGTCTAAACGGATAACTTGGCCATTTCGAATCGTTTTTGAGTGGGCGAAGCTGGCCGGTAAGAAGGAGATGGAAATGACAAAGAATGAAGTAAACAAATTTAAAAAGATCCTGGAAACGAAGCAGGACGAATTGGAGCGGGTAGTTCGGAATCGCGATGCGATCGCAATCGAGAAGAGCGCAGATGCGCTCGACGAGGTGCAGCACGCTTCCGAGCGCGAATTAGCGATTCGAAATCTGGATCGCGAATCGAATCTGTTAAGAAATGTTCGTTCAGCGCTTCGCCGCATTGAAGATGGCTCTTTTGGCACTTGCCTTCACTGCGAAGAAGAGATTAGTCCCAAGCGAATAGCGGCGGTGCCGTGGGCACCTTACTGTATTCAGTGCCAAGAACAGGCCGACCGGCGACAGTCCGATGGTGAAGAAACGTTCGACGATATGCTCGTCAACGCGGCGTAATTTCCACTTTTTCCGATCCACTCACCAGGCGCAAGCGACTTTCGTTTGCGCCTTCTTTATTTCCATTTGAGTCTCCTCCCGTAACTTCAGAACGGTCTGCTGCGCCCTGCTCAATAAGGCTCACCGAAGTTGAGCACTCGAAGTAGGGCGCTCGAAGTTGGGTACTCCAGGAACTTTCATGGCCAAGCTCTTTTTCCCACAGGTATTTGCGGTTCTAGCTCTCTGTACGGTAGCGGTAGCACAGAGTTCGCAGGCGCCGTCCGTCAAGCCGACTGAGCATTTGATCGGGACGGTTACGGCCACAGATCCCAGCGCCCACACGATCACGGTGAAAGCGGACAAATCCGGCACGGAACAAGTGGTTCTGCTGGCGGATACCAAGACGCTGCTCAAGGTACCTCCGGGCGCCAAAGACCTTAAGAGCGCGACGCGTATAACTTCGGATCAGCTCGCCACGGGAGACCGGGTAGACATTCGCGGCTTCAAAGCGACTGACGATGCCAGCAAGATCGCGGCGCGAAGCGTAGTTCTTATGTCGGCGCGCGACTTACAGGTTGCTCACGAAGCTCAGGCGGCGGAATGGCAGCACGCCACCACCGGCGTGGTGACCGACATCGATTCCGCGTCGGGGAAAATCACGATTCGCGAGCGAACTCCCCAGGGCCCGGCACAAGCGATTCTGCAGACTTCACCGCAGACAGAATTCACGCGCTATTCACCCGAGACACCCGGGAAGGCATCCTCCTCCGAGCTCTCCCAAATCCGCCCGGGCGACCAGGTTCAGGCTCTTGGCGACAAGAACGCTGACGGTACAGTTTTAACGGTCCGCAAAGTTTATTCAGCCACCTTCCGGACTCTCAACGGAACTGTGATCTCGATTGCACCCGATGGAAAGCAACTCACTCTCAAAGATCTTGCCACGAAGAAACCGGTGGAGATTCTACTGGGAGACAACACGAACATCCGTAAACTGCCTCCCGAGCTAGCCATGCGGTTGGCGCGCCGTCTGAGTCCCTCTGCGCGGCAGGGGGGACCGCCAAGCGGAGGCGCCGGGCAACCCGCGCCAGCGCCGAATGGGGCAGGCACACCCGGCGAGGGAGGTATGCGTACTTCCCATAACGGAGACATATCTCAAATGATCGAACGGCTGCCAAAGATCAATCTCGCAGATCTCAAGCCCGGCGATGCGGTGGTCGTCTCGGGCGTCGCGAACACGGGAAATAATGGCCAACTCGACGCAACGAACATTATTGCCGGCGTCGAGCCAATCCTGCAGTCTGCACCCGCGCGCCAGGGCGGAGAAGCCCTGGGAGGGGACTGGGGACTGAGTGAAATAGAAGCTCCGCAACAGTAGTGATCGGCAGGAGTTCCTCCAAATTCGTTGATAGGGGTGGTAATGGGCTTTAGCAGTGTCAGTGTGTTGATTTTGGGATTGATCGCCTCGAGCTTTCTAGGAGCGCAGAGTAGTAACGCAGTGCAGGCAGCGCCGCAAGCTCAGGCTGCCGGAAACCGCTTGTCGACATCGGGTAGCGGAGTGGTGAGGGGCACCGTTAAGGACGCTACGGGAGCTATCATACCGGGCGCCCGGGTCACTCTAACGGACGCCAACAACGCGACTCAGACAACAACGACGCGGAGCGATGGAAGCTTCGTGTTCCGGGGCGTAGCTCCAGGCGTGTACAGCGTCAGCACTACTTATGCCGGGATGCAGCAACAGACTCCGCTGGCGGTCAGCGTGGCGAGTGGACAGCCGGCATCAGCCAATATCGTGATGAGCGTTCAGACGCAGAAACAGGAAGTGACTGTCACCGACACAAACACCAATGTAGTAAGCACGGAAGCGGCAAATAACGCGAGTGCACTGGTGTTGAAACCTGAAGATCTGGATGCCCTGCCCGACGATCCGGACGATCTTCAGGCTGACCTGGAAGCCTTGGCCGGCCCATCCGCAGGGCCAGGCGGAAGCCAGATCTTTATCGATGGATTTACTGGCGGGCGCCTGCCTCCAAAGGCTTCCATCCGTGAGATCCGCATCAATTCCAACCCGTTCTCGGCGGAGTTCGACAAACTCGGCTACGGCCGCATACAAATTTTTACTAAGCCCGGCTCTGACAAGTTCCACGGCCAAGGCTATTACACGATCAGCGACGATGTCTGGAACTCGCGTAACCCATTCCTCACGGTTAACCCGCCCTTCAAAACTCAGTTATTCGGTGGGAACGTAAGTGGCCCCATCACCAAACACGCCAGCTTCTTCGTTGATGTGGAGCGCCGCGATATTGACGATAACGGAATCATCACGGCCACTATCCCCCAGAGCGACTTTCTTAGCCATTACTCGTATCAGAGCTACTTTTCCACGCCGCAGCGACGCACCACCGTTAGCCCGCGCGTGGATTACCAGTTAAGTGCGAACAACACCCTGAGCTTTCGATACGGGTATCTTGATAACGAGCATATTGTCACTGGAATAGGAGCTTTCGAATTGCCGGCTCTTACCATTGGCAATCTCAATTTTCCGAGCAACGGTTACAGCGAATCCAATCCCGAGCAGACGATCCAAGCCGTCGATACCGCAGTACTGAACCCCAGAACCGTTAACGAAACTCATTTCCAATATGATCGGGAGCACATCTCTTATACCAGCCAGAGTCTCTCTCCGGAATTGTCCGTTTCGCAGTCCTTCGTCTCTGGCGGTTCCGGTTATAGCGCCCCAGGTTATCCCAACAGCTATGACACCCAAGGCTGGCTATGAAATCCAGAACTACACTTCGCTCACCTGGGGCGCCCACACGACTAAGTTCGGTTTGAGAATCCGTGCCGATAACCTCTCGGACTCCAGTCCCAAAGGTTTCAACGGCACTTACTTTTTCCTTGGCGGCTCATTCCCGGAACTTGCTTCCAATCTCACGCCGATCCCGGGAAAAACCGTCCAGTTGCAATCGATTCAGCAATACCTTCTGACGGAACAGTTGCTCGCTACAGGTTTGTCCAGCCAGCAAGTCACCGGCATGGGCTATGGGCCGTCAAAATATTCGATGAACGCAGGGAACCCGTACCTGAGTTTCTATCAATTAGACTTCGGTCCCTTCGTACAGGACGATTGGAAAGTGCGTCCAAACCTGACGGTGAGCTTGGGCCTGCGCTGGGAAGACCAAACTAATATTCACGACAACAGCGACTGGGCTCCCCGCGTAGCGTTCGCCTGGTCTCCCGATCAAAGAAGGGGAGGAGGACGAGCCAAGACTGTTATTCGAGGAGGCTGGGGTTACTTCTATGATCGGTTCGCGATTACCAACGTGGAAACCGCTTACCGCTACAACCAGGAGGTCGGCGGCCAGACATCCTATACCTTGAACAATCCAACCTTGTACAACAATGCTTTCGATACCCAGATCCCTTTAAGCGATCTAACTGTACCCGGAAGTAATGTCGCCCAACGATATCAGATTGACCAGAACTTAAAAGCCCCACGCCTGATGCAAACGGCTCTTTCCGTTGAGCGGCAGCTCTTCAGCCACACCACCCTCAACGTCAACTATGTCAATTCTCGTGGCACGCATGAACTGCGCACGGTCGATATCAATGCGCCTATTCCCGTGCCCGGCGAACTTCCGCCAGGCTCAGCCGGGTCAACCGCTCCCATGATTCGGCCCTATGGGGACGTTGGTGACATTTACAACTTTGAATCCGACGGCATTTTCAAGCAGACTCAGGTCATGGTTGGCGTTAATAGTCAGGTGGGCAAGTGGCTCACGCTATTCAGCCGCTATACCTACGCCGATGCTCACAGCGATACCGATGGTTTATCCACGCTGCCGTCGAATCCCTACAATTTCGCGGAAGATTGGGGACGCTCTGCCTTGAATATCAGAGAGAATCTTTTCGTAGGCGGATCGCTGATGGCGAAATGGGGATTGCGTTTCTCTCCTTTTTTGGTGATACATAGCGGCATCCCCTACAACATCACTACCGGTACCGATCTGTATTTGCAGGGCACGGGTACACCCACTTCCCGTCCTCAGATCGTCGACTACGCCACTCCGTATGATTCGCCTTTTGGCTACTTGAATCCCAATCCCGTCGTGGCCGCGCCCGGCACCTCCAATCTGATCGAGCGAAATGTGGCGAATGGTCCCGGTTTCATCGGTCTCAATCTCCGGGTCAGTAAAACCTGGGGCTTTGGCACAACTAAATTCTCAGGCCCATCGGGTGGGGCGCGCGCCAGCAGTGGTGGCGGCCGGCACGGCGGCGGTTTCGGCGGTGGCGGCTTTGGGGGATTCAGTGGAACCGAACATCGCTACAATCTCACGCTCGGCATGAATGCTCGAAATATTCTGAACCACGAGAACCTGAATACACCGAACGGCTCCTTGACCTCGCCCTACTTCCTCGAGTCCACCGGAATCACCGGCGGTTACGGGGCAGAAGCTACGGCCAGCAATCAGAGGCGCATCGATTTTCAGCTTCGCTTCTCATTTTGAGCATGCGGCTGGAGCGGCGCACTTACGGTCTTCCGCTGACCGGAACTTCGTCACAACCACTCCCTTCGGTCATGGCTCTGCAAGCGCTCCCGTATTTTCAACAGCTGATTGAGCCGCGACCAAAGGAAGCGGCCTCGGAAGACTTGGCGCACGACGACTTCAGCTAAGCGTCCGGATGCGCCATCCGAATCAGAACAAAGGCAGCGGCAGCCACAAAGGCAGCAGCCGGAATGGTCAAGATCCAGGCAATAATGATATTTTGCGCCACCTGCCAACGTACTGCCCGCACTCGCTGTATAGAACCGACGCCTGCAATCGACCCGGCTACCACATGAGTAGTCGAAACGGGCAGTTTGAGCCAGGTTGCGAGCATGATCGAAATAGCCGCTCCGGTCTCCGCGCAGAATCCGCTGCGTGGTTTTAGACGGGTGAGCCTGGTTCCCAGCGTGTGCACCACGCGCCATCCGCCGCTGAGAGTTCCAAGGCCCATCGCTGCCGCCGAAGCGAAAATAACCCAATCCGGCACATGAAAGCCGCGCTGGAATCCGCCGGCAACCAGGACGGCAGTGATGATACCCATCGTTTTCTGGGCATCGTTCGTACCGTGAGCGCAGCTCAGCAGAGAGGCAGAAACAAGTTGCGCGTGCCGGAACAAGCGGTCCAATCGCGCCGGCGTCGTTCGACGGAAAAGCCAGTAGACGATAACCATTAACAGGTAACCGAGGACGAATCCAAGCAAGGGCGCGAGCACAATGAATAACAATGTGTTCGGCCATTTGCCGACGATCAGCGCGTGCCTACCTGCTTTGGCGATGGCCGCTCCGGCGTATCCTCCGATCAACGCGTGTGAGGAACTGACAGGTAGTCCAAAGAACCAGGTCACCAGGTTCCAGATGATTGCGCCGAGTAGACCAGCCAGGATGACGTACGGAGTGACAATGTGAGCGTTCACGAATCCTTCTCCGATGGTCGCCGCGACGCCGGTGCCGAGGTAGAAAGCGGCCAGAAAGTTGAATAGCGCCGCCATCGCAACCGCCTCCAACGGCGTCAGGACGCGCGTGGCGACAACTGTCGCCACGGAATTTGCCGCGTCGTGGAATCCGTTCACGAAATCGAAAACGAGAGCTACGCAGACGATAAGGACCACCAGCCCGAAAATGGACATAGACTAGCTGTTTTTAACGGCTACGTTCTGAATTACATCGGCAACGTCTTCGGAAAGGTCGGTAGTGTGCTCAAGGATCTCGATGATTTCCTTCTGCTTGATCAACGTGAGTGAGTCTACATTCGAACTGAAAAGCTCGGCCACCAGGGTCCGTTCGATCACATCGGCTTCGTTTTCCAAACGATTCACCTCAATGCAATCTTCGAGCACGGGTTTATTTTCGCGCAGCGCTCTCAATGCTCTGGCCAGGGCCTTAGTCGAGCTATCGATCATTTCGCTCAGCCGCGCCGCAGCATCCGGTATTGGGTCGAGCCGGTAGGCAACGATGCGGAAAGTAGCGTCTTCGATGCTATCCAGAACGTTGTCGAGACTGGTTGCCAATGTCTGAATATCTTCCGGGTCGAAAGGCGTGATAAACGTAGTCTGAAGGCGGCGGAATATCTGATGGATAATTTCGTCGCCGCCTCGTTCGAGGGTCTCCATTTGTTTGGAAACGCCGGAGATTCCCTGGTAGCCTCCCTGCAAGCCCGCCTTCAGAAGCTCCGACGCCTGGCAGAGAATGCTGACATGCTGCGCGAACAGATCAAAGAACATTCCGTCTTTTGGAAGAAGATTCATATTGCCGGGGTTTCCAGCATATCGCGCCGCTACACCGAGACCCGCGCGCGGCGGAAGCTTGTGGTGTAGTCTTCAGATATGTATAAGCGTCTTGCGCTGTCGCTGCTAGCGGGAGCACTGCTGGCCGCGGTCCCCTCCAACGGTGAGTGGAAGCAGTTGTTCAACGGAAAGAATCTGGACGGCTGGAAGCACGTCGGCCCCGGCGGGATGACGGTCGAGAACGGACTGATCCGTACGCATGGCGGGATGGGACTGCTCTACTGGGCCGGCGGTAAGGTGGGTGACTGCGTGATTCGAGTGGTGTACAAAATGCGCGACGAGAACGACAATTCCGGCGTCTTCATCCGTATTCCCACCGCGCCCACGGAGCCTTGGATGCCGGTCAACAAGGGTTACGAAGTGCAGATCGATAACCACCCGGAGCGCGGCGGCGAAGACGAATATCACGTCACCGGGACGCTTTATTCTCTGACCAAACCGCTCGCCAAACCCGGCAAGCCGGGCCCGCAGTGGAATACGATGGAGATCACGCTCGACGGTCCCCGCACGATAGTCGAAGTCAACGGTCAAAAGGTAACCGATTATACCGAGGGCCAGCCCGTACCGCCGAAAAAACTCGACTATGAACCGAATCGCGGACGACGCCCGAATACGGGATATTTTGGCCTGCAGAATCACAGCGACAATGACATCGTATTCTTCAAAGAAGTAGCTATCAGGCCGCTCAAAGCGGGCGCTTCGAGCGAATAATTGCGAGCACCCGAGCTTCCTCGAGAACCGGCTGACACGCTTTCCGGGGGTCAAGCTACGGCTCGCCTTGAAAGAGGCATGGGCCTCTTCCCTGCTCTGGCGGCGAACATGCTGCAAATGGTGGGAGTCGGCCCTTTTCTCACCATTCCGCTCATTCTCTCGACGATGCATGGGCCACAGGCGCTCGCGGGCTGGGTGCTCGGCGGCCTAATCGCCGCGTGCGACGGCTTGGTCTGGGCCGAACTCGGCGCAGCCATGCCCGGCACCGGCGGCTCCTATGAATACCTCCAGCAAGCGTTTGGACCCCACTCGCTCGGCCGCCTGATGGGTTTTTTATTTCTTTGGCAAGTGATGCTGTCGGCTCCTTTGACGGCGGCATCCGGGGGCATCGGTTTCGCAGACTATGCTCGTTATCTCTTTCCCGGAATGACCGATCTGGAGCACAAGCTGGTTGCGGTCGCCGTTTGTCTGGCTGCAACCGTTCTGCTCTATCGCAATATACGCTCGATCGGAAAAATCTCGACGATTCTCTGGATTGGATTGATGCTGGCCATGGGCATCATCATCTGGGGCGGCGCATGGCACTTTCAGCCGAAGCTTGCATTTAATTTCCCGCCCGGCGCGTTCCATTTCTCGAGCGCATTCTTTATGGGTTTGGGAGGGGCAACCCTGCTAAGTATGTACGATTACAGCGGCTACTTCACGGTCTGTCTCATCGGTGGCGAAATCAAGAATCCCAGCACCACAATTCCGCGAAGCATTCTGCTGTCTATCGGCATACTGGCTGTACTTTACATCGCCATGAGCCTCTCCATTATCGGCGTGATTCCCTGGCAAGAAGCGGCCCGCTCGCAGGCGGTTGTCTCCAACTTCATGGAGCACCTGTACGGAACGAAGGCGGCATCAGCCATGACGGTGTTGATCCTCTGGGTCGCCTTCGCATCCGTCTTTTGCGTGTTACTCGGCTATACGCGCGTGCCTTTCGCCGCGGCTTCCGAAGGGCGCTTCTTCTCGGCTTTCGCGCGGGTGCATCCTACCCAGCATTTCCCGGCGTTCTCGGTCATCTTTATGGGCGTTCTCTCGGCACTTGCCTGTCTGCTGACCTTGGAGCAGCTCATCAAGGAACTCATCATCCTGCAGATACTGACTCAATTTGCGGCGCAATGTATAGCCGTCATCCTCATACGGCGCCTACGCCAGAACATCAGGCGACCTTTCTCGATGCCTCTGTATCCCGTCCCGGTATTTATTGCGCTGGCAGGCTGGCTATACATTCTTTTCTCCAGTGAAAAAGAATATGTGCTCACGGGACTCGCTTTGCTGGTATTTGGGATTGCGGCGTACCTGTGGCGGGCGCGAGGACTCAACGAGTGGCCGTGGGCAAAAATTGCCTGATCACCACACGAATGGGATTAGCCCTTTCACCCGGCGCATGTAGTCGTTGTATTGAGCGCCAAACTGCGCGCGCATAAAACGCTCCTCGCCGAGCAAGGCCCAGAACGGCTATACGGCCCGCCTCCGCTCCGACTGATCGCTATCTGAATGGCCGTGTTTATCGGCACACTTTGGGCAGCAATCCAGACTCCGATACCTTGGTGCTGGGTATCGATTTCGCATCTCTCAAGATCGCGCCGACCGATATCCCCTTCGTCGGAATCATTCCGGGCGTCTCTCAGGCAGTGGGGGTAGTAAACCACGGCGTCCGAAACGAGATTACAGCGTTTCTTGCACCGCTATCTTCGCTCAAGGCAAACACTATTCCCTGGAAAAAGTTGTGCGACGTCGACGATGACATCACGAACTTGGACGGACATGGAGATGACCTCTACCTGCTCTCGCATCGTGACGCGTCTCGCTACAAGGTTCTTCACACCGGCTTTTCGAACCCGAACGTAGCCAGCGCGGAAACCGCTGTTCCCGCGAGCCAGGCCGTCGTTCGCGGCATAGCCGCAGCGCAGGATGCTTTGTAGGTTCAGGCGCTCGATGGCGGCATCGGGAAATTGACTCGAGTGCCATATGGGGGGCCCCTACGCTGTGGCTCTGCCGTTTCAAAGCAATGTTGAACTTGCTGCAACTGACCAGCGCGTCCCCGGCACCCTTCTTGACATACCCGGCTGGACGAAAGCCTCCAAGATTTATGCGTATGATCCCGCCCAGCAATCCCTGACCGATACCGCGCTGCAGCCGACAGGTCCTTTCGACGATCCGCGCGGCTTAGAATCGCACGAAGTGAAGGCGCGCAGTTACGACGGCACTCTTATACCGCCGTCGATTATGTATAAAACCGGCCTGAAGCTGGACGGATCAAATCCGACACTACTGGAGGGTTGTGGTGCTTAGGGCATCAGCGAAGATCCCTATTTCGATCCCCGTAATCCGGCATGGCTAGAACAGGGCGGCGTCTTCACTGTCGCTCATATACGAGGAGGCGGCGAATACGGCGAAGATTGGCACCTGGCCGGGAAACAGCTTACGAAGCAGAATACCTGGAAGGATTTCATAGCCTGTGCCCAATACCTGGTGGAGCAAAAATACACTTCCACGGCGCGTCTGGCGATCGAAGGCGGCCGCGCGGCGGCATCACGATCGGCCGGTCCATCACGGAACACCCGGATTTGTTCGCCGTCGCGATTGACGCTGTGCCGATGTCCGACGTGGTCCGCGCCGAGTTCACGCCGAATGGGCCGCCCAATGTTCCGGAGTTTGGGACCGTCAAGGAGGCTGACGGCTTTTAAGGCGCTGTACGCGATGAGCGCCTATCTCGCATCAAGGACCAGACGCCCTATCCGGCCGTTATGGTCACGACCGGGTTCAACGACCCGCGCGTCATTTCATGGGAGCCCGGCAAGATGGCCGCGCGCGCCTGCAAGCAGCCACCTCGAGCGGGAAGCCTGTGCTTCTACGCGTCGACTACGATGCCGAGCACGGAATCGGCTCTACGAAAACCCAGCGGAACAGGAGATGGCTGACGAAATGAGCTTCATGCTTTGGCAATTTGGGATTTCTGGGTTCCAGCCTGGCAAACCGTAGCTCTCGGAAACCTGAGGACCCGGCCCTCACCGTCTGCCGCATTAATCCAGAAATCCGAAGCCGGGAGCGCCTTCCATGTAGGGTGCGACAGTAGTGTTG
>CAWCYQ010000014.1:0-178738 GCA_963799755.1 Terriglobia bacterium | reverse complement strand
GATTGCACGCCCGAGTAGATCAATGGATCTATTGCACTGCCGCGAGACGGCGTTTGCCTAAGAGGGAACGCCACAGATACTGGGCGTACGCGTAATCATCACGCAAGTATTTCGATGGCCTCCTCACTCCGTCCGTTTCGCTAACCCCGATGCCGTCCACTCACGGCCGCCGCAATGGTGAGAGATCCGTATGCACTGTCGCCAGTACGTCGGTCCCACTTCGCTCTCATTAACCCGGAGCGACGGAACAGCCGGTCAATGCGCTCCGAGTCATTCCCGCACCACAGCGCGAGCGTGCGACATAATGCGAGATCTGCTCGGCTGTGGTCGTTCCCATAATCCGAAGCGTCACCTGCCCACAACCGGATAAACCGGTCGCCGTTACGCGCCTTCTTAGCGCCTTCGATGAGTTCTTCGTCCGATAAATTCACGTGATTGATGAGTACTGTTTTTCCCTCCGAACCGGCCGGCGGAAAAAGCTCTGCGTGCAATTGAGTCAGCTTTTCCTGCCGTCTCTCGATCGCAAACGGCGTACCCGAAATATGCCTGCCGGTCACGGTAAAGTACCGGCCAGAATCGTAGATCTCGATCTTTCCAATCCGGCGTCCCTTTGCCGGCAATTTCGCCTGGATCAGAATGTGTACTCCAGTGCCGGACGGAGAAAGCTCTGTATAGCTTCTCACTCGTTCGATCAGCTCCAAGGCTTCCGGAACGATCATGCCGTTCACGGCTCGGCATCCGTCCAGGTCGATTCCGCAGAACGGATCTTCGTCGGTGAAAATGAAACCGATGCCGTCTCCCCGATAACGGCTGAGCGCGTAAAGGACGTGCCGGTAGCTGCTCCAAGTCTGCGGTTTGTCGCAGGCTGCCACTTTGCCGCTCCAAGGCGAAATCGGGATTTTCGTCACGCGGCCGTTCACTTCGGCTCGGCGCCAGAGAACCCACTGTTTATAGTCGAGCAACTCGGGAGGAACGCGCATCACTTCGTAGCCTCCCGAGCCGGAAGCTCGTTTTCGACTCGCTCAGGCTTAGACTGAGGGTCGCCCCTCCATTCCAGTACGATGTGGCGCTGACAGGTCGGGCAAACGTACTCACGCTGGGGAGTTTCAAAATGCCGGCCGCAAAGGCAATTGGCGACGAAAGTGGAATGTTCTTGCATACGTAGTTCTCCTCTTGGTTTCTTGATGGCGTTCTTTGCCTCTACCGGCGAAAGCCTCCAGGCAGAGGCTTATCGGCAGCTATGAGGCGCTCGAACGGCTTGAACTCATCTGCTAGGGGCTTCGGCACGCGCGTGACGATCGGAACGAACCTCGAGCGCGGTAAGAATCTCGGCGGCAGTCGACTGAATGAAGTGCAGCGATCCGATGAGCGTGGCGCGGTCGCCGTTGTACAGCTGGATGTAGTCAGCGGCTGCGGTGTTGGTATCTAGTCCTATGGCGCGGCAGACTACGAAAGCGACCGCTTCGGCTTCGGTTTCGCGAATAGTCTTCGTGGTGTTGGCGCGGCGATCCGTTCTGTGTAACTTTTCGTGCGCCAGTTCGTGAATCAGTGTTGAGAATTCCTCGGCGGCTGGTAAGTTCGGCAATAAAGTGATGTGTCCTCCGCATGAAATGCCTCTTGCAGGTGCGATGGAAGCGTCATAGCCGAGCGCGATGGAATGAGCAGCGACCAGTGCTTTTAAACGTTCCAGGTGCTCGAGAGGGTGGCCTTTGACGGTGGCGAACTCCGCTAGATCCTGGCCATCGGTCTGTGTAATGTCGAAAACGTAAGCACTCCGGAATCCGACCAGGTGGTACGGCGCCACGGGTGTGCTGCTGTTGTCGTCCCGCGGTTCGTTACGGGCCTCTGCTAGGCGCTTGCAGACGATCGGCGCAAGAATCGCAATACCCTTTTCGCCTTTGCGAACATGCCGGCCTAAGCCCAGCCAGGCGCGAAAACCTGCGACGTGGGTCGCATCCGGCCGTTGCGTCGCGATCAGTAGACAGTTGGTCCAGGAATACTTGTGAAACCGGGCTGAGACATGGAGGTAAGCGATCAGTGCTGAGCTGTTTCCGGCATCAAGAGCTGCAGCGAGCTCGGCGAGTGCATTGGAAACGATTTCGCCTGTGATGTTTTGGGTGTTCATTTGTGCTTTGCCTTTCAACGAAGGCATGCGCTGGAGCCTGAAAGGACTTTCCTCCCCTCAAGCAAGCAAAATCCGGAAGGGGTTTCGGTTTGTCCTTTTGGATTTGGGGTGCATCGCATGCACCCCTGCTACCCGGCGAGGGGCAGAGGGTAGCAAAGGCAAGTCAGGGGGGACCACCCACACTTGGAGCGAAGCGGAAAGTGCGTAGCGCAGCGCAGGCCTGCAACGAAGGGAAGGCTGGGGGATGACTTGCCTGCGCGAGGAGGCAGCGCCTCCTTAGGGCTGCTCTTCGATGAAATTCTGCGCCTTTATCGCACTAGAGTTATCGTTTCCGAATTTATTTCTCTGTATGGATAAATTGTGATTCCGACGAATGCCGGCGCAATCATTGGAGATGTCCACTCGGGGTAAAGGTCAGAGCATAAGCTGCAATACTGCTTGAGACTTAGAGGATCTAACGTGGGTGCTCATCCTGGCTGTTGCCTTCGACGGCACTCGAACAACCCTTCGGTTAACAGCTAACGGCGATGACTCATATGGAGTACTACGTGTTGCTCATCGATGCTATTAATCATTACCGTGAATAACGAGGAATCGAGAGGTCCAGGAGTGTGAACAATCGTGATCCATTTCTAAGTAGTCTCCCTACAAAAGTCCCTACACTGGCTCCGTAGGGTCGTGGATGTTTTGAAATGACAGCTGAACCTGCACGCTCCCATTCGCGATTGAGATGGATAGCCAGATAGTATCGCGTGGCCAATCACCTGCTACGTTTCAAGGGTACAATGAGGGAAGGAATGGCCAGTTCGCTTCAAAATGTCAGCCGCTTGGTGCCGGTTATTGCTCATGCAGTTGGCGTGTTCGGTGATGAGCAGAAGGCGACGCACTGGTTATCCACGCCCTTGCCGTTTTTCGGAAATCGCGCTCCCCAAGACATGCTCGAAACCGACGAAGGAATCGCCCTCGTCGAACAAACTCTTACGCGTATCGAACATAACATTCCGTCCTAATCGTGCAGCGTGTATTTCGAGTCTGCCGGGCGATTCACTCCCGTTTAGACGGCGAAGGAGCTCGGCGCGTAGGTGGACGTTGGAATTCCCCCGGTCGGGCTGTCGTATACATGGCCGATAGTGTCGCGCTTGCGGTCTTGGAGAATTTGGTTCACCTGACTCGTCAGGACTTCCCGGTCGGTTACGTGGTGATTGGGGCTGTAATCCCAAACAGCGTGAAGATCCTCTCGCACGACCAATTCCGGGGAATAGAAGGAGACCTGAACTCTCAAACCATCGGAGATCGGTGGATTGAAAGTGGGCGGTCGGCCGTTTTGCGAGTACCTTCTGTCGTGATACGGAGTGAGTTCATTTACCTCTTGAGTCCGCGCCACCAAGACTTCGCGAGCATCGTCACTGAGGTCACAGTCCCGTTTACGTTCGACGAACGTCTGTTTCAAACATTCCGGTAAGAGTTGTCACAACGCTCTGCCACTCCACTTGCACGCTCAATTGAACTCCGTATTATTCTGAATGTCACTACAGAGATCTTCTTTCAGAGGGCGTTTGAAAAGGTAACCCCGGCTTGGGTTCATACAGAACAACAGGTTTCGGTGAACTGGAGAGTGCTAAACAATCAATACGCCACGGACCTGACCGACGCAGCTTGGGCGCTGCTCGCCCCGCTCTTGCCTGCAGCAGGGCCCGGTCGACGGCCTCGCACAACCGAGATTCGCAATGTGATCAACGCGATCTGCTGCGCACCGGCTGTCAGTGGCGCCTTCTTCCGCGCGAGTTTCCGGCATGGGGCACGGTGTATCACTATTTCCGGATCTGGAAGAACTCCGGCGTATGGACTTGCCTGCAACGAGTGATCTACGAGCAAACTCGAAGAAAAGCGGCCGATCCGTGTGTCCCTCGGTGGTGATCATGGAGGGCAATCGGTGAAGGCAACGGAACGCGGCGTCGTTCGTGGCTCCGACGGACACAAACGCGTGAAGGGGCGCAAGCGCCAAATCATTGTCGATACGTTGGGCTTGCCGATCGCATGCAGAGTCGAGCCGGCGAACATCGGCAGCGCGCCTTTGAGATTTCGGGCCTGACATGGATTGTGGAACGCAGCTTCGCTTGGCTCGGCCGCAATCGCCGATTCAGCAAAGAGTACGAATACATCGTGCAGACGTCGGAGACCATGATCGACATCGCAGCTATCCGCATTATGCTCAACCGACTCGCACCGGCGTGATACTTTTCAAACACCCTCTGAGCGAAAAGTGGTAGTCAAGAATCATGCGCTTGTAACCAAGCGTTGGACGGGTCGGCGGAGCTGTGGGGCCGCTGAACGCAGCACAGGAAGTAGGGCCGGGACAGTACGCAAAAGTGTTCTTCTCGTCCTGTACGCCGCCCCAAAGCTCGCGTCGGGGTTGTTCTAGGTCTGGTTTGCGAGAAGGCAAGAGAAGGTTGATTGTGAAGCGTTTTGACTCAGTTGGTTGTTACGTCAAAACTCACTGTACATCAGGGGGTGTCTACAATGGAGCAAGTCGATGCCGTCGCACTCCACCGTAGCCACTCCGTCTCGCCCGAAAGCAGCGCTCTGCGATCTGGATGGAACACTCTTAGACAGCAACGCTCTTCATGCAGAGGCCTGGCAAAAAGCTTTTGAGCACTTTGGCATTGAAACTGATTTTGATGAGGTTCTGCATCAGATTGGCAAGGGTGGAGATCACCTCATTCCGGTATTTGTACCGGAACCCGAGCGCGAGCGTTTAACGAAGCCTCTTGAGGAATATCGTAAAAACCTTTTTGAGGCCGAGTATCTCCCTCGAGTGAAGGCATTTCCCGGAGCCCGCGAGCTTCTTTTGAAAATGAAAAGCGCGGGTATTCGTATCGCCATCGCTTCCTCGGCCAATAAGAACGATCTGAAGAAATTCAAGGAGATCGCATCCATCACAGATCTGGTGAACGAGGAGACATCCGCAGATGACGCCGATAGCTCGAAACCTGCCCCAGATATCTTCCAGGCGACGCTAGAGCGGTTAGCTCTTCCTGCCAATGAAGTTCTCGCTTTGGGTGATACGCCGTGGGACATCCAGGCAGCGGGCAAAGCGGGAATAAAGACGGTCGCAGTGACAAGCGGCGGCTGGAGCGAGCAAGAGTTGCGCGAAGCCGGAGCGATAGAGGTATATAGAGATGCCGAGGAGCTGACGAAAAACTTCGATCGATCTGTCTTCTCTGGCAATCAGAAGTGAGCTGGCGGTGCGGCCGGAGCGAGTTCCGCAGGGGCGCAGGCAGGGAGGATTCCGGGATTTCCTGCCTCGTAGTAGTAGCCGCTCCATACGCGTGTTTCAGTGATGGGAGCGCCGTGCCAGACGGTCAAATGGATGCCGTCGTTTGCTCCGCAAGCACGAAATGTGTTTTTCGCGTGAGTCTGGTCCAGGTCGGCTTGGATATCAGCGTTTTCCAGCGAAAAGCTGCCACATGCAGCCGTACCGGCGACTGCTAGCAGCGGGGTGAGCTGGGGAACGTTGGACGACTTCGGTAATGAGATCTCATAATTACTCATCTCCGGGGCGACTTCTTTGGTGATAGGGCATGGGTTGGAGCTCGGACCGGAGGTCTGCGCCTCGACGAAGCTCTGCGGCGACACTGGAATAACGAGCGTTAACGGGCTATTCGCCGATAGCGCGCCATTTTTGATGGCAACGCAGGTTCGGGAACTGGTGCGAACGGCGATTCCGATACGTGGCGAGGGCACTGTCACGGCGAGCAGATGTGATTCTGGGTGAGTGCCAGCCAATCTGTACCGCGGTTATCGATTTCCGGAGGAGATCATCTCTCAATGCGTATGGCTGTACTTTAATCTTTCGGTGAGTCTGCGAGAAGTGGAACTGATGATGGCGTATCGAGGAATCCATCTGAGCTATGAGACGATCCGGCGTTGGTGCGATACGTTTGGCTCTTCTTATGCGGCCAAACTGAAGCGGAGACGGCCCAGATTGGGCGACAAATGGTTTCTGGATGAAGTCTTTCTCAAGATCAACGGGGTGCAGCATTATTGTGGCGGGCTGTCGATCAGAATGGCGCCGTGATTGACATTCTGGTTCAGCCGAAGCGAGACCGCTTTGCTGCGATGCGGTTCTTCCGAAGGCTCTTGGAAACCAGTCGTTGCCGCCCTCGCGTGATCATCACCGACAAGCTTCGAAGCTATGGCGGTGCCAAGAGAGTAATCCTGCCTCGAGTGACTCACCGACAAAGCCGGTACTTAAACAATCGAGCCGAGAATTCACATCAGCCGACGCGACAACGAGAGCGCCGTATGAAATGCTTCAAGTCGCCGGAGCATGCGCAACGTTTTCTGGAGATACACGATATTGTGTCTGCCCACTTTCGACCGAAACGACATCTGCTCCCTGCCGCATGCTACCAAGCGGAAAGGCAGCACCGATTTCAGATATGGAAGCAGAGGCGCTGTGGAAGTACAGCGCGCCTCTTGCGAGCCAACTAGCCGCGTTAGCACATTCCTCGGTCTGCCCATCTGTTCGGCAGAATTCATCAGCAATGGCTTCTGCACTCGTAAGGTCGCCCGCAGAGATCTTATACCGGATATCCGGGATAGTCTGGCCCCCACATGCCAGTACAGATGAGAGACGGATTGCTAATGCCCGCATGACTAACAAGCAACGACCATATGGCAGCTGCGGCGAGGTCGCCGTGCCGGCGCTCAAAGCGCGCGCGAAAAGCAGAGTAGTATCTGCATCATCGGATCACCAGATTTCCGATAGCGGTCGTGCTTACGTCTTTAACGCAATAACTGATCGTCCTCTCGTGAACTTCGAGCCCGGTTAATGCATATGTCTAAAGGAGCCTCCGTGGTTGTTCTCTGACCCAACGTCCCTTTGAGTTCAGTTTTGTACACCGCGCGCTTTTCCTTGCTCAACTTACATTCAAACAATCTCGACTTAATCGTCGCGACTTGATCGGAACGAATCTGTTCTATATATGATCCGTTGTCGATCGCGCGCGAACTTTTCGACCTTTGCTCTACGCCATCACCTACACTACGCGGGCTGCGGATGGCGGCGCGTCAGCTCGAAACTTGCGTGTCGATCCCGCGCACACGAGAAGCCCCGAGACCTAGGGTCAGAACGAGCACAAGGATTCCCGCTAAGGCCAAATGATCGGAAGATGGTTCGGGGATTGCCGTAAATTGAGCGACGATTGCTACGCCTGAAGGTTGGATATCGGTTGCTAACTCGCTGAGTAGCACACCGGCGGTCGTAAAGGCATAGACCCTATTAGTATTTGAGTCCGCTGTCCAGATGCTATTGTTCGATGAATCGAAAAACGCACCGGTCAAGCCTGCGCCCAGATCGGTAATGAAAAAAGCCGAGCGCTGCGCCCGATGGTGAGTACTTGTAAATGCGACCGGACGCGAAGTCTGCGATGTAAACGGTCGAGCCATCGGACGTGATCCCGTTCCACTGGACAGTTGAAGGCACGGACTGCAGGGTGATCGTATTCACGAGCGTCCCAGACGTTGAATAATCATTCACCATATTGGACGGCCCAAAATTTGGGGGAAAGCCGAATCCGTTGAGCGCGAGGAGCGTACCGTTGTAAGTCTCCAGGGAGTTTTGAGGACAAACCACTCCACGCGCTCGGTACAGGGCGGAGCCGTTACCGAGCCCATGTAGGTGTAGTATTCTACCGCGGAGCGTGGCAACAGACCCGCGGGATCGATCTCAACCCCGGGGATCGCAAGCTCTTCATGCGAGAAATCAGCCCCCACCTTGCCCACGGCCTTTGGCATGTGCTCCCAAATCCGCTGAATGGTGGCATTCGCCCTTCCCGGCGTCAGAAATACCGCCACACCGGCAACCTTTCCGTCAGTGGCGGTGTGCATCAGATGCACCGGCATAGCGTATGCCTTACCGCTAACGCGCTCTTCGCTAGGGCGATGAAAATGGAATTGCGTGAGCTGGTAGCGCTTGCCGCCCACTAGGAAGAAGTTCCCACTGCTCGGGGTGTGGTGATAGTTCACCCGAATCGTGTGTCCGTTGTTGACCAGATACCGGAGCGGGCCGCTCTCGTATTCGAATCGCAGGGTGGGGAGTTCGGCTCTCACCGCATGTTGAATGTCTATCGGCGACTGCTCCTTCCCGGCGTTGCAGGCTGCGTAGTCCGGATCCAGTTCACTCCAATATTCGGCCCCCCTTCCCCTTCATACTCCCAGGGCGTCCTCCACTGCGCTTGTGAAACTGGAGGCACCAGCAGCCCTGGCGCGATCAGCAATACGAGCACCTTCCATCCCTTTCCTGAGTCGGTTTTGGGGCCCATGTACCGGAGTGTACCGCTCGCCGGACAGCTATAATTCGTTCAAGATCGAAGTATGGATGTTAGACCATGCGCTGACGACGCGGTTTCGGTAGTTGCGGCTGCCCTCGGAGAACCGGCAAGAGCCCGCATGATCTTCTGCCTCATGGACGGGCATGCCCGAACGAGTACTGAGCTTGCGATTGTGGGCGGCGTCAGCCCGTCAACGGCGAGCGTGCACCTCAATCGCCTGACGACGGTGGGGCTGGTCAAAGTGCTTGCCCAGGGGAAGCATCGTTTCTACAGTCTGGGAGGCCCGGACGTGGCCAGCGCGATTGAAGGGCTAAGTGTGATCGCCGGACGCTCCCCCGTTAGGCTTGTGCCGCGCACGCCAAACCGACTACGCGCCGCCCGGACTTGCTACGATCACCTGGCGGGCACACTTGGTGTACTGTTGCACGACCGCTTCAGGGCGCTGGGATGGATTTCGGCAGGACCAAAAGACAATCACAGGGCGTACGATGTTAGCCAGGACGGCGCAAAGGGGTTTGAAGCCCTTGGCATCGACATCTGTGCGGTTCGTATGCTACGCCGCCGATTCGCTTTCGCATGCCTCGATTGGAGCGAGCGGCGGCCGCACCTCGGCGGCGCCTTGGGTGCGGCCTTTCTGAAAGTCGTACTGCGAAGGAGATGGGTGATCCAGGATCTCGACAGCAGAGCCTTAGGCGTTACCCGCCTTGGCCGGCGAGAAATGCTGGCTCGATTCGGCCTTGATCTTTGACGGTTTTCCCCTCCAAGGATTCCGGATTCTCCGCGGGCTCAGATCTCATGGATAAAACATGCCGTTTCCGGTCATCGGAAAACGTAGTTTCTGGAGTTGGCCGAGGGTGAGCGGCCAGCAACATCATCAGCACCGAAGGTGAAATCATGCGTCAATCTACTTGGCGGAGTTCGGGCCGACCCAAAAAGGTTTGATCCGCGGTTTAGCTGGTCGCAGAATTAAGAATGGTCCGCCGGCTCCTGCGAGCGCTGCTGTGGCTGCTGATTTTCGCTGTCGAGCTGGCTCTATGTATCGCGCTGTTCATCGGTGCGAGGTCTTTCGTGGCCGCGAGCCGGCTCGATCGCGACGCGCGCCAGGTCCGTGTTACCGCGCCGTCCAGGCCCAGGCTGGGCTTTGCCTGCCAGCTGAAAACGCCCGCGCTCCGGTCTCTGTTCTCCGATCCGGACGTGATTCGCGATCTGCAGCGGCTCAATGCCGAAATCAGCCTCGCGCTGATCGACCTCAGCCCCGGCCGCGCGCAGGTCGTGCGCCAGCTGAATGCCGCCGGCATTCCGGTCACGGCGGGGCTGGCGCTGTCTGGTGCAGAGGGCTTTTATCTCAACGCCTCGAATGCCGCCCAGGGCGAGGCGCGTTTCAGGAAATTTCAGAAGTGGACCGCCGATTCGGGACTGCGCTGGTCCGGCGTCGGTCTCGATATTGAACCGAATCTTCAGGAGTTCTCAAGCATCGGCCGCGCCGTTTCGTCCGCTCTCAAACGGCTGGTCGATCCCAATGCCGTCACTCGCGCGCGCATCGCATACGCGTCATTCATCGCCCAAATCCAGGCTGCCGGATACGGTGTGGAAACCTACCAGTTTCCCTTCCTCGCCGATGAGCGCGCCGTTCATTCCACGCTGCTCGAGAGGCTTTTCGGCCGCAGCTCATCGCGACGGGCGTCACGGCCGGCGATCCGCAGCCAAGCGCGGGCGTGGGTACGTTGACCTTTGAGGAACTGTCGCACGACGTGATCGTCGCCAGTCATTTTTCGCCCGAAGTGGGAATCTTCGATCTCGAAGGCAGCGTTCGCCGTGGATTCCTGCCAAAGCTCATCGCGCTCGACTGGAGCCAGCCGGTGACGATATCCGCCGATCAAAACGGCCAGGTGATCCGCTTTCGGGCACGGGTGCAGGCGGCGTTGTGGACGCTGTCGCGCCTACCTTACTTCGCACTGGCGATTTTGCTCGCCGACGCGTGCTTTCTCCTGCGCCGTCGCCGGCGGGGGGCTCTTGTCAGAATAGGTCCTCCCTAACCGCCAGGATAGATCTAGCATGGCGACCACAGTGGATCTATTCGACCGCAAAACGAGTTCTGTCAAGTGACCGACAATTCTTCAGTAAACAGACTTTCGACGCTGACGGACACGGATTACTGGCATTTCAAGGCGACCATGGGGTCGACTCGTAGGGCGCGGCGAGCCGGGATGTAAGAGGCAGTCACTGAAACTCCAAGCAGAACGACAGCCACGGCGCCAAAGGTCAGCGGATCCGTCGCCGACACGCTGTAAAGCTGGCTCGCCATCAAACGCGTGAGCAGAAACGCGAAGACGATACCCATGCCCAGGCCGAGTAAGGCAAGCTTCGCTCCTTGCCCTAAAATCAGGCGCAAAACGTCGCGCGGCTGCGCCCCGAGCGCAATGCGAATTCCGATTTCCTGCCTGCGCTTCGACGCCGAGTACGAAACGACCTTCAAATGGCTCGATAGCATTCAGCAGCCCGGCGACATCATGGACTTCTACCTCAGCGGAGACGTACCCCCGAAGGCCGCTTTAACTACCGATATGTGACTCACTAAGGCCGTTTCGGATAGATGCCTTTGGTATGTTTCAACCGATGACCTTTGTCGCCACACCAAGGCCCCAGAAGTTCTCTTTCCCGTATGGTCAAAGTATTCAGGCCCCCCGCTAGCTGACCAACAGTTCTGATGGTGCGTTTCGATGAAGAAGAAGCAAGTGGCGCGCCCGTTGGCGTTTGTGACCGGGATGGTGAACCAGCAGATTCTGCGGCAACATGAGTATCTGATCGCGAAGAATTAGAATCCTGAGAGCGCAGCTACCTGGCCGACTCCGATTGACGGACCTGCAGCGGGCGACTTTGGCGGAAATCGGTAAGCGACTCGGACGTAGTGCGCTGCAAGAGGTTGCCGCTGTCTTCCGGGACATTGAAGAAATGCTGACCTCGAGAGGCGAAACGGTCAGCTATGAGGCGATCCGCTTGTGGTGCGGCAAGTTCGGACCTGACTATGCCAGATGGTTGCGGCAAAATGGACGGCGAGTGGGGCGACGCTGGCATGTGGACGAAGTATTCACCCGTATCCGCGGAGCAATCATTACCTGTGGCGAGCCGTCAATCAAAACGGTCAGGTTGTGGACATCCAGGTCCAGGGCACGGCGCGATGGCACGGCCACAGAACGTTTCTTTCGTCATCTGTTGCGAAAACAGATACTCCGCCTCAAACCGTCATTACAGATCGGCTCTGCAGCTACTCTGTCGCGCTTCCTTGTGTGCTACCCAGAATGAACACAGACGCGGGCACTGGCTGAACAACCGAGCTGAGAAGTCACATCAGCCCACGAGAACGGGAGCGAAGAATGCGCCGATTCAAGTCGATCCATCAGGCGCAACAATTCCGATCTATCCACGCTGTTGTCGGCTCTCATTTCCGACCACGGCGTCATCGGCTCACGGCCGTTCGCTACCGGAGCATACGGTGCCAACGCTTTCGCGCGTGGGACACGGCAGTCAGGGCGACCGCTTTTGCTATCTCTATTTGATGAACGTGTCTCTACTGCCGATCTGCCTTTTTTCCACACTCTTTGGTCTGCCGTTAACTTGTCAATACCCTCGCGAGCATCAATGCCCGGTGGTCTGATCGAAACGCAACCTAGCGGAAACTGGATCCGATCGAGCTCACCACCTGACACAGAGCCGCTGATCCATGCCAACTTTTTCTCCTAAAAGATACTGGTGATGGTGTGCCAGGCGCTCTCTGTGACTTTGGGAACGTTCACGGTAAATGAGATATCGGCCCCTGCACCCAAGCCGAGATACGCGCCCACGTCGCCGCTAACGTCGACTTCCCCTTTATCGACGCCCACATCTAGTTTGGCGTCGACACCCACGCCCGCGCCGATGTTGGCGGTTTCAGAGGCAGTCGTCCCGTCAGCGTTCAGACTGCCCGTTTCGTTGGCTTGGGCACCGGCGAATGCAGAGACACCCGCGTCCGCGTCGGCATCGCCCTTTAGCGGGTTGAACGCGACTTGGGCATTGCCGTTTACACCAGTGCCGACCGATGCTCCGGCTGAACCTTGCGCCGGTCCGATATGCAGGCCGGCTCTGGCGTCAACGAGATAAGCGCTGGCGTTCCCCGAGGCTTGAGCGGCAATGCCGTCGTGAGTAACGCCGAGACTCGCTTGACCGGAGGCCTCGGCGCCCAGCGCGGACACGGTGAAAGAGGCCTGGCGATTGGAAAAGGTATCGCTGGCCACTGAGGCGTTGGAAGAGCCCTGCACGCCGATGACCTGCAGGTTATTTCTAGAGAGAAAGACGTTCGGATCGTCGCCGGTGTTTTCGTCCTCCGGCGCGGGCTCTTTAGATGAAGACGGCGAGACGGTTGTAGCCTTCAGTGACGAGCTCTGCGTTGCGGTGAGCTCCGCTTCCCGGGAAACAAAATTGTAAGTCGTGATCCTGCTCAGTTCGAAATCGCCTGAAGTGCGGCTGACGGAGGCAGAACTTTGACTCGTGATTGCGACGCCTCGCAGGTTGACGCGGTTTCCCAGATCGAACAGTGAAGGGAAAGCATGCTTAGCGATGCTGCTGGGGGAGGCTTGGGCAGTCGAGGACGGTTCGGCCTTCGGTGCAGATGAACCATGGGCGGAAGACTGAGCCTCAGGAAGGACGGCTGGAGCTCCACAACCATCTGTTATGCGCATTTGAAAGTGCTCCTTTCCAATTGGACATTCGAATTATCGGAAGTGCCAGAGGAATGTTGCCTGCCGCCCGGCAGCCTGCAGGAAAATAATGACGATAGACTCGTCGTTTATGTCCTAAATAGTGGAAGCTTGGGAAGTCGAACGCAGGGCTTTGTGCTGGTCCGTGATGAAATGCAAGTAAGCCTAACAGGCGCATGGAGCGTCCATCTGACTTGGGGGAGTGTTTGCCGTTGCTGTCCTCTAAAAAGGTCAAAACCCGCTATCAGCTCAAAGAGCGGCTAGGTACGGGCGGGATGGGCATTGTGTATCGTGCGCACGATGTGATTATCAACGCCGATATCGCAATGAAAACACTGAGCGATATCACCGATCCCATCGCCCTGCGCATGTTCAGCGAGGAATGTGACAAGCTAGCGAAAATCGTTCACCCGAATGTTGTGGAAATCCGCGATGTCGGCGAAATCGAGGAAGGCGGCAGACGAAAGCCTTACATGGTTATGCCGTTTCTTCGCGGCAGAACTCTCGATAGACTCCTTTTAGATTCGCCTGACGGGTTTCTCCTTGAGCGCGCAATCGAAATTCTGGTCCAAGCCTCACGCGGTCTGCAGGCCACTCACGAGGTCGGGCTCGTCCACCGCGATATCAAGCCCAGCAACATATTTGTTCTCGATGACGATTCCGTCAAGCTGATCGACTTCGGCGTGGCGCACTATGCCGAAAACCTTCTCACTGTTACCCGCAAAGGAACCCTGATGTACATGGCGCCGGAGCAGGTGACGATGCAGAGCATTTCCCCGTTGTCGGACATCTTTTCGCTCGGCGTGGTTGCTTACGAGACGCTCACGGGCCGCAGGCCCTTCGAAGGCAGAACCGAAAGGGACTTAATTGATAACATTGTCCATCGAAACCCGCCGCCTGCATCGCGTTTCAATGCACAACTAAATGCTTCTGTAGATCAGACTCTGCAAAAGGCGCTCGCCAAGCTTCCGGAGCACCGGTTCCAGTCGGCTCGCGAATTTGGAGAGACGCTTCGCAAGGCCGCTCTCAACCAGCCGATAGGAATGTTTGATCCCGCTCGAATCGAGGTGCATCTCGAGAAGGCCCGGAGCGCCCTCGGCGGCGGCGATCTGGATGTGGCGGGCGACATCCTCAATCAGCTCGAGCTACAGGGCTGGCTGAACGAACGGATTGTAGGAGTCAAGCAAGATTTTGAGCGCCTTCGGAATCAACGAGCGGTCTCTTCACTGTTGGCCAGCGCGCGGTCACGAATCGAGGTACAGGAATACACGCAAGCCGCCAAGAATGTCGAAGAGGCCTTGCAGCTGGACCCGCGTAATGCTGAGGCAGCCTCGCTAGGCGAGGAGATCGAATGCGCTCGCGCTGAAAGGGACGTCGCGGAGCGGCTGGCGACAGCGCGACAGCTGGCCGGCAACCGCCAGTTTGGCGGCGCCAAGGAGGCGGTTGAGCAAGCGTTGGAGATTTGCCCGAACGCGCCTGCCGCTCTGGAACTCCGCTCCAGCATCCAGCAAGGCGAGCAGGATTATAGCGCTGTTCTGAACGAAAAGCACCGTGCGACACGGCGGGCCGAACACGCGATGAGTCATTGCGATCCGGAAAGCGCATCAATAGCGATTCAGCGCGCCCTTGATCTAGACCGCCAGGCGCCCGAGCCGGGTGATGCTCCGTCGGATCTCGTGAACTTGTCCAAGGGAATTCTAGTTGCCTCGCAGGATGCGCAGAGATCTCTCGAGCGGGGTCGCGAGTTGTACCGGTCAGGCGATTTGGAAGCCGCGCTGGCGTGCTGCGAGGAGTCCCTCGCCAACTTGCCGGAACACACCGCCTTCCGAGCATTGAAGCTCGATATCGAGGAGACACACCGGGAGCAGACGGCCCGTCTGATCGCGGCAACCGAGCGGGAGATCGAAGCCGAGCTGGATCTGGATCACCGCATCGAGCTACTGAGATCGGCCTCAGAGCGGTTCTCTCAAATTGAGAATTTCGCTTCCAGCTATCGTGTGGCATGCGAAAAACGTGGCTTTGCGGAATCGCTTGCGGTTAAGGCGCGCGTTGCGGAACAGGAACACCGGCTAGCTGACGCGCTGGAGGCATGGAATCTTGTTCGCTCGGTTCATCCGGATTATCCGGGGCTTGATGCCGAGATCACGCGTCTTCAGCAGCGCAAGGACCTTCAAACTGATTACGATCGCCGCGAGGACCTGCTGCGCCAGATCAGAGCTGCCATCGAAGCTCGCGAATTTGCCGGCGCCATCCACTTGATTCACACCAACAGGCCCGGGTTCGAAGGCGATCCCGAATTCGCCGAGTTGCGCGCGGTCGCTGAAGGGGGCGCCGAACGTGAGAGATTGGCGGGAGATCTTCTCGGTGAGTCGGCAAAATTGGCGCAGGATCGCCGTTACGCTGAAGCGCTGAGCAAGCTCCACGAAGCATCCGCCCTGGATGTTCGTAAGCGCGAGATCGCAGCAGCGCGCCATCACGTCTTCGTGCAACAGGCCAAATCTCTTTTTGATAGCGACTGGCGGCAGGCCAAAACGGTTTTGAAGCGGGCGCTTGAGCTCGCCCCTGGAAGGGATACCGCCAACAAACTACTGGAACAGCTTGAAGAGCGCAGCCGCCGTGAGCGACTCAGTGAAGCTACCGATCGCATACGGCGGCTCGAAAGAACTCACGATTTTGACGGCGCTCTGCGGGCTACAGAGCAGGCTCTGGCCGAAAACCCGGAAGATCCTGAACTCGCGCAAACCGCGGTACGTCTCAGACGGCGCGGAGATCGTCGAATCCAACCAGCAGGCCAGCCGTCTGCACCAGATATCCCGGGACGAGCATTTCTGCGGGCTGCTTGGGAGAGGGCGTCCGCCGTGGCACACCGCTTGCGGGTCGACTCCGCTCCTGTTCGGCAACGGTTGGCGGCTTCGTCATCCGCGCGAGATGAAAGCACTCATGGCGGTGCCATTGCTTTTGCGGAAAAAACTCCTTCCAACGTAACCAGGCCTCCGACGTCGCATCCAGAAATCCGGCCCCCATTTCTCGGTTTCCGCCGCCCGCCTCGTATAAACAGCCCACTGCTTGCTTTTCTTAGCGGGACTGTTGCCATAGCCATTCTGCTGGCGTTGATACTTCCGCGCCGCAACACTCCTGTTGCTGTTGTGCCGCACCGGGCAGCCGTCGTGCTGCACGGCCCGACGCCCGCGAGTCTACTCCTTCACCTCGATCCTGTTGAGGTGCAAGTGATGGTCGACGGATCTCCCGTGTCGCCCCGCGATGGCAAGCTAGCCCTTCAACCTGGAACACACCTGATTGAGGCTCGCTCGCCTGGCTACAAGCCGTTTCGTCGATCTGTCGAGATTGCCGCGAAGAATAACGCTCCGCTGGACGTTGCACTTGTGCCGCTTCCTCTTTCTCCCGCCATTCATGTCGAAACCGATCTTCCGTCCGGGTCTGTGTTGATGGATAGCAAACGCGCTGGAGTGCTAGAAGGTGGTCAGTTGTCACAAGATGCGCCGGAGGGACCACACAGCATTGCCGTTTTGGCCCCAAGCGGTGGCCGCTACTCGTTTGCGTTTACTCTGGGACACGATCCCGTTTGGAGCGTCGGAGCACCTAAATCCAGTGCTTATGGAACACCCGTTTTGGCTGCGCTTTCCAGCAGCGGCGCGCGCATCGTGTGCGGGCGCCCCGGGCTTGCATTTCGATTAGACGGCGGACGGCCGTTCGCTTGTACTGCTTCGGGCAAGAATTTGCCGCCTCTCTCTAACGGAAATCACACTTTGACGCTCCTCGAAGGGTCGCGCACCATCGCCGTGCATGCTCTGGAATACCAAGGCACTCCGGTACTAGCCGCTCTCATCACCACAGGAGCGCAATTCGGTGGGTTGGCTATTCAGGGAACTCAGGACACCTTCAATGTTTCCGTAAACGGTTACCCTTCCAAACGGCCCGCAAAGGGGGGGCGTTGGCGGCGGCTGCTGAAACCCGGAGATTACACCCTGGCCATCAGTAAACCGGGTTTCAGGGCGGATCCTTCGACGCTCAACGTATCAGTGGCGGCGGGCGTCGATACACTCGAGCAGGTCTCTTTCAGCCCGCTGCCCGAGCATGCGCACCTCCGGCTGCAATCCCAACCCGGAACCGAGGTGAGCTTAAACGGTAAGTCCGCCGGTGCTGTGCCGGGTAACGGGGTCCTGAATCTTCCTCAGCTTCCCGCCGGGGCTGCAGAGCTGCACCTGCATCACAAAGGCTTTGCCGACGCGCAACAGATAATCACGCTCGTGAACGGCGATAATCAGCGCACAATGCTCCTGCAAGAGCTGAAGGCGAAGATAACTGTGGACGTCGATCCCCCGAACGCGCAGGTCGTTTACTCCACGGCACGAAACTCCCTTCGTCAGCCACTAACGGGTAATACGATCGAAGTTCCAGCGGGGACTTACGCTTTCGAAGCATCGGCGCCGGGTCGCGGGAGTGCGGTTTCCACCTTTGCGGTCGGTCCGGGCGAAACCAAAACCCTCTCACTGCGGCTCAACGCAGTATACCCGACGACCCGGAATCTTGATATTTGGCCTGGTTGGGAACTCCAAAGCGGCTGGTTAACGCGTGACAAACCCGGACCGATCTTTCGCAGTCTGCCTGAACATACTTTGCGCGTCGCTTTCTCCGCGCGTTGGGAGCGCCCGAAGACGCTTGTGCATTGGTTCGGCGGCGCGCTTAATCTTGCGTTCCGCACTGCTGATGGCGCCAGCACCGTCGGCTTTCGGATTACAGAACACGGCGTCTCCTGGAGCGTCATGGCACAGGGTCAGCGGCGCGAGGGTAAATTTCCGTTGAACCCTGGTAAGAATTCCGAAACGATTCAAGCTGATGTTCGCGCCTCCGGGATTGCACTCACCATAAACGGTACTGCTCTGGCGGCTGTTGGTCCCAATCTCTCTGCGGAATCCAAACCTCTTCAGTTCGGGCTCATCATCGATCAGGATCAGATAGTCCGATTGGCGGCCATTCGAGTTACAACGCAATCCGCGGCTCCGAATTAGAGAGCGATTCGCTTCAGCGCGTTACGTAATAGATGATCAATACGAAGCTTGCGATCGACGCCGCAATCACGATCATTTCCCAAAGCGTGAATGATTCGGTCCAACGGGAAACGGCTTTCTCAACCTGCGGAGGAACCGTAAAATCCTGCGACTCCCGGGCTGGCGGTATCGGAAGCCGCCCTCCCAATTCGATTTTGTAACCGGGAACGGAAATTACGTCGCCTTCACTAACCTTTTGTGGCTTCTTTTGCGCGACCGGTTTGCCGTTTACAAATGTACCGTTGCTGCTCAAATCCTGGACGCAGATTTTGCCATTACGAGAGAGAAGAGCAAAATGCTCGCGCGAGATCTCAGAACCCGCGAGATTGATCGGACTACCGATATTACGCCCAAAAATCAACCGTTCAGCCAGATCGCACGTAATCGTGTAAGGGTTAGGATCGCTTTCTTCGCTAATGATCAGGTCTATTTGCACCTATACCGAAGTTATCAATGACTGCCGGGATTACCGTGCGGAAGACGTGAAGCGAGGCTGGCCACAAGCAATAGCAAAGAATGGGGATGAGACGCTACGCCAAGGACGTCAGGCGTTGCAGCAGGGCGGCGCGCATCATCGGATCGCTGCGAAGCCAAGCGGCAACCTGTTCGCGATCTGGCGTACACATAGCGCCAAACTCTTTTTCTATCAACTCCTGAACGGCTCGATCGATGGCGGCATTTGCCTTAACAGGATCAGCCAAGTCTTGTTTGCTGAGCGCTTCAGCGGGCGCGATGGGCGCTTGTGTGATGGCCGGAGCAACGTTCGGCTGGATTTTAGAAGTTAGTGTTTCGCCGAACGCCTTCCCAGTTTGAGGTACGGTTTTGGTCGATTCTACAGGCTGCTGGAAATCTGGCGAATCGGGATTGATTTTCATATTTGCCGATCCTTTGATGCCAATTCATCCGCTGGAAGAGATTCCAAAAGGCGCAGCAGCTGTCGGGCCAGCTGTCCGTAGGGCCCTCTAGGATCTATTTCACTCGAACGGCGAAGACTTACGCGAGCCGCAAAGCGCTCACCCTGAAAAATTTGAGATTCGCCGAGCAGCGCGTAAGCATAGGCGTTGCACGGGCTCAGTTTCAATGCTTGACGGTAGTGCACAATGGCGGCCTCGAAGCGTCCTTCTGAAAAGCATACAGACCCCAAACCGATCTCTGCGTTTGGCTCCTTCGGACAGAGAGCGCGAATGGTCAAGAAAGTGTCGCGGGCTTCCGGGAAGCGATAGCTATCGCGGTGAGCCATTCCGGCCTTCACAAGACTGGCCAACTCTGAGTTGGACAAAGAAGGCGACACGGGCCCACACGCGCGTCCGGACGTTGGCGACGCCATGAGTTCTTGACCCACCCTTTCAATGGGCGATGTTGCGGAGCGAATCCATGGCGGCATCGTGCTTTGCCTTTAATACCGATGAAACTGCTTCATAGGCGCGCGACTCCGCTTGAATGCGTTCCTGCAGGCGTAAGTATTGCACAGGATCCGATCCCAAAGCGCCCACACCCATGCCGCGAAGCATATCTGCGAAAATTCCCCCAGAGCCGGGCAGCATGACATTGGCCGCGACGCTCCCTGCTCTGCCTAGAGCGCCCCAAAATTTGCTGGGCTGCTTGGGCTGAGAGTCTGGCGGAGGACTTGGCATGCTGTCGCTCAAGTTAATTTGATCAATCGGGTTGGTCGTCGTCATACTCAGTTATCGTGCCGAGATAGAAAGTGTTGCTACGGTCGTCTGCGAACCGTTCCAGGGCGCGCCCTCTCCGATTTGCGCCGCGGCCGCCTCGCCGATCTTGCCGAGCACTTGCACATTCATTTCGGGCGCCAGCTCCTCGTAGCTGAGTACCTGCAAATCGGGGAAATCTCGCGATAGCACGCGCTTCACAAATCTGCGGATTTCCTTGTCAGTCACAACGGCCGGACGCTGGGCAGTGGGTGGGAGTTTGCCGATTTCTTTTTGGGCCGCTTTCACAATTAGGTCGATACTTTCCGGATCCATCGACAGGTATGGACCATTGGCGTTCTGGCGAATGGAGTTGCGGAACAAATCCTGTAGGCCGCCGTCGAGCTGATAAAGAAAGAGCAGCGGCTTGCCGTCCGTGACACTGAAACAAATCTTGCGGCGTAGAGCTACGCGAACGCGCTCCGCTAATTCATTCGAGTCGTGAACGGCATGTCCATAGTCGCCGAGACATTGCAGAATAGCCTTCATATCACGGATGGAAACTTCGGCTTCTGCCAGAAGCTTGAGAACTTCTGTTAGTTGCTGGAGAGATACCGGTTTGGGCACCACTTCATCCACAAGCGCCGGATAGTGTTTCTTTATCGCGGCGAGCGTCCACTGGACTTCTTGCAAGCCGATAAACTCGTGCGCGTGACTGCGGAGAAAACTGGCAAGGTGCAGCGTGAGGACCTCATGGGTATCCCAAACCTGAAAGCCAGCGGCTTGCGCATTGGCGAGCTCAGCGCGCGGAATCCAGCAGGCAGGCTTGCCCGTTCCCGGATTTACGGTCTCATCCCCGCTGATGCCGCAAGCGCGCAGCTTCTCTATATCGCTGTTCGCCAAGACACTTTCGGTCCGCACTCGGCCTCTGGCTACCGGAACTTCATTGAGCCAAATAACAAAATTCTGATCTGCTGCGCGCGGTTGATTCGCGGCAATTTGAAGGGGTGGAAAGATAATGCCCAATTGCACGTATAACGTGTTACGCAGCTCAGTGAGTTTGCGATAAAAGGCTTGACCAGTAGGCGTTTGAAGATCGACCCAAGGCGCAAGATCGAATCCCACCTGAATGAATATAGGCAGAGTAATGGTGATTTGAGGCTGTGCGCCGAGGGCGGCGGGCGCCTCGCGTTCCTTGGTTTGCGCTTTCTTCGCTCCACGGAACAGACCATAGGATATGAAGCCAGTAACCGTCGAGAGCATGAGGAACGGAATGGTTGGCAGGCCCGGAATTAGTGCCATGACAAAGAGCACGGCGGACGTCACTCCGATAGCCTTGGGCTGGCTCAATATTTGTGCGGCAATATCCTGGCCTAGATTGGTATCGCCATCTTCGGAAGCTACGCGCGTGACCACCATGCCTGCGGAAATAGAAATGAGAAGCGCGGGAATCTGGGCAACCAAGCCGTTGCCAATGGTGAGGATGGAGTAAGTTTCGAGCGCATCGGTGACGGACATGCCGTTCATGCCGATACCGATAATCAGCCCTCCGGCAATGTTGATCGCGGTGATAATGATGCCTGCGATAGCGTCGCCCTTGACAAACTTCATCGCGCCATCCATAGCGCCGTAGAACTGTGATTCACGCGCTAAAGCGTAGCGGCGCCGGCGGCCCTCCTGGGAATCGATCAGCCCAGAGCGCATGTCGGCGTCTATGCTCATCTGTTTTCCGGGGAGCGCATCGAGCGTGAAGCGCGCCGCCACTTCCGCCACTCGTTCAGATCCTTTCGTGATGACAATGAATTGAACTAGCGTGATGATGAGAAAAATGACGGCCCCCACCACGAAGTTGCCGCCCACGACGAACTCGCCGAATGATCGGATGACTTGGCCCGCGTCCGCGTGCAACAGAATGAGGCGTGTAGCCGAAATGTCAAGCGAAAGCCGATAAAGAGTGGTGATAAGAAGCAATGTCGGAAAAGACGCGATACTCACCGCGTTGGAGACATAGATGGAGAGCATCAGCACTGTCACCGCGACGGTGATGTTGACGGTCAGAAAAATATCGAGCAGAAAGGTCGGCAGAGGGACGATCATCAGACCGACCATGAGCGCGACGCACGAGACCAAAATCAGGTCGCTTGCGCGCGTGAGCGTCGCCTTCAAATTGCCCGACAGCAGCGTTTTTTGGATCTGTTTAAATCGCGCCAGGGTATCAGCCGCCATGGTTACGCAACTACCTGTCTAATTATCGGTTATGCCGATGGCTCATCTCTTTTCCGTTGTGGCGTAACGACGCTGCTCGAGAAATTAGAGAAAAGATGCGCTTGTTCATCCGGCACAACAGTCATCGGCCGGACGAACAAGCGCGATTTTTGTCAAACGTGCTTTGCTCGATCACGCGCCCTGGCCCAGCACCTCGATCAATAGATTCATTTCTTCCTGCAGCGCATTCCCGCTGTTCGGGGTTTGGCCGTTCTGCAGGCGGTCGGTAACGTTCCCTGCTAAAGCTGCCTCCAGCTTGCTTTCCGCCTTATCAAGGCCACTATTGTTTGTGGGGCTGCTGCTTATTGACGAAAAGCCGCTTGTCGAGGGCGGGGCGCTGCTCGCCGACGGGTCGCCGCTGTCCGTTGGGGCGTTGCTGCTGTTTGTTGACGGCGCGCTGCTGTTTGTTGGGCCGGGATTGCTTCCGCTGTCGTTTGACTGGTTTAAGAGGTCGGTCAGGAGCTGCATTTCTTGCTGAAGGCCCGCGCTGTCTGCACTCTGTCCTGATTGCAGATCTTGTCCGATGCTTTTCATCAGCGCATTTCCCAGATCTGAAACCACGCTACCAGGATTGAAAGTTGTAATGGATACTGGATTCGAAATCGTCGCTGCCATATGAAATTGTTGCTCCTTCCTACCAATTGAACTTTTTGCTTTTATTCGCCGAATGATCGGCATGATTTGCCAGAATGTTGAGGCCGGGGTTGCGCTTGTCAGGAGAACAGTCAACAACAGACGCAACCCTCTGGAAGCCTCTTATTGCGCAATTGCTCTGATAACGGACATCATCGTGTCGTGTTGAGATTGCATGATCGATGACTGGGTTTCGAGCTGCTGTTGCTGCGCATATGCCTGCTCTTGCTCCTCCAACGCCTGTTGCTCCGAGGCCGCAATAGACGAAAACGAGTCGGTGCTGGTCGCGCTCACTGTCGATGGCATGGTACGCCCGGTTCCTTTCGCTAAGATTGGATCGATCTTTTGCGATCCACCCAAGTTATCGGTCGAGCTCTCGCGAAGTTGCGTCCGGCAGTAAATTAGACGAGAGTTTTCCGGCGCTGGCGATTCGCATAGTGAGTCGCGCCACATGCGCTTTCGCTCGCAGTAGCTTCATTAATTCCAGGTCGTGCTGCGCCTCCACGAAACGATTCAGCAGTACGTTCGCCTCGCATCGGCAGGCGAGCGCCTCCACGCGGTCTGGCGAAGACGCCAGAGCGCGATCTGCGTACTCGAGAGCGTCCTCCGCCGATCCTAACTTCAGGCTGAGTGCCGCCAATGCCTCGAGGCAATATACGTTGCGCGGATCGATGGCGAGAAGCCCTTCAAAGATAATCGCGGCATCCAAATGCTTGCCTTGCAGATGCAGTTGGTAGGCCCGTTCAGCTACGAGCTCGATCTCGGCATTGGTCCAGGGTACAGGCACACTTAGCGCTGCGCTTCCGATACGCCACGGGAGAAGATATCGTCGCACTCTTTCTGATAGCTCTGCAGCAGCTCCAGCATGCGCCGTACCGGCTCGGGCGAGTCCTGCAATTCCACGGCTCCCCCATGCCGGCTCAAGCAGTCCCGCCATTGCTGCCGCAAAAGCGCCGCATCGGTGACTCCGCTGGATTGCGAATGAGGCTGCGCGACTTGCGAAGGATCCGGCGGCGGCTGATTGAGGCCCAGCAGTTCCTTCCACCCTACAGCCTGTTGCTGCTCGAACGCTTCCATCCGGTTCTTGAAAGGCGAGTCAAACGATTCAACAAGGTCTCTGGAAACATCTACTTCAGGCCGGTATCCGGGCAGTGTGTAGTTGACTTTCAAAGCGCGTCTCTTTGTGTAAGATCGTAAACCCAAGTCACAATTTCTGCAACAGCGTCGTAGAGCTCCTCGGGTATCTGCGTGTCGATGTCGAGACGATAGAGGCTGTGCGCGAGCGGAACATTGCGAACCACAGCTACGCCATGATCTTTGGCGAGCTTAATCATCTTTTCGGCGAGTTGCTCTTGCCCCTTCGCTGTCACTTCCGGCGCTTCCATGGTCTTCGCGTCATAACGGAGCGCGACTGCCAGGTGAGTTGGATTGACCACGAGCGCAGTAGCTTGCGGTACCCTCTCGACGATCTTCTGGGTAAGAATCTCGCGATGTATCTGCCGGCGCCGGGTTCGAATTTGCGGGTCCCCTTCTTCCTGCTTGTGCTCGCGCTTCACTTCATCTTTAGTCATCATCATCTTCTTCATGTAAAGCCTGCGCTGCAGGAAATAATCCGCCCCGCCTAGCAGCAGAAACGTTCCGCCAATGGCGAACAACAGAATGAAGACCGCGCGTGAGCCGAGAGCCCCAATTTGACCGAGCCCCAGCCGGCCGCTGAGCATAATCTCGGGAAACATGCCACGTAGAACCAAGTAAGCCAGCCACAGGATGACGATTAGCTTCACTAGGGTCTTCGCGAATTCAATGTAGGTGCGCGATTCAAAAAATATTCTGCGGAGGCCCGTAACAGGATTCATCCGCTCAAATTTCAAAGCTAATACTTCGCTGGCGAATAACCCGCGAACCTGAAGAAAATTTGCTGTGAGCGCGATCAAAACCAGCACGCCCAGAAGCGGCATCAGGAGCCCGAAGAACTTTATCAAGTAAACGCCCGTCCGATCGAGCAGCGGGCCATTATCTAACGGCGGGGCGATCGTCCGAAAACTAAAGATATCGATGGCAAACGCTTTCCATTGATCTATGAACACAGCTCCGCCCAAGGCAAGAACGGCGCCCGCGGCGAGAAACAGAAACGCATGGGTGAGATCCGCGCTCTTGAACACCTCGCCCTTCTTGCGGGCGTCGCGCAGCCTCTTTTCTGTCGGTTTCTCTGTCCTGTTTTCCGCCATTCAGAAAATCCGCCTCTTACATGATCGCGCCAAATGTAAAGTTGGTTGACGGCGTCCACCGAAAAATATCTCAAAGCCCAAATTACGGTGAGCTCAAAGGCATCATAGATCCGCGTCCGCTTAACGCACCGCTTCAATGAATCTATCGACGGTGTGCGCCATCGCAGTAAACGCAGGTCTCAACTGATTGAGAAAAACCGCGCTGGCCAGGCAAATGACGCCTAAACCCACCAAAGCTTTTGCCGTGAATGATTCCTGGCTGATATGGATTTGCGACGCGACACGCGCGGCGCTGGCGAAAGCTACGTCGACCAGGAATATAGCGAGAACCACGGGCGCGGCGATCTGACATGCGAGTAGGAGTGCGTCTGCGCTCGTGCGGGCCGCTTGTTCCGCTAGCGGCAGCATGCCCGGCGCCATCTGCGGCATTTTCCAAATAGGAAGCTGCCGAAAGCTGTCCATCAATGCTCCGATGAACATCAGGTGACCTTGCAAAACGAAAAACACGACTAGCGCGGTCTGGAATTGCAGAGCCCCCAGTGCCGAGGGATGGCCCTCTAGTTGCGGCGCCAGGAACGTGATTTGGTTCATCCCGCGTTGTGTGTCTACGATTGTGCCGGCCATTTGCACGCCATAAAACACGAGCTGCGCCAAGAAGCCCAGGGTCGCTCCCACTACCGCTTCCTTGACCAACAGCGCGACGAACAGCAGTCCGGAACCAGGCAAGTTTTCCGCCCCGCCGAACAGTGTGGGCAGCATGGCGACGGTCAAAATGACTCCCAAACCGGCTTTGATGAGACCGGGCACCGACCGGCCCCCCAAGAACGGCACGAACACAACCGCCGCAGTCACGCGGGCGAATACTAAGGCGAACAGCGCTAACCAAAGCCGGATGTCATAGTGCAGACCTATGCTGTTTAGCAAAGACTGCGCAGTGGACAGGAACGGCATTATTGCAGAAGGGCGATGGTTTCGAACACGGTTTGCGCAAAACGTACTGTTTGCGTGATCATCCAGGGCCCCATGATCGCGATCGTGATTAACACTCCTACCACTTTGGGTACATAGCTCAGAGTCTGTTCTTGCAATTGCGTGACTGCCTGGAACATGCTGATTGTCAGCCCGATGACGAGGCTGGCGAGCATCGGGGCCGCTGAGAGCAGCAAAACAAGAAACAGCCCTTCGCGCAAGAGAGTAATGATCGCATTGGTATCCATAACTCTTGACCTCAGGTGTAGCTGAGCACCAGCCCGCGCACGATCAGAAACCAGCCGTCCACCAAAACAAAGAGCAGAATCTTAAAGGGCAGCGAAATCACACTGGGCGAGAGCATATTCATTCCCATGGCCAGCAGTACGTTTGCGACTACCATGTCTATCACTATGAACGGGAGGAAAATCAAAAATCCTGCCTCGAATGCTTCTTTCAATTGGCTGGTCACGAAAGCTGGAATCAGCACTTGGAAGTAGTCCTTGTCGGGACGCGGCACATTCGCGGCCGGAGTGCCGGGATTCTTGTTGCCCTCTTCCAGGCGTGCTCCCAAATTCATAAACAACAAACGGTCTTGCGCGTGCGCGTGCTTTGCCAAAAAGCGTCGCAATGGCTCCTTCCCTCTATCTACCGCGTCGAAGAGATTCTTGACGCTTGCCTCGGAAAAGATGTCGCGTGTATTCCCGATAGATCCCGCATCCTGGTACATATTTCGCGCCACCGGCGTCATGATGAACAGGCTGAGAATGAATGCCAATCCAGTAATGACCTGGTTCGGCGGGACCGCCTGCGTCCCCAGCGCATTCCGAAGAATGGAGAGAACCACAGAGATTTTGACGAATGAAGTAAGCATGATGATGACGAAGGGCGCTAACACCAGACCGCCCATGATGATCACCAGTACAACCGGGTTTGGGATGCCGGATGAGGCGGCCGCAGCTGCATTTTGCGGTAGAGCTTCGGCAGGCCTCAACAACAAAAGCAAAATGAGTGGCAACCATCGCATCACAACTTCGCAGATGGGACCGTGGCGCTCGTTTGCCGCCAAGCGGAACATTCGTCCGCGCTCAGAGCGGCCAGGTTTTGCACGCCGGCCTCGGAGCTTGCAAGCAGGATGTAAGAATTTGCGGCTTTCACAATATACAGCGTTCGTCGCGGCTCTAGAGGAAGACGCGCACAGATCTCAATCGGCCCGCTGACCGACTTGTTCCACGTCGACAGCTTGGGAAGCCAGAAGCGAATCGCTACCACCGCCAGCGCGAGAATGCCGCAAAGCACCAGCATAAGCCGGGCATATTCGCCCCAGCCTATCGGAGCGGGATTCATTGCGTATTCCAGTTTGAGATGCGGACGCCCAGGCGACCCTCAATTTCAACGAGTTCGCCTGCCCCTAGAATCTTGCCGTTCACGGCAAGTTGCACAGGTTCCGATTTCTGACGATCCAGTTCGAGGATGCTTCCGGGTCTGAGCTTATTCAATTCCGCCAAGCCCATTTCGAGCTGGCTAAGAACGATGTGTACGCGAACTGGCAGGGTGGCCAGATTGGGTTTCTGGAAATCTTTCTGTTCCGGGACCGCCGCTTCGCTTTCCATCGCGAGGTTACTCCTCTCAAAATAATTGTCGATCCTCAGCCCTGGTGGATCCGATTCCACCGGTACTGCTTCCCATCCGCGCTCGACGCCTTGCGCTGCAGGCAATAGTAAACGATGCGCCGAAGCAACCAGTAGAACATCGCCTACTTCGAGGTCCGCCAGCTCTTGCAAAGTCAAATCGGAGTAGCCGATTGCAGCCAGTACAAGCCATGTCGCGGGTATACTCGGGAACTGGCTGTCGCCGCGCAGGTGACGAATCTCTGTCAGCAAGCGTCCGGGCAGGAATATCTCGATTATCCCGGCTGCTCCAGTCAAATCCAGCACACATTCGATCGAAACTCCCGGTTCTTCTTCTGGTGGAGTTTCAAATGGAACGAGCGAGAAGTAGAAGGGAAATCTCAGCTCGCGGTTCGCGCGTTCCAGTACAGAGAGCAGCACAAACTCGAACAGGCCTGTATCGGCTGGAACAAGGCGCTCTGGCTCGGTATGGCTGATTCGATGCACCAGAGACTTGAGAAGATCTTGCGATACGCGGAGGATGGCCGATCCGATGTCAGGCGACACTTTGATGGCGAAAAGCCGCGTTCCGCCAGACCCGTGCGACCAGCGCTCGCTCCAGGTGACAACCCGCGGCACGCCGCTAGCAATCCGAATGGGCTCTTGCCGGCTCCAAACTTGCCGATTCGAAAAACTGAACTGATGCGGGAAAATCAGGAACTGCGCGCCTTCCTTCAACGGAACGGGCTTACGCAGCTCAAGCTTCGCATCATTCAGATAAGTTCCGTTCGTACTGCCAAGGTCCTCTAGTAAATAGCGCCCGTCCTGGTTCATGATTCGCGCGTGATGACGGCCCACCCCCGCAAATGGAACCACTATGTCGTTATCCGGCTCCCGGCCTATACTGATGCCGTCTTTCCGGAAGCTCAGCGTCTGAGTGTCGCCGGGTTCAATCTGGTTCGTCTGTTGCAACACTATGACACGCTCGCCGGCCACATCGAGCAATGCGCCCAATCCTTCCTGGAGCCAAAGTCCCCAATTGGCATCTGTACGGAATACATCCGCAAAACGGTTAATTAACTCTACGTCCGTTCGCGAATACGATTTCAAGCCATCGAAGACACCGAGACCCGCCTCGAATCCAAGCAAACTCATCCAGCCCACCTGCTCACAACGAGTTTTGTCACCCGGATGCCTTTATTTTCCAGCGCTGAACGAAGACTGCCCAGATTCTTTTGCAATAAGCCGGCTACGCGCGGGACTGGCGTTGAGAAATTTATCGCAACCTGGCCTTGCTCAGTACTCCGCACGCTCACCCGCAAGCCTTCGAGCGTTTGAGAGTTGAACTGGATTTCGACCGACCGCGCGCCGTTCGCTTCATGAGATGAGATGTGACCGACAATTTCCGTAGCCAGCGGTTCGATTTCTGTCGAGACTGGAGCACCGGAGATGCTCTCCGGCCGGCTCGTTGGGCCGGGCATCGTAGAGCTTTGGTTCTCGCCGGGTAGATCGAATTGCGGCATTGAATCCTTGCGCCTCACCTCCAGGATCTTCGCGAAACGATCGCTCTTATTCGTCTTAGCTTTGACGCCTGTAATCTCGTGCCGACCTTCCATACTTGTCTTGTGGATTCTCATTCGCCGGCCCTCCGGCTAAGATACATCGTGGTTCCCAGTTCGTCCTGTTCGAGCTCTTCCTTTTTGACCGCCTCGGCGAAGAAGCGTTTTTCCAGTTTCGCGCGATACCTCTTCAGCTTCTCCGCCTCGCGAAAACACTCCAGGGCATAAGCCTGCGCTTTATCGAGATTCATTTGCGCTTCCTCTACTGCGAATTGCTCGATGAGCATCTGATCATGGGCTGCGCTCAAGTCTTTTCGAAGGGCCGCGAGATAGTCGTTCTTGCGCTGAACATCCGCGCCAGAATTAGTTACGGTGGCCAGCAACAAAGCGTCCCGAGCTCGCACGATTGATCGCTGAATGCGTTTCTCGTCTTCGACCAACTGAAGGAGAATGCTTTGCTGTTCCTCCAAAAGTCGCTGCCTTTCGGCCACCGCGGCCCTTGCCTTTGCCTGTGTGTCTAACTTCTGATCGAGGACCGTTTGCAATCGAAAACTGAATACCGCCACTACTGTTTCCTCAGAATATCGATTTCAACTGCTCGATGGCCTGCGCCGCGGATGAGCGATCGCTCACCGTTTGCTGCAGGAACGAATTTACGGCGCCGAGCTTGGAGATGGCGAAATCCACCTTGGGATCGCTACCCTGCCGGTAAGCGCCCAGCAGAATTAGATCCTTATGCTTTGCGTAGCTGGCCAGCACTTCGCGTGCCTTCGTGGCGGCCTGGCGATGAGCATCGTCGGTTATGGCTGGCATCACACGGCTCATGCTCTCTAGCAAATCAATCGCTGGGAAGTGTCCCTGCGCGGCCAGCTCGCGGGACATCACGATATGCCCGTCTAGAATCGAGCGCACTTCGTCGGCTACCGGCTCGTTCATATCGTCGCCCGCAACCAGCACCGTGTAAAACGCAGTAATGGACCCTCGGTCGGAATTGCCGGTCCGTTCGAGAAGTTTGGCGAGTTCCGCGAATACCGATGGCGTGTAACCCGCTCTTGCTGGCGGTTCACCGGATGCCAGACCGACTTCGCGTTGGGCGCGTGCAAAACGTGTCACGGAATCCATCATCAAGAGAACCCGTTTGCCGCAGCTCCGGAAATACTCGGCGATTGCAGTTCCGACATATGCGCCTTTAAGCCGCACGAGAGACGGTTCGTTTGAAGTCGCGCACACCACGACCGAGCGTTTCAATCCCTCCTGGCCCAAACTCTCTTCAAGGAAGTCGCGGACTTCTCGGCCGCGCTCACCGACCAGTGTAATGACATTCACATCAGCTTCGGTGTTGCGCGCGATCATTCCGAGTAAAGTGCTCTTGCCAACCCCTGCCGCAGCAAATAAACCGATGCGCTGGCCTTCTCCACACGTGAGCAGTGAATCTATGGCCTTTACACCTATCGATATCGGTTTCGTGATGCGGTTTCGTTGCAGCGGGTCGGGTGGCCGGCCATATACCGGATATTCTTCAAAACAGTTGAGCGGCCCTTTTTCCGCGGAGTCCATAGGTTCGCCCAACCCGTTGAGCACGCGGCCCAGCAAGCCCTCCCCTACCCGAATCGCGAGAGAGCGGCCGGTGGGAACCACTTCGCTCTCGGGGCCAATATCCGACAATTCTCCCAGTGGCATGAGGAGCACATCGCCGCCCTGGAACCCCACTACCTCCGCTTTGACCGCGACGGCCGATCGCGACGTTTGGATCAGGCACAATTCGCCAACCCTTGCCTCCGGAACAATCGCTTTTACCAGCAGGCCGATTGCTTCTTTGACCCGCCCTTTCAAAGTGACCGGCGACGTCTGATCGATCTTTTTCAGATATCTTTCGATATCGAGCGTCGATGACGCGCTCATGTTGCAGTCTCCAAAGTAAGTACGCGTTCCATGTTTTTCAACTGCGTCTCCAGCCGCGCGTCGATAGCCCCGATCTCAGTCTCGACAATGCAGTCGCCTCGAGATAGAGAAGTGTTCGGAACAATTTCGATCTCAGAAGCGCCACGCGCCGGGGTACGCATTGTCGATAGACTTTCCTGAAGAGCAGGTATGTCGGCGGGATGCACCTGGATGGCGAAGCTCTTGGCCCGGCGTACTGAACGCAAGGCTTCACCGACGATTCCGGCTATGGCATCTGGTGCGATACGCAACTCCTCACCGATCAGTTTTTTGGCGATATGCACAGCCAGCTTAACCAAAGCGGTTTCATTGCCGGCCAGATAACCGTCACGCGACGTCCAAGCCTCCGCCAGCGCCTCATACCACTGAGCAGCGGCGCTCTGATATCCCTCTTCTCTGGCCGAGTCGAAAATCTCCTGCGCCCTGCGTTGCGCTCCGTTAACGATCCCTTGCGCTTCGTCTTTGGCCTGCGCCAGGATCTGGTTTGCTTCCTGACAGGCGATTTGGACAGGGCGCTTGACTACGGATGGCCGGCCAATTGCTTCGACTATCCGCGCTTTGATCACATTCGAGGACATGGCTCACGCGCCCGCTACCGCGGGCAGATCTTCCGTTGTGCGCCGTTGCCCCCAGAGTTGGCGAATAGCTTCAGGGGGAATGCTCTTGAATGATTCCAGCGCTGTTTTGACCTCTTCCCGCTTGCCTTGGTCGAGCAGCTCCAGAATCCCGACCGCCCGGTCAGCGCCCTTTAAGAGCAGAGCACAAGAAAAGACTTCGGCGCAGCTCATACCTGAGGCTTTCCTTCAAGACGGCTGCCGCTCACTGAGATTTGGGCGAGTTGCCGCTCAAGTAATCTGATTCGAAAACTGCGCCGTTTGCTGACCACCAGCGTGATGAGCGCTCCGGCGCTTGTAATGCCGGAGAGTGCAAGCGCGGCAATCGTGACCCACTTCCGGGTCGCCAGCGGTCCAATTGCTTCGCCGGGCAAAGGTGTTTCGGTTGACCTCTTCTGCACCACATCCACATTCTCGGCCGCGAGCCCTTCGACCCCCTTTGCCACTAGCCCCCGGATCTCATCGTCAGTGAGTGGCGGGCGGTCACCTCGATAACGAACCAGGACGGAGGCTGTTGTCGCCGCTTTATCTTTCTCGTCGATCAGCGTGCTGTTATCAGGAAGGACGACGTGCACTCTGGCATCGACCACTCCGGGCAGCGACCGAAGCGTTCGCGTCAACTCTCCGGCGAGACCGACCACCATTCGGGCCTTCTCCTCTGCTGCGGTCGGAATCATCCCGGAGTTCTTGAATACATCCTCCAATCCCTGCACTGTTTCGTGCGGCAGGCCATGTTCGCGAAGAACCTTCCAGGCTGTAACGGTCTTGTCGCCCCCGCCTCTGATTCTTACTTGCCAGGTCGCGTTATCCTTCTTGCTCGTTGAATCGGTTTCGGCAAAGGCATCAATGCCGCCCTCGCGGAGAGTAACGACAATTTCCTGCGCATCGCGCTGTGATAAGCCCGTCTCAATCGTGTGGCTACAGGACGCTAATAGAAATATCGCTGGCAAGAGCAACTGGAATCGCTTCATCGTCCTTCTTTAAATGCTAATACCTCAGAGCTGGGTTTGCAGGAGAGATCGAACGCCGCTGGTGGCTTGGTCGACAACTTTGGAGACCAGTTCTAATTCCTCATCAAGTTGATAAATATCGTTCTGCAGTCTGAGGAGTTGCATGGGATCATCTTTCGCAGCGCTTTCCTGAAGATGGTTGCCCAGGACTCGAAACTGCGCATTCAGCAGATCGAGGCGGGTTTGCAGTGATTCAGATGCGCTCGTTGGTTTGATTGTGGCGGCCCGTACGTTCAACTCAGAAAGCGAGTTACTAGTGTATTCGAAAGCAGGTTTCAGAACATCGGTAGACAACGGTGAGGTGGAAGAGAGGGAAGTCGGGGCAGGGGAACTTTGCGGGCTAACGAGTTGTCCGGTGACGGGTTGGTATGGGCTGCGTGGCCCCTCTTGCAGCTTGCTAAACGCGCTTGGAGTCCCTTGTAAGCCTATTCCGCCCCCCGTTTGAACGATTTGTCCTGAATTTACGACCGCGCTTGCAGGCAGGAGAGACATGGCGTTTATCTGGTTATCGGAAGGCAGACCGAAAAAGTTGCTAGTTGCGGCCGAGGAATTAGCAAGCGACTGAGTAGCGGTTATTACAATGTAGTGCTGTGCGGAAACTGCTCCTGACTGGCGGAAATGTTTTCCGGACTGCCACTGTGCCGGACAGCTCATGATGACGAGCTTGATTGAGTCTCATATCTCTTATGCCCACGCGATCGCTGCGGAATTGCTGGCTCGCTTTCCAGCGCATGTCGACCGGCAGGACGTCCGGGCGGCCGCCGAGTATGGCTTAGTACAAGCGGCCAACGCATACGATGCAAGCAAAGGAGTGGCGTTCACCACGTTCGCCTATTACCGGATTCGCGGAGCCGTGTTCGATTTGCTTCGGGAAACCGTCAAGGCCACCCGCTTCGAGGGAGCAGCCAACGAATACATGATGGATTATTCGGCTAGTGCGGGAGCAGGCGCTCCTTCCTATGCTGAAGTGAAAAATGTAGCGGCGGGAATCGTCGCCAGCTACTTTCTTTCCCTGGAAAATCCTTCCCCGGAGCGCTCTGTCCAGAATGCTGAGGCGCCGCTCGACACTTTGCTCAGGCGGGAACAGCAGAAAGGAATTAGAGAGGCTCTGAAGACGCTTCCCGAAAAAAACCGAAAGGTATTGGAAGCATACTATTTCGAAGACCTCAGCTTGGAACAAATCGGCAAACGATTAGGGCTTTCCAAATCCTGGGTTTCCCGGATGCACGCCAAAGGATTGGAGATGCTGCGCCCCGCAGTGCAGCGGATGCTTTCTCCACAGCCTGAGAGACTGAAAATCCAGACAGAGGAGACACGCTGACCCGGAGGCTGACTCGAGAACGCGCGGGCGAATGACGGCATCTTCGGCTCAGGGGATAATGCTTGTATTGGTCGCTTCGGGCAAATGCTCTTCGAGCTGTGCTGGGATCGAAGTGGGAGGCTGAGGTGCAATCTTCGGATCACAGTTTAGCTGCCTACCTGAAGGATGGACCGGCTGATTCGTCAGTCCTGCGGATCTTCCATCGGGTGCTTGCGGCGATCGATGCTATTTACACTGCGGGCTCCTCGCACCCTCCCTTATCACCACAAACGATTCGATTAGATGATTCCGATCAACCACATATCCCATCTTCCAACCGGACGCATGAAACGGCAGATACCGTTGCTTTCGGATCTGCCAAATACTCTGCGCCGGAGGCATTTCTTTACAACGGCGATAGCTTTGGTTGTGAGACCGTCGACTGCTATGTGCTGGGGTTCATTTTCTATGAAATTCTGATCGGCAAGCGCTCGTTCGTTTCGCAATTTGGGTCTCTCGAGAAGGGTCCGCCCCCATTGTGGCTTAAGTGGCACGCTGACAGATCGATGAAGGCGCGTCCGCTAAGCGAACTTCGTCCGAACCTCGGAAATCTTGCGAGCCTCGTTGACGGAATGATGGAGAAGGACCCAGGCAAGCGCATCAACACGATTTCGCAGGCCCTTCACGCGTTTTCGATCGTCGAAGCTCAAACGGCTTACACCGTCGATCCTGTTGCGCGGCCGACGGCTACGCCAAAGTTCCGCTTCGATCTCGTCCGAAAGAGACTGGCGTCTGGCGCAACTTGGTTTGCGCACCTGTTTGCGGCGCTTCGCAAGCTGCGCGTTGTTTCTGGCGTGCTGCTTGCTGTCGTTATGGCCATATCAGGCATATTGGCGGCCATGCTCGTGCATCGCGTGATCCGCTCACCGAGCGCCCGGCAATCCGTGCCGGCAGTGTCGCCGTCGGCGATCCACCGCGCTGTTGAACACATCCCGCTTCCGGTAGCACATTTCCCGCCCCCGCCGCATCAGAACGCGCAGGTCCAGCCCCCGCCCGTTGTTCCGCCGTCCCATGCCGGGAGCCAGTCGCCTGTTCCACTGCAACCTAAATTTGAGTTGCAGATCGAATCACATTTACACTCCGGCGTTCGCTTATCCCTCGATGACCTTCGGGCGGTCGCTCTGTCCCCAGATAGATTGTTCACCGAAAAAATCACCCCCGGTCCGCACAGAGTCAGGTTGGTGACACGCTCGAAAGCTTTTTTGAGATTGGCGCTCAAAATAGCAGGTAACGGCGACATCTCCTTTTCCAAAGTTCCACCAGCGCGAGCTTTGCGCTACGTGATCCTTGCTCGCAACGCGAAGTCGGCAAAGTTGTATGCAACTCGAAAGGCGCGCGCCGGCTTGCCGGGCCAAGCCTACGAAACCGTGCCGGAAAATGGACTCGCAATTTCGGATACCCAAGCTGTCGATGTGACTTTGGGTCAGGATCCCAAAACAACGATCCACCTCGATCCGTTGCCGGCGGGATCGATCAGGATGGTTCTTCCAGCGCGTGAGATGGCTTTGCTCGTTCCTATTGAAATCAGGGCTAATGTGCCGGACGCCGAGATGGTGATCAACGGCGAAAAGCTGACACTGAAATTGGACAAAGGTGTTCGCGTAGTGCGCCTGCGAGCTGGCGAGTATCATGTCAAGCTAGTTCGCGCCGCATATTTGGATTCCGCGGAACAGGATCTCGTAATCAGCGGGAATGAGCAGCAGCGGCAACTGCAATTTAGGTTAAGCCCGATTGTGAGCCCATCCAATACCGCAATCAGTTCCGTTCCCGCTCACGATTCAGTGAGTGTCCGCGGCGCTAACCCTGACGGGCAGGCAATGCGGCCCTTCGGCAAGATCACTTTCAATGTGCGGCCTGAGACTGCCCAAATAAGCTGCCGTCGACAGGATGAGTCCCGGGCTCAGGAGTGCCCTAACGATCAACCATGTGTTCTGCGCGCGGGCGTCTACGAGGTCACTATCAAAGCGAATGGCTTCAAAACTGCACTTAACCACATCGCCGTCGGAACGGGCGACGACAAATCCTTTCAGTGGAAACTCGAAGCGCTCCCGTCGGCTTCAGCTCTAAACCCGACTGACTTCTTCGAAGACGGTCAGACCTGGACGGTAGACCCCAACGGGTGGTGGACACACACGCAACCAGGCTACAGCTTTATGCGCGCAAACCGAGGAATCTTCTTTTTTGACATCCTCAAACCCTCCGGTCCTTTTGTCAGCAAGAAAATATACTTGGTTGTCAACTATAAAGATCATGATAATCGCGTACTCTATACCATTGATGAGCATAGACTCCGCCGCGATGAGCGCGCTCCGGGCATTCAGATAGCCAATTATTCCGTTGCTCACGAAACTCCACCCGAATCGGACTACCGGCTCAGTGTCGAGCTGTCTACCGACCGAGCAATTATTCGCGATGCTGAGGGAAAGATTTTGGACAACTTGCCGCTCATCAACGCGGTCGCGGGCAAGGTCGGGTTTTCAGGAAAGCTGAAGCTAAAGGTCATCCAAGCGCCGGGCTATTCGCGATACACGAATAGCCCAGTCGAATAGCCGGGCGACTATCGTTCTAGGAATTTCAAACGGAGTTGCGATAAAGGGACAAGCAGTATGCTGGGAGCCAGGCGTGCTCCTCTAGGGTGGCGAGAAGTTTTGCGCATACAAAATGGGTCACCGGCAGTGGTGGCACAAGTCGAGCCGGAAAAATGGCAAACGATATGTCTTCTAGGCTCGGGCTCTTCAGGCAGTCCGGCGCTCATAGCGATGATGAAGACCGCCGACCCGCGCGACCGAGGCAATCGGTCCGGCATCGGGCGATTGTATGTCGCGCGGTTCAGGACAAATCTTCTGCAGGGCTAAATGAGTTCGTGTTCCGCGATAGTAATCGGCATAAGCTTGAAGATGGGGCTTCAAACGGCTCTGGTGCAAACTGGCATCGCGTTTCTGTTAGCGTAAAGAGGAGATCGGCCAGCGTTGTTTCGGGGGTGCAACGGTGTGCACCCGAATTGAATGCGCGTATCCGGCGTGAGTTGAAACCGACCCTATAGGAGAGCACCCTGCGTGTCGACACCGTTTTGAAGATTTTGTTTTTCGCTTTTTGTCTTCGTTGGCACACACCATTACCTCGTCGAGAGCACGCTTTCCCCGAACCGCCGTGCGGCGGTGGTGACGGTCGTATTTGTTGCTCAACTGGCCGCAGCTACTCTCGTCGATCGCATCACGTCACTGTGTCTAGTTGTCTTTTCGTCTGAAGTCCGTACTGAAAATAAGCAGTAGACCCGGTGGACGATGCCTCCTCCTGGCGTTTTCCTATTCCTCTGTCCGCCGAGCAGAAAAACTAGTCTTTACCGGTATCTCTTTTCGCCAGCTCCGCTCGTTCGCTTTTCCGATCTTCGCCGGAAGCCATATATCCGCCTTCAACTGCTGCAAGAGCCAATTCCGCGAGCGGGTGTCGCAATCAATGGTCAGCCCCTTAGGCTATGGTCCGTTTCGCGCTTACCCGTGCGTCGACGAAAGAGTCCGGCGCAGTTCGTGCCTGGGCGGAGGCCTTCGGCTTGGACTGCGGTTCGCAATAGACTTCTTGTTTTTTTAAGATCCAATAAGCGGCTTCGGCCAAGTGCCGACCCACAGCGACGATCGCTTTCTGGTGATTCGTTTTGCGCTTCACTCGTTGATAGAGCCGCAATACATGCCGACCCACCAGTCCTTCTGATGGATCGCCACCAAGTTGCCAGCTTCGATGAAGGCTCACTTCAAATATCGATTCACGTCCCCGCAGATCTGCCCGAGCCGGTACGGCCACCACTGGAATGCACTCGTGGGACCAGTCCGGCGTAGCTGGCCAGATGTTCCGCCGAGGCGAACCGCTCTACTCGCCCGATTTCGAGCGCCATCACCATGCTCAGAATTCGACCGACATACGGCAACGTCTTCAGCAAATCAACCTCCGGTGTTACTTTCATGAGTTCTTTAAGTGGCTTTTCCACCGCCTGGATTTGCATCTCCATGAAATCCATCGTCACCAACTCCAGTTCCACGCTTTGCCGAGTATGTTGCGGTAACTCTGCCAGCCGTGCGCCCAGGCGCAGCCGCCCTTCCACTCCGAATACGTCGCTGACACCAGGAATCTGGATGTTGTAACGCGCCAGAGCGCCCTCAACCCGATTCTTCAAGCGCGTGCGCTGCCGCACTAGGAACATCCGCAGACGCAGTAGCTCCCGCTGATCCCGCAGCCCCGCGGGCGGGATCCATATCTCGGGCAGCTTCCGTTACGCAGCAGAACGCCTACGCGGTTTGCATCTTATCGTACCCATTCGCTTCTTCGCTTCCAGTGGGTGCGTCAAGCGTGGATAATGCCCGGCGGCTTCCATTTCATCTACGATCCAGTAGTAATGTCCGCTGGCCTCCAGGGCGATTTGCGAACCCGGCGGCAATTGATCCAGGTATTTCCGAAACCGTTCTCGATCGTGCGCTACCTGCACTTTCTTAGAAGCCTCGCCGCGTTCGTTCACCGCCACGACCACTGAGTACTTCTTGTGAGCATCACATCCGATAAACTGCTCCATACTCGCTGCAGCTGCTCCTTTCTTGTTAGGGGTGTTGCCAGTGTATGGCACCGCCCTGGCTGCAGCGCTCTCATAACATCAATGGGTCTTGACGAACTGATGACACCTATGTGAGGATGGCGGGACGCTGGACCTATTTATATAGAGCGGTGAACTTGAGCGGCGCAAGCATTGACTTCTTTCTTCCAGAGAGTCGCGAAGCGTCTGCCGCTCGGACCTTCTTCCGCAAGCGCTCGCGCCGGTAGCGAAAGAATTAGCGATCGTTACGTATTCGGTCGAGCGTGCGTCTCCGAGTGCGTAGCTCGAGTTTGGCAAATTCCGTCGTCCCATGGTGAGAAGTATTGACTCAACTTTGCGAGGAATCGGGGCGGGGTTCAGTGAAACTGGAGTATGACAGACAATCTGTCGGCCACGGACTTGAGCGATGACGCTTGGCATTGCTCGCCCCACTTTTGCCTTCAGCACGATCCGGCGGTCGACCTCGCGCAACAGACATTCGTGCTGTGATCAACACTATTTTCCATCTGCTGCGCGCACAAAATCCCGACTGGAAAAGAATATCGCTTCCGACTGGACATCTTCATCGCTCTGCCACAATTCGCCGGTTAATTGCCGAAAACTCACGAAATATCGTCTACCAGCGAGATATCCACCGGCTCAATTTGCGGCCAAAACGGAAACCCTCGATCGGCAATAACAAGCGTGTTGGTATAACGCACTCGGCTGAGCAGCGAGTTGATCTGAACGATTGAGGATTCCCGTCCTGAGCATGGATCGTTTCCCGTCCCACTTGCTACTGATTGAGTCCCGATGCAAGAAAGCCACCATCGACCGCGATGCATTGGCCGGTAATAAAAGAGGAAGCGTCAGATGCAAGCAGGATCGTCACGCCCACCAATTCCGGTATGCTGCCGAACCGCTTCATTGGTGTACGCATCAATAACTCGCGGCCTCGGTCCGTACCATCTAAAAGGCCGGAGTTCAGCTCGGTGCGGAAGACGCCGGGAGCAATCGCATTTACATTGATACCCTTGGAAGCCCATTCCACCGCCAGACTGCGGGTCAACCCCAGAACCCCCGCCTTCGACGCGGCATATGCAGTTACCTCGAGTAAACTCACGTATGCATTCAACGAAGCGATGTTGATGATGCGACCTCGGCCGCTACTGTGCAGTGGCTCATAAAAGCTCTGGCACGAACGAAGCGTGCCGCTCAGATTGACTTCCATCAGCTTGTTCCACTCGGCCTCGCTTATGTTGATCGTTGGCTTCCTGAAAATCTGTCCGGCAGCATTCACCAGGATGTCAGTCTGGCCAAATTCTTTGAGAACGGCTTCGCAAAAGCTATCCACCGATTGCCGGCTCGAAGCATCCACAGGCTGCCGCAAACTCCTGCGCCCGAGCTTCTCGACCTTACCGGCAACGTCATCAACCAAAGCTTCACGACGTCCGCTCGCGACGACGTCGGCCCCGGCTTGGGCGAGACCCAATGCGAGCTCCCTTCCGATTCCGGAGGTTCCGCCCATCACAACGGCAATACGTCCAGTCAGGTCGAATATTTCGAGCGGCATCTTTCAGGCTCCAATAAATAAAGGTTGAATATGACGTTCGTAGAGGTTTTCGGTCACGTTCTTCGCGATTATGGCTTCGTTCGCCGAAAGTAAGTCCAAATAACGCGGCCCGATCTTCGCAGCGACCTTAAAGCCTACGTGCAGGAGCTGGCGAATGCTGCTATTGTATGCCCGAGAGTTAGGATCGTGACGGAGCGCGGACCTAAATTGGTCCGATGACCACGTATTCACTGTTTCCGGTGCGGGAAGCTTAGCCGCATCAATATCGATCACAGCGGCATAGGGGCCGCACAACTCTTCGCGGTGCGCATAAGCTTGCGCGTAGATCTCCTTAGCCACTTTGAGCCCTGCGCCGCCCGCTTCCGCCAGGCCGATCAGCTCTTCTAACCAAGTCGTCCCAGCAGTCTTGAGATGCACGCCGGCATTGAACTTCTTGCAGGTCCAGCGAATTGGCTCGTAGATCGAAAACTTATCGCTACCCGAATGGACGCTCAGCTTTAGATTGGCTGGTAACCCATACTGCTTAACGGCAAACGCAATAACCCCAATGTCGTTTGAAAACTCCTCGGTGAACTTCAGCAAGTCTCCCGCGTAATCTACGCCCTTATTGAAGCGCCCCGTGAACTTCGGTGCGATCGTTTGAATCGGGATGCCCTCATCCGCCACCGCTGCGAGAATAATCAACAGTTCCACAGGACTCTGAGGGGAATCGGTTTCATCCATCGAGACTTCAGGAATAAAAGTTCCTCTACCCTTTTTCTCCTCGATATACCGATAGATCCGGCCCGCTTCCTGTACCGCTTCGAGATATTTGTTCGCAACCTCAATTACGAACTCACGCTCGATTCGTAAGAGTCCGTCGATCCCGTTAACCCGTAACCCTCCCACGAGTTCCGGATGGCGCTGTACGAAGCCATGAACGCTGTCCTCCTCGGCGCGTTGACCGATCCAATCTGCGACATCGAGCGTGTAAAAGTCGCAAGGATTTATGAACCTGTCGACCGTCGTCAAGTTGATGTGATCAGCATCTAGGAAATACGGTTTGCTCCATCCAAGCATCTTTACAGCTTCGTCAGCCGCGGCTCTTGTCTCCGCAGGGTTTGAACCGACAATCGTGTGCTCCCGGTTTGACTTATTCCAGACGGGGATCACCTCGACGCCTTTCTCTAGCGCTTTTGCACAAGCTTTGAGCTGCGCTCTCGCCTGGTGCGCAAATCTATCGCCAACTCCCAAAGAATACTTTGTAAGAGAGACTACATCGGTCATGAAATCACCTCACCTATCGACAACAGCTGCTCCTCGGTTTGCTCGAAACGCCTATAGCGAGCCCACAGGTCTAACCCTGGTACACCATCGTGACGTTGCTGCCGATCTCAAGAATGGCGGTATCGACAAGCCCACCGGAACCGAACTCTATTTTCCCTATTCCCAGGTCGACGGCGGCATCCGCACTTTGTACCTTGTCATCAAGACAGGCGGAGATCCCCAACGAATCCTTTCGACGGCATTGTCAAGTTGAGCGGAAATACGCCCCTCGGTTGAAGGTGGCTGATGATCGCAGTGTCATTTTCGGACCGCAAAAACGGGCCTCCCGACCCAGTACACCCACGCGGTCATTTCCCTCAAACGTCCCGATTTTGCCTCAACTTGACAATGCCCATAAAACAATTGCAGGGGTCGAATTGACCTGCACCCGTTTGCTGGTCCACTTAGAATTGTGGAGTTATCTCCATCTCAGGTGCGTACCGCTGCACCCAACGCCAGACATCGTCGTGTGATCGGCGCCCAAGCCGCGTTCCTCCAGCAGTTCCTCGACATTTCGCAGTGACAGGGAGTAGCGAAGATACCGACGGACCGCACAGAGGATGAGCGCCGGCTCGCTCTGGCGCCATTTGAAAATTCCCGGTCTGGTTGGCATTTTAGGGTGTCTGAAGCCTATCAGCTCGCCCTCGCCCCAAACTTGCAACACATACAACTACGCGCGCTCGCGCATTCTTGCCGCCACGGGAAGCCAGGTGTCGACCCCAGCGTTGAAGCGCACTATCCTGGCCGAAGGGACCGACGATATAGTTGGCACCCTAGGTCAAGATCGTTCGCAAATAGCTGTTGCCAGCTTTTGTGATGCCTAGTTGTGGATCGTGCTCGCCAGACTGGCTTCGTTCGGGTCGAAGGCCGAGATAACAGCCATATCTCGGCTATGCAGAAAGCGATGCTTGTCAGCCGCCGTTAGGACCTAGGTGAGCGCCGTCAAGGTGCCCACCCCATTCACCTGAGATAAGGCCTTCGTCTCTGGATTGCTCTTTCGCCATCTTCAGAATGAGCTTGTCAAAGGTCTTGATCTGCTCGTGGATCGATTGCACCTGCGCGAACAATGGTTTCAATGCAGACAACAGTCCTACGGGAACGGAAGGACGACAGCGTTCGGAAAAGCAGCTCGTGGCCGATTTTGGCAGCCGATATCCACACGTTTCGCCAATCCTCGAATTGCATTCATAAGCCCAGTGCGTGCTCGAACCAGCACACCTCGAGCGCGTACCAATGTCAGCGACTCTTGCATCGCAACACTTCGGTGCGAAATCGACCGCAACAAACCAGGGTACGATCGTGCGTACCGCCCCAACTTCTCAGCATCAACACGGTCACACTTCCGATCGCTTCTGCTGATGGCACGCAGTTCGCTGACGTGAGCGACTAGAACTTCGTGCCCATATTGACGGAGTTGCTCACTGATCCCAAATGGAATGCGTTCCTGCCTCCGTCGCGATCCGATCTCTATCAACATCGCCAAATAATAACACAAAACAAACTCTATCATTATAAATTAAACAATAAAATCAACATCGCCGAAATGCCGATGGTCCGCGCATACGTGAGTGCTACCTTCTTAGTCGTCTTCTTGGGGATAACGGATGAGGTTTTCATATGCTGAGTGTCGCCTTGCGGCCGTCTCATCCCATCTTTCGGGTTACCCGTCACCTTTCCTTTCTTCAGCCGCTAACTGAATTCGAAAGGTCCAGTCTGACCCACCTCAGTTTTGCAGAACTACTGAAGCTTAACCGCCGAAGAAGAAAGCCGGGCATCGATTCGCAGATCCGATGCCCGGCCAGTCCGGCAAATCAACCGGTTCGTCACCCCCCTCTGACTCAGCTGAAGCGAAACTGGGATGCTCGGCAGCGGTTTAGTGCCAGGATCGAGTCCGCATGAATCTCCGCCACGCGAATGCTGCGATCGAATTCAGTGGGAATATATTCGCGATATCGCACTTCCCCTTCGACTTCGACGTACGCGCCTTTCTGCAGGCTACTTGCCGATTCTGCCAGCTTGTTCCAGCAGATGATGCGGTGCCGTTCTGTGCGTCTTTTGTATTCGTTGCCGTTCTCTTTCCAACTCGCGTCAGTAGCAAACGAGGACCGAGTGTAAGCATTGCCGTTCGGTGTGACGCGGCGCTCCGCGTCTTGACCTAGATTGATTGATGGCCACTACACAGAAGCCGCACGAACCGAAACAGAAGCATTGTCGGCGTCGCATTTGCTTTTTCGCTTTAAGCCTCATCGCTGTCAATCGTTTGTCGTCGGAGAGTTTATTGGCGAACGACAACTCCGCCGTTCGCCGCCGCGTGATGCTATACCAACGAAATCACGGCAACACCTCACTAGGCTTCCTTACTTTGCCGATGCGGCAGCAGTTGATTTAAGATCTCTGTCGCCAATCGAAGGGTCAATTCGCCGATATCGCCACGCGCTTCTGGAGAGTGGAAAGATCCGTGAACGTCTGATCGAATCCCGCGTCGGATTGCTCCAGCGCTTCCAGGCACATCGCGTCAAGAACATGCGGAGAGCACTTTCGAATGATCGTAAGCACTTTTTCGCGCGACATGCCATTCCGATAGGGCCTGCCCGCCGACAGTGCATCGAAGACATCGGCGACCGCTAAAATCCTGGATTCCAGGCTCAACTGCCGCCCCGTGAACCCGCGAAAGTACCCGCTTCCATCCAGCCGCTCATGGTGAGCGGCGGCCACTTCACTCATCTCCGCGAAACCGCGAATAGAACGGAGAATTCTCATCGTATGTCCGGGGTGTGAACGGATCAATTGCCACTCCGCATCGTCTAGTTTGCCTGGCTTCTGCAAAATCTCATTGGGAACAGCCATCTTGCCCAAGTCGTGAAGCAGGGCGGCATACCGGACAAGCAGGATTCGGGAGTTATCCAGCTCCAACTTCTTCGCCATCGCGACTGCGACATTCGCCACCCCATTCGAATGGTTGTAGGTAAATGGAGATTTTGCGTCGACGATTGTCGCAAAAGCCTGACAAATGGCGTCGAGGCTGACGTGGCCCTTTGCCGTAGTTCTTCCGCTGGGCTCCAGTCGCAGAGCGACATAAGGCAAGTCGACACCCGTCAGATCAGCCCACAGCTTCCCTCGGTGGGCAAGCGACTGGGCCGCTCTTAAAGATGTTGGGATCGAACCAAAGATTATTGTTGTGGCCAACTGCGCCGATTGCGGCTTCCGGTCCCACACTCGTGAAGAAGACGTCGAGCATTTGTGCGAGGAGCATCACCCGTGATGTAACGGGAATCTGTTCGCCTTTCAAGCCTCCGGGACTGCCGTGACCATTCCAATGCTCATTTAACGCCGCAATTCCGGCTGCTGTCGCTTCGGGCAGTCTCATCAATCGGGCTAGGATTGCGCCTCGTTCGCCGCCGGAAACAAAACCACCGTAGATTTGACTGGGAGCGCCGCTTGAACCAGCATCCTTTAACAGCAAAGCGTAATAGAGTTCGTCTTGCGCCTTTTCCCGGAGTTTCAGCTCGGCCGCGATTCGCATGCCGACGATACAAGTTCGGACCGAATGCCAGGCAGTTGATCCCGAACCGAGATCCAGAGCTTGAGACAGTGCGGAAACAACCTCGGCGACACGGAGAGATGCTGGAAGCATATTGTTTACCTGAAGCCGGGCACGGTCCTCCTCCCTAAGTCTTCTGCATATCTGGCAGAGCGATTGCGATAGCTCGCTGGCCGCGGATATTTACAAAAAGCTGCAGGTTCTCCTCAGGAACGAAATCCAAGTCAAATTCTCCAGCGGCATTGGCCGAAGTCTTCTGTACCAGGCGCTCGCCGCTCAGCAGAATCACATCAATTCTCCCGGCCGATTGCTCCGGTCCTTTGGAATTCAGGATCTGTCCTATCAGAGAGATGCGTTTCTGAAAAGGATTGGAGTCGAGCCGCAAATCGATTGTGAATGGCGCAGCCTCATGGAGAAGCAGTCGGCTCGAGGGAAGGGAGGCGCGCACCAGGGCCAGCTCCGGTTGCTTGAAACTGTCGAAGATAAGCCGGGCAAACTGGGCTATTTCGGGGAGCCATCTCTCGGGCCGGGCAGGAACATAGGCAGCCTTGACCGCTCCGACTGCCTCATCGGGCGGCCGATAATTCGTTTCCCTCTCCGACAAACTCAACACCAGCCCCCAAGTCTCCGACGACCTCAGGCATTCCTCGCACCCCTCACGGAGATGGGTCTGTATCAGCTCCGCTCGCGCGGCGGGCGACACATTTCGGACAAGATCAATCCAATCATTCGCTGGAAAGTGGTTCATAATCTCTTCTGGATCGAGTAGCACATTGCCGCATCCTTATCCCTCGATCTATAAGGACAAGCAAAGGTCAAAGAAATACAAGAATTTCGGGACGGGAACAGCAGGCGCTCAACTGAAAGCCTTGCCGATCAGCTTGAACGGAGCCCAATAGTAAGGATGGGGGTAGCGTTTGCGCAGCTCGAGCATCGCGAATCGCAGCGCGTCGGCTTTTCGCGGGTGACGCCTCAGGGCTCGATAGAACTCTTTCATGAGTTCCGAAGTACTTCGATCGTCGACTTCCCACAGAGATAAGAGCAAAGACCGCGCGCCCGCGTATAGCAGTCCACGAGTCAATCCAAGCAGCTCGTCACCGCCGGCTACGACGTTTAATCCGGTGACGCAGCCGCTTAGAGTAAGTAGATCTACAGGCAAGTTCATGTGATAGAGATCGTAGAGCGTGAGGTATGAATCTGCCAGCTTAATCGACGAAAACATGGGACTGTCCTGGCGGAAATAACCGTGGCTGGCGACGTGTATCAACTGGCTCCGCGGCCCGAAGTCCCGCAACGCTTCTTCGGTAGCGTCTGATCCGAGGAGAATTCGAGGTTCCGGTACCACGGATGCGACTGCCTGAACTTCTTCCTTAATAAAAGGAGTTCGAGGATCATCGACTCCCAATATCAAAGATGGGCCGCCCGAATTTGCCGGTCTTCCATCAGCATGAGCAAAGATGCTGGCGCTCGGCCCGTAACAGATGCTGAACCTGTCAATCAGATAACCTTGGCCGTCAAAGAGCGCGTGAAACGGAAGCGAGTGAAGCGGACCAAACGGAACAATGACCAAATCCCGGACCTGGAGTAGGCCTTCTAAAGGACTGATGACGTCATCGTAGAGCCCACGCAGATGAGCCTGGGCAGCTCCGAGTAGAGTCTGATGGAATCGCGCAATGTATTCGCCATTCAGGCGAAACTTCGACAGTTGAAACTGCAGCAATCTCAATCGGTGCGCAATCGTGGTGACGGGCACGAGAGGAACTATCTTTAGAGATTCCGCGGTAACCACGGCGGCAAAGGTTTTATCCCCGATGCCAAAGTATTCGAGAAGCGCAGCCCTGGGTGGGAGAGCGTAGCGGATCTCTGGAAGCGTTGCAGCACTCGAATTGCGAAGGGCTGAGCCGATAGCCGCCGGGTTTGGAGCCTCCAGCAAGAGCCGCATCAGTTGATGCTCGCGCGCTTTTGCCTGATCCCTGAGAGCTTCGATACGCTCAAGCGGAACTGCATCTCCGGAAAACTGCTCGCGCTCGATGCGGTGGTAATACCAGTTCAATTCTTTTCGCAGATCGCCGACATTCCGGTCAGTTTCGTTTTCTTCGGATCCGCCAGGGCCCGGCCGTGCGGCTCCTAGGATCAAGTCCCGCAAGGTCCGAGACTTCGCCGCCTCGACGTATGAAAGCGCTTCTTCCAGAGCATTTGTCCGTCCGGGGTCGCGGGCTTCCGTGGACGACTCGGCTGAGTCCCGATCCAAACAGATTTGGATAAGACGGTTATAGACGTCCAGGCGGTTCCGCATGAATCCGAGCTTCAGTTCCTCCCGCTGGAGACTGCTCCGAAGCGTTTCGAGCGCGGATCGTGAATCTTGATAAGAGTTGTAAGCTCGTTCCCTTTCTCCTCGCATTTCGTAAATCTGTCCCCACAAGAATTGGGCCTGATAGCTAAGAATCGGCGCGTCAAGACTTTCCAAAAATTTCGACGCCTCCGCGCAGCACTGCGCCGCGTGGTCGACTTCTCCAGTCAGGAGATAGATGCGCGTCAGGAGAAACAAGCAGAGCACATGCTTACTGAACATCCGGGCGGACCGAAAGAAATCTGCGGCCGATACGGCGAGATCGCGTGCCCCGAAGTATTCGCCCTGATCCATCAACAGAAGAGCGCGATAGAGATCGTTCATGTTGGACCAGACTTGATTGTTCTCGCGACATGCGATGTCCTTCGACCGGGCGAACAACTCGAGAGCGCGCTTCGAGTCACCTTGCAGGCTGACCGCAATTGCGAGGTTAGTGAGCGATCTGGCAGACTCGAAACCCATGCCTAATTGCTCGAAGTGCTCGAAGCTGTTCTGCGCCATTTCGGCTGCCTCCTCGACCAGGTTCAGCTCCAGGTAGATTTCGGAGCGATCCAGGTCGCACAAACCTAAGTGATAAGTATCCCCGCTCTGGCGGCAGGCCTCACGCGTGGAGCGTAACAGCTCAAGCGCTTTGGTGTAGTCACCCTGCAAATAGTAGAGAAAGGCGACATTGTAATCGGCTTGCCCTGCGACGAGAGGCATGTTGTGTTCTTCGCAGAATTCGCGGACTCGCCGATAAGTGGCCAAAGCCCCACTGAAATCGTCGAGGGCGATGAGACAGACCGCCATGTTGTGAAGTGCAGCACCTATTCCTTCCATGTCGCGGTGTGGGAGTAGCTGTTGATAGGCCCGTTCATAAGCGTCGAGCGCTTCTGAATAACGGTTTTGGCGATGGTAGATGTTTGCCACATTGATGTTTAAGCGAGCTACACGCCAATTTTCGTCCAGACGCGTGAAAATCTCGCGCGCCTTTTCGGCGGCCGCGAAGGCCTCATCGTACTTGCCTAGCAAGGCGAGAGACTGAATCGAACTGCTAAAGGTGCGGGCTACCTCATTCCTGTTGCCGGCCTGCTCAAACAGAGCCGCAGCCTGCTGGAACAGCTCGACGGCTGATTTGCACTCGCCCGTCACCCATAGGGCGTTTGCCTTGGCCCTCGAGCCGAGGGCCAGCTCTTCGCTCGTGTCTAACACGCGGGCGATAGCCAGCGCCGCCTCAGCCAGGTCCAGCGCTTTCCGGACATCCACCCTCACAGCGGCCCGCACGGCCTCCGCTAGTTGCTTCACAACATCCGCGCTGATCAGTTGCGGGTACCGGGCGAGCAGACTCCTGCGGCTCGCCTCATCCGGTAGCCGCCCCAACTCAGCGCAGATCTCCTCAGTCTTCTCGTCCATCCGCCGTCAACGAAAGCCTTTCTTTTCGAGAGATGACCGCAGCTTTTCGAGACACCGCATCCGGGTCGCCCCGATCGACCCCTTGGCAAACCCGAGCGCCTCCGCAGTTTGGTCATAGCGAAGAGGAGGATTCGAAAAGAAGAGGAGATCGATAAGGTGCCGGCATTCCGGCGAGGCCTCTGCAATCACTTCACGCAGCATCTGCTCGCGCTCGACTTCTTCGAGAAGCCCTTCCGGCAGCCTCTCGGCGCTGGCAACGGCATCGTCATCGATGTCCGCCTCCACGAATACGCGTCTCTCGTGCTTCCAACGCGCGCACTGGCGCGCCGTCAACCTGGTCAGCCATGCGCCCAGGGCCCGCGGCTCCCGCAAACGCGAGAGCTCCTGCAGCACAGTCAAACAAACGGCTTGAAATATTTCGCTTGCATCGTCGCGGGAAAAGCCGTATTTAACCGGAATCGAGAAGATCAGATTCCGGTACTTATCTATCAGGTCCGACCAGGCTTCTTCGCTGCCTAGCAGGCATTCCCGAACCAGCAGCTCATCTTCGCGAAACGGTTTTACCGCGTATGAGGGGTTGACACCTGAGCTCATGAATTTCCGCAGGCCCGCTATTGGCGAATGAAAAGCTGTTCCGCGTTCCAAAGAGTGTGGTTGCTGAGGATGGCTGGGCGGAAGTTTCCGATCTGATCTTTCGCGCCAACCAGTATATCGGGACTGATCAGGCAAATCACAGGCACATTCTCTGTTAAAAGCTCCTGTACACGGTCAAAGATCTGCTTCCTTTCCGGATAATTCGAGGCGGTTAATTGTTCCTGCATCAACCGGTCGATCTCGAGCTGCCAGGGCGGCGGCGGGTTGGCGGATCGCAAGCTCCAAACATGTGCACTCCCTTTCGAGCTCAATACGTTCAACTCCGAATTCGGGTCTGAGTCACCGTCGGCGAGTGCGATAATTGCCGATTCATATTTGAAGTTTGTAAAAATTCGATCGAGGAAGGTACGAAATTCGAGCGCATCCAGAGTCACCGGGATGCCGAGGTCTTTGAGGTCCTGTTGAATCAATACTGCCATTTGCGCCTGTTCTGGTTTTCCTGCGTTAACGGCGATTGAGAATCTCACTGGAGGACCCTGTGGGCTGACTAGAGAACCCCCGCTCGACCATGAGAATCCATTACTCCGCAGCAGCTCCCGCGACCGTTCTAAAGAGCGCGTCGGCGGAGGAATTTTTGTGTCGACCCAAAGCTTATTGCTCGCTGTGACTTGAACTGCCAGAGGGCGTGCCCGTCCGCGATACGCCAGGCGAACAATGCTGTCCCGGTCGATAGCGCTCGAGATCGCCTCGCGAAACGCCGTTTGCCCAAACCAGGACTGCTCGGAAGCGAGAGTCGGCCAGCTCGCCGCCGGCAAGGTGTTTTGATTAAAAAAAAGAAAATCGTACTCGAGACCAGGTCCGAGGTCGTAGAGACGGAAGCGCCGGCGCTGTTCATCTTTCTCCAGAACAGCGTAGTCGGCTGCATCCAAACGGCTGATAATATCGGTTTCGCCCGCCTCGAACCGCATTGCTTCGGCCCCGGAGTTGGCGACAAATATAGATTCGATTCTATCCAGATAGGGCAGAGCTTGTCCTTTGTCATCTTTTTTCCAGTAGTATGGATTGCGCTCGATCACGATGTGTTGGCCGGGTACATACTCTTTCAGGCGAAATGGCCCCAAGCCTGCGATTTGTTCCGGTGGCGTATTCAAGCCCCAGGCGCTCCCCAGCTTCCCCTGAAGATAACTCTGTTGCAGCAAGTGGCGCGGCAGAATAGCGATGCTGTCGAACAATCGTTCAGCCGCCGCATAGGGTTGCGCTAGCGTGAAAAGGACTGTAAACTCGTCGATTCTTTGCGTCGAGATTGGTTTCCCAGCGACTACCAGCAGATCTCGTTGCGGGGAGTTAACCCGGGCGTCCAGGTAGCACTGAAAAGTAAACACTACATCGTCGGCGTCGAACGGAAATCCGTCCGAAAACCGTAAGCCCCGGCGCAGACGCAACGTATAGCGCCGGCGATCGGGGGAGACCGTCCACGACATGGCTAAAGCCGGCCCAGTCTGCTGGCTGTAGCGGTTGATATGGATGAGGTCCGCCGTGAGTAAGCCGATGATTTCCTGCGAAGGTCCGTCCATTGCTAGCAACGGATTGAGAGTCTTTGGTTCGGAACGCTGCGAAATAACAAGCCGTCCGCCAAAACGTCCGACTTCGCATTGAACCCGCTGAAAATCCTCGGCGTTTGCAGTATAGAGTGTGGTTTCTCCCTCCCAATTAAGTGCTGGACGCGTTCTAGATAGAGCAGTTATAAACAAAAAACAGATGCCAAAAATAGTAAAACGTCGCAAAATGGCGCATGTCCGAAGCATTGCTCTTTGTTAACGAACCTTTTTCAAGCTTAATAGAGTGCGCGGCGCTAGAGTCGAACAGTGCCCCGTGCATAATGCGAAAACAGCCGATTATACGCAAGGAATACAATGATCAGAGCGAAAGCCGGAGCAAACATCCACCAACACGATTCAAGGACAAAATATTGTTGAAGCCCCGCCAACATGTTGCCCCAACTGGGCGTCGGCTCGCTGACGCCCAGCCCGAAAAACGAGAGCGTTACTTCCGCCAGGATAAATTGCGGTATGTATAGGGCCGTCTGCGTCGCGACGACGCCACATGCATCGGGCAAGATGTGCTTACGGAGGAGATAAAGATCCGAAGCTCCGAAGCCCCTGGCGGCCAGCACATACTCACGTTCTTTCGCGCTCAACACGACTCCGCGAATCAAACGCGCCGGCCGGGCCCATCCAAGCACGCCGAACACGGCAATCAGCAGCAGGAAGACCGCATTCGGATGGGTCTGCAACGGCAGGAAAGCCCGGACGAAAAGAAGCAGGTACAACCAGGGAATGGTCAGGAACACCTCGCTCGCTCGCATGGCGAGGTCGTCGACCCAACGTCCGTAATAGCCCGCCAGCCCTCCCAGCGCTAATCCGATGGAAAGAGAAATCAGAGTCGCCAGAATTCCTGCGAATAAGGAAGTCCGGCCTCCGTAGAGCAGGCGGGAGAACTCGTCTCGCCCGAAGCCGTCCCCACCAATCAAGAACAGGCGCGCTCCGCCGTCCACTCCAAACAGATGCCGCTGCGACGCAATCTTACCAAGCACCTTATAAGGGGCCCCAAGGGTAAAAAAACGGATGGGCAAAGCCGCTGATCGATCCTCCTGATATTCATTCGAACTGTCCGCGCGTGGCATCCAAGAATATATGAACGGCCGTAGATGAAGATGCCCTTCCGCATCCAGGAAGTGCACCTGATTCGGCGGAACGAAGGCCAGATTCCGATTCTGCGCGGAGGGGCATACGGTGCGAAGAAGCCGGCCAGCACGATGACACAATGTGAAACAACCAGCACGGAGATGGCAATTACAGGCTTTTTGCCGCGAGACATAATTACTCCTCGCGGATACGAGGATCGCTCGCATACAGCAGCACATCCGCTAAGAGATTGCCGGCAATCAGAAAGCCCGTGGCCAGCATTCCCGCGTCGACCACCAGAATAAAATCCCGCTGGAGTATCGCCTCCAACATCAACTGGCCAAGCCCGGGCCAACTGAAGATGGCCTCAATCACCAGCGAGGAACTCATCAGTAACCCTAGCGAGAGACCGAATAACGAAATCAGCGGATTCGCTGCGGCGGGGAGCGCATGCCTCAGCAGCACGCGCCGGAACGGAATTCCGTATCCCTGCGCGGCGGTCACGAATGGCGAGTCTAAAGCTTGTCTCGCAGCCGTGCGCACATGCAAGAACAGCACCGGCAGCGATCCTGCGGCTAAGCAAATGCTGGGGAGAAATAAGTGCCTGGCGGTGTCTTCGATTCGTGCCCAAAGATGTACGGCAGAACATTCAGGCTCGGAAAAATCAAGCGACATGAGCCCGCCTGCGGGAAAATAGCCGGTCCGGACTGCGACCAGCAATAGTAGGAGAGCAAGCACCAGCTCCGGAGTGGCAAGCAGGATGGACATCCCTACGCTGGCGAGCGAATCCGCCCATGTTCCCGGGTGCGCGGCGCTCCAAAGCCCAACTGCTAGCGCTACCAGCCAGGCAAGCAAGGTTGCCGTGCCCGCGAGCAGCAAGGTGTTCTTAGCACGCAACCAGAGTATCGGGCGAGCGGGACTGTTGTAAGCCAGCGAGAATCCCCAATCTCCTTGAACCGCCGACCGAACCCAATGTAGATATCTCACGGGCAGCGATTCGTTAAGACCGTGTTGCGATCGCAGGGCTGCCACTGTAGCGGGCGACACCCCGGGCCTGAGCCTCAGCGCTTCATAGAAATCACCTGGAGCAAGATTGACGACCACGAACGAAAGCACTGAAGCGCCAGCGAGGAGAAGGAGACTATGTAAAACGCGGCGAAGCAAAAAACGCATCTTACAGGACAGTATCAGGAGGGGTTGCGGTCGAGCTCCTTCAGTTCGGGAATCGCGGCTATCAATTCGCGGGTTTCGTTCCGTTGAGTGCGCGAGAGCAAATCGCTGGTGCTGCCGGTTTCCACGATCCTGCCGCGGTCGATCACCGCCATAGTGCCGGCCAGATACGCCGCCATCCGAAGATCGTGCGAAATGAAGAGATAGGAAAGAGAGAGAGAAGCTTGCAATTCGAGCAACAGGTTCGCGATCTGCATCTGGGTGCAAACATCCAGACCTGAGAAAGCTTCATCCAGGACCAGGAGCTTCGGTTTTAAGATCAAAGCGCGGGCGATGGCTATTCGCTGGCGCTGGCCGCCGCTGAACTCGAGCGATGTACGGCGAGCCGACCCGGCGGCGATGCCCACCTGCTCTAACAGTGCCAGCGCCCACTCACGACTCTCTTTTTTCGACCTTGAGCCCTCAATTCGCAGCGGTTCGGCAACAACTTCCATGGCTTGAAAGCGCGGATTCATGGCTGTCGCGGATTGCTGAAACACGAATTGAATGTCACGCCGCATTGCGGCGCGCTCATTTTTTCGCAAGGCCAAGACGTCTCGTCCCCGAAACCGGATTTCACCGGAATCGGACGCTTCGAGCAACGCCACACATCGGCCGAGCGTGGACTTCCCCGCCCCGGACTTCCCGACCAGCGCCAACGTGGAACCCGGCCATAGAGTAAGATCGGCGTCTTCCAACGCGGTCACTCGAACTCGGGCAGACGGCCATCGCCCTCTCAGGTAATGCTTGCTAAGGTGCCGGGCCTCCAGCAGAGCAGGCGGTCGACCCTCATCCGGCTCAGTCCCGACCTCCGTCTTCAAGCCGTTCAAGTGCTGCCCTGCTCAAAAGATTGGCTGACGAGGGCAGACCGGAGCGCTGCCGGCATCGGAGGCATCGATCTTAATAGTTCCCGCGTATAAGGATGGCTCGGTTTTCGGAAAATCTGTGGGGAAGCGCCCGCTTCGATGATGCGGCCATGGCGCATCACCAGCACCCGATCCGCCAAGCCGCTTAGAAGAGCGGGATTATGAGTGATGAACACCAGCGCAAGCCGAAAACGATCTCTGACGCTCTTCAGAAGGTCCAACACCGCCGCCTCTGTGACATTGTCGAGTGCGCTCGTCGGCTCGTCTGCAATCAGCAGAGAAGGTTTCGAGATCAGCGCGAGCGCGATTGCGACGCGCTGGCGTTGGCCTCCGCTCAATTGGTGTGGATAAGCGCGGGAAATATGCGGCTCGGGCAGTCCAACGGCGCTCAGAATCGAATCCACTTCTTGCCGCCGGCGCCGCCGGTCGAACTTTGAATGTGCACGAAGAACTTCGTCGGCTTGCTTACCCACCGCCAGAACCGGATTCAGCGCCAGCTCGGGCTCCTGAGAAATCAGAGAGATCTGCGCTCCGCGAACCTTCTGCAGCTCACGTTCGCTAGCGCGCAGGAGTTCGCTTTCCCGGAGCCGCACCGAGCCCTCTACCGCCCAGGGGTCAGGCGGCAGAAGCCGAATAATAGCTTTCGCTAAAGTTGTTTTTCCGGCTCCAGACTCGCCCAGTATCCCAACGGTTTCGCCCGCCGCTAAATCGAAGCTAATGCCCTCAAGAATTACCGTTGGGGGTAAACGGAGATGGACAATAAGGTCTCGAACCCGCAGCAGAAGCTCCGCCATCTTCTCGTCTAATTTCCCCCAACCGCCTGGCTCCAAGCCTCGACAGCTTGGTAGATATCCAGACGCCCATGGCCGACATTGGGATTGATCGGCTGCGCATGGGAGGTTGAATCCGCGCTCGACTGTTGATCGCTCAAACAATTCACGTTCAGCAGAAGCGCTGCCACTCCGGAAACAAACGGCGCGCTGAATGAAGTGCCCCACCCCGCCGCATACGTGGAAAACGGATATGTGGTGACTACGCCTTCTCCCGGCGCGCCAATCCACACCAGTTGCGGTCCATAGTTCGAGAAAGAAGACAACTGATCATGGTTGGTGGTCGAGGCGATCCCGAGTACATCCCAGAGAGCAGCCGGATAAGCCAGTGTATCTTCTGCGCTATTGCCAGCCGCCGCCACTGAAACAGTTCCAGTGAGAGTAGCCAGATCGAGAGCCGTTGCCACTTCTTGAGAGTAAGCCGCGAGAGTGAAACTCATGTTTAGGACGTTTGCGTGCTGCAGCATGGCGCCGTAGATGGCTCGCAGAATATCGGATGTGTAACCCGTTCCGTCGGCCCGGAAAGCCTTCAGCGGGAGGATCTTGGCGGTTGGCGCGACCAGGTGTATCAATCCGGCGACCATCGTCCCGTGTCCAAAATCGGCGTATTGGGGATCGCCATCCACGACCGCCGCCGTCGATTGGTCTACTACCGCGACGGTAGATTGAGAAAGGTTGCCCGAGCCGTTTCCACTCACCCATTGCGGCTGCGCTCCCTGAATAACCGGAGCGCCGCGTAGGCTGACGTCTTTGGTCTCATCGGCCCCCTGCCGGTTGCGGGTAAAATCGTAACCGGGAAGCAGCACACCTTTGAGAGCAGGGTGGTTCAGGTCGACGCCGGTATCGATCACCGCAACAATTCCGGTACCCGTTATTTTCGGAAAGGCGGCCTGAATGTCTGCCAAGCGAATAATTGCTGTCGCAGGTTGATGAATATATCCGTCCGGAACCGTGGTACCGTAAAACGTTACCGGGGTATCATCCAATAGCGCCGGGGGTGCGGTCGTGCCCGAATCTGCTACCTGCGCGACCAGATCGAGTTCGCCGTCCACGATTCCGGTGAGCCCGAGAAGGGTTGCCAAAATCGTATTGGGATCCCCGGGCGTCGTCGCCAGGAAAAGCTGGCCGAGTGAGCCATCGATATTCTCGACGATGCTGCAGCCCGCGATAACGCAATCAATTTGAGCAGCCGGCAACCCTCCGAGAACCCGAATAATCAACCTTCCCGCCCCCTGCATGGGAGCAGCCCAGAACGCGAAACTTATCAGCAGTCCTAGCCAGAGGCTACGTCTCATGATTTCATCCTTCCTGATTTATACCGCTTAGCGGAGTATTCCGACTACATAATAGGGATGGACAGCCACAGAAAAATACAGCGGATCCTGATTTCAACCAAATTTGCCGGGATAAACTCTAAGCTTACTAGGCTAGGTACATCAATAGTTGAGACAGCTAAAGACAGTAGTTATGCGGGAACTGTGAGGGAAATGGCAGGAGTTTCACCCTTTAACGACTTTCAGAATCCCCGGCTCAGCGTGAGGCCGCGAGTTGATTTGACCCGGCACAGACCCCCTCGCGTTTCTAAGCCGGTAACCAAGCGATGCTTCGTCAACCCTCGAAAGTAACCTCTGACAACCTCGGCAAGCCAGCGAGCACCTCGCTGCAGGGCGATAACTTAAGAGGCGCGATCGGTACTAAGTCGCTCGATCAGGTCAAAGGGTAATCCCTACGTCACTCATTCTTAGATACGGCGCCTATAAACGTTTCTGGGAAGGCGTCACTAATGAGGAGATCCTGGCCGAGACTCGTTTGAATCTGCTCGCGCTGGACTATGGTTATAAGTACCGCCTGGACATTCGACCTAAAAACGGTCGTTCACGAGTCGAATTCGTGCGCACCTTGAGAGAAGCGCGATGTGTCGGGAGGCCGATACGCAGGGCCGAAGGCATGGTTAAATTCTTCAGACTTCGTGGTGACGGAACGCTGGAACCGCACCAATGGTAAAGCCTGGAGCAATTGCGGAAGAGGGAAGCTGCCGTCACAAAAGCACACTGTGCGTCTTCCGGGCCGGAAGGTTGAAGGATTGTGAACCAGGAATCCCTTCAAAACGGTAGTGCGCGCGATTTTGTGTAAGTATCGTTTCTCGTGATTTACCCGTTGCCGGGCAAGCTCTTTCGCAGCTCGCCTTCGGCCTGATCATTGGATCCGGCAGGCCGGTGAGGACCGCAGTCAAGGCCGAGTGTAGCGAGTTGATCGGGAGCCTTGACGGCGGCCGCAGCCGGCCATATCGAAGATCTTCAGGGCGAAGGAGAGCGGGATTCACGCATGCACCGCCTGCTGGACCGTGAAAGCCACCTTCGCGATCACGCTGCGAGCGCTTTGGCCTCCGCTCCAGGTTTGAAGGAGAGCTGAGCATATAAGCGTCTCACCTCACGAAGCTTAACGCGCACTTCCCATTCACCCGATCTCGCCGAGCGACCTGTCCGTGAAGCGCTTAGATTGCGATAAGCGGTGATTCGCTCACCGCGCGGGTTGTGGTGCAAACTCGGCGAAAGGAGTGCAGTGGGCGCAAGAAAGACTTTCGAAGCTGTCAAGCAGCGAGAATAGCCGCCCAAATCTCTGGAGCGGTTCTGGGCCTGCCCGGTAACTTTCCCGTCTTGAACTGATGTTTCCGAATCTTCTCCGCAAGCTCAATGCCGCTGATCGTTATCGCTGCTGTCTCGAACCGCTTGAATCCGAGCATGGGTCGGATTCGGTGTTTAATTCGGCGATGATCCTGCTCTACAACATTATTCAGGTACTTGCTGCATCGTACTCGAACTCGATGTGGCATCGTTCCGGCTGATTTCAATGCGGTGTTGGCGCGGTGCGAAGCGGCGTAAGCATCGAGTGTAATGACCCGCGGTGCGCTCTGATTCTTCATGGCCTTGCGAAAGAAGCGTTTGGCGGCAGCCACGTCTCGTTTTTCGCTTAGCAGAAAATCAACCGTGCGGCCTTGTTTATCCACCGCTCGATACAGGTACGTCCACCGGCCCTTCACCTTTATATATGTCTCGTCACAACGCCAGGAACCACTGACCGCTCGTGCGTACCGGCTCCAGCACTTCTCAAACTCGGGCACGTAGCGCTGCACCCAGCGAAGAATCGTCGTGTGTGCCAGGGCAATACCGCGCTCGCTCATCATCTGGACCGAATCGCGCGAGCTCAATTTGAAGCTGAGATACCAACGCACGCACAGCACAATCACCTCACGGTCGAACTGTCGACCCTTAAACAAGTCCCCTCCCGACTCCCGTAGCATCATCTCGGACATTATCGCCGCTAGAACACACTGCATCTGAGTTTGCACCAGAGCCGTCTGGAAGTGTTTACAAATCGGCTGCTCATTTTGGCGGACCATCCTTAACTGTCATAACGCTTCATGGCAATTCGCCCGCTGTCCACACGACCGGCATCTTCCTGGTGCTGTGTGGGAACGGTGAGCAACTCCCGTCCGGCGCGCTTGGCGGATCTGCTCACACGTCTGGAGAACCCAGCTTTTGCCTTCGAGGGTGTACGGTTCGTCGAAGGAACGATCAGCGTATTCAATTCGCATGAATGGTGGAGTTCGTCCGTAGGTTTCCTCGACCAATACGCAGTAAGCGGTCGCCTGGATCAGGTCGCCCGGATAGGGCCGGTGGGGAGCACGCGACTTCTTGCGCTCCACAGGAATCACATCTCCGGACGAGGTGCGCACCAGAGCATCGGGTTTCCCTTTGAGTCCATACCGCTCGGACACCAACACGGGCACGTCCTGCTCCGCGTTATCCAAATAGATCAGGTCTCCCGTCGGCGAGCCTCCATGCAGGCGCTGTCGCCGATAGATCAGCAGCAAGATTACGGCCGCCAGAAAGAACGCGGTTGCAATGGCCATCAGCACGGGTCAGCGCTTCCTTTCAATGAGCGCTCTCACGAGCAAGAGCGCGATCCCCAGGACCGCCAGGACAACGGCCCACCAAAAAGCCTGCCGACTGCTGGCTTTTCTCGCGGCCTCGGCCCGATCCTGATGAAAGGTGACGCCGGCCTGCCGTTCCTCGATAGCCTTCGGTGTGTTGCGAAAGCCCTGCTGGTTCAGAAACCAGGCCAAATGGCAAAACAGGAAGTCCTTCAGCTCGCTAGCACTGATCATTTCTCCCGGGGCAAAGGGCCGGTTATTGTCCGCTTGGTATTCCATCCGCGCGCTCAGACCGATGGTAGTTCAGCAGCAGACAAACCCAGCGCCGACGGATTAATCCGACACAAACCAAAGCGCCAATCCGCGCGGAATGCTGATGCAACGGATGCAACCGCAGTACGCTAGCCACATGGGAGCGTGTCCCTTCTGCAGCCTTGAACCGAATCGAAGATGGATTGAAAACTCGTCCGCGCTTGCGTTTCCGGACGCATATCCCGTGTCTGACGGCCACACACTCGTGATCCCACGCAAACATGTGGGAAGCATCTACGAATTGAACGTAGACGAGCAATCGGCGATTTGGGATCTAGTCGCGGCGGTCCGAGAACGGCTGCTGACCGGACTCAGACCGGATGCGTTCAATATCGGCATCAACGACGGGCTTGCGGCCGGACAGACCATCGAGCATGCACACGTGCATATCATCCCGCGCTGGAACGGGGACAGAGCTGACCCGCGCGGCGGCATTCGCTGGATCATTGACGACAAAGCGAACTACTGGAGCAAGTAGGTTTTGCCTGAGCCGACCGACGCGGACCAAATCCGATTTCTCACCAAGATCCAGCGGCTCCTGTCGGAGGGGCTATTCACGGCGACGTACAAGTACGCTCTGCTTTCCGCGCTCGCCGATCTGTCCGTCGAAAATGGGGACGACTTCGGCGAACCGCTCGAGCTGTCGCTGTTTTCCATTGCTGAGAAGTTCATTGAGTATTACTGGCGCCAGTCTCTGCCATATGCGGGCGCGGAAGTTCTGCGTCAGAACACCGGCCGATCCGCAACGGTTCTGACATTGGTCCAGAACGCGCGGGCGAAGTACGGTGACCAACTCCCCGCACTGAAGAGGGATAAACGCGCCTGGAGACGCTTGGTAAGCGACTTCATCCCGACTCTAAAGGAGCAGCCCTTGTGGCGCCTGCAAAAGGTGGGGACTGAAACTGAAGTGAACCCCTGGAGTGAGACAACAAGTTAAGAGGGTCGTTGCCGCTCAATGAAAAATCATTGCACGGCTGGGTTAATATCGTCCATTCTGAAAACACCCGAGCGGAGGGTAGGGCAACGCAGAGATGCGACCCGAGCGCCGACTCAGATGCCGGAATGGCCGGGGCGGTGGAAGCCGCCCCGAAGTAGCAGAGCGATTCTGGCGCAACAGCGATAAATCTCGGGGTTTCAGGGGCAGCGCCCCTGATAAAAGAAGCCGAGTTCCTCATTGTGCGCCTTTCTCAAAATCAGCCGGTGCGCGATATTCCAGAGCCGAATGCAGCCGGTAGCGGTTGTAAACGACATCCAGGAACTGACCGATGCTTCGCCGTGCGTCATCGAAGTCCCGGTATTCATTCCTGTAAACCTCGTCACATTTGAGCGTCTTCATGAACGACTCGCAAGCGGCGTTGTCGTATGGATTGCCTTTCCGGCTCATGCTGATAGTGATCTCGTGTTCCTTCAGAAGCCCCGTATACTCATGCGATGCATACTGAATGCCGCGATCGGAATGATGCACCAGGCCGGGTGCTGGCCGCCGGGGAAGCAATGCCATACGCAAGGCGGAGACGGCAAGCTCGGCTTCCAATGTTCTTCCGAGAGCCCATCCGATCACGCGGCGCGAGTAAGCGTCGAGCACGACCGAGAGATACACAAACTCCTCGCGTAATCGTATGTAGGTAATATCAGCCACCCACAACTGATTGGCGGCTGTGAGTTCCAGCTCGCGTGCCAGATTCGGATACACGCACAAGGTGTGACGTGAGTCTGTCGTTCTAATAAACGAGCGGCGCCGAACGCAAAGCAGATTGTCTTGGTGCATCATCCTCAGCACGCGCTTGTGGTTGGCGTCGAAGTTGCGTCTGCGCAGTTCGGCGGTAATACGACGATAGCCGTAGCTCGGCGATTCCAATGCAATCTTCTGCATTTCCTCGCGCAGTTCCATTTTGACTGGCATGCCCTGGCGCGGCAACCGCGACCGGTAAAATCCAGCCCGGTTTAGTCCGGTCATAGCACACAACCCGATCACCGCTTTGCCTTCTTTCGCGGCGTGACGGATTTCTTCAAACAGGCATCCGCGCCACTGACGACGGCTGGCGGATGATGATCCCTGAAATGCTGTAGGGCTTTTTTTAAGAATTCATTTTCCATCGTGAGCTGGCCGATTTTGCGCTCCAACTCCGCGATCCGGCGCGCATCATCGAGCGCTGCCAGGTCGGCCCCCTGCCAGCCGATGCCGGGAAACGCCAGCTCACCTTTAGCCCGCCACTCACCGCGCCAGCGCTCCAACAGCTTCGGGCTCAACTGATATTTCCGCGCGATCTCTGTTGTAGTCGATCCCGCATCCAACGCGCGCATCGCCGTGATCTTCAGATCGCGGCTGTAAACAGCTCGGGACAAATCCATTCCTCTCTCCGTTCAATGTATTTGTTCCCTTAACTCGCTGTCTCAGTTTTGGGGTCCACTCCAAACCGTGGATTTCCTCTATGGGCCATCGCCCTCGAAGGATTCGATTGAGCTCAGGCCTGGCGTAGCGTACTGCTTCCGAAAATTCCACGCGTTGCTGCAGGACATTGTTCAATCGGCGTGGATTCGGGCGGTGCGCACTATGAACGGCGACTTTTTGAACGAAAGCACGGATCTTTCGGAATTTCTGTTCGGCTCCGAACGCGGCGCATTGCATGCAGCTCGGCCGATCTTAACTGACCTTCAGAACGGACTCTGTTTCTATTGTTCGTCGCCGATACGCAAGGGTGAAGGCGAAGTAGATCATTTCGTGCCTTGGGCTAAATACCCGATTGATCTAGCGCACAATCTTGTCCTGGCCGATCGGAAATGCAATGGCAACAAGCGGGACCGATTGCCGCATTTTCTCCACCTAGCGCGATGGTCTGAGCGGAACGATAGATTTGAGGAGCAAATCACGGCGGCGGTACGGATGCGCATTCCCTGCGATCTTCCCGCCGCTATGCGGATCGCGCATTGGGCGTACAGCCAGACAGAAGCCGCAGGTGGTCGCACCTGGGTGCGGGCAGATGAGATGGTTCCGCTGAGCTCAGGGTGGCGAACGCTTTTCGATGCGCGATGACCAGCGGCGACCAGAAGCTGTCCCTCCAACGTTACTTGGCATAGATCGTCAGCATGGATGTGTTGCAAGTTGCAAACGTGAGCAGGCGGTCTGGTAGGCAGTCACGGGCGATCTAGCGCCGAGACGTCACGTCGACGCGAAGCGCGTTTCCCGTCCAAGTGGAGTCCTCGCAAATAGATTTGCCCTTGCCGACCAGGCATGAGTGATGGTCATCTTCGCCGAGGAAGGCAATTATCCCATCCCAATAAGGAATCGTTTCCTCGGACGCCCCCTTGGCACAACTCTCGAGACGACGATCCGGCAACTGAATAAGCCTAGTTATACGATCGCTCACTGCGGTGCGAACCGCTTTTGTAGTTGGGAAGTGAAAGGGCGGTTAGCAAGAAGAGAGAACGGGTCTTTAAGCGACCCCCCGGTTCCCCTGACGAAAACCTGACAAACTCCTGACCAATCGCAGACGATTGCGGCGTATACTCAGAGTCCACTGTGCGCCTGTCGATAATCAGGTCACTGTCGGTGCGCCGAAGCCTGCCGCTGTTTCTGGCAATCGTGGCCTGCCTTGCGATTTGGCAAGTCTGGCTCACCTGGCGTTTGATGCAACAGGACCGCAACCTCGCCGCGCAGCGCTCTCGCGAACGCCTGGAACAGATCGCTGACTTGGCTGTGGCTCAGCTCGGCAACACGCTCGCCGAGTGGGACTTCAGCCTGCGCGAGCTCAAGGTCCTGCCGCCCCCAACCGCTCTGAAGGCAAAGCTTCCACTCAATGGCACATTGGTCTTGCTCGTGCATCGGTCCGCAACCGCATACCCCGGCAAATCGCTACTTTTCGTGCCTGAGCCGCGTGAGGCCGGTGCGCCTCCCCGAAGGTTCGACACCGCCGAGAAGCTGGAGTTTCGCGATCAAAACTACCCTGTGGCTATCGAGGCTTTACGACCACTCGCAGCGCAACCGGCAACCCGTGCCGAGGCCCTGCTGCGCATCGCCCGTTTAGAGCGGAGGCGCAATCATCCGGCAGCGGCGCTAGCTGCCTATAATGAACTGTTCGGAGAAACAGCGGTGAACCCGGAGGGCGTGCCGTATGCGCTGTTAGCGGCTGGAGCGCGTTGCGAACTCCTGGCGGAGACCGCCGGAGATCCGGAGCGCGCGGCCGTGGCGACTCAGAAATTACGAGTTGCGCTGCTCGAAGGCCGCTGGCCCTTGCGCCGCGAAACTTTCGAATACTATTGGGGCGAAGTAAATCGCATCCAGCACACGACGGACAGTCCGCCGCAAGATGCGACAGAGTTCTCGTTGCTGATCTCTCGGCTCTACGAACAGTGGCAGCAGGCGGTCCGGACTAGCTCAAGTTTTAACGGCCGCGAAGTTGGGCCGGACAAGTCTCTGCTGGTCTGGCACTCGACCCCATCACGGCTCGCGGCGCTTTTTGCTCCGGCCGGCTGGTTACCCGGCACTCTGAAAGTGTCCGCGAACGCCGATGACATTCATTGCCAATGGCCGGTCGAGGGCTCGCGGAGCGGAGCGAAGCTTCACGTACTAAGGTCGCTTGCGGAGGCTCAACTCACCGGCAAAATCGAGTTCTCCAGCATTTCCCCGGCCCCAAGTCGAGGGCTCAATCGTGCGCTCTGGCTGGCTGGTGTAGCGCTGATGCTTTTGCTGGTTCTGACAGGTGCGTATGCCATGTATCGTGGCGTCAGCCGAGAACTGCGCGTGGCACAGCTCCAGTCGGACTTTGTCTCCGCCGTTTCGCACGAATTCCGCTCACCACTCACCTCCCTGCGCGGGATTGCGGAACTGCTGGCAGACGGCCGTCTCCCCAACGAAGCCCGCCGGCATAGCTACGAGTTTCTGGAGCGCGAAACCGCCCGGCTGCAGCGCTTGGTGGAGGACCTGCTGGATTTTGGACGCATGGAATCCGGCCGCAAACAATACTCCATCGAGCCGCATGATGTGTTTGCCGTAGTGCGCGCGGCCGTGGCGGATTTTCGCGAAGAAGCGCTGGCCAGCGGCTTCCAGGTGGAAATGAACCTCGATGCATCCCCAGTTGGTATCAATGCCGATGGGGAGGCGCTCCGCTGCGCCATCCGCAATCTGCTCGAAAATGCAGTGAAGTATTCGCCGGAATCCCGTACGGTGTGGGTGGAAGGGTGGGTGAATCACCGCCGGGTGGCGATTTCCGTGCGGGATCGCGGCATGGGTATTGATACACGGGAGCAACGCGAGATTTTCCGGAAATTCGTCCGCGGCGAGGCAGCGAAAAAGGCGGGCATCAAAGGCACAGGGATCGGACTGTCGATGGTACGCCAGATCGTCCATGCATGTGGCGGGGAGATCCGTCTGGAGAGCGTCGCCGGCGCGGGCAGCACCTTCACCATTCTTCTTCCGCTAGCCAACGCCGGAGAGACACGGATATGAGCCGAATCCTGATTGTGGAAGACGAGCCGGCAATTTCCTTTGCTCTCGAAAACGATTTGAAAACCGAAGGCTACGAGATTGCCGTGGTAGCCGATGGCGTGGATGCTGTTCGCCGCGCGCGGTCCGAGCCATTCGATCTGATTCTGCTGGATGTCATGCTTCCCAACAAGGACGGCTTTGAAGTTTGCCGCGAGCTGAGGCATGGCGGCCTGAGTACGCCCATCATCATGCTGACCGCCAAGACGCAGGAGGCAGAAAAGATTCTGGGGCTGGACGTGGGTGCTGACGATTACGTGACCAAGCCCTTCAGCCCGCGCGAACTGCGTGCACGCATCCGAGCTACCCTTCGACGAAACGTGCCTGAGTCTGCCGGCGAAGTGCATCGCATTGGCCGCTGTGAGTTGGATCTGACGCGGTTCGAACTGCGGCGCGACGGCCAGGGGTTAGAAGCGACGCACACAGAGCTGAAACTGTTGGCCGCTTTCGTTCGCAGCCGCGGTCGCGTGCTCACGCGCGAGAACCTTCTCGAACAAGTGTGGGGCTCCGGCGTATACGTTACAGATCGCGTGGTGGATAACCACATCGTCGCGCTCCGAAAGAAGATTGAAGACGATCCCGCAGCGCCGCGGTATTTGATCAGCATCCGTGGTGTGGGGTATCGATTTGACGGGTAGCTTGCTTGTGTCAGAAAATCCAGACCAAGTCGATACGATGTCCTGACCAGTTCCCGATACGCCGCATACATCGGACCGGCATTCTGGATTCGCAGTAAGGAGGATCCGTTATGGAATGCCCGACAAAGGAAAACATCGTCATCGCGCTGGGCGCACTGGTATCCGCGATTGCTACAGGGGTTTTGAGCGTGAGCTTTGCCGCTCTCATCATGATCCTGGCCTCACAGATTACCGTGCGTATGGCATTTGCTCAGACCAGGCCGGCGGTGGAACTGGAAGGCGCCATTGCCAAGGAACAGGTAGATGGCGATCTCAAGAGCGCTATCGGGATTTATCAAAGGATTGCAGCAGAAGGTTCTGCTCCGCGCGACGTGCGCGCGAAGGCGCTGCTGCACCTGGCTGGCTGCTACGAGAAACTCGGCCAGCAGGCCCAGACGGTGTATCAGCAGATCGTTCGCGATTTCGCCGATCAGCCGGCCGCGGTACAGGCGCGGGCGAGGCTGACAGCTCTGAAGCAAGATGATCATCCGGCACCGTCCGCGACGATGACGCAGCGCAAAATCGAGGTGCCAGGCTTCGATCCGGGTCCCGGGGATACTGACGGTCATCGCGCGGTCTATTTGAATAAGGGGACCGGCGAGCTGATTTACGGCGATCTTGGCGGCAAAACGAAACGGGTCATTTTCAAGACGAAACCAGGTGACGAGCTGGGTTCTTTTCCGTCCAGAGATTTCTCGATCGTTTTACTCCGAGTCTCAAAGCCTGACGAGAGGGAAGTCTATTCGGTAATCAAGACAGACGGCACGGGCTACCGCGAGGTCGCGCGATTGGATAGCCATCTTGGATGTCTAAACTGGTCCTGGGACAATCGGCATCTCCTAGGATGCAGTCAATCTGAAGACGGCACGAGCCGTCTAATGCAGATTTCCGTCACCGATGGGCAAATCCGTGAATTGTTGAATCTGAAAACGGGAGTGATACGATCTGCAGCCTTCTCTCCGGATGGCCGCTTCGTCGCATATCAACTTCGCCCGCCGCCTGCAGATCCGGTTTCAAGAATCTTCGTCCTGCCTGTTGAAGCGGGAGTACCGCGGCTCGTTTATGAGGAGCGGCTAGCCACCGGAGTCTCCCCCAACTTTCAAGCGGTCAGACTGCTCGATTGGACTGCCGACGGATGCAATCTGGCCATCGCCAGTGAACGGTCAGGGAAGGGGGCGCTTCACCTCTTGCCTATCAGAAACGGCAAATCGGCTGGAGCCCCGGTTTTTGTCAAATATGGCGAGTTCGAAAGCGGTGTCACGACCGCTGCTGGGGGCCTGGTTTACGCTTCTGTCAAGCCTGGCGGCAACTGGGCCGTCTATTTCGCGTCCCTGGATCCGAATGGACGCGCGGGCGATTGGAAACGTCTCGATCTCCATCTTGGCAATACGCTCAACCCTGCGCCTCAATGGTCCGCTGACAGCAACGAAATCGTCTACGTTGCCAGGAATGAAGATGTGGGACAGAGTGGCGGTCAAATCGTCCATTTGCACAGTCTCTCAACCGGGGAGGATCGCGAGATCTATCATGCACTCGGTTACGCGTCATGTATTTGGGCCGTTCATGAGCGAAAACTTTTCTGTCGCGATATCACGGCACAAAAAACGGACATTCTTTCGATTGCAGTCGACTCCGGCGAAATCGAGCGGCTCGATACCTTTTCTTCCCCAACGAAGCCGCTGATTCTCTATCCCAGCCGCGATGACCGGGCGCTTTACCTGCTCACTGAGACGACCGGCGAGCTTGGGGGGGAATTACTGCGATGGGAAATCGCCACAAAGCGGACGACAGTACTGGAGCGCTTCCCAGCAACGGCGCTGGGATGGATCTCACCAGACGGCCGCTGGTCTCTACGGTTAGACAAGCGCAACCTGGAGATACGTCCTTCCTCAGGCGGCGATTGGCGACGCCTGGTCTCACTCAATACGAATTTCACGACGGGCCACTTCAGCGCCACACCTGACGGCAACTGGCTTATTTACCACGACATCGATTCCGCCGGGAAACACAGTCTGTTCCGCATTGCAACAGCCGGCGGCCAACCGGAGCGTCTGGGAGATTTTCCAACGAGCAGCGGGTCGGGCACGCTAGAGGTCAGCCCGGACGAGCGGAAGATCATTGTCGCGTCCGGCGACTATAGCAATGGCACCGAATTCTGGTCGCTAGAAAACTTCGTGCCTTCTGCGCCGAAGCAGTGACTTTGCTTCGGCGGAATTGACCTAACACAACCTTCTGGTATGCCGCATACGCAAAAAAACAGCACTCTCAGAGTACACAATGTCCAGTCACCTAGAGATCGTAGTCAGCGGGACTGTTCAGTCCGCTTTGCCCACCTCACCTTTGGTAAGGACTCCTCCAGGCTCCTGGAATGGAGTTGTACTCGAGGAACATGAATTGCCGCCCTACCAAATGCCGGATCACTCGGTGCCGTATTACCTGGTCGCCCTAAGTGTCTCCGCGGAGCCAAACACACGCTATTGGCACGAGAGCGGCCGAGAGCGTAGCTGTGTTGTCGGCAATGGATATGTAGGCGTCCTCTCTCCAGGCGAATTGCGCGGATTTCGTTGGGATAAGGCCGCGCGAATGATTGCCGTCAGAATCGACCCCAGCCTGATGCGGGCGCTGGTATCCGATGAACTTCATGGTCAAGACGTACAGCTCTATCCGGAGAGAGGTCGAGATGACCCCGAACTCCGTGACCTGATGTTTAGCCTCCAGGCGGATGCCGCAGCAGGATCTCCAACTGGCCCAATCTTGGGAGAGTCGCTGTCCACTCGCCTTGCTGTCGAAGTTTGCCGCAAGTATTCAATCGAGCGGGTTCGGGTCCTAGAGTACCGAGGAGGACTCCCCAAGCCAACCCTCCGGCGAGTGCTCGAATATATCGATACTTTCCTGGATCGCAATGTAACCCTAGATGAGCTGGCCCAGGTTGCTGCCTTGAGTAAATACCATTTCGGGAAAGCCTTCAAAACCAGCACCGGATTCACGATTCACCAATATGTGTTGGCACTCCGCATTTCCCGAGCCGAAAGGCTGCTTCGAGGATGCCGCGTTCCGCTTGAGGAGATTGGTGCAGCTGTCGGCTTCGCCAACCAAAGCCACTTTACTTCAGTATTTAGCCGCAGAATGGGCATCTCACCAGGCAGATTTCGCCAAATCGACTAAGCCGCTGTCGTCTTAAATAGCGCTTCTATAGTTTGGGTTCAAAGCCGAAGAGGCTTCGAATAATCGCTCGATTTTGAAAGACGCCGCCGTGTAATGCGGTTATCGTTTTATCGGCCGACAAACTTGTGGCGGGCATAATTTGTTTCGCAACGAAAGGAACACATGTTCGAACAATCAACGAAAAACGCACCGATTCCACCGGTTGGCCTCTGGCTAAACCGTATTCTTCAACCGGCGGCTGCCGCCCACTGCCTCCTCGAAGCGAGTGGCACGCTTCTGCTCTCGCTCGCCCTCGTCGCACCTTGCGGAATCGCACAAACACTTCACAGCTTCACGGGCGTGCCAGACGGTCAATATCCCTTCGCGGGATTAGCCATCGATAAGAACGGAGCGCTCTATGGAACGACCCAGCAAGGGGGAAGCGGCGACGGCACTGTTTTCCAAGTGAAGCCGCCCTCCTCTCCCGGAGGTGCCTGGACGGAGAGCGTGATTTACGCATTTCCTAAGCTTTCGTTGCCTTTGGCAAGCCCCACTGTTGGACCTAACGGAGAGCTCTACGGCACCACCTACTACGGCGGAACTCATTATGTCGGCTCCGTCTTTGCATTGACGCCGCCCTCGTCTCCAGACGGGACGTGGACTGAAACGACCCTTTATAGCTTCTCGCCCGCGTACGGGGACCCGCAGAATCCCGAAGCCGGCGTTGTCATCGGCAAGAACGGCGTACTCTACGGAACTGTCCAATTCGCCGGACTCTCGCCAAACTGCCCCTACTCCTACCAGTCCAAATACGGCTGTGGCGGCGTCTTTTCGCTGACGCCGCCTGGCTCTCCGGGCGAAGCATGGACGGAGCAAACGCTCTACACCTTCACGGGCGGCAACGACGGAGCAGTGCCCCTGACCGATCTGGTGATCGGGAACAACGGAGAGCTTTACGGCACCACTTACTTCGGCGGCCCGAGCTCAAACTGCTCGGACACTGGCTGTGGCACCGTGTTCAGGTTGGATCCCCCGGGCTCTCCGGGGGGCGCCTGGACGGAAACAGTGCTCTATAGTTTCACGGGAACTAGCGACGGAGGCTTCCCCAATGCCGTGGTCTACCGGGACGGAGTACTTTATGGCACCGTCACATTCGGGGGCGACCCACAGAATTGCGGAGGCATCGGCTGCGGCGGCGTGTTCCAGTTGAGTCCGCCGGCCGCTGTAGGCGAATCCTGGACGGAAGCTGTGATCTACAGTTTCACCGGTGTGCCCGACGGATTGTACCCCGCCGCCGGCCTGGTCATAGGCAAGGACGGAAAGCTGTACGGCACGACTCGCGACGGTGGTGACTCCGAAGAGTTGCCCTGAGGACCCCGGCTGTGGCGTCGTGTTCGAACTGACGCCCCCCCGCCATCCGGACGGGGCTTGGCGGGAAAAGGTGCTACACAGCTTCACAGCTGCGAACGGATTCAGACCGACCGCGGGTCTGGTCATCGGCCGCGACGGGGATCTTTACGGCACTACCTTGCTGGGCGGACCTTCGACAATAGCCCTTCCCGGAGGCGGCGGCACCGTCTTCAGGGTCAGGCCGAACAATTCATGGGAAACAGGAACGGATCAATAGTTGAGGAGGGTAACGTGAACACCACAAAAATCACTCGAACGATACCGTTGGCAAAACGTGTCTCTGCCGGCAAACCGAATTACTCGTTTGGCATCCTCCTGGCCCTATTGGCCTTGTGCTCGGCCAGGGCGGCTTGGAGCCAGCCCCAGAGCAATTTGCCAGGACCGCCGGTCCCTTCCAACATGCCGGGCGGAGTCGAGCAGGAACATTCCCCTCATGTGCCTCCTAATATGTTGAACGGACTGCGACCGGTAGAACCCGGCCGCGCGCGCGCCAGGAGATCGGCAGCGACGCCTGAGATACAACCTGCAGCAGCGATACCTCCGTTCGGAAGGTATCTGTTCGTGAACATCAACATTCCAAAGTCGACTTACGTCCAGCCAAACGGAATCAATAACCGGGGCCTCGTCACCGGCTGGTATCAGGATGCAAGTTACAATACTCACGGTTTCGTGTGGCAGAACGGGGTTGTACAAACACTGGATTACCCGGGCGCCACGGCCACTTACTTGAACGGAACGAATAACCGCGACATTTTGATTGGTTACTATGTCGACGCCAGCGGCACCTCCCATGCTGTTACTTACTCTGTTGCCAGCTCTGCGTGGGCCATGCTTCCCGACATACCGGATTACCCGGCAATTCAGCCGAACGGCATCAATGACGACGGCGTTGCGGTTGGATACGCCGGTGGTTTTCCCTTTGGACAAGTGGCTTGGATCTGGCATCCGGATTCGCAGTCGTATTCCTTTTTCACCGAACCGGCTGCAGCGGAGTCAATCACACTTCCTGCCGCCGTTAATGACAAGAGGGAGGTGGTGGGTAGGTTTCAGACCGTACCTGGTAACGATCATGGATTTCTCAGGGAAGGATGCAGAGAAGCGGACCTAGAAGACACCGACGAAAACAGTGCCTTCAGAAATATCGATGTACCAGGGGGCTTCGACACCCAGCCAACCGGCATCAACAACAACGGGGCGATCGCCGGATGGTTTTTCGACGCAAACTTTGATGAGTTTGGATTTGTCCGAACTAGGGGGGGCGCATTTACGGCAGTGAACTATCCCGGCTCCGGCGGAACGACTCAAATCGATGGTATCAACGATCACGGAGCCCTTTGCGGGTACTTCTATACCGCGGCCGGCCCCTCTCAAGGTTTTGTGGCGTATCCACAGTGAACATTTCGCAGCCCGCCGAGCGAATTTAACCGGTCATGCTCGAAGGACATGACCGGTTACGCAAAAACGATTTCGTGTGCCCGCTTCTACGCGAGCGCTAAATTCAGATTCTCAATCGCTTCGTCGACCTCTGCCGTGTTTTTGTAGCCAACCGTTACGCAAGTGACGCCGGCGTGCTTGAACGCGAATCGCATTGCGGCCTGGCGGTCCTCACGCTTGGTGAACGTGCCCTCTCCCACCAGCTTCATGCTGATAACGCCCATGCCTTCCCGCCGGACTTGCTTCACATGTTCGACGACTTCGGTTACATTTCCCGGTCCCGTCGTGTTATATGCCTCGGCGTCCATCGCGGTGCCTTTTTGATTCATCCGGATCATCGCAACCTGGAGCCATTTGTTCTCCGGAACCTGGCGCAATGCCGGAAGCCCATGCACGGAGGCGCCGCGTACGAGCACCGCCTTTTTCGCTTGAGCCTCCTGAATCCCGTCCTGCCATCTGGCGCTATCGGTTGGCCATGACGCAACGTGCTGCCAGTGCAACAGCATCACATCGAAGTACTCGGTGTTGGCGAGCTTGAGTAGCTCGTTAATCTTTTGCTGCGGATCTACACCTTGACGCGTCGTCACCTTCGACATGAGCCGATAACTATCGCGCGGGATGCCATTCAGCGCCACGCCAAGCATCTTGTGCATCTCGCTATACGACTCGGCGGTCTCGAAGAAGCGAATGCCGCGGTCATAGGCGTAGCGCACCAGCTTCGTGAAGTCGTTCTGTCCCAGGTCGCGCTGCACTTTTCCACTCAACGTTCCGGTGCCAAACGCGAGCCGCGTCACCTTTACGTTTGACTGTCCGAGCGTTACCCAATCGGTCGCTGCCGAGCTCTCCGCTCTAAGCCGCAGGCTTCCGGTACTCGCGAGCGCTGCCGCGGCGAGGCCGGTTTTCATAAAATCACGTCGGGAGCGGTGATCCATTCGTCTTCCTCTCGTGGGCCGGCTCGTACCCATTTCACTGTCGGATACCGCCGGTCGACCTACTATTGGTATATCAACTGTGATTCGGGCGCAAGTCTCTTTACTCCGGCGGCTTGGCTGCGCTGCGCACTTCCGCTATCGCGGAGAGATTTCTCCGCATCGATTCGACCCGGCGGCGACCTGCATCAGACCCCTCCACCAGACGCTCGACACTTATTAGAAACTCGGGCAACTTCATCTTTTCGCGGAACTCCGCCAGATACGGTTGAATCTTCGCGTATTGAAAGTACATCTCCTGGCACGTGTCATACACCAGACCAGCGTCGAGCGCACCGTTCGATACGAACGCGGCAACCATGTCCCAATATCCGTAAACCTGAAGAACGAAGCTGGTATGCTTACCACCCGCACTCACGATTTCGACAAACTCGCTGGCGGATCCGGGCATAAACTCCCCACCCACGTAGGACCGCGCCTCGCGCATCACAGTCTCTCTCCGCAGTTCGTACAGTTTAAGAATCAGTTCAGCCTGCTGAATCGGATTGTTCGCTGTCTTCTTTTGCGTCGTCATATTCTCCTGGGTTGCTCCATCGTCGATGATACTCGCGGCCCCGGTTCGCCCGTGGTGGAACCTGCTCAGGGTGGTGGATTTCAACCATTTCTTCACATTAGACGCATCTTACAACCCTCGCGCCCTCAATGACATAGAGAATGGACCCCAGCGTGTATATAAGGCCATCGCAGTATGTTTCGCCAAGCCATTACGATGCTGGTTGCCTTCGCGGTGACATTGTTTACTTTGAACCCAGCCATCGATGCGCAATCCGGCTGGCCCACCGTTTCGCAATCCGGACCCGCGCAAGATCCCGGTCTCTCGCAAAATTCAGATCAGCCGCCAGGGGCAGCGAATTATCCTGACTCCGGCCCCGACCCGCAGAGCAACCCACAGCAGGACGCGGCAGCCGATCAGCAGCACGGAATTGCCCGGCTCAGCATCGTGCAAGGCGACGTGAACATTAGGCGCGGCGATAACGGAGAATTCACCGCAGCCGCGATCAACGCTCCGCTCGCCGCCCAGGACCATTTGCAGACCTCTAACGGTTCCCGCGCGGAGGTGGAACTCGACTATGCGAATCTGGTCCGGCTCGCGCCCGATACGGAAGTCGGATTTGCCGCCGTGGAGTATGGGCGTTACCAGCTTCAACTCGGGGCAGGGACCATCATTTACCGCGTGTTGCGCAACTCGACCGCGCAGGTGGAAGTGGACACGCCCAGCATCGGCTTCCGGCCGCTCAGCGAAGGTGAATTTCGCCTCTCGGTGCTTTCAGACGGCACCACTCAGATCACCGCCCGTTCAGGCCAGGGAGAAATTTTCGGGCCTCGCGGTTCGCAGCAATTGCCCACCGGACAAACCGTCCTCGTGCGAGGCAATCCGTCCGATCCGGAGTTTCGTAACACCTACGAGGCGGCTCGGGATCAGTTTGACGACTGGAGCGCGCAGCGCGACAGCGAGCTTCTGAGATCGCAGAGCTACCGGTATGTGAATCCGAGCATCCCGGGCGCCGATGACCTGGATCAGTACGGAAACTGGGTTCCTTCGCAATATGGCCAGGTATGGGCGCCGCAGTCGGAGCCCGCCGACTGGTCGCCTTACAGCACTGGCGAGTGGGCCTGGCAAGACTATTACGGTTGGACCTGGGTGGATTCCGCTCCTTGGGGCTGGGCGCCCTATCACTACGGCCGCTGGTTTCATAACGGAGGCTACGGCTGGTGCTGGTGGCCCGGAGCTTTCGGCGCCTCGGCTTTCTGGAGTCCGGCTCTGGTTGGCTTCTTCGGCTGGGGTGGTTTCGGCCTGGGCGTCGCACTCGGCGGACTCGGCTGGGTTGCACTCGCGCCCTTTGAGCTGTTCCACCGCTGGTGGGGCCCGGGCTGGTATGGACGCGGCTGGGGCGGCTATGGCTATGGCGGCCGTGGCTTGTTCCGTCCGTACGGCAACTTCGTCCGAAGCGGAGACATAGCACGCATGTACCGCAATGCGGCGTATCGGGGCGGGGCATTGACCGCCAGCTATAACGGCTTCGGCGGCCCGCACCAGAGGTTTGCTCCGGCAACCCGGGCGCAATTGAGCAATGCAAGTTCCTTCCGGGGAGGCCGAATGCCGATCGCGCCGACGCGCGCGAGCTATCAGTTCTCGAGCCGCCAGGCAGCGCCGAATGCGCGCCTCGCCTCCGCAGCCAATCAGCACTTCTTTCAGAGTTCGCAGTTCCGCAGCCAGCAGCTACGCGGCGTGCAGAGCAGCCAGCAAATGCGCGGGCTGCAGAACGGCGCGAGCAGATTTGGAGCCGCCGGCACTCCCTCTACCGCCGGGAGATCGTCAGGCAGCGGATGGCAGCGGTTCGGCGATCCGGGTAATGGCGGCGCGCTGCGCCAGGGATTTAGAGGTGGGTCCGAACCAGGCGCTTGGCATAGCTTTGGACAGCCGCAGCCCTCAGCTTCCCCGAGATATTCCAGCCCTCGCTACAACGCGCCGCAATATGGCGGTCAACGATACAACGCACCGCGAAACAACGCCCCAAGCTATAACAGCGCGCCACGCTACAGTACTCCGGCCTATAACAGCGCTCCACGTTATAGCGCGCCACAGCAGCATTACAGCGCTCCGCAGCATTACAGCGCTCCGAGTTCCCGCCAGAGCACGCCGCACTACAGCGCGCCGTCGCACGGTGGTGGAGGCGGATCGTCTCACGGCAGCGGTGGCGGCGGTTCTCATGGTGGATCTTCCGGCGGCCACGGCGGAGGCGGGGGTCACCACCGCTAGGCTTTTCGATTTCCCTCAGCCGCTCTGGCTTGCCTGACCGCGCCGGAGCGGCCTTTTTTTATAGGCGGTAAAAACCTCTCAAAAAGCCGAGAAGCCCGCTCGATCCAAACCCCGTTGTGCTTCGGGACTTTCCATGAAAGTCTCCCATACAAACCCCGTGCGCAGGTTCTCCGCCATCAGCATCGTTATTCCCGTATCGATCCCGATAACATCCGCGTCATACCAGTTCGTCAGCGGATTGAACGCATTGACAAACCCGTATTTGCTCCAGGCGGTCCCGTAGCGGTTTCGGATGTTCTTCAGAACGCGCAGCGTTTCCTGCGGCATAAACACCAGTGAGCCTCCCGCTGCACTTGGAACAACCGAGCCGTCGATCGGACCCATCTCCGGAGGTCCGCCCCAGACTACGTAACCGTGCTGCGAATCGGAGGCAGTTATCCCCCATAAGTCCTCGGTGTAATCGGGAAATCTCTTTGACAATTCCAGGCAGAAACGGCGATGCACTTCGGTCGCAATGATCGAGTTCTTAAAATAGTCGATGTATTGATCTTGCTTACCCCGGAAATCGAACCACGCTTGCGAGTACTGATGCACAAACAACGGCGCAAAGGAGCCAATGTAACGTAGACCTTCATATTCGAAGGTGGGCCGTTTCCAGGCTTGCCAAACCTCTACGGGTAGGGGATTGCGCGATGCTCCCACCCCGAGCAGATACATCATCATCAGCTCGCTATATTCCTCCCAGCGATAAGGAAGAAAACCGTTTTCCGGCGACCACCCAAGCGGGAGCAGTTGTGTGTCTTCTGAGAGCCAGTTCCATTCCACCCGGTTGAAAATATCCGTTGCAAGGCGTGTGATCTGCGGACTGCGAAAATACTCCCGGCAAGTAAGCATGCCGCAAAGTAGCAGGGCAGTATCTATCGAGGAGATCTCGGATTCCCAAATCCTCTCACCAGTGAGTACGTTGGCGAAGTGGAAAAAAAATCCACGATGGTTGGTCATTTTCTCCCACAGAAAACGTAGCGTTGTGATGACACGCTCTCGCGCGTCGCTCAGCGGCACATAACCGCGCTGCACGCCTATGCACAATGCTGTCAGACCGAAGCCGGTTGCGGCGATACTGGCGACGATAGAGTGATCCTCGCGGCGCACGCTGCAGCGATCCTTTACCAGGCCCGTTTGCGGGTTTGCCTGTTCCCAAAAAAACTGGAACTCTGCCTTTTCCAGCTCTTCCAGAAATTGATCGTCTTCCTTCGATAGGTTTGCCGCGGAAAATTCGGGCGAGACAACGACTGGTTGTGTCTGCGCGCCGGCCAGAGAAGCCGCTGCGGCAAGCTGGAGCAGGAGTTCCCGGCGCGAGACCTGATTAAGCTGAATATTGTTTAGCTTCACGGAATTCAAGAGCAACAGCAGATGACCGACAGTCGAAAAGTCGCAATTTGGGTAACAGCAGTGCTGAGTGTGAGCATCGTAATCGGGAGCTTAGTCTTTATTATTCGACAGAGCCGCCCGAAACCACCCCTCCAGCTGAGTGGCGTCGCGCTGAGACGCGATTCCGACCCACGCAAACAAATCCCCATTGCAGATGCCGAGGTGACCGCCAGCACGGTTTCCACTACCGCCAGGACTGTTTCCGACGCCTCAGGTCTTTTCAGCTTCACTTTGCCGGCGCAGGAAGGTGAACCGCAAGTTGCCAAACTCACATTCGCCCGCTCAGGCTATCTGCCGCTAGGGATTTCGAACGCGACGGGCAACCAACTGTATCTCGCCTACATGACGCCTGTGCCGCAAAAAGTAACCTCGCCCGTAAGCAAGAGCGTGTCAACTCTTTCGAACGTGCGCGTCAGGTACTCGGAGAAAGCCACCATAACGAACAATACCGGAAGCCTGGTGAAGCCCTTCGAAGCGGTCAATACCGGAAATGTTCCGTGTAACCAACATGAACCTTGCTCGCCGGACCGGAAATGGAAAGCGAGCGTTACTTCATTCGTCGAGCACGGCCAGGATCAGGAGTTCCGCCGTCCTCGGCTGGCTTGCATAGCCGGACCTTGCCCATTTACCCGTATCGAATCGCAGGCTCTGGGAGCAGATGGCCACGATCTCAACATCTCTGTTAGAAATTGGTCGGACACCGCGACATTTTTATTGGAAGCGGAGGTCAGTCAAACCGTGACGACCGATGTCATCCGCCAATCATACCCGACAAAGTTCGGCTCGAGTATGAGCTTTATCTTGCCGGCTACGGCCGAAGGCCCGAGCATCGAAGCCGACCTGAACGGCCAGCCGATTGTATTTCCGCTCGGCCCGGATCTCATCGTGTCTTGGGCCACCTGCAGCGTCACCGTATCCCCGGATCACACCAAAGTCTACCGTTGCGACCTGAAGCCGGAATACCGGTTCCTCCCAGGAGCGTGATGTCCGATAATTGGTTGTTTCGGCAGCTGTTGTGTTCCGCAATACACACGTGCTCAGTAGTTTACAAGCAAGACTGGTAGGGAACTGTTGCATTTCCCTTCTTGCCTGATTTTGTTGCGTTGCGATGACGTCCGAACGCAACACTTTCGGCGGCTATCCTGGCAGGGAGACCGAAGACCTGGCCTCCGGAACCCAGCGCTATTACTTGATTTGTGGCTGTCGGAGATACGTTGTGGTTGATTGGAACACATATAAGCGTCAAACAGCCTTGCGTATTGAGTGCGGAATGCGAGTGAGGGAACAAGAGTCACGGGCACCAGTGATTGGCCGTCTCCCGCCGATGATGAAATACCCGTGTAGCCTAATAGCTGCATGGCGATGTCAGACGGGAACGCTATTGACTGGGATGCGATTACTACCCAATCCATGGAGCAAACCCTAGACGAAACAGACGCGGCTGGGATTCCTAAAAATCGAGTCTCAACACGGTACGTTCTGGAGACGAGAAGTAAAAATTATCCGCCCAAGTTTGTGGTGGGTCAAGCGTACGAGAAGGCTACAGGGAAACCGCTTTCTGCGAGGTCATTTGGGGGGCAGTGAAGGGCGAGCGAATGACACCTTCAGGGCACTCGGAAGCGCTCCCACTCCCCATCCTGTTTGAGCGTGAGCGGCTTCAGGCAGGCCGTTACTACCCATCCCATCGCATCGTAAGTGAGAGCGTCGCAGACCGGGATAATCCGCGCGAGTGCTTTCCGTGCTTCAGTCGGGATCATAGGTCGGCTTTAGTCTGATGATCAAAGTAATTCCAGCTGGCCAGAAAATTCGCTGTCTCCATCATAGAAGCCAGCGAGCCGTTATAGACCGCTCGTAAGCGAGCGGGTGTTGTTGCTCCCAATCTCTGAATCTGTTTGCGAATAAGCAGAAGCACTTCGTTGAGATCGGGCAGGTACCGAGCAGCCCAATCGTGAACGCCTTGTGTGACGATCCAATACATTTCCAGATCGCCTTCTTGCATCGCGATGAGATCGCCCATGCTGTTTTCTGTTGCGGGAAGTAAGTGATTTGCCATCAGCCGCACTCTATCGCGCTTTTGAAGTGGTATCAACGTGCTGTGGTACTAGGAACGCTATTTCCGCAGCCATCCGGGCTGCAATCTCACTTGGGGTTGAAAGAGTTGTGTTCATTTCGCTCAATAGCTAATCGGCTCAGTTTCGAGGAATCGCGGAAAATTTTGCTCTCCCACTTGCAAAAAAGTGCGGTCCAGAAGCGTAGGCTTGTCTACCAACCGAAAAGGCTGCAGCACAATGCGCACGACTAAGTTTTCCCACACCGTCGCATTCTGGTTAGTATAGGCAGCATGGCTAACCAGACAGAGCTAGAAATTTGCCGCAGGCGGAATACGCACTCATCCGTCCGTTATGGCGATGGGAAATGGAATCAGTGCAAGCACTGCGGCATCTGGTACCGCGACCGAATCATCCATGAAGAACGAGAAGACGAGCCGCCATCTGACGAAATCGATTCAGGCATCCGCACAGACCGCAATATCGCAGAGCTCCAGAAGCGGGTCAAAGACCTGTCCGGAGAGTCCAACTCCGTCTCCTAACCCTGGAGACGGGCGCTCTGATTACTCGTATTCGTCAGATATCGCGCGACTTGAGCACCACTCTTCCAGAAGACCGTGATTCACGGGCATTCCGAACAGTCTGGCTAGGGTTTGCTCGCCCGACAGAATAGGCGCTCAGGCGGCGTTAAGAGAAGAACGATTTTCGTTTCTTCTCGCCTCTGTCCGTGATTTCGCGCATCACCTCAGTGAGCTGTTTTTCTTCTGGTACCGGCTTAGTCGTTAGACCCATGTCTCTGAATTCAGTCTGCAGCAGCCCGAGGACACGCTGCATGCTCTCGCCGCCATCGATCAAACGGGCCTGTAGGGAGCGTAACGCGCCCTCTTGTTGCTGAACAAGTAATTTGATTTCCGACTTCTTCTTGTTTTCGTCGTCCACCTTGACCCAGGTGTGGCGCAGCTGCTCGTGGGCCCGGTTGAGTATGGTGACACATTCTTCAAGCAACACGCGCATCAGGCCTTTTTCCTCGATCGCCTGTTCCCGCTCAACGGGAGTCGCGGGCCGAGCTTCATGTAGTAGCACTTCGGTAAATACCTGTTGATCTGCAGAGCCGACCACCTCAAAGCCGGCCAAATGGTCCCATCGATATAGTGCCGTCAAATGATTTTTGTCGTCGTAGAACCAAAGTTTCCTCATGCCTAAATTGACCGTGGCAGCGTGGATGGTGCGTGCTTCACCGCTCGTTAATGTCACCCGATATTCCGTCATGTTCACAATTCTCAGGAAGCTGCACGACTGAGGGTTAGTACCGGCTGTACTAAGTGAACGATAATCAGTTGGTTTGCCTGTACACATCCGTACAAAACCGTGAGAGCCAAAGCGGAGTATTGTCGCTGAACGTCTGACATAGAACGATTTTGAGAGCGCTCAGTTGTTCCCTAACAAGGCTCGTTCGAGAGGCGTCCGATTACTAAGTCGCTTACACTGACTCTTCGTCAACAAGTAGCCTCTGGGAACGCGATGGTGTCGGTTTTGAATACCTGCCGGGCCTACTTGCCCGCTCAGGTCTTTACTCCTAAAAAGCAAGGACCGGGTCCTGTTACGTCCAAATCTTGCCGCAGCGAATAAAAGACGAAATCATGGCCGGTATGTTCCTTCTTGCGTTGGAGGCCCCAAATCCCGAGATCCATTTGTTCGGAGATGCAAGCTATCAGCACGTAGTTAGAACCGGGGCATGGGCTTTCTCTGCGCCGGCGCTCGGTTTACCCGGTTCTAGCATCGGAGAAGGCCCTAGCATCGAATACTTCGAGATCACTGCCGCTTTGAGGGCTGTCGAAGCCGCAATTGCGATTGACAGGACGTACCGGCCCCTTGCGTTCACAGTGACTCACAGTTAGCCGTGCAATTCCTGCAACGTGTGGCCGACCGCGAACAAATTCCAAAACGGATCATTTCGGAGTTTACGAGCGCTCTACGAACTCGCGCTTCACTTTGCCGATCGGCGGCGGATCGTCGCAGTGAAGGTTAAGCCCACGCGGGCCGGAGCATCGCACATGCGATCGGGCTGCTGCTAAAAAGATGCGGACGCAATTGCGACCGACCCTGTTCTTGCGTGGAAGATTGCTGTAGGCAGAGAAGAAGCCCGACTGCAGACGGTCCGCAAGGAACAGGGAAGCCTACAATCGCGCCTTATCCGTTTGGAAGAGGAAACGGTAGTAATTGAGATTCGGATCCAAGCTTTGAACCGGGCACGCCTTTCGAGCGAGACAGCCGTTTCAGCCGAGGTGTGAAGCCATGAACGAACTCAAGCGGAAGCCCACCTCCTTCGCACACTAGCCGTAGCGTAGCTTCATCGCAGGACGGGCAGATATCTGAGTTTTAGGGCTGTACCTTTTCCTCTCGTTCCTCGGTGAACAGTCCCAGTTTTGCCCAGAACTGTCCACTACCCCGCATAACCAGGCGTCGCGATGACGGCGACGGTTTGCTGCTGCTGCGGCTGCCGCTGCTTCCGATTTCCGCTGCCGACCCGAAAACACCGGCGACAACGAAACGTTTTGCTTTTTCGATCTGCTCCGGATTCAAGGTCGCCCAGATGCGGATCTTGGCGATCTGCATGTCATGGCCGGTTGCTCTGCGGTACGACGCTTGAACGGACGGGATGACATAGCTCTTGGTTTCCCGCGCAACGGGTTGAACGGTCACGTGACGCTCCTTTTGCGCTCCGTCTGACATTGTCCAGATTTCGACTTTCGGATCATCTACGATGCTGAACCATGTCCCATAACCGAGGTGCTCGTGACATAATTCCTTCGCATCGGCCCACTGTGGATCACCTCCATCGCTGTGGATGACCAGCTTGTCGCGAAGATGCCGCTTAGCGATCAGCAGCGCAGCCGTAACCGCGATGTCATAGGGCTTGAATGCTGTCTTTGTCCAGTAGAAAGCGAGACCAACCAATTCGGCGTCCTCGTAGTCCTCGGCACTAGTGCGAGCGGCCCGGTCGGATGCCTCTCGAGGGAAAAAGAAAGTTTCGTGACAGCATTCTCCTCCACAGCAACGATGCTTCAGCGCTACTCCGACGTTGAACCGGGTCCGGCGATTGCAGTACCGCTCGGGCCGATGGCCCTGGCGTTTTCTGCTGGGTACGGTATGACAATTTCTTCATTCTGTTTGTGGCCGCATTTGCAGACGTCATTGAAGCTAATACGTTCATCATTGATCTCCGGCTCATTCTCGCCGTCCCAGCCAGCTAAAAGCACCTCTATATTGCATCGGCGGACACTACGCTTACGGGGGTGAGTGAATTACCACTCGACTCTTGAGATCGGTATAAAGATTGGCGTTCCACCCCAAGCCTTTACATCCTCCGGTTTGAATAGGAACCGATTGGTCTCCCCCAATTGACGGAGTGGCCGCAGATCGACGAACCAACTTCCATCCGGATCTCTCGCAACCGTGATTGCACACTTGGTCGTCGGGTCCTCATATGAAGCCTTGCTGTATATGTATAGATCATGGTTGAGGTCAACCTTGAGGTTCGTATAGTAAACCGTCATCGAGTCGCCGGGTTGAAGATGCTCGACGGTCCGCTGAGCGGTTTGGATCAACTCAGGCGGAAGCTTGGCGATTCGCGGAGTCGACTTAGGGCTGGGATCAGGTCTAGGTTGGCTGAACTTCAAAGTGAGCTCCAGATTTCCGGGAATAACCCGTCAGCAGAGTGAGTGCCTCCTCTTGCTCTTCGCTCAAAACATAGCTAAGTCCGAGCTCGTCCCTTTGGAGATCGGCAAGCCAAATTGTCGTTTGCTTTAGGATTGCCTGTGTGACTAGCGGACGGGTGAAGCCGCACCTAAAGCGTCCTCTCCAATCTCTAGGTGGTTCTCCGAGCACCCAGACCGTGACGCGTTCCAATAAGAAATTGCTATGCATCAACTTACCCTTCCGTAATTTAGAGCAGGGCGCTCCGCTTTGTCAAAAAATGACCGGAAAGTCCGATAACATATATTATGTCAACTTCTAGGGTAGTGGGTCAGTTTGAAAATTCTTGCCACGGAACAAGAGTTTCTTAGTTCAACTGGCAACCTCGACCCCGATCACCGTCAGGCTCTATTCGATTCATGTATCAAGTATCGATTCGGCTGGAGACGATAGATGCTCTGATTCGGACTCGATTTTCCGGGCAAGAAATATCGTCGGGCGTATGAGACAGCCCGCAAGCGGTTTCCTTTTGAGGTAATCTTTCCTGACCCCGGTGCTCGTGAACGTCTGCAATTCTCCTTACTCGAATTTCGCCAGATGTTTTGCGGACCGAGAAGTTCTGGGATTGAACGCCGCGAGTTTGGCCGACCGACGGCAGCCATTCTATAGGCCGCAAGTGTAATCAAGAATGGCGAAGTGCTGATCCCTGAGTAGCTGGCAAACGCATTCGTGTAACCGCAGTCTTCATTTGGCGAATATTGTCTAGCATGATCGCCAATCGCTCAATTTCTCTTTTCGCACGGATGTCGCCGCTTCTCAGCGCGACCAGGGCATTCTTCATGCGCTCTTCCGCTATCTGCTCTAATTCGAGCATCTTCAAATCGTGATAGTCCATTCGCCAATTACTTAAAGAGATGAGCCGGAACCGATCCGAATAGCGCCAGCCTGGAGTGGACCCCAAAAGTGAGACAGCGAGTTAAGGGAACAAATACATTGAACGGAGAGAGGAATGGATTTGTCCCGAGCTGTTTACAGCCGCGATCTGAAGATCACGGCGATGCGCGCGTTGGATGCGGGATCGACCACAACAGAAATTGCGCGGAAATATCAGTTGAGCCCGAAACTGCTGGAGCGCTGGCGCGGTGATTGGCGAGCAAAAGGAGAATTGGCTTTTCCGGGGATCGGCCGGCGCGGGCTGGAAGCGCCGGGGCTGGAGGAAGCGCGGCGAATCGCGGAGCTGGAGCGCAAAATCGGCCAGCTCACGATGGAGAATGACTTCTTAAAAAAAGCCTTACAGCATTTCAGGGATCATCACCCGCCAGCCGTAGTCAGTGGCGCGGATGTCTGTTTGAAGAAATCCGCCACGCCGCGAAAGAAGGCAAAGCCGTGACCGCGTTGTGTGCCATGACAGGACTAAACCGGGCCGGATTTTACCGGTCGCGGTTGCCGCGTCAAGGCATTCCGGTGGAAATGGAACTGCGCGATGAAATGCAGAAGATTGCGTTGGAATCGCCGAGCTACGGCTATCGCCGCATTACCGCCGAACTACGCAGGCGCAACTTCGACGTCAATCACAAGCGCGTGTTGAGGATGATGCGCCAAGACAATCTGCTTTGTGTTCGGCGCCGCTCGTTTATCAGAACGACAGATTCACATCACAGCTTGCCCGTGTATCCGAATCTGGCACGCGAGCTGGAGCCCACAGCCGTCAATCAGTTGTGGGTGGCTGATATCACCTACATACGATTACGCGAGGAGTTTGTGTATCTCTCGGTCGTGCTGGATGCTTACTCGCGCCGTGTGATCGGATGGGCTCTCGGAAGAACATTGGAAGCCGAGCTTGCCGTCACCGCCTTGCGTATGGCATTGTTATCCCGGCGGCCAGCGCCCGGCCTGGTGCATCATTCCGATCGCGGCATACAGTACGCATCACATGACTACACACAGCTCCTGAAAGAACATGAGATCGCCGTCAGCATGAGCCGCAAGGGAAATCCGTACGATAACGCAGCTTGTGAATCATTCATGAAGACGCTCAAGTATGACGAGGTCTACAGGAATGAATACCGGGATTTCGATGACGCACGGCGAAGCATCGGACACTTCCTGGATGTCGTTTACAACCGGTACCGGCTGCATTCGGCTCTGGGATATCGCGCACCGGCTGATTTTGAGAAAGGCGCACAATGAGGAACTCGCCTTCTTCAATCAGGGGCTCTGCCCCTGAAACCCCGAGATTTATCGCTGTTGCGCCAGAATCGCTCTGCTACTTCGGGGCGGCCTTCACCGCCCCGGCCATTCCGGCATCTGAGTCGACGCTCGGGTCGCATCTCTGCGTTGCCCTATCCTCCGCTCAGATGTTCTCAGAATGGACAACATCAACCCAGCCGTGCAATGATTTTTCATTGAACGGCAACTACCTCTTAAGTTGCTGTCTCACTCCAGGGGTTCACTTCAGCCCATCTTCTCGTCCCCTCCAACCCTATACAAGTAGACATCGAACCGCGCTGTTAGGTGAAGGACAATACCGTACTTGTACTCCTACCTCCAAGTTGCTGGATGGGCTACCGATTTGTACTTGTCTGACGTCACGATCTAAGGTAGCTTTAAACCTGACTTGGATTCTGCGTCAGTTCCGAGTATCCAACGTCTCTCCCCCACGCCTCGGGAATTCACTTCTCAAGGAGAACAACCGTATGGAATCAACAGCAGCTGGAGTCGCTCCTGCTCGTGACCCGCAAACAGAAAAACCGCAACAGCAAGCGGCGGAGATTGCTAACGCAGTTAATGAACACGAACGCCTTGCGAACCTCGCTTATGCACTTTGGCAATTCCGAGGATGTCCGATAGGATCTCCGGAACAGGACTGGATCGAAGCAAAAAGACAACTGAGCACCGCCGTACAACTCGAACGGCAACTATTCGGCCGATAAGAGATACGTACAGTTAGGCACCCGGTCGTCTGTTCTATCCTGTGGCCACAGGTGCACTGAAGACTACATGAAACCTCGATTTGGAGTATGCTGCTTTAACACTATCCGGATAACCCTGATCTCCGGATAGCCCCCTCTTCCGGCTATAATGTTTCCGGGAATGTGCGGTATCGCCGGTTTCATCGCGGACAGAAGTCCGAACGAACTCTCCGAACGCGTTCAGGTCATGATCGATGCCTTGGCGCGGCGCGGCCCTGATAGCGGCGGCCTGGAATTGTGGCATGGCGCGGCGCTTGGGCACCGCCGCTTGGCCATTCTCGATCTCAGCCCCAGCGGCCATCAGCCCATGCTTAGCGATGATCGCCAGGTGGGTCTCGTTTTTAACGGCTGCATCTACAATTACCTCGAGCTACGAAAAGAGCTCCAGGCTGAAGGGTTCGAGTTCAAATCCACCTGCGACACCGAAGTGCTGCTCCACGGTTATCGCGCTTGGGGTGTTTCCCGATTAACCCGCCGTCTCCAAGGCATGTTCGCTTTCGGCATATGGGATGCCGGCACGCGAACTGTCTCGCTGGTTCGGGACCGCCTGGGCGTTAAGCCCCTGCTCTACACCACTCTTCCTGACGGAATCGCATTCGCTTCTACCGCCGGTGCACTCCGTGATGCCGGCTTCGGTACGGGACTGGATGCTGAAGCAATACTTGAAGTCATCGAATTCGGTTGGCCTACTGATAGCCGCTGCATTTTCAATGGATTGGAGAAGCTTCCTCCTGGAACGGTTTTAACTTGGGAGCGTGGTCGGACCACAACAGAGACCTATTGGCGCCCGGACCAGATACCCGTGCGCCGCCGCACCTTCGAGCAAGCCGTAGAGGAGACCGAAGCGCTGTTACTCGATGCCGTCCGGCAGCGGCTCATCGCGGATGTACCGGTTGGCGCACTGCTCAGCGGCGGTATCGACTCCGCACTGGTCTGCTGGGCGCTCACCCGTTTGAATTCGAGTGTGCGCGCCTTCACCGTAGGTACCCCGGGCGAATTGTCGGACGAGACGAATGCTGCTGTAGAAACCGCCCAGAAGCTCGGGATCGATCATCAGATCGTGCATCTGTCGCAGGATCATCCGGTCTCGATCGAGGATTTGACTTCCGCCTACAGTGAGCCGTTTGCCTGCACGTCGGCACTCGGCATGCTGCAGGTTTGCGCCGCTGTGCGGCCCCACGCAAAGGTGCTGCTTACGGGCGACGGTGGCGACGATTTTTTCCTTGGCTACCCATATCACCGTCACATGGCTACCGCGCAGCGCATAGCACGCTGTCTGCCTCCGGGTTCCGCGTCGCTCTGGAAGGCGCTCCGGCCGTTAGCGGATTCGGTAAGTGCCTTACGGCGTCCGAAGCACTTGATGGATTACGCCACGGGCGGATTGGGGGCGGTCACGCAGACGCGTAACGGTCTGCCCTACTTAGAACGCGCGGGACTTCTTGGGAACCGACTCAAAAACCGCACCATTGCGAGCCGCCGAATCCCACTTTCCCACGCATCGGCAAAGAGTCTGCTGAATGATTTGGTTCTTTACGATTTGAGAACTGTGTTCCGCGGCGAGTACTTGCCCAAAGTCGATGGCACAACTCTGTTTTGCGGTATCGAAGCGCGCTCTCCCTTTCTGGACCACAGAATGGCCGAACTTGCACTGTCAATGCCGGAAGGCATTCGCTTGCATGGCGGCAAATTGAAGGCAGTTCTTCGCGAGCTGGCGCGCCGGCATCTGGGAGAAACGATCGCCAACCGGCCTAAACGCGGGTTCACGATCCCGGTCGAGCGCTGGCTGGCTGCACAGTGGCGCGGCAATCTCGAACAGCTCGGGCCCGGCTCGTTGGTTGCCGAGCAAGGATGGATCCAGGGTGACAAGCTGCACAATGTGGTTGCCTCCACAATCGCTCGCGGGCATGTGCCCATCCAGATCTGGCAGCTTCTCGTCCTGGAGAACTGGTTGACAAAGTTTTCCGTCGCTCCTCAAGCCGAGTTCGCCTTCCCTTCCGCAGAACTTGCATGAGGGCGCGGGTAGTAGCCGTCGTCGAGGCGAAAAGTGTAACCGGCCCCGCCAAGAACCTGATCCGCTTTGCTTCGAACAACAAAGATCGGCTGGATTTTCACTTTCTCACTTACGCGCGCACGAAATCCGAGGCGGATGCCCAGCAACACACAAACGTTTTTATCGACGAAGCGCGCAACGCCGGCATTCCGGTATCCGTTCTGTGGGAACGAAGACGTTTCGATAAGAACCTGTCGAAGCAGTTAGTGAGCTGCATTCGTTCGCTGCAGCCGCAATTTGTTCAGACGCACTCCGTTAAGTCTCACTTTCTCTACTCGCGCCTTAAGAGAGAGATTGATGTGCCGTGGATCGCCTTTCACCACGGCTATACCAACGAAGATCTCAAGATGCGCCTGTTCAATCGTCTGGACCGCTTCAGTTTGCCCAGAGCGACAGCGGTAGTCACCGTCTGCGCGGCCTTCGCGCGAGATATTCAGGCCTATGGAATTCCTTGTGAGCGAATACACGTGCTGCACAATTCGCTGGATACAGCTTGGGCAAATCGGCCGGGACTCGATGAGGACGCGGCTGAGTTGCGGGCGAGCCTGACAAGTACCGGAGATGCTCCGGTCCTTCTTTGCGTGGGAAGATTCTCAAAAGAAAAAGGGCACACGGTTTTACTCGAAGCTGTCGAACTGTTGCGCGCTTCTCTCGAACGGCAGAAAAAACCTTCTGCGTTCACCCTTCTTTTGATTGGAGATGGAGTGTTGCGAAGTGCTCTGGAGCGGCAGGTGCGGAACAGGCATCTCGAATCTTCCCTCGTGTTCGCCGGACAGAAGCGCGATGTGCGGCCCTGCTTTGCGGCCGCCGATCTGCTGGTGCTTCCCTCGCTTTCTGAAGGTTCACCGAACGTGCTTCTGGAGGCTATGTCGGCTAGACTGCCGATTGTTGCCACGAACGTCGGCGGCGTCAGCGAGCTCGTGTCCGACGGCGACACTGCGCTGCTCGTACCTCCCAATCGTGCAGCCGAACTGGCAAAAGCGCTAGAGAAACTGCTCGAGAACACGGAGCTTCGTGAACGGCTATCGTCACGGGCCTACCGCCGCTTGGCGGAGCATTTCTCGCCCGCCAGCTACGACCGGCGTCTGTTCGAGATCTACGATACTGTCGCAAGACCACTCCCTTTGGTCGTGACTCAGTAAGCTTCGAAAACACGGGAGCGCTTGCAGAGCCCTGACCGGAGGAGTGGTTGTGACGAACTTCGGGTGGTGTTGTTAGTTTTTGCAACGTCTCTACATCAAGACGCCCGCCACCGGCTGGATCGGTTCCGGCAGGTCTCTCTGCCCCAGCGCTTGCCGCAGGTTGATCTCAATAGTGCGTGAGAGCGACGCCATTGGAACATCGTACGGCGCATTCTCGAAGGGGTCTTCCAGATTCTTCCCGATCCGGTTCAGCACCAAAAATGCAAAGCTCACCAGAACCGTAATGATAGGAGTGAGCAGTCCGACTTGATCGACGATTATAAACGGCAGGACAACGCAATAGACTTTGATAAGCAGCTCCGGATAGTAGTCGTATTGCCTGGGAAGCGGGGTGTTCTTGATGCGTTCACAAGCGCCAAGAACGTTCGATAAGTCGCTCAGCGTCGTGTCGATGCGCTGCATGTGCCATTCGCTTATAAGGTTCTGCTCTACCGCGGCTGCAAGCTGCTGTCCCATTTGCTGCAACAGCGCCGCCGGAACGTTCCGCTCTTGTCTGAGAGCAAGAAGACTCTCTGCATCGAGGAACGGCTGCAGGTCCACCCAAGGCTCCTTGCGCCGCAGCGCGCACCGTGTAGCGTGTACGAAGGCGATCTGGCGATAGACAAACGTGGATGCAAATGCGGTTGATGGCGCCTCAATCGCGTGGCTTCCGGATCGTCGCGGAAACGAAGTGGCCTGGCGCGCTAGGGAACGCGAGTTGTTTACCATCGCACCCCAAAGAGTACGTGCTTCCCACCAGCGCGCATATGCCGCGTTCGTTCGAAAAGCGAGCAGAATTCCTAATGCCGCACCGAGAACGCTGACGGCTACCTCCGGAATTGTGAAGTATCGAAGAAGATGTTGATGGCGGTCCAGGAGATAGCTGATCACAGAGAGCAAAAACAATACGCTCAGAAGCTTCCCGACCTGCTTGAGAATGCGGGGCCAATAGGGATAGTTGGAGACGATCATAATCGATTTCGTGCTCTTGCGAACCGAATACCACGGCCAAAGGGCTCACCGGTGAATTTACCATTCCGCTTCGCCGAAGTCTCGCGGCGGTATCGCTGGGCATCGCTATAATCTTCAGGGAGAATGCAGCCGCGGGTAACTCCGCGCTCGTTGGAGAGATCAAGTGCAACCAGGCGTACGAGGCAGAAACCGTTCGGAGCCAGCCAGTGGAAAACCGGACGGACTGATTCCTGCCCCGCGTTTTGAGCGGCACTGTGGCTCGCCCAATCCCATGAAACTCGAATCTGAGATCGTTCGTCCAGGCACGAACACCAAACTTGCAGCCACCTCCCCCGAGATTATCTGCCCGTTCGGCATTCGCGCCGGATCTCTATTAGATGTACTCGATAACGGACGGAAACGCCAGCAAACGAAGCATGCCATGAAAGGTTTTCAACATGTTTTATCTCTTGAGTTAGCTCATACATACAGGCGCAAGCTTGTGCGCAAAATGTGGATAAAACAATAAGGGACGGATTTGTCGGACACTATGCAGAGCGCAGATTCAAAAATGATCGTTGGAAGGAAGGCGGGCGGCGGAGCAGCGGTCGAGGTGGAATATCAGGATGTAATCCGTTCGGTTGACGACCTGCTGAATGCGCCCGAGAGCGCCGATTTCCTCGTGCCCGGGTTTATTGATCTGCAAGTGAACGGTTTTGCGGGCGTTGATTACAACGATCCCGAAAGTAAAGCCGAAGCTATCGCTGCGTCGATTCAAAAGATCTTTACAACCGGTGTCACTCGGCTTTTTGCGACCGTCATTACCGGCTCCGAAGAGCGCATCGTTGGATCGGTACGGAATCTGGCGCGCGCAAAGGAAGAGTTTGCCCGGAACGGCATGCCGGAGGCGCATGCGCTGGAGGCTTTTCACATCGAAGGTCCTAATATTTCTCCCGAGGCCGGTCCCCGCGGTGCGCACCCGCTCGAACATATCCGGCCTCCGGATATTGAGGAATTCAAGCGTTGGCAAGAGGCAGCCAACGGCAATATTCGACTGGTGACGGTGTCTCCAGAATGGCCGGAGATGCCGCCCTACATCGAGACGTTAGTGAAATCGGGAGTCGTCGTGAGCGTAGGCCATACCAAAGCCACACATGACCAGATTCGGGCCGCTGTCGATGCGGGAGCCACCATGTCCACCCATCTCGGCAATGCCGCTCACCCGGTGCTGCCGAAAACGCAAAATTATATTTGGGACCAGTTGGCCGAAGACAGATTGGCAGCCTGTTTTGTAGTCGACGGCATTCATATCCCGCAGCCCTTCTTTCGTGCCGCGCTCCAGGCGAAAGGTATGGAGCGCGCGATACTGGTAACGGACGCAGTTATGCCGGCGACCTGCCGGCCCGGACCTTACCGGCTTGGCCAAGTGGACGTGATTCTACGCGCCGATGGGAGCGTTGTATTAAAGGACGGCGAGCGGCTGGCGGGCTCCGCGCTCCGCATGGACCACGCCGTCGAGAGAAGTGTCCAGTGGTCGGGGACTTCGCTGACCAGCGTGCTGGCGATGGCAACTACTAACCCCGCGCGAGTGGGTCGCATAGCCGGACGCCAGAGAGGGCTGGTCCCGGGAGAGAAAGCCGACTTACTCCGTTTGCAATGGAACGATTCGTCTCGAACACTCGCTGTGCAGGAAACAATAGTTGCTGGTAAATCTGTCTACAGGGCGTAACCCTGAGCAGAAAATAAGTTGAGCGAAGCGCGCCGCGACACAATCGGCTTGAATCGCATCGCTTATAGCAGGTTACTGCGAAACAAAAATTAAGAAAGTGAATTGGAGAACATAAATGGCATTCACACTACCGCCGCTTCCCTACCCTGAGGACGCTCTGGAGCCGCACATCGATAAAACCACCATGCAGATTCATCACGATAAGCATCACGGTGCGTACGTTACAAACTTGAACAAGGCTCTGGAGCAGGCTCCTGACCTGCAAAATAAATCCATCGAAGAATTACTCGCCAACAATCTTTCGGCGGTTCCCGAGGGTATCAAGACTGCGGTTCGAAATAATGGAGGCGGCCATGCTAACCATTCCCTGTTCTGGAAGCTGCTGTCCAAGAACGGTGGTGGAGCGCCCAACGGAGAAATCGAAAAGGTCATCAAATCTAACTTCGGCGGCTTCGATAGCTTCAAGGAAAAATTCAACGCCGCCGCATCCGGCCGCTTCGGCTCCGGCTGGGCATGGCTGGTAAAAGATAATTCCGGGAAATTTGAGATCATCTCCACCGCCAACCAGGACAGTCCGCTGATGGAAGGCAAGAAGCCGATACTAGGCCTGGACGTGTGGGAACACGCTTATTACTTGAAGTACCAGAATCGTCGTCCCGAATACATTGCGGCGTGGTGGAACGTTGTGAACTGGGAGGAGGCGAACAAGCAACTGAAGTAGCTCTCTCAGCGAGGCCGGATCGAAATCCATTCGGCCTCGATATCACGCGAATGTGAGCCCCAAGCTTCTAAACTGCTCCGCGGTCCTCTCGAGAGAAACGTGTTGCATCGCGGTGAATCCCATCTCGGCCGCAACATCTACAAACATGGCTCGATCGTCTACATAGAGCGCATCGCAGGGCATAAGCTGCGTCAAGTCAAGCGCCAATTGCCAGATCCCGCGGTCCGGCTTCCGCATGTGTACGCAATGAGAAACAATCATGAAATCCGCCAGTTCGCGGAGTTTGAACTTCTCGACTCGATGCGCTGTGATTCCTTCCCCTTCGTTACTGATCAAGGCCAGCTTGAGTTTATTTGCTTCTTTAACCTCCCGAAAGAGGGCAATGTTTTCCGGCCAGGCCACAGACTGCGCATAAGCAAGGTCGCGAACTTCATCGATGCGGAACGGGCGCGGCGAGCCGAAGAAGACCTGCCGCAGATATTCTTCGAAGGTCATGTAGCCGCGCTCGTAACTGTCGAACATCAGGCGATGTCTTTCGGCGATCTCGCTCTCGACAAGGCCGAAATGCCGGCAGACTATGCGGCGTACTGTCGAGTCCCAGCCGTTCGTGCCAAGAACGCCGCCAATGTCGCTCACAATTATTTTGAATTTACCTTGCGGCATAGTCATTAGAGTCGCATGACTCCGTAATCGATGTGTGCTCCCATGGATGCTAGCGGTTTCTACTCGCTACGAACATGCCGGTGTCCATCAAAGATATTGCGCGACTCGCGGGCGTTTCGCACTCTACCGTATCGCGCGCCCTTCGCAAAAGTTCGCTCATCCCCTTTGAGACGGCCGAACGTATCCGTAGAATCGCGGAAAGCGAAGGCTACAGCCCGAGCGCCGTCGCTCGCGGCCTCGTCACCAGCAAAACCGAAGCGATCGGCGTGGTGGTGACTTCCATCGCCGATCCCTTTAACGGCGAAGTTGTAGCGGGTATTGAGGAACTGGCGAACGAGCAGGGATATACCGTCATCTTGGCTAACTCGAAAGCTGATCCCGCCCGCGAAGTGGCTGTAGTGAGAAGTTTTCAAGCGCGGCGCGTGGACGGCATCCTGGTCGCTTCCTCGCGCGTGGGCGCGCTACATACGCCATTGCTGTCGGAACTGCGCATTCCGATTGTGCTCTTGAACAATCAGCACCCTAGCGCCTTCGTTCATTCGGTAAGCTTCGACAACGAAGCCGGAGCTTATGAAGCCACGCGGCACCTCGTCAAGCTGGGGCACAAAGAGATTGCTTATCTTGGCGACCGGTTCGGTTTGCACTCGGATTCAGAGCGATACGAAGGCTATCGCAAAATGCTGGCCGAGGCGGGGCTGGCCGTCCAGGAACAGCTTGTGATTCACGCCGACGGCAAGCCGGAAGCAGCACGCCTGGCCGCCCGGCAACTCCTCGCTTTAAAACGGATGCCTACCGCTGTTTTCTGCTACAACGACATGACCGCTTTGGGGGTATTATCCGAGGCCGCGCTCAACGGTATCGTCGTGCCACGGGACCTCTCTGTAACTGGCTTTGACGACATCTTCTTCGCGTCTTACCTCAACCCTCCGTTAACCACCGTGCGTCAGCCGATGAAAGAGCTGGGGCGTCGTGCCATGCAACTCCTTCTGGCACTTCTCCGCAAAGAGCAAACTGACAGGACAATATTAGTCGAAGGACAACTCGTGGTACGCGGCTCTACCGCGGAGCCGCGCTCACCCGATCACCAATCGATTTTTTCCGGGAAGAATTCAGTTACCAGGTCCTCGTAGTAGGGCTTCACCTCTTTCCATTCCGGACGGGTCGTGCCTTTCGAGTAGAGATCGTACGGATTGAACTTGCGTACCCATTCAAACATCTGTTCATCTTGCGCATTCATCAAGTGACCGTAAGCATGATGCTTGTGAGCCGCATAGAAAGAGTGATAGCGCAACATATATTGGGCCGGCTCCGGCAGATATTTGCGAGTCGCCGTGTAGATATATTCGTCGTGTCCCCAGGAGAGATGGACCTTATCTAAGCCGCAGTTCGGCTCGTAAATGCCGTACTTCGTCTGATACTCGGGCACTTTGCTATCGGGATTTGCGGCAAAGAATTCAGGAAATACGATCTGATCCGAGTACGCGCAGCCCGCCGGAAATGTATCCCCCACTACGGCCCATTGCGGCTCGCCATAAAGGCAAAGCACCTTGCCGAGATCATGCACGAAACCGGCCAGCACGAACCAGCGTGGATGGCCGTCTTTGCGGATTGCCTCGGAAGTCTGCAGCAAGTGTTCTATCTGAGTCAAGTCCGTATCGGGATCGCTGTCATCGACCAGCGTATTCAGATACTCGGCCATCTCCCAGATACTCTTTTTTCCGCGAGTTAAGCCGCAGTACTCGGTATTCTTTTCACGAATAAAGTCGAGCGTTTGAAACCGGTGGTTCTGACGGTAGAACTCGGTAACGTTAGGATTGGCATCCTGCTCGTAATTGCGAAATTCTTCTTCGGTCTTTCCCTGCTTGTAACGCGTAGCAACGAAATCGTCCCATTCGTCCAGTTCGCGTAGCGGTTGTTTATCTAATACGGCAGCCATCTGGAGATTCTCCTTCCTTCATAATGCACACGTGTGCAAGTCGATTGCAAGCGGGGTTTCAAAAGCTGTGTTAACACTCCGATTACATCGAGACGTCGTTCATATAAGAGGAATTCTGGTGTTTCCTAAAAGAGAGGCAAACCATCGCCGTCGTTTCCTTCAATACGCCGGTCGGCTCGGGGCTAAAGTGTGTTGTTCGATATTCGCAGCCCATGGCGAGGACCTTCAGGATGGGTTGAGTCCGAGCGCAATAATCGGCAAGCCATTGTCCCGGCGGGTGCGATGATTTTGATCCGGCCTGTTCTCGGTCCGGGAACTCCGTTTTTTGAAGATGCCGCCAGCCGGTTCCGAGGCGCCCTGGAAGAACTCGATTTTGGCAAGAGCGGATATCAGAACATCGCGGCTCTAGAGCTTTTATTATCGGAAGCCCGCCAGCGCGATGCTATTACTCTTCTCAGTCTCCTGCGGCGAATTCAGCCATCCGAAAGAAGGCTTGGTGAGGCAAAAGGCTGGTTTCTGAATTGGCGCGACATCGTCACATCCTGATTGAGCTATTAACAAGTTCCTGGTTCGCGCCGGACTGCGCAACTCGGTGGTTTAGAATCAAGAAAGTCACTCGAAAGGGCGCGTAGCTCAGTCGGTTAGAGCGCCTGCTTCACACGCAGGAGGTCACAGGTTCGAGTCCTGTCGCGCCCACCAGCTCCTTTCCTTGCGCTAGATCAACTTTCTATCTGAACCCGTTAAGAAGGGGTCTGCACTGTGAGCATAATCGTATTCGTCTAGCAACCGGAGATCGTTGATGCTTCCGGTATTTGCCAGATGATATTCGGCGGCTACCCCGCCCTTCGGACGTTCGATGACTTGAATCCAGGAGTCGCCGGCATAGCGGTCGCCGCGAGCTAAGAATTCCGACGTGGCAACTATGAAGTGCTGGTCTGTCATGGCGAATCCTCTGGGGTATCCCGGCTTGGGCAGCGTCAGACAGTACCCGGAATCGGATCTGATCTCACGGGTTCTCGAACTGATCCAGAATAGCTCGCCCCTGCTATATGCCAAACCGTGAATAGACAACCCGGCACCTCGTAAAATACCGTCAAACGCTAGGCTGATTCGATCATACCGATTGATAAAACTCCCCGCGCCGAAAGCATGGGCGCCTACAAAGAGGTACTCGTCTGCCCATAATACGGAGTTGAAATGGCATTGATCTCCGTGTTCATCTGCTTCGGTAGACACATATGGCCGAAGAACTTGCCTTAAGAGATCCAATTCCACCGGGTTCACGTTGCCCTGGGGACAGACACCAATTAAAGAATTAGTCCATGGACTCACGACCCATACGCGGCCTTCGTGGTACGCCAGTTGATGTGTGTTGATCTGAAGCCGTATCGGCAAAGTACTCACGTAGCTGAGCCGCTTGTCGAACACATGCAATTGTCTGTTGTTGACGATGAACAGGTCTTCTTTGCTCCAGGTAATTCCAAACGGCCGGCACGCAGGTCGCCCCTCTACGAGCATGTCGGAGAATCCGACTCGCATCGGCAAGGTCTTAGTGGCGCCCGATTCCAAATCCAGAACCACTGCGAATCTTGTATTGTCCGAGATTGTGGCAAGTGTTAGCAGAGAAGCCAGTGTGATGAGTGAGCTGGATGAATCAGACGGACCGCATTGGGTCCGGAGCAGCTATTTCAGCAGTAAGGCAGGTCAGATCGGCGCTGTCGCCACCTCCTGGTGGCTCAAGATAAGATTGAGAGACTCGCTTGACTTCTCCATCGTTGAACTCAGGAGCGCGTGGCACGCCAGGTTACGATTCGCGCTGCCCGATCGCATTTCTGCCTGCGATGGACAAACTGCGGCATCCATCAGTGTCCGCGAGATAAGGGTTCGGACCCGCGGGAATTCTTCGCCCAGCTTTTCCGTCCTATACTCGGCAATTGCGTGATCGAATTCCGAGAGTGCCTCGCCCGCGCTGATCGAAGAAAGTGCCTCCCGCGTAGTCTCCACCTCAGTTTGGACGAGTTTACCGAGGTCTCGAAAAAGATCTTCTGACCTTATCTCCGGAGATTCGGGCTCGATCATGGCCTGTACCTTGGCAGCCTCCCGCATATATCGGTCCAAAAGCAAATGTGTATAGGGTCCATTCGGTGGCGGAAACGGCGCGAAAGAGTCGAGTACGGATCCCAGCCAGTCAATCAACGTCTCGCCTGCGAATCCGAGGTCAGCTTTACATTGTTCCCTGATCTTTTCTCCTAGGTAGTGGGCTCGCTCGATTGCTTTAGACCGTTCTGTCATTGCAAGAAATTGGCCCCTTTGGCCATATATCGGCACGAATTCGGGTTCTCGAATCTCAGCCAATGTGCAGAGTAAAGCAAGATGAACGTAAACATGAAAAGCCGCGACTGACCTATGCGTGTCCCAATAATTCGATCGCTGCACGTCGGGCATATTCCAGAGGGAACAGATTTTAACGCCATCCTCCGATAGCGGATCCCAATCCGGAACAGCATCTCTAGCCAGCAAGGAATGGCCATGTCGAAAATCATATAATTTCTGATGCAGCGACTCATGTAACAGGTGTTCTGCTACCCACCACGGACTCCGAAGCGCTTCGCGATTTAAGAAAATCGTGCCACTTATCCGATATTGAGAGCTGGATGCTTTAAAGCGCCAATTGCCTGTAGCAGGAAATACCGCAATAACGTGCGCATGGCTCAGTGCACTTCGAGCCAGTGATGGTGCGAGCTCGGTGAGTAGCTGCGCGCCTTTTTTCAAAGTTGCCAATTCTTGGGCGTTCGGCGTGCATAAACGACCGTCATAATTCTGCTGGATCAAATCACGAAAGCACTCGCCGAAAATGTCGTCGTTGTGATCCTCCAACCAGATCCATCCGTGATAGGACTCTGAGCCGAGACGTTGTATGTCGGAAATTCCGGCCGCCAGTGGACCGCCCGGCCGATGTTCCTCTAGGTGAAGACTCGCTAACCGAAATACTTCCGCACACTTGGCCGCCGAAAATCCGTATTCATCCCCAGTCTCAACCTGTCTTAACGCATGTTGTATTGCACAACGTACAACCGTATCTCCGAGTACGGGAATTCTTTCCTCTTCCGTCGCTTTCGAGAGTGAGCCCAAGAACTGCCCGGCAGCAGGCACGTGAGTCGAGATTTTTCGGAGCCGGCGTTCGTAGCACGCTTGACATTGAGCGATAATGTAGCGGCAATCGCCAAAGACACGATGCCAAGCTAGTTCTGCTTCAACCTCTTCCAGGAAACTCAAGGACCCCATCTTATTTCTCCCTCGTCGTCAAGCCGGGCTTTCCATGATATTCGGTTGCGGAGCTTCGGTCGGAAAAACCTCGATTTCCGAAACCCCGCTACTTCGATTACCTATTGATTCCTTTCCACCTTACTGGCTAGATCGGCGACGGTTGGATGGTCATGGTCGTGGTGACCTTCTAATGCTGCTATTTCCAAGGCGTCGCTTTTCGACTGCATTCTCTTCAATTCGTCATCGGTGAGTTCAACTCTGGTCCATTTAGAGTCAATCGGTTGATTGCTCTTGACTATTCGGTGTCGTTTCTGGCTCGTAGACGAGCCTTGTGGATCTGGCATTGCAAAGTCCTCCTTAATGAACAGCAAAAGCACCAGCGAACATCCCTGCGGCCTAGTGGCAACATAGGTGTATGCATAGTATGTAGATAGTATACGACTGGCTCGCCAGGACTTCAAGCGAAATCTTTTAGCGGCTCTACATAGCCAGAGTTGCTGCATCGAGCGTAGTGACGCTCGAAGTACTTCGGGGTGCTCCGTGATGCGTTCGCCTGTACGCTTCTCTATATGTGCCTGGATAAGGACGGCGTCTGCCAAATCACGAACGTTTCCACGAACCCGTAAGAGCATGGCATCCGACGCGCGGCTCCCCGGTGACTATCCGTCCTTCTCTATTATTTCTTCCCTCCCGTGATGCGACTCTGGCTCACTTGTACTGATATGCGATGGGCTGCTGACTCCCGAGACAAAGTACGATTGCCGGGCACCAATCAAGTGAATGCATTTAGCGGTTCCTCGGCTCGAATCTGAGGCACAACCTGCAGGGCAAGAGGGCTAACTCAATGAATATCGATGATGGCCATGTTGCCAAGTGGGGAGACACAGAACCCTCGCTCTGGAGTGCAATAAAACGTCGTTTTGGGAACTTGTGGAAGGAACCTGTACACGCAATCGCGCCAAGGATGTACTCTGGCGGCCGCGGTTCAGAAAACGTCATTGACTTGCAAGAAATTACAGAACCGCGCGCGTCCAGCAAGCGGCCCCCCAACAAAATTAGACGAGAGCGCGAACGTGAACGAACGGAAATCTACCGTCCTCCGCCCAGTCAGTTGCGCTGATCTCCATCCGTTCCGTCGACTGTTCGTTCATCTCTTGTCATTTGATCGTCTCTTGGGATCGCGAGCGCAACACCTTTCCAACACGCGCGAAAGGCCGCAAGTTCGAGTTTTGCAGGGACATACATTTCGTGCAGAGAATACCTAGCGATCCATACCTAAATTCTCCGGCGTGGTATACCGAAGGCGAAGCGCGCGTGATTGTCGACAATCATACCTCAATGAACGGTTTGCGAGACTCGTCTGGTGCGTCATTGCGGGAGCGAGTCGAGAACCCATTGGAACATCCTTCATATTGCCCATCTGTGCCCCGAAATCTCGCCGATTTGCGGGTTTCGCATTCTTTGATTACGGATTTGATGCTTCGTCACCTTCGGACACATGGCGTCAGCACCTTTAGCTCGTTGAGCGCCTACATGAAAATCTCGGCTTCTATCATCCGGGTTCTCTTTGAGCAAATGCGCAAGCAGCACTTGGTCGCGGCCAAGGGGGTGACGGGACTGGATTACTCCTTTGACCTGACGGAAGCAGGTCGCAATCTCGCCGCGGAGCGCTCCGAAATGTGTAAATATGCTGGTCCTGCGCCGGTTCCGCTCGACGAATATTCCATCGCAATTAGAGCTCAGGCCGCAAAGGTAAAAGTGAATCGCTACAAACTGCGAACGGCGTTTGCTGATCTTGTTGTTTCTAACTCGTTGCTGGACCAGCTGGGGCCCGCACTTGTCTCGCAGCAATCATTGTTCCTTTACGGCCCGACTGGAAATGGCAAGACCAGCTATTCCGAGCGGCTCTCGCGTGTGTACCAGGACTCGGTTATTCTTCCTTACGCCGTGGAAATCGACGGCCAAATCATCACCGTCTATGACCCGGTAGTGCACCGCAGACTGCCCATCGACAACGAGGACTTAGATCCACGGTGGGTTGTATGTCGGCGTCCCTGTATCACCACTGGCGGAGAACTCGTGGCAGGTTTTCTTGACCTGCGTTTCGATAAGGCTTCTGGTACTTATCTGGCCCCGCTCCAGATAAAGGCTAATAACGGGATCTTGGTTATCGATGATTTCGGCCGCCAGGCGATTTCGCCGCGCGAGTTACTAAACCGCTGGATCCTGCCGCTTGATCGTCGCGTGGATTATCTCAGCTTGAGTTACGGAATGAAATTCGAAATCCCATTTGAGATGCTGGTGGTCTTTTCAACGAATCTAAACCCTGCCGATCTGGTCGACGACGCATTTCTTAGGCGCATTCCGAACAAAGTGTATGTGGGCGATGTCGACGATACGATTTTTGACCTCATATTCGAGCGCGAGACTGCCCAGCGAAACATTCCCTGTGACCCCGAGAGCGCGGAACATTTGCGCAGACTGTGCCGATTGCATCATGGCGACGGGCTGCGCGCGTCATATCCGGCAGATATCTGCCGCATTCTGCTTTGGATCAGCGAATATGAGGAACGTGCCGTAAAGGCCACCAAAGCCGAACTGGAGCGCGCAGTTGCGCTGTATTTTACGCACCATAGCCAGACCGGGCAGCCCCAGGAGCAAAACCCGGGAATCTTGGCTGAACTCTAAACGCCGGTCACTTCCCCTGATCTGCGCTCAGAGTTTCTCGGCTCGCTTGCCGCCGGCTACGGAAGAAACGCAGCGCAAACGGTATCTCGTCTGGATACGCCGCGCACCACGCGACGATTCTCTCTAGCTTTGTTGTATCGTCCTGAATGGCGCTGATCTCCATCAGTTCCGTCTCGACCGTTTGTTCATCTCTCTTCATTTCATCGTCTCTCGAGATCGCGAGCGCAACACCTTCCCCGGCAGCGCTTGAGTCATCTGTCCTCGTTCTATAACTGCAACGCCATTTACCAGAACATACTGCATGCCAACGGAAAGCTGATTAGGCTTCTCGAACGTGGCGACGTCATGTATGGTGTCGGGATTGAAGATAACCACATCCGCCCACATGCCTTTCTTCAAAACCCCCCGGTCCGTCAACCGCATCCGCTGTGCCGGTAACGCGCTGAATTTCCGGATTGCCTCCTGTAGAGTAAGCAGTTTTTCTTCGCGTACGTACTTCCGCAAAATGCGCGGGAATGTTCCGTAGGCGCGCGGATGAGGATGCTCCTTGCCCAGAATGCCGCTAGGAGCAGTCCCTTGCGAATCGTTGTCAATCGAAACCCAGGGTTGCTTGAGAGCTAATGCAACATCGCTCTCGGACATTCCAAATACCGCGACCGACATCGCCGGGTCCTCGACCAAAAGGTCAAAGATGGTATCGATCGCATCTTTGTGCTCTTCTCTGGCGATCTGTGCAATCGTCTTGCCTTGCAGTGCCAGCAGTTTGGGATTCGTCACAACGCTGACCAGGATGGCTTCGGGACCCGGAATCTCTTGCCACTCGTTGTCCCAACCGGTGCTGTCGTGCAACATCTGGTTACGAATCCGAAGACGAGTCGCTGGATCTTTCAATCGTTCCACCATCCTCGAATCACCGCCATCGTGTACCCACGGCGGCACAAACGCAGAGAATGAATTGAACCAGGCAGTATACGCGTAGGTATCCGCCTCCACATCGATTCCCGAACGCCGAGCCGCTTCAATGCGCGCCACGATCTCAGGCATTCGTCCCCAGTTCCGTTTACCCGCGGCCTTCAGATGCCAGATCTCGACAGGAATCTCCGCCTCGCGGCCAATTCGAAATGTTTCATCCAGGGCGCTGTCAATCGTATCGCCTTCGCTTCGCATGTGCGTCGCGTAGATTCCGCCGGATTTGGCAGCTTCGCCGGCTAGTGCAATCAGCTCTTCTGTGCTGGCGTACGGCGCCGGTGCATACTGTAAGGCGGTCGATAGCCCAACCGCGCCTTCGTTCATCGCCTGCCCAACCAGCGCCTTCATCCGGTCGAGTTCACTCGCGCTCGGCGCCCGATCGTTCTCGCCGATAACTACTCGCCGCACCTGTGTTGCACCTACATAGCTGGCCAGATTGATCCCGATCCCAAGCCGTTCGAGATTAGCGAAATATTCGCTGAAGCTAAGCCACTTCGCCGTCACCCCGTAATGCTCCAAACTCGCCTGATCCTCCGCGAAGAGTTGCCGCGTCGTGGGTGCAACGGACCCGCCTTCGCCGGTTATCTCGGTTGTGATCCCCTGGAAAATCTTGGATGGGACGTGCGGATTGACCATGATCGAGATCTCCGACTGGCCGAGCATATCGATGAATCCTGGCGCGACGGTCAGGCCTTGCGCGTCGATCGTTTTGGCCGCCCGCGCCTTCGAGAGCGCGCCAATCTCCGCGATCCGCCCATTGCGGATTCCGATGTCACCGGCATACCAGGGTGAACCGGTTCCATCGATAATGTGTCCGTTACAGATCACCACATCGAAGTCTTGCGCCGTCGCGACGTGGACGGCAAAGACAACGGCCAAAGCGGCACACAAGGTTTTTATCAAAGGGTCGTGTCAGGAGAAGGCTTGAGTCGTCCTCTCCCTAGTGATCTCTAGTTTACTGGCCCGATGGAGGCTGTTGGGACAATGCGGCCACATTGTCGTTGTTGACAACAAATGCGCCCGTGTCGACAAACGTCGGATAGGGAGAATACACGTTCTGAGCCCAGTTGTTAGAAAGTGGCTTCGAGGGGTGCAGATGTATATCACCGAGTAATTTCGTCCCGAAGTATGCCATCGTGTAGGGTTTTTGCGCGATCGTCGCCGAAATCACTCCCTTCTTTACCCATTCGACAGTTCCCGGATCCGTATCCATCGCGACTATCTTGACCTTGCCATTCATCTTTTCCCGGTTGGTCACATCGGCAACAGCCGGACACGCCAAAGCCTCCAGGCAAATAAAGGCATCTACTTTTGCTTTAGATTCCAGCAGCTTCTTGGCGGAATCGAAAGCTACATCCGAGTTTCCATTCATGTCTACTACCTGCATGACTTTGATGTCGGTGTGGTCAGCGAAAGCAGCCTCATAGCCGGACAGCCGGTCTTTCAGATTGGCTTGGTTGGCAATGGTATAGATCACGACATTACCCTTGCCGCCCAGCAGCTTGGAGGTCAACTTCCCGCCGATCATGCCCGCGTTGTAGTTATCGGTGCCAACGAAGAAAATTCGTTTGCTATCCGGCGCGTCGGAATCGATCGTGATGACCGGGATTCCTTGATCGATTGCGGCATTGATGTCGGGCCCCATGATGTTCGCGTCAGTTGCCGAAACAAGGATTCCAGCCGGCTTCTCCGCCAGCGGCCCGTTTGAATGCGTCATGCTCTCCTTGAGGATCATGGCCGTCGGGTCCCTGCAGCTCCGATTTCACCTTCATTTCGGCGGCGGCGTGATTCAAGCCCTGCAGCGCGGCTTGCCAGTAGGGAATCTTCGAGTTGTCAGCTACCAGAATGTATTTCTCAGCCGCATCGTGGCCTCCGCCTGCGCATCCGTTCAGAAAAATCAAAGCGGCCGAGAGTACGGCCGGAGTTAGTAGTCGCCCAGCATTTCGCATGTACTATACCTTGCGCGAAAGTTTATCACGAAGCGATCGTAGCTTCTGGCACGGAACGCATTCACCAGCGCGTGAGATAATTACGCCGCTTTCTGGTCCAGGCGGAAGTAGACAGCGGCCAGCGGCGGTAGATCCACGGTCAGCGAATAAGACCGGCCATGAGCCGGAACCGGAACCGTTTCCACGCCGCCGAAGTTGCCCCTGCCGCTGCCCCCGTATTGTTTTGCGTCCGTGTTCAGCAGTTCCTGCCAGAATCCTTTTTCCGAAACTCCGATGCGATAGTTCGCCCGCGGCACCGGACTGAAATTACACACAACTGCAATCTGCTCACGATTCAGAGTTCCCTTCCGTAAAAAGCTGAGCACGTTCTTCTCTGCGTCATGCACGTCGATCCATTCGAAGCATGCCGGTGAAAACTCCTGCGCGTGCAGGGCCGCCTCTGATCGGTAAAGATGATTCAAATCGCCCACCAGAAGCCGCATCGACGCGTGAGCCGGATGCTCGAGCAGATCCCAGTCAAGACTCCGGTCGTGGTTCCATTCCGCCCATTGGCCGAATTCGTCGCCCATGAAGAGCAGCTTTTTGCCGGGCTGAGCGTACATATAACCGAATAGCAGTCGCAAGTTGGCTATCTTCTGCCAGTTGTCGCCAGGCATCTTGCTGGCGAGGGAGCCCTTACCGTGTACAACCTCATCGTGCGAAAGAGGCAGCACGAAGTTTTCGTTGAATGCGTAAACCAGGCGGAAGGTCAGCTCATGATGATGATATTTGCGGAACAAAGGATCCTGAGACATGTACTGCAGCGTGTCGTGCATCCAGCCCATATCCCACTTAAGTCCGAACCCGAGGCCGCCTATGTACGTCGGCTTAGAGACCATCGGCCACGCCGTCGATTCCTCGGCGACAGTCTGCACGTCAGGATGAATACGGTAAATGTCTTCGTTTAGCCTTCTCAGGAACCCGATTGCGTCCAGATTTTCACGGCTGCCGTATTCGTTCGGAATCCATTCGTTTGGCTTCCGTGAATAGTCGAGATACAGCATCGAAGCTACGCCATCCACGCGCAGCCCATCGGCGTGATATTCATCGAGCCAGAACAAGGCGCTGCTCAACAGAAAGCTTCGGACCTCTCCACGGCCATAGTCGAAGATGAAGCTGTTCCAATCCGGATGAATGCCGCGCCGCGGATCTGCCGGCTCATATTCGTGAGTTCCATCGAAATCGCCCAGCCCGTGCTCGTCTTTCGGAAAATGCGAAGGTACCCAGTCGAGAATTACGCCGATCCCGTTCTGATGGAACTTGTCAATAAGCTCCATCAACCCCTGCGGCGTCCCGTAGCGGCTGGTCGGCGCGAAGTAACCGGTCGTCTGATAACCCCACGAGCCGTAAAAAGGGTGCTCCATGACAGGTAGGAACTCTACATGAGTGAAGCCCATTTCTTTTACGTAAGCCACGAGTTCGGACGCCAGTTCCTTATAACTCGAGACCCCGCCGGCGTGGGCCGCCGGTGATCGCCAGGAGCCCAGGTGGACTTCATAGATTGCCGTCGGAGCGTCAAGATTATTCACCTTGTGGCGTTCAGACATCCAGGCTTGGTCGCCCCATTCATAGTGGAGGTTCCAGATAATCGATGCGTTGCCGGGAGGTTGATCATGAAAGAAGCCTAGAGGGTCGGCTTTCTCGAGGCCAGTTCCCTGGCCCGTTTCGATGCGGTATTTATACCTGTCACCGCTCTGAGCTTGTTCCTGCGAAGCCTTGCCAGATGCCGCCCCCGATGAGCGCCAGCGGTGTTGCGTCAATCTGCCACTCATTGAAGCTGCCTACTACTGAAACCCTCTCCGCATTCGGCGCCCAGACAGCGAATTCGATTCCACGGTCCATGATGTGAGCGCCAAGAAAATCGGTGATTTTGACGTGTGTTCCTTCTTGAAACCGCTGAAGATCAATCTGATTCGTGACTCGGTTGACGGCTGCCATAGGCTGTTTTGGATTCCAAGGATCAACCGATCAAACTCAGAATGCCGTGAAGCGGGATTTGCAGCCAGTCGGGCCGGTTGTTCAACTCGTAGGCCACCTCATAAAGCGCCTTCTGAAGTAGAAACGCGTCCAGCAAAGCTCGCCGTTCCTGCCAGGTCGCAGGGACAAAGGGGAAATTGCCGGAGTGCTCAAAGTAGGCCTTTAGATAAGTGGAACTCACGAACGCCGTCCAGGCTGCGGCCCACCCCTCCACTACGGGCTTCAACTCGGGCCGGTCCGGTATTCCCGGCACCTGGCCGAAAAGCGCCGCAAAAGCTGCGTATTGAAAGGATCGAATCATTCCCGCAACATCGCGCAGCGCCAGTGCTTTGGCCCTGCGTTCCTCTAGCGTCCGCGCAGGTTCGCCTTCGAAATCGATAATCACGAAATCCTGTCCCGTATATAAGACCTGGCCCAAATGATAATCGCCATGATGCCGTATGCGGACCGCGCTAACGGGACGATTCTGGACACCGGCCAAACGCTCTTTGATCAGGCCTTCCGCCTCTAGTACTGCTTGCGCGCTGCTCGCCACGGTTCCGCTAAGTACTGCCTGTTTCTCGCGAAGTAAGTGAAAGACATTTTCCGCCTGGCTGGCCAGATCTTGGCTCAGCTTTTCAGCGTCCCCATTCGTGAACGGCTCGGGTTCGAAGTCGGGTCCACCTTCGGAATCGGCCAGCGCAGCGTGCATCTCCGCTGTCCTTTTTCCAAGCAGAGCGGCGGATTCAAGATAGTGCCCAATCAGCATCCGAAGCTTTGGCGGAATCTCTTGGCCGATCAGTGTCAGCGGATGTTCCGTCGAGAGCTTCGGTGGAATTCGCTTGCTGGTGAGACCCCTGTCGAAGAAGCTTTCCAGGCACTCTAGCGTGTATTTCCACGCGTCTCCCTTATTCGGAACAAATTCTTGCAGTATGCCCGCGCCATATGTGTGGTCGGGTTCCTGCCCGCGATACTCGAGCGTACCCATCACTGCCGGCGTATTCTTGAATCCTCGCCGGGTAAGAAACGATCCGATCTCCGCGTCTGGATTAACTCCTGATTCGAGCTTGCGAAACAGCTTCAAAATGTAACGGTCTCGGTATATGATCGACGTGTTGCTTTGCTCGGCTCTCGAGACAAAGCTCTGGAGAGCCGGCGAGACCGGCGCACCGCACTTCTCCCGCAAAGCGGCCGTACGCGAAGCAGTGATCACTCCGTTCCGGCCGCTGATATTTTTCTCGCAGACGATCGCCTCGAGTAAAGCGTCGCGGAAGGCCTTGTCTCCCAGCGCGTCGTACAGGGTTGCCTGCTCGCCGCCCTCCGAATTAAGCACAGCGATCACTCCCCCCTGTTCCTCTGCCTCGACCGGCGCAGTCGAAACCGCCAGCACGTAGCGATCGCTATCGTCGCCCCCATACCGGATCGTCAAAACCAGAAGATGAGCTTGCGTGCCTTCCAGCGCGATTACATCGTCGATGTCGATGCTGTCGATGGTTCGGGTCTTAGCCCGGTACCAGCGCCTGCTGGCTATGTGCTCTGGGAGCAGTCGAGCCAGGTCACCTCTGGCGGCGTCGTCGAGAGGGTCACGCAGGGATCGGACTCGCAAAACGGTCGACTCGCTCGTTTTCATAAGAAATACTCGAAATCGTTTTCCACTCGCAGCCGGCGCCGCATTTGAAAAATGTGTCCAGGCAGGGCGTCGGGTCTGAGCTCAACATAATTCCTTCTGCCGTTCCACACATAATGTGCTCCCGTCAGCAGATCGTTCGCCTGATAAGGGCGATCCTCTTCGATGCCCAGCCTGTCTAAAGGAAGGTCGACCATGCCTGCCTGTGTGTGATAAGGGTCAAGGTTCACAACCATCAGAAGGAGGTTGCTGCCATCGCCGGCCGTCTTGCTGTAGCAGAGGAGTTGATCGTTATCGACAGGATGAAATTGGAGCGTCCAATCGGTCTGAAGCGCTGGATTGTGCCGGCGAATTTTATTGACAAGCGCAATCACTTCTCTCAAACTGTCCGGCCGGTCGACGGGCCATTCCCGGATTTGGTACTTCTCGGAATCGAGGTATTCCTCGCTTCCGGGCTTCAGCGGACGGCTCTCCATCAGCTCGAAGGCAGGCCCGTAAATGCCATAATTTGCGCCCAACGTGGAGGCCAGTAAAAAGCGGATCAGAAACGCGGCGCGGCTGCCGATCTGAAGAAATTCCGTCAGGATGTCCGGCGTGTTCGGCCATTGATTCGGGCGAAAGAATTCGCGCACGGAAGTCTGGGTGAGCTCGGTCAGATATTCAGTGAGTTCACGCTTGGCATTGCGCCACGGGAAGTAGGTATACGACTGACTGAAACCGAGCTTGGCCAGCCGGTACATGATCTTCGGCCGCGTAAAAGCTTCAGACAAAAACAAGAGATCGGGCGTTTCTTTTTTGAGTTCGCCAATCGCCCATTCCCAAAATAGAAAGCTCTTAGTGTGGGGATTATCGACGCGAAAAATATGCACGCCCTGTGCAATCCAAAAGGTGAAAACGCTCTTCAGCTCATCCCAAAGCTCCATCCATTTCAAAGTCTCGAAATCGAAGGGATAGATGTCCTGATATTTCTTGGGTGGATTTTCGGCGTATTGAATTGTTCCGTCGGGTCGCTTGCGAAACCATTCCTCGTGCTCGCTGACATAAGGGTGATCGGGAGAGACTTGGAACGCGATATCGAGAGCGACCTGGATTCCGAATTCGCCGGCCCGCTTTACGAAACCTCTGAAATCCTCGAGCGTTCCGAGCATGGGATGAACGGCCTTGTGGCCTCCCTTGGCCGCGCCGATCGCCCAGGGGCTTCCGACATCGTCGGGCTCGGCAATCACAGAGTTGTTTTTACCTTTGCGAAACTTGCTTCCGATCGGATGAACAGGCGGGAGGTAGACGATATCGAAGCCCATCGCCGCGATGTAAGGGAGTCGCGCCTCGCAATCGGCTAACGTGCCGTGAGCGCCGGGTTCTGGCGAAGTGGACCTCGGAAACAATTCGTACCAGGAACTGAAGCGCGCGCGGACGGGGTCGACCGCAATCTCCAACTCGCGCTCGAATACCGTTGCGAAGCGGCGATCGGGATGACGGAGCATGGTCGCGTTCAATTCAGGAGCCAGCGCGCTAGAGCGGCGAGCCTCGATTTGCCGTTCTTCACGCAGCACTTGCGCCTGTTTCCTGAGAAACGATCTGTCTGGATCTTCGGCCCGCTCCGCCGCCTGCTCAATGTAATCGGCTCCGATCAGGTAATCGACATCCGCATCAGCATTAGCGTCAATCCGCTTGCGCAGATCGCGCAGCCACGTTTCCCAGTGATCCACCCAGGCGTGAATGGTGTAGCGATAACGTCCGAGTTCAGAAACCGCGAAGCCGCCCCGCCAGCGATCGTTCACCTGTGCGCGCAGCGGCCGTTCCTGCCAATTGCGCTCGCTCTCATGCCGGTAAAGAAGAACGGCGGAAATTGCGTCGTGGCCATCGGTGAAGATGTCCGCCTCCACCTCAACCGTGTCGCCAGCAGTGCGCTTAGCAGGAAACCGGCCACCGTCAACCTGAGGAGAAACGCTTTCAATAATGACGCGCATTCTCCCCTCCGCCGGTTTGCCGGATCGATTCTCTTCGCTCTTTGTCATCGCTGGTGGGACAAGCCTGGCGGGCATGATGTTACCTGCGATCGTCGATTAGCTTCCGATAAAGATCGATGGTTTCGCCTGCGATAGCCCGCCAACTGAACTTCTCTTCGACACGTTTACGTCCGGCCTGGCCAAAACGCTTGCATTGATCCGGATCGGCAAGCAGTTCCGAAATACGCGCGGCAAGATCGTGCGCGAAACGATCAGAATCCTTCGGAAAACTCGTCAACGGGTCCTGATCGAAAGCTACCAGATAACCTGTTTCGCCATCGACCACAACTTCTTTAATGCCGCCGGTGGCGCTCGCGACTACCGGAGCGCCACAAGCCATTGCTTCGAGATTGATAATGCCAAAAGGCTCGTAAACAGAAGGGCAGCAGAATACACGGGCGTGACTATACAGCTCGATCACTTCAGGCTTGCTCACCATTTTCTCTATCCAGAGAACGCGTGGATTTCGCGCGCGGGCCTCATCGACCTTCTGCCGCATTTCAGTCGCAATTTCAGGCGTGTCGGGCGCTCCGGCGCAAAGGACAATTTGGGTTTCAGGCGGCAGATATCGAATCGCATCGACCAGATGGGTCACGCCTTTTTGTCGCGTGATCCGGCCGACGAATAAAACGTAGGGCGTGCCGGCATCGACGCCGTATTTCTCCAGAGCGGCGGTGGATTCTCTCCGCTGGTATTCTTCCAGATCTATGCCGTTATATATGACATGGATGCGCTCGGGAGAAATGCCGGGATAGGAGCGCAGAATGTCCTCTTTTGTCCCATTTGAGACAGCGATCACAGCATCGGCGTCGAGGATAGCCGTGCGCTCCATCCAGGAGCTCATGGCGTAGCCGCTGCCGAGCTGTTCGGCTTTCCAGGCGCGCAACGGTTCGAGGCTGTGCGTGGTTAAAACAAACGGGACCTTGTACAGCTTCTTGGCAAGAAAGCCGGCCATCGACACGTACCACGTGTGGGTATGTACGATATCGATTCCAGAGAGCGCCTTGATCTGAGTAAGATTCAGGCTGAAAGCTTCGAGCGCCGCTTTGAACTTACCCTCGGTGCCGTTGGTGATCTCGCTCCAGGGCTCCGCGCCGCGCACATGGAGCTTTCCCTCGTCGGAATTTTGCTCGCCCCAGCAGTGAACTTCGACGTCTATCTTACGAGCGAGTTCCCGGCTCAAATATTCGACGTGTACGCCCGCGCCGCCATAGACATTGGGCGGGTATTCACGGGTGAACAAAGCTGCTCGCAAGGCATCTCCAGTCAACTCAAGTAAAGTATCACGAGGAGTTTCTCTTACTCAGCCATGGAAACCTTGCCAGCCCGTCGGAACAGGCGAAGAATAAACCTGGAGCTTTGCTCCAGGCCCAAATTAAGCTTTCATCAGGGAATAGGCGGGCGTGGTATTCGATTCCGGGAGCAAACGAGCGATCGCGACCGACAATGCACAGCTTATTAGTAATGGAAAGTCGTACGCGTGGCTGAGAAAGGTTGCACAGACCGCAAATCCGAACATGGAGATGAAGACAACTTGCACAATCGTAGCGAGGAGCGGATCCGGGGTCCGCTTTAACTTCCAAAGGCTCACGAACGTAACGCCGAGAGCGGAAACAAAAAAGAGGAAGGCGGGAATGCCGCACTCGCTCGATACCTGAGTATAGGTATTGTGCGTCTCATGCCACATACCCTTCTCGCCCGACATTTTTGCAACTTTGCTTTCGGCTTCCATGAACTGTCCCGGTCCTACTCCGAATAGCGGATGCGAAAACGTCACGCGAATGCTTTGAAGAAGTAATCTCTGCCGCGCCTCGCTCGACTCCGTGGCTTCGACACTCCCCCCTGCCGAATTCGAGAAAAGAGATTCAAACCGTTGTACAGATTTGCTCGGGACAAGCGGCAAGGCAAGAAGCGCGAGCGTCGGTACGCCTATCAGAATCATCGCCTTCAATTTTGGTCTGCCCATTACCAGAACGGCGAATATGATCGCCGCGACGCCGATCAACCCACCTCGGGATCCTGTGCTTAGAATCTGAAACAGACCAGCCGGAATCACGATGAAACCCATAAACTTTAGAACAGCGCTTCGGCCTGGAGCGAATAACAGATAAGCAACGAATGGAAACACGAAGATCAGATAAGCGGCATAGTCGTTCGAGTCTCCGATGCTTGGGGCATTTGCCAGAACCATCCTGCCATGGACAATTACTTTGTTCGAGAAACCAAGAGCAATCGTGGTAATACCGGCCCACCCTATCGTCTTCACGATCTTAACCAGATCCTCGGTGGTGTAGGCTACCGCCGGGATCAGCACCACCAGCGGTAGCATCGTTCTTAAAAAATCCAAAACTATGGGGAACGAACCTCCTCGCCAGGTACTTGTGATGGTGGCGCCGCACAAACATAAAGCAAATAACAGCCATAGCGTAATCGCGCCGCCAGTACGCAGCACAGGTATCAACTTGCCTGACAATATTGCCGTGAGCAAACTGGCAGCGCCAACTAGCATCAAAATGTGTAAATCGATTCTTGATTTTGAAGCGATGAATTCGTGCAGAAAGCTGATTCTGAGGAACAAAAACACCATCGTGAGCTTCAGAGCTACGCCTTCCATCGGAGTAGGCACTCGTGGAGTCTCGGTCAATATCGATTGCCCGGTATCTACAATTGCGACACTCCGCTCCTGGAGAGCGACCGCGTGAGGAAGAGGTCTTCGTCGGACCGGGGGATACGCCCGACGACTGGGCTTAAAACTGGACATCTATAGAGATTGTCCTCACCAGTGTAACTGAGGACGTTGGTTTACGTCGGCCATCCTCTTTTGGTTGTCGGCGCAAAGCGAGAATATTCTCAATTCTTAGAGGCGCGGCTCCTCCCTTCTACGGCCGCTTCGGGTATACTACCTGACCAGGCCTCCGTACTATTTCTTCACGAGCCCGGTCAGCAAGCCGCCCTCATCACGAAGTTCGGCCAGGCGGCGGGAGCTTTTATGAACTATCTTTCGATGGACAAGTTGGGCGCGTTGGAAATAGCGCCGAAGGTCGTCCAGTTCGGGATTTTTCTGCCCGGAGTCGATTCCGGTCAGGGATACGCTGTCTCCGTCAAAATCATCCACGAAACCGACCAGTATATTCAGGCTGCCCAGCCGGCGCTGGTAGCACAGGCTCACTCTGTTGATCCCACCTACGGCGATTACTGGTCTGGCCAGATTGATCTAAACACTGCGCCACCGCCGCCGGGCGCCTCGGCATTCGGGCAGCCAGGACGTTACGTCTATCGCTACCTCATTCACAGCCCCACCCGCGGCGACATCGACTTCATCATTGATCCGTTCTCGCGCGAAGTTGGTGTTGGCCGCCTCTCGGCGATTACCGTCGGCAGTACGCCCTACACCTTTTCCGCCAATGAAACTCAATGGAAAACGCCGCCTCTTAAGAATGCCATCATCTACGAATTGATGATCAGTGAGTTTCGAAACGACCTCCCGCGCACCATCTTGCAGCTTCCTTATTTAGCCGATCTGGGAATCAACTGCATCGAAGTGATGCCGGTCTCGAACGTTCTGAGCACGATCGACTGGGGATACGATCCCATCGGCTATTTCTGTGTCGCCGAGCGCTTTGGCAGAACATCTGATTTTCAGCAATTCGTGGATCTCTGCCACCAGAATGGAATTGCGGTCGTCGTCGATTCGGTTTACGGCCATACCGGCGGCGACTTTGCGTATACCCAGCTTTACGCCGCGCTACAGAACGATCTTCCCAATCCGTTCAACGGCGCCCAGGGTGACTTCGGCCCATTGAGCGATTTCTCCAGGCAGCTTACGCAGGATTACTTTTACTCCGTCAATCAGTTCTGGCTCGACACATTTCACGTCGACGGATTCCGATTCGACGATGTGCCTGAGTATTGGGATGGTCCAACCGGGGCGGGCTATGCCAACCTCGTGTACTCCACCTATCAATACGTCAAATCCAAGGCAGGATCGACGGATCATTATCAGCGATTCTTTGATGCGGCCGGGAATATCAATCTGATCCAGATTGCCGAATATCTTCCCAGCCCGCCGGATATTCTTTACGGGAGCTACAGCACCGGCACCTGGCAGGACGGTACACTCGCAGCCGCCGCCAACTGTGCCGCCGGCAGCCCCGGTGCCATCGAGCAACTGGGACTGCAGCTCGGACTGAACGGATATCCAACCTCCGTCACTGCCAACGGCGACACCCTCCCCAAGACCGGTCTTCAATACATTGAAAATCACGATCATCAGCGTTTCATCTGCAACTTCGGTACGATCCCCATCGACAACGATCCGGACGACGTGTTGCTCCAGCAAGGCGATCGGGACGACAATTGGCCCAAGGTTCAGCCGTATCTGATTGCGCTGCTGACGGCTAAGGGAACACCGCTGCTCTCGGAGGGGCAGGAATTTTGCGAGAACTACTGGATTCCTGGCAGCGGCTATGGGCGCGTGATGCTCTATCGGCCTGTGCGCTGGAACTATTTCTATGACAATGACGGCCAGCCGATCATCCGCCTTGTTCGAAAACTGACGAAAATCCGCCGCGGCGGAACGCAGTTCAGCGACGGCCAGCACTACTTCTACAATGACTACGGCAACTTCAATTCGAAGGGCTTGTTGGCGTTTTCACGGCAGCTTGGAAACACCTTCAGCCTGGTTGTCGTTAACTTTACAGATCAGCAGCAGACGACGAACTTCGCCTTCCCCACGAGCGGCAATTACGTCGAGGAGATCGAGGGCACGGAGAATCTGACGGGCGTTGTTGCAGGAGTTCCGCAGGCGCTCACTGTTCCGAGCAATTACGGATGCATCTGGACCATCACGTGACCTGCGCCCCCGAGAGAAACCGCCGAGATTCTGATAACCGCAGTATCAGGACCAGCTACAGCTACGATGCTCTGAACCGGCTGATACAGAAGAAGTATTCCGACGGAACATCCGACCGTTACCTGCAGCTATGACACGGGAGGGGCGAATGCGCACGCCATCGGGCAGTTGACGCAGGTGTGGAATGCCAACTCGGTGACCAACTATACGAGTTTCGATGCGCGCGGCGAGGTGGTGACCAGTAACCAGACGACGGGCGGCCAAGTGTACACTCTGGCCTATGCCTACAACCTGGCGGGCGCGCTGACTGCCGAGATGTATCCTTCGGGGCGGACGGTGACGACCGGCTACGACACGGCCAACCGAGCGGCTGCGGTGCAAGGCACGCTAAACGGGCAGCCGAAGAGCTATGCCAGCCAGGTCAACTATCTGCCGCACGGCGGCTTGGATTCCTTCACGGCGGGCAACAATCTGGTGCCGGTGTACAACTACAACAGCCGGCTCGAAGTGAGCAATCTGTGGACGACGGTGAACAACAACTCGAGTCACTTTCTGTTGAACATCGTGCCCAACTGGGGCACGACGAACAACAACGGGAATTTGTTATCGGTATCGGAGGGTTTTGGAAATTCGGTGCCCTGGAATTCGCTGAGCTGGTTGACCCAGAACTACAGTTACGACAGTGTGAACCGTTTGAGTGCGGTGGCGGATTCCGGCTATACGCGCTCGTTCGGTTACGATGCCTATGGCAATAGCTGGGTGACGAGGAACTCGGGGGTAGGGCTGGCGGGAAACACGCCGACCTCGAATGTGTTCAACGGCGCGAATCAGAGGGCGGACATGAGCTATGACACAGCCGGCAATCAGTTGAGCGTGAATGGGGAGACGATGGCCTACGATGCGGAGAACCGGCAGGTGGCGGCGGCCGATCCGCCCTCGTTAGGCGGCGGCACGGAGAACTATCTGTACGACGGCGCCGGGCAGAGAGTGGAGAAGAGCGGAGCGGGCGGCACGGCGGTGTTTGTCTATGACGCGCTGGGCCGGATGGTGGGCGAATATGGCGCAGCTGGCGCTTCGTCGCCGTGCGCGACCTGTTATTTGACTTGGGATCACCTGGGGACGACGCGTCTGGTGACGGACCAGAATGCCAATGTGATTGCGCGCCACGATTATCTGCCGTTTGGCGAAGAGATTCCGGCCGGCACGGCGGGACGCACCGACCAGTGGGGGCCATTGGTCGATAACATCGAGCAGAAGTTCACCGGCCAGATGCGCGATCAGGAAACGGGAGCGGATTACTTCAATGCGCGGTACTACGGCAGTGCGCTCGGGCGGTTTACGAGTCCCGATCCGGCGAATGCGGGAGCGGATTTGGCAAATCCGCAATCCTGGAATGCCTACGCATACGCGTTGAACAATCCGCTGGCGCTCGTCGATCCGAGTGGCCTCGATCCGTTCGGTCCCGGTGACGGCGATGGCTGCGGTGACGATCCGTTCTGCGGCAACTGGGGAATAGCACCGCCGCCGATAGATTCGGGGTCGGGAGGGCAGTCAGCCCCACAACCACCGTCCCGTCCTGTGCCGGTCACAGTAGGACCTTCGAGTAATCCAAATTCGACGGGCGTTTATGCGCAAGGGCAGTGGGGCTCGTTCGTCTACGGTTTTCAGTCGCCTGGAATTGGCGGCGTCATCTCTGAAGGATGTCTCGTCAATCCCCTTGCCTGTGCCGCAGCGGGCGGTTTGGCTATTGGTGGCATAATCATTTGGGAAAATAGCCCTCCGGGGCCGGTCCAGGTTCCGGCGGGGTGGCGCTATACTGGTCCGCGCTTTGTTTTGCAGAAGCCAACGATAACTCTTAAGGGGTTACCATCAACCGGCAAGCCGAAGAATGCGCCCACAGGGACCATCCCAATCGACCAAGTAAAGCCAAGACTGCCAAAAGAACTGATACACGAGATAAAAGACGAAATTGGTGCCGGTCCTCGGGACTGGGTCGGCGTCGCCCCGAACGGGGATATCATTACCTCTGATCCGGCTGGGAATGCTGTCAATCACGGGCCATGGTTCCATGAAAATCCTGAAAGTACCGAGAAATTCAGTCTCAGCGTTCGATTCCGCCATACAACCAGGGAGATTTCTGGTCTTGCGGAAGAGCTGGGATTGCGGATCCACAAGGCGTGGAAAGCGGGTGAGGCCATTAGAAACAAAGCCGGAAGCCTGACAGGCTCAAAACGAACGAGTAGTTACGTTTCCGCGAGGATTGCCACCTCGCAAAACATTACGCTCTTCAACGATGTTCTTGAGACTTGCGTCCGCAACTTACAGAATCACGAGGACGCGATCCGGCGCTTCGTCGACAATGGCGGCGCCGTAGAATTTATGATTGGATGGTTCTTCGAAGGGACATCTGGGCTTGAGATACAGCCAGGAATCCTGGCGCGCATGGGGAACCTTGGGATTGCTCTATCCTTGTTCGCTTATGGAGAGCGGGAGGAACTGCGGGAATCCGAGTAATCTCGCCGCCAGGCGCGAGATGAGACCGCAATATATTACCTTCAATTGCCCGCCATCACGGGAGTGCCTTGCGGGCCACACTAATTGCAGAACTCCTGCTCTCCTGGGAGAACCGTTGAGGAGCCTTCGACTTCGTTACCTGGGGGTAAGAGTATTGAACAGGAATACATCTGCTCTTACGGTGTGTACACTGTACATACGCTTGTCAACAAGGCGGGAACGATTGTGGATATTCATGTCCGCCCAGGGCCGCCCAAAGGAGGCGGTTGATGGAACGCCGCGCGATCATCCTAAGGGAGTCTGTGATGAATTCGATTGCAGATGACTACGAAAACTTTGACCGCATCATTGGCTGGGCGACAGAATATATATCCGCTCAAGGCCTTCAGAGTTCTCGCGAGGAATTACTTGCAATCCTGAAACAACTTATTGCAGACGGCTATGCCCAAGCATATCTGCTTTCACCAAAACCTCCGTACTCGACCCCAGTTCCGTTTTCGACGCGTGACGTCGACAACTTATGGTTTTGTTTGACACCTAGTGGACTTAGTGCAATCAAGAAGACTGACAATAGCGGCATGGCCGCACGGCGGCTTGTATTACTTCACGGCGGGCAACAACCTGGTGCCGGTGTACAACTACAACAGCCGGCTCGAAGTGAGTAATCTGTGGACGACGGTGAACAACAACTCCAGTCATTTTCTGTTGAACATCGTGCCCAACTGGGGCACGACCAACAACAACGGGAATCTGCTGTCGGTTTCGGAGGGCTATGGGAACTCGGTGCCGGCCAATCAGTTGAGCTGGTTGAACCAGAACTACAGTTATGACAGCCTGAACCGTTTGAGTTCGGTGGCGGATACGGGCTACACGCGGTCGTTCAGCTACGATGCCTATGGGAATAGCTGGGTGACGGGGAACTCGGGGGTGAGTCTGGCGGGGAACACGCCGACATCGAATGTGTTCAATGGCGCGAATCAGATGGCCGCCGTGAGCTATGATGCCGCGAGGAAACCGCTCTGCTATTACCCAAACCGTGCAAAAAATCCGACGACCTCGCCCGCTCTTCTTGAGCCGACCTTCGCGGCACTACTTTTAGCCATGTCCGCGACTCTGCACGATCATCATTGGCGCTTCCATCCAACTCCCCCGGCCGGGCAACAAACGCGCCTTGAACTCCAAATCGGCTTCTGCTCGGGAAGCAGCACGCCAGAGAACTCGAAAATCGAAATCAAGGCATTCACAGCAAATCAAATTCTTTCGTCCGTACGCTTCCAATGTCTTAGCGTCCACGCTCCATACGAGGCTCGAACTCCTAACCGTAAAAACTGCCATTCATGTGGAGTCGAAAACATATCTGGCGCGCAGAAAATCCCTATGTTCCACGTGGAACATACCTCTTTTTTTGCAACGCGCAGCGCCACCATTTCATGCCATTTAGCCCGTACACAAACCCGCCGTTTTCCCGACCGGAATCGCGCGCGAAATTTACTACCGCCATTCCCTTTTATAGACGGTAAAAACCCCCGATTTTTCAAACGGCTTTCGGCACAATCGCCGCATGCACCGGCTGGTTCCCCACCGGCAGCATTGTAAACAACGACGCTGCCGCTTTGTCGCGCATCTTCGCCGCGTCTCCCAGATTCTGCTGAATCGGTCTGATGCGGATCACCGCCACGTCGCCCGAACCCTCGTTCAACACCAGCGCGTACTGGTTATCCGGCGTCATCGCGATGAAAGAAGGCTTCTGCCCGACCCCCACAATCCCAACCATCCTGCGCCTCGCAATCGTCAGGATAGAAACGTCCGATCCGCTCGCGCTCGCAATGAAAAGATATTCGTCGCCCGAGCAAGCCATCACGCCTGGGTCTCTGCCCCCAAGCACCGTCTGCTCCACTTCGAGCGGCAGGTAGGTAAAGGCAATGGCGATCCCATCCATTCCCCGCCCCGAAACGAAGAGCTGCCCTCCGTCGGAATTGAAGCACAGGTTTTCCGGCTGCATCGCCAGCGGCAAATCGACGATCACTTCGAGGCTCGGCACATCCAAAGCGGTCAGTGCTTGTTCCTTGCAATTCGCCACCATCAGCAGCTTCCCGTCGGCCCGAAATCTCGCTTGACCAATCACGCTGTTTAGTTCTTTTCGCTTCTGCCCCCCGGTTTTTCTGTCGACGAACTCGACCACGCCTCGTTCACCCGTCGAAATCGCGACAGAGCCATCCACCGCCACATCGAGCGCGACCGGTTCGGCCGAAAGTTTCCATCGCCTCGTCACGCGTAGCGAAGCGGCTTCCACCTCGAGTAACTCGCGGCTATGTCCCGCGATCGCCAGTAACGATTGGCCGTCGCGTGTCAGCCGGAATCCCGCAAGTCGATCGGCCAGCTTCCGCGAGACCACCTTGTTGAATGACCCTTCGATCGCGTGTACGCTGCCGGTTTGCGGTGTGAGTACATAACTGCGGCCACTCCCCGCTCCGCCATAAACAGCTTCGGGAGCGCCGCCCACGGGCACCTGTTTAATGAGCTGAAAATGGCTGAGGTCGATGACCGAAATACTCGTCTCGCCCGCCGTCGCAATCAGGGCGTAGCCAGGAAATCCGGCCCCGTTCCGGCGTCCGCAAGCGCTCGCCAGCGCCATTCCCCCGGCTGCTAGCCATTCGCGGCGGTTCAATCGATACAAAACGCAACCATCTGAAAAGAATGCATTTGCCTCCCCTTCCCGGCTCGGCTCATCCTTATGTTACCCTCGGATTTCGTCTTTCTCCAGATAGCATTTTTCTATTCATGAATTTCCGGTCTGTTTTCAGCCTCATCTCGTCAGATCTTGCCATCGATCTCGGCACCGCGAATACGCTGGTCTACGCGAAGAGCAAAGGGATCGTCGTCAACGAACCCTCCATCGTCGCCATCAACAAGAACAATGGCGAAATCGAGGCGGTCGGCAAAGAGGCCAAGGAGATGGTTGGCCGCACGCCCGGCAACATCGTCGCCATTCGCCCGATGAAAGACGGCGTTATCGCCGATTTCAAAGTCACCGAGCGCATGCTGAACTACTTCATCGTGAAAGCGCACGGCCGCAAGATGCTGGTGCATCCGCGCATTGTCATCGGCGTTCCAAGCGAAATCACGCAGGTCGAAAAACGCGCTGTAAGTGAATCCGCCTACCGGGCCAAGGCGAGCGAAGTTCATCTGGTCGAACAGGCCATGGTTGCCGCCATCGGCGCGGGACTGCCCATCACCGAACCCTCCGGGAACATGATCGTCGATATCGGCGGCGGCACCACCGACGTCGCTGTCATTTCGTTATCAGGCATTGTGTACTCGCGCTCTGTGCGCGTCGCCGGCAATGAAATGGACGATGCCATCATGAGTTATCTGAAGCGGAAATACAATCTTCTGATCGGCGAGCGTACCGCCGAGCAGATCAAGATTCAGATCGGCTCCGCTTTTCCGCTCGACCGCCCGCTGACCATGGAGATCAAAGGCCGCAACCTGATCGAAGGTGTCCCCAAAACCGTCACCATCGAGGACAGCGAGATACGCGAAGCCCTTTCTGATTGTGTCGCGACCATTCTGAATGCCATCCGCGTCGCGCTCGAGCGCACTCCTCCTGAACTCAGCGCCGATATCAGCGACAAGGGAATCGTTCTCACCGGCGGCGGCGCAATGATTAAGAACCTCGACCGGCGCATTCGCGAAGAGACCGGTTTGCCCGTTTCGATTGCCGAAGACCCGCTCGCATCAGTCGTCCTCGGAACCGGAAAAATGCTCACCGATTTCAAACTTCTGCGCCGGATCGCAATCGAATAGCCGCCCGCTCTGCCATCCCGGCCCGTTGCCCTTTAAAGTAGAAACAGGAACTCATGGAAGCTCTGCTGAGCCGGTTTCGCAATCTCACGGTTCTGCTCGTGGTTGTTGTTGCGCAATTGTTATATTTGGCCTACCAGGTCAAAACCAACCGCGACGAGCGCCTGATCCGTGTCTGGGCTGTTACTGCCGTCACTCCTATGGCCGGGATCGTCGAAGCCATCCGGCACAACACCATCGGTTTTCTGGAAGACTATTTCATCCTGCTGGACGTCCGCGAGCAGAATAGGAAACTGAAGGCCACCAATGACCATCTGCAGATGGAGAACATCTATTATCGGAACCAGCTCACCACTGCCGAACACGCTCGCGCGCTGATCCAGTTCGAACAGCAAAGCCCGTCGAAGACCATCGCGGCGCGCGTTATCGGAAACAGTACCGTGGTATCGGCAAAAGCGGTTTTCATCGACCGCGGATCCACCAGCGGCGTCGAAAGCGGCATGGCGGTGGTTACGCCCGATGGCATAGTGGGCAAGATCGTTGCGGTATATCCGCTCGTTTCACAAGTCCTCCTGATCACCGACCCCACTTTTAAAGTCGGTGTCGAATCGCAGAAGAGACACATCCATGGCGTCCTGAATTGTGGAAGCGGCAGATGCATAGTCGAGCAGATCCAAAACGAAGATAGGGTCGATGCCGGCGAGTGGTTCTACACTTCCGGGGAGGATCGCATCTTTCCCAAAGGTTTCCCGGTTGGGAAAGTCATTTCGAGTCAAACCGGCCAGGGAATGCGCGATATCAAGTTGGATCTGAGCGGCGCGCCCGAAGGCGTCGAAGAGGTTCTCGTTGTGCTGCAGGGCGTTCATCGCGCTATTCCGTCGGCCCCGCCTGCGGATGACGAGCTTAGTGTCAGCGAACTGCCAGCGCCCCCGCCCGAAGGCGGCAGCGAGGCTCCAGTCAGCGCCAAACCCCAGACTGAAGCCGATAAAATCTTGCAGAAGTACAGCAGCTTGGGTAAGGAACAGGGCCACGTCTACGGCGCACTCGGTTCCGCCATTCCCAATTTCAACACCAAAGCAGCGGCAGGAGCTCAAGCCCAACCGGCAGCCAGCGCGACAAAAGCCGTGGCGCCTCCGAAAGCCACTGACCTTCCAACAATTCTCGGAGCACGGCCGCCGTCCACGCCTCCCGCCGCGGTAAACGCTCCCAAGGAAACATCACCCGCCGTATCGCCCGGTCCGGCACTGCCGCTGGGCGCTCCGCGGCGCAAGCCGGCCGATCAAGCCAAGCCTCCAGCCCTACCACCCGCTCCGCAATGAACGAGACAAGCGATCAACTTCTAACGCCAGTCGTCCGGGATAGCTGGTTTACTCGCTTCCAGGTTGTTGCGCTGGCCGCGATCACCCTGGTCTCGATCATCGGCAAGTTCTATCTGCCGCGCCTCGTCCCGCACACCGAATGGCTCGAATTGCCTCTGCTCCTGACCGTCTATTTCGGCTTGATGAGGCACAGCCCGATCGCCTCTCTGCTTTTCGGAGCTTTCGTCGGCTTGGCGGAGGATTCGCTCTCGCCCGCTAACATTCCGATCGGCATGTACGGCATCACCAAAACGCTGGTGGGTTATTTTGCCGCTTCCGTCAGCCAACGCTTCAACGTGGAAAGTTCCATCATCAGACTCGTGCTGTGCTTCTTCTTTTTCTTCTTCCATGCCTTTTTCTACTGGCTGATGCGCCGCGCGCTGCTCGGCCAGATAGTGCCGTTTGACCCGCAGGAAGTTTTTGTTCACGGTGCGCTGAATAGCGTCGTCGCTCTGCCCCTGTTTCTGATACTCGACCGCATGAGGCTTTCCGGAGCCTAGGATCATCTACTTCTCCGATACAATGGAGCAAAGCAACCAGAGTGGCATTAATCGAGAGTGAGCGCGAACGACACGAGCAGGTCACTCCCGAGCGCCTTCTACGCGATGACCCGAAGAAGGCAGCGGGCAAGATCGCGATTTTTCAATATCTGACGATCGGCGTTTTCGTGTTTCTGGTAGCCGGCTTCTGGCGGCTCCAGGTTCAAAATCCCGATGTCTATAGCGAAGCTGCCGAACGGAACCGGATCAAGAGCACGCCCGTACTTGCTGCCCGCGGCAAGATCCTCGACCGGGATGGCCGCGTCATAGTCGATAACAAAGCCTCTTATTCGCTGCTGCTCAATCGGGATCAGATCCAACCCGAACATTTGCGCCCGATTGCGGAAGCGCTGCAGATCGATTACGACGAATTGGCAAAGAAGATCCGGCGCATGTCTTCGCTGCCGCAGATCATCATAAAGGATCAGTTGTCCCGCGACGAGATCGCTTGGGTTGAATCCCATCAGGATGCGAACACCTATCCCGAGATGCAGGTCGTTCGGGCGTGGCGCCGGCAATATCCCCAGGACGGTTTCGCCGCTCATGTCACCGGTTATGTGGGCGAAATCAGCGAAGCCGAACTCGATTCGCCACAGTTCATGGACTACCATCAGGGCGACATTATCGGGAAGGATGGCTTAGAGAAGGAATACGATTCCACCTTGCGCGGTGTCGATGGCCAGCAGCGTGTCCTGGTAGACAACATGGGCCGCGAACGCCAGATGGAAAACGCGCAGGAAGCCGTGCCTGGCAAGGACCTGCGAACAACGCTCGATCTTGATCTGCAGGCCGTCGCGGAACTGTCGATGGAGAATAAGCGTGGTGCAGTGGTGGCCCTCGATCCCAGGACCGGCGAGGTTCTGGCCATGGTGAGCCGTCCAACTTTCGATCCAAACAAATTCACCGCCCGCATCAGCCGCAAAGATTGGGACGAAATTGCAAATGACCCTCACAAACCTCTCCTGAATCGTGCAATTCAAGCTCAACTCGCGCCGGGGTCCACTTTCAAGCCGATTATGGCGATTGCCGGACTCGAATCCGGAGTGATCGACTCTGAAACGATATTCCACTGCCCCGGAGGCGCAAGTTTTTACGGCCACTATTACGCCTGTCACCTGAAATCCGGGCACGGAAACATCTCGTTGCACCGCGCCATCGCGCAATCCTGCGACGTCTACTTCTACAACGTCGGCAACCGGCTTGGAATCGACCGGATTGCCCATTACGCTGACATCGCGGGCATAGGTCGCAAGACCGGAGTCGATTTGCCGAACGAGACACAGGGCACCATGCCTTCCACCAAGTGGAAAATGCGCGTTTCCCGGCAGAAATGGTATGCAGGTGAAACAATTTCCGTCGCTATTGGGCAAGGTGCTGTTACGGTTTCTCCCTTGCAGTTGGTGTCAGCGATCGGAGGCCTGGGAACCCGGGCAAAATGGTACAAACCCCACTTGGTGCGCGACGAAGCCCCAGTCTTGGAGCGTCAAGCCCGCTTCAACTCGGAAAATCTCGAACAGGTCGTCTCGGGCATGTATGGCGTAGTCAATGAAGGCGGCACCGGCAGAGCCGCTGTTCTACCCGGCATCAAGGTTTGTGGCAAGACCGGTACTGCTCAGCTAGCGGCAACTGAGCGCACAAAAGGGGCAAAGATGGGTACATCGCTGGCAAATAACACCTGGTTCGTGGCTTTCGCTCCAATGGATAAGCCGGAGATCGCCGTAGTGGCGTTGTTCGAAAACGCCCAAGAGAGCTCCAATGCTGTGCCCATCGTGCGGGACGTTCTAAAGGCATATTTCGACAAGAAAGCCCGCGAATCGAATATCGCAGCTCAGGACGCCGCTCTCAGGCCGTTCACGGGTAGCCGTCTTTTCACCCTGCCGCTGCTCGCGACCTTGCGCATGCCCCTTCCCGGGGGGTCGATCCAGTAGTGGTTAAGTATCGCTCGATCCGCGACTTCGATTGGCCGCTCATTATCGTTACGCTGGCCCTGTGCGGGCTCGGCGTTCTGCAGATATACAGCGCCACGGTCGGAGCAAAATGGCAGGACGCCTGGTGGAAACAGATCGTCTGGGTGCTCACAGGAATCGCAATGATGTGGGCTGCTGCGACTATCGATTATCACGCGCTTCTTGGACGGGTCTTCTATCTCTACATTGGAGCCGTGTTGCTACTCCTTACGACGGCGTTCATCGGTAACAAGGTTTTCGGTTCGACACGCTGGATCAGAATAGGGGCATTTACACTCCAGACCTCTGAATTCGTCAAGATCGTCTTGATCCTGCTGGTCGCGAAATACTTGACAGACCTCAAGGCAGATGAACTCGAGTGGAAACACCTTGCGCGGCTGGCGGGTTTCGTTGCAGTTCCGATGGTGCTGGTGATGAAGGAACCGGATCTGGGTACTTCGTTAACTTACTTGCCGATTCTTGTCTGTGGCGTGTTGATGGCCGGTTTACGATGGAAATACCTTCTCCTCATTACTGCGGTGCTAGTGGTCACATTGCCAATCGGGTATCATTTTCTTAAGTCGTATCAAAAGGATAGGCTGGTCAGCTTCATATACCCTGACCGCGATCCGAAGGGAACCGGCTTTCAGGTGATCCAGTCAAGAATCGCTGTTGGAAACGGCGGCATGTGGGGCCGCGGCGCAAAGGAAAGCTCGCAGACGCATCTGGGCTTTTTGCCGGTGCCGCATACGGATTTCATTTTTTCATCGTTCGCTGAAGAGCATGGGTTTGTAGGAATAGTAATCGCGCTGGTGCTGTATTTCCTGCTGATTATGCAGGTAGTCCAGAACGCGCAAACGGCAACCGACCAGGCAGGATTGTACGTCTGCATGGGAGTGGCCGCGCTTTTGTTGTTTCATGTGTTGGTCAACGTGGGGATGGTGGTCGGGCGCATGCCAATCACGGGTATTCCTCTTCCTCTCATGAGTTACGGAGGATCCAACACGTGGTCGATATTCCTGATGCTGGGTCTGGTGAACAGTGTCAGATTACATAGGTTCGTGAATTGAAGGAGCCCTTTTCGGAGGGTCTGTACGACTAATAAGAAAGTCGGGCCGAGGGAAACGAAGAGTTCGGATTGCAGCGAGATTTTCGCTTATCAGTAATAAAGAAGTGAAAACATATGCGAAACGCGGGTGTATTTGAGTTATTCTCCACTCGCGAGGCAGACAACAGGTTTCTGAACGTTCTCCTCGCAGAGATCGTTCGGCGCGGTGCAATTCTGGAGTTCTTTTGACTCTCTGATCGGCCCGTTTGAGGCGGTGATCAATGAGTAAGGAACTGGTGATTGGATCCAATCGCCATGAGACAAAAGTAGCGATCCTCGAAGACGATCAACTCGTCGAGGTCTACTTTCAGAGAGCGAACGAGTATTCACTCGCGGGAAGCATTCATAAGGGAAGAGTCACGCGCGTACTCCCGGGCATGCAGTCGGCTTTTGTCGATCTCGGTCTGGAGCGGGACACATTTCTTTATGTATCGGATTTCTTCGAGGAGCATGATGACATCGACACGGTTTCGGATGAGAAACCTGCACGGAGTGACCGGCCGGAGCGCAATGGTCGCGGAGTCCAGGATAGGCGACAGATCGTAAAGCCCATTCCTGCGACCCAGGAAACGCCGATAGCTCCGTCGGCGAGCGCTTCTGAGGAAGCCGCTGACTCCACACCTGGCGAGGCCGGTCGAGAAGACACGCAAGCGGCAGCACCCGCAATTCACAGCGAAGCGCAGGCATCCGAACAAAGCGGGTTCCGCGGTGACCGGGGCGGCCGGCGCTCAAGACGCCGCAGACAGCGCGGCCGAGGCTTCCCCGATACAAAATACGCTCAGCCGTCGAGAACCGAAGCTGAGCCCGCCCCTCAGGACGTGCCGAAACCAGAACTCGGCCATGACGGACCTCGATCCGAAGTAATTCTTCTTCCTGGAGAGTCACTTGCCAAGTATCGGAATATCTCTTCCAGCGCGGATCTGACACACCCCGAAGAGCCGGAAGAGGATAGCCAAAACGAGAATTCGAGCAGTACGGACGATGCTGCGAGCGAAGAGGAACTCGCGGAAGAAGCCGAAGAGATCGAGCTCGCTGACCGAGTCTTCGCGCATCATGACGATGACCCGTCCGAAACTACCGAGGACCTTTCGGAAACCGAGCCGGAGGCATCCGCGGGAGCGATAACTCATGAGAATATGATCGAGGCGTCGACCCATCCCGATTCGAGACCCTCCGCGACGGAAGTTCTTCCGGGATCCGCAGACGAAGTTGCGGAGCTCGATCCGGTTGTTCTACCGGAAGAGCACGAGCCCAGTGACGCACCGCTCGTTAATCAGGAACCAATTGCGCTGGACGAATACGAAGTTCTGGCAATTCGCGAGGGTTTGACGGGCGTCGATGAGCCCCTCCTGGACGCTTTGCCAGCGGAGGAAACACCGGCTGGGAACTCCACGGATGATCCGACGGCGCAACAGGACGAAGCGGCGACCCCTCCTCCCGCCGAACGCCAAGCGCAAACAGCGGTGGTCCGGGAGCAAAACGGGCGCTCTATGCACCGCCTTTCGCGGCGTATGCGGCGACGTCGCGGCAGTAATCGGCCCCCGCAACATCTGGAGCAACAGGAAGGATTTCCGGAAGCCACGCGGGCGGAATCTGCGGGTGCTGGCGCCGCAGCAGGGGCAGCACTGGCGTCTGAAGCGCGCGTCGAGACGCAACGTGAGCGGCTGGACGACCGGACCACCGAAAAACCCGAACGGGTCTATCCGTCGATCTCCGATTTACTGAAACCCGGCCAGGAGATTATCGTTCAGATCGCCAAAGAACCGCTTGGGCAGAAAGGCGCCCGGATCACGTCGCACATCGCGCTGCCCGGCCGCTATGTGGTGTTCATGCCGAGCGTGAACCACCTTGGTGTTTCCCGAAAGGTCGCGAGCGACGAGGAACGACAGCGCCTGAAACGCATCCTGCAGACACATCGCCCAGGTACAACCGGCGGCTTCATCGTACGCACCGTGGGCGAAGGTGTTCCCGAGGAACAAATCGCCGCGGACATGAGTTTTCTTTACAGTCTTTGGCTCGATATTCGCGAGAAAGCTGAAAAGAAGCCCGCCCCGGCGTTGCTGCACTACGATCTCGACGTGGTTCAGCGAATTCTGCGCGATCAGGTGACAGATGACTTCAAGGCCATCTGGGTCGACGACGAGGATCTTTACGAGAACGTCGTGACCTTCATGCAGCGCTTCCAGCCGGCCCTGGTGAACCGCGTAAAGATGTATACGCGCCAGATACCGATTTTCGACGCCTTCAATATCACGCAGGAGTTGGAGAAAGCCCTGCGGCCGAAGGTCTGGCTCAAGTCTGGCGGCTATATCGTAATCAATCAGACCGAAGCTCTGGTAGCCATCGACATCAATACAGGCAAGTATGTTGGCAAGTCAAACCGGCTCGAAGACACGATCGTCAAAACAAACACGGAAGCCGTGAAGGAAATCGTTCGCCAGATTCGTTTGCGGGATCTGGGCGGAATTATCGTGGTCGATTTCATCGACATGGATGAACGCAAAAACCGCCAGAAAGTCATGCAGGCGCTAGAAGAAGCTATGCGCGCCGATAAGGCTCCTTATAAGATTCTTCAGTTTAATGACTTCGGACTAGTGGCAATTACACGTAAGCGAGTGAAGCAGAGTCTGGAACGAACGCTGTGTTCGCCGTGTCCTTATTGCGAAGCCGCCGGATATGTGAAAAGCGTACAGACGGTTATCAGCGAGATCCTGATCGAGGCACAAAAAATTTCTCGAGCCATTGACGGCTAAGGATGTTGTCCTGCGTGTTCACCCTGAGGTAGCAAAGGTTCTCAAGGCGAGTAACAATCAATATCTGGAGGAGCTTGAAGAAACTCTAGGACGGCCGGTACTAGTAACAGGCGATCCTACGCTCCATCACCAGAAATTTGATTTAGCGTAGAACGATGCCGTTTAAAAGGGAGGTTAAACAGATCTTCAATGCGATCGGCGCTAACGAGTGGCTGATCCGAGGAAGAAGATCGGAGATGCTCGTACTCTGCTATCACGGAGTCTTGGCAGAACGCCGGCCGGATCGCTGGAGCTACGATAACTGGGTTGACGCGGCATCTTTTCGCGAGCAGCTGCGCTGGTTGAAGGAAGTCGTAGAAATCACCGATTTGGCGGGTCTTCGCCGCTGGTACGAAGGGGAGTGGAGAGGATCGAAGGGCCCGGCTCTTATCACTTTCGATGACGGATACCGCAACAACTTGACGCAGGCTGCACCGATACTCCTCGAAGAGAGTCTCCCGGCAGTCTTTTTCTTGGCGACCGGCTATGTCGGAACACCACGAGTGTTGTGGCTGGACGAGGTTCGCGTGCGGGTTTTGAACTGGGCGGAACCCTCGATACGGATGCCGTCAGGAGGAAGACGCCAAATTTCTTCTGAGATCGCCAAGCGCCGTGTTCTGGCGAATGAGATAGTCGAAGGAATCAAGCAGCTCACAGAAGAACCCTGTCAGGCTTACTGCGAATATTTGCGCTCAAAAACGGAGCGGGTGGAGTTGATGGATGATTCCGAAGCGCGCAGCTTCATGAGTTGGGATGACGCGCGTAAGTTGAAGAAGATGGGTTTCGAGATCGGCGCCCATACAGTCAATCACCCTATCCTGTCAAAACTGGAGCCGGCGCGTATGGCCAGCGAGCTGAGAGACGGCAAGGCAACGATAGATCGAGAGTTGAATTTTTCGAGTGAAGCGCTGGCTTACCCGAACGGGTCGGCACGAGACATCAATGAACAGGTGTTTGCGGAGACCGAAAAGGCAGGTTTCGAATGGGCCTTCACAACCTCTCCGCAATGGCAGAAGCCAGGGGTAAACCGGCATCAAATCGGGCGGATTTGCGTCGTGGGACACACCGATCTAACCACATTCAAATGCTATGCCAGCGGCCTGCATACGCGGATCATGGGCGTGGCCTGAGCGGACGTCAATGTTAAACTGAATTCGGTTCCGAAGGTATTCTTATCCTGACGAGAGACGTTTTCCGCTGTAGGCGCGACGTTCAAGCTCAAGGGTGAACCGAGCAATTCGAACAACCCACAAGGAGAGATGGCCGAGTGGTTGAAGGCGCACGCTTGGAAAGCGTGTTTAGGGGAAACTCTAACGTGGGTTCGAATCCCACTCTCTCCGCCACTTCCCACGGCCGCAGAAATCGGAATTGAGCCAGAAAAGCTGCTTACGGCACGACTTGTAGCATCCCCTTAAGAGCTATGTCTTCAGATGATTTTCCTATCATGATTTCAAACTCGCCCGGCACCACCCGCCACTGCATGTCGCGGTCGAGCAACTGCAAATCTTCAGGAGTCAGCGTAAGCCTCACAGTCTTCGTTTCGCCAGGTTCCAGATCCACTCGCTCAAAGCCTCGCAACTGTTTCACAGGCGTTGAAACTGGCGCTTCGCTTTCGTGAATGTAAAGTTGGACGGTTTCCGTGCCGGCGCGAATGCCGGTATTTTTCACGTTTACACTCACGAGCGTCTTGCCTCCGGTATGGATCGATTGCGGAGCGATGCGAAGGTTACTGTACTCATACTTCGTGTACGCCAACCCATAACCAAAAGGGTAAAGCGGTGTCGCCGGCATATCGACGTAACCTCGCTTCAAGCTCTGCATCCAGTAAGCCTTGGAAGGCTTGTAGTTGTAGTATACGGGCAACTGGCCCACGTGTCGAGGAATCGTAATGGCCAGCCTGCCACTCGGATTATAATCGCCGAACAAAACATCGGCAACTGCTTGCCCGCCGCGCTCGCCGGGTCGCCATGCCTCTACAATCGCAGGCACGTGCTGCGCGATCCACCGAGTGGATAGGGGTCTGCCATTTACGAGTACAACAACCGTAGGTGTTCCTGTTTCGTAAACGGCCCTGACGAGATCCTCCTGAACACCACTGAGGTCCAAACTAGCCACGTCATGGCCCTCGCCGTCAGTAGGAGGATCTTTGCGTTCATCCACGCCGTTCTGGCCCTGGTTCTCTCCCACGACGACAATCGCCACGCCTGCGCTTTTCGCGGTCCGGATCGCTTCAGCGAACCCGCTCTTGTCACTTCCTGATACGTCACAGCCCTTCGCCGGGATGATCTTGCTCTTCGAGCTGACTTTGGCTTTGACCCCTTCCAAAATGCTTATGACGTGCTGCGGGACTTCATGTGGCGAATAGTCTCCCAGCTCATTCATCAGATTTTCTGCGTCCGGCCCGATGACGGCGATTGACGCCAGGTCCTTTCGTAATGGCAACAGGCTGCCCTCGTTCTTGAGCAGCACGATTCCTTCGCGCCCGGCGCGTAAGGCTAGATCCTGGTGCGGCTGGGAATGAACGACACCGATCGCATGATCCACGTTGACATAGGAATTTTCGAATAGACCCAGGCGAAACTTCTGTTCCAAAACTCTGCGCACCGCCAAGTCAACCAACGCAATGGGGACTCGTCCTTCTTCCACGTTTTCAACCAATGGCCCCATGTAAGCAGGCTCATAGGTAATATCCAGATCGACACCGGCTTTCAGGGCTAACGCACCTGCTTCCTTTTGAGTTCGAACAATGTGTTCGTAAATTAATGTTCCGAAGCCGCCGCCTTCGCTCAGCACAAGTCCCTTGAAGCCGAGTTCCTGTCTGAGAACCCCGTTCATCCACTTTTCAGAAGCGTGTGCAGGTAGATCCTCGATTTCCGGGTATCCGGCCATCACGCCGAGGCCACCGGACTTGGTTATCGCCGAAATCCATGGAAGCAGAAAGTTCTCTCGCAGCGCCCGTTCCGACAATTCGATCGCACCCCGCTCCAGGCCGCTAGCCGGCTCACTCTGCGTGGGGAAATCCGTTAACACCGCTATGGTTTTGTCTGAGGCAGCTATGTCAGAACCCTGCGTTCCTTGGACGATGCTTGCGCCGATGCGGGAGTATAGGTACGGATCTTCGGTGTAAGCTTCTTCGTTGCGTCCCATCCTCGGATCGCGATCCAACTCCATTACGAGCGTCGAGAGCATCTGGATGCCAATAGCACGTGCCTCAGCGGCGGCGCTCGCGTAAATCGATTTCACCAGGTCGACGTCAAAGCTACTGCCGATGCTCAAGCCCTCGGGAAAAATCGTCGCGCCCGGAAACATTGCCCCATGCGTTCCCTCTTCGTCCTCCAGAAGAGGTATCTTCAGGCGTGTTTGAGTGAGCGCGATCTTTTGCAACTCGTTGAAGTATTCGGCTTGCTGACGAACACCTCGGTGCAAAATCTCATTCGCCAGAGTGAAAAAGCCGCATCCTGGTCCGATTTCCTGTGTGTAAGTTCCGGCCGCAAATCGTTTGCACGCCTCCAGCTTTGAAGGGATGTCTTTTCCCAACTCGTCCACGTAAACGCAAGGCAGATTCAACTGCCCAACTTTCTCCTTAAGCGTCATTCGGCCCAGCAAATCATCGATCCGCTCCTGTACGGGCAGCTTCGGATCGAGGTATTTAGGCGTTTCGGTGGCGGCTTGCGCGAAAAGCCCTGCAGTTCCGAAGAGTGCTATGCCACCTGTCGCCATGAGCACTAATAGTGCGCGCTTCGCACTCATTCGTTACCTCCAAATCGAGCTGAGCACCTTTTAGTACCGCTCAGCAGCATCTCTCACCCGTGTATCTTTCTACTGCGTCGGGATTGAGAGAAATACCAAGTCCGGGTCCGTCCGGCACCGCGAGCATACCGTCAGAATCCAACTGCCATTTGCTCGCGACGATTTCGTCAATAAACGGAGACCCGGCGAGGTACTCCACTAAGTCGGTATGTTTGCTCGCCGATGCGAGATGAAGGTCGGCAGCCAATCCTAACGCCGTATTCCATCCATGTGGAATGAATCGAATGCCATTCTCCTCCGCCATCCACGCGATTCTGCGCTCTTCTGAAATGCCGCCAACCTTAGTCACGTCCGGTTGCACGATATCAAAAGCGCCGCTCTGGAGCCAAGGGACAAATGATTGACGCCGCGTTAACACCTCACCGCCAGCGATCGGAAGAGGCGCGTTCTTTCGGAGGAGCACGTAATCGCGCAGGTTGTCCGGCGGAAGCGGCTCTTCAAACCAGTGCACGCCGTAATCAGCCAGCATGTGCGCGGTCCTTGCCGCCCATTTGTATCCTTGCGGCCAGAAAGCATCGCTAGCGCCCGCATCCACCATAAGCAGCGCTTCGGGCCCTATGGCTTCTCGCGCAGCTCGAACGATCTGTTCGTCCACAGCATTACCCTGCCGGCCGAAGGGTCCCCAGCCAATTTTGAAGGCCTGGAATCCTTGCGCACGAATCGACTGCAAACGTTCGGACAGCAATCCTGGAGCCTGCATCAGCAGCGAGGCATACGGTCGAAGACGATTACGGTAGCGGCCCCCCAATAACCTTCCAACCGGCTGTCCTGTGACCTTGCCCAGGATGTCCCACATTGCGATGTCAATCCCGCTGATCGTATGTGTGACAGCTCCCCCCCGGCCGAGCCAAAACGTGTGCGCGTGAAGCTTTTCGCTCACGCGCTCGGGTTCGAGAGGGTTCTCACCACGATAAAGAGGCTCCAGAACCCCCAACGCCGCTTTCGCCAGAGAGTCATTCGTGAACGTTGAACCCCATCCGGTAACGTCCTCGTCGGTAGAAACGGTGATTAGGGTGTGAACGCAATCGTCAGGTTTAATTTCGTTTGCCCAGCCACCTTCGGGCGTATTGCCGCGCAAGCCGATTGCCTTGATTTTCGTGATCTTCATAGATGTTTCCGGAGAATGTCTGGTTCCTCCATTCAAATGGGAGATGATTGAGCCAATGACCGCCGCCGAATGACCGCGTAGACAGCACCGGCACAGAGCCAGCTAAAACCCACGACACGTGCTTGCCAGCGGAGGCTGGACCAGATGTAGAGACAAACGGCACAACCTGCGAGAGGAAGCACGAAGTAAGTCCATCGGCGATTTCGTCCCCTGACGAAATAGTGCATGAAAGCTGCTGCGTTCACCCCGGTAAAGGCGAGGAAAGCTCCAAAATTGAGCAACTCAGCGCCGAGTTGGTAACTGATTAACAAAGCGCCAATGAGCGCGATGACTCCTGCGAATAGCACGTTGTAATCGGGAACATTGGTCTTCTTGTTTATGTGGCCGAAAAAGCCCGAAGGCAATGCATTGTCACGCCCCATTCCATACAGCAAACGTGCGGCGCCCAATTGCGACCCCATTCCTGAGCCAATAGAGGCAACCAGCAGAGTGCTGTTTACCAGGTGAAATAAGATCAAGCCACCGGCGCGCCCGGCGATGAAGCTGTAGGCCGTATCGATGTCGGGATAGTGACGGAAATCGGGCCATACAAGCTGACCCAGGTAAACCTCCACAGCGGAGAACAGCCCAGTAAGCAAGCAAGTGAAGACGGTTGCCCGCAGGATATTTCTCTGCGGATTGACAACTTCCTCCGAGAGCGTTGAGATGCTATCGAAGCCGATATAGGTAAGGGCCGCGATTGATGTTCCAGTAAGAACGGACGAGAGCGAAAAAGTTGCCGGATCGTAGAATGGTTTCGTCAGGAAGCCATGGCTGACGGGTCCAAGACCTGCCAGATAGCGAAGCATGCAGATCAGCATGTACGCCACAACTACCGACATCGCCAGAGCGAGCCAGCGATTCGTGGCGGCTGAAGACTGAATTCCCCTCAAGTTAAGCAGTGTGAAAAGCGCTGCGAAAAAGATTACTAGAACGGGATATGGAACCGGCAGAATATTAGCCGTGGCCTTACTGCACCAAATGGTGCAAATCAGAGGGTTCAGGAGGTAGTCAAGAACTATACCCCAACCAGTGAGGTAACCGGCGAAGTTGCCGAATTCGCCGCGTACATAGGCATACGCCGACCCCGCACTCGGGTAGACTCGCGCCATCCTGCCGTAGCTCACCGCGGTAAGCAGCATGGCAATCATCGCTATCAGAATTGCGGTTACAACATGGCCGCGAGCTTCCTGAGACACCACCCCAAACAACGGCATGGGCGCGGTGGGCTGTATGACGATGAGTCCGTAAAAGACCAGGTCCCAAACCGTCAGAGCACGCCTTAACTTGGGCACGGCCGATGGGTCAATCTTAGCGTCCGGGCTCATTGTCTTTTCGTGAAATTCGGACCTTCGCAGGTGTCGGGATTATATCGAGGAAGCGTTAGGAATGTCGATCGCGCGCAGATAGCAGCCTTCAGAACGGGACGACGGCGGCTTCTCATAACTCTTGATCAGCGCGTCCCATCCAGCATAGAATCAACTTTCCAACTATGCAAAGAATTAGCGGGCAGGTGGCGGCGATTGCCGGATTTCTAATCCTGGCCGGGTTGCCGATGTCAGGGGCCGGATTCCAGGCTTCCGTAGTCAAGGTGGATATTACGCCAGACCACTCCGAATGGTTGATGGGTTATAAGCCCCGACGCTCGACGGGCGTTCATGACAGGATCTATCACCGCATTGTGGCAATCGATGATGGCACAACGCAGTTCTACATCATCTCCAGCGACCTTTGCCTGTTTTCTCCCGGTCTCTATGATCAGGTAACACAAAGCTTGCAAAAGGAGCTCAAAATCGACCCGCGAAACGTGTGGTGGAGCGTTACTCATTCCCACTCGACGCCGGAAGTGGGACCTCCAGGGATGTATAAAGCGTTGCTCCTCCGTTCCGATCATGAATGGGACCGCGAGTACGCCAACCGGGTGACGAGCGCGCTGTTGGAGGGCGTTCGGGACGCGCGATCAAAGCTTACGGCAGCACGCATCGGATTTGCCACAGGTATTTCGATGGCCAACATCAACCGCCGTGCCAAAGATACTGACGGCCGCGTGTCGCTGGGATTGAATCCCGATGGTCCGGTCGACCGGCAGATCGGCATTATCCGGCTCGAAAGACCCGACGGTTCGCCGATCGCAATTATCGCGAACTATGCGATGCATGGGACGGTTCTCAGCGCAACGAACCTGCAAATAAGCGGCGACGCGCCCGGTATTGTGGAAGCCTACGTAGAGCGAAAAATCGGCGCGCCCATGTTGTACGTCAACGGAGCGGCGGGAAACATGGCTCCCATCTACAGCGTTTATCCCGATCCAGAAAGTGGTCATTTGTCGCAGTTTGAGGTATTGCTGGGTAACCGTATTTTGAATGCTCTGCATTCGATGGGCCCATGCACAAGCGACGTAAAGCTCTGGGTGGGAGAAAAAATAATCGAAACGCCTCGGAAGCAGGGATTACAGTGGCCGGAGGAACTGGCGTCGTACTCTCGTATCGGTCGAGGCGGCGTGTCGCTGGTTCGTCTGCCCGTACGCTTTCTGAGGATCAACGACACTCTCATCTGGTCGGCTCCCGTCGAAATGTTCTGTGAAATCGAACTGGCTGTTCGCGATCGTTCCCATTTTCCGTACACGTTTTATTTTGGGTACACCGGCGGCTGGTTCGGTTACTTACCCACGAAGCAGGCGTTCGCCGAAGGGGGCTACGAGCCCCGGACATCCCCTTTTACAGGCGCCGCCGAGCAGGATCTGCTCGAAGGTGTGATTATCTACATCCAGGGACTTCGACCGGCGTCAGATCAATGAGTGGCCAACTCTATGGCGTACAGCCGATAGACTGCTAATGCATCACCCAGCCGCCATCGACATTCAGCGTTTGCCCAGTCATCCCTTCGCTCAGTTCTGAGGCGAGGAACAAACATACTCGGGCGACGTCAATCGGCAGGATACGGCGCTTCAGAGACTGCAGCTCAAGCCAACCTTGAATCTGCTCATCTGAGACGAACAACTTCTCCGCCGCAACCTCGATCGCGCCCGGCGTGACGCAGTTTACGTGTACGTTGTGCGTCCCGACTTCGCGAGCAAGAGCGCGCGTCAGGCCGATCACACCACCCTTTGACGCAATATAGTGCGTAAGATCCGCCATGCCGAGGTGGAACGTAACAGAAGAGATGTTGATTATCTTGCCCATCCGGCGGGTGATCATATCAGGAAGCGTAGCCTGCGTCGTGTGAAACATAGTCTTCAAATTGATCGATTGCATTTCGTCCCACTGCTGCTCGGACATGTCTAGAAAAGATTGTCGTGGGTACACGCCCGCATTATTTACGAGTACATCGATTGGACCAAGCTGACTGTGAGCTGCCTCAATAGCCGCATCGATCGCCGGACGGTCACGCAAATCGAGCGCAACATCAAGCACTCGGGCTCGCGGCCGCAGATCGGCAGCGGTACGGCGATTGCCTTCAGAATCCCGGTCCAGAAGCAACAGACTGGCGCCACTTTCGGCGAACAAGCCCGCAATAGCTTGACCGATACCGGTGGCCGAGCCGGTGATGGCGGCAACTTTGTTTCGAAGCAGCATATAAGCTTAGTTTCCTCTAAACAGAGGTTTGGACTGCGCTCGAATTGTCGCCTTCCAAACCGCCGTTGCGGTGCAAAGCGCCATGGCTCATTCGTAGCGGAGTGCCACAATCGGATCGACTCTCGCCGCCCGCCGCGCGGGGATATAGCTGGCGAGCAGCGCTACAGCTATCAATAGAAGCGACGTTGCAGCGAACGTGAGGGGATCGGTCGACGTGATGCCGTACACGTAGCCTGCCATGACGCGGCTCAGAACCAGCGCTCCCGCCAGACCGAGCGCCACTCCGATCAACGTTACTAAGAGGCCTTCCCGCAATACTAAGCCCAGCATCCCGCGGCGGCTTGCTCCGAGCGCCATGCGGATGGCCAGCTCTTTTGTGCGCCGGCTCACCGTGTAAGACATCACTCCGAACATTCCCACCGCCGATAGAACCAGCGCCAGTGCCGAGAAAATCCACAGCAGCGTCATCGGGAAGCGAATCGCGCCATACGTCTGCGACACTATTTCGTTCATGGTGCGGATGCGGTTCACAGGCTGCTCCTTATCGAGCGACAACACGGCCTCGCGTACCGCCCCCGCCACGTTCATAGGCGGAACGGCGGTGCGCAGAACCAGAAAGACCGACGAAACCGGCTTCTGTTCAAACGGCACATAGACGGCGGCTTCGGGCCTCCAAAGGTCCTCGTTCCGCACGTCTTTCACCACGCCCACAATCTCCAGGGGCTGTGAGGAACCGGAATTTTCGCCCGAGTAAACGCGCGCCAGCATGGTGAGATGGCTGCCGAGCGGATTGGAGTGCGGCCAGTATCGGCGCGCGACAGTTTCGCTGATGAGGGCCACTGGCGTCGTGCCAGCCTTGTCGCGTTCTGTAAACGCGCGCCCCATCACAAGGCGTGTTCCCATCGCCTTAAGAAAATCAGTTGTGACAATTTTATAGCTTGCGGTCGGTTCCCTTCCGGGCGCTGCTGGCGGCTGTCCTTGGGGCTGAAAGAAAACGTTGGAACCTCCCCCTTCTACTCCGGCGGCCTTTACGCCAGGTATGCTCTCGAGCTTCCGGTTCAGCTCGCGATAGAAGATCGTTTGTTGCGTTACCTGCGGATATTTGTATTCGGGCAGGCTAATTCCCATGGTCAGCACGTTGTTAGGGTCGATCCCGAGATCGACGCTGGCGAGCTCGACAAAAGTGCGGACCAGCAGGCCCGCTCCGGTCAAGAGAACCAAAGCCAGCGCCATCTCGCAAACCACCAGGCTGTTGCGGAGCCGCCGGCGTCCTCCCTCGCTTGTGGTACCTGAACCGCTTTCCTTCAACGTCTCGCTTAATCCCGTCTTTGCGGTAGCCCAGGAAGGCACCAGACCGAAGATTATGCCCGTCAAAATAGTGATTGCAAGGCTGAACAAGAGGACACGCCAATCGAGATCGATGATTTTGGCGTTTGGAAGGCTGAGGTTATAGCGTCGCATGGTCAGCGTGAGCAGGCGATCTCCACCGTAAGCCAGCAGCAGTCCGAGAGCTCCGCCGAAAACTGCGAGCATCAAACTTTCGGTGAGCAACTGAGCGATAAGGCGCCGGCGAGTGGCACCGATCGAGACTCGGATCGCAACCTCACGTTTGCGTCCAGTAGCGCGAGCCAACAGCAAATTGGCCACATTGACGCAAGCGATCAGCAGCACAAGCATCACCGCGCCCAGCATGATCATCAGCGGCGTCTTCATCTGCCGATGATAGGCGGCGTGCAGCGGTTCCACTTTAAAGCCCCACCCTTTATTGGTTGCGGGGTATTTAGCAGCGAGGGTGTTGGCCAACGTGTCCATCGCGGCCTGCGCCCGGGCGACAGTAACGCCGTCCTTGAGCCTCGCTTGTGTTTGCAAATCCCGCGAAGTGCCACGGCCGACCTCGCTACGTTCCTCGGGTGTCAGCACGAGTGGAACGAAAACGTCCATTTCCTGGTCCCACGTGAAACGGAACGAGCCCGGCATTACCCCTACAATTGTGTAGCGCTTCTGATTGAGATCGATGCTCTTGCCCAGAATAGAGGGATTTGAGCCGTAGCGCATCTGCCAGAGCCTATAGCCTATGACGGCGGACTGATCCCGGCCCGGTTCGGTTTCCTCCGGCAACAGGAACCGCCCTATCAATGGCTGAACGCCAAACATCGGCAGTAACTCGGCCGAGGCCTTGATACCATCCACGCTTTCGGGCCGGTCCCCTTCGGTAATGTTGAACTCAGCCCAGCGATAATAGGCAACTTGTTGGAAGACTCCGGTCTTGGCGATGTCTGCTACGTTCGGGGCTGAGACGCCCGTTTGGATATAGCCCTCCCCCTGCTGATTGCGCCACTGTCCAAGCCCAACCAGCTGCTCCGGATTCGGATAAGGCAGTGGCCGAAGCATGATGGCGTCGACCAAGCTGAAAATGGCCGCATTAGCGCCGACGCCCAGTGCCAAGGTGAGGACTGCCACAGCGGCGAAACCTGGATTCTTGGTCATCAGTCGCAGCCCGTGGCGCAGATCCTGCAGGAGCATACTCATCGCGTCACCGTTGCGCTAGTGATCGGGAGACCGCGCGTCATCTCCAGCTTCGACGCGTTCCCGGCTCGACCGGAGTTGAGGCTTTGTTTCTCTCCGCTCATGGCGACCTGAAGCGTTATAGGAGCTGATGGATGCATGGTTGGCGAATTGGATTCGACCTCGCCCACAACGTAGACCGGCTGCGTTATCGGCTTGGCCCAGTCTTCAGCATGGAGCGTGAATGTTCGACTGGATTGTGACTCAGTTACCAGCACACCGTTCAATCCAACATTCACCACACGTACACCGGGCGGAAGATTCTTGACCGAACACGGCACGCGGCCCTTGAATCCATTCTGGCGCTCGATGTGAAGTGTGACGGTCACGGACTTACCCGGCTCGATAGCAACCTGACCGGGCTCCGCTGTAACCGAGACATCTGGGGGAGGAATGACGGATGCGAGTTGTAACGGCTCGTTCCGCGTTCGCCGTTCTGATCAGATCGTGCCCCGCCACACTCGCGCGTCCTTCGATCTTGATGGGCGAAGCGAAGCGCCTCCGGCAGAGGCGTCTGAACTCGCAGAAAGAACAACCACGGTCGAAGTTTGTCCGGCCGGAATCGTAGCCCGTGCCGCCGTAACGCCCGGTGGCAGGTCCTGCACTTGAATGTCTATTGGACCTTCATAACCGGGCAGCCTGTCCGCTACTACCGTGATCGGGATGGATCCGCCGCGCGGAATGTTCGGATTTTCGGGATTCGCTTCGAGTCGATAATCCGGACTGGCATCTCGAAGGGTCAGCCGATACGCGTAGTCCGGCCCTCCAAGGTCGCGAACGTCCTTGAGGTGAAGAATGTAGTCCGCATCTTCGGGCGCGACGAAGTCAAGTTTGGAATCCGCTCCATATCCGGGACCACCATCGTCATTCCGCCAGGTCAGGTGGAACACCGGCAAGCCGTTTGGCGGAAATTTGGCGTCCGCGGGAAGAATCTCGGCTCTATAAACCGGTGTATTGATAGCATGGACGTCCGGCGACGTGCCGAGATAAGCGCGTCGCATCTGATCGACTCCTTCCATCTCGACATCGGCATCGGGCTGGTCCGGAATGATAGCGATTCGGTCAAGCTCGTCGCCAATCATGAGGTAATCGCCTTCGTGAAGGCCGGAAGTGGACACAAGTCGTATGCCGGTGGTCCTCGAATCCCTGTCGGAAAGTGTCGTCGTGGTCTGGTTCAGACATCGAACAGTGGCGCGCGAAATAGGGTTGCCCTGCGCGTCCAGCACTTCTATCACGGAATCGAGCGGCGAACCTAACCGTGAAGCCGTAACCTGGATATTCAGGCTTTGGCCCTTCTTAGCATGAAATCTGAAATAATCTCCATCTGGTTTCGCGCCGGTCTTCGCAGTGCCGTCGATATGCCCGTTAATAGTCACTGGCAGCGAAATTCGTTGCGCACCGTCTGGCGTGTTGTTGGGCTCCCGCTCGAGAATCTCGGGCTCGTTCCCGACAGCGAGAGTTGCCTTATCCAGAGACGATTCTTCGCCGCTTTTCACTTCAACGGGTAGCGTCGTCCAGCCATCCGCCCATTTCGGCGGGTGAACGTCTACATCGTGAGAGCCACCCAGGTTCACTCCACCCACCGACACTTGCGCAGGTTTGCCCGCGCTCACGCCTAGCGGGAAGACGCCGGTGATGTACGGGAGCGGCCCGGCATTGAGGCGGTAGAAATGATCTCCCGATCCACCCTTCTCGCGATCCGTGATGGAGATGGTATAGACGCCAGGCTCTTGCAGTTTGTGAACGAGCACGGCATCCGGGCTATTTTCATTTTCGCCGGCTCTGGCCAATTCCTTTCCTGAAGAATCGCGCAAGATCAGCAACGATTCGAGATCTGACTTAAGCTGTGAAGCGACAACCTGGAATACCAGTTCTTCACCCGCCCTGCCCTCAAATTCGTATGTGTGGGCTTCGCCAGGCGATCCGATCATTCCTATCAGTGTTGCCGGCAAAGTTACATGCTGCGATTTAGCGATCGAACCTTTGGACGAATTCTGATCGGCCCTAATCTCTGGTAGAGAGCCAATGTCCATATCTGCCATATTCGACGTTCCGAGCATCGTCTGAATCCGAAATCTGTGGATGCCGGGCTCGACATCTTTCGCGACCGTAACTTCTACCTGCGCACTTTCTTTCTTTCCCCTAGCCACCTGAGCGACCAGATCCACACCTGCACGGGGACCGGTGATCTTCTCGGGCAACTCAGTGATTTTCAGAACTTTCGCTGTAATGCCGGGCGAATCGAATATCACGTTCTTTGCGCCTGCGAGACTGCGGCCATCAATCAGAAACGTCGCAGTGCTGCCTCGCTCCATACCCACCGGCCAGATTTCAGAAATCGTCGGCGGGATGATCGGCTCATCCGCAAACAATGGCAACGCCCGCCAGGTTCCCAACGCCAGCAGCAGCGAAACCATAGATATCTTGACTTTCATTTCACAACCTCCCGGGCCGGCTGCATACGACTCTCCAAGCTCTCGCTTACGGCCGCTCTCACCTCTCTCGGCGAGGAGTCTTGCGCCTTGGCGTCATAGAGCGTCAGGCTGCCGTTGTAGCGCCCGGCGGCCAGCTTGGTTCCATCCGGGCTGATGCTAAGCGCTTCGACCCAATCGGGTTGGTGATCGATAACTCGTATGGGATTCAGCGTAGCGGCATCACGAAAACGGATGGAGCCATCGGAAGAGCTGGTGACAATCGTTTTGCCGTCGGGCGTCCATACCAGAGCCAGTATGCTGCCTTCATCTGCGATCAACGACTGGAGCAAATTGGAGTCGGTCTCGCCCAATCGCCAAATGTAGATCGTCTTGTCATAGCCGGCTGCTGCAATCCGATCGCCGGACGGTGAATACTCGACGCTCGTGAGACCATCGGTAGCGTCACCCAGCGTGTACAGCCGGCGGCCCGAAGCGACGTCCCAAATTTTTACGCTCCTATCCTGGGAGGCCGAAGCCAGCCGCTTCCCATCAGGGCTGAATTCCACAGCAAATACGGCGTCAATATGGTCTTGAAGATTTCGGACCTCCTTTCCCGACGCCACCTCCCAAAGCTTCACCATTTTGTCGTAGCTGCCCGAAGCGATCAATTTCCCGTCCGGACTCCAGGCCACGGAGTAGATGCAGTCCTTGCCTCCCTGCATGGTTTTGAGAAGCTGGTGCGACTGGACATCCCAGATTTTTATCTCGCCTCCTCGCTGGGGCGGACCGCCGCCGGCGGCGAGCATTTTTCCATCCGGACTAAAAGCGATGGAACGCACATAATCCGCGTGACCGGGCAACGTGGCGAGCAGTTTGTTCGTTGCTGGATCGACCAGCCGGACTTCTCGGTAAGCGCCCACTGCAAGAAGCTTGCCATCGGGAGAAAACTTCAACGACGCTATGGGCGAGACAACTGGAACTTGCGGCTTGATATCGGGTATCTTGATTGGAGCGAGAGCTGTCTCTGCTTCGCCTGGTGACGGGCCTGCGCTTCCCGCATCAATCCATGCCTTTATCGTTGCGATATCGGCGTCGGGCAGCGGACTGCCTCCGAATGGCATACGAGGCTGGATTTTTCCCTCCAGCATCAAGACCAAACGGCTCTCGCCGGACTTACCTGGAACGATCGCCGGGCCGTGCTTACCGCCTTTCATGAGTAAGTCGAATTTCTCCATCACGAGCCCACCCATCTTGGCCGCGTTGGAGTGACACGCCAGGCAATTCTTTTGCAGAATGGGCGCAACGTCAGTGCTGAAGCTCGGCGTAGCGGCAGCTCGAGCGTGATGAGCCCCTACAACCGCACACATGGCTGCGAGCAAAGCGCGCCGACTTGCAAGTGATCCGGCTTGCATGAAATCCAACACCGGATCAGTGATTGAACATGAACGCTTCACTGGTCAGCATGGCCCACATCATGTCGTTCAGCGCGTCGCGGCGTGGGTTATCAACTCCTGTCATTTTTTGCTGTTCGGCTGAATGAAGGGCCTTCACCAATGCGGCCCGCTCAGCCTCTTTCGGGTAATAACTGAAGGAGGCGAAGTAGAGATCGTCCACGATTTGTTCGTCGGAACGACCGCGTTTTATCAGCGCTGCGATCGAGTTATCCTGGGCGCGGAGCTTGTTATTCAGCGTCTCCCCGTTGATGATGTGGAGCGCTTGGGTAATGGTGGGTACAGAGGTCCGCTCACTTTCCCTTGTCTGCTGCCGCGGGAGGCCGGCCGAAAGCATCAAGGAAGTAAGACTTCACCGCTGTATCCGGCAATTGCAGCGCGCGAGTACCGACAGGATACTCCTTGAACTTCTCGGGTTCCCGCGTTACCTGTGAGTAAGCATCCAGCAGCACCTCGGCAGGCAAGCGTTTGATGAGGTAATGCGAGCCATATTTGTCGTCTGCGGTGTTCTCCTTAAGAGGCTCAGACGAGGTCTGATACGTAGCCGATTGCATAATCGTACGGATCATGTAATCGACGTCGAAATTATGAGCGGTAAAGTCCTTCACCAATTCATCCAGCAACTCGTCGTTCGTGGCGGGATTGGTATTCCGAAGATCGTCGACCGGTTCGATCAGTCCGCGCCCCATGAAGTTGCGCCAAAGCCGGTTTACGATATTGCGCGCGAAGAACGGATTATCGCGCGACGCGAGCCAGTTCGCGAAGTAAAGGCGTGTATCGCCCGGCGCTGCTTCCGGAAGCGCTTTTGCGTCCAGGGGCTTAGGCGGCAGCACGGTCATAAATCTGTCATCCGTGAACTCGCCAGTGGGCGCCGAGTAAACCGTAACATTGTTAAAGAGGGGGCCAATGCCGGGGCGGGCACCGCTTGAAGAGAAAGTCTTTAGCCTTACCCGCGCGAACAGGTTAGCCATACCGTAGTAGTCCTTTTGAGTCCACTTGGCCAGCGGATGATTGTGGCAATGCGCGCAGGTGATAGTAATGCCGAGAAACGCCTGGGCCATGTTCTCGGAAGTATCCAGGGGATCGCGATGGATTACCCAGTAATTGGCAGCGCCATTGCGAATCGTATTGCCGGTCGCGGTGACGATTTGGTACACAAACTCGTTCCACGGCTTGTCGCACGCAACACTATCACGGATCCACTTGTAATAGCTCCACATCTCCTCGTTAGAGAGACGGTTGCTTGAAACCAGCAAAAGATCCGACCATTTATATGCCCAATAATCGACAAATTCGGACCGCTTCATCAGGGCATCGATCATCCGGTTTCGTTTGTCCGGAGATGAATCGCTCACAAATGCCTTCACCTCGGCAGGCGTGGGCAGAATTCCCGCTGCATCCAGATATGCTCTCCGAATAAATTCAGCGTCGGTCGCCTGACGCGAAGGAGGAATGTGAAGCGCTTCCAAATGCTTCAGGATTGCGTCATCGATATAGTTGTGCCTCGGTGCGTCTTTAAATACAGCCTCGCGAAGATCGTATGGATAGGGAATCCGCAGCCGCGAAAACGTAACATGGCTCTGGTACCAGACTGTCACCGGAGCTTCGCCGTAGCTGTGCATGGTAACGTGGCCATCGTTATCGACCGTAGCTACGCCTTCATCACCGCTGTCGTACTTCGCCCAGCGAGTCACATCCTCCTTGTGACCATCTGAAAAGACCGCAGTGACAACCAACTGCTGCTCGCTGCCGGGACGGAGGGACGCCTCGTGTGGCTGTACTTGTATCGCAGTCACGCGCGCGTCCGAATCCAACGGAGCGGGCATCCCCTGAGCAATCCAGCCTGCAATGATTTGGTATTCGGGAGAGCCTACCGGGAAACGCCGTCCGCCGCCGTGCGGAATGGTCAGCGTGGGTTTCAGCAGGATCAAACTCTTGGCCGGCTCCATTCGCTCGGTTCGTCGCGCCAGAGCCTGGTGAGTGAGAGTGTAGTAATCGGTCTCGGGATCGTAGCCTCGCAGGGTCAACTTGAAGCCGTTTTTGCCGGCCGCCGCGCCATGACACGGCCCGGAGTTGCAGCCCATTTTGGTCATCACCGGCAACACGTCGTTGCGAAAACTCCACCCCGTGCTCGCAGAGTAATCCCTTACGTTGATGGGCGCGCTCGTGCGGCGACCCAGAACTGCTGCCCCAACCGTCGCGTGGCCATCGGCTCGCGGCAGGACAAAATCAGTTTTGTCAATAACAGCAATCGTGGTGTCGGAGCTGACAATCTGCGCTTGCGAAGTCAAATCCTCCTGGTGCCCGTCGGCAAAAGTTCCCTCCACTACCAGCCGCTGGCTGTAACGCGGGCCGACCAGTCCAATGGAAGACGGCAGGATTTCGATTTTTGTGAGAGCGGACTTAGGGTAAGTCGTGTGATCCGCTGGCGGCTGCTGAGGCTTAGCAGACGGGGTCGTTTTCGGCGCGCCTGGTTGATGATATGTGGCATCACTCTGGCTTGAGTGAAAACCTTGCGCCGCATACGGCATAGCTGATGAATGCCACGACTGCGGCCGGAATCAAGTAATTGCGACTGTTCATACCAAGAGCTCGTCAATCGGTTCCAAACCGTGATCCACCAGGCGCACTACGCGGCCTTGCGCGGTCTTCAACTCCATGTCGAGCGGTATCCCAAGACATTTATAGACTGTCGCCGCGACGTGACCTGGCATAACAGGCCGGTCCTTAGGCGCGCTGGCTATAGAGTCGGAAGAACCCACAACCTGTCCGCCCTTCACTCCACCCCCCGCCATAACGACCGTCCAGCACTGCGGCCAATGGTCCCGCCCTCCCGCCGGGTTAATTCGAGGCGTGCGTCCAAATTCGCCCGTGGCCAGCACGAGAGTGTTATCGAGCAACCCGCTTTGGCTCAGATCCTCAAGCAATGAAGCTGTAGGCATTGTCGAACATCGGGCCCACCAGTTCGCTGTAGCAGCTAATCGGACTGAAAGGAGCAGATCCGTGAATATCCCAGGTGATGTCGTTGAAGACGGTTTCAAACATGTTGACGGTCACGAAACGCACGCCTCGCTCGACCAGCCGCCGCGCTAGCAAACATCCCTGGCCAAAGCGATTGAGACCATAACGCTTGCGCATGTCCTCTGTCTCCTGATTGAGATCAAAAGCTTCGCGCGCCTTGGCGGAGGTCATCAATGTGTAAGCCTGGTCAAAGGTCGAATCCATCAATTTGGCGTCCTGATTCGATTCCTCAAAATATTTCACCGACTGGTCGATCACCTGCCGCCAGTCTCGCCGGCGATCGACGCGCACGGCCGAGATGTAATCGGGTGGCAGCATGTCCGGCACCTTGAAGTTCGCCTCGGCGGGATCGGCGTTCAATACGAACGGGTCGTAGGCCTTGCCCAGAAACCCGGCTGTATCGCCGTGCGGCAGGTTGCCGCCGAGCTGCCCGATCATATAAGGAATGAGGACGTTGGGCGGCATGTCGCCACGCGGTCCTTTTTCAAACCTCAGAACCGAACCGTAATTCGGCGACTCCAGACCGCCCTGGAACAACCTCCCCGTTTGCATCATCTGGCAACCTGTGTCATGCACGGCCGCCGCGGTGTGATAGACGGAGCGCAGCAGGGCGAACTTATCCGCGTGCTTCGCCATGCGCGGAAAGATCTCGGATATCTCAATACCCGGAACGTTGGTCTTGATGGGCTTGTAAGGTCCGCGAATCGAGGCGGGCGCCTCTGGCTTCATGTCCCAGGTGTCGAGCTGGCTCGGGCCGCCCACCAGCATCAACTGAATACAGTTCGCGTCTTTCTTAGGATCAACGGCGCCGGCCGCCTTGAAGGTGAGAAACTCCGGCAGCGTAAGGCCTAGAAAACCGAGCGACCCTGCGTGCAGAAAATCACGGCGCGTTACGCCATCGCAGAAATGGACTTTTTTGTCAGCGTCAAGCCTAAACACTCTGTCTTGCCTCCACGACCAGGCAAGCATGAGGACTCATGAACCGCAGCCTGCACGGCCTACTCACTCGCACCTTCTAAGCTTTGTAATCCGGCCCACCACAGTATTTGCGAGTGCACGGGATAGAACTCAAACCAGTACCCTACATGTGGCGCCCTTTTGCGGCGGTATCAGCATATCACAGACAGAAGGAAAGCCCGTTCAGCGAAGCAATCGGTGATGAACCAGGTCATTCAGGAACATGGTGCGATAGAGAACCATCCGGCGTTCATCCACAATGGAGTGGCCTTTGAAGATGAGCTTCCAACGTTTTCTGAGGTCCTCGTCAGAACTGGCGGCGAGGTGAGAGCGGGCTTCTGAGGCGGTCCGATCTAGCTTCGCCGAGAAGGCGTGCCGTCGACTCGAAAACGATATCCGGAAACTTTTCCTGATCCATATTCAATTCCTCGGTTGTAAGAATGCGTGTGCAGAAATCAGGCAAGCGAGCTACGTGAAGCGCAAGCCGACCAACGGGCATGGACCGGTCATGTGGCTTCCATTGTGAGTCGTTTTCGGGTATGCGCTCGAGTATGCGGCGCGTGTTCGCGATTTCGGGCTCAAAGTCCAAGAGAAGCGTTTCTGCGATTGTCATAGTGCCTTCGAGGCTAAAGCGTTGATCAGCTCAGCTGACGCCGACGCCGTAACGCGGCCACTCCGGTCGGATGGCATTGCTGTCAACGATTGGCTCGGAGTCGCACTGGACCTCAATCACCGAGCTCGGAGAATCGGGAGCTGTGGCGGGAAGTCCGGTAAAGCGAACAGAGAATTTATCCTGCTCAAAGGTCACGGGTTTTCCGGTACTCAACAGCCGTGCGGATTTTACCTTTGCCTGAAGTCCTCCAATTGCGACGACACTAGGCGGCTGATAGAAAGAGAGCCACTGCTGGGCCGGCGTATTTCCAGGCCAGAAATAGACATTGATGTAGAGCGTATTGCCCCGTCGGCTACAGTTCGAAAAAGCGGTACCCTCGAGATGTCCGCGTTCTGTGTTGTAAACCGCGTCTCCGTTACGATCGACCCATTTTCCGACAGCGCCCAATATCTGCACCGTTTCTTCCGGCACAGAGCCGTCAGGTTTCGGTCCGATGTTCAGAAGATAATTACCGCCTCCCGCTGCGCATGTGACAAGATTTTTTACCACTGTCTTGGGAGTTTTCCAGGCGTCGTCGCTTTTTTGATACCCCCAACTATCATTGAGCGTCATGCAGGCCTCCCATGCACGGCCGGATTTCGCCGCTTCTATGTGCTGTTCGGGCGTTGAAAAATCCCCATCCAGGCCATTGCGATTGTTCACGATGATGTGCGGCTGGAGTTCGAAGACCATTTTGTTCATGCGCTCAGATTCCCACTGCTCCGCGGTTAACGGCCAATCGACGTCGTACCACAGGACGTCTATCTTGCCGTAGTTGCTCATGAGCTCGTGAATCAGCCCGTGGGTATATTCGACAAAACGCTTCCTGGCGCCCTCGTCGGTAGCGCATTTTGCGCCGTCCGGGTGGTGCCAATCCATCAGCGAATAATAAAACCCGACGTGCAGTCCTTCGGCGTGCGCAGCCTCAACATACTCGTGCACCAGATCCCGGCCGGGCCCTTGCTTCGGTGCGCAGTAATTCGTCAGCTTGGTGTCGAAGTTGCAGAAGCCTTCATGGTGTTTCGTTGTCATGACCATGTACTTCTGCCCCGCTTGTTTAGCCACGCGAGCCCAATCGCGGGCCGCGTTCGGTTTGGGTTTGAAGTGCTTGGCGAGCAGTTCATACTGGGGAATGGGAATTCCCTCGAGTTGCATGGCCCACTCGTGCTGGCCAATGACACTATAAAGTCCCCAGTGAATGAACATGCCGAACTTAGCGGAGTGCCACCACTGCATTCGCTCCGACTGAGGTATGGTCGAGGCTTCCGGCTGCGAGGCAGCTACGGCGGCAGTACTTTGAGAAAAGGCACGAGTTGCGTAGCCAACTCCGGCCGCCGTCGCGCTTACACGGTTGATGAATCCGCGCCGCGAGAACGAGTTGTTAATCATTGGCTAATTATCTGACAGAGCCAGTCGAATTTGCATTGCAAATTGTGGCCCCGAAGTGGCGGCAGTGAAAAATAGACGGTTTACGATAAAGCAGATCGGATCGTGATTCGCTAGAAAAGGACAAGCATGACCTTATGAGGAGAGTTATCGCAATAGCTGTTATTGCGTTTGGTCTTGGAACGGCATCGATGATCGCGCAGGTGTACGTACGGACCCCGCCTCCGCCTGTTGTGGTGGAGCGTCCTGGCCGTCGACCGGGGCCGAGGTATGTCTGGGTAGCCGGCTATTATCGCTGGAACGGACGTCGTTACGTGTGGATGCCGGGAAGATGGGTGATACCGCCGAGACGGAGCTACACGACCTGGATAGCGGGCCGTTGGGTTCAGGGACGGCGCGGTTGGATGTGGCGCGAGGGCCGCTGGCGCTGACGTTGCCGCCCTACTAGGGCGAAAGGAATCGTCGGGCCGCTGCGCGGCGCTCTTGCCGACGCTAATACTCCGGCTAGCCCGAGCTGGCCAATTCCGGTAGATTCGTCCGGCGCTTCAGATACTGATCTACCCTCTATTGGCGAATGCAATCAGCATTAGATAGGTGATATGCTCGTTTACATTTCTGCGTCGTAGGAGGACCACATGAAAGTCAGCATTCTCGCCGTCTCTGCCGGGTTTCTTGGATTGCTGCTCAGCACCGCTCGAACAGGGCTGCCGCAAGACGCGAACACATCTTCGAAGCTCAAAGTAGCCGTTCATTATTCAGGTGCGGGTATCGTCGATGAGCAACACAAGATTTACGTTGTCGTATGGGATTCGGCGGCGTTTGTGAAAAGTGGTGACGCGAGACCTGCCGCAGTACAGTCCACTTCGTCTAAGAACGGAGTTGTCACATTCGATGATGTGAAGAAAACGCCCGCTTATGTGAGTGCCGCATACGATCCGAGCGGGCAATGGGACGCTCACTCCCCGCCGCCTGAAGGATCGTCTCTGGGACTCTACAGCAAGACTCCTGGCACACCCGAACCTATCAATTTGCAGCCAGGGAAGGCGACATCGATTGAGCTTCCGTTCGACGACGGTGTCAAGATGAAGGGTGGCCAACCGACGAGATAGCTCGGCGATCGTGCTGCGATGAACACGGATGCAGCGCAATAGTTGCGGCACCTGTGAGAACCGATCAAGTGGGCGGCTGGTCAGTTTTGTCTGAAGTTGACGGAACGCGGCCGTACACCGACGCTGAAGCCTAAGCGACACGTTAGAGCGAACGTTGCGTACTCCTTTGCGTGTAGATACGGAATGCGTCACACCGTGGATCGCTGGAAGTGACTGAAACGATTGGTCGGGGCGGTGTGATTTGAACACACGACCCCCTGCGCCCAAGGCAGGTGCGCTACCAGGCTGCGCTACGCCCCGACATCTGCTGCTTCATTGATTCTAAAACACCTTTCAAAAAAATCGCTGAGTAGAGTCTCCCTCCCGGCCCGCAATGGCGGTTGCCGCGCCAACATGAGCGAAGCGAAAAGTTGATCTCAGCCACGAAACGCCGCTTCAATTTCCCGCAATCGCCATCTCGGTCGGAATGAGTAACCCGGCTCCCACTAGCAAAACGACGGCCAGAGCAACTTCAGTGACCACGAGCATCGTGCGCGTTTTATTTTGCCGGAGACCGCTGCCGGTGCGGCTCGTGCTCTCTTTGATAGTTGTGCTTATGTCGTTGCGAGCGGCGCGCCAGGCGGGCAGTACCCCGAAAATCAGAGTCGTCAGCAACCTGATGACGACGGCGCACAAGCAGCGGCGGATGCGTCCAGCCGCGCTTTGGCCTGCTGCAAAGTTACGCCGCTCTTCAATCGGCCTGCAGCGAGAAAGTAATGGCCGTGGTCGCGCGAATTAGGGTCGAGCTGGAAGGGTATCCACACTTCGGGGGCAGGTCCAAAATCTCGAAAATCAAAGCGCGCTGACACCACGCCGATGACGACGCGGGACGCACCTCCTAACGACATCGTCTTGCCAACGATCTTCGGATCAGCGGCGAACCGGCTCCGCCACAGAGTCTCGCTGATTAAGACGACGGCCGATGCGCCAAACCGATCTTCCTGTGCGTTAAAGGCGCGACGTGCGATCAGCGGCACTCCGAACAGCCGAAATAGCAGAACTGACGGTTGCCGACTCAAGCTGGCGAGGAAGCGCGCTGTCGGTCCAATTGACGACACCATTTCCGAATGCCGAGACATCCTCCAACACTTCAGCCTGTTGTGCTCAATGTGCGAATTTCGCGGGAGATGCTCCGCCGGTGAGGGTAAAGGAGGCCCCACCTTGCCGGAACGTGCGCAGGGCATGGCGAAGATCGCGAAGAAGAGTTTCCATGAGAGCCTTCCCGCTTAGACGTGATTTTCTCGTGGGAGTTCCAAAGAGCAAACGCAAAACCTGCAGACCGGCACCGCAAAAAGTTCTTGCGCTACTCCTACTACCGTAGTAGATTAGACCACAAGGGTAGGCAATAACGAAATGCGAGTAAGCCGATTCGAACTTCAACTGCTCGAGAAGCTATGGGACATGGGGCCTTCGCCGGTGCGGGAAATTCAAGAGAGTCTTCCGGAGAAGGACAGGCCCGCATATACGACGGTTCAGACCATGATTTACCGGCTGGAGGAAAAAGGTGCGGTGCGGCGGATCAAGAAGATCGGCAACGCTCATATATTTGAGGCCTCGGTGACGCGCAAGGCCGTGCATCGGCGGCTGATTGGGGACTTATTGAGCCTTTTCGGGGGGTCGGCCACCCCGGTGGTTTCGCATCTGATTGAAACGGGAAAACTGACGCTGTCGGACGTTAAGGAGCTGGAGAAGCGGCTGGCGACCATGGAGAAACAGCAATGATCGCAATGGTTTCACGTCACTTGTTCGATTCCACCCTGTTCTGCTTATCGATGGGCGGATTGGCGTCCTGTTTGAAGCGGCAACGGGCGGCAGCACGATATTCGCTATGGCTGATAGGCATCGCGAAGTTTGCCATACCGACGGCACTGCTCGCCGCGACCGGAGCGCGCATCGCTTTCCTGATGCCGGCTTCTGCCGCGATGGCGTTGCTGGCGGCTAAATTCTCGGCTTTTCTGAGCGCCACATTTGGCTGGTTGCCCGCAAACATTGATCCGAAAGAAGCCACAGTGGCTTCAGTCAGCTTCTTAATCACTTGGATGGCCGGATCGATAGCGATGCTGGGCGCATGGGCAGCACGTTTGCGGGAGTGTTACAGCAGATTGGAATTTGCGAGCGAAGCGGAGTGTGAGGCGTTAGCGAGAGCGAGAAGACAGCTCAGCGTTAGCCGGCGAGTGCGGCTGCTCTGTTCAGAACGCGAGCGGGAGCCGAGTTTACTCGGCATCCGATATCCGACGATCACCATTCCGATCGGCCTCCAAAGCGAACTATCGGCTTCGGAGTTCGATGCGGTTTTGCTGCACGAACTGGCACACTTGCGGCGGCGCGACAATCAGGCTGGTGCACTCGTTCACTTTCTAGTCTGTGTTTTTTGGTTTCATCCGCTGCTCTGGATCGCGGAAAAGCGGCTGCTGGCGGAACGGGAGCGTGCGTGTGACGAGGTTGTGGTGCGTTGCGGCACAACACCAGGGATCTATGTAGCGGGGATTCTAAAGGTCTGCAGATTTCAGCTCTTCGATCGGCCCGGGGGCGTGAGCGCGATGACTGGATCTGACTTGAAGACGCGATTGGAACTGATTCTCTCTTCGCATTTCGATGCTCCGATGCCGCGGGTTGGGCGTGTGGTGTTCGCCGCAGGCAGCCTCTTGATAACACTTCTGCCGATCGCAGGCGGATACTGCCAGCAATGTGTTTCTAACGGCAGCCAGCAAGTCGTCGCGCAGCCATGCTCGCCGGTGTCAGGCCGGGCAACTTCAATTTCCAGACAACGGCGCGGAAGCGAACAGCGTTCGTGCAGCCAATAAAGAAGGAGAGAAAGATGAAAAAGCTAAGTAAGATTCTTGTGCTGGCCGGATTGGTCTCGGGTTGTATGGCGCAGGGCCAATCGGCGATCCGAAAATCGCCCGAGCTGGCGTTTTCGATACCGGGCCAAGGCCAAAAGCTGTTGAGCCAATACCGGGGCAAGGTCGTCGCGCTCGAATTCGTGCTGACGACATGTCCGCATTGCCAAGCCGCATCCAAAGTGATGACGGGAATGCAGGAGCGATATGGAAGCCGCGGCTTTCAGGCGCTCGACGTGGCGATAGATCCGAATGCGGATCTGCGGGTAGAGAATTTCGCAAAAGATTACCAGGTGGGTTTTCCGGTGGGTTGGACGACACTCGAACAGATGATGGCCTACATGGGATTCGCAGACCGGCCCCTGGTTCCGCAGCTCACGCTGATCGACCGGAATGGAAACATTCACTATCAAACGCCGAGAGAGGGGGATGCGGAGTCGATGAAGCCGGAGGTCATCAAGCAGCGGATTGAAGACCTGTTGGCGGAAGGAAAATCCTCCGCAGCAGGACGCGCCCGTGTTGTCAGGAAGGCAGGGATGTAAAGTATTGTTGGTCGCCTCCGAGCGACAAACAATGATGATCAGACGTAGCAGAGTACGCCATGCCATAGCGCTCGCGGTGCTGGTTTCGGCGGGAAGCATCTTCGCAGCTAGTCCGGTGCGTACAGCGAATGGGTTGGTTGAGGGCACAACAAGTGCCGATTTGAAGGTGCAGATTTTCAAAGGCATTCCTTTTGCCGCGCCTCCGGTGGGAAAGCTTCGTTGGAAAGCGCCGCAACCAACTGCCAACTGGGATGGGGTTCGCAAGGCGACTGCATTTGGTTCGCGCTGCATGCAAGGGCATATATACGCGGATATGGTTTTCCGCGATAACGGACCGAGCGAGGACTGCTTGTATCTGAACGTCTGGGCACCGGCGGAGACTAGCGCCAAGCTGCCAGTGATGGTCTGGATTTACGGCGGGGGCTTCGCAGCCGGGGCGGCGTCGGAGCCGAGACAGGATGGCGAACATCTCGCCGAAAAGGGCGTAGTTGTGGTCAGTCTTAATTACCGGCTGGGCATATTCGGATTCTTTACGCACCCGGAACTCGCCAAGGAATCGAACCATGATTCAGCAGGCAACTATGGCCTGCTCGATCAGGTGGCAGCTCTCGGATGGGTGCACAAGAATATAAGTGCGTTCGGCGGCGATCCGAGAAACGTGACGATATTCGGCGAATCGGCAGGGTCATTTTCAGTGAGCGCATTGATAGCATCTCCCTTGACGCAAGGGTTGTTCGAGCACGCCATTGGGGAAAGCGGCGCCTATTTTGGCAAGACGCTCCAGACCGACACGTTAGCGAAATCCGAAAAAGCGGACAAGCAGTTTGGCGAGTCTATTGGGGCTCCTACCCTCGCGGCGCTGCGCGCCAAATCAGCAGACGAACTCTTGCAAGATGCGATGCGACAAAAAGGGCTGCGTTTTGTGCCGAACATCGACGGCTACTTCCTGCCGGAAGACGTTTATTCGATCTATGCGGCCGGAAAACAACGGCACGTGCCTCTGCTTGCCGGATGGAACGCGGATGAGGGCAGCTATAAGACGATCTTTCATAAAGAAAAGCCGACCTTGCAGAACTATGTGGCGCGCATTCATGCGATGTTCGGAGACAAAGCCGATGCTATCTTGGCGGCCTATCCAGCTTCGAACGACGAACAGGCAAAACGGGCGGCGCAGGACCTCTCCGGTGATCAGTTCATCGGCTATTCAACTTGGAAATGGATTGAGATGCAGAGTGAGACGGGAGACTCGCCGGTTTATCGGTACCACTTCGAGGATGCGCCGCCGGCCGATCCGGCCGATCCGGAATCGGCATCGCGGGGAGCTTACCACTCCGCGGAGATCGAGTTTGTGTTCGAGGATCTGGCATCCAAACATCTGCCGTGGCGAGTGCAGGACCGGAAGTTGTCTGACGCGATGGCAACTTATTGGAGTAACTTCGCGAAGAGTGGCAATCCGAATGGCAGCGGACTGGCACAGTGGCCGGCTTATAACAAGGACGATGGTTACCAGATTATGCACTTGAATGCCCAACCGCACGCTGGACCCGACCAGAAGCGGGCCCGTTATGAAGCGCTTGATGCGATGACGTCGTTCGAGCCGGAATCAAAGTAGCGTATCGGCAACTCGGACCGGTTACCGAATAGCGAAAGTCCGAGTTAGTGGCTGCCTCTTACGCACAAAGAGCTGCGTCTCACGCAGGCAAAAGCTCCGGCCGCCTATTTCGATGGACGAGATAAAATCCAGCAGGTCCTATAAAGACCGGAAAACTACCGATAGAGTCAAGCCCCGGTCAGCACTCGCGCTAAGGAAGCGTAAGCCTCACTTCTTTGCTAATCTGAGCGCCATGGGAAGGGTAGATGTTGGCCGTGCTCGCGAAACAGCGTCCACGGGCGACCCTTCTTTTGGAAACCACTAGAAGCGCACTCGCAGCTTTCAATCCTTCTCATGTGAAACAGAGAAGATCGGTTGGGCACTAGCGGACACCTATTTCCATTAGTAATCGCTGTTGTGGGAAATCGCATTTGTTATTCACATTCGGAATACGAAGCAATCCGCCGCAGTAGCGAGGCTGGCGGTCGCATGCCACAATCGGTTAGTGATGCTGGTTCTGCAGGTTACCAAACTTTTGGGGATAATTCCATGGGGTTGAGCAAGGCGAGAGCGCCCGAGGATACTGCGAGCCACAAGGGCGAGCAGCCTTGGGTAGCGACGAATTTCCTCGCCTGGTTGGACAGCCAGCAGGGCAGGCAATATGAGCTCCACGAACGGCACGTGAATCCGGCTTTCGTGAAGATGCTACGCACCATTGGTTTCGACAAAGAGTACGTTCGTGGTCAGGGTTGCTACTTATTCGATCCCGAGGGCCACCGATATTTAGACATGCTGACCGGCTGGGGCGTCTTTACGCTGGGCCGGAACCATCCAGGGGTGCGCTCAATACTCGAGCAGGTGCTTTCGCGCGATATGCCGAACCTGGTGAGAATGGATTGTTCGCTGCTGGCCGGTCTGGTAGCGCAAAAACTGACAAGCCACACCGCAGTGAACGGCGAGCAGAGTCTTTCACGGGTGTTTTTTTGCAATTCGGGCACTGAGACAGTAGAAACCGCAATCAAATTCGCGCGTTGTTTTACCGGAAAGAGCCGAGTTCTTTACTGCGACCACGCATTTCACGGCTTAACGACGGGATCTCTTTCACTAAACGGAGCCGAGTTTTTCCGGGAGCGGTTCGGCGATCTAATGCCGGGCACCGCAGCCGTTACTTTCAACGATCTGACGTCACTGGAACAGGCCCTGCACAGGAAAGATGTTGCGGCTTTCATAGTGGAGCCGGTGCAGGGTAAGAGCTGTGAAGTAGTGGCGGACGGTTACCTGGCGGAAGCACAGAGGCTTTGCCGGCGCGCGGGAGCATTGCTAATAGCCGATGAAGTGCAGTGCGGACTGGGGCGCACCGGAAAGTGGTTTGCCTATCAGCACTGGCCGGAAGTGGAACCCGACATCGTCTGCGTGGCGAAGGCGCTCTCCGGAGGCTATGTTCCCGTGGGAGCGGTGATCACCAATCCGGCCGTTATGGATTGCGTGTTCAACACGATGGAACGATGCGTGGTGCACTCGAACACATTCGGCCAGAACGATCTCGCGATGGCGGCGGCGCTTGGAACGTTGTACGTGATGGAAGAAGATGGCCTGGTGGAGAATGCGGCGCGGTTGGGGACCTACGCGATCGAGCAGTTAACAAATCTGGGCCGAACCTGTCCCTTTGTCTCCGAAGTGCGTGGGCGCGGACTGATGTTCGGCATCGATTTCAAACGACCTGAACAATCGCTCAAGCTGAAGGCAGCCTGGGACACGCTGCACACTTTGAATTTCGGCGTCTTCAGCCAGATGCTGATCATGCCGCTCTTACACCGACACCGAATTCTGACCCAGGTGGCAGGCTATCACACGGAAGTGATAAAGTTTTTGCCGCCGTTGATTATCTCGAAGGACGATGTGGATTATTTCCTGTCGGCGATGCAACAGGTCCTTGAGGATGTACAAAGGATTCCGGGGAATGTCTGGAGCACGTTCACGGGGCTAGCGAAAGGCGCCTGGCGAGCTTAAACTCTCGCATTTCGATGACTGCTGATCCGGCTTACCTGAATATGGTCGGGTACCGCTCTTGCGTAATGTTACGTAACAATTAGACTCTTGGCGGAATCCACCTAGCAAGGTATCAAACATGGAAAAAGAAAATATCACCGGTAAAGTGGATGAACTCAAGGGTAAGACAAAACAGGCTATCGGTAACGCAACGGACGACCCGGGCTTGCAGGGTGAGGGCGTTATCGACGAAGCGAAGGGTAAGGTAAAACAGGCCTTCGGAGACGCAAAAGACGCCGTCAAAAAGTCCGATAAAGCAGCTGGCACCGAGGTTGATGACAAGTAGAGCCTATTACCGGACGTATGCGTGAGAAGCAGAGCGCGAAATGCCTCGCGCATGCCGCCCGTGATACCAACTCCGATTTCTTTGGACGCAATTCTCCTAATTCAATTGTTTTTGATTCCTTGAGTTCTGACTAGCTCTCTAGAGAATCCGATGCGGCGGGGTGGCGTTGCGCCTCAGCTCGTTAACGATCAGCTAGGCCTTACTGTGCGCCGGCGCGAACGAATGCTCTCGCTGCGGTTTCCAGTGCCTGAGGTTCAATGGACCGGAGCGATAGATCGAGTTGCGGACTCGGAATCTGAACACCCGCTTCATCTAGCGCTATTTTGACCGCCTCCACAACTGCAAAGAAGACTGGCTTCTCATCTTCGGCGTTTGCGATCCAGACAAATACGAGCAGGTCCACGCTCGATGCCCCAAGATCGTTTACCACAACATCCGGAACAGGCGACTCCAAAACGCGACCGACATGCCGCATTGCTTCCACGATGGCGTTCCGCGCTTTTGGAATCTCCTCCGCGTATCCTATGCCGACTGGAATTTGCAGCCGAGTGGCGCCATTAGTTGAGTGGTTTACGAGGACCTGATCGATGACGCTTGCGTTCGGGATGATGACCCACCGGTTGTCTCGGGTTTGTACGCGAGTAGTGCGCATGGTGATCTCGGCGATTTTGCCGTAATGATCTCCGAGAGTGACCCACTCGCCCACATGAAACGGCTTGTCCCAGAAAATCAGGAATCCGGCCATGACGTTGCTGAGGGAATCTTTGGCAGCAAAACCGATCGTCAGGCCCACGACGCCCAATCCAGCTAAGGCGGCGCCCACGTTTATACCCAGCTGGCTAGCGGCCATGACGATGCCGAGCGCGATCAGCACAAAACGGTAGACGTTCACCACCATTCCGATGAGGGCGGCTTCAAAGCCGGTTCTCACCAGCACATGCCGAAAAGCCGAGCGTGTCATCCGGAACAGAAGCCAGAAGAAAAAAAAGATCAAGGCCGCGGCGAAGAGAGACGGCAGCCAGTCGACGAACTGGGTCAGAAGCAATTCGACATTTAAACGGTCCCAAATCGGTTTCGGTGTCATGCCAGTTATGATGGCTTACTGCTTGTGAGCACTCCACTGTGAACAGGCCCTGACGAGGCGAACCGCGTGAGTGGGTTATGAATGATAGGATCAGGGGTCAGTGCTAGTTCATGACTCCCGTTTACGTAAAACTCTCAACCGGTGATCACATTAACCTCGCAACTGCATGGTTGATAAAGCAATATCCGGACCTTTACGGCCAAGCACTACAGATCTGGTATTCGGAAAACCAGGCGATCCTCGTGGATGATCCAGAGGACGTTCAGAGCGTCGAGAGGGCTCTCGGCAAGCTCAAATAGTACAGATTGCCTAACTGATCTTGGGAGTTTGCCCAAATCAGACCAAATGGACACAGGAATGTAGAAAGGCAAAAAGCAGAATTAAGGCAAGCACAAAAAGCCAGAATCGCTCTGTGTGTGGAATCACTTTGGTGTATCCTTGCCGTTACCTGGTAATCGAAATTTTCCATCAGATTGAATGCCATTCGTCAGAGGTAAGTCAGCCCATGACGGTGTCTAGGAATGACTACGAGGTGACGGCGCACCGCGCTGCCGCTAGCGCTGCCGCAAATTGACAGCTAAGTTGCAGATTCGCTAGACTGAAGTGTTCGAGTTTTCGAGCGGAGAGAATAAGTCTGTCCATGCGTACTGAGTTTCCGTCCAAGCATGAAATCGTTCGTGCATGGCACGTGATTGACGCGAATAACGCCGTTCTCGGCAGAGTAGCCAGCCGGGCCGCGATGCTCTTGATGGGCAAGCACAAGACCAATTGGGTGCCATCGCTCGATACGGGCGATCATGTGGTGATCATCAACGCTGCCAAAGTAAAGTTGACGGGTGCCAAAGAGAGCCAAAAAGTGTATCGCCGCCATACGGGTTATCCGGGTGGCTTGATTGAGACCGGCGCTCAGAAAATGCGCCAGACTCGTCCGGAGCGGATGTTGGAACTTGCGATCTCGGGGATGCTCCCGAAGACGAAACTGGGGAAACAGATGTATCGCAAGTTAAACGTGTATGCAGGTGAACACCATCCCCATCAGGCTCAGAAGCCAGCTGCCCTGGCAGTATGAAGGAGAAGGAAAGGAAATCAGCGTACCGGGTGATGTAAGCCCGGGTTGTTCGGTAAAAGCATGCCAGCGAAGTTAGTGCAGCAGTTAGGAACAGGGCGCAGAAAAACAGCGACGGCCCGAGTGTTCCTGCGACCGGGGAAAGGTCAGATCACGATCAATCACCGCCCCTTTGAAAATTATTTTGTAAACGAGTCGGCCCGCGCTTATGTGAGGCAGCCATTGCTGGCTGCGGAACTGGCGGACCGGTTCGACATCATGATCCTGGCCGATGGCGGCGGGGTGACTGGACAAGCAGGCGCCGCGCGCCTGGGTATTGCCCGCGCTCTCATTGAATTCAACTCCGAACTGCGCGGAAAGCTCAAGCAGCTCGGATTTTTAACGCGCGACGCGCGCGAGCATGAGCGGAAGAAGTACGGCCAAAAGGGCGCACGCAAGCGCTTCCAGTTCTCAAAACGCTAGTACCTCTTTTCGTTTTAACAGCAGCAAAGCGAAGTTTGGTTGGCGGCCACGCTTCGCTTAACCGGATCTCCTCCACTCACGCAAATTCCGCTTTGGGCGCGTGTTTCTCTGAGGTTGTGATCTGTATTCGTTAATAAGGAGGCACGTTGCCATCTATTTCAATGAAGGAATTGCTCGAAGCCGGCGTTCACTTCGGGCACCAGACCAAGCGCTGGAATCCAAAGATGAAGGAATACATCTTTGGCGAACGTAACGGGATCTACATTGTGGATCTACAGAAGACGCTGAAGCTTTTCAAAGATGCGATGCGCTATGTAGGTGAAATGGCCGCTCAAGGAAAGACGGTGTTGTTCGTCGGAACCAAGCGCCAGGCGCAGGAAGCAGTTGCCGAAGAGGCCACACGCTCCGGCCAGTATTACGTAAACCAGCGCTGGCTGGGCGGACTGCTGACGAACATCGCCACGGTGCAACGCTCCATCAAGCGGTTGAAGGAACTGGATTCGATGGCGTCGGAAAACTCCTACGAGGGACGGGCTAAGAAGGAAGTCGGCCGGCTGGAACGGGAACGCAAACATCTGCAGCAGAATCTTGCCGGCATCAAAGACATGAATGGCCTACCGGATATGCTGTTCGTGATCGATTCCAATAAAGAAGCGATTGCGGTTAAGGAAGCACGACGGCTCGGAATTCCGGTAGTCGCCGTAGTGGATACGAACTGCGATCCCGACGAAGTGGATTACGTGATTCCGGGTAATGATGACGCTCTGCGCGCGATCCGCCTGTTCACTACCAAAATCGCGGATGCGGTCGTCGAAGGACGTTCGCTAACGACGGAACATGAATTCGCCGCCGAAAAGATCATCAGCGAAGGGGAAGATGAAGCAGCCTCCGAGCACACTCCGGAAGAGTACACGCAATATCTGGATCCGAAGTACGCCGAGCAGCTGATGTCGGAAAGCCTGAATGCGGGCAAGAGCGGTAACGATTCGGGGACCGACGAAGTGGCGGATCAGGCAGGGGGGCAGAATGCACCCCGCAAGGGTCCGGGCAGCGAGGCACCCGAGGAAGTGGTAAGCAGCACGGTTAGCGAGCATTAGCCTCTCCGGACCGCTTGCTAACGCGCGACTCGGTAAGTGCTCTGAGGAGCGGTTATAGCGAAGTCCGTAAGCGTACGCTGTTCCAGAGAACTCAGGCGACCGGTCATTTCAGATGCGGTCGCCTTACTTGCGTAAAGAGAGAGTAGTGAAGAGGATGGTATGGCTGAGATTAGTGCACAGTTAGTGAAGCAGCTCCGGGAGCGAACCGGAGCGGGAATGATGGAGTGCAAGAAGGCTTTGCAGGAAGCGAACGGCGATTTGGCGGAAGCCGAAGTCGTTCTCCGCAAACGCGGTATCGCGGGAGCGAGCAAGAAGGAGTCACGGTCGACGAAGCAGGGTCTGGTCAGTGCGTTTATCAGCAGCAATGGGAAACTGGGCGCACTGGTCGAGATCAACTGCGAGTCTGATTTTGTAGCGCGTACGGAGGACTTTCAAGCTCTGGCCGCGGACATTGCAGCGCATATTGCGGAGAGTAAGCCGAAGTATGTCCGGCTTGAGGAAGTGGCTGAAGCGGAACGCGCCAATTTCAAGGCACATGAGGCCCTCTACGAACAGAAGTTCCTGAAAGACCAGAACAGCACGATTGCCGAATTCGTGAAGGGCAAAATCGCCAAGCTCGGGGAGAACATCAACATCTCACGCTTCGCGACCTATGAAATCGAGGGCGACGGTTTCGTGGGTCATTACATACACACCGGCGCTCAGATCGGCGTTCTGCTGGAGATCCGGACCAAATCGGCGGCAATCGTGAGCAAGGACGAATTCAAGACGCTGGTGCGAGATCTTGCGATGCAGATAGCGGCGGCTAATCCACAGTTCGTAAGTAAAGAAAATGTCCCAGCAAGCTTGCTCGAGAAGGAGCGGGACATCCAACGCGAACGCGCTTTGAACGAAGGCAAGCCGGAGAAAATGCTAGACAAGATAGCGGAAGGAAGAATGAGCAAGTTTTACGAAGAATCCTGCCTGCTCGAGCAGCCGTTTATTCGCGAGAACACCATCTCGGTGGGCGACTTGATTCGCAGCGCTGGATCCAAGCTGGGCGATACGATCACCGTGAGCCGTTTCGTGCGGTATAAAGTGGGGGACGCGCTGGATACACCAGGCGTCGAACAAAGTCCTCTACCGGTTACAGCATAATTTGCTTTATAGAGAAGCGCCCGGATCCAGTGTGCCGGGACAATTGACATTGATGGCACAGTACGGACGAATACTCCTTAAAGTGAGTGGCGAAGCGCTGGCGGGACCGTTGTCGTTCGGGTTGGATCCCGAGCGGGTAAGGGCTTTGGCGTGCGAAGTGGCCGAAGTAGAGCGGGCAGGCGTACAGGTCGGCCTGGTGTTGGGAGGGGGCAACATTTTTCGTGGTGTTGCCGCGGCCTCTCATCACATGGATCGGGTTACTGGCGATCACATGGGAATGCTCGCAACCGTGATTAATGCACTGGCATTTCAGGATGCGCTCGAACAGCAAGGAATACCGACGCGTGTGATGACGGCGATACAAATGCATCAGGTGGCTGAACCCTATATCCGGCGGCGTGCCATTCGCCATCTCGAGAAAGGCCGTGCGGTAATATTTGCAGCCGGTACTTCAAATCCGTATTTTTCAACGGATACGGCGGCCACGCTGCGGGGCTTGGAGATTCATGCCGAGATTATTGCCAAGGCCACAAGCGTAGATGGCGTATATGACAAGGATCCAAAGAAACACGCGGATGCTGTGAAGTACCGCGAAGTGGGCTACACCGAAGTGCTCTCGAAAGCCCTCGGCGTGATGGATGCGTCAGCGGTTGCGATGTGCCGGGACAACAAAATGCCGATCACGGTGTTCGATCTTAGAACTCCTGGCAATATAATGCGAATGGCGATGGGCGAGCCGATCGGGACAACTATCCGTTAGGCCGACGCGCTGGCGCCGTAACCAACAAATCTCTATGAAACAAGAACAAACAGCCGCCCCAAGCAGCAGCACGTTTAAGAGCGTGAAAGAAGTGGAGGCACACGCGCGCACAAAAATGGAGAAGGTATTGGCCGATCTGCAGCACGAGATGGCGAGTATTCGTACTGGCCGCGCGTCCATTGGTCTTCTCGACAGTGTGCGAGTCGAGTACTACGGCTCGCCAGTGCCGCTCACCCAAGTAGCGCAATTGCACGTGCCGGAACCGGCCATGATTACCGTGCAGCCCTGGGACGCTTCGACGATCGGCGCAATCGAAAAGGCAATCCGCACCGCGGACCTGGGGTTCAATCCTTCGAATGACGGTAAGCTAATTCGCATTCCCGTTCCTCCTCTCACCGAAGAACGGCGGCGGGACCTCGCGAAGAAGCTAAGCCATATCGCTGAGGAGCGGCGCGTCGGCATGCGAAACGTACGGCGCGACGCCAACGAAGAACTAAAAAAACTGCTGAAAGATAAGGTCATCAGCGAAGACGAACAACGCCAGGCGCACGATTCCATCCAGAAGCTGACGGACACGCAGATCGGCAAGATCGACGGTATGGCTAAAACCAAAGAAAAAGAGATTCTGGAATTCAAGTAAAGTTTTAGGTTTTCCGGTTCTGGCTTCGTGAAACGACGCTCGGGGCCGCGCTGCAGGTTACTCAGGCTGGCAATTCTTCGACGTCAGGATATCCGTGCTGCTCTCGCCCGACCTTTCCATCGTATTTCGTGGTTGTTTTGAAGAGCTCTAAGTGGCCATTGGCCGCTTCGGCGCGGGATCTGTTCCGGAGTTCTGCCATTTCCTGTTGGGACATAGGATTGAAGTTTTGTACAACTTCCAGATTTTGTTTTAGCACTTCGATCGAATCCATGCCGCTGATGTTGTGACAACAGGTAAGCTCATGGCGTAGCGCAGACCTTCTGCCGGCGTAATTCCGCCCCTTTACGCACCATCTCTCCGCTGCCGCCCAGCTTTTCATTCCGAAGACAGCCATGCCTCCCTTTGCGAGCTTCCGGCAGAACTTGCTGCGCGAAGCTTCGAAAAGTGGCATCCAAGGCGATTCAGCGGCATTTGGACAGTATCAAACGGAAATCCATGCGACAACATTCGAGGTGAATGGACGGGTCTTTATGCCCCGTGAAGCCGACCAAACGCACCTTTCCTTGCTGCTTGGCTTCCGGCAGAGCTTCCGCGACACCATTCGGCGCGAAAGATCAGATCCGGATCATTATCATAGATGACTTCATGGATTTGCCACACGTCCAGATAATCTGTCCGCAAACGACGCAGTGATTCTTCGAACTGCTGCATGGCCACTTTCTTGTCGCGCCCATGCGTACAGACCTTCGTCATCACAACGGCTTCTTTGCGGCGACTGCCCTTAGAGCCGTAGCCGACCCATTCTTCGCTTTTCCCTTCGTGGTACTCCCAGGCGTTGTCGAAAAAGTTGATGCCAGCATCCAGCGCCTGTTCACAATCTGCTTGGCGTCTTCCAGCGTCTTGAGCCGATCCGACATGGAATCCGCCCACGCCCAGGATGGAAACTTCCGTGTCGATGTTTCCTAGCTTGCGGCGCGGCACCGTGCCTGTTTGACTGTTTGCCATTTGATTCGCGCTTGCCTCCATGCCCTGTAATCACCGCGCTTACCAATGCGGCCTTGTGAATGAAATCCCGGCGTGTATCTCCGATTCAACATGATTACTTGGCGGGCGGAAATGGCTTGCCTGTGTTGTCAGTGGAGTGCAACATCTCCTTCACTTCTTTGGGCTGCGTGTCAAGGGGAAACTATGAGCCAGGCGCGCTTCGGGATTGTCGTACTTCAAAGAAACTTTGTAGAGTTCAAAGCGGCCATCGGCAAACTGTTTGCGCCGCGATTTCTTAATGCTTCCATTTCCTGTTCCGACATGGGCTGGAAGTTTTGAGCGATCTTTAAGTTTTGCTCCAACACATCGAGTTTTTCCATTCCGGTGATGGTGGTGGCAACCGGCAAACTCATCGCATAGCGGACAACTCTTCGGCGGTAAAGACGCCCTTCTTGATGCCGGGGCCGGCGCCATTCAAGTGGCTTCATTCCAAGCGGAGCGATGCCGCGCTTCTCAGTTCCGGCAAGACTTGCATTTCAAAACTTCTGTAAGTGCGCGTCGAATGGGTTTAGTGGCATTTGCACCGTGTCGAATGGAAAGCCGGTGTTGAGCATGGCCAGATGAGATCTTGGATCTTTGTGGCCGGTGAAGCCGACGAAGCGGACTTTGCCTTCCTTCTTTGCTTGCACGCAGCGCCTCGGCCGCGCCATTCGGACGGATAAACAATTCCGGATCGTTATCGAAGCTAACACCGTGGATTTGCCAGAGATCCAGATGATCCGTTTGCAGGCGGATCAGAGACTCTTCGAGCATCTGCAGCGCGAGGCCTTGTCGCGGCCATGCGTGCAGACTTTGGTCATCAGGAAAACGCGCTTGCGCTTGCCTTTCAGAGCGCCGCCCATCCAGACTTCGGATTTACCGCGGTGATACTCCCAGCAATTGTCGAAAAATTTGATGCCGCCGTCGATGGCTCGAGCAACAATTTCTGTGGCTGTCTTCTCGATCTTCGCGCATCTGCCCAGGTGATGCCCACCCAGACCGAGAGCCGAAATTTCATCGCCTGTCTTGCCAAATCGCCGCTTAGGAATTTCGCCAGTAGCTGCCATGCAGTGTCTCAAGCATGAGACAATCGCAAATCCGACAAAGTTTCTACGCCGGTAGAAACACGAGGGAGGCGAAATGTTGCAATTCGACGCAATTGTGATCGGTTCGGGTCAGGGCGGTAACCCCCTCGCCGTGGCGCTGGCTAAAAGAGGAGAGCGCGTCGCCTTGGTGGAATCTAATCAGCTCGGCGGAACCTGCATCAACACAGGATGTACACCGACGAAAACGATGGTCGCGAGCGCACAGATCGCTTACTATGCGCGGAATGCCGCTCGTTGGGGAGTTCGGGCAAGCAATGTCAGTGTCGATATGGCGGCAATTCTCAAGCGCAAGAACGAGCGCGTCCAAGCTGGCCGGGCCGGTTGGGAAAAAAGTGTAAACGGGGAAGGCAAGCCGCAATTATTTCGTGAGCGGGCGCGCTTCGTTGGTCCAAAGCAGATAGAAGTGGGAGAGCAGCAGCTACAAGGAAAGCGAATCTTTATCGACACAGGCTCCGCGCCCACGATACCCCCTATCGACGGCTTGGAAAGGATCTCCTATCTGACCAACGAAAGCCTGCTGGAACTTCGACAAGAACCGGCTCATCTGCTGGTGTTGGGCGGCAGCTATGTTGGGCTGGAGTTTGCCCAGATGTTCCGGCGCTTCGGAAGTGAAGTGACAGTAGTTCAAGGCACGAAGCAGATTTTGCCAAAAGAAGATGAGGATATCGCGATCGAACTACAGAGAGCGCTCGAAGCCGAGGGTATCACGATCCGCCTGGACGAGAAAGTCACTAAAGCGAACGAGAGCTTTGGCGAAATCACGCTGACATTTGGCGACGGGCAGGAGAGCGTAACGGGTTCGCATCTGCTGGTAGCGGCTGGCCGGACGCCACAAACGAAAGATCTGGATCTTGGAAAGGCCGGCGTTAAGACCAATGAGAAGGGCTATATCGAGGTTAACGACCGCCTTGAAGACGAGCGCTCCCGACGTCTGGGCCATCGGCGATGTAAATGGCGGCCCCGCGTTCACCCATATTTCCTACAACGACTACCAAATCATCTACGGCAATTTGTACGAAGGCAAAGCAGCTGAGCACGAAAACATCGGCTCATTCCCTATGCGGTGTTCACGGATCCGCCGCTCGGGCGGGTTGGCATGACGGAAAAGAAGCGCGCGCGCAAGGCCGAAAGCTGAAAATCGGCAAAATACCAATGACCCACGTGGCGCGCGCGCTCGAACGGCGACGAAACAGCGGGCCTGATGAAACTCGTGGTCGACGCCGAGACCGACAAGGTTCTGGGTGCGGCGATCCTATCGAGCTGAAGGCAGATGAAGCTGGTGCAGATTCTTGAGCACGCTCATGCTGGCCGATAAGCCGTACACGCTGCTGAAGGGCGCTATATACATTCACCCGACCCTTGCGGAGGGATTTTTCACGTTGATGGACAGCGTGAAGCCGTCACTGACGCATCAAGGAAAGTAACGCTCGCTCATCTCGCGCAGGAAAGCGCAGCGACTCTGCCATTTCGTCCATACCGTTCATGCCGTCCTCGATGCTGACCCAACCCGTGTAGCGTGTTCCGCCAGTATTCGGAAAATCGCGTCGTAATCGTTCAAGCCCTTGCCCGTTACGCCATGGCGCAGATTGGGCGAATAGCCGAGCGTGCCGTCGCTCTGGCGCAAGGTCGTCAAGCGTCGCGCCTGGCGCGAGATAGCGGTCGCTCGCATGCATGCTGACCACCCGGTCGGCGACTGCGCGCAGCAGTTCGATCGGATCGTCTCCGGCAACGATCGCGTTCGACGGGTCGTACTGCACGCCGAAATGTCTGCGGTCCTCAATGGCATCGACGATCGCGAGGAAGCGATCCACCTTCTGCGCGAACTCCGGATATTGCCAGAAGCCATCTTTGTAGTGGTTCTCCATGCCCAGAACGATGTCGTACTCTCTCGCCACCGGCAGCAAGTGCTGTGAATGGCTTCGACCACCCAATCGCGACCCTGCTCCCAGCTCACTTCCGGATAGCGCTGGCCGCTCAGAACCCGGCACACCGCGCGCGGTCCGCCCAGACGACGCGTGACACGCGATCATCTCGGCTTCGCGTTCGATCTCACGCTTTCGCTTATCCGGATCGGGCGCGGTGAAATCCGGCGAACAGCACATCATCGGCATGGCGAATCCGGCGCGACCGATCGCCTCTGCCAACTGCTCCAGATACGAGCTGCTCGAAGCTTGTGAAGAAGCCGGAGTACATTTCCAGGCCATCGGCATCGAGCTTCTTCGCCATCTCGATCCACTCGAACAGCGACATCTTGCCGTTCGAAATGTCTTCGAGATAGCACTTGGGAAACGCTGAGATCTTGAGCGGCATTAGGGCGTGAGCACCGCCTTTGACGTATTCGCCGCCTTCCATCTTTTCGAAGCACTCGTGCCAGTCAGCGAGGCCTGCGACGCGGCTCATGACTGGGTTCGAGATTGATCTGCCCCGAAACGATCATCGAGATCACGCGCTCCCAGACCGGCCAGTTGTGCGAGAAGCTTCCCGACATCGTCACGTTCTTCTGAACCAGCGGATCCAGGCTGAACTGCAACGGCTGCGGCCCCCAGCCGACCTTGATGATCTGACCGGCCGGCCGCACCGCTTGGAGCGCCATCTGCAACGTGACCGAAGCGCCCGAGCATCGATCGCAACATCGACGCCCAGACCGTCGCCCCACTGCGCAACATATTCGACCACGCCGCTTTCCAGCGTGACATCCGCTCCAAGCTGAACGAGCAACTGCGAAACGGAAGCTGATCGCTGGGCAAGCCGGCCACAATCACGTGGCCCGCTCCGCTCAGCTTCGCCATTTGGCGCACAGCAAGCCAATCGGGCCCGGGCCCAACACCAGTACGGTGTCGCCCGGACGCACGCGGCCGTTCACGCAGACTGCGTTGTAAGCGACGCAGCAAGGCTCGGTTAGAGCGGCGCTTTCGAAACGGCAGATGGTCTGGAATGCGATGCAGACAGCGCGCCGGAACACGAACGTACTCCGTCATGGCGCCATCCACGCCGTAGCCGAAGCCGCGGCGCGTGGGATCCAGATTGTAGAGGCCGCCGCGGCTGAGCGGCGAAGTCTCATCGATGACGGCGGCGGTTTCGCTTACGACGCGATCGCCTTCGCGGAAACCGTTTGACAGCGGCAGCCCGCTTTCGCCACCGTGCCGGAGAACTCGTGGCCCGAGAATGCACGGATAATTCACGGGCCAGCTATGCGAGCCGCGCCACTGGTGAAGATCGCTGCCGCACACGCTGACCGCGCCGACACGTAACAACACGTCGTGATCGCCGATTGCGGGAACCGGCACTTCGCGCAATTCAACCGAAAACGGATCTCGCGCGAAATTCACCAGCGCCGGGCATGGTGCGGCTCATGCGCTCACCTGCCTTGTCCTATCTCGACATCGCCGTACGCGTGAACTCTTTCGCAGATCGGCCGAAGCGTTCCTTCCAGATCGCCGCCGGCAGCCCGGAAAGCATGTGCATCAATGGCCAGCGGCGCACCAATCACCACCAGCGGCGCGCCGTAGGGCGGCGTCTCGATCGCCTGCTCGACCGTCAGCCCGCCGACGGCCTGCACGGGAACCGACACGGCACGAACGATCTCTCGCAGACGGTCGAGCGGGCGTTGGAGCGTCTCGCCCGCTGCTGCTTTGCGCACAGTGCGCATGTCGTAACCGATATGGTGAACGATGTAGTCGCAGCCGAGTTCTTCCAGTCGCTTGCGCGCCGTCGACGGGATCGGGCATGGCCATGTTGTCGCCCATGACCTTGACGCCGAAATCGCGTCCGGCCTTGACCACCAGCTCCACTGTTTCCTCGTGAGCCTGTCCCATGACGACCACCATGTTCGCGCCCGGCCTTGGCCATCAGCTTCGGCTTCCAGCCATCCGCCATCCATGGTTTTCAGATCGGCCACGATCGGAACGTGGGATAGCGCGCCCGCAACTCGCGAACGCCGCGCAGTGCCTTCCGCAATGATCAGCGGCGTCCCCACTTCCAGCCAGTCCACGCCGGCGCGCAAGCGCAATCTCGGCTGTTCGGAGCGCCTCATCCAGATCGATTGAGATCGAGCGATAGTTGAACGGTTGCTTGCATGGCGGACAAACCATGTTTATCATGGTCGCAGGTTTGATGCAACCGGCAGTTGCTCATCTCTGCTGCATTGCGGCAACGGCGTGCCTGGCGCGGCAGTTGCAGCCAGCTGGCCAACTTCGAATTCGCGCTCGAACGGGCTGCAGATTGTTTCGCCCTGCAATTCCCGGCATGCCCTGGACGGTAGCGGGCGAGCACGGCGCTCTGCTCGGACGGCAAAACGGAAGGTTCGAAGCCTGGCAATGGCCCGTCAAAATTCTGAGCGACTTCCGCATTCGGGCAGAGCTGGCAGATTACGCTGTTCCGATCGATGTGAATGCGCTGGCAGCGGAAATCCAGGTGACGCCGGCGGAGACCACGATCACGTATTCGCACGCGGCGTTTACCGTTCGGCAGCATATGTTCGCGGCTCGCGGCGGCGATTCTGCGCCGGCAGCGACGGTGGTGTTTTTCGAAATCGAAGCGGCCAGACCGCTCGAACTCACGTTTTCGTTTACGCCCGAGATGCTGCAGATGTGGCCTGCGCCGAATCATGGGCGTCCCAGCGGGGAGTGGGTGGAGAAGGGCGGTTTCTATATCCTGCACACCGACGACCCGAAGTTTTCGGGTATCGTTGCTATGCCGCATACGCGGTCCGGGCATCCTGGTGCCCTATCAGGAGCATCCGCAAACATACCCGCTCGAATTGAAGCTCTCTTTCGATCCTGAAAAAGAATGCAGGGCTGGTATATCCATTAGTGATGGGACTATTGCACAGCGATAATCCGGGCGCGCAGGTAGCGCAGATTCTGGGGCAATCCCGGAAATTTACGCGCGTACGCAGGGCTACTATGCGCACTTCTTCGACCAGCGAGTGACGGCGGAGACACCCGATAAAAAGCTGGACGAGGCGCTGCGCTGGGCGGAGATCGCGATTGACCAAGCGCAAGTGAAGTATCACGACGAGACGGGATTGGTGGCGGGCTATTACGAATCTGCGGATTCGGCGCGTCCAGGTTATGCGTGGTTCTTTGGGCGGGACACGTTATGGACAAGCTATGCCATCAACAGCTACGGGGATTTCGCCCTGACTCGGAGAGCGCTGGATTTCCTGCTCAAGCGGCAGCGGGAAGACGGCAAGATCATGCACGAGTATTCGCAATCCGCGGATGCGCTGGATTGGAAGCAGACGCCGTACTTCTTCGCTTCGGCGGATTCGACACCGCTGCTGGTGATGGCGATGTGGGATTACGTGAGGACGAGCGGGGACACCGGATATTTGAAGGCGAACTGGACGGCAGTACGCAAGGCATACGAGTTTACGCGCGCGCATGAAGCGGACGACGGAATCTATTCAAACAGTCAGGGAACGGGTTGGGTTGAGTCCTGGCCGGAAGCCATGCCTAAAGAAGAGATTTACCTGGCGTCTATAGATCAGCAATCGGCTGCGGCGATAGCGCAGTTAGCTTCGGTCATAGGCGATGCTGAGTTAGCGAGCGCGGCAAAGACCAAGGCAGCCGATATCCACGCAAAGATCGAGCAGGAATTCTATGTGGATTCGGATAAGTTCTATGCCTTCAGCCGCAACGACGAAGGGTCGCTCGACCACACGGCCAGCATCTATCCAGCAGTGGCGTGGTGGGACGGAACACTCGCATTGAAGAATGCAGGGCCGATGCTTTCGCGATGGGCATCGGCTGAATTCTCGGCCGATTGGGGGACGCGAGACATTTCCGAGCGCACTCCGTTTTACGATCCGATCAGCTATCACCAAGGCTCGATCTGGCCTTTGTTCACGGGCTGGGTATCGCTCGCGGAGTATCGGGCGGGGCGATCGCTTTCCGGCTACGCGCACTTGATGCAAAATGCCGACCTGACATGGGCGCAAGATCTGGGTTCAGTGACAGAACTGCTTTCGGGGCAGTTTTTCGAGCCGTTGGGAAGGAGCAGCTCGCATCAGTTATGGTCATCGGCGATGGTGATTTCACCGATGCTGCGCGGCTTGTTCGGACTCGATTGGGATGCACTGCATCACAAATTGAACGTGACGCCGCATTTGCCGGCAGACTGGGATCACGCGATGCTGCACAACGTTCCGCTGGGTTCGGAACGAGTGGATGTGGACTACCGGCGGGTCGGCGATCACTTGAACGTACAAGTTACGGGCCAGCCCATACGATCCATTCCGCTTGACGCGGTGGAGATAGCGATTCCGGCAGAGCTGCCGAGTCCGGGCAGCGAGACACGGCAATTGAAGGTGCTCGACCAAAGTGTATCGGCACACCAGGCGACGTTCACTTTCGCAGCGTGGGGCGGAACGGCGTACGATTTGAAGGTTCGGCTGAACCGTCCGCACGTGACGGCACAGGGCGGACAAGTGAGTGGAGGAAGGCTTCACATCCAGATACCGGACGGCGCAGGCTATCAGGTTCAGACGGTTAAATTCGATTTCTGAACGGGGGTTTTTACCGTCTATAAAAAAAGGCCCAGGGAGGGGGTAATTTTGGCAAGTTATAAGTTCTTGCGCGCTGGATTTTTGCTGGTAATCGGAATAGAACTGACAGCGCAGACTACCGACATACTGCAATACATCCAGCAGACTTGGAAGGTATTAACTCGATCGAACAGAACGCTCGCGGTGGCCGCAGTCGATCCTAAATTTCATCCCGACCCCGACGGCCGTTGGCCGGTTTACATTCCGCTGACGGAAGATGTGCAAAAGGTCGAGCAGGAGTTGAAGAGCGAGATACCTGAAGCACAACTGAAGACGATCGCGATTCGACTGCTGCCGGCCGACATCAATTCGATTACCCAGCAGGGGCTCTTATATTTGCCGCATCCCTACGTGGTGCCGGGCGGACGCTTCAATGAGATGTACGGCTGGGACAGTTACTTCATAGAAGTGGGGCTGCTGCGCGATCACGATCTGGATCACGCCAAAGACATGGCCGACAATTTCCTCTACGAAGTGAAGAACTACGGAGGGAAGGTATTGAACGCGAATCGAACTTATTACCTGAACCGGTCGCAGCCGCCGTTTTTGACCGCGATGGTGTTGGATGTCTACAACAAAACACATGATCGGAAATGGCTCGCTGATGCGCTGCCGCAAGTCGAGCAGTATTACAGGCTGTGGGCGACAGAACCACACCTGACGCAAACGGGACTGGCGCGGTATTGGGATTTCGGAGAAGGTCCCGCGCCGGAGGTTCTTTCGGCCGAGCACAACGCGAAGGGACAGACACACTACGACCTGGTGAAAGAGTATTTCAAGACGCACGAAATCACCGATTATGACGTCAGTCGAATATTACGACCGCGCAACAGATAAACTGACACCGCTGTTTTATAAGGGCGACCGGTCCATGCGGGAATCGGGTTTCGATCCATCGGACCGGTTCGGCCCATTCAACATTGACATCATTCACTACGATCCGGTGTGTCTCAATTCCCTGCTCTACCTGATGGAGATGCAGACGGCGGAGATTCTGAAGGATTTGGGACGCGCGAGCAAGGGGCAGGTTTGGCGTGATGCGGGCGCGAGAGCGAGCCGCACGCATGAACAAGCTGATGTGGGACGAGAAGGACGGTCTCTACTACGATTACGATTTTGTTAACAAGCAGCGTTCGGCGCTATCCGTTTCTCACAACGTTCTATCCGCTTGTGGGCAGGCATTGCCAAGCCGGAGCAGGCAGCGCGGAGTTGAGAAGAATCTTTCGATATTCGAGCGGGAAGGCGGGTTGCAGACCAGCACCCATGTGAGCGGCAATCAGTGGGACGCGCCGTTTGGATGGGCGCCGCTGCAGATGATTGCGGTCGATGGCCTGCGGAGATATGGATATCAGGACGATGCAAAACGAATTTCGGTGAAGTGGCTGATCACTGATACGCAGAGACTTTCTACGGCGCGGATTTATTGTAGAGAAGTACGACGTGGTGCATGGCAGCTCGAACGTCGAATCGCAGATTCATTACGGCTACAGCGCGAACCAGGCGGGATTCGGGTGGACGAATGCGGTATTCACAAAGCTGTTCGATGAGCTGAGCGCAGCCGATCAGAAGAAGGTGCTGGGAAGTTAGAGCCGCCGAGAGAGGATACCGGCCATCGGCTATTCTTGCCGCAAAGCTTTCACAGGGTCGACCCGGCTGGCGCGGCGAGCTGGAACAAAGCTGGCGAAAAGCGCAGCTAACGACTAGAAGCGGAATCATAATCGCGAAAGTTGCCCCGTTCACGGGCTGCATTCCTTAAACGAGATGCTGCAACGCCTGCCCTGCCGCCATGGCGGCGACTATGCCCAAGACGACGCCGACAATAATCATTTTCAAGCTCTGCCATAGCACCAGCCGCATGATGTCGCGAACGCTTGCTCCCACTGCCATACGCACGCCGATTTCAGATGTCCGCTGTCCAGTCAGGTAGGCCAGCACGCCGTAAACGCCGATGCACGCAAGCAGCAAGGCGAATCCGGCGAATATCCCAAATAGAAGCGAGAGGAAGCGCTGCCGGGCGAGCGATGCGCCGACAAGCTGCTCCATGGTGCGGACTTCGTAAAGGGTCTGATCGCCGGCCGCACCGCGTAGTTCGCTGTTGTAACGGCTTAACAATCTTCAGAGGCGAGTTCGCGTTCGAATGGCGATTGACATGACCGATGAAAAGAAATGCAGCAGCCGGCCGGGCACTTGGGCGAACGGATAGTACATTTGGTCGCGCACGCGCGACTGATCGTCGCCCGCCAAGCCCCAGTGGCGCACATGACCAACTACACCTACGATCTCGATCGGCGCGGCGCCCATGGCCGAAATCCAGATATGTTGGCCAACAACATTCTTGCGGCCGAAAGCATGCCGGGCGAGATTTTCGTCGATGACTACTACCGGTTCACTGCCCTCTCGATCATGCTCATTGAAGAAGCGGCCTTCGCAGCAGCGGGATGCCCATGACCTTGAGGTAATCGGGGGTTACGGTGGAGGCGAGCGCGATTGGCTCCTGGTTAGGAGGCAGCGGATTGGGGGTCGTCCGGTACGGCACAACATTTTCCCCTTCGCGCATGGGGATGATATCCGCAAGGGCGGCGAATTCCACGTCGGGCACACGCCGGGCGCGATCGAGTACATCCTGCCAAGCTGACCGTATCTGGGATGGATTGTCGAGCGCCTTGGGGGAAAGTGCGAACCGGGCGGTCAGCACGTTGTGTGCATTGAAGCCGGGATTCAGAGAAGACAGCGCTCAACAGAGTGTGGCCGAGCATTCCCGCCGAGACCAGCAACACGAACGCAAGCGCGATCTCCGAGATGACGAATGGACTGTGCAGACGGCGCGAGTTTCCGGTAATGCTCCGCCCGCCGGCGCGCAGCGCCTCTTCGAGCCGATGCATGGGAACGCGCAAAGCCGGCGTTAGCCCAAACAAGAAGACCGCATAAAAGCGAGATGCCCACTCCAAAACAGAGCACGCGCCAATCGATATGAATCTCTTCCGCGCGCGGCAAATTACCTGGCCAGAGCGCCACAAAGGGATGCACGCTCAGCCGCTGCCGCGATGATGCCGAGCAAGCCGCCGCAAAGCCCCAGAACGGCGCTCTCCGTCATGCATTGGCGCACGAGGCGGCCGCGGCTTGCGCCAAGAGCCGCGCGCATCGCAAGTTCCCGCTCGCGAGAAATGGCGCGGGTCAGAAATAAACTCGCGATGTTCACGCAGGCGATCAACAGCACCAGTCCCAATGCGGCCAGCAGCAGCCAAAGCGTGCCGCGTACATCGCTCACCAACTCCTGCAAAAGCGGATGGATGCGCATGCTGAAGCCGGCGTTCGATTTGGGATATTCTTCGGCCAAATGACGGCTGATGAGCGTGAGTTCGGCTTGCGCCTGGTTCAGAGTAACGCCTGGAGCCAGCCGCCCCATGACCTGAATGAAACGCGCTTCGCGATTCTGCATTCGCGGGTCAGTGCTTTGGCCGAGTGGCGTGTAGACGTCCGCTTCTCCAGACAATTGAAAACCCGGCGGCGCGACGCCGACGACCTCGTACGCTTTGCCGTCGAAAATAAGCTTTTTGCCGAGCGCGGCACGATCGGACGCGAATCGGCGTTGCCACAGGCCGTAGCTAATGATGGCGACAGGCGTTGCGCCCGGCCGATCTTCATCGGCTCGAAAGCCGCGCCCGCAACGAGGGGACGATTCCCAGAACGGGAAAGAGTTCCGCCGAGATCTGGCGGCCTTCCACGTGCTCCGGGTCGCCTGGAGCGCTGATCGTGCCGCTGCTGTATGTCCAGCCCGGCGAGCGTGACAGAGCGGGTTTCGTGATTGATGTCCGTGAAATCGGGATAGGAGAAGCCCCAGAACTCGCCAAACTCCTTCATAAATCCATGCAGGATTACCAACCGGTCTGGCTCCGGGAATGGAAGGGGCCGGAGCAGGACGCTATTGACTACGGCAAACATGACAGTCGTCGCGCCGATTCCGAGCGCCAGAGATCAGCAGCGTGATCGCGACGAAGCCAGGCTTCTGACGGAAGGTGCGAAGCGCATAGCCGGTGTCCTGCAGCAACTCCTCGGCCCAGCGCGTGCCACGAGCATCGCGGCATTTTTCCTTCACTTGCTCGGGACCGCCGAGAGCAAGCCGGGCTTCGCGCCGCGCCTGTGCGGGAGATTGGCCGCGAGCGATCAGGTCACTTTCGCATGTTGGTCCAGATGGAAGCGCAGTTCTTTTTCGAGCTGCTCTTCCATGCGAGTTCGCGACGCCATAAGACGAGACCACCAGCTCATTGCGCACCCCCATCGGCCATGCCGAGAATGAGGCCGACGGCTTCGATCAATCGTTGCCAACTGGCGGCTTCCGCTTCAAGCTGTTTTCGGCCTTTTCGCGTCAGCTTATAGAATTTCGCTTCACGCCCGGTCTCGGTCTTTTTCCAGTCGGCAGCCAGGAAGCCGCGGTTTTCAAGCCGGTGCAGTGCGGGGTAGAGCGAACCTTCCGGAACTTGGACGACGCCACGCGATACCTGTTCGAGCCGTTGAGCGATGGCGTATCCGTGGACAGGCTCAACAGCAACGGCCTTCAGAATCAACAGATCTAGAGTGCCTTGCGGGAGATCGGATTTCAGCGCCGCCATGAATACCTCCTGCTTCTATGGGTATTCTATGCCGCACACATAGAAGCGCAAGGGGTTTCAGGGACAGATTCGCCTTCAGGCGAGAGCGCGGAGCGCCACCAGTGTCATATCGTCGTGTTGGGAAGCGCCGGCGGCGAACGCCTCCGCGGCGGCCAGGGTTCGGGTCATCACTTCAAGAGCGGGCAGTCCGTGGCAGGTTTTAGCGAACTCGATCAATCTATCTTCGCCCCACTCTTCGTCGCCGGCGTTCATGGATTCAGAGATCCCGTCGGTGAAAAGCACGACCAGATCTCCAGATTCAAGAGGAAAAGATCCTTGTTGATAGGACTGTCGTAAAAGCCCGATTACCGGACCGCCCGTCTCCAAACGGAAGACCTGGCAGCCAGCAGCGGATTTGCGCAGAATCACAGGCGGGTTGTGACCCGCGTTGACGTAGGAAAGCCGGCGGTGTCGAGGATCGTACTCGGCGTAGAAAAGAGTGGCGTAGCGGTTCGCGGAGGACGCCTCGTAGACCAGATTGTTGATTTGGCGCATCAGTTCCGCCAAATCATGGCCCACCGAAGCCAGAGCGCGCAGCGACGCTTCGAGGCTTGCCATCATGAGCGCGGCGCCAATGCCTTTGCCGGAAACGTCTCCAATAGCAATTCCGAGTCTGCCCTCGGGCAGTTCGAGAAAATCATAATAGTCGCCGCCCACCTCTCGCGCGGGGCGGCAGCGTCCGCAGTAGTCCAGGTCCGGCACCGAGGGAAGGCGCTGAGGAAAGAGATGCTCCTGCACTTCCCGAGCAATTTCCAACTCGCGATTCAACCGCTCACGCTGCGCCATCTCCCGACCGATGGCAGTGGTCAGGCGGGCGACCTCGAGCGCCAAAGTGGTCTGCGCCGCCGACCTCGCGTCAAGACCCTGGAGAGCGCCCGCGATGGCGCGACATGTGAACTCGTCGGTTTCGATTTCCCGCCATGCAATCAGGTGCGCGGCGAGACGCTCCTTATCTCGATGGTTCCTCAGCGCGTAGCGACAAGTTGCCGCAGGCGGCCATCCGCCGGAGAGGAAATGCCGCCGAGAAAGTGGTCGAGCGCCGGACCGCCGGAATCGAGAAGCCGCAGAAAAACACGGCGGGCCTCACGCGGGTCTTCCACGGCGAGTTGCCGGAGTCCCTCGTAGAGAATCTCAGGCGGTGGCATAGCGCTTCGACCGTAACTGGAACGCCTCCCTTCCACCTTCGAGCAGGTCGATGATCTGTTCACGGCACTCATCGACTGTTCCGGACTTCTCAACGACTCCAACCCGGCCATCCGAGTTCATGACGAGTACAAGATCCGCCTCAGCCAATACCGGAATGTTCGCGTTGTGAGTGATGAAGATCATCTGGCGGCGTCTTTTCAGCCGCTGCACGGCGTTCACCACTGTCTCAAAAATAAAGTGGTTGTCCAGATTGTCCTCCGGCTGGTCAATAATCAGAGGGCTATCCCTTCGCGCTAGAAGAATAGGCAGCAGCGCCGTGCACTTCTGACCGCGGGAAAGATCGGACGCATCCTTAAAATTAGGCGGTCCCGCGGATGAAACATTCAGTTCGATGCCGATTCTGTCTTCGATTGCAATTACCTCGAGAGCGAGCGGATCGATGCTCTGACGGAATGCATCCAGTATCCTGCGCGAGCGCTCCCTTCCGAATGAAGTCAACTCTTCGAAGGAGGCGCAGTCATTGAGCTGAATGAGCTGGGCGAGTTGCTCCGGTCGAAGCTGCATGAGCGCCGTGACGATCTCGTCATGATTCCGGACCCTCGCGCCACGCAGGGCATCCACAAGCATCTGCTGGTAGGCCAGATGGT
>CAWCYQ010000013.1:0-112604 GCA_963799755.1 Terriglobia bacterium | reverse complement strand
CCGTCGATGAGCGGCGCCGCGATTAGCCAAGGCGCGGTGTATCGCAATCGAGGAGGCGAGTGGAGGTAGCGTGGGGCATCTCGGGAAGGAGAGATTCCTGGCAGCGATTGAGCCGTGGCACGGGAACGAGGTTGTGGTGTACCGCAATCGGGGAGGCGAGTGGCAGCGCGAAGTGATCGACGACACAATACTCGACGGACACAATGTAGAGACAGCGGGCTTTGACGGCGACGGGCGGGACGAGATTGTAGTCGGATTCAGAGGGAAACCGTATGGCGTTTATCTTTACCGGTGGGATGGCGCGAAGTGGGATCGGCAGATTGTCGAACAAGGTGAGGTTTCGGCGGCGGGCTGCGCGGTGGCGGATCTTGCTGGCACCGGCAGGAAGGATATTGTGTGCATCGGGCAGGCGACGCACAATTTGGTGATTTATCACTTCAAAAGATGACGTTATTTCCAAATCACGAGCAGGGCCGTTCGGCGATTCGGGACTGTGACGGAGTGATTAACGAGCTCTTCATTCCTCAAGCTGGCTATTCGCCTCGCTTATCCGCCAGTCGAACGAGAACGTCGATTCTCATGTGCAGGGCCAGAGGGCTAGCGGCAAGAAATGTCCGGACTAGCCGGCCTGCTAGCCAATGGAAGAGCGGAGCCTGAATACGGCAGGAATTCTATAGAGGAGGGGCGAGGTAGACCTCGTCCTTACCAAAGACGAGAGCAGCAAGTACTTAGAGCAGCTCTCACTGAAAACGCAGGACTTATCAGATAACGAAGTGGCACGGAAACTGGCACGGACGGCGAAAGAAGGGCGTATCTGGCACGAACTGGCACGAGACTTTCAGGCGTATCGACGCGGATGGTAAGGCAACGCAACGACAAAACACTACCGGAACGTTATTTGGGAGGTGCTTTCAGCTCCTTCCAGGATCGTTCAAATTCCTGTATGCATTCCGTTTGATCGGGCACACTCAGCCCCAACCGAATTGCTGCGTTAATGGGGCCAGAAGTTGTACCGAGAATGTCAGAAATGCGCCCTGGCAGCTCCCTGGCGTGTTCTTCCACTTCCGAAACTATGTTGTCACATAGCGCGGCAGCTAATTCCCTAAATTTGAAAAGACGCTCGTCTATTAATAGGCGGAAGAAATCAAGTTTCCAGTCAAGTGCCGCTCGATAGATTGCGCCTACTCTGTTAGCTACATAGAGGATTGCATCGGGATCGGCGGATTGACCGGGAGGCCCATATGCGGACGACAGAGCGTCTTGGAACAAATTCTTCATATTCTCGAATATTTTTAGAGTCTCGGCTGCCTTTGCTTGGACATATTGGCGAAACTCTTCGGGGCTGATAGGCCTTAGAATCCCCGGTACGAATTTGTAAGACCAGTCGCGTTTCAGATCAGCACTAGCGGTTATTTCTCGGAGCAAGGCTTCGTGAAAAAGCAAGTGTTCCCAAGCACGAGGGCGCTCAATTATCAATCGCAGCTCGCGGCCCGAGACGTTCTTATACTTTCCGGCGAGAACTCCTGATCCAGAAGCACGCGTCCTCAGATCCAGCGCATCCGCGAATAGGTACGCAAGCTGTGTCCGTAAAATGTTTACGATATCCTGCACCAAATCGAAAGGGAAAACCCATTTCTCCCCGCTGTTACGAATACCTGAGACGAACTCAAACAGCTTGGGCGAATCGACGACCGTTGTGAAATTACCGCCTGGGTTAGCAGCCCAAACCGGAAGTATGTCGATAATCGAACGCATCGCAAAGACATAAACGGGGATGCCTTTGGCCCGAGCGGTCAGATACTCAAGATTGGTTATCGATTTTCCATGTTCATCGGTTGACCCGTATCTACAGCCAATGACTAGCACAAAAATATCCGCTTTGTTCTCGACGGCCTTACGGCAGTTTTCAAGTGCGGCTGAATCGGGATCAACTGGAAACGTCGAATACTCGGACAGCACCGGGTCGAAACCGGCATTCTCCAGATACAAGTAAAGATCAGCCCTTAATTGTCGTAGGCCGTAGCAAGTCGAGCTTACGAACACAGTCGGTTTTCGCATAGATCGTAAAAATCATGGGACGTCCTGGCTTAGTTTACAAGCAAACGGCGGGACGCTAAACTGTCCCAATGTTCGGTGAGCCCCGCTTTAGAATTTCTCAAGTAGCGAAGATGATAGGTCTCAGCCCTGACGCTACTAGAGACCTGTTCCACAACGAAGCAGGAGTTATCAGGATCGACAGACCAGAGACGCGCTTCAAGCGCGGCTATCTGACTATAGTGGTTCCTGAGAGCGTACCGAAGAGAGTCTACGAACGCTTATCCAGCAAGCCCCGTTGGGCAACATCTAAACGCCAGCAGTAAAGCCAGACAGGAGCCCTGATGGGACTCCCAAGGCAAGGCTTCGAAACTGGCGGGATTGGAATCCGATTATCCGGGCATACGGAGCCAGGGGAAAGAGAGCCAGGGAGTAAAGCCAGATGAAACCGCAGATGGGACCCAAGCGGAAAGGCTTAAACCTGGGGAAACTGGATTTCGAACATAAAAGGCAGAATCGTTTATTACTGCTGGAAAAATTCTCAACCTACCGCCAGGGTCGGGTACGGCAGGGTCCCGTTCCAGATCTAAGTACCTAGCTCTTCTACTACGTCGCCGTTGCCGCGAAAGCGTATTTACGAACCGCGACGCCTCTCAGGGCAATCAGCCTCAAGATCTAACACAAAAACGAAGCGTCAGAGTAAAAGCCTTTTTCAACCATCTCGCAATTTGTGCAGGGTGCAAGATTAGAACAGGTTCTAGTTTAAATGTTTAAGTGCTACTTTGATGCCAGCGGCGACGATCACACTCAATTGCTAGTTGTGGCTGGGTTTGTTTCGCATACAGAATCATGGATCGATTGGGAAGCGGAATGGCTAGAGCGCCTTAGTAAAGATGGACTGGAGTACTTTCACAACAGAAAGCTGTGTCAGTGGGAACTCGGCAGAAGAAAGCGATTGGTTGCCGACCTGTCCGAAATCACAAGCCACCATGTGAGCCACAACTTCGGAGTGATCGTCAAAAACTCTGACCTGACCGGCAACGTCTCAAAAACCGCTCGCGAGAAATGGCGCATCCAAGCCTATAGTCTTGCTGGTCGAACGATTGCACGAGGAGCACGACTTTGGGCTGAGAACTGGGGCGGCAGAATACCAGAACTGGTGTTCGAAAGGGGCGACAAAGGACAAGGCAATTTGCATCACTTGCTAGTTTCTCAGGGATACCCGGAACCAATATTTAGACCAAAGCGGAAATATCGGGACAGAAAATCTGGGATTCTGTATGCTGCCGCTGTGCCTCTCCAGGCCGGAGACTTGTTAGCAGGTCAGATCTTTGCGATTGGTCGTTCAGTATTCATGGCCAATGGCGTGCAATCGATGCTTTATCGAATTAATAATCATCTTGATAAAATTCCGGGAGAGTTTCGAGTAATTGAGGCGGAGCGCTACAAGCTCATACGGCAAGGATTTGAGGAAATTGAATCTTTAATTATGGTCCCAAGCGCCAATATCAAGGCTTGCTGAAGCCCCGGTCCAGGTATTCTTCGATGCTTCGAACAAACGCCGTAGTACCCGTCGAATAGAGGGAAAAGTCAACGCATTCTTTTCTGGTCGTCTCCCGCAGCTTACATCCCCTGAGCCCACAGAGTATTCACTACATCAGCAGGGTGGCTCAGGTTGAGCCGCGAGTTTGAGGACCATGCGATGACGAGCGCAGGCTCTAAGCGTCCAGGCATCATAGAGTGGCTTGGAATCGCTGACCACGTTGATGCTCTCGGTGAGCTGAAGCCCGGGAACGGAAGTCAGCGAATATCGACGATCTTGTACTTGGCCGCGAGAGTTTTGGTCATATTGCCGCCGACTTGGATGAATACGCGCATTTCTATTCCGTCTATTTTTGCCCGAAAAACTCCGTTCGGGATGAGTCCGTGACACGCGCTACCAACCCAATGAGCACGGCACTTCATTGTATAGATTAAGCCGTCGAGCGATGCCTGCTGATATACGTCGATATAGTTGATATCGATAGGGATCGATGTTGGTGGTGACACGTAACTAGAGCAATTTACGCTGTAGCTCCAGACAGAGCCGCTCCCATAGCAATTGGATCGGGCGTAGCCCGGAAGATTGATATCAGTGTGATTGTGATACGGGATGATACGGTTTGAAAGCGCAGTAAAACTCACCTCACGCTTCTGATGGGCGAGCGCCGCCAAACTTGGAGTGGCATGAGTAGCGGCAGCTGGTGGCGGGGAGAACCACGACTCAGGTGATTTTGGCTGAAACCTGAGCCGGAAGCTAACCTCAATGTTCGCTGCTGTTGACACGGCTTGGCCGACTTCTTTGCCAGGTTCAAACCGCCATCGCTTTACCGCTTCGATAGCAGAGGCGTCGAGCCCCGGGTCGAGAGATTTGGCCACGCTGATGTCGCGAGGAACGCCGTCAGCATCGATTACCAGCGAAAGTCCAACATTACCTTGAACGCGATGGTCGAACGCGGCTTTGGTGTATTTGGGTTCTACTTTGTAAATCAGCCTCGGGTGAATCACGGCAAGTGGGTCTCCGACTGGAACTGAAGTGTCTATTGAGGGCGGGGAAACAGGCGCAGAAGACTGAGCCAAAAGAGTGCCAGCTATCAGAGAGAATGTAAACCACTTCATGGCGAGAGTTTTGTTAAGCACGTTCAGTTCCGTCTCGGAAAATCAATAGGTTGGCTCGGTGGAAACCGTCAAGACAGTTTCTCGGTACACAACCCATGTATACGGGCGTACTCACAGGCTGCTTTTATCCCATGCTGTGGAAAACCAAACGGAAACCTCGCATATGGAACCTGGAATTTGGCTGCAAAATCCTAGGAAAATGGAAGCCGTTTGTTTTGTTAGAAAGTAGAATCGTTTAACTCGATTTTTCAGAGGAGACCACCCGGCGGGGTCCGGTACACCTCCGGCCCCTAGCCAATCTTAAGTACCTTCTTTTCTCTCAAGACAAAGACGCCACGACACAGAGCATGATGGGCCACGACCGAGTGAGTGAGTGAGCCGAGCCGAGCAAGCTAGGCAAAGGCTTGCCTTGCTGGCAAGCCAGACTAGCCGTTGCGCTGCAATGGGTTCGTTGCCGAGAGAGCACGCATGATGCTCGATAGGGACCAGCCCGTTTTCTCCGCGATTTCACGAAGGCCCATACCGCCAGCCTGAAGCTTGCGAACCCTCAGAACGTCAACCTCAACTCGTGGCCGTCCAAGTGTCTTACCGTCTCTCCGGGCACGTCTCAATCCAGCCTTGGTACGTTCGCTGATCTTCTCTCGTTCGATCTTCGCCAGTGACGCCATGAGCGAGACAACAACATCTTTGAATGGCCCGCAACTGTCGAAGTACGCCTCGGTATAGGAGCGCCAGCCGATACCGCAAGACTCAAGCCGTTTGAAGTGATTCAGGGTTTCGAGCATGCCCTCACGTGATAAGCGATCTAAGGCCCAGAACAGCACCAAGTCAAACTTGCGCTTGCTTGCATCGTTAAACATGCGCTGGAACTGTGGACGCGCATCTGTCTTCCCGCTAGCACGATCGATGTACTCATGCTCTATCGCCCAGCCTGATCTCTTACAGAACTCCCTGAGCTCGTGCAGTTGGTTCTCGGTATCCATCTTGCCGTCATCCTTGCTGACTCGCCCGTACAGCGCAACTCTCATACCTTGAGTGTACCCGAAAACGACCCTTTCTGAATACGCCAAACCGCCAATTTTCGGAACCGCTTTTCAGCTACTTAGCCGCTTCATCTAGGAGACCCTTTTGAAACACAGCGCGACGAGACTGGCGGGCGAAAGCATCCATCGCTAGCGCGTAGGGTGGCGTGTGAGGCTGACGCTAACCCGGAGGCGCCAGCGGGCAGAGTGAGGCGCCTGACCGATATAGTCGGCGATTCGATCTCCGGGTACCGTTCGATGATTTGGGTGTTCCTGAATTTCGCGGCGGCCGCTCTGCTGCTAGCAGCGGTAGGGCTTTACGGCCTAATGTCTTACTCGGTATCGCAGCGCACCTATGAGATCAGTGTTCGCATGGCGATTGGCGCAGAAGCGAGCGGCGTAGTGAAGTTGATTTTGGGCCAAAGCTTGCGCATCACGATCGCGGGAATGGTTGGCGGTATTGTGGCATCGTTCGTGTTGACGCGTTTGCTCTCGGGCTTGTTATTTGGCGTTACGCCGACTGACCCGTCCATTTTTGCGGCAGTATCAGTGCTGGTACTGATTGTGGCAATCGCGGAGAGTTCGGTTCCGGCGTGGCGTGCGGCGCGGATTGATCCGATCAAGACATTGCAGGCGGAGTGAGGGGGGCTGGCGGCGATTGAGCCGTGGCACGGGAACGAGGTTGTGGTGTACCGGAATAAAGACGGCCAGTGGCAGCGGGAAGTGATCGACGACACGATACTCGATGGGCACAATGTAGAGACGGCGGACTTTGACGGCGACGGGCGGGACGAGATTGTAGTCGGATTCAGAGGGAAACCGTATGGCGTTTATCTTTATCGGTGGGATGGCGCGAAGTGGGATCGGCAGATTGTCGAACAGGGGGAAGTTTCGGCGGCAGGCTGCACGGTGCGGGAGCTTGCGGGTAAGGGCAGGAAGGATATTGTCTGCATCGGGCAGGCGACGCACAATTTAGTGATTTATCACGTTACCGGAAGTTCTCCGGGATGACGTTCACGCCAGTAAAGTAGCGCGCGGCTATTGGACGAAGAAGAATCCAGGCGATCACGGCACAGAACAGAGCGTGCAGGGCGAATTCAGGGAACGCGTGGAAGGCGCTCAGGATGACGTGGAATGCGATCCAGGCGAGCGCAAGCCACCGCGCCCAGTTGCGGCCCCGGAGCATAAATGCTCCGAAGAGAATCGCTAAAACTTCGACGAGCTCGACCAAGAGGGCCTCGTATGAAAACGCACCCGCGTGCCGCAACTCCGTGAAGTGGTAAGCAAAGCCGATCGCACCCACCGCTATATACACGCAGGCAAGGATTGTCACAGAGAGGGGACGTTTGTTTCCGTTCACGGCAGCGCCTCGAGGACAGCGTCGCTAGGCTCCAGTTCCTCGGCATTGGGCGGCGCAATCGCCCCAGCCGCCAGGAACGCCCGAATCGTGCCGACGAAATCCCCGGTGTCTCGATGCCAACCGTTACCGGAGCCATACGCGGCCCACGAGAGCGCGGTGCCGGGATACTCGCGTGATTTCAATTCAAGCGCCGGATGGAAGCGCAGGATCTCGCGCGCCATCTCGGCATTGCCATTGAAGGCCGCCCAGTGGAGCGCGGTCGCTCCCATCTCTCCCGGAGTATCGACGGGCCAGCCCGCCTCGAGCATGAGTCGAACTGCCTTGACATTGTTGTTCTGGGCAGCATTGGGCAGCTTTTGCCGCTCCGTCTCGGAGAGAGTTGCGGCGGCGTTCGGATTTTTCGAAAGAAATTCGTGAAACACCGCCTCGTCGCCCAGTTCGCAGGCGAGGGCGAGCTTGAGATCATCCGGGGTGTGCTGCATGAGCAATTCGAAAACGTTCTCGTGACCGAAATCGCGCGCAACCGAGTGCGCGGTGCGATGCGCCCCGAGTTTCCAGATGTAAATCGTGCCGCCGGCGCGCGGATCGTGTTTCGGAAACCATTCTTCCGAGACGCTCATACGGATGCAGGCGGGATCGCTGTCCAGATGCTGCCGGACCAGATCCGTGTCGCCGAGGGCGACGGCCATCAAGATATCCGTACGACATCCGCGGGACACCAAATAGCGAGCCACATCCTGCCGGTCCACCGGATAGTGGCGCTTCTGCTCGACGCGCAGCATGTATTGAGCGGGCGCCGATTCGTGATCCACATCAAGCGCGTCGATTGCGGCGCCGTTTTCGAGAAGGAACTCCGCAATCTCTACGGTCGAGGCGAAGTGCAGCGGAGTCTGTCCGTCTCCACCTTTTGCGTGTACGACGCCTGGATCGGCGGCCACCAACTGTCTCAGCTCGGGAATTAATCCGAGCCGCGCAGCGGAGTGCGCATCCAGCACGGCGCCGCGTTCGATCAGAAACTGGAGCAGATTCGGATCGCAATCGTCCAGCACGCCGAAGCCGCCTGCCCACCAGTCGGTTCGCTTGCGGATATCGGCGCCTGCGCGCAGCAGCACGTCGATGGTCGCCCGGTCGCTGCGCTGCACGGCCGCAAACAAGGCTTGCTGGCCGAAGCCGTAATCCGGCAGCGGATCGTCGATTTTTGCCCGCAGCTCCGGATAGCGCGCAAGGACATCGTGGACGCGCGCTGCATCGCTTGCGCACACTGCGGCTTTCAACAACTCCGCGGGAGTGACGCCCAGTGTTTCAACGTGTGACTTCAGCTGCGCCCAGGTAGCGAAACCGTAGTCATTGGCGACGGAACGCTGCGCGCCGGCCAGTTTGCCTTGCGGCATGCCGCGCAGCAGTTCTTTGGCCTGTTTTTTGAGGTATTCGAGGTTTGGTTTTTCAGGTAGTTGACGAGACATATACTCCTTCTTCTATGGCCCGGTGTCCGCTACGACGGGCAGAAGAGAAGTCAATGCTCGGTGCTTCAAAGCGTATTCAGGCGGGATCTTCCCTTTCCGCGGACGGGGTGCAACCTGAATTGCAGCCTTGACTATAACAAATGCATGCTGAAAGAGGCAAAGACGCTATGAGCGTCTTCTCATTCTCGCTGTGATGCGCCACGCGCAGGCTTCTGCGTCCGAGCGTCTCGACTGCCTCGCTCAGCCTATTTACAGAAGTTTAAGGGCAATAATCCGGCAGTTGGTCCGGCGCTTTATTCAACTCGCCTGGACACTCCGTCCACCGATACCCAAAGCTCGTTGCCAACTTCGTCCCGCGAATTCATAGTTCGCTCGAAGTTTGCGTTGTACTTACTCTTATCCGTACCCCAGGCTTTTTTCATTGCGGGGACAAAGTCGGTGCTGGTCAGCTTCTCCATGCTCGTGGAAGTTTCAACGGTAAGGTAATCGTAAGGGTGAGGGCCGAAGAACAAGGGCTGCATGATTGTCCATGAATCTATCGTCCCATCCGCCACACGACCGGCCTGAATCGGCTTCCAGAGATCTTGCTCCATTTTGATCGGATCTTGACCTGGTTTCGTCTTCATAAAGGAAATCAGGTAATAGGTCTGCTTCGGAGCATCCGTCTGAGCGTGAATTTTCCTTAAGGGTACGAGCGCACCGAGAACGAAGCACAGGGCGCAACCTAGAATGAATTTGAGCTGTTTCAAGGGACCTCTCTTGAGAGTTGAGCCTATCACATAAATAGAGTAGAGAAGCTGCTAACAGAGCATAGCTCCGCCTCCGGATAGAAGTTGCTCCTGCCAGCCGCCGCATCGCCTCAGAAGAGCGATTCGTTCAACAGCCTGGCGAGGCGCAGGCCGGCTTTCGTTAACTGCTCGCGCACGACGGGGCGCATGTCGTCGATGTAAGAAGACGGCAGGTGCAGCACCGGGTTCGAGACTTCGAGCGGCGCTGCCTGGCAATTCGACGGGAAGAGGACCGGTTCGGTAGGAATGGACAGGCTCCTATAGACGTCTTTGATCGCGAGCTTGTGAGACTCCCAGGTCCAATCGGTTTCGGTGCCGAGGGCCAGATCGCTGCGCAACTGCTCGGAGAAGGATTCGAGATTGCGCTCGAGGTCGGCGGCCAAATCGCGATCGCTTTCGCCGATGCTGTTGACGATAATTCCGTCCCAGACGGCGTGTAGATTCTTGGCCTCGCCGATCGGGGGGTCGATGTGCTCGCAGTTTCCACCCAGATCGGCGTCCGAGATGGCATGCAGAGGCTGATGAACATCTCCGACGAAGTGAACGAGATAGCGGAGGGCGTCCAATTCGTTAACGGACGGGTTCGAAGCGTGGCCGGAGAGTTGAACGGCGAACAGGCGAATGCGGGCGGTCACACAGTCGTCATTCCTGCAACGCAGGGGGATGTCGGGCTCGTCGTCCTGAATAGCCAAGTCGATGTAATGCCAGGAGCCGGTCTTCGTTTCCCCCTTGGTTTCGTCGGGCCAAGTGGAGGCCGCGCTGAGGGCGTCGGCGACGCTTTCGGGAGTGTCGGAGACGCTGAGAATCCGGGCGATGCGGGTGCGCGCGGCCGGTGTGAGGTGAAAGGCGGCAATGCGAGCCACGGTGCGGTGGCCGGTTTCCCACCAGGCCGAAGCGGGTGCGGCTAAGAGGAGGGCACAGAGAAGCGCCGAGAGTGAGCGGATCACAGTAAGATTATGGCGAAGAAGGCCCGCGAGGATTCCTTTCAAACATTTTGAAAGGTGCATTGACTGTCTTCGACCCCTCTGATTAGTTAATCTGAGGAGGTTTCCTGTTTATGGAAACCAATGGAATCAGGAGATGTCCCGGCCGGCGAATATTCAAGCGAGTTATTCTGACAGCGTCCGAGTGGATGCCCTGGAACTATCGCGAGACTCTCGCCCGGTCCACTACGCCGACCGCAGCGTAATATGATGGTCCGGCAGATGGCCGTAAATGATCCTCTACGGCCGGGGCGACCGGACATCTTCCCCATGCCCGTAAAACGGGGCTTCCGCAAGGCGGATCCGAAGACGTTTTCGGCCAGTCGCACCCGCCAGTTCATCCAGAGTGTCCAGGGTGAAACGATAAAACGGCCGCCGGCCAGAGCTGGGCAAGCGTAAACGTTGATCGAGTAGTTAGAGAGGAGTTTATTGAATGTCGCCCGGCTGGCTCGACACACTGACGCTGGATGTTCGCTACGCTCTCCGCATCCTGAAGAACAGCCCTGGCTTTGCCGCGGTCGCGATCTTGTCGTTGGCCTTGGGAATCGGCGCCAATATCGCCATTTTCAGCCTAGTGGACGCCGTAATTTTGAAATACCTGCCGGTCGAGCGGCCTGGGGAGTTGGTGCAGCTGCAATACCGCGCACCGGATACGAGCAGTGAGTCAAGGACCTTTGCCAATCCGGTGTGGGAGCAAGTGCGTGACCATCAAGACGTTTTCGCCGCGGCGTTCGCCTGGAGCAACAAGGATCAGTTGGATCTCACCCAAGGCGGGATGATACGTCGTGCCAACGGGCTCTGGGTCAGCGGCAGATTTTTCAGCGCCCTGGGGCTGCATGCCGCAGTGGGACGCTTGATTTCCGATTCGGATGACCGGCGCGGCTGCCCAGCCGTGGCCGTACTCAGCTATGGCTTCTGGCAGGATCACTTCGGTGGGGCGAAGAGCGCCATTGGCAGCACACTCTCTATCCGCGGCCGACCCTTTGAAGTGATAGGCATTGCGCCGCGCGGCTTTTTCGGCATGGAAGTGGGTCAGAAGTTCGACCTGGCGCTGCCCATCTGCGCTACAGCGATCTTCGAGGGAAAAGAGTCCCGACTGGACAATAGCAACTTTTTGTGGCTGAACGTAGGAGGTCGCATCAATCCGACAATTACCAGGGCTCAGCTAACGTCGCGACTCAGAATCCTTTCGCCCAGGATCTTCATACAGCAGGACGCCTCACCGGAGGAACGCCAGTATTTGTCGAAGATGGCATTGACGGCAATTCCCGCTGGTTCGGGCACTTCTCGTTTACGGAGCCAATTCAGCCAGCCACTGCAAATCCTGATGGCTGTAGTCGGCCTTGTGCTGCTCATCGTCTGTGCGAACCTCGGGAGCCTTACCCTGGCTCGCACCGTAACACGCGATAAAGAATTCGCAGTGCGGCAGGCACTGGGGGCCAGTCACACACGCCTGATTCGCCAACTCTTGACTGAATACATTCTGGTTTCGTCAGCTGGCGCATTGCTCGGCGCCCTTCTAGCGCGCTGGACCGCAGCTTTGCTAGTGCGTATCATATCGAGCGCGCAGAACTCGGTCTTCCTCGACTTATCTCTCGATACGCGCATCATTGGATTCGTTCTTGCGGGCGCTGGGCTTACCCCCCTTCTCTTCGGCCTCTTACCTGTTCTGCACTCGATGCGGGTGTCGCTGAGTGCAGCCATGAGGGGTAGCCAGTCTTCGGAAACCGGGCGATCACTGCATTTTCACGTGCGCAGGTGGATCGTTGGTTCACAAGTGGCACTCTCACTGATTCTCCTGGTGGCTGCCGGCCTTCTGCTGAGAAGTTTCTTGAAGCTGGTGACGCTTGACATCGGCTTCGACCGCAACAATGTCCTGCTGGTGCACACTGATTTGCAGGCGGCAAAAATACCCGTCGATCGACAGGCTGCCACCTACGAGGAGATCGAACGCCGCCTGAGCGTGTTGCCTGGCGTCCTTTCAGTCGGTCGTTCGATGATCACTCCGATCTCCGGTGACTTGGGCGTGAACACCAGCGTTCGCACCGACTGGACGAAACCGTCGATCGCTCAGAAAGACTTCGCCGGTTGGTCGGATGCTGACACGAAATTCGTGGTCTACCAAGACTACATTTCGCCGGGCTACTTGCCAACGCTGCGAATGCGATTACTAGCTGGGCGTAATTTCACCAGGGCTGATATGGGAAGTTCGCGTGCCGTAGCTATCGTCAACCAGACTTTTGCGCGTCGGTTCTTTCCTGGCTTGAACCCGATCGGCAGGGCGTATTTAGAGGGCGTCGTGCCCGTTACATCAGTCGAGGTTGTAGGACTGGTAGAAGACTCCAAATATCTTTCACTCCGCGAGGAGAACCTCCCCACGGCTTTTTTGCCTCACGAGCCATCCGACCTCGGAGGTAGCGACACTCTGCTGTTGCGTACGGCGATATTTCCATCGCGACTGATCGTACCAGTTCTCGCCGCAGTCGCCGAAGTGAATCGTGCAATTCCTCTCGAGTCCCACACGCTGGCCGATCAAGTGAACGATTCGTTAGTTCAGGAGCGCTTATTGGCGCTTCTTTCGGGTTTCTTTGGCGCGCTGGCGCTAATACTGGCGATGGTTGGCCTGTATGGCACGTTTAGCTATTTGGTGACGCAGCGGCAAAAAGAATTCGGCGTGCGGATGGCACTAGGGGCGGAGCCGACCTCGATCTTGGCTCTCGTCATGCGAGACCTCATCGCAGTGTTGTCTGCAGGCTTAGTTGCTGGCATCTTGATTTCGCTGGCCGCTACGCGCGTACTGCAACGAATGTTGTTTGGCCTCACGCCGCGGGACGCAACGACGATGTTTTTAGCAGCTGGTGTTCTCTCGGCCGTGGCCCTCCTTGCCGGATACATTCCCGCTCGCCGTGCCACGAGAGTAGATCCTATGACCACACTGCGACAAGAATGAGCGTGGATCAGTCTGGCACCGGCTGCAGCGGTTTATTACGCTCTTCATGCTTTGATGGTTTTCGACCGCTCGCAGAGACTTCAGTGCTGCAGGGCTACGGCCCATTTACGATCCGAGTACGACACGGCCTGATGGTCTGGGGGATTTCTGCGCAACCAGTTTCCAGGGAACAAGATTCCGACAAGCAGTGACGTTCCCGAGCCCGGCACGTGGGCTCTGATGCTGGGTGGCGCTGCTGCCCTGTTCGGCCTCAAACTGCATCGCCGCAGCTAGGCTTGGTGTGACAACAGAGGGAGCGATCGCCATAGCAATCGCTCCCTCCATTCCTATTTCTCCCGTTATAGGATCTCTACATACCCTTCTGTTCCATGCACGCGAATTCGCTGCCCATCCTTGATCAGGTTGCTAGCATTCTCTACTCCCACAACTGCTGGTAATCCATATTCACGTGCGACAACTGCTCCATGGGTCATCAGTCCGCCAACTTCGGTCACCAGGCCTTTGATAGATACAAACAAGGGTGTCCAGCTCGGGTCCGTAAAGGAGGTGACCAGGATATCGCCACTTTCTAGAACAGCATTTTCCAGGTTCGAGATGACACGTGCGCGTCCCTCGATCACTCCGGAGGAAACAGCAAGACAACGATTGCGCCGGCTGGGAGATTTTCCCGTTTGTACTCACCGGCGACGATTTTCATCGTCCGAGGTGACGACACGCGGCGGACTTAGTTTTTCATATAATTTGTACGCATCTTTGCGCTTGCTGATGATCCGGTGATCCAGTTCGTGGGTACGCACGACTTCATGAAGCTCCTCAAAGGAGAGGTAGTATATATTCTCTTTGTCAATGACATGCATGAGCTTTCCTTTTCGCCAATGCGATGGATGGCGACCGTCTCAGCAATTTTGGTTATCAGCGGATGTGAAGGAGCGCGGCAAACATAAATGACGCAGACGGCAGGCAGCAGCATTCTTCGGCTCGATCCGGCGCTGGACGCAATTGTCCCGCAGCCGGCGGAAATCGAGAAACTTGCAGAAGGATTCCGATTCATCGAAGGGCCGCTATGGTTCAAGGCGGGATATCTGTGGTTTAGTGACGTAACGGGCAACGTTGTACGGCAATGGTCACCGCAGGGCGGCGTCGTTGAGATTCTACGGCCTGGAGGGTACGAGGCGGATGACGCCCCGGCCGACGCTTTCATCGGACCCAATGCTATGGTTCACGGCGAGAACGGCGTCGTGCTGCTTTGTCAGCACGGCAACCGACGGATCGTTACGATCTCGCAAGACCGCAAACTCTCGGTGCTGGTTGACCGTTATAACGGCAAACGGTTGAATAGTCCGAATGATCTCGTTTTTAAGTCGGACGGCGCCTTGTATTTCACTGATCCGCCGTACGGATTTACCAAGCTGGATGAAGATCCGAAAAAGGAGTTGAAGTTCAACGGAGTGTTTCGACTGGCGCACGGTGAGCTGAAGCCCATCATTGAGGATCTAACGCGACCCAATGGTATAGCGTTTTCACCGGATGAAAAGTACTTGTACGTTTCTAACTCCGACCCGAAACACAAGGTATGGATGAGATACGACGTCTCTCCGGACGGAAGTGTGAGCAATGGCCGAGTGTTCTTCGATGTGACCGCCCAGACCGCTGCCGGGCTTCCTGATGGAATGAAGCTCGATGCGCGGGGCAACCTGTTCTGCGCCGGTCCGGGAGGTCTTTGGATATTCTCGTCCGACGGGAAGCACCTTGGGACGATCAGGATGCCGGAGGTTACGGCCAACTGTAACTGGGGCGACGACGGCAAATCTCTCTACATCACAGCAAGCACCAGCCTTTATCGCATCAAATTAGCTGTCGAGGGCCAGAAAAAGGTCTATAACTAACCGGGTGAGGAGAGAGACGTGAATGGTAGATCTTTGCTCGGGACTTTGGCGAGCAGCACGGGCGCAATCACGTTGGGAAAGGCAGAGACAATGCGCGGTATAGAACTTCATGTCGATCTATCGGTCGATCCGGCCAAGGAAGAGGAAATGCTGCGAGTCTTCCACTCCGAATTCAGGCCGGCTGCCAGCAAACAGCCGGGCTTCGAAGAGCTCCAGATGTTAAAGCTACGGTCCGTGGTGACCGGCAAGGCGCCCGAGGGGGCGAACTATCGGTTTGTGCTCAGCTTCGAGTCGGAGGAGCAGCGGCAACATTGGGTGGCGACGCCCGTACACCAGAAACTTTGGCCGAAGATGGAAGCCACATTGAAATCGAAAGACTATACGGTGCTCCTCTACGATACGGCCTGAGAGTTCGGCAATAAGTGGATTGCTAATCGGAGGAACGTGTGAAAGAGTTTTCCAAAGCCTTTTCGAGACGGCGCCTGGTGCGCGGAGCCGGCGCAGCGGCCGGAGCCGGGATATTCGGCCTGCCATCGCTCGAAGCGAAGTTTCAGTCTGCGGAGCACGCAACCGGGGGACCGCGCGCGCTTGCATTAATAGGAGACCGGTATCACAACCCGGATTACATCCGCGTCGCGCTCGATAAGGTATTCAACGAACTCGGCATTCAAGTTGATTACACAATCCAGTACCAGCAGCTATCAAGCGAGATCCTGAAACCGTACCAGCTTTTTGTCTGCTTGCGCGACGGCATGATATGGCCGGATGGTTATCTTGGTCCGGATGCATATGAAGCCTACGAGGCGGACCTAGAAAACCATAAGGAGTTTTCCACCCCCAAGCCGAAGAGTTGGATCAGCGAGGAACAGGGTGCAGCTTTGAAGGAGTTCGTTTCGGCCGGCGGGGGATTCTATGCCCTCCACAATTGCAGCCACATCTCGCTCAGTTCGAAGAATTATCGCGAGGTGATGGGAGGCGCCTACATTGGGCATCCTCCTCTGCGGCCATTCCAAGTACGAGCTTCCGAAAATGAGCATCCGATCACGAAAGGCATAAAACCGTTCGTGGTCAATGACGAGCAGCACTATGTCGAGTACGACAAAGATCGGAAGTACGTGATCCTGGAAGCCGAGAACATCGATAGCCTAACGTACGAAAATCTGGGCACCAAGTCCATTTCGGGCTGGGCTCACGATTTCGGTAAAGGACGCGTCGTGTTCACGGCGGTCGGCCATACGATTCATGCTATGTGGGCACCTGAGTACCTGGACGTGCAGAAACGATCGTTCGAGTGGTTATTGAGAAAAATTTAGCCGTTTTGGTGTCACCGACCCATAGCGACACCGGATTGGGCGAAGTTCGGGTAGTGGCTCAATTTGAAAAGCGGTTGTAGCCGTTCTATGAAAGCAAATCGTCGAATTGTAGAACATGGATGACCGGTCAAGCAGAAAAGGAATGAGACAGGCAGGCGCGGTACGGCGCTAATTTGCAGGGAGATACGCGCTACAGCCCCGCTAATTGCCTTGAAGCGAAAGCGGAGACGATTACCGGGAATCCAGAACGCAAGCATGTCAGCACCAGCTACGTAGAGCGTCAGAATCTCACGATGCGGATGAACATGCGGCGATTCACTCGGCTAACAAATGGCTTCTCAAAGAAGCTGGAGAACCACATTGCTGCGGTCTCGTTGTACTTCATGTATTACAACTTCGTCCGCATTCACCAAACGCTCAGAATCACTCCAGCGATGGCCGCTGGCATCACGGATCGGGTTTGGGAAATAAGCGACATCGTAAATCTGCTGGACGAGCAACCGGATAAACCGAACTACCAGGACGAGGCGCACTATGGGCCGGCATTGGGTATCAATCCGACCGGCTATGGCACTAAAAGTACTCGTATCAAAGAAGTGAGAATTGCCGGGATTTTCCCACTAGGATTGTTTAATGAATGGCAGTCACGGTATGTGTGGATTTTTATCCAATTGAAAAAACGTGCCATACTTGGTATTCGAGTACCATTCGCCATTGGGAACAATGGTACCTAGTGGAACGGATGAGAGCATATTTTCGTCGATATGAATGTGGGGCCTAAGATGATCCGTGAACAGGAATCCACTGCCACTGTTGAGGTGCCGGGCGACGTTTTTCGGGAAGCTGCAAGAATAGCTGACCAGCAAAAATGGCCGCTTGCACAAGCTGTCACCTACCTCTTCAGCCGAGGAATCGATGCGCAGCACGAGACCGAAAGAGCGGTCACCAGAGCATATGACTCGTTCATGGCAACATCCTCAGCAGACGAGAAGGCCCGCTTAGGGAAAGAACTGCTTAGCGCTATCTTTGGCCGGGACTCAGTTGCCTAGACTGCAGACCTCCAGCCTTCCTCCAGCACTTGAAAAACACTTTCTTGACAGAGTCAGCACTCGATTAACCACCCTGCAAGATCTAATCGCACTAGCAACTTGGCTGAAAAGTTGTCCCAACGTGCCAGACGGTCACTGGTATAAGGATTTCAAGACGTTCAAGCTAGTCGGTGAGGGATGCTATCCGAAATCGATCTTGGAACCACACATGACGGCGGTCGGCTCCAAAGTCACCATCTGATTCGCTGACCAGTATCGCGTTCCCTTACATCTCAGACTCGTGCCGGGGTTCTTGGACCATCTGTTCCGTCCGTTGCCGTTGTATGCACAAATCGCGGCTACACATATATGGCTCTTCACCTTCAGCCGAGATCCGATACGCCTGATACGAGTGCGGGGACCTTGCACCCGACCAGACTACTATGGCGAATCTGATAGGCTTTGCTGGTGCGCTGCTGGCATTGAAACTAGAGCGCCTTCATTGACGTTCTTACCTTAGAGACAAACTCAGACATTCTAAAGGAGTTTCGGGATGAAGCCTTCCGCTCTTTGCATCTCTCTGTTCTTGGGTTTAGCCGTTCTGCTGCCGTTCTCCGCAAATTCTCGCGACGAGATCAAACGCCTCTCGGTGCCGATGCCGAAGGGCATAGTTCGCGCCGAAGCCCTGGACATAATCGAAGACTGGGCTCCGCCAGTTGTTCATCTCAAGGGCAAGGTCAGAGTAAGGATTTATGCGTCGTCGCAAGCTCGCCGGGGCGCGATAGTACTTCAGGCTGACGCGGTGGATCTCGACCAAACCACCGGGACGATCACACCCTATGGAAACGTGTCACTGACAGTTGCCGAAATCAAATAAGGAGAAAGATTTAATCCCGGTGCTCAAATTGAGCCACTACCGAAGTTCGTGATATGGAAATGTCGCGAGACCGCTCCCTCTGGTCACCGCTCTGCAAGCTATTGAAAACGCGTAGGGTTTGTGACGAACTTCGGTTGGGTGCGGGAGCCCATGGCGTTCGGCAAACCGATCAGGCGAGCAGAACGCAGCGGCTTTTCCCGGCCGAGTCAGCGCGCGAAGCGAGACGGGTGTCTAACGTGATGATTATTCCGTCGTGGCTTTCTGCCATGGCGAGGAGCCAAGAATCCGCCCAAGCCTTGGGAGACGAAACGTCGTCCGATGCGTAGTGCCGGAAGAGGCGATCGACGTCGGGGCCCTCGGGCATGTATGATACGCGATCATCGTCAAAGAGCCCATCGTAGGTCTTCCAAGCCGCCTTCATGGTGAGCGGCTTGCCGTTCATCACGGTTGAATTCGTCAACAGGCGTAGAACGCTTATCTGGGTGATGCGGGTGAAACAAATAGCTTCGAACTCATCAGACTTCCACCAGGAGTTGGCAGTCATATGGTGGATGTGTTCGGGTAACAGCGCTGCCAGCCAGACATTGACGTCAGGGAAACTCAGTGCCAGCATAGATTTGGTTATCGGTTAACGTAATTGGCTCGCCCGTGAGAGGTACCAGCGGCGTATCCAAATCGAGTCGCTTTTTGGGTCGCTGCCGTCCAGAAGAGGCGACAGCACTCTCGATGCTCTGTAGAATCAACTGGCGTGCCGAGCAGCCGCGCTTTGCAGCCAGCTCGTGCAGTTTTCTATGCAAGTCACGAGGCAAGTCGATACTTGTTCGAACGGAATCCGTCTGCATAGGACGAAGGTTATCATTGCGACTTAAATAAGTCAAGCCGTCGTGAACCGCCTGTTTTCGGTAGGTGTTCCGGCGATTGTTGAGCGAACCAGACTAAGATTATTGCATCCCACCTCACTAAAGTGCTATCTATAAAATATGGATTTTAATCGACTGACCGAGAAGTCGCAGGAGGCGCTTCGGCAAGCGCAATCACTGGCGGTCGAGCACGGAAACCAGCAAGTGGATGTCGAGCATCTGTTGCTGGCGTTGCTGGAGCAGGAGGGTGGATTAGCTCCCTCGATTTTGCTACGCGCCGATGTGGCGCTGGAGCCGCTGCACAAGCGGCTTTTACAGGAGATAGAGAAATCCCCCAAGGTTTCCGGCGCAGGACTGCGGCCGGACCAGGTGTACATCACGAACCGGCTGTCGCAGTTGTTCGCGCGGGCGGAGGAGGAGGCGAAGCGGCTTAAAGACGATTACGTGTCGGTCGAGCACCTGCTGCTGGGAGCGGCTGAGGATCAGGGTCCGGCGGGGAAACTGCTGCGCGACTCGGGTTTGACGCGCGACCGGCTGATGAAAGCGCTGGTCGAGGTGCGGGGGAACCAGCGTGTGACCACGCAGAATCCGGAGACGACTTACGAATCGCTGCAGAAATATGGCCGGGATATAACGGACCTGGCGTCGAAAGGCAAGCTCGATCCGGTGATCGGACGGGATGAAGAGATCCGGCGCGTGATCCAGGTTCTCTCACGACGTACGAAGAACAATCCGGTGCTGATCGGGGAACCGGGCGTCGGAAAAACAGCGATTGTAGAGGGACTGGCGCAGCGCATCGTGCGCGGTGATGTGCCCGAGGGTTTAAAGGATAAGAAGGTCGTGGCGCTCGATATGGGCGCATTGATCGCGGGGGCGAAGTTCCGCGGGGAGTTCGAAGAACGTCTGAAGGCGGTGCTGAAGGAAGTGCAGTCGTCCGAGGGCGGGATTATTCTGTTCATCGACGAGTTGCATACAGTAGTGGGCGCCGGGAAAGCGGAAGGCGCGATGGACGCGGGAAATCTGCTGAAACCCATGCTGGCGCGAGGCGAACTGCATTGCATCGGGGCGACGACGCTCGATGAATATCGCAAGTACATCGAGAAGGATGCGGCTCTGGAGCGGCGCTTTCAGACAGTTTTCGTGGATCAGCCGACGGTGGAAGACACGATTTCGATCTTGCGCGGATTGCGCGAGCGCTATGAGCTGCACCACGGCATAAGAATTAAGGATACGGCGCTGGTGGCGGCGGCGGTGATGTCGAACCGGTACATTACGGACCGGCAATTGCCGGATAAGGCGATCGACCTGGTGGACGAGGCGGGTGCGAAGCTCAGGACGGAGATGGATTCCATGCCGACCGAGCTGGACGAGATTCTGCGGCGGACGATGCAGCTCGAAATCGAGCGAGAGGCATTAAAAAAGGAGTCGGATTCGGTTTCGAAGGATCGATTGAAACGGATCGAGAAGGAGCTGGCCGAGCTGAAAACGCAATCTTCGGCCCTGCAAGCGCAGTGGCAGAACGAAAAAGAGGCTGTGGACCGGATACGAGGGCTGAAGACGCAGATCGAGCAGGTAAAGGTAGAAATCGCCCAGGCGGAAAGAGCTTACGACCTCAACAAAGCGGCGGAACTCAAGTACGGGAAGATCACGCAGCTCGAAGCACAATTGAAAGCGGAAGAAGAGCGCGCAGCCAAGAAGCAGGGTGGAATGCGGCTGCTCAAAGAAGAAGTGGATGAGGAAGATATCGCCGGAATCGTGAGCCGCTGGACGGGCGTTCCGGTTTCGAAGCTGCTGGAAGGTGAGATGAAGAAGCTGCTGGCGCTCGAAGATGAACTGCACAAGCGGGTGATCGGGCAGGATGAGGCGGTGCTGGCGGTGGCGGAAGCGGTGATTCGGGCGAGATCGGGATTGAAGGATCCGAAGCGACCTATCGGGAGCTTCCTGTTCTTAGGTCCGACGGGCGTCGGGAAGACGGAGCTGGCGCGAGCGCTGGCCGAGTTCCTGTTCGACGATGAACGGGCGATGGTCCGAGTCGATATGTCGGAGTACCAGGAAAAGCATAGCGTTTCGCGCCTGATAGGGGCGCCTCCGGGCTATGTGGGGTACGACGAGGGCGGCCAACTGACGGAGGCGGTGCGACGCCGTCCCTACTCGGTGGTGCTGTTCGATGAGATTGAGAAGGCGCATCACGATGTGTTCAACGCATTACTGCAGGTCTTGGACGACGGGCGCTTAACGGACGGCCAGGGGCGGACAGTTGATTTTAAAAACGTCATCGTGATCATGACTTCGAATATTGGGAGTCATCGAATCCTCGATTACCGGGGTGCGTACGATGGGGAAGAGTACCGGCGCATGAAGGATGCGGTACTCGGGGAACTGCGGCAGGCGTTCCGGCCGGAATTTTTGAACCGACTGGACGAGATTATCGTGTTCCATGCGCTGAGCGAGGAGCATCTAAAACGCATAGTGGAAATTCAGCTTGCCGGGTTACGGGCACGGCTGGAGGAACGCCACATAGATCTGGAGCTGACAGACGCAGCGAGAACCAGACTAGTACGCATCGGTTACGATCCGAACTACGGAGCCCGCCCGTTGAAGCGGGCCATTCAGCGAGAAATTGAGACTCCACTGGCTAAACGGATTCTGGGCGGAGAGGTGCGGGACGGGCAACTGGTTCTACTCGATGCCGATTCAGCGGGATCCGGGCTGAAGTTTGAGATTCAGGCGGGGCCGAGGATGGAGGCGGCGGCTAGATGATGCCGTTCGGCCGCTGCGATGCTTGGTGGGGCAGGTGGCCGCTCCCTAACAATCGCGGCTCAGTCAAAGCGGTTCGGTTGAGTCGAAATTCGGTTTAACACGTCATATTTTAGGAACGCGGCAGGGTCGCTAGACGAGCCGCCAGACAAGAAAGGATTTTTGCAGGACATGTCAAACGTAGTCCAATTCCGCCGCTCCACCGCGATTCTGACGCTGGTGGCGGCATCGATCGGCGGCGGCCTGATCGCCGCATTCGCCGTAGCTACACATTCGAATAACCCGGTGGCGGTAGTGGCTCGGGCCGATACCAAGGAAAGCACGCAGCGGGTTAGCCAGCTATCGAACTCGTTTGCCGACGTGATCGAGAAAGCCTCGCCGGCCGTGGTAACGATCAGTTCGACGAGGGTGATCAAAGCCTCCGAACAACAAGGACAAAATCCGTTTACGGCCGATCCATTTTTCCGGCAGTTTTTCGGCGGCCAAGGCATGCGGCCGCGCGATCAGCGAGAGCGGGGATTAGGTTCGGGCGTGATTGTGAGTCCGGCAGGATACATTCTGACGAACAATCACGTGGTTGAGAAGGCGACGACGCTTAAGGTGCAGTTATCGGATGGCCGCGATTTCACGGCCAAGACAGTCGGGACCGATCCGCAGACCGATCTGGCAGTGATTAAGATTGCCGCGAACGATCTGCCAACGCTCCCGTTTGCCAATTCCGACGCATCGCGGGTGGGTGACTTGTGTTTTGCGATTGGAAATCCGTTCGGTCAGGATCACACGGTGACCATGGGAATTGTAAGCGCCAAGGGGCGGAAACTGGAAGGCCAGACGCATATCCAGGATTTCATTCAGACCGACGCAGCCATCAATCCGGGTAACTCCGGAGGCGCGCTGATCAATGCGGAAGGCCATCTGATTGGAATCAACACCATGATTCTGACGGGCGGCAATACGTTCGGCGGCGGCGAAGGCGGAAACATCGGGATCGGCTTCGCGGTTCCTTCCAACATGGCGAAGCAGGTGATGGATCAGATCGAAAAGAGCGGCAAAGTTTCGCGCGGCTATATGGGCGCGCTCCTGGGCAGCCTGACTCCTGAGCTGGCTCCGCAGTTTGGATTGAAGAATGACAAGGGAGCTTTGGTCAGCCAAGTTACGCCCGGCGGTCCGGCCGAGAAGGCAGGTCTAAAGATGGGCGACGTGGTAACAGGAATCGACGGAAAGCCGGTGAACAACGCAGATGATCTGACGATGGCGGTGATCTCACGCTCTCCGGGCTCTACCGTGAACCTGGACCTGATTCGCAACGGTAAGCCGATGCAACTCAGCATTACGCTTGGCCAGCGGCCTAACGGCGTCGATTGGGATGCAAAGAAACAGGGCAACGACAATAACGGAGACGACAACGATAACGATAACGGCGCGAACGGAAACGTGACGGAACGCGGAATTACCGTTGAGAATCTCACTCCGGAGATCGCTCAGCAGATCAATATTCCCGCAACCACGAAGGGTGTGGTGGTGGACGATGTCGATCAGAGCAGCCCGGCAGCGGACGCGGCTAATCTGGGCAAAGGCGCCGTGATTATTGCGGTCAACCGGCAGCCCGTCACGAATACCGGCGAATTCAAACGCCTGATGAACGAATCGAAAGGGAAATCGGTTCTGCTGACGGTGAATATCGGCGGCCAGACAGGCTTCACGGTAGTGCAGGCGCAGTAAGTAGTTAGTAAGTAAGTAAGTCAATGGAGCCGGCCGGGAGAAATCCCGGCCGATTTTTTGTTTGGGGTGACTGGCGTCACGCAGGCATTCGTATAATTGAGCAGAGACATGTAACAAATTTGCCCGATATTGTTCAAGACGTCCGCTACGGCCTTCGCCAGCTTCGCCGGTCGCCGGGTTTCTTTGCATTAGCAACTCTTCTGATCGGCATAGGCATAGCAGCAACCACGCAGATCTTCACCCTCGTAGATACACTGTTGCTGCGCCCACTGCCTGTACGCAACCCGGAGAACCTGGTGCAACTTTTTGAACAAACAAGAGAAGCGACCAGCCGATCCTTACTTCGATTACGGCTTTTATAAGCAGATCGTACATTCTTCTTCAACTCTTTTCCGAACCGTGGGCCAGATTGACACTACGCGGGCATTGGAACGAACAGGGTTCGCCGAGCGGATTCACGCTGTGGCCGTTACGGGGAACTTTTTCGCCGACCTTGGTGTCGCGCCGCTGTTGGGGCGCGTTCTGGGCAGCCGCGATGATCACGTTGCTGTGCTATCGTACGCGTGCTGGTCTCGCAGCTTTAGACGAGATCCCAAGGTTATCGGTCAAGCGATCCGATTACAAGGCCATGCTTACACGATTATCGGCGTGACACCGGAGGCCTTTACCGGCACCACCATTGACAGCAGTCCGAACCTCTGGATGCCCTTCGTGAACGAGCGTGATTTTTCCTCGACACACGATCCCAACCTCGATCGATATGTAATCGAGATCATCGCCAGACTACGACCTGGAACGTCGGTAGCGCAGGGACAAATGGAAACTGCGGCATCCTGGGGAAAGTACATGCAAGAAGCTGGTCTTAATAATCCCGGTGATTACAAAGGATTAAAAAGGGGCAGGCTGAGGTTCAATCGATTGCACATGGAATATCGCCGATTCGGGACCAATCGAAGACGGCTCTCGTACTACTTTTATCGGGTACTGCGTTTTTGTTGCTTATGGTCTGCGCGAACGTTGGAGGTCTTCTGCTTTCCCGAGCTACAGCTCGTGAGCGAGAGACGGTGGTGCGCCTCGCATTGGGCGGAAGCCGAAGGCGAATTCTCTGCCAATCGCTGGTAGAGAGCCTGCTTCTCGCGCTTTTCGGAGGATGTGCGGGCGTGCTACTCGCTTATGCCGGCATGCCTATTCTGATGCGCTGGATGCCGCCAGCTCACGGCATAGGATGTGACCCTGGCGAGATACGGGCGTTGGCGCTGCATTTTTCTTTGGACTTCAGAGTTGCGGCGTTCTCCTTTGCTGTCTGCGGATTGACGGCGGTGCTGTGCGCACTGGCTCCCGCGTGGAGAACCTGGAGTTCGGAAATCAACCTGGCCCTTAAGACCACCATCGGCGATCGCCGGCACAGCCTCTTTCAATCGGTGTTGTGCGGCTTTCAAGTAACACTATGCACAACTCTCGTGATGTCTGCCGGTTTGATCATTCGTAGTCTGGCGAATCTTCGGGCATCGGACGCGGGCTTCGACCGGGAACACGTTACTATCTTTTCCATCGACCCTCAGGTTTGCGGCTACGACAGCCAGAGGACCTGGTCCCTTCAACAGCAGCTCCTGAGCGGCGTGCGAAATCTGCCTGGAGTTGAGGGCGCGGCGCTCGCGGATCGAGCCCTCATGCGAGGTATTGGGCTCGTCAACTCAGTCGTCTTCCCTGGTCGAAGGGGCGGCATCGTTAACACAAGCGTGAACTCTGTAAGTCCGGAGTATTTCGCAGTTATGGGGATTCGTCTGTTGGCTGGTAGGAATTTCGAGCCGTTCGATGTGGTAGAGGCGGGAAAGCTGAACAAGGTGGTCGTCAATGAGGCGTTTGGCCGAAAATTTTTGGCCGGCCGCAGTCCACTCGGGAAGAAATTCGCTACTGGCCAGGTGTTTTCGCGGGGGCGGCTCTGTCATGGCTAACGGCGGCGTGGGTCCGGAGCCTCCTTTATAGGGTACGATCCACAGACCCAATGACTGATGGCGCGGCCATTTTGCTGTTGGCCGCAATCGGGATTGCGGGGGCAGCCGATCGGGATTGCGGGGGCAGCCGATCGGGATTGCGGGGGCAGCCGTACCGGTATTTCGCGCCGTACGTATGGACCCCGCTTCGGCGTTGCGCACGGAATAACAACCGCTGTCGTACTTTGACCGGCGTTCCACTTTTTAGCCGAAGTTCGTCATATCGAATGTTGCAAGACCGCTCCCTCTGGTCACGGCTCTGCAAGCTGTTGAAAGTGCGGGAGCGCTGCGGCCTGACGCCGGGCCGTGACGTGGGGTTTATGGCAGGCCAGACGCGTTTCACAGTGGTGCAGGCACAGTTCACTACTTCCTGAGGGTCGTGCGAGAAAGCCGGACCTTCCGCTTACTAACGTGCGCGGTTTGGTTATCTGGCCGAACGTTTGCAGCCTTTTTACAGAAATCACGCGTGTAACAGTCGTGGTTAGGTTAAGCAGCGGAGATCATGGTCTTGTGAGGTTAAGACCGCTCCTCATTTTGATTCTGGCGACTTCGAAGGTGTGGGCGCAGGCAGGGCCGCCGTTCCAGACTGACGATCCTACGCCGGTTGACCTCGGGCATTATGAGGCCTACATCTTCGGGACCGTGGATGGCACTCCGGCGGAAATCGATCCAGTGGGACCGGCATTTGAGTTCAACTGGGGCGCTATTCCCAATATCCAGCTGCATGCGATTCTGCCTCTTGGGGCCGTGCTACCGACAAACAATCCCATCTATTTTCCGGGCGGGACTGGCCCAAGCGCATACGGTCTGACGGACATGGAACTCGGTGTGAAATATGGCTTCATAAAACAAACGAAGCATCGCCCGCAGATTGGCACTTTCACCATGTTCGAAATTCCGACCGGCAGCTATTCCAGAGGCCTCGGCGTAGGGCGGGTCTGGTACAAACTGCCCATTTGGGTAGAAAAGGAGTTCGGACCATGGAGCTTGGTCGGCGGTTTGGGATACGCGGTTGTGCCGCAGTATCAGTATCGAAATTACCTATATGGCGGATTCCTTGTTAAGCGAGAGATCAACAAGCAACTGGAACTTTCGGTCGAAGTCTTTTCTCACGCGCGAGAGGGTTTCGCAACTCCTCAAACACAATCTTCGACGCTCATTGACGCAGGCGGCTACTATCACTTCAAATCCCCTGGCCTGCAGTTACTTTTCGCATACGGGCATTCCGTCGCTGGCCAGACGGAGAGCTATGCTTATCTCGGTCTCTATAAAACGTGGGGAAAAGATAAAGACCCAGAAAAGAAAACTGCGGGAGACGCGATGGCATCGGCCCAAACACGATCAAGCGAGCTCAAGTGAGTTGCGGCGATTCTATCCGGCGCTATCGGACATTTTCTTTCGCTGGGTCCCGGTGTTCTTTGCGACTTTGCGGCGCTCCTCGGAAGCGGCAGGTTTCTTTAAGGCGGCCAGGCTCCTCTGGAGCGCTTCGGTGATATCCACTACCGATGCTGACCGGGAAGGTTTCTCCGGCATCGCGACCGGCTGGCCCGCGACTCTCGTGGCGATGATGGATTCCAGCTTTTCGCGATAACTGTCGCGGTACTTCTGTGGCTCGAAAGGCGCTGCCAGCGAATGGATGAGTGTCTGGGCTAGATCGAGTTCCTTCTGAGCGATGATTCCGGTGTCCGCCGTATACTCCTCGTCGGCGCGAACCTCCGAACTGAAGAACATGGTATGGGCAAGAAGGCCCTTGCCGCCGGGACGCAGAATCACGACATGCTCCCTGTTATGCATGGCGAGCTGGGCGACGGCGACCAGGCCGGTCAGTTGCAAGGATCGATAGAGCAGTGCATAGGCCTTTTCTCCCGCTTCCTCGGGAACCACGTAATAGGAGGTCTCGAAGTAGACGGGGTCGACTTCGGCTAATTTGACGAACTCCTCGATCTGCATTTCCGTGGCGGTCTTGGGTGCGATGCTCTTCAACTCTTCGGGCTCGATTACGACGTAACGATCCTTTTCGTATTCGTAGCCTTTCACAACCGAATTCTGTGGCAGAACATCGTCCGATCCTTTGCGGACAGAAACCTGCTGGACAGGCGCGAGCACGGGCTCAGGCGGCGACCGGCGGCTCTTCGGGGATTCGGCAACCGGCTCGGGGAGCGCGTCGTCCTCTTCCGATTGGCGTCGGGACGGCGTGCCGCGGAGAGGAGCTTCAGCCCGGTATAGGCGGCGGAAACTGACGCGCTCGGGACGCGCAGCACGGAAAAGCCGTACCGGGATGGATACCAAACCAAAAGTGATGAAACCGCGCCAGACAGTGCTCGCCATAGAGCCTCCCTCATTGGAATGCTGGCAGAGCGAAAGAGTTTCGGGCGGATTCGGATCCTGAATCTATCAACGATCTGCTCGATTCTCCTCCTATTTTCAGTAGTGCATCCGCTTCGCTCGGCTAGCCGGTTACAGGAAGGTTGTCCTCTGGACGCAGAGCATTCTAACTGCTGCGCATCGCATCTATGCAAGAGCGGGATTCACTCGTGTTGATCGCCAAACACGTTAGGGGCAGGGCGCGTCACTCAGACGCGAGGAGAAGATGCGACTGGCGCCGCACCAGGCAGCGCCCGCGCTAGAAGCAGCGCAGTCCCAGCGAAGAGCAGCGTATCCGCCACGTAATTTATTCCTTCCGTCATGGCGGATGATTGCGTCGCGGTAGCCAAGATCGGCAGGTACAAGAGGAACGTCAGTAGCGTCATCACCAGACCTATCGAGATAGCCCCAATCCGAGCGCGTTTATTTACAAACAAAGCGACGCCTGCGACAAGCAGGACAGCGCCCGCCAAATACGCCCACAAAACGGGGAACGGAACCCAGGAAGGAGTCACCTTCTCTAGCGGAACTCCAGGCGCAAATTTCGGATGCAGAAAGTGTTCGATTCCAAAAAAAATCACGGGAATCGCGACGCAGTAACGCCCCATCCGGATCAGCCAGTTGGATGCGGAGCCTTCAGTTTTTCGAAATTGGCTGCCGGCAAGCGCCCAGGCGCCTCCGCCAAAAGCAAGATCTCTAAGCACCACCGCCCAGGCAATACGATCTCCCGGGTTGGCCGCCACTCTAGGCACATGCACCAGGAGGACAAACAAGAAGAACATGATTCCCAACGACATGGCCGACAAGCGCACACATTTTAAGAGAATGAGACTGATCGCAGCGGCAATTAGAGCGAAGCCGACGAAATAGGCCCAAAAGAGATGCGCCGGCATCCAGGGCGGGACTAGTTGCATCAAGAACCGAGCCCCGGCCAGGTGCTCAGCTCCGAATGTCGCAAGCGAGGCAGCAAAGAACACGGGTCCAAGGACGACCAGCTTGTCCAGCGGGCGACTCGCGGCCAGATCTCTTCGTGCTGCGAATACACCGATGGCGAGAAAAGCCAGTCCGGTAAACCAAGGCCAAAATATGAACCGTGAGAACACCAAGCACCTCTCTACTTTCGGATCATCTGAGGGAATCCAGGTCTGCCATTTGTGGATTCCTGCCGTTTGAAGAACAGCAAGACGTCTGTGATCGAGCTTACCTGTTCAAGGTGTCCCGCGTTTATCGGTAATCCTGCGCATGAGACGTTTTGGCCAGGACAGCCGGCCGCGTTGTACAGCTTGTTCCCTGCGACCTTATTCGTGACGCAGGGCGACTACAGGATCTACTCTCGCAGCCCGGTATGCGGGGATGTAACCTGCCACGGCGGCAGCACCGCCGAGGACAGCCACGAACAGAATGAAAGTTATGGGCTGCACCGCGACGGAGTTATAGAGAGCGCGCGACATGCCGATGGTCAGCAGGACAGCCAGTGGCACGCCGATCAAAAGGCCGATGCCGGTGATGATGCAGGATTGGGATAGCACCATTTTCAAGATGGTCTGCCGGGTGGCTCCTAAACTCATACGGACTCCAATCTCGCGCGTGCGCTGCGTAACGAAGAAAGAGCTGATGGAATAGATGCCAGTAACTGCCAGCAGTAAGGCAATCACGGCGTAAGTGCTCATCATGGTGGCGGCGTTGCGAATGCCGGATGTCTCCTCATACATCTGCCGCTGTAAAGTGCGGACGTTGTAGACGGGTTGTTGGCGATCAATCGCTTGCGCGGCAACGCGGAGACTGCCAGCGAGTTTACGAGAATCGTGCGAGCTTCGAACCAGCACTTGCATCGAAGCCTGCGGAAACTGCCGAAAGGAGACATAGGCCGTGGGTATTGGATGACCCAAGAACCAATCATTGACATCTCCTGTAACACCGACGACAGTGAGCCACGGCGAATCGGAATTTCCAAGCTTTATGCGTTCGCCGATCGGGTTCGAGCGGGGCCAGTAATGGCGGACCACAGACGCGCTTAAAACAACGACACGACGCGCGTCCGGAGCATCCTGTTCTCCGAGCCAGCGGCCCTTGAGCAAGGGAATTCGCATCACCCGCAGATATTGAGGCGTGGCGGTGCGCATTTCCGGCCTGGATTCGCCCGGACGCGAGGGCGCGCGCCCTTCTATGGACACCGATTGAGCTGAGCCAAGATCACCCACTGCCGCCGCAGCTCCGACATCCGGTGTTCGATCGAGAGCTTGCAGCATGCCATCGTAAAACGCCCTCACTTTCTGGGGCTTCTGATATTCATTGCCGGACAAAGTGATGTCCGCGGTCAAAACATTATTTGAGTCGTAGCCGAGATTCACGGTCACGAGCCTCTGCAGCGTACCAACCATCAATCCTGCACCGACCAGAAGAATGAACGCCAGGGCCACTTGCGCAACCACCAGAGTGGTGCGGAGCCGGCTGCGTGAGGGTGAGGCTCCGGAGGTGCGGCCGCCTTCCTTGAGAACGTCGTTCAAGCCGACTGCCGTACCTGAGCGCATGACCTGAAAAATGGCGGGCACGCAACAAAGAATTCCAGCGCAGATCGACAAGAGGATTCCACAGGAGGCGACCTCGCCGCTAATCCGCATGTCTTTTAATCCCGCAACGATTCCATAGACCATCAGGGGAATGTTAGAGCGGATAATATTCAGGTCCCAGGCGGCCAGCGCAAGACCGAGCGCCCCGCCTGCAAAGCCAATGACCAGGCTTTCGGTTATTAGCTGGCGGAAAATGCGGGCGCGGCTCGCTCCGAGCGCGCTGCGCAAGCCGATCTCCTTTTGCCGGCCCATGGAGCGCGCGACCTGCAACCCGCCTACATTGGTGCAGGCGAGGAGTAGAACGAAGAGCGCCGCACACATCAACACCATCAGGAAGTGGTCGCTTTCGGTCTTCATGACGTCGCGGAGCGAGGTTACCAGCACGCGCCGCTGTTCGTTGGACCGCGGATATTGCTGTTCGAGCTGACGGGCGATGGCGTCCATGCCGGCGCTCGCCTGAGCTTGGGAAATACCGGGCCTGAGCTTCCCGATGACCGACAACTGCTGAACGCTGCGCTCGCTCTTCTCCTCAGCCGTGAACGCGAGCGGGGCCCAGAGTTCCGAGGCGAGCGGAAGGTTAAATTCGTCCGGCATGACACCGATCACCGTGTACTTGCGGCCGCCGAGAGAGACGGTCTTTCCGATCGCGTCGGACGCAGCGGCCAGACGAGTCCGCCAGAAGCCGTGGCTTACGACGACTACCGCGTCGTGACCGGGCTCGCACTCGGCTGCGGTGAACGTTCGGCCGAGCACCGGTTGAATGTTAAGGACAGAGAAGAACTCGGATGAGGCGAGCGCGGCCTGGATGTGGTCCGGGCGATCCACTCCGGTAAGGTTGACATCCCAGTCGCGGTATGCGGCCAGAGCTTCAAACGAGCTGCTTCGCTGCTTCCAATCGAGATAGTTTGCCGGGGCGACCAGATCGCGTTCGGAGGGTGAGTTCGCGCGCGTGTCCGATAAAGCCATGATGCGGCTGAGGTCCGGATATGGAAACGGATGAAGGACCATCGAATACAGCGCGGCGAAGCAGGCCAGATTCACGCCGATCCCGAGAGCTAGCGAGAGTACCGCAATGCTGGCGAATCCGGCATTGTTACGCAGCGTTCGGAAGGCGTACGCAATATCGGCGCGGAGTTCATCAAAGAGGCGAAAGCCAAGTGCTTCGCGGCAGCCCTCCTTGTGGTCCTCGACGCCGCCAAACTCGAGCCTGGCCTGACGCTTTGCATCGGCCGGCAATGCGCCGAGGCGTTCGAGATCCGCAGCCCGGCTCTCCATGTGAAATCTGAGTTCCTGCGCCATCTCGGACTCCATGCGCGCACGCCGGAACAGACCAGCTAGCAGGATTCGGAGAAAGTTCATGACTGCGCTTTCGCCAATTCGGTGTTGAGGGCGAGCCGCATAGCGGAGACGAGACGGTTCCACCCGGCTCTCTCTTCATCGAGGCGGCTGAGGCCCGCAGCCGTCAATTCGTAAAATTTCGCCTTTCGATTGTTGTCGGAAACACCCCACTTGGTTTTCAACAGACCGCGCCGTTCCAGCCGGTAGAGTGCCGGATACAAGGCGCCTTGTTCAATCGATAGCGCGCCGCCGGATATTTGCTCGATGCGCAGCAGAACGCCATACCCATGCTGAGGGCCGAGCGAAACGGCTTTGAGGATCAACAGATCAAGCGTGCCAGGCAGCAAATCGACTTGTTTCGGCAGGTAACGTTCTCCTAAGCTTAATAGGAGTATGGTGACGCGAAATACCGCCTTTGTCAAGGGAAAATCAGGGACGGCAGCGCGTCTAAATCAGAATTGCCACCGATTCGCGAGGCAATTCGATTGCATCGCCGAGCAGTTTCGATCCGGGCTCTGAGCACAGCTCGACCTTCGAAATTCCCGCGGCAACTGGAATTGCCTGGCGCTCCTGTGACAGGTTGCACACCACTTGAATTTCGCCTCGCTTTACACTGAACCAGGCCGCCCGTTCATCGAAGCAGACGCGGACATTTTTCATTTGCCCATCTGTGAGACACGAGTGCGCGCGCCTGATCCGAATGAGCTGTTTGTGCCATTCGAGAAGCAGCCTGTGCGGCTCGCGGGCTACTTCGTCCCAATTCAATTTCGATCTCTGAAAAACTGCCTGATCCTGGGGGTCGGGCACCTGCTCCGGTGTCCAGCCAAACGCCTTAAACTCGTTCTTCCGCCCCTCCGAGACTTGTCTGGCCAGCTCGGTGTCCTCGTGGTGAGTGAAGTATTGGAAGGGTGAAGACGCGCCAAATTCTTCCCCTTCAAAGAGCATCGGAATAAATGGAGACGTAAAGACAAGAGCCGCGGCGATCTTACTCTTTCCGAGGCTCACCAGGTGCGCTAATCTCTCGCCCTGGGCGCGGTTTCCAATCTGATCATGATTCTGGGCGAAGGCGAGGAAACGATGACCAGAGAGGCCACCTACCGGCTTGCCATGTATGCTTTCGCGGTGCGGTGAATAGATGCCGTCGTAAACGAAGGCGTGCTGGAGCGCTTTAGCAAGTTGCTTCAAGGAGCCGAAGTCTTCGTAATACCCTTTACTTTCACCTGTGAGCACAGCATGCAGAGCGTGATGAAAATCGTCGCTCCATTGCGCGTCAATACCGAAGCCACCTGCCTCGCGGGGCGTCACTACACGCGGATCGTTGAGGTCGCTTTCGGCGATCAAGACGAAGTAGCGGCCCAGATGTGCCGAGAGCGAATCGACAGCTGACGAAAGATCTTCGAGAAAGTGGATTGCCGAATTATCGCAAAAAGCATGAACGGCATCGATGCGCAGACCATCGAAATGGTAATCCCGCAGCCACATCAGCGCGTTGTCCAGGAGGAATTGGCGTACTTGTGAACTGCCCTCGTGATCGAGATTGATGGCCGAGCCCCATGGCGTGTGATAAGCGCTGGTGAAGTAAGGGCCGAAGCGGCTCAGATAATTGCCGCTGGGGCCCAGGTGGTTGTATACGACGTCAAGCAGAACGGCCAGACCTTTGGCGTGACAGGCGTCGATAAGCTGTTTCAACTCGTCAGGTGTTCCGTAAGCCCGATGCGGAGCAAAGAGATCTACGCCGTCGTATCCCCAGCCCAAAGCGCCGGAGAATTGGTTAACGGGCATGAGCTCCACGTGAGAGATACCCAATTGCACGAGATGGTCGAGGCACTCTATGGCGCTCAGGAAGGTTCCCTGGGGAGTGAATGTGCCGATGTGCAATTCGTAAATTACAGCGCTCGGGAGTGGTCGGGCCTGCGAGTGGGAGTCGGTCCAGCGGAATCTGCTGTGATCGACGAGCTGTGAAGGGCCGTGGATACCTTCTGGCTGAAAAGCAGAACGAGGATCGGGAGTGGGCTCGCCCCCATCGACTTCGAACGAATACTCGGTTCCGGACGCGGCTTCTTCGACATCGCCTTCCCACCATCCGCGCTCCTTTTTTTGAAGCGGATGGGCTTTCGAGCCGATGCGAACTGCAATCGTGCGCGCGGCAGGCGCCCATACTTTGAAGGTATGCATTCGTCTTATTCTTCCAGTAAATTCATTCGTCTTTAACTAACAAAGCTACGGGGAAGCGGCGCAGGACTGTGGAGAGTTCCTGGGTTCCGCCAACCCACCGTTCGCCGGAGAGTCTATTGAGCCAACCGCCCTTGGGAATCTGAATCGTGGTGCTTTCCCAATCGTCGCCCAACTGCCATACCAGGCGCGGGACGATGACCAGGACATCTTCCCCTCGACGGAATCCGACGAAGTGCCGAGCCTTGGAACCAGACGCCTGCAAAGGAGTGTATGAACCGGAGCCGCCGAATGGACGCGCTCTTTCGCGGCGCAGACGGAGGGCGTGATGTATGATCCAGAGCTTTGGCAGGCCCTCATCAATCCGCTGCCAAACCTGGTCCACGTCGAGCTCGCGCATCTCCGCGAGTAACCGACGCCGCAAATCGTAATCCACGGGCCGCCGGTTATCGGGATCCACCAGGCTGAGATCCCAGATCTCTTCGCCTTGGTAGGTGTCCGGAATTCCAGGCGCGGTAAACTTCAGCAGCGTCTGCGCGAGGGAATTGATTCGGCCCGGATTGATCAGAGGCTTCACAAATGACTCAAAGCCATGCATGAATTCGGAATCCCGATAGATCGCTTCGATGAAGGCGCGAGTGGCGGCCTCATACGGTTCATTCGGCGCGAGCCAACTGGTTCGCTGCTTCGATTCGCGGGTCGCCTTTTCCATGTAAGCCAGCAGGCGCTCCACCGATAGGGGCCAAGCGCCGATCATCGTCTGGTACAGAAAATACTCTGTGTTGCGGTCGGGCAGGTCCGCATTCTTATATTTTTCATTCGCGGCCGACCACGTCCTCAGCATCTTGCTCCAGGTCTCTGGCATTTCGGAGAGAAGACTGATCCGAACACGAACTTCCTCACTGCGTTTTGTGTCGTGGGTCGAAGAAGAAAGCATGGTTCGCGGGCGGGTCTGCTGCGTCTCAAGGCAGAAACCATGAAACTGGTCGATCGAGACGCCAAAGCGGCCGGGATCGCCACCTACCTCATTCAGTGAAATCAGGCGATTGTAGTTGTAGAAGGCCGTATCCTCCACGCCTTTAGCCATCACCGGTCCGCAGAATTGCTGGAATCGCATAACGAACTCGGACTCCATGCTTCCGCGCACTTTGAGCAGCAGCAGGTCACGGATGAAATCGAACAGACCGCCATCGATCTCCGGACGCCCTTTCTTGGCGTACTCGATAGCGTCAGTTATGTAGCGCTCATCCTCATCGGTAATCTCGTTCCTTTCGGGAACCACATAAGTCCGGTAGACGGGAAAACAGGCGACGATCTCGCGAATCGCGCGCATGGCATCATGGCGCGTGTAATCGCGCTGGTTACGATGAACTTCGCAGATATCCGTTAGCAGGCTTGTGAGCCTGTTCACATCGCTGCCTAGCAGATCCCGCAGGACACGGTGCTTCTTATCGCGGCAGACTGCTATGTAATCAGTCGATTCCCCGCTGAACTCCCGATAAAGCTGGTTGAATGCCTCCTCGTTCTCGCCATCGACAAAGAGGCCGCCTGCCTGGTTGAGATAGTCGTAGCCCGTAGTACCGTCGATGGGCCACTCCGTGCGGAATTTCTCGTCCGGTTCCAGGATTTTTTCGGCCACGACCCACACATCGGGGGCTTCCTCGCGGAGCCGCTCGAAGTAATACTTGGGATCCTGCAATCCGTCCGGGTGATCGATGCGGATGCCATCTAAGACGTTTTCCCGCAGCCAGCGCAAAATCAATGCGTGGGTGTCGGCAAAGACCTGCGGATTCTCGGAGCGAACGGCTACCAGCGTGTTTACGTCGAAGAAGCGGCGATATGGCAGATCCTGCTTCGCTGTCTGCCAAAATGCAAGCCGGTAATTCTGCCGTTCGAGCACCTCATCGAGTTGATCGACGTTCCGGTTGATTTCTTTGATAGCGGTGTCTACTGCTTCTGCTATGAACGGCGTCTCTGAGAACAATCGCTCGAGCAACTTGACGATCACACCTTTGTCCCGATGCCTGGTGCTCTTGCTGGCCCGGTCGGTGAGTGTCGCGCTCGGCAGGTTCGAAGCTGCGTCGGCCAGGAAGGCCAGGTAGTCGGAGCCACTGGCTTTGGCGGCAGGGTTTAGAATTGCCGGCCATGAGCGCGGGGCCAGCGGAAACTCGTTCTGCGCATATTCGACGAAGAAATCGGCTTCGCGACGCCTCAACTGGATCTCACCGCGGCTGAGAACCCGCCCGTAATGATCACCCAGCACAGGTACGAGGACCTTGTTCCGCAGCTTCTGATCCTGGGGATACCAATCGATATCAAAGAAAGGAGCGTAACGGCTGGAGGGGCCATTTTCCCAGACATCCCACCACAGGCGATTCCGACGCCCGCTGATCGCCATATGATTGGGCACGACGTCGAGCACCTGGCCGAGCTGATACTCGGCCAAGCGTTTTGAGAACCGGTCATGGGCTTCCGCTCCGCCCAGCTCTTCGTTCACTTTGTGGTGATCGACTACGTCATATCCATGTTTGCTTCCTGGAGCGGCTTGCAGATAAGGAGAGCAGTAGGCATGAGAGACACCGAGCTCATGAAGGTAATCGGCAATACTCGAAGCGGCATCGAAGTCAAAATCTGAATGAAGCTGCAGCCGATATGTGGCTATCGGAATACGGGGCATTTTTAGGTAAGAGCTTCATCCAAGGTACATGGTTTCGCCAAGAAGAATTCACGGTAAGGCATAGAGTGTAATTAGGAAGCAGATGTTGTACGAGATCGAGAGCCCCCCTACCGAGCAGAACGCGGTCATACTGCTTCATCCGAACGACAATGTCGCGATTGCGCGAGTGCCGCTGTCGCGCGGTCAGCAGCTCGATGTGGCGGGAAGGAGCATAACGGTTCAATCCTCTGTCCCGGCGGGCCACAAGCTCGCGCTGCGCGCCATTCGTTCAGGGGAACAGGTTTACCGTTATGGGCACGCGATCGGAGCAGCCACGGCGAACATCGGGCCGGGCGAGCACATTCACACGCAGAATCTGGGCTTTCAGGAATGGCATCCCGAGGACGACATTCCCATTTCTACGGTTCGGCCGAGCGCTCGCTCCAACCGCGCAAGCTTCCTCGGATTCCGGCGGCCAGACGGGCGAGTTGGCACGCGGAATTACATTGCCGTTGTCGCGGCCAGCAACTGTGCCGCCTATACGTCAGAATTGATCGCGCGAAGCTTTGCTGAAGAAAAGCTGCCATCCAACTTAGATGGCATCATTGCCTTTCCTCACGGCGAAGGCTGCGGGCATACCATCGGCCCAGATACCGAGCAACTGAAGCGCACATTGGGAGGTGTTCTACATCATCCGAACGTCTCGGCGGCTCTGATTCTGGGACTGGGTTGCGAGGTCAATCAGATCGGCCATTATCTCGGCAGCGAACCGGGCGCAAACCTTGCCTCAAGCGCGCTACATGGCTTAACGCTTCAGGAATCCGGCGGCACAGCGGGCGCAGTGCAAGAGGCGCGCAAACATGTCCGGCAGTTCATTGAGCGTGCGGCCGAGGAAGTCCGCACCGAACAACCCGCATCCGGGATTGCGCTTGGGTTGAACTGCGGCGGATCGGATTCTTTTTCGGGCATTACGGCCAATCCGGCTCTTGGCTACTGCTGCGATCTGATCGTCGAACAGGGCGGAACCGTGGTGCTCGCCGAAACCACAGAAATATTCGGCGCCGAGTATGTTCTGGCGGCGAAGGCCCGGAACAAGGAAATCGCGCGCAAACTACTGGCTTGCGTAGATCACTATAAGGCCTACTTGCGGCAGTTTGAGGGCAGCAGTTTCAACGACAATCCATCGCCCGGCAACAAAGAAGGCGGCTTGACAAACATCGTCGAGAAATCGCTTGGCGCGATCGCAAAAGCGGGAACAACGACGCTCGAAGACGTTGTCGAGTATGCCGAGCCAGTCACATCGAAGGGATTTGTCTTTATGGATACGCCAGGTTACGACCCGGTCTCGATCACGGGACTGGCGGCTGGCGGCGTCAATCTGATTGCGTTCACGACGGGTCGCGGTAGTGCTATCGGATTTCCTAATGTTCCGGTGCTTAAGATCGCCAGTAATTCCAGCATGTACCGGCGTATGACCGGCAACATGGATGTGAATGCAGGCCGGATCGCGGACGGAACCGCAACCGTACACGAAGTCGGAAAGGAAATTTTCGACAAGCTGCTGCGCGTGGCCTCCGGCGAAAGGACGCACGCGGAAGAACTCGGCCATCACGAGTTTGCGCCGTGGCGTATTGGACCCGTGCTGTAGCTATCAACCTCAACTGGCGGCTCCGTAAGCGTCCGGTTCCGACAAGCTGGCGCTTACACTGCTAGAGTGTACACTCGTTCGCTTTGCCGCGGCCTTCTGTTTGTTTATGGATCGGCGCTCCTGGCCTTCGGCCAGCAGTCTGGAAAGAAACCTGTCACACTCGACGATTTTCTTTCTCACAGGCCGACTTATCCCGTCACGCCGACCTGGTCTCCGAACGGCACATCTTTCTTCTATGAGAAAGAAGACGTTGTCTATCTCTATACCGTGGCGGATCGCAAGGCCCGCGAATGGTTCCGTCCGGAGTCGCTCGAGAAGGCTGCGGTAACACCAATCCGCCCGCAAGCATTCGGGTGGCAGAACCGGCGCGTGAGTACCGCCTCTTATCAATGGTTCCCGAATAGCCAGGACTTACTTGCGGCGGTGAACGGCGATCTTTTCGTGGTACACCCAAACGGTAAGTCCGATCAGATCACCAAGACGGATATCGATGAAGAAGATCCGCGGCTCTCGCCAGACGGCAAACTTGTCCTTTATCGTTGGAAGTCGAATCTTTACGTCCTGGATCTGGCTAGTAAAGGCACACGCCAGCTAACGCACGATGGCACAGCGACTCTTCTGAACGGCCAGCTCGATTGGGTCTATCCGGAAGAACTGGATCTGGGAACGGCCACCTGGTGGTCTCCCGACTCCAAGCACATCGCTTATCTGCAATTCGATGTCAGCCATGAATTTATTTATCCGCAGATCGATCTGCTCGGTGAACGCGCGCTGAGCGAACCGGAGCGCTATCCGCAGGCCGGCACACCCAATGCATTGGTCAAGTTGGGCGTGATTTCGCCCGAGGGCGGTGAAACGGAGTGGATGCAGGCCGGCGAGACCTCGAACACTCTGCTTGCCCGCGTCGCGTGGCTTCCTGACTCATCGCAAATTGCGCTTGAACGATTCTCGCGGGTGCAGGACAAACTCGATCTGCTTTTCTGCGACCCGGCAAGCGGCAGCGTACATCCGGTGCTGCATGAGCAGTCGAAGACCTGGATCAATGTTGCGGATAACTTATTTTTTCTGAAGTCCCGCCCTGAGTTTCTCTGGACAAGCGAGCGCACCGGCTTCCGACATATCTACCGCTATTCGAATAAAGGCGAGTTACTGGGACAACTCACCAGCGGCGATTGGGAAGTGGTCTCGATTTCGGCGATTGATGAGGCGCACGGCCAAGTTTACTACACTTCTTCGGAAGCGAGTCCGCTCGAAACGCAGTTATACAAAATCGGGTTGAAGGGCGGCGAGCGCTCGCGTGTCACTAAGGAGGAAGGAACTCACGTCGTCCACGCTAACGAGGACGGAAGTTATTTCTTAGACAGTTATTCGAGTCTGAAGCAACCGCTACAAACCATACTTGCCACGCGAGACGGCGAGCAGGTCAGTGTGCTTCAACCTATGGACAAGAGCATTTCTGACGGATACACCATTCTCCCGGAAGAGATCGTTACGTTGAAAACCGGGGATGGGACTGTTCTTTATGCGCGTCTCATCCGGCCCGCGAATTTTCAACCCTCTACGAAATACCCGGCGATTGTCTATGTTTATGGCGGTCCGGGCGCGCAATCGGTAACGAATCACTGGTACGGGCTCAGTTGGGAACAGGTGCTGGCACACCGCGGCTATGTCGTTTGGCAGCTTGATAATCGCGGATCGAAAGGGCGCGGCCTTGCATTTGAATCGGGCATCTATCACGAACTGGGAAAACTGGAGATCGCCGACCAGCGATTGGGCGTGGAACATCTTATAGAGATGGGCTTTGTCGATCCGAAGCGAATTGGCATAACCGGCTGGAGTTATGGCGGTTACATGACTATTCACGGTCTGCTATTCGCGGCGGATATTTTCAAAGTGGGAGTGGCCGGCGCGCCGGTCAATGACTGGCACAACTACGACACAATTTATACGGAACGCTACATGGGTCTGCCCAATGCGAATGCGCAGGGATATGATGCCAGCTCAAATGTGAAGAATGCGAGTAAGCTCGAAGGCAAGCTGCTTATCGTTCATAACATGGAGGACGACAACGTGCTTTTTCAAAACACGATGCAAATGGCCGATGCGCTCGAAAAGACCGATAAGCAGTTTTTCATGCAAATCTATCCGCAGAAGACCCACGGCGTGAGCGGGCCGCTTCGACGGTCTCTTTATCAGGAGATGACAGATTTCTTCGACGCGCACCTGAAGCGGGCGGAGTAAGGCCTGAGGAGGAAACGCGTCACGAGGAAACGGCGGGCGAAGCTTCCAGATATTTGATTAACATCACCGCATTTCCAGATTGGTTGTAAATCAGCTCGTCGGCAACTTGTTTTGCCAGCATGATGCCAAACCCGCCCGGCCGCATGCCCATCTGCGACCGGAGCTCCGTGTGAAGAAGCGGGCTGCCCGGAGGATTGTTCACCGCAGCATGTCCGATGTCGCCCATGGAAAAACCAGCTCCATCGTCGCGAACGAAGATAAGAATCACGCGATTCGTCCGTATCAGCGCAACATCGATGCAGTGATCCGGTTCGAGCCTGCAACCGTGCTCCATGGCGTTGCCCACCAATTCATCGGTCGCGAGCAACAAGGCCTCAGCCACTCCCTCGGGCAGTTCGTCCAGATGCGGGCGAAAACACTGCGAAATCTGTTCTTTTGATTCGAGTGTCGGCGACACCGCAAGAGAAATCCATCCGGGGCGGTTCGACTTCACCTGAACAGGAGTTTTGGCGGGAGAAGTGTCTTTGTCGCTCACCAACCGCTATCTTCTCATTCATTCTCATGGCCTGCGAAGTGATATTTTTGTAATGAGAAGTGACTGACTGATGCGTCTTCTGGCTGGTTCTGGTTTGCTACTGGCTGCGGTGGCAGCTTGCTTCGCCGCCAAGAAGGTAATTTCCCCCACGAGCAGCGCCAGTAACGATCAGGTAGACATCGTCGCGACTATCGTGCTTAAGCAGGACGAGGTCAAGCAGAAGCTTGGCGCCGATGCGGGCCAGGGCATCGTTCTCCTGGACGTGAAAGTGATTCCGAAGACCGACAAACCGGTTCAGGTCAGCCCCGATGATTTTATTCTTCTAGCCCATGATGACGGAGAGCGCTCGAAGCCATTCGAGCCGGAAGAACTCGCCGGCCAAGGAGCAATGGTACTTACCCGTTCGGCGGAAACGGTAAAGAAAACCGGCTCAGCTATTGGCGGAATGGGAGGAATAATGATGGGCGGAGGTGGTGGAGGAAATAGCTCTCCCGGCAACCCGACTCCGACGGTCACTCACACCAAGATGGACGAGAAAAATCAGGCGAACACCGCATTGCTAGCAGCTTTGAAGGCCAAGCAATTGCCTGCCAAAGAGGCTACCGACGAGGTAGACGGCTACTTATACTTCCCGCTCGATGGGAAGCACAAGCTCAAGAACCTAGCAGTTCTATACCGAGGTCCGGCTGGTCGGCTGGACCTCGAATTTGAGCATTAACCGGATTATTTGGCTTCGCTGATCGAGCTGATTTTCAGCGCATCGCCGTTCATCGTGCCGTCAATCGTGACATTCTTGCCGGCGAAAGCTTTCGCTTTGTCCTTCGAATCGGCGTCTAAATTCACAACTTTGCCATCGCTGACAAGCACTGGATCCGAGCCGCCGCCAATGCACTTCTCAATACACTTCGTGTTTGCGGCGCTTGGGGAACTATGCTTGGCACCGCACATTGACTCCGAGATGTAGCCGGTCATCTGGTCGGCAGCCGCGGCGAACGAAAATACCGAGACAGCAAGAAAACATCCAAAGGCTAGCTTCTTCATGATGCAGACCCTCCTAGGGGAATATACGAGATCCATTCTATAGCAGATGAGGTGAGATGAGGCCTAAACTTCCAGGATCACCGGCATAATCAACGGACGCCGCTGTGTTTGCTTGGTCAAGAAGCGCTTCAGATCGTTGCGAATCTTCTCCTGCATGACTCCCCAATCGCCGCGTTCTTCAGCCGTCGATGTCTCAAGAGTTCGAGCCACTACGCTGCGGGCCTCGTGCAGAACGGCGGAGCTGTCAGCCGACACAAAGCCTCGACTCACGATTTCGGGAAGCCCTTCGCTCCTCCCCGTGTTTTTGTTTATTGCGATGATCGGCAAAACAAATCCGTCTTCGGAAAGGTGACGCCGGTCCCGGATGATGATGTCTTCCACCACATCGTCCAGCGAGCCGGAATCGATGCAGACGCGACCCACCGTGACTTTGGCTCCTTTGCGGGCGCCCAGGTGATCGATCTCGAGAGTGTCCCCTGTTTCGAGTACAAAAGTATTCTCCAGACCAGCCGACCGGAGATGTTGAGCAAGCGCAACATGCCTGGAGAGCTGCCGGTACTCGCCATGGATGGGCACAAAGAAGCGCGGCCGTACCAGGTTCAGCACCAATTTCAGTTCTTCTTCGCTCGCATGGCCGGAAACGTGGACTGGAGGATTCATGGTGCCGTAGACCAAGCCCGCGCCTCGCCGCGCGATGTGATTCATCATGCGATAGATCGCCTTCTCATTGCCTGGGATGATACGCGAACTCAGAACCACCGTATCGCCCGGCTGGAGAGAAAGATTCTTATGGTTATCGACCGCCACCCGCGAAAGGGCGGACATTGGCTCGCCCTGAGTACCCGATGCAATCACGGCCACCTTGTCCGGGGCGGTCTGCATGATGTCTTGAGGACGCAAAAGAGTCGAATCCGGAATCGAGAGCAGACCCATACTGTGCGCGATCTCTGTGACGTTGAGCATGCTTCGTCCCAGGAAAGCCACCTTGCGGCCATATTCATCCGCCAGATCGAGAATCTGCTGCAAGCGGTGTATGGAACTGCTGAAACAGGAGATGATCAAGCGCCGTTCGCTTCGTGCGAACAGATCTTCCAACCTCGGACCCACGGCGCGCTCGCTCTCGGTGTAGCCGGGGCGGTCCACGTTCGTAGAGTCAGAGAGCAGCAGGAGCACTCCACGCTTGCCATAGTGGGCGAGCGTATGCAGATCGAATAGCTCGTTATCGGTCGGCGTGGGATCAACTTTGAAATCGCCAGTGTGGATCACAACGCCCAGAGGTGTCGTGATCGCGAGCGCGACGGCACTCACAATGGAGTGAGTTACCCGGATGAATTCGATCCCGAATGGCCCCAGCGTGAGGCGATCGCCCGCTTTAATCACATTCAGCTTGGCTTCGTCGAGCATTTCATGCTCGTCGAGCCGACGTTCAACCAGCGCGAGAGTGAATTCCGTGCCGTAAACCGGCAGGTTGAGCTGCGAAAGCAGAAAGGGAACGCCGCCGATGTGGTCCTCATGCCCATGCGTCAGAATGAGGCCCCGCACCATGCTGGCGTGTTGCTCTAAGTAGCTGAAATCCGGCGTTACGATGTCAACGCCCAATAGCTCGGATTCGGGAAACATCATGCCCGCATCGATGACAATGATGTCGTCGCCGTAGCGGAGCGCCATTGAGTTCATCCCGAACTCGCCCAGCCCACCTATGGGAATTACCTGCAACTTCCGGTCAGCCATAACGCGATAAGAAGCTAAAGATACCACGCAGAGGCGAAGTTAGGGGGCTCCCGAGCGTATCGCTGCCTTCGCTCGTTCCACCCAGGTTTCGTAGACGTAGTCGCGAATCCGCGAATCCCAGACGACCTCAGGAATGGCATGCAAATCGGCGCGCGGTACGGCGGGAATGTTGCTGCCCAACGCTATCATGCTGCCTTCGTTGTGCTGAAACCATGAATCTTTCTGTGTAACGATGCCGTTCCTGACGGCCCATTCTTCTATATGCGTCTCAGGCAAATTCGCCATCGTTTTCCGGTCCCATTTGGGAAATTTCAGCTTGTCTTCCAGCCATAAAGCGGCAGGTCTCGTGATGAAGTAAGGAGCGTGGCCGCCGCCGGACTGAAATTCGAAATCGAAGACATTCTTGGACGAGCCAAGCTTCTCAATCGTTTGCCGGCGAAGCTGCTCGAACCAGTCTTTCTCATGGTGAACAATATCGACCACGTCATCCCGATCCCCGTTAATGATGAGTGTCGGGCCTCGCTTTGCGTTGAGCGCGTAGATAGCCGGGCCTCTATTGCCGAGAAAGCTCAAGGAACGATAAGGAATCGCCTGGCACATTTTATTGCTTTTGTCCCAGTAGCCGTCGGGGCCATCGAGATCGCCGCCACCAGCCAGTACGCAAGCGTGCACGCGCGTGTCCAAGGCACAGGCCAGAGAGCTCACAAAAGACCCCATGGAATATCCCAGTATGGCGATCCGCTTGTTGTCCACATCCTCGCGGCTGCTTAGGTAACTGACAGCCTGCATCACGTCGGTAATCATCAGTCCGGAGAGGCGGCGCGCCATATCGTCGGGCGGAATATATTCATCGTGCTGGTTGCTATTGGAAAGGCGCTCGCGATTGCGCTCGTACTCGCCGATGGGATCGTACGTCAACACTACTGCGCCGGCTCGCGCGTAGAGTATGCCGGTCCAATAGGCGTACCAAGTTGACTTGTCAGCCTTGTGTCCATTGACCACGATCAGCGCCGGGTGCTTGCTGATGGTCGGACCAGCTTCGTGATAAACGATTGCCGGAACGCGCAGGCTATAGGCGGTGGTGTAGGATACGCGATCGGCGGAAACTCCTGCGGCGGGAGAGAACTGCCCGAAATACTTCTCCTGGAGAGGCGGCAGTGGACGCGCGACATGGAGGGTCTGCTCGATCTGTCCGCGCAAATTTTGCCAGTCGCTGCGCTGTGCAGCGTTGGAAGAACTTACCAGCAAAACGGCAATCAGGAGCCGTGACACATTCACAGCCTACGCTATCCGAAGCGCCGCACTGCGCGGAGGAATGCGATAAAAGATATAGGCATGCCGAAACGCGTACTGATTCCCTTCCGCCATCCTAAGAAGCTGAAGCCGTACGTCGATGCAATTGTTGCAGGGGGCATGGAGGCTGTACCGGCCGACGTTGCACAGGAGGTTCAACTCGGCGAGGTGGATGGACTGCTGCTTATGGGTGGGACGGACGTCAACCCCACGCGTTACAGGGCGGAACCGGCGCCGGAAACCGATCCACCCGATGACGGCCGGGATGAAATAGAGTGGCGTTTAATCGACGAAGCAGTGGCGAAAAACCTACCAATTCTGGCTATCTGCAGGGGATTGCAGATTCTGAACGCGCATCATGGCGGCACGCTCGTGCAACATCTGCCGCCCGCCGCGGGCCATGATGTTGAGACAGAAAATAAAGGACTGCCAGCGCACGAGATTCTGATCGATCCAACGAGCCTGCTAGGGCAAATCGCCGGCACGTCGCAATGGCGAGTCAATTCTCGTCATCATCAAGCTGCCGATCGAGTGGGCGGAGGGTTGCGAGTGGTTGCGCGCGCCGCGGATGGAACCATCGAAGCGCTTGAGCAGCCCGACAAACGATTCTTGCTGGCAGTGCAGTGGCATCCTGAAGATCAAGTCACTGAGTGTTCCGAGCAGTTGGCGCTTTTCCGACGCTTCGCGGCAGCGCTCTAGCCGAAGTTCGTCAACAAACACTCCCTCCGGTCATGGGCTCTGCAAGTGCCGCCACCGAAAGGAGCAGTGTTGCAATACTTTGCGTGACGAACTTCGGCTACCTGCCACTCCGTACGTCGAGTAAACGGTATACCGAGTTTGAGTAAACAACACGCGCCGAAGGCAAATGCTGCGCCACTGCTTGCTCCCTTGAAGGAATCACCAGATAATCAAGCCGCCAGCGTGGGCCAGCGCACTTCGAGTAAGCGTCTCGATATTGATTCACGAACCACTCATAGACCGCAGGGTCGCCGGTATAACTGAGTCCGAGAACCTGTAGCAGTTCCGTAGAATGTTTGAGGTGGTTCGGAACGGCAGCTAAGCGGGCAATTCGAGATGGTGAATCGCCAAGCAGGCAAGCGACCTCGAAGTACCGGCTAACGATTTCTTCCGTCGAGGTAAGCGATCGTAGCCCGCTCGGAGCGTACGTGTAATCGGCTGTTAAAGCCGGGATCAGCAAAATCAGTTCGGGGTCAACCGTTCCGATCACCTGGTCCTTTGAAAGATGAGAGCGAACCCAAGTCAACATGGCGATATCGGGATTGGTCGCACGATGAAACGGAGCAACTCGAATCCCGACGTAAGTCAATCGGGCGGCCGTGTCGATGAACAATACGAATAAGGCCAAGCGCGCGGCAATGCGCCATCGAGAGAGGTTTCGCGGGTTCGATCTGCTCGCCAAATGAGCGGCCGCACTCGCCAGGACGAAGAAACAGAGGGGCAGAGCCAGCCTCTTCCAGAAATGCCAGCTCTGCGTTTCGTATCCGGAAAGGATCTGAAAATTCATGCCGTACAGGGCTGCCGCAACCAGCGCCGCCAGAATAAAATAAGCTCTGTAGATCCGGCCATTTCTTCTGCCAAAGACGAACAGCGCGAGGGTTAGCAGAACTGCGCAGAGGAGTGGCAAGAGGTTGGGACGATGCGTGTATGCGCCCATCCGCTCCAAGAGGAAGGTCTGGCCGCCTTGCTCCTTTCCGCGAAGTGACGCAATCGCATAAGGGATTGCGACCGCTATCATGATGCCGAGCGCAACAGCAACGCGCGTCCAAATCGGCCGCGACTTCCAAAATAAGCCAAACAATAACATCAAGCCGAGAGTGATTCCCCAGGCCAGGGCGTAGAAGTAATAGCAATAGACCACGGCGGCTGATGCGATACCCGCACCCATAGTCCAAGACCATCCTGCTCGGTCCCGGATGGCTTCTGCCAGCAGTACAACCGACAGCATCAGCACAAGAAAAGAGATCTCCGGCTGCGGAGTCCGCGTAATCTCGAGTGGAGTGAGCAGCGCGTCGTCGCCCATCCAGAAGGTATTCAAGACTCCGAATGAAATGAGGATAGAACTCCACACCACCAGCAATCTGAGATCGCGCTGCTGGACGACCGTACCCGCGATAAGGTAGAGAAGCAGAAACAGAGCTGCCGGAAAAATACAATCGGCGGCAATGAAGGCTCGCTCGAGGCTTCCGAGAAGCCTGCCCATGGCGCCCAAAATGACCGGTGGAATAAACGGGATGGCCGCCGAAAGACCTCTGTGTTCAAAGTTGTCGGTCTCCGCGCTAATTGTTCCGGTTAGCATGAAGCGGCGCGCAGGCGGAGCATACGCGTGTGTTTCATCGAACGTGAGGGCGGAGACGAAAGGAGAAACTGCAAATGGCGTGTAGTCGCCGTTATTTTTCAAGATGCCGACCCAATCCGGCAGCGAGCACAGCACCGCGAGAAGTACAAGGTGCACCGCCAGCATGCTGTGAGAATGCCAGGAAGGTGACTTCAATCTCTCTAGAATCCTTGCTCTGCCGTTTGGATCTTTTGGTTGCTATCGGCGAAGACGCCGGTGAACCTCCCGCGAAAATACGCAGGAGGTTCGCTTGCTGTATTCGAGCTTAGTTCCGGCCCAGGCAGACATAAGAGACATTGCCCGTGACGGCCTGGGCGAAGTTCACCGCAAACGATGCGACTCCGGAATACGTGATCCAGAATCGATTGCCGGCGCCGATGTCGAACTGTGGAGTCGCCGTACACTCGGGATGTACTAGATAATATCCTGCGAACGAATAGCTGGTCGAAGTCGCCGCCGATACCGTCAGTTCGCCGTTCATGTCTGTATTACTCTGCGTACCGGTTTGAAGTCGGCCGCCGTTGATCTGCACATTGTTCGCGGAATTCCCCGATCCGAAAAAGTTCAACTGGAACATGGTGAGCTCGTTCGCATCCCAGGGCCCCGGGCTAAAGCCGAGATTCAGTTGACTTCCATTCCGTTCAAAGAATGCGTAAGAACCATCCGGCCCGCCTGTATTGTCGAAGATAGCCAGCCTGTTCGGACTGTAGTGATCAAGTTGTTGAATCCATAGTTCATTAGCAACGATCGGCCGCTCGCCTAAATACGGAACCCCGCTATATCCTTGATCGTAGCGTCCCCATGTATAGAATGGCCAGACTGTTTTCCCGACAGGCGTTTCAAAGAAGTCGTTGCTCTCGAGACCGTTTGCCATCCCAAAGATGCGGGAATTGTTATAGGCGCCAGTGTAGCTTGATCCTTCCTGGTCGAAGTATGCAGCCGAAAACGTAAAATCCATAGCATTCAAGTTAAGTGCACGAATCAGGTATTGATCCGTCGGATCGCTCGACGTTGGATTGCCGATACGGTCACCGCTGATACCGTGGATCGTCAGGCTCTGAATATCGTTGAAATCAAGGCAGGTCGCCGCCGACTCACAATGGAGCTGGTTGATGGTCGCACTCCCCATCCCGTTGAACCAAATCGCATGCGCGAATGCTGAGGGATCATTTACGCTTCCGTCCCAGGGCGAACGATAGCTTCCGTTGAGAGGGGTGGTCTGATCCTCCACATAGACCTGATTAGCAAGTATTGCTCCCAACCCCGGCGCTCCGGGATTGTGAATCCACGAATAAGTACTCGTCGAGCAGCCGATGATCCAAACGTTGTCCAGTTCTGTTGATCCCGTAAACAGTCCCGGCCCAAATGCGTTGGTGATCATCACGTGCCGCAAGAAAGTCTGTATAAAGGTGCCGCGGTAATCAACCAGCGCCTCACCCTGTAGTTCTTGCGTTTGATTCCCTCCGTTACCGTCGAAGACGACATTTTCTACGGCCATATACTCATTACCGCCGCCGGCAGGATCTTGGCTGTCGAAGGTCTCTAATAACGGAACATTGCTATTAGGCGCAAGCCGGATCACTACGCCCTGCGTTGGATCGCCGGGATTCGGATTGTTGGCCGATGCGCCATAGATAAAATCGCCATACTGCAGAATCAGCGTCTTCGATACGAGATAGCATCCGCCCGGCGGCTTAGGCAGCCAGATGTATTGATGCGAGTTCAGTGCTGCTTGCAGCGCACTGGTATCGTCCGTAACGCAATCGCCTTTCGCTGAGTACGGCTGGGCCATTGCGCTCACGAAGGGCAGATTGTTCACCTGCGAATTGAAGTCCGTTCGAGTTTGGGCTACCGACGACAGCGGTAGCAGAAGGAGTAAGAGGCAGATCGATTTCATGATGTCCCTGGGCTGAAGTTCTAACAGCGCCCGCCGAAGCTGCACGCGCGCTCTCAGCCGTAAGTATTCAGTTCGGGCGACGGCGGCTCTGCCAATTATTATTCGCAAATGCCTGATTCTTCTGCCAGAAATAAAAAATGCGCAGGGCGTGACTGGCCACAAATCGTCTGGTGCTGTACAAAACGATCTTTCAGGCGTGATTAGTACGCGCCGTTGGGCATCAGTACTGTCAGTAGGGTTCGCAGAAGGACGTATAAATCGAGCCAAAGCGACCAGTTGCGGATGTAGTAGGTGTCCTGGTTCTGCTGCACTTCCAGATCGCCATCGCTTCGCGCGGAGACTTGCCACAATCCGGTGATGCCCGGTGGCACGCTTCCTCTTAGTGTCCGAAAACTATCAGGAAAGCTGGCGAGGTGGTAGGCAGGAAACGGCCGCGGTCCGACCAGGCTCATATCTCCTCGAATCACATTCCACAGTTGCGGAAGTTCGTCCAGGCTATAGCGACGTAGAAACCAGCCGATTCCACGCAGAATTCGAGGATCTTCTTTCAATTTGTAGAAGCGCAGCCAGTTCGACTTCTCGGCTGGATTGCCATCGAGATAATTCTCCAGGATTTCTTCTGCATGATCGTACATCGTTCTCAGCTTATAAATGCGAATCTTGCGTCCGTCCTTGCCCTCGCGTTCTTGGATAAAAAACGGAGAACCTGTGCTTGCGATCTTGATCGAAATGGCGAAAAGCGCGATGAAGGGCAGGCTGATTAAGAAGCTTGGAATCGAAATCGCGTAATCCAGCAGTCGCTTCAATATCCGATTGGAGCGGACCAGCAGGTTCTTTTTTACTTCCAAACCCAATACGCCGCCGATATCGCGCGTCGTTATCCAGAGACTCTGAATGCCAAAGAGATCCGGCACGACAATGACGTTCGGAAAGGACAGATTTTCAACCAACCAAGAGAGCCGCTCGCGCTGCATGGTGGGAATGGCAAGGAGAGCAACCTTTGCACGTCCCACAAAGGCTTCAGCAGCCGACAACGGTCCCACAACCTTGACGCCGTGTACGGTCGTACCCCACTTCTCCGGATCGTCGTCGAGCATCCCAACTAAAACGAATCCGAGGCCGCTTTCTCTTTGTAAAATCTTGGCAACCAATGCACCCGTTCTGCCTGCTCCCAATATCACCACCGGAACTCCGCAGATACCACTCTTAATGAGCCCTTTGCGCAACGGCGCCTCCAAAGCGGGGGCTAGCACCAGCGCAAAGAACATGGTGAGAACCAGAACACCGCGTGACCATTGACCGTCATAGAGCGTGTAATTCCAGATGAGAAGAATGAGGAAAACTGTCGCGGTGGCGTAAAAGCGGCTGCGAATCCTCTGGACCTCGCTGACGCCATAGCCAGGATACAATCCGACCCATGCATATGCCATCGGAAGCGTGAGAATACCAAGGGCCAGACCTTGATACTGCGGCCGGTTCAAAGCGATCGGGAAGACGGAGTGCAGAAAGAGCCGCACTACACATCCGAGCAGCAAGGAGCATTCTAACGCTAGAACGTCTACTAGTATAAGTAGCGCAGTGGCCCAGGAACGCTTCCTGATTTCAGGCAGAACGAACGTCTCGGGTGAGGCGGCAAGACTCATTCCAAGTGCAAAAAGCAGTCAGACTCCTTCCAAAGATAGCAGCGGCGGAAGACCAAGTAAAGGTTGTGAGGTTTCCAATCAGTAACATTACCGATTGTCCCCACTGCCTATACTGAAGGCGGCATTAAAGGCGAGATGAGCTTTTTCTTGGAAAGAGGGTCCGATGTAAGAAGGCGTTTACGGAACTTGCTACCCCCTTCATTTCTCAGAGTCGTCAACCGAGTGCGATTCTGGCGGTATCGCCACCGCTTTGGCCGATTGGGCCGCCGCCAGACCTTTAGCACAATTTACAAAGATCATCTTTTTGGCGAAGCACCCGGCGAACTTTTCTATTCCGGAAATGGCTCGGTGGGATCGTTTGCTGATAACTATACCGACTTGGTTTCCGCGCTCGTTCGCGAAAAAGAGATTCGGTCGATTGTCGACCTGGGATGTGGCGACTTTCGGATCGGATCTCGTTTGACGCCCATAGCCGACAAGTACATCGGGATTGATATCGTCCCGGATCTGATCAGCCATCATCGAGCAAACTATAGTTCCGATCGAGTTTCGTTCGAGTGCCTTGATATCGTTGACGACCCGTTGCCAGCAGGCGATCTATGCCTCATTCGCCAGGTGATGCAACATCTCAACAACGAGGAAATCGCTGCAATCCTCAAGAAATTGCGGATCTACAAATGGGTTCTGGTTACAGAGAACGTCTCATCGGGAGACGTTAGGTTTCCCAACATTGACCACGTACACGGTCCTGAAACCCGGCTGGTTGAAGGATCGGGCGTTTTCTTGACAGAGCCCCCATTTTCAGTCACGGCAGTTCGAACCTGGGGACTGCCATATGACGCGACCAGCATTCTCCTAACGGTCCTGATCGCACCGTGAGGGCTTCTGAACCGCTAGATTGAGCCCGATCAACTAGCCTCGCGCTGCTCGTGACCGGCCTTGTCGCGCCTCATGATCGACCGGTAGATTGAAATAAGGATTGCGTAGTTCTTCTTGGCTGTGTACTTTTCTTCGAATTCCTGCCTCGCGAATCGCCGCATCTCGCCATATGCTGATGGGTCGCCCAGAAGAGACTCGACGGCACGTATCAGGTCCCCAGCATTCCCCGGCTCAAACAGACGACCCGTCTGCCCTTCTTTCACGATCGCCTCCATACTGCCCAGTCGACTGGAGATAACCGGCAAACCGGCCGCATAGCTTTCAAGAATCACAGCAGGCATCCCCTCATACCAAACGGAAGGGAATACGGTGAAAGCAGATCGGAGAAGCGTCTCTCGCAGGACACCGTCCGAGACACGTCCCAAATAAGTGACTCCAGGTGTTGAAGCGGCACACGCCTTCACCTCATCAGCTAGCGGGCCGCCGCCAATAATTTTCAATGGGACTCTGTCTCCAAGCACTCTCCATGCTTCGAGAAGGGTGCGTATTCCTTTCTCTTCTGTCAAACGCCCTATATAGGCGGCATAGCCGCCATCGGCAACTCCGATTCCGCAGTCCTCGACAAAAACGGGTTTGATCACGATTCGCTCCGGCGGCAGACCGCCTTCTATGAACTTGTTTCGTGCAAACTCAGTTAAAGCGATGTAAGCATCGATTTTGGTCTTCCAGGTGCCGGTCACTCTATGCAGGAAAAGCATCGAGGCGGTCGCGGCTGTGGCGCCTCGATTCTTTCGATAACAGGCGTGGCGGACACTCGGCCACGGGAATAGCTTCCCGAGGCAATCTTCACAAACATGTTGATCACGATAAAACGTTGCCGCCGGGCACAGCAGACGGTAGTTATGCAGCGTCTGCACGACCGGGACACGGCGGCTCTGGAGCAAATGGTAGGCCGACGGTGAGATCAGCGGGAAGGTGTTGTGTACGTGCGCTACAACGGGGTGGAAGCGATCTACGAGGTGAGCAAGGCGGCGCCAGGTTTCAGTCGACCACACCGTCCGAACAGCAACACCCAACCGGGACATTGAGTCCACCCGTTGATTATCTTCCGAATACGTTTCACATTCGTGACCATGTGCTTCGAGAAGAGCACGCTCTGCTTTGACGACGCCGTCTTCGCCACCGGCCTGCTGATACCGATTGTGTACAAGGAGAACGCGCATCGCGAGTCGCCTCAGAGTAGCATTCAGTGGAACATGATGATCCGGCTGCCTCGGGACTCGAATTTCACGTCGAAGCGGCGTAACTCCGGTAAGGCGCGGCTAATTTCCTCGTGCCGGTCGGGTGACGCAAAAAACATCAGGAATCCGCCTCCTCCAGCGCCTAAGAGCTTACCGCCCAACGCGCCGGCGTGCCGCGCGCGATCGTACCAATCGTCTATAACGGTGCCGCTCACCCCTGACGTGATGCTCTTCTTGAGCATCCAGTTTTCATGCAGAATCTCGCCGAAAGCGGCAAGATTATTGCTCTGCAGTTCGTCACGCAAAACGAAAGTCAACTCGACCATCCGCCCGATGGCTTTTCTGCTGCAATCGCTCGCTTCCATCTGCTCGGACTGAGCAGCGAGGATCGAAGAAGCGCTGCGAGTCATACCAGTGTAGAGCGTGAGGATTGAAGACTCCAGTTGCCGGATCACATCTTTGCGACAAATGATCGGATCGACTGAAACCGAATCGTCCGGATGGAATTGAATAATATTCAACCCCCCAAACGCCGCCGCGTACTGATCCTGCTTCCCGATTTTTTCGCTGCATAGATCGATCTCGACCGTGCAACTTTGTTTTCCTAAATCGGAGGCCGAAATATACTTTCCCAAGTAAGCGTGGAGCGCGTGCAGCAGGCCCACCGTGAAAGAGCTGGATGAACCAAGCCCGGTGCCTCGCGAAGGAATATCTGCAATCGATGTAATCTCGACGCCGCCATCAATGCCCAGTTCCTGCAGAATTACTCGTACGATTTTGTGTTCCAGTTCGGCAGGTGAACCGACCTCCTCAAGTTTCGAATAGCTCAACCGGATCCGTTCATCAAACTTCTTATTGACCGTTACGTATACGTACTTATCGACCGCCGAACTGATCACAGCACCGCCATGCCGCCTGTAATACGACGGAAGATCGCTTCCACCGCCTGTGAAGCTCATTCGTAGAGGCGTTTGGCTGACGATCATTGAATTAGAGCGGGCGTCTGAAGTGATTCTTCCGGGTGAGCGCGGGACAGAACAACCTCCACTGCCCCGGCCAGGTCTACGCACTTTACGTCGGGCGTTGCGGTGTAGATATTGTCGCTGCCGCCGTACCCTGTGGCAACCAGAATGGACCTGATCCCGGCGTTACGTGCAGTTTGCATATCCGTGCTACTGTCACCGATGAACCAGGAACGGGTCAGATCAAGATTAAGGTCGCGCGCGGCTCGTTCAATAAGACCGGGCGCCGGCTTGCGGCATCCGCATTCGAATTTCAGTTCGGCGCGCTCGCCTGAAAAGCCCTTGTCCGGATGATGTGGGCAGTAGTAAATCGCGTCAAGGTACGCTCCCCGTCTACCCAATTCAGTTTCCAATTTGTTATGAATTTCCTGAACGTCGCGTTCCGTGCAGTCACCGCGCGCGACCACCGGTTGATTGGTCACGACCACAACGCGTATACCTGACAAGTTCAATTTGCGGACGGCCTCGCCTGCACCAGCAAGCAGCTTCAGTTGGCCGGGTGTTCGAAGATGGCGGACTTCTTCGTTCAGAGTGCCGTCTCGATCGAGAAACACAGCGGGAACCGCACTAGAGAGAGATCCGCGTTCGATCCGGCCCGATCGAAAATCACTTGCAACGTTATCGAGTCTTTCCGGAGTACCCGCATCCTTAATGTACTCCGGACTTCGATATCCGTTCAGTCGCACGCCCTGGCCTATCAGGTGTGGAAACAAATTCTTCCCAAAATCCGGAAACGCACGGCTGCCCGCAAAAGGCTCCAGTACGCGGCGATCGATGCAATACAAGGCTGCATTCACGAGATTGGCATAGTAGCGCTTGGGATCATGCGGGTAGGCATGAAAAGCCAGTACCCTATTTTCTTCATCCAGTTCCACCAGATCCGAATCATGCGGATGATCGTTAGGATGCAGGAAGAGTGAGACGGGCGATCCCGAATCGTTATGAGCGTCAGCGAACCTTTGGAGATCGACGTTCAGCATCGTGTCGCCATACATTACGATGAATCGCTCCTGCAAGTTTGCGAAGGCGTCCAGCACAGCACCCGCCGTACCCAGGGCTTGTTTCTCTTCGTGATATTGAATCGTGACACCCCAGCGCGCTCCGTCGTTGAAATACTCACGGATCTTGTCCGCTCCATAGCCGACCAGCAGCATGATATCCGTGATGCGATATCGCTTTGCGAGCTGGATTTGATGTTCCAGCAAAGGCAGGCCACCGATCTTGGCCATCGGTTTTGGCAGGTCCCCTAGACGCTCTCGAAGGCGCAGCCCTTTGCCGCCTGCCACAACGATCAATTGCACGCTACGAGAACCTCATCGTAAATTTCGCGGACCGCCTGATCCACAGCTTCTTTGGAGTGGAGCTTCGGTTTCCAGCCGAGTTTCGTGAGTTTATCAATGGAATATTGAAAGCGCGGCACGTCTCCGACCCAACCACGATTACCGCCGGTATACCGTATTTTTTTTTCCGGCGCGGCGCGGCGCAATACGGCTTCAGCGATATAGGACACGGTCGCTCCATCATCAGCCGCGCCGATATTGAACACGTTCAGCTGCTCTTTCGCATGTTGAAAGATAAACCACATCGAATCGATCAACTCTGATACGTGGAGGTATGGCTTCTGTTGCGTGCCATCACCAAGCACTTCGAGATCAGGTGGGTCGTCGCGAAGTTTCCCAAGAAGATCGTAGATGACCCCATGCGTCGCGCGCGAGCCAATCACGTTCGGAAAACGAAAGATCCATGCCTGCTCGACAAAATCTTCTACCGCCGCGCTGATGGAGGCTTCAGAGGCAAGCTTCATCGCGCCATAGTTGGATATCGGCAACATCGGCCCACTATCCTCAGCGAGAATACCGGAGCGGTTTCCATAGACCGCCGAGGACGATGCAAAGGCGACGCGTGGTATCTGAAACCGGCGCATCAGAGCAAGTGTCTGGAATGTGGTCAGAAACGTGTTATTCAGATCTACCGTAGGATCGGCAACGCCAGCTCCGATATCCGAGTTTGCCGCCATATGCCAGACACAGTCGATCGGGGAAAGAGTGACTGCGGTCTGCAGAATCTGGAGCATCGTCGCGACATCGTTCAGGTCGGCTTCGTAAAACCGAAATTGAGGGTACCGCTCTGCTCGTGTCAGGTGTTTAGGCGAGCCGCGCTCGAGACTGTCAATTGCGGTGACGCGGTGTCCCGCGTCAAGGAAGCGGTCAACGAGATGACTGCCGATAAATCCGGCGCCTCCGGTGATGAGTACGTGTTCAGACATCAATCAGTTAAGGGTGGAACGCTCGCTACCGCCGTCTTCATGAGACTACCGCCTCCGAACGTTTCGCCGGGCCATGGGCGCCAACGGATTACCGGCCGGCTGGCACGCAGCGAGATTGTACCGAGCGCGATCAACACGAGTAACCCGACACTCACCGCGCTACCCGCTCCAGCGATGATATTTTCGCCGCTTAAGCCAAGCGCGAAGGCTGGTAAATAAACAAGTAGCGGCTTCGCGTAGTCGGGTGCCTTGCTTCTCACGCCCTGTGCCGCGTACACCATCAAAGAGAGAATGAACAAAATCCAGAGCACCAGGCCAACAATTCCCCATTCATAGAGGACGCGCAGCCATTCATTGTGCATGGCTCGATTCGGATCAGGATTTTTGGCTAGAGTGGCTGCAATCAAAGCTCCATTGCAGGTTCCGTGCCCGAAAACCAGATCCTTAGTTGTACTGGTCTCGAGACTCTCCACGGTTCGTTCAAACAGTTCGTGGCGCAGATTGTAAGTGCCTAGCCCTCTCGCATTGAAGTTTCCTCCGTACACATCGCTGATGGCAGCAGCAATCCTGTTGTGTGCGGCTTCATTGGCCATGAATTCCATCAGTGTGTCCAGCTCGACTGTGCAGATTGAAATCAGGATCAGAACCACACCAAGTGTGACAACCTTGATCCACGTCCTGGTTTCCGAGACGAAAACTGCCAGCAATGTCGAAAGCAGCAGCGCACCTATCCAAAGCCTGCTTCCATTTGCCAGAACTGCGCCGACAAGGACGACGCACAGAATCGCACGCAGGGTCACCTTGAGCGACGTCGCAAACAGAGCAGCGCAATAGAGAGCCGTCGCGAATGCCGCGAATGCCTGTGCGCCTGAAAAGGTCGTGAAACGCTCAGTCTCGCCGCCCCAATTGTGCAAGAAAACGCGGTGGAAGATTGCCATTCCAATCACTCCACATGTAACCGGCATAATCGTTTGATAGCCGAGAAACCCTCCCTTGGTAGCGCGGATCAACATCAGGCAGATCACTAAAGATCCGATCATGTGGCCAAGCAGCTTGATCGCGTAGGCGGGAAACAGAGACCAGGACGAAGCAATTGCGACATAAACCACCAGTAAGCCCCAGAGGACGGGCGCGGGACTGATCTTATCGTGACCTGAGTAAGCGCTGAGCCGCCATAACAGGAATACTGGCAAGACCATTGCCTTCGCCGTGTTCAGCAGTCCTATGCTGGCGTTGAGTGATCCCAGATCGATGTTGGTCAGAATCAAAAATGCGATGATGCTCCAGCGCAATGGTGCCAAGACCGTGATCATGAACAGAATCAAATACAAAATGATCGGTGCGGAAATCATTACGCTAGACAGAGAGGGCGACGATCGCCCGATCCACCAACTCCGTCACATAGTCGGGCGTTAGACCAGCCGCCACTTTTCTTGCGGCCTCGCGCATGCTATCTAGCTCCAGCAATGAGGTATCCAGGCACCTCGCAAGCGCTGCAGCCATTTCATCGCCGGCGTCTGGCCGGAATGTCCAACCGTTCACTCCATCCTGCACCAACTCGGAAACGGCCTGCCCATAAGCGCTTCCGAGAACCGGAAGGCCCGCGGCCATGGCTTCATTCACGACCACAGCCCAGGTATCGGCCAAAGTCGGCAGAACGAAAATTCCCGCTTCCGCATAGACCGGCGGCAGGTCTTGATAATCCACATTCCCCAGGAGAACAAGCTTCAGATTGGCCGGCGCTTCAAAGCCTTTGAGCCTCTCTCGCAACGGCCCATCACCCGCCACTACGAATTCCAGTTTTCGATCCGGATGCAGCGCCGCCCAACGTGAAAGGACTTCGAGAAACTGCAGAAGACCTTTGCGCTCGATTAATTGCCCCACATACAGCAAGCGCCAGGCATTCTCCGCGCCGCGCGTAAGCGGGGCTGAGATAAAGCGGCTAATATCGGTTGTATAAGCAATCTTGAATATCTTGTGATCGCGAATTCCAAGACCCCGTAAGTATCGCGCTCCGCTATCGCCTGTCACCAGGAATGCGTCCACCGCCGGGTGGATCACTCTTCTGATCGCTTTGCGCATCATTCCTCTTCCCTGCTCGGTCGCCTCTGCCATTTCAGCCCAAACGATCAGCCTGCTGCCGCGACGCATCCAGCGGTAAACGGCCGCGAGCATGGTGCGAACTCCCATCTCCCAGGAAATCACAATATCCGGGCGGAACCGTTTTAACTGGGATATCGTATCCACCGGCAGATGGACGTAAAGCGGTTCGCTGAAGCCCTTGGGATGCCGCCATCTCTGGTTCAAGGTGATGGTCTTCTGCACTACCACGTCCAGGCCATCCCACTCCAGCTTCCACTGCCGGTGACTCTCCATAGGAGTCGAAAGCAGTACACGCAGCTTGGGATAGCGTTGGGCGAGCCGGTCGAGTACAGGTTTATGATACGGCGGGATAACGTTCGTAATCAGCACGATTCGGAGACTCCCATCGGCGCTAGGCACTTGCTTCGCTCATCTTCTTCGAAAATGGATTGAGCCGCCGCCGCTCGAGCACGAGGAAGATACCGCAAGCTGCCGCGGCTTGCGAAAACAAAACCGCCCACGCCATGCCGTCGTAGGAAAATCTGGGCGCCAGAACAGTTGCGAGCAGAGTGTTCAGAATCAGCGCCGCGAGCGTAATTTTCTGGAACGGCCGCTCAAGTCCGAGCACCAGCAGCCATTGAAAGCCCAGGATATTCGTCCAGGCAATCAAAGGAGCGCGCAGGCTGAGGATTTTTAAGACGCTCTCACTTTCTGTGTAGTTGTGGCCCAGGATGATTCTAACGATCAAGGGGGCGCCAAACCACAATATGATTCCGAGAACAACACTCCCGGCTCCTACCAGGTACAAAGTAACCCTCGTCACTTGCGCGGCTCTGGTCAGGGAGCTCTTTGCCAGCGCCGCGGCGCGCGGATACAGCACTGTCGTCAACGGCAGCAGCAAACCTAGCGCCGCCGTGCTGATCTTCTCGGCGCCCGCATAGTAGCCGACCGCTTTGGGTGTTGCAAAAAGCCCGAGTATAAAGGCATTGCCCAGCGTGTAGATGCTGTGAGCGCTTCGGAAGAGGAACATCGCCCAGCCCTCACGCAGCATGTGCCAGCCTTCGCGCATACGCGGCCAGCGCAAGACATATCGTCTCAGAATAAGCCAGTGCCCGATCACTACCGTGACCGCCGCCGTGATTCCTGTGAGCGCAAAAACTTTCCACGCATCGCTCGGCCGGTGGACGAGTATAAAAATTCCCGCTGCCGCGACCGCTCGCGCGGAGATGTCCAGTAATGACGCAATCGCCACCCGTTGAATGCCGTAGAAATAATAAACCGGCAGCAGGGCTTTTATAATCTCCGACGCTACTGCCATCCATAGCAGCACCGGGTGTTCGTGGAAAAGAGGAACAAACAGGTAGGCTATGAAGGCGGCCGCCGCTGCCCCCGCGCTCAAGAATATTTTTGCCCCCGATACGCTCGCAATCGTCTCTTCGATCTCGCTGCTGCTGGCTGCGGTCGCCAATTGGCGTGTAGCAGAATAAACAAACCCATAATCGACCACAAGATTGCCGTACATGCCGAAGGATTGCGCCATCGCCAACAAACCCCAGCCCGCCGGCCCCAGCGTTCGCGAAAGATATGGAACCGTGATTAGCGGCAAAGCTTGATTAGCGAAATGAATGCCGTAGACCGCGATAATGTCGTAAAGCAACGCAGCCCGCGCGCGAGCATGTGATCGGATTTCTTTCAGCCTGGAGCCGACCGACCATCTGCCTTCGCCCTTCGGAGAGTTTGGGAACTGGGGAGGATATGGATCGGTCCCCTGGCTGGAGGCAATCATTGCGGAATCGGAAATGCTGTCGCGCCGATTTCTATCCGATCAGCCGTTCTGCTCTGCTGTCTCGGAGTAGTATTTGCGGTAGTCGCCGTAATAGTAGTAGCCATGTGTGCTATTCCTATCGACCTCATTCAACACCAGTCCGATGGTGTTTGCTCGAAGCCGCTGCAGCGTCGCCAGTACGCTGGCTACGGCCCGGCGGCTGGTCTGGCCGGCTCGCGCCATCACAACTACGCCATCGACCGCTGTGGCGATTTGCATGGTCTCCGCAAAACCCAAAAGCGGCGGAGCATCCACGAAAATCAGATCGTATTCTTTTCCCGCCTCGTCGAGAATGTCGATCATCATCGACCCGATCAGATCTGACGCACGGCGTGATGCTGTCCCCGCGGGCAGCACTCGCAAGTCAGGCCAGTTCTCCGTCGGAACCACCCCGGCCTTCCAATCCATCTCGCCGAGCAGCGCGTTTGAAAGACCTTTGCTTCCGTCCAGATTGAGTTTCTTGTGAATACTCGGACGCCGGAGGTCTGCGTCGATGATCAGCGTACGCTTGCCCTGCTCGGCGTGCGCCACGCCGAGGTGGATGATAGCCGTGGACTTGCCCTCTCCCGGAGCCGCACTCGTCAGCAGAAGCGAACGCACTGTCCGATCCAGGTCGGGTAAGAGGATCGAATGACGCAATGTTCGAATGGCCTCTTCATAGGAAGAGATCCCCTCATATTTGCCGCTCGCCGGGTAGACTGCATGCTTGCGCCTGGATCTTCGGCGGTTTACTGCCGAAGCCGGCTGCTCCGAAGAGTCGGCTAGTCCCAATGTGGACCCGGAAGTTCTTCCTGCGCCGTCACCATTCCCGTTCGAAACTGCTGCAGCCAGGATCGGGGTCACCGGATTCAGCAGCCGTTTCATCTCCTTGACCGTCGGCAGTGTTCCCAGAACGCTGGTATCGAGCGCATGCGCTGCCTGTTCGGGATCGCGGATCGTATTGTCCAGAACATCCGCTAGAATCGCCGCGCAAATGGCCACGACCGACGACACCAGGAAGGCCAAAATCAGATACAGAGTCTTTCGAGGAAATACCGGCGCGTCGGGCGGCCTTGCTAAGTCGGCGATTCGAATCGAACTATTCTGAAAGCCTGCGTTGATCCCTGCTTCCTTGATCCGCCGTTCGAGATCACTGTAAAGAGTCTTGTTAGTATCGGCATCGCGCTTAAGCTGCTGGTATTGAAAAGAGCGCGTGTTGAGCTGATCGTATTCGGCCTTGGTCTCGTTCACGGCCTTGCCCAACATCTCCTCCCGGGTGAGCGCCTGGCGAAAATCGGTCTCGACGCGCTGCGCGACATTCTTTCTCATCTCTTCAAACTGCCGCTGCACTTCCGCTAAGTCGTTTGCGGCCTTCCGGTACTCCTGGTGAGCGGGCCCGTATATGGACGCCACAGTTGCCAAATGCTGCTTGGCCTGATTCACGCGGTCCAACAAGCGATTCAATTCCTCACCTTGTCCCGACACCTCGGCCGCGGCTACCGATCCGGAGCGCAAGCTCTCGAACGCCGCCTCTTTTCGCACGCGGTCTCCCTGCGCACTGGTGAATTCCGTATTGAGCTGCAGCAGGCGCGACGAAAGAATGTTCGTCTTGTCTTCCGGATTGATGACGTTCAATTCCTGCTCGAACTTGGCGAGCGCCAGGTCAGACCCCTCCATCTTCGCCCGCAGCTCATCGAGCTGCTTTTCCATGAAAGCGGAAAGAGCGTTCGACGACTCCATGCGGATTTCGAAGGTGTGATCCAAGTATGAATGCGCTATTGCATTAGCGACATCCGCCGCTAACTTGGGATCGGGGGACCGATAACTGATATCCAGGATGTATGTATTGACCGGCCGGGTAATCTTCAGATTGTTCAAGTAAACCGGGGCATCCGACTTCTTCCTGGCGCGCTCAGCCGGCAGCTTGGCCAGCTGCTTTTCTTGTTCGAGAAGATTGAATTTCTCCGCGACGGGCCGCAGCACCGAATCGGACTGGATCAACTCTCCCTGCGTGGCCATGAAGGCATCCGCGTCGTCGCCGGTCGCTCCCTGCGATGCTTCCTCGCCCACCACGCCGGCCGGTATACGACGGTCGACATCTATCTTCGCGGTGGCCTGATAAATCGGCGTCAGGCGCGAAGAAATCAGATACGTCGCAAGCAAACAAGCCGCTATGAACCCGGCGATCCGCCATTTCTGCCGGTACACGACCAGCAGATAATGCGTCGGCGAAACGGATGGCCGTGCGGGTTCGAACTCCGGGTAAGGCTGAGCTTCATAGTAAGGTGTCAGCCGGCGAGGGTCGATCAATTCCGAAGGCACGCGGTCTATTTGCTTCATTCAAATCGTTGTCCGCGAATCACTTCCAAATCAAAACGCCGGTGGCGGTCGAGACACCGAACGCGGTGAGCGTTCTCAGGGTTTCGGCGGAAATCCTTTTTCCCTTGCTGTCGGGTATATAGAGAATGTCATTCGACTGCAAAGGTATGTCCGGGGCCTTGTGTTCCATGATGAGGGTCAACTGAACCGGGATCTCGTTTCTGTCGCTCTTCCCTGCTTCCCGCCGGTAAATAAACGCATTCTTATTTGTGTACGGCAGCAGGCCTTCTGTCATTGCGATCATTTTCAGAACCGTCGTATCGTTGCCGTCGCCAACAGGGAAAGCGCCTGTTCTCTTGACATTCCCGATCACGTACACCTTGCCCGCTTCTGGGACACGAATCTCTTCGCCGCCATGCAACCGGACATTCAGCGCTGGATTAGCCTCATCGATCAAGCCCTTCACGGGAATCCGCTGGATCAGAGCGCCCTCTCCGCCGGCGGACCAATGAGATTGCGAGACCAGGATTTCGGGTCCTGCATCCTGGCTCAAACCGTCCGCTCGCGTCAGAGCGTCCAATAGCGTGACTTCGCCGGCCGCTTGAAACGTGAGCGGATGTTTCACTGCCCCCAAGACACTCACCGGCAGACTCCTGTACTCCGCCACGGAAACAGACACCACCGGCTGCACGAGAAGCTGTTCTTCCTTGAGCGCATCCGCGATTTCTACTTCAACCTCTTGCGGAAGCCGGTTGGTTACTGGAATCCGCTTTTTCAAGAGCGGCAAAATCAACGTCCCGTCTCCCGAAACACGGAAGTTCCGCGTGAGTTCGGGGCAATCTTCCACCGACACGGTGAGCAAATCGTCGGGTCCGATTCGCTGCGTGGGTAAGTCGCTGGTTATCGTTGAGGCGGAAGGGGTTATTGTCTGTCCGGCAGCCAAAACAGCCAAACACAGCAGGACTAAAGTCTGTTTCATTCGGAGTGCATTTGAACGGGGACGTTCTTCAATCCAACCGTTTCTCCAGGAGCGCTGCCAATTCCTTCCATTCTAACCCGTATCCAGGGCAACCGCAGGCCCGAGTGCAACAATGAGGTTTCGACGCTTTGATGGACTCGTTAGTCGTAATAGAGCCAGCGCTCGCCCAGCCGCGACTTCCCGAATGGCTCCGGAAGAGCGCGACGCACTTTGAATCCGTTCACGCACTGAAAGCCGACCTGCGCCGGCGGCGTTTACACACCGTTTGCGAATCCGCGCGCTGTCCGAACATTCACGAATGCTTCCATCGCGGAGCAGCCACTTTCATGATTCTCGGGAATGTTTGTACCCGAGGCTGCACTTTTTGCTCCGTTCCCAAAGGCTCAGCGGCCAAGCGCGAGTTTCTCCTCGATCCGGAGGAGCCGGGAAATGTGGCCGAGATGGCCACCCGGATGAGACTGCGCTACGTCGTCGTCACGTCTGTGAACCGCGACGATCTGCCCGATGGCGGCTCGACCCACTTTGCCGAGACGGTGCGCCAGGTGCGCCGGGCGCTACCGGAGGCGCGGATTGAGGTGCTGACACCCGATTTTTGCGGGGATCTCTCGGCCGTCGCTCGCGTCCTGGACGCCGGGCCTCACGTTTACAACCACAATATGGAGACGGTGCGGCGTCTCTATCGCCGCGTACGTCCACAAGCCGATTACGAGCAGTCTCTCCGCGTCCTCAGCTTCGCCAAGCGGTATCGGCCGGATGCGCTCACCAAATCCGGTTTGATGCTGGGGCTCGGCGAGTCCACCCCGGAGGTGGAAGATCTACTGCGTGACATTTTCGCGGCCTCGGTCGATGTTGCAACTCTTGGGCAGTACTTGCAACCTACACGCCGCAATCTGCGCGTGGCCGAATATATCACGCCCCAGCAGTTCGATGCCTACCGCGATTTCGGTATGTCTCTCGGCTTCAAAATGGTCTTCAGCGGTCCCTTCGTCCGCAGCTCTTACATGGCGGATCGCGTCAGCGAAACTGCCATTCAGGAGCATGCTTAGCTCTCTGCACGTCTACTCTCCGTACTACCGGCGAGTGTTGCTGCATTCCCTGCTCTCCCTCGCCACGGCAGCGCTCCTGTTGCTCACTTTCCCTAAGTTCGACATAACGTGGCTCGCCCCGTTTGCTCTGACGCCCTTGCTTATTGCGTTGGCCTGTACGCCGGACGGCTGGCAGCGCTTTGTGTATGGCTGGGCCTGCGGTATTTTCTTCTGGTTCTTTCTATGCACCTGGATCCAGTTCGTGCTGGAAGTTCACGGCGGCATGGGCAGTTGGGGCGGCTGGGCATGCTTTGTGCTTTTCGCTCTTTATAAGGGTTTGCAACTTGCCGTTTTTAGCTGCCTCGCCGGTCCCCTGATGCGGCGCGCCTATGCCATACCAGCCGTGGCAGCACTCTGGACCGGAATCGAACGAACACATGCAACGTTCGCGTTCGCGTGGCTCGATCTCGGCAACGCCGGAATCAACATGTCTCTGCCTCTGCGGCTTGCTCCTTTCGTCGGAGTTTATGGGATCTCCTTTGTATTCGCCATGACGGCGGCTGCTCTCGCCTGCGTCGCGCTGAAATATTCCCGTCTGCGCATTTTGCCGCTCGCCGCTCTCCCTTTGTTGTGGCTGTTGCCCGCCGTTCCTGAAGGGATGCCGGCTTCGCAAAAGGCGATTATTGTTCAACCGAATATCGATCCGGAGATCAACTGGACGAGCCTGATTCAAGAAGAAACGGAAAAGCGGCTCACCTTTTTGTCTGACACGCTGGCGTCTCCGCTCGTCATTTGGCCCGAGCTTCCGGCTCCTTTGTACTACTATGATGACCCCGAATTCCGTCGTGTCGCTACGCAAATCGCCGAACATCACGGCTACTTTCTTTTCGGCACGGTTGCCTATACGGGCGAACATCAGCCGCTCAATACGGCGCTGCTGCTCGGTCCGGACGGTTCCGTGGCCGGCCGCTACGACAAGATTGATCTGGTTCCGTTCGGCGAGTTTGTTCCGCCGTTGTTCTCCTTCGTCAATCGCATCACTCACGAAGCCGGCGATTTCGTTCCGGGCCATGATGTGATCGTTCTTCAAGCTGCCGGTCATCGCCTCGGCGTCTTCATCTGTTATGAATCCGCGTTCCCCGACCTCGTGCGCCAGTTCGCCGCTCACGGCGCGAACGTACTGGTGAATCTCTCGAATGATGCCTATTTCGGCCACTCGGAAGCGCATGAACAGCATCTGCTCATTGCCCGGATGCGAGCCGTCGAGAACCGACGCTTCCTGATCCGGTCGACTAACGATGGCATTACTGCGGTGATTGATCCAGCAGGGCGCGTCATCCGCCGCTTTCCGCCGTATGCGCAATTGGCATCGCCCGTCAATTATGGCACCGTCGATGCTACAACGTTTTACACACGACACGGCGATTGGTTCGCTTGGGGCTGCCTTGTGGCCGGGATGGGTTTAGGCCTTCGCAGCCTTCTGAAAGTAGGCTCTAACGCCTGAAACTCTATAGAGATCGTGTCTATACTGGGTCTCATGGCTCTGAAGGATATCGATCGCCCGCTCGGGTTCAACACCCGCGCGGTCCATGCCGGCTATGATCCCGACCCGACAACGCATGCCCGGGCGGTCCCAATCTACCAAACCACATCTTTCACATTTGACGATTCCGATCACGCGGCACGCCTCTTTGCGTTGCAGGAGTTCGGCAACATTTACACGCGGATTATGAATCCGACCACGGCCGTGCTCGAAGAGCGTGTCGCGTCTCTGGAAAATGGCGTGGCCGGTTTGGCGCTCTCGAGCGGCCAAGCCGCCCAGTTTATTACTCTTTCGACTCTTGCGGCTCCTGGCGATCAGATCGTTTCAGCCAGCACTCTTTACGGAGGCACGTTTAGCCAATTCGATGTCACGATGCGGCGTCTGGGCTATGACTTCGCGTTCGTAGAACCCGACGACCCGGAAAATTTCCGTAAAGCCATCACACCAAAAACCAAGCTTCTTTACGGCGAAACCATCGGCAATCCACGCAGCAATATTCTCGACATCGACGCGGTATCCAAAATCGCCCATGAGCACAATATTCCACTAGTTGTGGACAACACATTTGCCACTCCTTACGTCACGCGGCCAATCGATTACGGCGCGGATATTGTCTTGCACTCGCTCACGAAGTTCATGGGCGGGCACGGTACGTCGATTGGCGGCATCATTATCGATAGCGGCAAATTTCCCTGGAATAGCGGAAGATTTCCGCAGTTCACCGATCCGGCACGCTCCTATCATGGCCTGAAGTTCTGGGACACGTTCGGCAAAATCAGCTTCATCATCAAAGCACGCGTCGAGGGTTTGCGAGACATAGGACCTTGTGTCAGTCCTTTCAATTCATTCCTGTTCTTGCAGGGCATCGAGACCTTAGGGATGCGTATGGACAGACATCTTCAAAACAGTCTCGCAGTTGCGCAGCATCTTGAAAAACATCCATCTATTGCGTGGGTGAAATATGCCTCGCTGCCCTCCAGTCCCTATCACTCGCTGGCCCAGAAATACACGCCGAAGGGCGCCGGTGCGGTTTTTTCTTTCGGATTGAAAGCAGGCTACGAAGCAGGAAGGCAATTCATCAACAAGCTGAAGATTTTTTCCCACCTGGCGAATGTCGGCGATTCCCGAAGTCTGGTCATCCATCCGGCCTCGACGACTCACCAGCAGTTGGGCGCTGCCGAGCAGCAAGCTGCGGGCGTGACACCGGAATTGGTCCGGCTTTCGATCGGCCTGGAGGATTTGGAGGATCTGATTTGGGATCTTGATCAGGCGTTGCCATAGACAGCTCGGTCAGGCAAACACGGCCGACCCAAAGCGGCCGTGTGCCCGCCGCCATTCGATGACCGAAGACAGCGCGAGCACGAGGGAAGGCTGAGACTTCAGAAGAACCAACTTATGACGAGACCGGCAGTAGCTGAAAAGATCGCCACCGTGGTGATCCAGCCGAGGATATTGATGGCGCGGCCATTGACACGCTTCCCCATGATGCTCCGGTTGTTTGTCATAAACATGATTAAGAGCATGAGCGGCGGAGTCGAGAAACCTTGCACAATGCTGGCCATCACCAGGGCTTTCATAGGATTGATGCCAAAAAAATTCAGCCCAATCGCGATCAAAGTGAAGAACCCAATGACCACATAAAATTTCTTAGCTTCTGATGGTTTCCGGTAAAGACCATGTTTCCAGCCCAGGCTCTGACACACGTTATAAGCGGCGCCGGTTGTCAAGACAGGCACGGCCAGGAATCCCACGCCGACGATTCCCAACGCGAAAAGCAAACCAGCTGCATTACCAGCAAAAGGCCGCAGAGCTTCGGCGGCTTCGACCGCTGAGGTGATATCTGTCTTGCCGGCCTTGAATAGAGTCGAGGCTGTGGAAAGAATGATAAAGTACATGACGACATTTGAGAAGAACATCCCGAAAATGATGTCCCACATCGATTGCTTCAACTCGCTGCCGGTTGTTCCTTTCCGGTCAGCGAGCCGCCTTCGTCCCGCGGCGATTTTCTCCTCTACTTCCTCGTTCGATTGCCAGGTATACAGATAAGCAGAAAGCGAACTGCCGATTACCGCAACTACCATAGTGAGGAAATTCTTGTTCCAGCGAATGGTAGGGATAAATGTTCCGCGCAGGACAGGGCCGATGTCAGGATGTGCGAGCACAGCAGATACAACGTAGGCCAGAAGAGCTAACGAAAGAACCCTAAAGACGTTTCGGATCAGCGTATAGGAGCCCCAGAGTTGCAGCGCAAATATGAGCAATCCCACCGCAACGGTAATCCAGCCGATCGGGACGTGAATAACAATGTTCAGGGCTGCAGCGATTCCACCAATATCGGCGCCCGCTTCAATAATGTTGCCGATCAGTACACCGATAAGTATTGTCAAGAGAAACCAGCGAGAGTAATGTCGCCGAATGACGGCGAATAAACCTTCTCCGGAGGCCAAGCCGAGCTTGGAGGACAGATAGACGACCGCGACCATCATCGGGAAGGTGACTGGAGCGGTCCACAGGAAGGAGGGACCAAGCTTTGCGCCTGCGCTTGCGTAGGTTCCGATGGCAGACGGATCGTCGTCTGCCGCGCCGGTAATCAGCCCCAGCCCGATCGCGCGAAAAACTCCGGGGCGATGGCCGCCGGGTGCTTTGGGCTTCGAGGCTTCTGGAAGGTCGTTAGGAGTTTCAACGTAAGGACGATCCCCAGTGCTCATGTCTAAACTAATAGAGTGCGCTTGCGGGATTTATAGATCCGGGAACATTTCCGAGCAGAACGCGCGGTGGCTGGCGTGATCGCTCCGACCAGCATTATGACCATACTGAGCGTTGCTTATCCGCTGCTGCCGGTTAGTGAAAATTCAGCCGGCGGCTCGGAACAGATTCTGCATCTGGTTGAGCGCGGATCAGTGAATGCCGGCCATCAATCTGTGGTGGTTGCCGCTGAAGGATCTTCGATTCGAGGTCACTTACTGGAAACTCCCCGGTTTTCGGGCGAAATTACGGACGAGGTTCGCCGCTCTGCTCAGCAGTGGCACCGAGAAGCCATTGAAACGGCCCTGCAGCGATACTCAATCGATTTGATTCATTTTCACGGCTTGGATTTTCAAGCATATGTGCCAAGCGCTGGGCCACCCATGCTGGCCACGCTGCATCTTCCGCTTAGCTGGTATCCCGAGCGTATCTTTAAGCTCGCACCCATCACCTTGAATTTGGTTTCTCAGTCGCAAGCCGAATCGCATCCCGCGGCGGCTGGTTGGCCGGTGGTCTGCAATGGGATCGATGTAACGCGCTATCGCGCAAGCAACAATAGAGAAGATTTTCTGCTGATACTAGCGCGCGTATGTCCTGAAAAAGGGATTGATGTGGCATTGCGTGTGGCGCACCAACTGAATCTGCCGCTGGTCATCGCGGGGCCCGTGCATCCCTACGAGGCGCATCGGCGATATTTCAGAGAACGCGTCGCGCCGCTACTCGACGAAAGACGATGTTATATAGGAGCGGTGGGGATCGATGCGAAAGTCGATTTACTTTCCAGGGCCAAATGCTTACTTGTACCTAGCCTGGTCGCGGAAACCAGTTCGCTGGTGGCCATGGAGGCGATTTGTTCCGGTACTCCCGTCGTTGCTTTCCGCTCGGGAGCATTGCCTGAAATTGTCGACCACGGCATCAGTGGATTTGTAACTGATTCAGAAGGTGAAATGGCCGACGCGGTAGGGCGTGTCAGCGAAATTCCTGCTGACGCTTGCCGGTCGATAGGGGCAGTTCGCTTCGACAGCTGTCGTATGGCGGACCAGTACTTGGCCCTATACGATCATGTGCGTGCGAGCGTGAGCCGAAGTCTCGGGATGGCTTGAGCGCCCCAAAGCAGTTTGTAAGGTTCGTCTCCGCGCAAGAAATTCCACGTTCGGATACCCTGCTGGTAGCAATAACGGAGAGCTTCAAAGAGAAGCACGGATCCCAAGCTGAATTGTTCGTGCGCGGGATCGAACGCCGTGAGATAGCCGTAGGCTTTGCCTTGATACACAAAAGCGAGAATGATTGCCGCTATTCGGTCTTTGAAGCGCAGGCTGAAAATTCTTGACATTTGCTGCGCCGCAAACTGGCGGGTGATATCGCGGAGAAAGGCCGCTGAGTGGTTCGCTTCGATCATGCCGGCTTCTCCGCGCTTTTTCCAACGGGCGGAGTGAAGCTGGACAAGAGCGTTCAGGAGGTCCGGATCAGCGGCGCTACTTACCTGGAATTCCAATGATCCGGCTTGCTGTGCCTTCTGCCCGTAGCGCCGTACGTTGCGGCGCAGATGTCTGGGGCGTTGCTGCCAGAACTCATCAAAAGCCCCGGCAAGTGTTATTTCACTGCATGGCGTTTCATCGCGGGTGTTCCCATTCAGTTCATCCAATAGGACGATGAAAGGTGTGTTTTGCGAAAGGTCTTGCCAGTCGCAGATATCCCAGTCGGCGCAAGTGGACAAGTGCTGCCGCAGGAGCCTAAGGATGCCGGTTTGATGAGCCGCTTCGAGAGGCGGATCGAGATAGTCCGAAATGCCAGAGCCGATCAAGGTCAGTTGCCGGCGGCCTTCCCACTGATGGAGGAAGCATGGGAGAACTCCCACAACGGCCGGGTTGCGAAAGACGAGGACATGCGGCGTCCCGCTTCCAAAGTAAGACCACCAGGTGATCAACCATTCGGGCAACTGAAAGGGCGTCAATCCGGATTGCGAACGAACAAAGTGAGACCATTGCGGCAAGAATTCAGGAAGGCGATCCACATCGCAAATTGCTTCGAGGTACAAGACTCAGGCCTGGAGCTCGGGAGTGGCATGCCGGTCAAGAACGCGGAGCGCTTCGCGATAACCGTTGAGTGTACCTACGTCAACATACGATTCGCCCAGTTTGAAGGCTAAAGCGCGGCCGCCTCGCGCCAGATATTCGTTGATCAGGGTGCCTAGATACTCGTCGTGCCTTTCTCTCCAGAGATGGTGCAGGTCATGGAAAACCGAACTAGGCATTCTCATTGCGCCCCAAATCCACTTTGTGGAAGCCCGGGCATTCTTCACCTGCACTTCAAGCACTTCGGAGCGGCCGTTGGTGACCACGGCGTCAAATCGCTCCGGATGCTCGACTGGGAAGAGCAAGAGCGACAATGTTTCGTCAGGCAGTTCGGCAAGGGCAGTATCGGGAAACCAAACGGTGTCGGGCAATCCTATGCAGACATCCTCGTCTAGAGAGATGAGCGGTAACGCGCGAAAAATGGCATCGCAGAGTCCCGATGCCTGTTCCTGAACTGCGTAGAAGATGGTAGCGGAGAGAGAGTGGCCTCCGAAGTAGTCGATGATGTCCGACTTACCAGGAGAAATGACGAAGCAAATTTTATCCACGCCGGCTTTGACCATCCGTTCGACGAGATATTCACTTACAGCCCTGGGACGTTCCGTCGAACCATCGACGTAACTGCCGACCGGTAATAACTCTTTCGAAAAGGCAAGAGGCTGGATACGGCTACCTATGCCTGCTGCTGGAATAATTCCCCACATCGTTCACGCTCCTTTATAGGCAGGAACGTCACACTCCAGCGTGGCGCTCTGGTCGACCGGGGATTCGATCAGGTCGATTAGCTGGCGAGCACGGATATCGGGAGTGTGGCAGTCGAGAGCGCGTTCTTGCGCGCGCGTGCCGATTTGCTTGAGTGTTCCGGCATCTTCCGAGACGGCTCGGACAGCCTCCGCGCACGATGTCGCGATAAGAATTTCTTCTCCCGGTTGGAAAAACTCATCGAGTCCCGCCCACCAGTCGCTCAGCACCGGGGTGCCGCAAGCCGCGGCCTCGAACAGACGGCCCGAAGGGCAGTAGCCCATAGCCGCCATTGAAGCTCGTGTAACGTTCAGCGAAATGCGAGAGGAACAAAAGAATGCCCGATGATTTTGTGGCGAGATATGGTCCAATTGAACTACATTTCCTGGCCTGTTCTGCGACTGCGGAAACATCGCGCCTGCGATGAGGAACCGCCGTTGAGGCAAGGCCCGAGCCGAACAAATCAGTAACTCATCGAGAATTGCTTGCCGGTCGGCCGCGTAAGTGCCCAGATAAGAAAGATCGGCTTGGAATTCCGGAACAGAATCCACGGGATAATAGCTTTCCGGATCGGCCCAACCATATAATGCCGAAACACACCGGGCATGCAGCTTGTCGCGCAACTGGGTCAAAGCCTCGCCACCTGTGTAACTCAAAACGAGATCAAACGCGGCCAAACCTTCCTGCGGCAGATACTCTACGCATTCTCCTTTATTTAGGCGACTCAGTGTTACAGGGGTATCCATGTCATAGAAGATCGTTCTCGGCACTCGGGCGTCCGCTACTAATCGCGAAGCACTCACGCCGTCCGGACAGTAAGAAGTGACTATTGCTGCGTCGGCATTAGCGAGTCGGTACTTTATTTCGTGAAGCGCGTCGAGCCAATCGGAATAGAGATGCAGATGAGCGAATGGAAAGCAGTCGGCATCGCGGTGCGCCGCGTAGTAATGTGCGTCGCGCTCGAAGAAGTCGACCTCGTGACCCTGGGAATGTAATGCGCGGAACAGGCCTCGTAAGAGCGTAGCGTGTCCGTTCCCCCACGCTGAGCTAATTGAGAGACCGAATATGACGATTTTCATTCCTTCGGAATAGAACCGGCGGCGTTCTTTATAGAGTCCGCTGTGAAGATGCTCACCGCTAAACTTTTGTGACACATACAATCCTGCTTACGTACCGGTATTATTGCCAGCCATCGTTCCGGCGGAAATGGGAATCGGAGAGGTCAGTCTCCAGTCGGCGCGGCCGCACGAACTATCTTCTTCGCCTTAACCGGCCAAAGCTTCTTTTCCTGATCCGGCGAGGGCCGCGCGTCCAGCTCATAGGGCGGTATCGAAATCGGCCTTCCTTCACTAATCGATTGCGTCAACGCCTCAATGATGCGGATATCGGCAAGGCCCTCAGCACCGGACGGTTCAGGTTGGCGCCCGCCAAGTATACATTCTGAGAAGTACTCGATTTCGCCTCCGAACTGGTCACGCTTCGAAAACGACTGCTTGTGCTCTTTTCCGCCAATGGTAGTCACAAGCTCTTTCGCCTGATGATATTCGAAGGCATGGCGCAGACTTAGCGAACCCTTTGTACCGACAAGTTCCCATTCATCTGAAGGGGCGCCTCCGAAGGTCATTGCGAATCCGGCAAGCCGGTCGCCTGGAAAGCGCAGCATCACGGAGACAGATTCGTTAACCTCCTGAAACCTCGCGTCATTCGATGGCCTGGTTGCGAATGCGGCGACTTCGACCGGCTCCTCTCGAAAGAGATATCGGGCGGCGTTGATCTGGTAAATGCCCATATCCATCAACGGACCGCCGGCAAGATTAGCTTTCAGGCGAATATCGCCGGATTTAACGTTCTGCGAAAAAGAGGAGCTAAAGGTTCTAGGCTCACCGATTGCGCCGGACTGAATGATTTCGATGGCCTTCAGATTTGCGGGCTCAAAGTGAAGACGGTAGGCAATCATCAGGCACGCGCCCGAAGACTCTGCCGTCTGAATCATCTGCTCGCATTCGCGGCTGCTTGCGGCCATGGGCTTCTCACAAAGTACATGAATTCCAGCCTCTGCGGCCCGAGTAGCGTATTCGGCATGCATGCTGTTTGGCAGCGAGATATATACTGCATCGATATCGCCACCGCTCAGCAACCGGTCGAAGTCTTGATAACCATAAGCCGGGACGTTGTAGGCGCTCGCGAGATCGGTCGCTTTTACGGCGTCGCCCGTGACGAGTGCGGCCAATTGCGAATGCGCACTGTGTTTAAAGGCGGGTAGCACCGCTTCTTGTGCGATCCAGCCGAGTCCCACAACCGCATAGCGAAGAGTTTTTATCTCTGGCATACGAATTCACCTCATTCCTTAGACGTGCAGAGCCCCGGGCCCTGACACGCTAATACCGCCATTGCTCCGGCAAAGCTGACGTTCCGGCATTTCTTTCGCGGAGAGAGCCGCCAAAGCGGCACCCACATCTTTGATGGTTTGCGTCCAGTCGCCGGGCGATCTCTGCCTGAAAAGCCGAGCAGTTGGGTACCAGGGTGTGTCGCACCTGTCCAACATCCATCGCCAGTCCGCCTGCACTGGCAGCAGTATCCAAACCGGACACCCAAGCGCCCCGGCGAGATGGGCAGTCATCGTGTCAACCGTGATCACCAAGTCCAGATGCAGGATCAGAGCAGCGGTATCGCGAATATCGGCCGCATGGGATTCCAGATTGTAGACTGCTCCACAGCGCGGCACGCTGGCAGGGTCGACGCCCTTCTGAAGCCCATAAAATCGGCAGGTTTCAAAGGCTAACAAAGGCGAAAATTCGCTCAGTGGAATCGACCTTAAGGTATTCCAGGGGCCGGCTTCCCAAGCGATGCCAATCCGCAGCTTTTTCTGGCCCGCAAACCAGCGCGAAGCCCACTGAATCCGTTCCTCGGGCACCTGGATGTACGGCACCAGCCCAGGAATGTTCGAAATAGTCGTTCGAAAGGCTCTGGGCAATTCAGTCACTTCGATCTGCGTGTCCCATGCAAGGCCATCTTCCGAAGGCCCATTTCCCCAAGTGAGAACATGATTCACACCCTGGACGCCTTCAATGAGGCTGACAAGTTGCGGATGAGTTTGAACGAACAGGGAATGGCAACTCTCTCTTAAAAGCGGTGCGTATCTGATGAACTGGATGGTGTCCCCAAGGCCGTGCAGACAGCGCAGGATCACCCGCTTGCCGTTCCATGCTTGTCCATCCCAAAACTGTTTCGGATCGCCACCGCCAGCCGCCGATATGAGATCACTCTCCTGCCATGCACGCCCAAAGTTGCCAAGCAGCATCCAACAGTCCCAGCGAGCGGCAGCACACTCCTTCACGTCGTACCCGAGCTGCTGCGCAGAGTAGAAGCAGCGGAGCGCCGGCCGTACATTTCGGCTCTGAAGCAGATCCGCTCCTTCGGCAAACAGTGCGGAGGCACGACCCAAATCGCATAAATCCGCCGGAGACGGGACCATCTCAGCTTGCATAGCGCCTTGTCATTCGCGCACAAAAATCGGCGAATTCCGCGACATTTTTTGGCGGACTGGTGTGATGCGGCGCCAGGCCGCAGTGTTCCGGAGTAAAACAAAAGGTAAGTGTGACGTCGAACGGCTCGAGTTTTTTCATTTGGATATCGAACCATCGTTCAGCATCCGGACGGAAGCTATCCGCCCAACTAAGACCGGTGCGCAGCCGCTTGACTCCCAGTTCGTTTAGTAGTCTCACGGTAGCCTCGAGCCGGTGATCCTCAAAATGAATCCACTGACAGATTCCGAGCTCTGGAGTGTACTGGCCGAAATCGTCGAACGCGGGTTTTGGACTGCCATCCTCCCGGACGAGTCCCATATAGAAGTGGCGATAGTAAGATGATCCTTCGGCTTCGCGATGCCTGGTAGTTGCGGGCCAAGCGCGAGGCAGATCAAAGAGGCTGTACCAATGGACGCGTTCGGTCTGACCGATCAGCAGTTCAGCAGTTCGCTTAAGGCCAAAGACTTGAACCTCTTCGGCTCCAAAGCTGGACACCCCAACTTCCGACACCCACACCGGCAGGGTCGTCACGGCTTTAATCTCATCAACCTTTGCCGGCCATTCGTGGATGGACCAATGATTCCAATCGAGCGGAAATCCGTGAACGGCCACGGCGTCGACATGCGATAGCACGCACTGTCTTCGTAATGTTTGCAGAAAGCCTGGATCGATGGGCGACATGCCTCCAAGAACCCGGCGTAGAGTGGGGTTTTCTGCTCGAATCGCGTCGGAAGCCTGGTTAACCAGAGCCGAAAAAATGGCCCAATTCGGATCCAGCTCAAAATTCCAGTGCGACAGATTATTCGGCTCGTTCCAGAGCATCACTGCTTCAATCACGGTATTCTCTCCGCGTGCAGATGTAGACTTCCTCTTCGGGGCGCGCGAGAATGTCGAATCCCGAACTGCGTAACATGGCCTCCACGCAGGCACGATTCGGTATCCACCAATTTGTCGGGTCGTTCGCGTAGCGACGCTCAACGAAGTACATCAAAGGATAGCCGTCCTGCTGAAAGTGCTCGACCTCGCTGAAGGTGTAATCTTCCTCCACAGGCGCGACCTTCGAGCTCCCGCGAACCAGCGACTGAAAAATGAGAGTTTCTTTGACAACGTGTTCGTAGAGCAAATCGAGAGCTAGCAAAGGATGGCGCAGATGATAGAGGACGCCCATGAAGAGTACGATGTCGAACTTCTCGCCTAGAGCGGCGACTTCATATACGTCCAATTTGCGGAAATCAATATCGCATCCCGTAACTTGCGCGGCGAAACGCGCCTGTTCCAGATAATCAGGATCCGAATCAACGCCAACGACGCGGGCCGCACCTCGCCGCTTCATCTCGATCGAGTAGAAACCGCCGTTGCATCCTATATCGAGCACGCTCTTTCCGGTCAGATCGGCGGGTATGCTCGCCTGGAACATCTTCCATTTGCAAGATGGATAATCGCCCAGGAAGTGATTCGGCGCGGTCTGGACGCCCCCAAGATCGATGTTATGAAACCACTTGCCGAGTTCAGACACCCGGTGCCTGATCTGTTCAGTAGTCATGGGCATCGTCGCGTTCATTGTTCGGCGGCCTCTTGAATAAAGAAATTCATAGGAGAATCTTCCGGGTGCGATTCAGGCATAGGATACTAGGGGAACCCACAACAAAACGCAGGATAGAAACCGAGGCAGGGCTGATGTCAAAGCGAAAGATCAGGTCAAGCGAGATTTCGAGGTAATGCGCAATCAGGGAACGTAGCGGATCGGCGTGACTCACCAGAACGACGGTTTCGCCATCGTGCTTCCGACGAAGGTTCTCGATCTCGCTCGCCATTCGAGTTTGTACTTCAGTCATTAGTTCGCCTCCAGGAGCTCGCACCGTACTTCTCGTTGCGTTGAACTGACGCCAGCGGGAGTCCTGATTAAGCTCTGCAAAGGTCCGGCCTTCCCAATCGCCGAAGCGGAACTCGCCCAAATCTTCTCGGATGCTTGGCACGATTTGGTGCGGCGCTCCAATGGTCTCAGCGGTCTCAACGGCCCGTTCCAGCGGGCTTGTGTAAATCGCCTGTATCGCCACGCGGGAGAGTGATCGAGCGAGCTGCTCGACCTGCTGTTTCCCTTTGCTGTTCAGATGACAGCCTGGCTTCCAGCCCGCAAGCGATGTTCCCACTGCGTCCGTGTCGCCGTGCCGCACCAGGAGAAAGGTGGTCATTCACTTCCTTCACGTAAGTTTCGAGCTGGGCCGCGCGTACAGCGTGAGTGTGCTCGGCGAGCACACGCTTCCGCGCAGCCGCGGCGAGAGCTAAACGTTCCGATTCCGGAAAGTCGCGCAGGTAACGAAGTATGTCGTCCTCACTCTCGGCGACGAGTACTTCTTCTCCGACCCGGAAGATACAGTCGAGGCCTTCCCACCAGTCGCTGATGACGGGCGCACCGCACGCTCCGGCCTCGAACAAGCGGACGCTCGGAGAATAACCGGCCGCTTTCATGGCATCTCGGGTGATATTCAAGGTGAAACGCTGCGCTCCATAAAATGCCGCGTGTTCTCGAGGAGAGAGATGAATGGTGCGCTCTACATTCGGTGGCCAGTCGATTGTCGCAGGATATTGCGGACCAGCCACGGCGAAACGTCCACCAGACCATTGCCGGGCCGGCGCAAGCAACAAATTTTCCAGTGAAGGCTGGCGGTCCTCGCTATAGGTTCCGAGATAACCCAGATCCCATTTGTCCTGCGTGGTTGCCAGAGGATACTTCTCGGGATCGACGGAACAATAGAGAGCGCGCGCCATGGGCGAGCCGTAACGGCTCTGAATTCTGTCTAGAGTGGGGCCGCCCGTAAAGGACAGATATAGGTCGTACTGGCGGATCAGCTCAGGCGTAATATATTCGGCTTGGCCTGCTTCCAAGCGGGCCAGAGTAACGGGCGTGTCTATATCGTAGAAGGCAGATCGGCCTCGTCCGATAGAGGTGACCCATTCCCCAATTCGAATGCCATCAGGGACGTAGGACCCAACGATCACCAGCGCCGCGTTACTTACGACGGGCTCAAAGTGCGTCACCAGTTCATCGAAGCTCTCATAGATCACCGTCGTCGCACCTTCGGGATGAGGCTCATCGCGATTCTCCGCATACCAGAAAGCGTTCCGCTCTAGAAACAGGATGCGATGGCCGCGCGAGGCAAGGCCGCGAACCAAGCTGCGCCAAGTGGTCGCGTGTCCGTTACCCCAGGACGAGGTCACCGTCAATCCGAGGATAACGATGTCGAAAGAAGCTGTCATACAGACGTTTCCACCGCAGCGACCGCATGATTTTCAAGTAGAGCGTCGATCTGCGCCGCGCGATGAGCGTAAGTGTGCTCGGCCAGAACGCGCCGGTACGCCGCCTCGCCAATTCGCCTGGCCTTTGCTGCCGTAAGAGCACTCATGTGTTCGATAACTTCATTGCTGCTTTCAGCCACGAGAATCTCTTCGCCTGGCTCGAAAAACTGATCGATTCCTTCCCAGGCGTCTGTGATCATGCACGCTGCGGCGCCGGCGGCCTCGAAGACACGGGTGGCAGGAGAAAATCCATAGCGGGCCATGCTCTCTCGTGTGATGTTCAACACAGCGCGTGGAGTTGAGTTGAATGCGTTATGATCGCGTGTGTACACGTGATCGAAGTACTCTATGTTTGCGCTTTTTGGCTTATCGCCCCATCCCAAACCGCCCAGCAGAAAGCGACATTCAGGAAGCTGCTGGGCCGGTTGTAGAAAAAATTCTTCCACGCGGGTTTCGCGATCCGGGAGCCGGTTCCCCAGAAATGCCAAATCTCCCGCGAAGCGTGCATCTGGTGCAACGGGAAAGTGAGTATGCGGATCGAGGGCGTTGTAAATGGGAACGCATTCACGGGCTCCAAAAGTGCGATAAGCGCGAACTACCGGATCGCCGCCGCCATACGTAAAGATCGCGTCGAAGCGAGGGATCAACGCCTTAAACGGGTCATCAGCATTCCGAATTAAGCGGTCGAGAGTGGCGGGCGCGTCGACGTCCCAAAATACGACCGTGTTCGAAGCTCTCTTCAGATCCAGTACAGTTCTTTCCAGGAGCTCATCGAAGACACCGACACCACTTGCCTTAACAACCAGATCCGAGCCGCGCGCGCTTTCGACCGCCTGAAGCGCTGAGTCGTGATCTGCCGGATAAACGATGACTTCGGCCCATGCAGGATCGGCAATATCGCGATGCTGCTGTCGCTCCCAGGCATCAGGCTCATAGAAGGTGACCTGGTGCCCGCGCTCGTGCATCGAGCGCACAATTCCACGATAATAAGTGGCTGCACCGTTCCAATACGCTGAAACGAGACTCGAGCCAAAAAATGCAACACGCATTTTATGCTCTCCTCTTCGAGACGCTTGCTATGGCTGGAGTTTCAATAAACGAAAACAATTCTTCGACGCGGTGTGCACAGGTGTGCCGGTTACGAATCGTCTGAAGCGCGTGTCCCGTGAGGCGATCGCACATTTGAGGCTCATCGATCAGAAGTTTGAGATGAGAGACCATCTCGTCAGTGTCTCGCGCAAACAGAAAGTCCTCTCCTGGAGAAAAGAGGCGCTCCGAATCGTTCCAGAGTCCCGAGATCAGCGGAATGGCGCAGGCCATCGCCTCAAAAGGCCGTATGGTTGGAATACCAGGAAGAGCCTTTACATAAGGGCCGCGAGGAACGTGTATGGTCAGACGGTAGCGGGCGAAAACCTCCGGGACCCTATAGTTGGGCAGCCAGCCCGCATACTCAATTCCTGCTGAGGCAAGTTCGCGCAGCGCTTCTTTCGGATACCGAACGCCGTAAACGCGAGCACGTAAGCCCAGACGTTTTACTGGCTCAATGAGAAGCTCGCGCAGAGTATCGGCGCGCTCGTCATCGCCCCAATTGCCAATCCAAACCAGGTCGCCATCTTTCGCCTCGGAGGGCACAGGCCGAAATACGTGTGTGTCAGCGGCCTCGTGCCATGTCCAAGCCTGCCGCGCCCATCCGTGAGCCAGATAGGCGTCGCGAATCACTGCCCCGTAGGCAAGCACGCCATCGAAGCGGCTCAGATCATATTGAGCGATGGTGTTGCGGTCGCTCAAACTGCGGTGATGGGTGTCGTGAAAGAAAAGCTGGTAATCGTGAACGGCGCGATGCCGCCCGATGCGCTCGATCAGTTCCGGCGGATTCCACTCGTGCAGAATAACGACGTCCGCGCCGCGAAGAGCTTCGCCCAGATCCAGAGTTTGAAGCTGATAAAGAGTGCTATGCAAATGCGGGAATACTCGTTCGAAATCGTCAATTGCCGCTTGCCCATGCTCGCGCAGCAGGTTCTGGCGGCTCCAGCCGTCTTCCGGTTCGAAGATTCTCACATCGTGACCGCGACTGAGCAGCTCTGAAGCGATACCGCGCAGGAAATGGGCGTTACCGTGGTTCCAATCCGATACCAACGAATGTGTAAAGATTACGAAGCGCAAGCATGCCTCCGTTCGAGGTGCTCGTATTTTGCGAGTGCGGACTGATAAGCAGCGATATAGCCCGCCACCATGCGTGATTGCGTGAACTGACTCGCCCGGTTGAGAGCGCGTCGAGACATATTTTCGCAGTACTCCGGATCGTTCATCAGCCGTCGGAGGGTCGCAGTGAGGCACGCGGGGTCATCGGGCGAGACGAAGCTTGCGGCATCCTGCCAGACTTCACGCAGGCTTGGAATATCGCCCAGCACCAGAGCGCATCCGGATAAAGCCGCTTCGAGAACAGACAGCCCAAATGGCTCGTAGCGCGCCGGCAACACGTAAATTGACGCCCGCCCATACCATCCAGACAGTTCCGATGTACTCAGCTCTCCCAGCAAATGGCAGCTTGCCAGCGTGTTCTCCCGGCCGTGTGGGTCGTGCGCATTGCCGGCCAGATAGACGGGCCACTCTAAATGAGGCGCGACACCGGCGAGCATCTTCACGTTCTTCGCTTCATCCCAAAGGCGTCCGGCGGAGAAGATAAACGGCTCCTTTGCTTCGCTCCGAAATGTTCCTGAAGAACGGCTATTGTAGATGACCTGCGCGCTCGAAACGTCGATGTTATAGAAGCGCCCGGCATCCTTCAAAGCGGCGCGCGACGGCGCCGTCACGATGGAGGATGATGCCAGCGAAAACTTCGCCTCTTGCCGGTAGCGCGTCCATTCCTGCGGCAGCTTCGATTTCTTCACGGCTCGCCACCAGGCATCGACGCACGAATGGACAGTCGAGACAACGGCAACCTTCCAGGGAAGGCCGCCGTGGCAAAGAGTGTTGAGATGAATCAAGTCAGGATCGTATTTCCGGACGGTGTTCATCAACCACGATGCCGCGTTCTCGATGTCCTGCCACGGTTCTTCCATCCATTCGAGTTTCGAGTTGAAGTGGAACCACTGCAGATCCTTGATACCGCGGGCAGCGCGCCTTTGTGACTCTGAGACGCGCGGCCCAAATGTAGCGAGGCAAACGTCAATCTCGCGCCGGATCAGCCCGTCGGCCAATTCCAGAGTGAACGTCCAAACCCCGCCCGCTGTATCGCCGGTGAGCAGAATCCGCCTGAGTTCCGACCCGGCCATTGCCTATTTTTGGGCCTCGAGCTGAACCAAGGTGGCGGGCCGCTGCTCCTGAATATCGCTGAACTCGTCAAACTGGCTGAGGTAAAACTCGTGGGCGCGTTCCCAAGCCATATCGTCGGTTGGGCCCCAGCGTTGCGTGTAATCGGGTGACCCGGGATACGGGAATAACGGCACCGCTTTGTTGGCCCATACGCCGTGTTGGTGCAGGTGCTCCCGCCACGCTTCCACTTCCTCCGGATCATCACACTGGCTGTCGAGCAGATTTGCCTGAACAAACGGAACGCCCTGCTTTGCGTATAAGAGGCGATCCGTGATCTCGTCTGTCGAAAGCTTGCATTTTTTGGCCAGGAGGTCTCGGCCGGCCTCGGTGATGCTTTCCACACCGGCTTCGATCGAGACGCACCCGGCCTTGCCGAGCAAGTCGATCATCTCGTAATTCCACAGATCGAGTCGCGTTTGAATCCCGAATTTTATGCGAACGTTCACCGATTGTTTCTAGAACCGCTTTGTAGGGAAGAAAAATCTCGTCTATGAAATAGATGTACTGCGCGCCCGCGTCAATTAAACCGTCCAGCTCTCTCGCGACCACCTCAATCGGCCTGCGCCGGAACGAATTGCGGAAATTATCTTTTGCGCAGAAGGTGCAATGGTAAGGGCACCCGCGGGATGTCTCCATCTCCGCGCCGGGCCCCGAGGGCGGAGCATCGAAGCGATGATGATGGTGGGAATGGCGCGCGATGGTCTCCGAACTCCAATGAAGATCCGGCAACTCGTTCATGTTGGAGGAATGGGGTCCGCCCTGTACACGCACTCCCTCCGGGCTCCGATAACAAACCGATGTGGCATTTGACCAATCGCCGGTCAATGCCGGCAGAATCTCTTCGCATTCGCCCATCACGACGATGTCGGCGCCCAGTTTCGACAAGGTCGCCCGCGGAGTGGTGGAAGCGTGCGGCCCTACGCCTACTAACGTGCAAGATAGATTTCGTAGCGCGTCCATCACTTTTCGGGGCACACGTAACTCAGGTGGAGCGCAACGCCAAAAAAGATAGCTGGGCGCAGTGGTTACAACCGCGAAATCCGATCGGAAATCGCGAACTCTGGAATGAACTTCCTCGAGCGTCAAATTGTCGAGCTGGGCGTCTACAATCTCGACATCGTGTCCGGCCTTTTCAAGCAGCGCGCGGGAATAGCCGAATTCCAGTGGAAGATGAGGTTCGCGGCACCCGAAGTAGATGCTGCGGTCGAAGTCCCAAAGCGGGTTAACGAGCGAGAACCGCACGGCGGACTCCTCTTTCGGGCTGAAACGCACGAACGCGGTGCTCCTCAAGCAGCCACTCATATAGCCGCTGCACTCCTTCGCGGACGCTCACTCTGGCAGCCCAACCTGTGGCTGCCTTGAATTTGCGCGTATCGGAGACGTAGTAGCGTTGATCGCCGACCCGCCAACCATCCGTCCGGATTTCCGGCCTCCGATTCTGAAAAGTTCCAATCAAGTCCAGCAACTCGATGAGGCTGATTGTATTGCCCAATCCGCCGCCGATATTGAAGGCTTGACCCGATAAAGTACGACTGTTTGCCTGAGCCAGCAAGAAGGCATCCACCAGATCGTCGACGAACAACACGTCGCGTACCTGGGTGCCGTCGCCGCAGATCGTAATTGGCTCGCCTTTGATCGCTTGCATCAGAAAATGAGCAATCCAGCCCTGATCTTCAGTGCCCATTTGATGAGGGCCGTAAATACAACTCATCCGAAACACAACGGCCGGAATATTGAAAGTGCGTGCATAATCAAGAACGTACTGATCCGCGGCTCCTTTCGAACAGCCGTAGGGACTGTGAAAATCGAGCGGCCGTTCTTCGCTGATACCGGTGCGCAAGGCTGCGTCGAGCGGCTGATATCGAGTGCAATTCTTCTCGAGGCAGAGATCCGACAGAGCTCCGTAAACTTTATTGGTGGAAGTGAAGACCAGCGAGGGCGGATCGTCAACGGCCCTGATGGCCTCCAGCAGATTCAGGGTTCCGCCAATGTTTACCTCGTAATCGTGCCGCGGTTCCAATAAGCTCGTGGTCACAGCCACCTGAGCAGCGAAATGAAAGACGCGGCCAGCGGAGCGCACCGCAGATTTTAGCCGGACCGCGTCGCGTATGTCGGCCGTCTCCACGCGCACTTTGTCGCCGTGCTTCTCGCGCAGCCAAACTATATTCTGATCGACACCCTGCCGGGAGAGGTTGTCATAAATGGTGACCTCGTGTCCTTCGTTCACCAGGCGATCAGCCAAATTCGTTCCGATGAAGCCTGCGCCGCCTGTGATCAGAACACGCTTTTCTGTCACGCCGGACTGCGGGCGCACAAACCGCGCCGACTCCTTCACCGATTTCAGCCCGCCTTCGGACCAGAGCCGGAAGAGTAGTTTAGGACTGGAATCAGCGCGGAGCAAGCCGTAGTGGTAATCGCGCTCATCAGAATGGAGCGAGTCGGGGCTTCCGGTTACGGCTGGCTTGTCGAACATTTCCTGCCAGTAGACTCGCTCGACGGGAGCATTCATGGCATCGGCGAAGGCGCGGACTTGTGCCTGCTCATCACCGCGCCAAGTGGAGAAACCGCTCTGCGTAATCCAAATCTGAGGATTGACACCCAGCCTGGCCAGGCGCTTCTGCACATCCCCAATTTCCTGTTCCCAGCCGCGCCACCGGAATTCCGAACTGCTGGGAAATGCATGCACGCCGACTGCATCGATGTGGGACAGCACACCGCGTTCATGCATCAAATCGAACCATTGCGGATTAGAGGGCCACAGGCCCGGAAGTACCGCCTTCTTGCCCCGCTTGCGAATCCAATACGCTGCGCCGCCGATCATCTCGCTGAAGATTCTCCAGTCCGGATCCATGCGCGAGTCCCATTCATCGGGGTGATTAGGACGGTTCCATAGCTCGACCCATTCAAACAGATCGCCAAAACGCGTGATCATCACATCGATGAAGTCCGCATAAGCTTTAGGAGTTCGAGGCGGCGAAGAGAACTTGGGCGCGATCCCGAGCGAAGGGGGCGTGTAGAGAAAACAGGGCAAGACGTTGACGTCGGTCGCCAGTCGCGGTAAGAGCCAGGCATACCAGCCGTCACCTTCGGAGGTGTACCAGTCCGCCCAGCAAATCCCGGTGCGCATCTCGCGGACACCCAAAGCAGTCGCTTTGGCGAGAACACTTTCCACCCGCTGATACTCTCCGGGACGAAACCATTCAACGAGACCGGGCTGGGGACCTCCGCCTCCATCGGACATGTTGCCGGACTTCATATCATCAACCCTCGTACCGCAAGCTCCTCGCGAGCTTCAACGGCGCGGTCTGGAGTCTTCTGCCCTTCCAGCCATGCAGCGAGATCGTCCAGTCCCTGTTCAAGGCCAACTGAAGGCGTCCAACCCAGAACAGTTTTGGCGCGAGAGATATCAGCAAAGCAGTGCCTGATATCACCGACCCGGTATTTGCCCGTGATTTCCGGCTCTAACTCCTTCGATCCGAGGCACCGGATAGTTTTACTTGCGATTTCGCCGACGGTCATCGCCTGACCGGAAGATATATTGAGAGCTTCGCCATCAGCCCGGCTTGATTCGAGCGCCAATCTGCAGGCCGAGGCGACATCATAGACACTGACAAAATCCCGCTTCTGCAGCCCGTCTTCATAGATGAGTGGCGGCTTTCGATTCAAAACCCGCGCCGCAAAATTGCTCAGTACCCCGGTGTAGGGGTTCGAAAGCGCCTGATAAGGTCCATAAGTGTTGAAAAATCGCAGAGCGACCGCGCGGATCCCATACGCTCGCGCGACGATCAGAGTCATCCTTTCCTGGTCATATTTAGACAGCGCATATACCGACGCCAGCGCCGGAGTCTTCTCTTCGGGAGTGGGAACAGGAATCAAGGGCCTGCCCGATTCATCATAAATCTCCCAGTTCCCCTCTCTTAATTGTTCGAGCGTCCGCGCAGGCGCTACCCGTCGCGTCCTGTCCGCGTCGACGTAGAGACCCTCTCCATAGACACTCATGCTCGAGGCGACCACCACCGCTTCTACCGGCTTCGTGCTCAACGCCTGCATCAGTGCGGCAGTTCCGCCATTGTTGACGCTGGTATATTCCTCAATCTGATACATACTCTGGCCGACGCCGACAAGGGCTACCAGATGAATCACAGAGTCGATGCCGCGCAAAGCTCTCGAAAGCGCCGTTGCGTTGCGAATATCGCCAACGATCAGTTCGACGTCCGAGTTCAGGTAACCGGGCCTGGATCTGGCCGCCCCGTGAACCTGTGGAACGAGAGAGTCGAGCACGCGAACGTGATAACCATGCTCCAGAAGCTCGTTTGAGACGTGCGCACCGATGAAACCCGCGCCGCCGGTAACTAGAACATTTTTATGAGACATCCGACCTTCCTAACAAGTTTGTAGAAAGACTTCCTCGAGTTACTGCAGAGCCCTCGATCGCCTGCGCGGCGAATCGTTTCAGTCCGCAAGAGTGTGGATATCACAAAGAAGAGGGGGGCCCTGACCCCCTCTGACGGCTGGATGGCAAAGAACGCCTCTCAATTACGCTGCTGTTCGACCCAGGCAAATTGACCGGGCCGCTCGGCGAATTCTAGGGTTGGGTAATCAAATGCCGACTCCTGCACCGCGAACTTCATCGTTCCGTGGATTCAGTGTCTTTGGCGAAAGTTACAGTGATAAAAGTACCAGCATCTCGTTAGTCCATACTCTTCTCAAGGCGAAGTGTGACTTAGCATACCGCTGATTTCTTGCCTCCATCAGAATACGGCGTGTTGGGATGATACTAAAGCCATGCGGATCGGGATCACCTGCTATCCAACCTATGGCGGGAGCGGCATCGTAGCGACGGAACTGGGGCTGGAACTGGCGCAGCGGGGGCATGAGGTGCACTTCATCAGCTATGCCAATCCCATTCGGCTGGACCCGGATACGCCAGGCATCTTTTATCACGAAGTAGAAGTATCGACTTACCCGCTGTTTCTGTATCCGCCTTACTCGCTGGCGCTGGCGTCGCGAATGGCCGAGGTCGCCGAACGCCATCATCTCGATTTGCTGCACGTACATTATGCGATTCCACACTCTATTTCGGCGCTGCTGGCCCAGCAGATGATCACGTCCCGACGGCTTCCGTTCATTACGACGCTGCATGGCACTGACATCACACTGGTGGGCACGGATCGCTCGTACTTTCCGATTACGAAATTCTCAATTGAACGATCCGACGGGGTAACGACCATTAGCGAATACATGCGGCGGCGTACGGTAGATTTCTTCGGGATCAGAAAACCGATCGAAGTCATCCACAACTTCGTGAACTGTTCGCTGTATCGTCCGGACCTCGAGGAGCAGCGAAAAGGCCGCAAGCGGATCCTGCACATCTCGAATTTCCGGCCGGTAAAACGGGTACTTGATTGCGTGCGCGTCTTCGAACTGGTGAGAAAAGAGGTGGATGCCGAACTGGTACTGGCGGGGGACGGTCCCGACCGGGGTCCAGCGGAGCAACTGGCGCAAGATCTGGGCGTCGAGCAGCACGTCCGCTTTCTGGGCAAACAGGACCACATGGAACGGTTGATCCCGCGAATGCACGCATTGCATCTGCCGAGCGAGACGGAAGCGTTCGGATTGGCGGCGCTGGAGGCAATGGCGTGCGGTGTTCCTCCGGTGGCTACTCGAACCGGCGGGGTTCCGGACCTGATCACACACGAAGTGGACGGTTATATGGAAGCCGTGGGCGACACGGCGGCGCAGGCACAGCGGCTTATTGGATTGCTGTCCGACGAGGGTTTGCACGAAAGAATGTCCCGGGCCGCGCGAAAAACCGCCGTAACGCGCTTTTGTACCGACCTGATCATCCCGCAGTACGAGAGCTATTATGAGACGGTCTGCCAAGCCAGCGGAACTTCAACCCACGCGGCGGTGTCTATTGAATAAGGGAACGGCAGACGAGGTAAAATTCAGTCGATGGCGCAACCCCTACTAGGAAACTCGGGTAGCCTTTCGATCTTGACGGGTAGCCACGCGGGGCTTTCCGAAGAAGACGCTAGAATTCTGCGCGGTCTGCGGGCCGGCATAGAACAGGCTTACGAAGAGCTGATCGAGCGTTATGAGCAGCAGTTATATGGGATGATCTTTCGGCTGCTTGGCAACCAGACGGATGCCGCGGATGTAGTGCAGGAAGTCTTTCTGAAGGTGTTTCGCACGATTAATTCGTTTCGCGAGCAAAGCAGCCTGCGTACCTGGATTTACCGGATAGCGGTGAACGAGGCCCATAATCACCGACGCTGGTTCGCGCGGCATTGCCGGCGTGAGATTTCTATGGAAGAGGAACGCGAGGGGCACCGTCAGAGCCCGCTCGAATATGCAGCAGACCCGGGACCGTCACCCTATGACCAGACGCTCGACAATGAGAATCGCACCTTAATCGAGCGGGCGCTCACCAGAATCAACCCGGTATTTCGGACCGCTGTGGTGTTGCGCGATATTCAAAACTTAAGCTATGAAGAGATCGCAGAAATCCTGCAGATTTCTCTCGGAACGGTTAAATCAAGAATCCTGCGCGGACGCGAAGCGTTGCGACGCGAAATAATGCAGCGACCGGATCAGGACTTTGCGGAAGCAATGGCTTGAGAGCTATGGAAAGCCAATGACCTGCTGGAATGTGAAGCGGCGAAGTACCGATTTTGTGGACGGAAGGCTGCGCAGGCGCGAGCATTCTAGAATCGACGCGCATCTGCGAGGATGTGATGAGTGTGCGATTCACGTAGATCAGATGCGCTCGGTGCGGCTGTCGCTAACGCGGCTGCGAAGCCCCTCGGCACCGGTTTCGCTGCGAACCAAGCTGCTGATTATGGCATCGAAAGAGCGGCAGATCCTGATGGAGACGGACGGCTCGCGGTGGCGGCGATTTTGGAACCACTGGAAATTCCGGCTGAATGAACTAACCCGGCCGATCACCATTCCGGCGACCGGCGGAGTTCTCTCGAGCGTTCTTCTTTTTAGCGCGTTAGCATTGACCATCAGTACGAGCACGCGCCAAGTAGGCTATGAAGTGCCCGTAATGTACGCCGACCACATGGACGCCAATCTGGTGCCGGTGGAGCTTAAGCTTAAGTCGTCCGTAGTGCTCACGCTCAGTTTGGACGGCCAGGGGCGAATTACCGATTACGCTGTGCGGGACGGATCGGGTAGTTTCGTGGGCGACCCCGGCAGGCTGCAATACGAGAACATAACTATGCCGGAATTTCCGAGCGTTCTCGGATTGGATCAACCGACAATCGGTGACATTCGGATTTCGTTCATTCCGATTCTGTTTCGCCAATAGTGCCGCACATCAGGCATTCATAACGCGACTTCGCTCCTCTGGCTCTCAAACCTCTATCGCGGGTCAATCGGAAAGACCTACAATGTGGTCATTCTTCCGGCAGAGAGGCCTATTTGGAACGTCGCCGCTTAATCTCTATCTTGACGCTCACGGCATGCGTTGTCAGCTTTTCAACGCCATCGCGCGCTCAGGAGCACCACCATGAGGAGCCATCCGCCTCCGAACGCCTGGGGGCCGTGTCGTTTCCGACGTCCTGTTCTCCAGGCGTACAGAAATCTTTTGATAGAGGCGTCGCACTCTTGCATTCTTTCGGGTACAGCCAAGCGCGGAAGCAATTTCAAGAAATTGAGCAAAAGGACCCTGGCTGTGCGATGGCGTACTGGGGCGAGGCAATGTCGCTCTATCACCAGTTATGGGACCGCCCTTCGGTCGCCGATCTGACGAATGGCGGGAAACTGATCGAGAAAGCAGAAGCGGCAGCCCCGAAGTCGGCAAGAGAGCAAGGCTACGTCAAAGCGGCGGCGGCATTCTATCAAGAGGATGCGAAGACCACATATGAAGCTCGATGGGAAGCCTACTCCCGGGCAATGGAGCAACTCTATCGGCAGTTTCCACAAGACAATGAAGCGGCCACCTTTTACGCTTTGTCTCTGGTCGCATCGCCGCACGCGAATGATAACGATTTTGCTCTCCGCAAAAGAGCTGTCAGCATTCTCAACGCCGTCTTGAAGGAGGAGCCGGATCATCCCGGCGTTGCGCACTATTTGATCCACGCCTGTGACACTCCGGAGATGGCGAAAGAAGGTCTGCCGGCAGCGCGCCGGTACGCGGAGATCGCACCGGCTTCGGCGCATGCGTTACATATGCCCTCGCACATCTTCGCCAGGCTAGGAATGTGGCAGGACGATATTCAATCGAACCTTCTTTCAAAGGCGGCGGCGGAAAAGCAGGCGAGTACACATGACCGCGCGCATGCCATGGATTTCCTGGAATATGCTTATCTGCAAACCGGTCAAACCGGCAGCGCCAAGGCCATAGAGGAGGAGGCGCTGCGCATCCGGCAACAGGAATTCTCCAAGGATATGGAGGATTATTTTTACTATGTGCAATGGCATTTTCCCGCTTTGTTCAATCTGGAGACACACGACTGGAAGGCGGCCGCTGCATTAACTCCGACGCCGAACGCCGCGCCCGATTTTCAAGCCGGCACGCTCTGGGCGAATGCCGTTGCGGCCGGGCACCTGCACGACTTCGGGACAGCCCGGACCGCGGTAGAAAAATACGATCAAGCGCTCGAGGCCGTGAAGAAGAGCTCCTACGCGTACGTCGCAGAGGGCATGGCCAGCAGCCGCGATGAAGCACACGCGTGGCTTGAATTTGCGGAGGGAAAAGATGCTGAAGCCAGCAATTTGCTCCGCGAGGCAGCCAACCGGCAGGATAAGACCGGCAAGGGAGAGGTCGAATTGCCGGCCCGTGAGATGCTCGCGGACATGCTGCTCGAAATGCATCGGCCCGAAGAAGCGCTGGCTGAATACCAACGCTCGCTGAATACCGATCCCAACCGCTTTAATGCACTTTCCGGAGCCGCGCGAGCAGCGAAAGCCGCCCAAAAACCTGAGCTGGCTCGGACCTACTACCGGCGTCTGCTCAGCAACTGCCCCGTGGGCGACCGACCGGAACTCCAGGTTGCGAGAGAGTATCTGAAAGAGGTCCAAAGTGCCGACAATTCCACTCACTGACAAATTCGGATTGAAGGTCGATCTTCAATTCGACGACAAGAGCGACGCTGCTCATGCCGGTCTGCAGGCTCTAAAGTCCAAAACAAGCGAGTTCGTATCGGCAGGTCAGACAGCACTTGATGAGACCACCTTCCATTCCGGAGTGTTCGGTGGTGACTTTACCTCACCCAAAATCGGACTGGGCAGCAATCTCGATCTTGTACTTAAGAGCGGAGATAACGTGACGATTACCGTATTCCGGAACGCAGATGGAACTCTGTTCCGAACGGGCGGCGCTTCGTCGGATATCGCTATCGCCAAAACTCAGGCTTGGATCGGTCTGGCATTCGCCACACAGCTCGACCTCTCGCTTGGAGCGACTAGCCCGACTGGGTTGGGTATCTGTGGAAAATCGATGCGGGCGAACGCGGTTTCCTCATACGTTTTGGTGGAGAGCGTAAACGGTGTGTTCCCAACTCTGAAAAGCGCAGTCGAAAAAGGGCTGTCGGCTTTCAGAGTCCTGCGGAGTGCCGCCGATTTTAGGAATCAGCCGCTGAATTCTGTCTGCGAATGGGACGTATCCGGCTCATTTTCCATACAGGGAAGCTACACCTACCAGCTTCCTACCAGCTGCTTCAGTCTCGCGACCGAATCGCTGCCGTTTCACCACGAACTGCAGATTGGCCCCTCTCTCAAGGTAGGTTTGACAGGCGCCCTCACGGTAACCGGCGAATTCCTGGGACGATGCTATCGAGTAAGCGACTCAAAAGTTCAGCTTGGCCTTTACAAGAAGAGAGAGTCGGACTTGGCCGTCAGCTTCGAGGCGCAAGCCGGGTTGAGCGCGGAGGTGGGATCGACGGACCTGGTATCGAAGCTGTTCTCAGCTCTACCCGGTGCAAATTTCGAATTAGCTCAGATTCCCGACGCAGATCGCACCACGATGGAGAAAGCGCTGAAAGGAGCTATTGACCAGGGGTTCTCTATCGCGCTGAATGGCAGTTGCAGCGCATCTCTGACCGACGAAGCCGCCGTGCTCTACGAGATCGATCTCAGCGGCAATTCGGACGAAACCGATGCCGCCATTGACGCCACGCTGAAGGGCAACTGGTCTCCCCTTAGTAAGCTCTCCAACGCACGAGAACTGCGAAACGTAGTGACCGATACTCACGAAGCGACCGGCAAAACGTCGCTCAACTTGTTAGGCATTTACGATTGCGCCTCAACGCAAGACTTTGTCCGCCAGTGCTGCATTCTGCACGATACGGAGGACGGCACCATCACGATCACCGACAAAGAAACTGCGCAGCGCATCGCCGTCGCATCGGCGCCATTCGCCGCGCAAGACGACAAATTGCGGAAGGTTTTGGATGAAGCTTTCCTGGCAACCGTGGCGTACACGACCGCCGATTCTCGCGCCGGTTTCAGCCCCAGTATTCAAGCCACGCAGTCGCTGCTGCTGTACAATCAACGCTCGGATTTTTCAGCCCTTCATAAAGCTTTGTTGTTGGGTGTAGCGCTAAATCTTTTGATAGCGAACGATCTCCGACAGATCGCGGCTCAAAAGAATTTCAAATACGTTCGCCTGGCAGCCAGAACCACTTTTACAGGCGATGACGCGCTGAGGCTGTTTTTCTCAGACACCGCGGCACGCACGGCGTATCAGTTGCCCGACTTGAAGCGATTGGGGCGGCAGGTGCTCGCTTCTCTGCTCGACCGAAACCAGCCGGCTGATAACGCGCGCTGGCAAGTATTGACAAGCGATTCAACTTGGGCGGACATGGAACAGCAACAATTCCCACCAGGATCTCCCGCCTCCTACAGCGATTGGTACGACATTACATTCTGGGCACGATCCATCGCGACCGTTGCGCCGCGGCTTAAGGCAGTGCTGGATGCCGCCGATGCGCAAAGACAAGGCGACCCTACCAAGGACCCTACGTTTATGGCAGAGCGCGCCGCTCTCGCCAAGGCGATAGCGACAGTGACACGCGACACCAAGGCCGCTTTCGAGAAGGGTTGGCCGATGGCTGTGATGTTTGCCCTGTCCGGTAGCAAAGCTCCAGTTACTTTTACAGCGCAGTGGGATGGCAAGAAGCAGTTCGATAAACAGGCGGGCAACGCATTGGCCGCCGACCGTACTTAATAACGCCAGCTAGTCACGTCGGCACCCGGGGGTGCCGTCTTCAGCATATGTTCGACCATTTGCGGCAAGATGCGCTGATTGATCGTTGGATTGGAAACACTCATCGGTAAATCTGCATCGCCGCTGTAGCAATGAGGCATACGCGGCCCGTAATCGAAAGTCGCATCGGAGTGCGGATTGCGGGTTGTCTCCAAAGTCTTTTGCATCAAATGGACTGCGTTATTCAAGAACCACGTATCCGCGTCGCCAGCCGCGAGATGCAATTTGCCCTCGAGTTTGGGGCCTAGAGTGGCCCAATCGCGCTGCAAAATGGCCGTCAAATCGTAATGATCGTGCCAATAACGGACAACCTCGGGATCGATTACTCCGGTTTGCTTGTCGTAAACAGGTTTCGGATAGCCGTCCGCTCCCGCAGGTGAGAAGACCGCCTGCCAGGCGTCAAATTGCTGGCCGGACCGTCCGTGCGTACCAAGGACATACTCGAGCCTGTTGGCCGGCTCCATTTCCGCGACGATGCTGCCGTCGGCCTCGCGCATCTCGGCGATCGGAATTGCGCCGAAAGATCCGCTGCGAAAATAAGCGTTCTTGTCCTTGTAGAGATCTACATTTTGATATGCATGAAAATCCACCGGGTCCGGGCAACTGGACCAGACGCCATTGTAAAAATCCGGATAAAAGATTTGGGAAGCGAGCGACTCCCAACCGCCAGTAGAGCCGCCATAGGTGGCGCGTGCCCAACCCTCCCCGATGGCGCGGAACTGCTTTTCGATTTGTGGAATGATTTCTTTCGTAATCGCATCGCCATAGGGTCCTAGGTTCGCGGAGTTCACATCGTAAGAATCGTCGTAGTACGGGTTCGCATCCTGGATGTAGAGAATGATGACGCGCGGCAGACGACCGGAGGTCCAGTCCTCGAAAAATCTGAAGCCATAATCGATCTCGCCGGGCGGAGACTTGGGATCGGGCTTTCTCGGTCTCGTGCGAAAATCAACACCGGCCCCAAATTCGGGATGGAAATGATCCTGATAAATGATCAACGGGTAATGCGCGGCCGGGTGAGCCGCCCATCCATCCGGCAGCAAGACCCAGGCACCGAGGAACACGTCGCGGCCCCAAAACTGAGAGAGCATCGCGCTGCGAATGCGAATGAATTTGAGCCATTGACTCGCACCTTCCTTCTGCACTTCTGCCATGGGATCTGGCGAAATGGGCGGAATCACCTGATCAAGTATGATTCGCAGAACTGCATTGGATTGCGGATCGATCTCGAGTTTCCGCGGCTTTGAATAGAAGTTGCCCGGCTTGGTGTTCCATTGCTGCCCCTCGCCGCGATCCGGCGGCAGATCGATTTCAACTCCGCTAGCCAGATGAAATCGTTCGTAAGCAGTAAACACCGCCTGCACGAAGTATTTTCCGGCTGGGATTGCCGATATGTGTTCTAGCGGATAGCCGACGGTAGCCGCGTCGATCGGGATCGGCTTACCTGGAGCCAGATGATCGATATCGATTCCAAAAGCCTGGGCCGACTCGTATGTTTCGCCGATCTGAAAGCGTGGTTCACTCGACGAGTTCTTGGCAATTGCCAAAACAAGATGCCCGTTCAAGGGCGTTCTGCCTGCCGGCACTGTCACCTCGATTCTGACTACCCCGAAGGCAGTGTGAGCGAGAACCAAAAGGGCCAGAAATGCAGAAAAGCGGAAGCTCATGCTGTTTATCCTCGCGCAATCGCTATTTACACATGGCACAATGGCACCCATGAACAGTTTCCTGCGACTCGGCTTTATACCAAGAAACTACGATGTTGGTTTACTCGTTTTGCGAGTGGTGTTCGGATTCACATTGTGTATTCTGCACGGCTGGGTGAAGGTGATGCACTTTTCCGCCATGGCCTCGCACTTTCCCGATCCGCTTCACGTAGGAGCGAAATTCACGCTGATGTTCGCGATCCTTTCCGATCTGATCTGTTCCCTTCTGGTGGTGATCGGGCTCGGCACGCGCTGGGCGGCGTTGATCATTGCGATCAATACCGGAGCTGCGTTCGTCCTGGTACACAAATTCGCGCTGTCCGGCCCGCACAGCGGAGAACTGCCGCTACTGTTTTGCGCGTGGGCACTGGCGATTCTGATCGCGGGACCGGGGCGCTACAGTGTGGACGGTATCTAGGAACGATTCGCTTCAGGAGGTTCGGCGAAGTAATCGTTGTAAAGATCTTCATCGAAAAGGTTTGCCGTTTTTACATCCTTTAGGGGCAGAGTGATAATCAGATCTTCTTGGTCAAATGTACTGTCGCTTAGCGCGCGTTCGTAAAAGGTGGTGTAGACGGTCTTCAGGCTCTCGTTGTCACGATATCCGCTCCTGTAGGGCAGCACGCGGAAGTAGAGTTCCTGGGGGTCAAGATTAGGCGCTTCGGTAACCCAGCCGACGTACCATTTGCGATTATCCAGCGTGATCGAAAGCAATTGCTTGCGCTGCTGAGCGCGAAGAAGAAGCTGAATAAACGCGTTCCCGTGCTTGTGAATTTCTATCTCTTTTGCTTCTTTCCTGCCAATAAACAAATTCCAAATCAAGGCTGCAAGCGGCCCGAGTAACAGGGAAAGAGCACTGGTGCCGGAGAAGGGCGCGTGCAGTGGTATGAAGAAAGCCCAGGCACTGTCGACGGCGTTCACTCCAAAAACGAATTCGAAAATGATGTTGACGAGGCGCGCCAGGACCGCCAGACACGTTCCGGCTATGGCGGTTTGAAAGAGAAGCCGATAGCCATCGAGCCGCTGCGCGCTAAACCGAAAATAGTGGGAAATATGAAAGAAAAGGAACCCGCCCAGAAGGGGAAGGAGGAGCAGGTTATACGGCATTCACTGCCAGTTTAACTACTCTGGTTTTCGATGCCGCAGAACCGTTATGTAGCCTTTTCTGGAGCCTAAATCCTGGTTGTTTGACAATTTTCTGATCGTTTCCTGGACCTTCGGGTCGCGAAGAAGCGCCTTTACGTCAGTGATGGTTCTGCCGTCCCAGGTCGTGTAGGTGTGGTCGTCGTCAAGTTTGGCCATCTTCAGCACTTTCCTTTTTCAGCTTAACGTGTTTTGCACTCAGAGGCGAGTTTTGAGCGAGTAATCCTCGTCATTGCGGGTCAAATTGGGGTTATAGTACGGGTCCGCGTCGATGATGCTCTCCCATTTCAGCCGCATTGCTTCCACTTCCTGCGGATGCGGGACCAGATCTTTCGACGTTTTAGAAAGCGCTTCGTGATGATAAAGGAGAGCGTGCGGCGTATAAAGGACGCGGTATCCCTGATTTCCAATCTTGAGGCACAGGTCGATGTCGTTGAACGCGACAGCGAACTGCACTTCGTCGAAGCCACCTACTTTCCAGAAAACATCGGCCCGGGTCATCAGGCATGCGCCTGTGATGGCGCTCACATTGCGGATCACGTCCGGGAAATCAAAGTAATGGCTCACGCTGCCGTCTAGAGCTTTAAAGGCGTGCCCGCAATTGTCGTAAATCCCCATGACTACGCCGGCGTGCTGGATGCGGCCATCCGGATAGAGAAGCTTCGCTCCCACCGCGCCCACTTCCGGTCGAGCAGCCAGCTCGATCATCGCTTCCAGCCAGCCCGGTTCGATCACCGAAGTATCGTCATTGAGGAACAGCAAGAGCGGGGTGTTGCATTCGCGGGCAGCAGCATTGTTGATGGCCGAGTAATTGAACGCTTTGTTTCGCCAGTCGAGATAGCGCACATTCTCGTGCCCGGATTGCAGTTCGCGAATATAGTTTTCGATGCCGTTGTGCCTGGAGTTGTCGATTACGACAACTTCGTAGTCGCGGTATGTCGTCTTGCTGAATAAGCTCTCCAGGTTTGCGCGGAGGACATCCAACTTGCCGCCCGACGCGATAATGATGCTGACCTGTGTCCCGGCGGGAATCGCATAGCGCGCGCGCCAGCGCCCGGTGACCCTGCCCGGCTCGATGTCCAGCACTTGCTTGGTGCGTTTCCCATGCTCTAGAAGGGCATTGTGGGCAGCGGCGAAAGCGTATTGCTTGTTCTCCTGGGTAACAGCAGTGGAACCTTCCGTTGCTCGCCAGTGATAGAGCACTTTCGCGACATGCCGGATCTCCGAAGCGTGCTCGGAAGCATGCAGGATCAGATCATAATCCTGGCTTCCGTCGCAATCAGGATTGAGATGGCCGATCTTGCTTGCCAGATCACGCCGCAGGAGCAGCAAATGGCAAATGTAGTTTTCAGAAAGAAGCAAGTCGGGTGACCAATCGGGTTTGAAGAATGGCTCGAAGCGCTTGTTTTTGCTATCGATTTTATCTTCGTCGCTATAGAGCATGTCGGCGTTGGGATGACGGTCGAGAGCTTCACAAAGGTACGCCAGCGCATGCTCCGAGAGCGTATCGTCATGATCGAGAAAACAGATGTAATCGCCGGTGGCTACTCGCCAGGCAGCGTTGCAGGTTTTAGAAATGCCGCCTCGTTCTGTTCCGTAAACAACTTTTATCTTTGAATTCTGTCCGGCAAAATGTTCGAGAATGTCGCGTATTTCTGCACGTGAGGAGCAATCGTCAGCAATGCAGAGTTCCCAATTGCCATAAGATTGAGCGATTACGGATTCGATTGCGGCGCTCAGTTCGGCCGGATCGGTGTTAAATACGGGCATCAAGATGCTGAAGGAGGGCCGGCCAGAGAAGCTACCCAGCTTCAACGCGATCAGATCGTCGTCGGGCTCTTCGAAATCATGAATCCAGCGATAGTAATCGGAGGCAAAACCATTTTCATGGTCGATCTGGACGGCGGTTCTGGTTTCTCGAATCGGCTTGCCTTTCGAAATCAGCCGCAGGGTGATCGTGTGGCGTCCGTTAGGAAGGCTGAGCGAGTCAAAATCGGCAGCGAAGCCGGCGCGGCCGGTGGTATCGAGATCCGGATGATGTTTCTTTACGTCCGGGCGAGGAACGGAAGGAATAGCTTCTATTCTCGGGATACCCGGAACATCGATCTGCACGCGATCGACACCGCCTTGCGCCACGCACCAACCTCTGACAGAGATGCTCCCGCTGCGTAGCGCGAGATCGCTCGCTTTGGGCTCGTCACAGACCAGGAAAGATCGTTGGCGGCTGTTTAGAACAAGACTCGAAGAATCTGACCCGTTCGATCGGGGGACAAAGCGCTTGGCAAGATCGCCGGCGGCGCGGAGTGTTCGCCATACCCTGCCGGTCAGCATTTCCATGATGATGCGATCGAGGCGTGCGATGGAAGATTCATGTGAAACCAGTTGCAACTGGTGTTTCTCAATCAGCTCCAGGATGCGTTTCAGCTGCCTCTGCGATACCCGCAGCTCCGCCTGGACCTGGCGGAGAGCATCATTCGCCGCTTCCAGTCGAGTTTCGGGAGTGTCCTGGCGGTTCATCAATATGAAAATAACAAGGGAGAGATTCTTGGAGCCGTTATATGCAGAGTGGAAGCGACGAGCGAAGGCCTACATCAGACGAGCGAAGGCCTACATCAAAGGAATGCTACGGCGGAAAAGCGGCGCGCTGCTGCCGAGCAGGGGCGCCCGTGAATATCAAAGATGGATAAAAAATAGACAGGCGTTTCGTCGGACCGTTCACATGTCGGCCCCGCAGAAGGGCCTTCTTTCTATTTTGACTCCGGTGTGGAACGGTACTCCTGTTCAGTATCTACGCGAGTTAGCGCAGTCGATATCTCCGCAAAACAAGGATGGAGCCTGTGAATGGGTACTGCTTGACAATGGCTGTTCAGAAGAGAAGCTCCTGGAGTATCTGAAAGAATTGAGCGCGCTGCCATGGGTGAAACTGGACCGGACAAAGACCAACCTGGGTATTATACGGGGATTGCGGCGCTGCCTGGAACGAGCGAAAGGCCGCTATGTGATGGCGGTGGACGCCGATGACTTGCTTTATCCGGATGCCCTGCAAGTGGTTGCTTCCGCGATCGTCAAGAACGGCTATCCACACCTGCTGTATACAGACGAAGACAAAGTGAACGGCTCGCAGCGATATCAGCCTTACTTCAAACCCGACTGGGACCCGGTTCTGCTGTTGAACTCCGCATATATAGCGCATCTGGGAGTGATAGATCGCAAACGCGCGCTGAAACTCGGGGCTTACAGCGATGCGGCGGCAGAAGGAAGCCCAGACTGGGATCTGTTTGTGAGATTTCTGATTGCCGGTCAAAAAGCGATCCACGTTCCGGAGGTAGTTTATAGCTGGCGCGTTCACGCGGCCTCTACCGCCGACGATGTTGCTCGGAAACCTTACATCGGAGCCTCTCAGCAAAGTGTCTTGCGACGATTTCTGGACGCTCAACCGTCCGGAAGTCTATTCGAAATCGAGCCTAGTCCCTTGTTCGGGGGCGGAGATCATTGGCATTTTCGGCGCAAGCAGGAGCAGGCGAAAGCAGTGATGACGGTCGTACTAAGCCAGGACCGCTGCGCCAGCCTGCAGCAGTATGCCGAGCCGGCTCGCGCTGTCGCAAAAGAAGATGGTCTGTTTTGCTTTGTTGGAGAAGACATCAGCATCGAGAACCCAGACTGGATATGGGAGGTGATCGGCATTATGGACCTTCATCGCGACACAATCATGGTTGGAGGAAAGATTCGAGGCAATGACGGAAAGATCATAGAGGCCGGCCTGGAGTTCGGGTTCGACGGCATTTGCGGCAGCCCGAATCGCGGAAGACCGGCGAGCGATCCGGGTTATTTCGGACAGGTGTGGAAACAGCGCTCTGTGAGTGCCGTGTCGACCCGGTTTGCCGCGATCAAAGCGCGTTTTCTGGTAGAACTGGTCGAGCAATTGCCGGCCCAGGCCACGCTAAGCTTTCTAGGCGTGTGGGCCGGTGCACATGCCTTGAAGACCGGTCGGCGCATAGTGTATTCGCCGTTCTTGGGCGGCATCTCAGACCGCAGCCGCGGAACTGCCAGTGAGCGATGAAGAGAAACGGTTGTTCCTGGAGCGTCATGGCGACCTGCAAGATGGCCGGTTTTACCCGCGCTATTTCTGCCGCACCGAGCCGTTTAAGCTTTCACCGGAAACGATTCGGTCATGAGGCCGAGACTCGGCCAGCATTTTCTGGTTCGTGACGCGATATTGGAGCGGCTGGCGATTGCTACCTGCGGTGAACATACCGCCCGCGTGATCGAAATTGGTCCCGGACGCGGCGCGCTTACGCGCCATCTACTGCCGCGGACAGACGAATTGCACGTCGTGGAGTTTGATCGCGCTCTCGCGGCTCGTCTCCAGCAAAATTTTGCAACGGAAACAAAATTGAAGGTTCACCAGGGCGACGTACTGCGAACCGATCTCGCTGAATGGGGTCCGGCTGCGGTAGCCGGCAATCTGCCTTACTACATAACCTCTCCGATTATCGAAAAGTTTGTGAGGATGGATGCGCGTTTCCCGGTTGCCGTGTTTCTGATGCAGTGGGAAGTGGCTGAACGGCTGCTCGCGAATCCGGGAAGCAGGAGCTACGGTTATTTGACGGTCGCGACCAGGCTGGTCTGCGATGTAGAGTTGGTTTCGAAAGTACCGCCTTCCGCGTTTGTGCCGCCGCCTAAAGTTGAGTCGGGGGCGGTCCTGTTACGCCGCAAGGCGCAGATTCCGGCCCAGTTGGATCAACTTCTGCGATTTACCGGCGGGTGTTTCCTGCACAAGCGGAAGACACTACGAAATAATCTGCGCGGGATATACGGGGAGCGAGCGGACTCAATGCCGGAAGCCCGCTTGCGTGCCGAACAACTCTCGATCGGACAGTTTGTCGATTTATTTCAACGATTAACCGGTCTGTACACTGAAGTTTCATGATTCGTGCCCGCTTTGCGCCTTCGCCGACCGGATATTTGCACATCGGCAGCGCGCGCACCTTCATTTTCAATTGGCTTTATGTACGAAAAAACCACGGAACGATGGTGCTGCGCATCGATGACACGGACGTCGATCGCAATACCGAAGCATCTCTGAACTCGATTTATGAAGGATTGAACTGGATCGATCTCGGCTGGGACGAATTTTATCGCCAGTCGGAGCGGCTCGACCTCCATCGCAAATTGGCTTGCGATCTGCTTGCCAAAGGCTTGGCGTATCGCGATTTTACGCCGGCCGCAGCGGATCTGGAAGCTAGACCGTATGGCGAGGAGGCCTGGCTGTGCAACGCGGAGATGCGCGCGCTCTCCACTGAAGAGAGCCAGCACCGGGCAGATCTGGGTGAGCCGTTTGCCATTCGTTTTCGAGTCGAGCGCGAACCGGCATATGAAGTCAAATTCCACGATGAAGTGTATGGAGCGCAGGCAAAGTCGACAGCCGATATAGAGGATTTTGCTTTACTGCGAAGCAATGGCATGCCGACTTATCATCTGGCATCGTGCGCGGATGACATCGACCTGAAGATCACGCATATTATTCGCGGCCAGGACCATCTTTCAAATACTTTCAAGCATGTACTGCTGTTTGAAGGAGCGGGCGCCGCGACGCCGCATTTTGCACATTTGCCGCTGCTGATCGCACCCGACGGATCGAAGCTTTCAAAGCGAAAACACGGGCCGGTAGTCAGCGTAAACACGTATCGGGACGACGGCTTTCTGCCGCAGGCATATATCAACTTCCTTTGCCTGCTGGGTTGGTCGCCGAAGGATAACCGCGAGCAAATGACGAGGGACGAGTTGGTGGCAGCGTTTTCGCTCGAAGGCGTGAATCGCAGCAACGCGGTGGTGAATTTTAGCGAGAGCGATCCGATCGACCCGAAGGCTCTGTGGCTCAATTCCCAGCATTTGCGCAGCATGCCAGTTGGGGAGTTGGCGCCGGTTGTGAGAAAGGTGCTCGTAGATCACAAGCTGCAACCGTACGGGGACGAGAAGTTCTTCGAGCACACGGTGGACACGATTCGCTCGCGCTACTCGACACTACTCGATTTCCCAATTAGGGGGCGAGCTTATTTCGCGGACGATTTTCCGATTGAGAAGCCGGCGCTGGATAAGCTCAACGCACCGGGGGCACGCGAACTGTTGCGGGAGTTGGCCGGGCGCATCGACGCTAATGCAGAGTTTACGGAGGCGAGCGTAGAAGCAGACCTCCGGAAATTGGCAGAGGAGCGGGGCGTAAAGGCCGGTGTGCTGATCAACGCCAGCCGAGCGGCACTGACCGGGCAAGCGGCGGGACCGAGCGCGTTCGCGATATTTATCTGTATCGGGCGGGAGCGCGTGATCGACCGGCTACGGAAGGTTTAGCTGGATGCCCGAAATTCTCGTAGGGCTCGGCGGTTTACTTGGCGATCCAGCATGCTGCGTCATAAGACGCGGCGAGTTGGCTTCAGCAGTGGAGCAAGCGAAGCTCACGCGCCACCACCGGCCGGGTGCATTTCCGGACGAGGCCTTCGCGCTGTCTCTAGAGGTAGCTGGTGTTAAACAGGACGAAATCGATTGCATTGCATTGGCCAGGCCGTTTGCAGTAGGAGCGGAGAGCTCCGCATTGCTGGAATTGCGGGCCAGATTGCCGCGCAGTGAAATCGTAGTAGTGGATCACCACGATGCGCATGCCGCCTCGGCCTATTACGCATCGGGTTTCGACGACGCGAAGGTATTGAGCATCGACCGCGCCGGCGACTTTCGATCCGCAGCGTTGTTCCAGGGACAGAGCGGACGGCTGACAAAAGTCAGAGAGCTTTACTTCCCGGATTCATTGGGCGAGTTGTATAACCGCGTGACAGAACTTTTGGGGTTCGAGCCGCGATCGGACGAGCACAAAGTACAATGGCTTTCCGCCACGGGAGAACCGAAATTCTCGGATGTCTTCCGTAGCATCGTCAATCGAAACGCAGCCGGCTGGCCAAGGTTCGAGCGTAGTTTCTTCGATGCAGACCGGCTGACAGAGGGTGGATTCAGCGGGCGCTTTCACGATCTGGTGGGTGAACAACCGGCCAAAGCCGACCTCGCGCGCAGCTTGCAAAATGTAGTGGAAGAGACCGTGTGCGCCATGTTGGGCGACGCGCGCAACGTGGCGATCGCGGGAGGCCTCGCGTTAAACGCCATGCTCGTTCGAGCACTCGAGCGGCATTTCGAGAACGTATTTGTGCAACCGGTCGCGGGGAATGCGGGCACGGCGCTGGGTGCGGCGCTGGCGGCATGGCACAACTTCTATGGTGAAACGCGGGCGATTCCATTCGAAACTCTGTGCTTAGGACCAGCCTATACTCCGCACCAGATCAAGCAGGTGCTTGAAAACTGCAAGCTGCGATTCCATTTTCTGAACACGAACGGAGAGCTGATCCGGGAGGCGATTCGCGCGCTTAGCGACAACAAAATTGTGGCTTGGATGCAGGGCCGGATGGAATTCGGGCCTCGGGCGCTGGGCAACCGCAGCATACTGGCTTCGCCGCTCAATCCGTACTCGACGGAAAATCTCAACGTGTATATCAAGCACCGCGAGAGCTTCCGGAAATTTGCGGCGTCGGTCCCGGAAGAGGTGGCGGCCCAGTATTTCGACGTGGGACCAAACGCGCGCTATCTGGCAACCGTGGGAGAAGTGCGGCCCGATTTTCGCGAGCAGTTTTCAGCGGCGGTCCTGGGAGGGAATCTGATAAGAGTACACGTGGTTAGCAAGCAGCAGAATCCCCTCTATCACGCGCTGCTGAATGCAGTGGGAGAAGCGACCGGGCTGCCAGTCCTGTACAACACGAGTTTCAATCTTTTCGGAGACCCGCTGGTTTGCACGCCGCGGGATGCGGTACGAAGCTTTTATTCGTCGGGAATTGACGCGCTGTTTGCCGGAAATTTCTATCTCGAGAAGTAGGGGGTTTTTACCGCCTATAGAAAGGAATGGAGCGAAGGTAAATCGCCGAAGCTTGGGACCGGCAGTATTCGCCTTATGTTCTCCCCTGATCCTAGCTCAAGACGGAGATTTCAAAATCGCGGATGTCCAATGTTGACGGGGTCAATGCTACGAGGTTCAGTTCTATCGTCTGTCGGGTGGCCCGACGTGCAGGTCGGTGGGATCTGCGCAAGTTCTCCGGGCCTTTCGATCGAGCGCGAAGCGGTAAAAACTTGACGCCTGCTGCTCAAGCTGTGTCAGCTTAATACTCGCGGGTCTGCACGATTTTCAGGGCTGTAAAGAACAAGATCGTTGAGACGATGAGTGACGCGGCCATCGCCAGCCATGGCACCGTATGTGTGATGAGGGGAGAGGCATCACTCATAAACCGAAAGACGTTCGCTGAGGACGGCAACGAAAGCCGGGCAACAGCCCACCAGGCAAAACCCAGCAGGAGTAAGCTTCCAAAGGTCTGCCAGATTTCACCCAGAAAAGTCGATAATACGACGGAAACGAAGTAGAAACAGGCGGTGCAAATGATCGCGGCGAGGATCAGTTTCAGCAAGTCAATGGGTGTCGAGCGCGCGCGCACGAGCGGAAACAGACTCCAAGCTGCGGCCAGTACGGCGACGTTTATTCCCGTTATTTCCAAGAGCCCGAGCCCCACTCTCACCACAAGCAGCCGAAAACGAGTGACTGGCAGCGAGAGCGTGTAATAAGTCGATCCATGAAGGCCCTGCGTCCCCTGAAAAGCAGATTGTGTTCTGATGCCTGAGCCAGCCAGATAAACCGCCCCGAATATCAAAAAGAAGGACATTGTGCCCATCATGTTGCTTGCAACCTGAGGCGATGCTAAGCCGACCCGCGTAAAGAGCAGGAGCATAAAAAGAGGCATCCCCGCCGCGTAGAGCAGCCGCCATCTCGTTTCAAGCCAACCTTTCGTCCACAGCATCAGTTCGTCCTCACATGTTCGAGAAAGATCTCTTTCAAAGTCACAGGAAATTGTTCGACCGAGGCGCCGGGTATCGACCGCGCCTGTTCGACAAGTTCTTCTACGTTCCGGCTCGCCAGAATGGAAACCGATCGCGAGTCCTGGCGAAGATGCTCCACTCCATCGACCCAACGGACCGGCGCGGTCAACTCTTTTTCAAAGACGATGTGAAGACGCCGATAACGCGCTTTCAGATCGTCGAGTGAATCGCCGACGATCGCTTTGCCGTGATCGATGATCGAGACATGGTCCGCAATCTGCTCCACTTCGGTCAATTGATGCGATGAGAAGAAGATTGTGGTGCCTTGGGAGGCCGAGAGGGCGACCAGTTCGCGGAGGGCATCTTCGACGGCAGCAGGATCGAGGCCATCCGTTGGCTCGTCCAAGATCAAGAGCTCCGCGCCGCGAGACATCGCGAGCAGCAGCATCAGCTTCGAGCGCGTGCCTTTCGACAAGTCCGGGATTTTCCGGTTCAGCGGCAGTTCGAACATCCGCAGATAGCGCTGTTCCAGGTCGCGACGCCATTTCGGGAAGAAGGGGCGAGTGAAGCGGATGACCTGATCAACGGTCATGTAGGGATAAAGTTCTTTATCTTCGGTGACGAAGCCAATACGCCGGCGCGCCTTGACGGCGATACGGGGATCAGATACCGGCAACCCGAACACGCTTACCGATCCGGCATCCGACTTCAGCATTCCCATAAGAAGTTTGATGGTGGTGGTCTTGCCGGCGCCGTTGCGTCCAAGAAAACCGAAAATGCTTCCCGTTGGGACTTTGAGATCGAGTCCGTTCAGCGCCTTGAGGCCTTTGAAAGACTTCGAAAGGCCTGCTGTTTGAATCGCAAGATCACTCATTGATCCTCCTCTCGAAATTCGGACGAACGGAAGAGTGCCAGTTCGCTCTCCACCAGCCGCCTGATTTCGTCCTCGCCGAGATGGAGCGCTTCGAGCCGTTCAATGGCCGATTGCACAATGGCCTGGGCTTTTCGCATCACTTTAGTCCGCGAAACAATGGATTCAGCGACAAAAGCTCCCAAGCCGTGCTTCAGCTCTATTACGCGTTCGTGCTCCAGTTCGCGGTAGGCACGAGCCACCGTATTAGGGTTCATGACCAGATCCTCAGCCAGTTTGCGAATGGTGGGCAGTTGGTCGCCGGCGCGGAGTTCGCCAGTTTCTATAGCGTGCTTTATTTGTTCCATGAGTTGGAGATAGAGCGGGATTCCGGAGGATTGATTTAATCGAAGCAGCAAATCAGTGTACTAGTTAGATAATACAGTAGACACTTTTTACGCAACTGTCAAGAGACGGTTTTGAATCTTGAGGCGATACTCGGTGATATGAGTGGCAGGTTTTGTTTCTATGGCACGCTGATCCTTCCCGATGCGGTGTTGAGCAACGCTTTTCTCGTGGTTGAGGAAGGGAGGATTAAGGCGATTGAGACGCAAAGACCGTCCTGGTTTGATGGCCTTATAGAGAATCTGGACGACGGATATATTTCGCCGGGCTTTATAGACATCCATGTCCATGGCGGCAGCGGGGCCGATTATATGGACGGCACCCCGGAGGCGGTGCGCACCGCCAACCTGGCGCATCTCCGGCATGGCACCACTACAATTTTTCCAACGACTACGACGGGATCGAACGCTCAACTAAGCCGCATGATTCAGGCATGCATGGAAGTACGTGAAGGCTGGTCCGTCCAAGACGGTTCCTCTATCGGTGGTATTCATTTTTACGGTCCTTATTTCGCGGAAGAAAAGGTGGGTTGCCATTCGCCTTCGGGCAGGCGAGATCCCGTTGCTGAGGAATACCGGCGTTTTTTCGCTCTCAACGTGATTCGCGTGGCCACGTGCGCGGCAGAGCTGCCGGGAGCCGAAGGATTCTATCGGGCAGCAAGAGAGAACAAGTGCCTGATCACTTGCGGACATTCGAACGCGAGCTGGGCCGAGATGGCGAAGGCATTCGAAGCGGGTGTTCGCCATGTGGATCATTTCTGGTGCGCGATGAGTTCAGTCAGCTCTCTACGCGAACGCTTCGGTACGCCAATGCAGGCGAGCATGGAGCAATTCGTGCTTGCCAACCGCGACATGAGCACGGAGGTGATTGCGGATGGTCAGCACCTTTCACCCGAACTGTTGGAATTCGCATTTCGGATGAAAGGCCCTTCGCGGCTTCTGCTCGTTACTGATTCTAATCGAGCTGTGGACATGCCGCCGGGAAGTTATCGTTTCGGCTCCGCGGAGGATGGTCCATGGATCGAGAGCAATGGCAAGGTCGGGTATGTGCCGGGGCAAGGCCTGGCCAGTTCGGTTGTCGGGATGGACACGATGGTACGGACGATGGCTAGCCAGACCTCCGCGACTTTGCCTGAAGTAATTCGCATGGCCAGCTTGACGCCCGCGGAACGCGCCGGCGTAGCGGAGGAAACCGGAAGTCTGCAAATTGGGAAATGGGCGGATATTGTGATTCTTAGTCGGGATCTCGAGATCAGGCGGATTTTCGTGCGGGGACAGGAGTGTAGGAGTGAATTGGCAGGAGGCGATTACGGTTCCCAAGCCCTCGAATCAGGACTAGCCTCGCGTCCACCGTCTTGAGGCGGGAATAAGGGGCCATTGAAGTCTTGAAAAGGTTGACACAAGACTCGGAATCCGCTATAACGGAAAGCGATCATGAAAGAGGATTTTGAGCGCTTCTTGCCCCTCCCGCCGGCAGCGTTGCACATTTTGCTCTCTTTGGCTGCCGAAGAGCGCCATGGATACGGGATCATGCAAGATATTGCCCGTCAATCGAATGGCCGTTATAAGCTCGGTCCGGGCACGCTTTATGACAATCTCCAGAAGCTCATGAAAGAGCACCTGGTCGAAGAAACTGAAAACTCTGCAACGGGCGCCGAATCCAGACGCCGCTACTACCGGTTAAGTAAGCTCGGACGCGGGGTTCTTTCGACCGAGATCAAGCGTTTAGAGCAAGCAATCCGTGAAGCGAAACTGCATCTGGGGTTTCAACGGAGCGCAACGTGATCCGGGGTCTTTATCGCGGCTTACTTTGGCTGCACCCTACTTCATTCGAGGAGCAATTTGGGGAAGAGTTCCTGTGGATCTTCGATCTGAGGCGAGTGTCTGAAACAGGCATAGCCCTTCTTTTCGATTGTTTTGTTTCTCTGTGCCGGCAATGGCTTTTCCGCTCTGGTCTCTGGAAGTTTGGCATCGGTGTTTTGGTGAACTTGATCCTCGGGCATCGTCTGTTGTTTGGCGTTTAGGCAGGTGGAAATCAGGGCTCGCGCGACGCCACGCGCTCTACATCGGCGAACATGCGGCGTTGCAACGCCGGATCTCCGGTGGCAAGCATGGCTTCTAATCTTGGAAGAAGGTTCGGGGCTTGCCATTCCGGTTCCAGAAGCGGGCGGTGCTCCAATTCCCAAACAAGATACTTGTGGTAGGGTCGAACGCGGCCTTCCATAGCGTAGATGGTAGTCAGGAGATGAGGAATGCTCTCCGCTGCATCCAGCCTGGACTTCAGCGCAATCCGTCGCGCGCGTTTTTCAGTGTAATCGGAAAAGAGAGTTGTTATGCTCTCCGTCGCACGAGATCCGATGAGTACGACCCCAAGCACTCGTGGCTCTGCTTTGGCTGAGGCGATCACGTTTGTGAAAGATTGTTCTGAGTGGGTACTTGGAACGTTGTGCGTAATCAGAACGATTCGCTGGGTGAGTACGGAAGTCCGACAAACATAGTTTGGCGGTCAGCGAAGCAGCGACAGGTCCGTTAGAGCTAATTCGAATTAGATATACTACCGACTCAGCTAGGTAGATCCCTAGCTGAGTCGGTTCGAATTAGGAGACACCTTTTGAAGAAATGCCTTGTAGTAAGCACTGCGGCCATGTTGCTGGCCACCTTTGTACCGTTGGCCGGCGCCGGGGAAACCACTCGGCACCATGCGCACATGAAACCCTTGCTTGTATACGACCCGAGACCCGTTCCGGCTGTCGCTCCCGGAGCAACCACCTTTGCCTGCCAAACAACAACGCCCCCAGGCTGTTATGTTCCGTCCGAGATCAGGCAGGCTTACAATATCCAGCCGCTCCTGGATGAGGGTTTCACGGGAGCGGGGAAAACTATCGTCATCATCGATGCCTTCCAATCGCCAACCATTGCCAGCGACCTGAACGGATTCAATCAAATGTTCGGCGTCTCCGGTATGAACGGGTTGGGCGGCTCAACTGATAACCGGCTGCCAACTTTCTCGATAGTTGCTCCGGACGGCCTTACTCCCTTCGATCCGACCAATAAGGATGAAGTGTCTTGGGCCGGTGAGATCACGCTTGATGTGGAATGGGCGCACGCCATTGCGCCAGGAGCCAATATCGTGCTGGTCCTCTCGAAAACTGACGCTGATAGTGACATTCTGAGCGCCCAAAAATATGCAATAGACCATCGATTGGGTGATGTGATCTCACAAAGCTTTGGCGAACTCGAAACGTGTGTTGATCCAACTATCGCTAAGCAGACACATGATGTCTTTATTGAAGCGACTTTGAAGAACATCACATTGTTCGCCTCCTCGGCTGACTCGGGAGCTGCGTTGCCGAGCTGCGATGATGATACGGTTTACGTTAAGGGCGTGTCGTCTCCGGCGGTTGATCCCCTGGTTGTAGGAGTCGGGGGTACGATTTTAGATGCGCCTGCGGGCACGTACGAGGGCGAGGTCGTCTGGAACGAGCCTAAGTTTTCGGCAGCCACGGGAGGTGGATACAGCACACTTTATAACGAGCCCTTTTACCAGCTTCCGGTTGTCAGAGGAGGCAAACGCGGTGTGCCGGACGTCGCTTATAATGCGGCGATCGATGGTGGCGTGCTAGTGGTCTGGAGTTCATCCGGCCAGGGGGCGAATCTAGTATTTTGTTTCGGCGGAACGAGCGCTGGCTCACCGCAATGGGCGGCTCTGCTCTCGATTGTGGATCAGGAAGCTAATTACGATGTAGGCTTTATCAATCAAGGGCTGTATCGGATCGGTCTTACCCGAAATGAATACAAAACTTCGTTCCACGACATCACCAGCGGCAACAATTCGGATTATGGGATCACAGGATACAACGCTGGACCCGGCTGGGACCCGACGACAGGCTGGGGTTCGCCCGACGGCGAATATCTCGTCAGGAACCTGCTGAAGTCGGTTTCGCCGCTCGACGGACTCATCGGCATCGTGGAGACTGGGCCGCTCGCAAACGGGATTGTATCCAAGGCGGGTCACTACAGACCGCATTAAGGCTGAGCGCATCTGACAGGATGATGGAGAGTGAAACGCGAGGTTCGTGCTTCACTCTCCTGAGATGCCGCGGTCGCAATCAATACGGTTGGTCTCACGTTGATTTGCCTTTCGTGGACTAGCCAGGCGTTTCGATGTTTTTTTATGAGGTCTGCTGGGCACAGTACGTTCAACCCGGCAAGACCGTACACGAGATCCGGTCTTCGGCTACCTGACAGGCACCGCGAAAAGGCTAACCAGCGATCCCAGTTCTGAATTCGAAACCGCCAGTAAATTCCCCTTGCAAGCCTTCTCAATGAGATCCAGCTGCTCTTACAACTCAGGTGCGATCACTCGTGTGGCTCCCCACGCAATCAATGAGCGGAGGTTCTTGCCGCGTCCCACTCGCTATTTAGTATTGACGTCACCAGCTTGTTGAAAACCCGGGGAGCCTTTCCAAAAACACCTATGCTGTGTCTCGATCGACAAGCGGAACGTAACTCTATCGGAAAGCGCTCGCACAATGTTATTGAAATGCGGGCTTCGCCGGCATTAGCAACAAGTCGCAATGGCTGCGGGCCTAAGCACCCGCCGATTCCATCTTTTGCGTACCATTATCGCGGATATGAATGGAATGGGCTACGTCCCTGCTGTTGGAGTGGTTTAGCAAAAGAAAATGGGACCCCGCATGCTCCATGGCAATCAATTGGATTTGCCGGGTCGCTGTGAAGCGCAGCAGTTGTGCTCGCGAGAACTTCTTGCGAACCACAACCTCACCTAGCTGGTTCAGAGCTGCCAGCTGAAAAATCGTTTTGCCGAAATCAACAGATAGGATGGTCCGCCGTCCCTTGCGAATATTCATAGCATGTCTTCGCTCATACTCCGCGCCTCTGAAATCAAGGTGACAATCCAAACAGAGCGTTGGCCGGATAGATCTTGTCTAGTCGCAATGTGTAGAGAAACGCCTCGAAACTCCGCCAGGGCGGATTAGCAAACAGTAGGCCCTCACGCGCGATCGATCCTGACCGGGGTCGAACAATAGCGGAACGATAGCCCTAGCCGGGTCACAATTCGTCCTTACTCGGGCCTGGAATGTTCATATGCCGCTTCGCTAAGCTTCGTCAGGTAGACTGGCGTCAGCGAGGGAGTCCCTTTGCCGAGGCCTCGGCCCCCGGTGGTTCACGGAACGGTTCCACCGAAATGCGCTCGTAACACACTTCCAGCACGGTCAGGTGTTCTGTACCACCCGGCGCTTGGAGAATCACACGATCGCCCGCTTCCGACTTCATCAACGCGCGCCCCAGAGGCGACACCCAACTGATGTGCTTGCGGCTGAGATCGACCTCGTCCGTGCCTACGATGCTCACCACTCGCTCCGTTCCCGCAGCATTGGCATAGCGCACGGTCGCTCCAAAGAATGCCCTGGTCGCCGCCTGCCCCGCTCGCGGAGTTTCCGGGTCAACTACTTCCGCCGATTCGATTTGCTTCGTGAGAAAGCGAATCCGCCCATCGATCTGCCGCAGCCGCCGCTTGCCGTATTGATAGTCGGCGTTTTCACTGCGATCGCCGTTGCTCGCTGCCCACGACACCACCGCCGTCACGGCCGGGCGTTCCCTGGTGACCAGAAACCGGTGCTCATCTTTGAGGCGCTGCAGGCCGCTCGGCGTTATGTAGTTCTTGCTTTGCGTCGCGGGTTCGTCACCTTGCGGTTTTCTCGTAAACCCTTTTCGCATATCTTAGTCTCTCCAGTGCGAATCCAGCGGGTGCCACAAGGCTCTCAGGAAATGGATAGTGCGACGCCTGTTCATACGTTGTCGCCTCGATTCTGCCCTGAATTTGCTCAAGCACGATCCACAAATGAAATTGGCGCAACGCCCCAAAAGAGCTTGCCGACAACGCGCAAAGTTCCTGTAAATGATCTCCGTCTTGTCGCGACTGGATCTTCGCACGCAAGAAGTCGTGAAGGAATTAGAGGCCCCCAATGAACGCGGATGAACGCCGATTGAAAACACTGTGGGTTATCCGCGTTCCTCGGAGTTCGTCTGCGGCCGTAACTGATAGTTTCACGTCTTCCAGTCTCTTATTGATCCTATCCATCATCTCGGACACTGCCAGCGTAGGCATGGTGAGCGCGGAATCCTCGCGCAAAGTCGTTAGCATTGTTCGGGAGTGACTCGGCGAGAAAGGTCGGGGCAAGGCGAGCAAGTACATGCCGCGTCACTCCCGAAAAGGAGACTAGAAGGAAGCCGCTGGCGGGGCCGGACGCGTATGGAGGTTCAAACGTGTTTTGGTACTGTTCCGGAACGAGAAACAGGCTTCGGTGTACGCCGGAACGCAGG
>CAWCYQ010000012.1:0-49489 GCA_963799755.1 Terriglobia bacterium | reverse complement strand
TCAATCATAATTGTCCCAGCGCGAGGCTTTTTTTACGATCATTTGCAGGGGCGCATGAGATATTGCGTATCCTGTTCACCAGAGAGAACGACAGGAGAAAAAATGAGTCAGCGATGTCCTCACTTAGACAAAATTCTCGGCATGGACGAGGAGATCTCTCGCCGGGATTTCTTAGACGGAGTTTTGCTGGCCTCCGGGTCCGCTCTACTCGCCGGGCTTACTCCGCAACAGCTCATGGCTCAGGTCGAGGGCTGGACTGGATATACAGGCGAAGGAGATTACAAAGGTACGGCAGGAAATTCGGAGGAGGTTGTCCATAGCGCGCATGCGGTGCGCGATGGCGTCTACGATAAAGCTCCAGCCGAGGTTATCGACACCAACGAGATATTCGATTGTGTTGTTGTAGGCGGTGGCTTCGCTGGCTTATCGGCCAGCCTGTTTTTCAAACAGAGAACACCTGCGAATCTCACCTGTCTGGTGCTCGACAACTCTCGCGTCTTCGGGGGGGTTGCCAAGCGGAACGAATTTGTTGTGGACGGTCATCGGCTGTATGCTCCGCAGGCTTCGGTTCACTTCCAGCCACCCTATCCTCACAGCTTTCTAAAGAGTGTTTACGACTCCATCGGGCTTGATTGGAATGCCTTCAAGGAGTACCAGACGTGGCAAGGTCCGCCGGCCGATATGTCTCTCCCGCGAAGCCCATACCGCGTGACAGGCTATCCAGACAGAAGCACCTACGGCTTCTATTTCGGAGCGAAGTACGGCCACAATCCTGGGATTTGGGTGAAAGATCCGTGGCGCGACAACCTGGCGAGGACTCCGTTTTCCGAAGCAGTTCGCAAAGAAATACTCGCCTGGCATAACGGGCGGCACGCTACGAAGCCGCTGGTCTACGACTATGCCGGTGATGCAGTCTCGCGCGAGCTCGACGGCATGACGCTCGAGGACTACTGGGTGCGTCTGTTCGGGGTCAGTCGAGAGACCATCCGTCTGTTGACGGCTCCATCCCGGTTTTGGCCTGGGAGCAGACACCCTGTCAGGGTTCCTTGAATACGAGTGGTCAAGGAATATTCCTACCGTGGACGACTCGATGGCGACCGGATTACAGATGTTCCCGGGCGGCAACAGCGGCTTGAACCGCTTGATGGTGAAGACGCTCATCCCGGAGGCGATTGAAGGTCCCCGGGGAATGGAGACCACGTGGAAGAATCGTATAGATTTCGCGGCGCTCGACAGGCCGGGCCAGCAAATTCGCATCCGTCTGCAATCTACGGCGGTGCGAGTCGAGCATGAGGGTGATCCCAGGAAAGCTGAATTCGTTTGGGTCACTTACACGCGAGAAGGCAAGATTTATAGGCTCAAAGCCAGAACCGTAGTGATGGCGGGAGGCGGCTGGATGACGAAGCATGTCGTGCGCGACCTTCCGTCCGACCGAAAAACAGCCTACTCGTCCTTCTTATACGCACCTTATATGGTCGTGAACGTTGCGGTGCGCAACTGGAGATTTCTCTCGAATCTAGGTATTTCGGGCGGCAACTGGTTTGAGGGATTCGGGCGCTTCACAGAAGTACGTAAGGTCGCTAAATTCGGTACCGACGAACCGCAGGTTGGTCCCGATCTTCCAACCGTGCTTACTTTCTTCGTCGATTTCACCAAGCCGGGTCTGCCCGCGATCCAACAGGGCCACCTTGGGCGCACCGAGATACTCTCCACCCCGCACGATGTTTACGAGCGCCGAATTCGTGAGCAGATGACCGAGATGTTCGGCTCGTCGGGATTCGACGCGAAACGGGATATTGCGGGTATTGTCATAAATCGTTTCGGGCATGCTTTCATCACCCCGCAACCGGGTTTTTTCTTCGGCCTGAAAGGTGAACCGGCTCCGCGCGAAGCGCTTCGCAACAGTCCTTTCGGCAGAATAGCGTTCTCTCACTCCGATCTCGCCGGGGCCATGGATCACCGCAATGCCTTTATCGAATCCAACCGGGCGATGAGTCAACTGCTGGACCGGGTATTGACTTGAAACCCGAGAAGATCTAGATCGAGGCTTACGCGCAACGCAGTCGTCTGTTGGCTAACGTCTCCAGTAACCTTTGTGGAAACGATAGCCACGGCCGCGCCGATCCCAGTAGGGGTGGACCCAGACGGAGCGCCGGTAAGGCGGCCGGGCCCAGCGGCCATTGATCCAAACCCAACGCCCGCCTTGCAGGTCGTAGAAACCGTCCTCCCAAACGAAACCAGGGCCCGGCGCATAACCGACAGCGCCATAGACGGGCGGAGGAGGCGGAGGTCCGACGACCACGCCCGCGCGGTAATATCCCCCGCCGCATCCGATTAGAGCGCTGGAGCCAAGCAGCACGACAGTCATCAATGAGCTTTTCAAATTCGACATTGCATTTCCCACTGGCTTGGACGGACTCCTCAGGGCGAGAGTTTACAGGAAGTCGATCACTGGAAGGCTTATGAATGAGGTTTAACTATCGCGCGCGATGTGTTGCTTTCCTGTGGACCACACACTATCCCCGCGAGCTATTCCCCTCGCAGAACTCTGGTAACCCATCGCGGCTGATTCCGCATGCGCACTGAGCGCTCGATTTCTGGTTCCACTTCAGGCATTGAGGGCATCTCCAAAGTCCGTTACACAAGAGCCTCGGTTCAGGCTCATAGATCGAAGCTGCCAGAGCTCTGATGTCGGCGAGAGTGAGTTCCTCTTGTAGAAGCTGCTTCATTGTTTCGATTTGAACCTGGGAAATAGCGCGGCAGCGCTCCAAATTCGCTCCCCTTACCTAACCGAAGTGTGAGCCAGGCAGGAAAGATCGCAGCGGTTTGGTTCTGGTACTCACCCCAAACCATTTCATGGACGATATGTTTGAAGTACATTTACGGCAGCAAATTTTTCCAGGTGCTTCGCGAGAATATCAACTTCGATATTCATCCGGGAGCCCTGTGAGCAAACGTGCAGCCTGGTCTGCTCATAAGTATGAGGAATGACCGTAAAACTTACAAGATCATCGGCTATTTCGGCGACGGTGAGGCTAATACCGTCGACCGCAAGGGAGCCTTTGCTCACGATATAGCGCGAGAGCCCGGCTGGGACGCGTATGCGAAGCCACCAGTTGTCGTCCCCGAGCGGCTCCAGGGATACTAGTTCGGACGTACCATCGACGTGCCCTAAAACAAAATGACCGTTCAGCCGGCCATCTGCGCGTAGCGGACGCTCGAGATTCACCAGCCCACCAGGTTTGAGATCGCCCAGACTGGTACGCTTCAGAGTTTCCGGAGCCAAATCCGCTATCCAGTGATTTGTGCCGATCTCTACCGCTGTCAAACAGGCCCCGTTCACAGCGATGCTGTCCCCGATGCTCAAGTCTCGTAACGTCGACTCGCAGGCGATGCTAAGACGGGCACCGGCGTGCCTCTCTTCGAGATTCGATACCTCGCCAATTTCCTCGACGATACCGGTGAACACCTAATCGTTATCCTTGGTCAGATAAGCTTCGACGGCGAATTCATCTTCTGCAACAGGATGAACACGCAGTCTTTCGAGCAGCATCGCGTCCGAGCGGCGCTGGCGTCCCGCTCCTCCGGCGACCGGAAGACTCTTCAACCCTCCCAGAATTTTGGGTGCGTAATAGAACAACACCTTGTCGGCAATCTGACCGTCGAGCATCGTCCAGTTGACGTGGCTTCCTGCTTCTATCATCAGAGAGAGGTAACGCTCGGCTGCCAGAAAATCGAGGACTTTCCATGGATCGGTGCGCCCCGCCGCACCATCGGCAATGAGAACCCGGACGCCAGCCGCTTCCAGGGATTTCCGGCGCTGGGCTTTCGCGGCAGAAGTACAGACGATCAGCACGTCGTCTTTCGCGCTCGTCACCATCTTCGATTGCAGCGAAATCCGAAGCAGCGAATCCAGGACGATGCGCAGAAGCGGTCGGCTACGGGGAAGACCGGAGCGGTCGGTCAGCAGGCAATCATCTTCCAGGACCGTTCCGATGCCGGTCAAAATAGCATCGGACAAATGCCGGACCTGCTGGACGTCGCGCCGGGCGATATCACTGGTGATCCACCCGAGATTATCCTTGGGAGCGGCTATCTTGCCGTCGAGCGTCACTGCTGCTTTGACGGTAACGAGCGGTCGTCCGGTACGCATGAAATGGATGAAGGCTTCGTTCAAATGCCCGGCAGCCTCAGTTGACTCGTCATCTATCAGAACCTCAATGCCCGCCGCCCGAAGCCGCTCGAAACCTTGACCGCTGACCTGCGGGTTAGGGTCTTGCATCGCCGCGATGACGCGGCTCACTCCGGCTGCAATGACTGCGTCGACGCAAGGCGGGGTCCGGCCCTGATGAGCGCAAGGCTCAAGGGTCACATAGAGAGTGGCGCCTCGCGCGGACTCACCAGCTTCGCGCAGAGCGAAAATTTCGGCGTGATCCAGCCCGGCCCAGGTATGAAATCCTCGCCCCACCACTGCCCCGTCCCGGACCAGAACAGCTCCCACGGTGGGATTAGGGCTGGTTTGCCCGCGGCCCTGCCGGGCGAGTGCGAGCGCTTCCTGCATGTAGGCGTTAGTCGACACGGTGCGGGTTAATCGAAGAGCGACGCCACGAACCGTTCGGGTTCAAAAGGAAGAAGGTCGTCAATTTTCTCCCCAATACCGATAAATCGTATGGGCAGATTCAAGTCACGGGCGATCGCCACAACCACACCACCCTTCGCCGTGCCATCCAGCTTGGTGAGCAGGATGCCGGTAACTCCGGCCGACTCGGTGAACTTGCGGGCTTGCTCGAGACCATTCTGTCCGGTCGTTGCATCGAGCACCAGCCAGACTTCGTGCGGCGAGCCCGGAACGACGCGCTGACAGGTGCGGCGCATTTTTTCGAGCTCAGCCATCAGGTTCTCTTTGGTGTGAAGGCGCCCGGCGGTATCAATGATGACGTAATCCACGGCGCGGGCTTTGGCGGCTTGCAAAGCGTCAAATACGACAGCGCTTGGATCGGCGCCCGTTTTCTGGCGGATGACATCGACGCCGGCCCGCTCCGCCCAGACTTCCAGTTGTTCAACGGCGGCTGCCCGGAACGTATCGGCAGCGCAAAGCAGCACTTTGCGCCCTTCACCGAGGAACCGATGAGCGAGTTTGCCGATAGTAGTTGTCTTCCCCGCGCCATTGATACCGACTAGCATCACAACCGCGGGAGGCACAGTCACAATACGGAGCGGAGTTTCAGAGGCACGTAATATCTCGAGCAACTGCTCCCGAATCATGCCACGAATTTCAGCGGCGTCCCCGCTCTGTTTGCGGTCGATCCGCTGACGGATTCGTTCGAGGATGTCCTGCACGGTCTGGATGCCCAGGTCCGCCGTGATCAACGTATACTCGAGCTCTTCCAGAAGCTCCGCATCGATCTCTCTCTTCCCTGACAGGACATCCTCGATGCGATCCACCAGCCCGGAGCGAGTCTTCTGAATGCCGGTCTTCAATCGATCAAGAAGATTCGGTTCTGTTGGAACTGAGCCAAATAACGTCTGAATGGCCATGGATTACACAGGAGAACACACGGGCACGAGGAGCAACCCTGAGTGCGATTTTGGCTTCAGTTTAGCAGGGAGGTGTCCGGTGGGCAGATTCATCTCTTGCCAAGTGATTACGTTGGGCATATAGTCGGCAAAGGGCATCAGATCGAGGAAAGGTCGTTTTTTACGTTCATTCGAATTCCGACAATCCTCAGTACTCAACTTCAGGAGGCCTGACCCAGTTTGCTATGCGTCTGAGCATTGTTTTCCTTGTTGCAGGTATTAGCTGCCTTGCGGCCTATTCGCAAGCCGGTGGTGTTCCCATCCAGCCATTTGCCTTACATGTTCGCCAGCTCGAGACAGCACTTGATTACCTGGGCCAACCGCTGCCTCCAAGAGATCAGAAGGCGATTAACGATGCCATCGGGCAAGCGGATGAAACGCGGGCCATAACCCAAATCGAACAGGTGTTGGACAAATACGTTCTCTGCTTTATCGAAATCAACGCAGAGAGCCGGGTTAAAGTCGAGACCGGACCAGTCAAGCCGGAGTTAGTCGAAGGAGGGACGCGGCTGTTTCTCGTGAAAGTCAATAACCTGGCGCACGTCACTGCACCGTTGGTTATCGAGAGCCCGAATACCGGCAAGACGTATATTCCTTCGTCGGGTGATCCACAACCCCAGATCAAACTTACTCCTCGTGATGCGGCAGAACGGTGGGCAGATATTTCGCTCTTCAATAAGCCGCCGATGAACAAGCGCCTGCTGGGACTGGAAGTGGAATATCAGATTCTCGAAGTTTATAGTCGCGACAGCGGCCAGCGGGCTGCAAAGATAAGTTTCAATGTTGGACAAGGCTCGCAGGATATCGGCTTCCGCAATGACACCCTCATCGTCTTCAACGCCCTTCCCGCCCATCGCATCACTCTTCGGGTCCGCGACGAGAACGGAAAGCCGACAACAGCCTCGTTCGTTGTGCGAGATCGCCAAAATCGTCTATATCCGAATCCGAGTAAGCGTCTGGCTCCGGATTTCTTTTTCCAACCGCAGGTGTATCGCTCAGACGGAGAAACGCTGGATCTGCCGGACGGCTATTACACGATCACGTACACCGGGGGCCCTGAATTTGTGGCGCATACGAGTGAGCTTGCAGTGAATGCCGCAGGACCGTCGGAACTCAGTTTCCGGCCAGAGCGCTGGATCGATCCATCTAAGTTCGGCTGGTTTTCGAGCGATCATCATATTCACGCCGCTGGCTGCTCTCACTATCAGAACCCCACCGAGGGTGTACTGCCGAGCGATATGAACCGGCAGGTTCGCGGGGAAAATCTGAATATCGCCGCCGTGCTGACCTGGGGACCTGATTACTACTATCAGAAACAGTTCTTCAGCGGTCATGACGACAAACTCTCCACTCCCTCTTGCCTGATGCATTACGACCTCGAAGTGTCTGGCTTCCCTTCGAGCCACGCGGGGCATCTGGTTCTGCTGGGACTTCATCAGCAGGACTATCCAGGAACAAAACGCATCGAGGATTGGCCAACCTGGGACTTCCCGATACTGCAGTGGGCCAAAGCGCAGGGAGCAACGGTTGGATTCGCTCACTCGGGGTGGGGCCTCGAAGTAAGCGGGCACGAACTGCCCACCTACGAGATGCCTGCCTTCGATGGCATTGGCGCGAACGAATACATTGCCGACGTGACCAAACCAGGAGCAGTTGATTTCATCTCCGCCGGCGATACGCCGTATGTCTGGGAGTTGAACATTTGGTATCACACGCTCAACGTCGGATTTCGAACGAGGATCTCCGGCGAAACTGATTTTCCGTGTATTTACGACGGCCGAGTAGGCCAGGGCAGAGGTTACGCCAAAATCGACGGCCCGCTTACCTATGCCAAATGGCTCGACGCAATTCGGAATGGCAGAACGTATGTCTCAGATGGCCGCAGTCACCTCATGGATTTCAGCGTAAACGGAATTGAAGTTGGCACTCAAAACAGTGAGGTGCGGCTCAATGCCCCGAGCACGATCAAGGCGAGAGTAAAGGTGGCAGCTCTCCTCGATAAATTTCCGGATGAGAGTGTCCGGCATCTCGACTACGACGAAAAGCCGTATTGGGATCTTGAGCGGGCGAGAATTGGGGATACAAGGCTGGTTCCGGTGGAGCTGATCGTTAATGGAAAGCCTGCCGCCCGGCAGGAACTGCTTGCGGATGGCACGGTGCATGACATTGAGTTTCAAACCAGCATCACCAAAAGCAGTTGGGTCGCAATACGGATTCTGCCGTCATCGCATACCAACCCCATTTTCGTGTTGGTGGGCGGCAAACCGATCCGCGCGTCGCAACGCAGCGCCGAATGGTGTTTGGCCGCTGTGCATCAATGCTGGACGCAAAAGGCGAGGAACATCGCCCCATCCCAGATCGATGATGCAAAAAAAGTGTACGACAACGCAGCCACCGTGTACCGGGGCCTTATCGCCGAGAGCGCCCCAAACGAATGAATTCCAGAGAAGACTGCGGGTGACCTATTTACCGTACTGGACGGCGTGCTAAACTTCTAATCCTGTCCCGCGATCCCTCCCCCGCTGGCGTCCTGCAGTTCAGGGCTGAAAGCAAAATATGGAACGCGCCGCACGGCTCATCAGAAAAAACAAACTTTCAAATGAGATTTTCACCGACGAAGATCTCAACCGAGCGCTCTGGCCGGCGGCTGTGGGCAAAGCGATTGCCGCCCACACATCGCGCATTAAGCTGGTGCGCACGACCCTGGTAGTGGAAGTGCAAGATGCAATTTGGCAGAAGCAGCTGTTCCCGCTGACCGCGCAGATTATCGAACGGATTCGAAAAGTGAGTGGCAGCGATGTGGTTCGCGATCTGGAATTTCGCATAGCGGTACCTCGCCGGCAGCCCACGCGTGCGACCGCTCGCGACGGCCAGTTGACGGAGCGCGAAGACCACGTCGACGAGGCCGAGGGCATTCAGGACCCTGTGCTAAAGAAGGTATATCGACTCTCGCGCAAGAAGGCGACTGCTTGAAGTTAACTGAAGATCAAGTTCGCTACGTTTCCGATCTAGCCAATCTGCAGCTCACAAATGAAGAAGTAACTCGCATGTCGCACGAGCTTGGCGAGATCCTGACATATATCGACCAGTTAAACGAACTGGATACGGCGAAGGTTGACCCGATGGCTCAGGTTCTCTACGAGTCGGACGAGACTTCGACCCTACGCGAAGACGTGCCACACGCAACTCTGAGCAACCAGGAGACGCTCGTCAACGCTGCTGCCTCTGGCAACGGATACTTTAAAGTGCCGAAGGTCATTGAGCGATGAAGCAGCATAGCGAAGTTTCTTCGCTTACAATCCCGGAGATTCGGGAAGGGCTGCTCGCAAAACGATTCAGCGCCAGGGAATTGGCGCAAGCAGCGGTTGCGCACGCGGAAAAAGAGAACACGCAGACGAACGCTTTCCTCACCTTCTCGCCGGATCGCGCTCTCGCAACGGCGGCGCGCGTGGACGAGGCAGTGGCTCGCGGCGGCCTGCTGCCTGCGTTGGCAGGCGTTCCACTCGCCGTCAAGGACGTCATCGTTACAAAGAACCTGCGGACGACATGCGGCTCTCGCATTCTCGAGAAATACGTTCCGCCCTATGATGCAACAGCAGTCGTTCGATTGGAAGAGCAAGGCGCGCTGGTGATTGGCAAATGCAACTGCGACGAGTTCGCCATGGGCTCTTCGAACGAGAACTCCGCATTTGGGCCGGTGCATAATCCAAGAGCACTCGACCGTGTGCCAGGCGGATCGAGCGGGGGGTCCGCTGCTGCCGTAGCGCAAGGCAGCGCCGTGGCCTCGCTTGGTTCCGACACCGGCGGCTCAATCCGGCAACCAGCCAGCTTCTGTGGTGTAGTAGGCGTGACGCCGACTTACGGCCGCGTTTCGCGATATGGCCTCGCCGCTTTCGCGAGTTCGCTCGATCATATCGGCCCTTTTGCAAAGAGCGTGAAGGATGCCGCTGCAGTGCTGCAAGTGATCGCCGGCCGCGACGAACAGGACTCCACATCTGCCTTCGCTCCCGTTGACAATTATCTGGAAATCATGGCCGAGCCCCTGCGCGGCATCAAACTTGGGCTTCCGCGAGAGTATTTCGAAGGAGTGAGTTCAGAGACCGGCGATACGGTCCACGCAGCGATAAAGGAATTTAAAACACTGGGCTGCGAAGTGCGCGAGATCAGCCTTCCCCATACCAAGTACGCTTTGTCCTGTTACTACATCATCGCCACGGCAGAGGCAAGTTCGAATTTGGCCCGCTATGACGGAGTGCGCTACACGGCGCGGGCAGAAGCCGGAACGCTCGCCGAGATGTATCGGCAGACGCGAGGCGAAGGTTTCGGCGCGGAGGTAAAGCGCCGCATCATGCTCGGCACGTACGTACTGAGCGCCGGCTATTATGACGCCTACTATCTGAAAGCGCAGAAAGTCCGAAGGCTGATCGCGGAGGATTTCAGTAATGCATTCCAGGAAGTGGACGCGATCGTCGCGCCTGTATCTCCGTTCCCGGCTTTTAGAATTGGCGAGAAGATCGACGATCCGCTGGCGATGTACTTGTCCGACGTGTATACACTGACGGGAGATCTCGCGGGCGTGCCGTGCATGTCCGTTCCCTGCGGTGAGACTGCCGAAAAACTTCCAATCGGTCTTCAAATTTTCGCCAAACATTTCGATGAGGCGACCATGTTCCGCGTGGCCTACAACTACGAGCAATCGACGAAGCACTGAGACACGGTAGCGTCCTTGTGACCCGCATCGGACTGGCTAGCTGGGTATATACAGACTGGGCGGGAGTTGTTTATCCGCGCCCGAAACCGCGCGGTTTTGAGGAGTTGTCGTTCCTTGCGAATTACTTCGATGTCTTGGAGATCAACACGTCTCTTTGCGGTCCGATCACCGCGAAAAACGACGTCTTCGTGGCTCCAACAGTTACCATCCCGCGAACGGTTTCGATTTACCGCCAAGCTTTGGCGCGGTTTTACTCATGAACGCAATGCGACGGCGGCGGACGAGCGATTATTCAAGGATGGATCGCACCACTGGTAGAAGCCGGGCGGTTTGGGGCATTGCTGCTGCAATTTCCCTGGCCGGCCGCCCCGAAGATTAAGAGATGCCAGTAGCGTGTCTAAAGCCCAGGATTGGCCGAGGCGGATATTTCATTTGAAGGAAATGACCATGGATTCGCACATAGCTAAGCCGGAGGACGCTGCCCGCTTCTGGCGCTATGACTTTGATGAACTGCGGCGCGCAGTAGGCGACCTGGAGGGGCGCAGGCGCGCCGTGGGGGGTCTTAATCCCCGGCCTCCCGGATGGCACAACGACGTGATCCAACTTCTTAAGAAGTTGCTGGCCCGCATGTTCAGTTGGTATGCGCGGCACTTGAATGAATTCAATGCGGACGTTACTCGATCGCTCGAGGAAATTGATCGCGCTCTTGACGACGTTGCCGTGAATACGCTAACGCTTGAATGGCGATTGGCCCACTTGGAGAAAATAGTTCGCAGCACTAGCGCAGTCAATGCAGGCTAATGAGAGTTCCGCAGGGTCTACATCGACAAAGGCCTGGGGAACTACAGAACAGCTTATGTCATCGGGCTGTTCGGCTCTGGACGTCAGTACATTGTTGAGCTGATCCTGCAGAACATTGGAGAGAGAGCGAAGTTTTTTAGGGACACACTCCGCTTTCATCCAGGTCCATCGCCTATGATCTATAGCGGCCACGCCACAATGAGGCATATTTGTCGCGCTCAGCATTTGCCGGCGGACAATGAGCCGCATATTGGAATCGGTCGGCGCGGGATTTGCCGATTTGATGTTTGTCTATCGTCATCCGATTGATTCGTTGCTGACAAACTGGATTTGGTGGCGGGCATACATTCGAGACAATCGGAAGATTTCTGCAGCTCCGAAGTTTACAAGAACAGAGACGATCTATGCGCCGATTTGGAGCGGAATTTCTCTAACTTCAAAGCTTTTGCCGAAGGAGATCCTGATTTTTTCTCCGGCCTACCAGGCTCTCGATTTCTTTCATTCCCTGAATTCGTGGAGGAAACTGAACTCCATCTCCAAGCCGCCACGCTTACGTTGCGGTTTGAAGATTTCATGATCGATCCGTCTAAGGAATTTTCTAAAATCCTTGAACTCATGTCGATCGATTGTGACTTGAGCCGTTTGCGTATAGCTCCTCCAAGGACCAAAGCTTACGGCTATATAGCTGTTAAAGAAAAAGTCCCTCAATTCAGAAACTTCATTGATGAGCTCGATGCGGAGACGAAAAGGCGGATTGAAAAAATTGGCTATAGCTTAGGCAGTTAGTAAAGATTGATATATATAGTCCCGGAGTCATATGCGCCGTGCCAACCAGGCGCGAGTTACATAGGCTGTTTCGATCGCCGTCAAACCGGCGATACGCTTCTCTGGTGAAGTCCAGGAACTTCTGAAAAAGTTCCGGGCCTAATTGGACCTGCAGATCATTCACCGAGCGCCATGCGCCGATATATTGTTCTGGTGTTTGGTGGAAGGAATGCCTGCCTTCGAGATATAGCACTTCCGTGAATTGCGGCTTGGCGCTCAGCAGGTCTGTCAGTCGCTCGGTGATACCAGAGCGGCCGGACGATACGCGCCGGATATCGGGCTTAAGTCTTGTGATCTGCGCCTCGATTTCGACGAGCAATGGATTCGCTTCGATGAAACGCGGATTCCACAAGGCGACGAAGGCTCCGCCCGGCCGCAGGATGCGGTGAAACTCATCACAAGCTTTGTCGAAATCGGCCCAATGAAGTGACGACGCCATGCTGACAATGATCGGCGGAGGTGTCCGGCAATCCGGTGGCTTCAGCCGAACCTTTGTGCCACACAATATCGGTGCCGCGCGAGCTTTCGATTCCTTGAGCGCGCATGTCGTCGTTGGGTTCGACCGCCACCACGGAATGCAGGCCGCGGGCCGCGAGCGTGCGTGTCCAAATGCCAGTTCCGGCGCCGACATCCGCGGCGTCGATGCTTGCCACATCGCGTCCCAAATAGCTCAGAATCGCAGTCGCAACCTGGGGCGCATAGCCCGGTCGGAACTTAGCATAATCGCGAGCCAATCCTGTAAAATCTCCATGTTTCATCGTGGTAATAGCCTAGGTCTTCGAATGGTATTCAGTTCGGGATGGCCTCAGTTTCCGCACGAATCGATCGGTCGCGCTCACTATCGGATAGCGCATCCTCGAGCAGGAGATCTCCCTCCCTCACCATGTTCTGGTACAAAGCCACATCTTCCAGATTGTCTATTTCGCCCCATTGGCCATCGGTGCCGAAAGTGCAAATCGGGAAATGCTTCTCCGCTAACAGCCGGCGCAGCAACCCGGTCATATCGAGGCGATCGCGGACGCCCGCGTCAAGCGTACTGAGAAGTGCCTCGACCGCACTCCAGCCCGGTGGCGTGAATTTCAATAGACCCATATATTGCCCTTCGATCTCTTCGATACGGGCAGTCTTACCGCCGATTTCCAGCAATTGACCAGCGGCATTGAGGCGGAAGGTTTCTGCGTCCGCTAGAGGATCCGCGAAACGCCTGCTCCACAAGCGACGCCAGGCCCGGTCGTAACTGATGACCAACTGGCCCGCAGCACCGGCCAAACCGCGCACTAACCCACTCCGGTAGAAAATGTCTGCGTAGCTGACGATGACAGGCCCTGAACGCAGCCAGGGAGCGGCGGCGGATAGCGACATCACCATGTTTGTTTCGGCCCATCGCTCGTTCGTGAAATAAGATAGGCCGGCGAAATCGATCATCTCGGCGCGATAGCCGCGCACGATCCCTATCTCGTTCACCCCGCCACGCACCAGCGCCGCGATCTGGCGCTCGATCAAGGGCTTGCCTCCGAGCTCGACCAGACATTTTGGGCGGTCGTTGCCGAGAGGCCCCATGCGGCTACCCCGCCCGGCCGCAAGAATAAGTGCGCGCATCATTCGACCGCAAAGATCTGCCGGAACAACGCCACGTCGGCAGATGAGAACGGGGCGCACCGCTCTGGGTGCCACATAATTCCCGTTACAGGCCGAGCCGAATGACGAATTGCTTTAACAACGCCATCGGCAGCCATTGCCCAGATATCGAGCGGCGGCCGCGAGTCGAAGGCGGCAAAGCGATGATAGCTATTGACCTCTTTTGGCTCGCCATCGATTCTGATGACCTGGCGTGGCGTGACATGGCCTTCCACGCGGCGGAGTGGAATAGAGAAACGCTGCTGAATGACTTGCATGCCGCGACAAACGCCCAGAATCGGCAGTTTGCGTCCCTCCGCCAAATCGAGCAGGGCATTTTCGACGGCGTCGCGTTCCGGGGCATCGCCGCCCAACGCCGCAAGATCGTTACCGCCGGTCAAAACCAACCCAGCGATATTGGCTCTTTCGCATAAGGCGAGAGCGGCCTCAGTGACGTTGGGGAGCAATATGGGAAGCAGCCCGCAGGCGATCAGGAACCTGGTCCACGCTTGATCCAGGCAATCACGGCGCTCACCAAAGGCCGGAACCACCGAGACCCGCTGAGTGATGCCAACCGTTTTCATGCGATAACCAGGACCTTCTGATTCGTGCAATCGAGACACAGCTTCGTTGCCGTCTGCCATCGCTGGAACAGTGCTTCGCCGGCGCCGATCACAGCGGGTATGTCCAGCTCGCTGGCGCGGATTCCCATGTGCGAATTGGCGCCGCCGAACTGGGTGACGAATCCGCTGATCTCACGAGTGAAGATCCAGTCGAAGCCAGGGTCCGCGCTTGGCATGAAAAGAATCCGTCCAGCAAAGGTCTCCGGCGGGTCGCCGAGTGAGGCGACCGGGGCGATGACGCTTTTTCGTGTAATGAAGTTAGGTTGGCTCGGGGGAATGTGAAATGCGAATACTTCGTCGGGCGACGCGATCGTCGGTGGAAGCACGAGATTGCGCGTGAGCGTGTAACGCTCTCTTCCCTGTGCGACACTCTCGAGCAACGCCGCACGCACCGAACCGCTCTCGCTATAAAGCATGCGGACGACGTCGTAGTTCAAAAATGCGCAATCCTGGGCCGAAAGGCCGTGATCCTCGCCCAGCTTTCTGATCAGCAACAGAGCGTCGCTCAAGCTTTGTGTGAAAACGAACTTCGCATATTCGCGGCCTTCAATTCCGGCTTTGATGAACTCCATGAAACTCAAGACGTCGATATCGAGCTCATGCTCCTTGAGCAGCCGCTCAATATGGCGGGACTGCTCGATTGAGAGCGCGAAACGCGGCGGCGCGGAGGCGGCCGGCCGGGCGCGCGACCAGTCGAAATAGAGATCGGGCGCCTCGTCATAGCGCGGTGACAGTATGTCATAGGTCCCGGGCCGGAGGTGCCCGTAGCGGGAGAGGAAGTCTGCCTTCGCAAGTCGCGCGAAATCCCGCCCGATGCGCGACCCGACAGTATCGACACTGGCCATGAAAGTTGCGCTTTCTTCGGCATCGAGAACGCCCACCTCGACTAAGGATTGGAGTAGCTGAACCGCTACGAAGCCCGCCCGCGCGAGACCCGCGAACGGCAACGTGCCGTAGCGCTTGCAATCCTCGATCAGCCAGTAAATGCGGCTGATTTTGTCGATGTTCGCATTGCAGATTGTCGGAAATCGCCGTTCCAGCAAGTCGATCTTCGCGCGGTCCTGCCGCCACAGGGCGGTCTCGACATGCATGATGCGATTGGTAAGGCGTCTTAAGGCGCTCGAAAATTCGCCCAGGTCTTCTGGAGAAAATCCGCGCCCGGCGAGCTTGCTCATCCGCTTCGGCAAATCGAGGGTGTAGCAGGAAAAGATAATTTCAAATTCGATTTTGTCGTGGAGATGCGGTTGCGAGAGGAGACGATCGATGTAGTAATTCACCAGACGCCCGGCAAGATCGTCGGATACGTCGCGCGGTATAAAGGAATTGAAGCTGACCCGCACGTCGATGTATGGCAAGCCATGAAAGTTGATCAGCAGCGGAAAACTGCGGAGGTTCTGGTATCCGTAGTTATCCCGCTGATAAGCCCAGATCGCGTCGGTGATAAGTTCGCGATAGAGCGATAAGGAGAGAGGCCAGGGCCGCACCCCGATGATCTCGGCCGGGTTCCAGTCCGGCATGATACCGAATATCGCCCGACTGCCGTGCAGGTAGGGGTGCGGGCGGCTGAGTAACTCGACCTTGCAAGCGACATCGGCGAGCGCGGCATCGACCTTCGCGTCTGCCACCCGCTCTTGACAATCGACGGCGAGCGGACGGACTTGCAGAAGGTAAAGCGGGCCGCCGGTTTCGACGGCGAATTCCACGTCGATTGCATCACACGCTAGAAGCGTTTCGAGCTCGCTGACCAGTGCGATGATTGGCGCCAGTGACGCTGGGCAAGCATCAGGCTGCGATTTGAGGCAAAGAAAAGTCTTGAGATCGTCGCCTGTACCCGCTGTCACGCGATCGGTTCGCCCGGAATGGTCGTCGTAATTGATGATGAAATAGGGTGCGCCGTCCGTAGTGCGCGAGAAGACCACGCCGGCCATCTCCACGCGGTCAAGCATCGGTTGCACGAAAATCTGGTTCGCGTCGCTTCCTTCGTTAGCAAACGAGTCAATCACCCGGTCGATTGCCTGTGCCAGCCCTTCGCTGCCGGCAACGCCGAGTACGGAATCGTACCTTCCCGCCTGAGACTTCCTCGCTGCGCGGTCCTCGTCCTGCGCGCTGCTGCGGACGATCACTCGGCCTGATATCCAGGGTTCGGCGGCGAGGGCAGCGAGGACTTGAGCAGGCTTCGAGCGCCAATCGCCTACCGAAAACCGGACCTGCGGCAGCACGCGCCCCTTGCGCAACAGAGGCGCCAGCGCTTCCAGAGTTTCCGCCTTGGTCTTGAACGCGACGCGGCGCGCGGGCTGCGCGGCGCCTACGCCGTCCCGCCTGTCGCAAAGAGCTAAGATGCGGTCGACCGCTGTGGGAACTTCCAGTGCTCCATGATTGTCGAGAACCAGGTCCGGCGCTTCGGGAATCTCCGCCGGCACGTCAAGACCAACGACATTGCGCGCATCGCCTTGCTGGTCTTTCGCGTAAATGCCCTTACTATCCCGACGTCTCAGCTCGTCCATAGGAACCTGAAGATAGATCTCGAGATACCCGGGAATGTTCGCGCGGTTCCAACGCTGTACTTCATGAAACAGCGAGATCGTCGCGCAGACGACGTCGGCGCCTTGCTGAGCCAGCAACCGGCACAGCCGCGCATTGCGCATCGCGGATCGCCGCCGATTGTCTGCGCTGTAGTCGAGATCTTCGGCGATGACACCCCGGAGCGCGTCGCCATCGAGCAAGATTACCGGATGCCCGGCGGCACGCAGACGGCTCCACAATTCCCGCCCCAAGGTTGTCTTGCCAGCGCCGGATAGCCCGGTAATCCAGAAGACGCGCCCTGCTGAAGTTTCATATTCGGCTTCAGGCTGGCCTCTCGCCTTTCTGACGTCTGTTAGCATTTGAAGTCGTATTGTACTCGCAACAGCACACTCAGTTTGAACGGCATGGTTTTCACTTCTCGATCAAAAGCTCAGTTGTGCGGCCCTTTTTCGTCACTCAAAAGCACCGCCCAAGAACGAGTTTAATAGCGCTAAAGTGAGTCGCGGAGATATAGTTCGCTAAAGCGCTTCGTGTTCGCTCTTCATTGAGCGGGTCGCGAGGTCAATTTCGCGGATCTGCTCGATTTCGCCGGCGGTGGCCGAGTGAAAAGCTTTGAGCTTGCGGGCCGAGACAAAGACGCGGCGTTCGAGAGAATGCAGCGTGGAATTGTAGGCGGTCACGGTTTTCTCGATGACTTCACCGAGTTTTGCGAAGCTTTCGCTCATGGTGAGAAGCCGTTCGTAGAGCTCGGCGCCGGTTTCGGCAACGCTCTTCAGCTCTACGGCGATTTTCTGCTGATGCCAGCCGTGCGCGACCGTAAGTAAGAGAGTGATGAGGGTGATAGGACTGGCGATCACGACGCGGTTGCTGGCAGCGAAGGCGAGCAGCTCAGGGTCGTGCTCCAGGGCGGCGCTGAACAGAGCTTCGAGCGGCAAAAACACCACTACGAATTCTGGAGAACACGGCAGTTGCTGCCAGTAGGCCTTTTCCGAAAGCGCTTTGACATGCGCCCGCACCTGGCGGGCGTGATCCGCGAGATGGCGGAGGCGTGCAGGCTCATTCTCACACTCCACTGCGCGGAGGTATGCTTCAAGCGAGACCTTCGAGTCTACCACCACCTCACAGCCGTTGGGCAGACGGACAATGAGGTCCGGCCGCTGCCGCCTTTCGCCGAAGAGAGTCTCCTGCTCAGCGAAATCGCAGTGTTCGAGCATGCCTGCTAGCTCGACGACGCGACGGAGCTGCATTTCACCCCAGCGTCCGCGCTGGATGGGTGAACGCAAGGCCGTCTTGAGCTGTTCGGTGGATTGACGAACACGCTCCTGCAACTCGGTCAGACTTTGAATCTGCGAGGTGAGGCTCTCGTATGCGCCAACCCGCGCTCGTTCGATGCCTTGCACCTGGGTTTCGAAGCGTTGCAGCGATTGGCTGACCGGATCCATCAGGTGGCGCATCTGCTCGCGGTTACGATCGAGGAAGAGTTGGCTGTTGTTTTGCAGGGCGTCGGCAGCCAGGGCACGAAATTTCTCCTCGAGCTGGCTTTGAGTTTGAGTCAGAAGCTTGAGCTGGACGTCAGCGAGTTCACGCGCCTTGCTGACTTCAGCTTCCTGTCGGATGACGGTGCGCTGGGCCTCCGTGGCTTCGGCGCGAAGGGTTTCATTGACGCGTTGCAGATCGGCGGCAGAACGCCTCCAGCGGCGGGCATCGCCAAGCTGGTAGGCGGCAACTGCTACGGACGACAAGAGACAAACCAGGAGGAAGGCGATGAGCAACGTCATTTGCGGAATCCGGTCTCGCGTTTCCACTCGTCGAGCGTATTGAAGACGATGGGACAGTAGACGGCGCGATCGGGCATGTGCCACATGCGGCTGACAAGCGAACCGTTGCCTTTTACCAAGTGCGGGAAGAATTGACAGGTCTGCGGGCGGGCGGCATAGACGGAACAAAGGTTGCCTTCAAGAAAAATACAGCCGTCCTGGTTGCGCTTGAGAATGCGCCCTTCCTCGATGGATTCAGTCGTATAGTCGCGAAGGAAATCTCCGAGCCTCATGCCGAGATGACGGGCTAGGCGGTCCGCATCGCGTTCTGTCACCTGAGTGGTGGCCACGCGGCAACAGTTGGCACAGGCGGTGCAATCGATGGATGCCTCGATATCCTGAGCGACAGCCTTTAATCGCCGTTCGACAAAATTGTGGCTTTTCATCCAGGAGCGGAAACGGCTGTTTTCTTCACGCTGCTTTTCGCCGAATCTCTTGATCTGGACGAGATCGGTAGTGAGTTGCTTGGACAAGGCTGCTGCAACTATTATGATCGCCGCCTCCGTTCTCTCAATCGGATACAGTTCCGTCAGGGCATGATAATGAGGAGTGATGGACCAACTGTCATTGTCGCTGTGGCTGGCGCGAGGTTTGCAGAATAGCCGTCTGCGCCAATTCGAAAAGTTATTGCGCCTTTTCCCGTTTTCGCAGAGACCGCAGCCGCAATCAGTGCTTTCGATTCAAGGTATCGCTTCAATCGAACCTCCGCTGCTCGAGCGCCCGGTCAACGGCCCGATAGATCTGAGTGAGATTATGGCGACTTTTCAGGATCACTCCGGAGAGGACGTGGCCTATGAACTCGAGAGCTGGTGGGATTTGTGGCAGTTCAATGGGGATTGGGAGTTGGCGCCGTCGCGTGTAGTGCTGGCTTGTTTCGGAGCGGAGTTTGACAATGGCACCGGGCGTGGCAGAGAGCAGGAAGATTTACGGATCGATTTCGGTCCGGAAACTTACTTTCTGCCACAGCCCGAGACGCCGGGAAGCGCCAAGCTAACGGAATCGAACATCAAGAGTCTCCTCCGGTTGGTACACGAGCTCGACTCGGCACTGGCTATTGAAAAACGCAGCCTCGAGACCGAGTCCGGAGAGAACTTCGCCTTTCGATTACAGGATTTGTTGACATCCGGAGCTGTCTAGAAGAGTGTCATTGGAACACTCTTGGTGCTGACGGCTACACCGAAGGTGAAGCGATTGTCGTCGCGCGCCCCGAAGCCCACCAAACCGCCATAGCGAAGGTAGGAGTAGCTGGTGAACGCCGAGATATGAGGAAACAGGATACGCGAATAATGGACTGTCAGATTATCTTGCGAGTAGCCTTGAGATAGTGTTTTAGCGATGCTCTGAAGCTGTGTATATCCGGCAGCGAACGTCAGAATCGAGGTGTGGCCGAAGTTGCGAGACACGAGTCCGCGGAGGCTGGTACTTGAGGATGTCAGATAAGTTCCGTTGCCTGGACTGACACCGCGAGAGACGTTTGCGGTTAACGTGAACTGCCCAATACGTTTGGACAGGCCGGCCTGGACTGTCGGGATCACCGACGTGGTGTTATAAGGGATGATTTCGATGGCCGAAATTGTCTGTCCATCCAGCACGACTTGGACGGGCAGCCGGAAATTTCCGGCAGTATGCACCCGGGTCGCTCCAGCCGAAACATTGGCGAGCCACCCTTGTGCAAAATTGTGGGTAAGGCTTAGAAATACCCCATCGATTTCGCTGTTTCCAGCTCCATACTGGTACTTGATCTCATCGTGAGAATAGGTCGCGCCCACACTCGTTCTCGCTGTTAGTTGATAAAGAGCTGAGCCGGAAAATATGCCACCCGTAACCCCTGTCGCACCGGAATAAGTATACCGGTCAAGGAAGAAGTTTCCCGTAAAAGTGTAGGTGAGACGTTGAGTTTGCCGATATCCAAGAGTGATGGCGCTGGAGAGAAAGCGGCTGGATGTGCTCAGAGGATTATTCAGCGCGCCCTCAGACGGATTGAAGCTGTAAGATGAACTGCCATAGAGCGTCTCGCCGGCATTCGCATTGAATGAGATTGTCCATCTGGTACTCAGGCGCTTGGTATAAAGAAAGTTTAGATTTTGGTTGCTGCCCTTTCCGCCGAAGGAGGGCGCGTAGTCCCGGTATTCGCCTCTGTAGCCGAAGGATAGTAAGGCATCCGAAAACGTTTTAGACCCGATCACCGAGCCTCCGACGTCGAAGCCCGCACCGCCGCTGCTCGGAGAGTTTACCGCTTGCTGGGTCGTATCGTAAATTCCGTCGACGAAGGCAGAGGCGTTAAAGAAATCGCCGTGGAAAAAGTTGTCTATCAGACTGGTGACGCGGGTAGCGGCGCCCGGCTCTGCGGAAGGGGTCTGAGCCAACGCTGTAACAGACCCAAAAGCAAACAGCAGGGCTGCAAGCTGCTTCAAATAGTACCTCCAAGCAACATCTTAAAAATTCTCATCGGGAACCAAGGCCCGACCGAACTGTCGGCTCGCCGGTAGCGCAGCCTCATTCAGTCTCGCCAAGGGGCTGATGGGTGTCAAGCCCCGCATGCCGGGACGGACAGCAGAAAGCCAACGGGCATCACAGAAAGAGACCTTCTACTTTTTCCATATCGGCAGGTTCACCGAATCTTGCACTCACCAAAGCCGGATCAGTACTGCGGAGAAGTCCGAGTAACACAGTTCCGGGACCGACTTCGACATAGCGTCTAGTACCGGAGTGGATCATTTCGCGAATTATCTCAATCCAGAGGACCGGATTCGGAATTTGTTGGTAAAGACCCTGACGAGCGTCAGTACCTGTGGTGATCCGTCGCGCTTGCCAGTTATTGATGAGTGGGAAAGCAAGATCGGAAAACGAAAGGCCACGAAGATCCACTTCGAGCCGCTGCTGGGCAGGACGCATGAGCGGGCAGTGAAAGGGGGCACTCACTGGCAAACGCACTGCGCGCCGCGCGCCGGCGGCCCTGGCCAGTTCCATGGCGCGTTCTACGGCGCCGGTGTGACCGGCAATAACGACCTGATCCGGCGAATTCAGATTGGCGGCGCTGACGACCTCATTCTGAGCGGCTTCCGCGAGAATGCGATCCAACTGTCCTTCCGGAAGTTTCAGAAGGGCGGCCATTGCTCCGATCCCCGCTGGAACTGCATTCTGCATGTACTGGCCTCGCTTGCGCACAAGACGGAGAGCATCGGGAAAGGTTAAAGAACCTGCGGCAACTAAGGCAGAGTACTCGCCCAGGCTATGTCCCGCGACCGATCCAGGTTTCAAACCGCGGGCTTCAAGAACGCGATAGGCAGCCACTGAGACTGCCAGCAAAGCGGGCTGGGTATTCTCGGTTTGCTTGAGCTCTTCATCGGAGCCCTCGAAACACAAACGGGAGAGCGAAAACCCAAGGACTTCGTCAGCTTCTTCGAAGGTAAGTTTCGCCTCCGGATATGTATCGGAGAGCGCTTTGCCCATGCCGGAATACTGCGAGCCCTGGCCCGGGAACAAAAATGCGATTTCGTTCATGAAAGCGGAAAGTTCTATTTTGCAATACTGAGATCTCGCAAGTACGGGCGTGTAGGCGAGACAAGGTCAAAGTGTTTTATAGTGAAAGCAGTAATGAAAAAGAAACCGATCGCAGAGCCTGTCATATCGCCGGAAATTCTGGCCATGGCGAAGAAGTCGATCGAGACAGGTCGACCCGCGCCGGATAGAAAATGCGCGGTATGCGGGGCTCCTTGCCCGGCTTCGGCTGGTCCGCACCCTGCGGACGAAGAACTGTGCTGGGTTTGCCGAAGGTTGAAGATTAGCGCCTGGCGCGACTCTGATCAGCAAATTTCCGCGCAAGAGTAGCACTTTCAAGGTGCACAGGCGCGTTCGACTTGCAAAGGAATCTATTTCTTCTTCGATGCGCCGCCCCAATAACTCCAAGCGCCGGCCACAGCAAAATCAAAAGAGCACTCGTTATCGGACCGGTGGATCGATTCATGCCGCATCAACAATCTGACCAGGCAACTGCCGAATAGCATATCCAGGAATAGCTTCAAATCGGTACTGGGTGGTAACTCGCCCGCTTTCACAGCTTCCTGAGCCACCTTCATCATTCGGCTCGATTGCGGCAGGTATAACTGCTCGGTGAAGGCTTCCCGTAAGCTTTTGTCATCTTGGATCGCGGTCAAGATTCGCGCCGCTACGCGGCCGTTTTCTCCTTCGAAGAACTTTGCGGCCGCGATCGAGTGCTCGCGCATACGCTCGAGCGGCGACCCCTTTTCTTTCATGGGCATTTCTTTCTCTTTCACATGCAAGAACGCGTCGAGCAGGAGCGATTCCTTCGTGGGCCACCAGCGATACACTGTCGCCGTGCTCACGCCCGCCTTATTCGCGATCTGCTGCGTAGAAATGGCGGACACCGCATGCTGCTTCATCAGACTGTAAGCCGCTTCGAGTAGCGCCAGCCGCGACGATTCGCTGCGCGGCCGCCCTCCGGAACTTACAACCTTCGCGTTCTCCACCGTCTCGGGAAATTCGATCTTGCTCATTTGAATGGTACTGCTCGCCTGGTAATAGCTAGCCTATCCGAATGTTGTGACCTTGGCTACTATCGCCCGCAAAAGAAAAAATTGACTTTCTGCTGATGAGGATTCTGAAACGAAACGAATAGTTTCGAATCAGTAGCACTAGGAGGCGGTAAGCACTTGTCAGCGGGTCAAATAACCGAGAACTGGAAGCCAAAATACAATCCGTGGCTCATTGCAGTCGTTGTAGCGTTGGCCGCTTTCATGGAGATCCTGGATACCAGCATTGCCAATGTTGCGCTTCCGCACATTTCAGGCAGCTTGGGGGCCAGCGTTGATCAGGGCACCTGGGTCCTTACGACCTATCTAGTAGCGAACGCTATCGTTCTTCCCATCAGCGGATGGATCACGAGTATCGTTGGCCGCAAGCGCTTCTTCCTTATATGTATCTCCCTCTTCACTGCGAGTTCCGTGTTGTGTGGGCTAGCTCCCAGTCTGCCGATTCTGCTAATGGCGCGAGCATTTCAAGGCATTGGCGGAGGCGGGTTGCAGCCTATGGCACAGGCCATCATGGCGGATGTTTTTCCGCCGGAGAAGCGCGGTCTTGCCTTCTCGGTGTATGGTCTGACGGCAGTGGTTGCCCCGGCGCTCGGCCCTACTCTGGGCGGCTGGATTACCGATAACTTTAGCTGGCACTGGATCTTCCTGATCAACCTGCCGGTCGGCCTATTGGCTCTGACTCTCGTTCTGCGACTGGTTGAAGATCCTCCGTTTCTGCGCCGCAAGAAGCTGGGCGAAAGCCGTTTCGATTATCTCGGGTTCTCAGCCCTCGCGTTGGGAGTCGCCGCGTTGCAAATCGTTCTCGACAAGGGACAGGAAGACGATTGGCTCGGCTCGCACTTCATCTTTTCGCTTTGTGTCGTCGCGGTCGTCGGACTGAGTTTGCTGGTTGTTTGGGAATGGTTCGAAAAAGATCCGATCGTCGACGTGAAGCTCTTCAAGAATTTCAATTTCGCGACCTCGACCATGATGATGTTCCTGGTCGGAATTGTCTCGTTCTCGGCGACCATCCTGATGCCGCAGTTCTTGCAGACGTTGATGGGTTACACCGCGGAGAAGGCAGGACTGGTTGTCTCCGCCGGCGCTGCGCTTCTGCTGGTGGAAATGCCGATTGTCGGGCTGCTGACTTCGAAATTTCCGGTTAAATACCTGATGGCGCTGGGCTGGCTGATGTCTGCGGCGGGACTGTACTTCTCCGTCAAGCTGTTGAGCCTCGACATTGACTTTGGCACTGCTGCCTTGATCATGCTCATGCAGTACGTGCCGCTTGGCTTCATCTTTATTCCTGCGACGACCGCAGCCTACATCGGTGTTCCACAGGATAAGAGCAACTCCGTCTCCGGGCTAGTTAATTTCTTTCGCAACATCGGCAGCAGCGTGGGCACCTCGGTGATGCAAACGATCCTTGCGCGTAAGGCTCAATTTCATCAAGTCAGGCTCTCGTCCCACACTGCACTCGGAGACGGCAGTTTTTTGGGCGCGCTGAGCGGGATCTCCGGTTTGTTGCATATGCAGAGCGGCGTGGGCCGGTCTGATGGGCAAAGCGGCGCTCTGGCGCAACTCTACCGTGCTTTGCAGGCGCAGGCATCCGTGCTGTCTTACATGGATGCATATTTCCTGCTAGGGGTGGCCGCGGCAGCGATGTTCTTTCTTTCGTTCGTGCTTCGGAAAAACAATCCGAGAGCTACGGAACAACATGCGGGGCATTAGTTAGTGATGAACTTACTTAACTTTCAATTTCAGATTTGGACTTCTTTAACTGCGAACGCGCGGCGTTGGATGCGCCCGATGTGGATTGTTGGATCGATTCTTTGGCGGACGTCGCTTGCCAATCTTCTTCTCTCGATTTTGCTATTTGGGCAGCAGCAACCAGGAATGTTGCCCAACCAAGCCGATCAAACCGCTCAGTTGCCAATCTCAGGACGCATGACGCAATCAATTGGAACAGTGACTACTCAGTTCTCTACCCTAGAGGGCCAGGGTGCAAACGTTTTACAGCCATCCGTTCAAGTAAATGACGCTTACCAGGGGAGCATATTGGGCCGTGATTTTCCTGCCGGTGAAGTGAAATTGTCGCTTACCCAAGCGGTGCAGCGTGGTCTTCAAGTGAACCTGGGAAGCATAACCGCTTCCAATTCGTCCATGACGGCCCGCGCGCAGCGTGCTCAGGCGCTGAGCCAGCTGCTGCCCCAGATCTCCGCCAACCTGGGCGCAACTGAAACTCAGGTGAACCTCGCCGCCTATGGGCTGAATGCGATTGGAGGTGCATTTCATGGTTTCCCGACCGTAGTCGGTCCTTTTCACTACGTGCAGGGGCAGGGAAACATCAACTGGAACGCCTTTAGTTTGACGCAGATTCGCAATTATCAATCGAGCAAGGAGCTTGAACGCGCCTCGGCTCTCGATTTACGCAATGCGCGCGATCTGGTTGTACTCGCCGTGGGTGGCACATACCTCGAAGTGATTGCCGACGCGGCACGAGTAGCTTCTCAGGAAACGCAAGTCAAATACGCACAGGCGGTCTACGATCGGTCTTCAGCGCAGCTCAACGCTGGAACGAACACTCGCATCGACGTAACTCGGAGTCTCGTGCAATTGCAGACCGAGCAGGAACGCCTGATCTCGTTGCAAGCCGACTATAAGCAGCAGAAGATCGCGCTGGCGCGCCTGATCGGCATACCGCTCGATCGCGAGCTGGTTCTCACGGAGCCCTTCAGCTATCACGAAGTGCAAGCCTCCGATGAAGCTACCAGCTTGCGTGCCGCCCTGAGTCACCGCTCCGATCTGCAGTCCGCCGAAGCCCAGGTAGAAGCCGCCGAGCGCGTAGTAGCGGCTTCCCGCGCTGAAAGGTATCCTACTGTGGCTGCCAGCTTCGACTATGGCGCGATGGGTGTCTCGCCCGATAACTCGCACGGCGTATTCACCGCTGCTGCAAGCGTCAACATTCCCGTTTATACCGGAGGCCGCATCAGGGCGGACGTACAACAAGCCGAGGCGGCGCTGCGCCAGCGCCAGTCTGAATATCAGGACACCAGAGGCCGCGTCGAGCAGGATGTCCGTGACGCTCTGATTCAACTGCAGACCGCTGGCGGCCAAACGCGTCTGGCGGAAAGCAATCGCAAATTCGCGCTCGAAACGTTGACCCAGGCGCGGGATCGCTTCGATGCCGGTGTTACCAATACCGTCGAAGTGGTCCAAGCGCAGCAGCAGGAATCGACCGCCGAATCCGACTACGTGTCCAGCCTCTTCGCCTTTAATCTTGCCCGCTTGACGCTCGCGCGCGCCACTGGCGAAGCCGAATCCAATGTCGCCAGTTTGTTCGCCGCTGCGCATCAGTAATCGAAATCGGAATTTTCATTTGGAGAGTGAATCGAGATGAGTCAGACATACGAAATACAGGAACCGGCAGACGACCTTCTTCAGGAGGAAAGGGCCATCGAAGCTCGTAGCGGAACTAAACCCTCCGTTAGCGAGCAAAAACAGTCCCCTGAAGAAACGCCCGGACGCAAGCGAGCGTTGCTCATCTTCGCGGCGGTTGTGCTGATTGCCGCCGTTGCCGGGGTCTCGTTCTGGGCGCACGCGCGCCAGTTCGAGGATACCGACGACGCTCAGGTCGACGGCAATCTCAGCCCCATCGGCACGAGGATTGACGGCACCATCGTCAAGGTCTACGTGCAAAATAATCAGATCGTCAAAATCGGCGATCCCTTGGTCGATCTTGATCCAGGAGATAACCGGGTCGCTCTCGATCAGGCCGAAGCACAAGTGACACAGGCTCGCAGCATGCTGTCTTCGAGACAGCCATATATTCCTATAACCCAGATACAGAACTCCACGAACATTTTGTCTGCTCGCGCCGATGTTGCCAGTTCTACTGCCGCCGTTGCTGCCGCCGAGCGAGATCGCGACCAGGCGGCCGCGCAAGTCGTCCAGCAGGAAGCCGCTAACGCCAAAGCGCAGAGCGACTTGAAGCGCTACCAAATCCTGGTGGACAAGCAGGAAATCTCCAGGGCCGACTTCGATCAATACACTTCGAACGCGAAGCAGCAGGCGGCGAGTCTCGAGGCTGCGCGATCCGCTCTGCTAGCTGCGGAGCGCACTGTGGATCAACGCCGCGCTCAGCTCGACCAATCGAACAGTAAGCTCAGTGAAAACGAAAATACCGCCGCGCCACAACTGCGGGTACGCCGCGCCGACGTCGAGCAGCAATTGGCCAGCTTGAAATCCGCCGAAGCCCAGCTCGAGCAGGCGCGTCTGAACCTCGGCTACACCAAAATCACCGCACCTGTGGCGGGCATCGTGATGAAACGCGCTGCTCAGGTCGGCAGCCACGTACAAGCCGGCCAGCAACTCCTCACTATTTCTGAAATCGGCAGTCTGTGGATCACCGCGAATTTCAAGGAGACTCAGCTTCTTGGCATGCGGGCGGGCCAGCGCGCCACGATTCACGTCGATGCTCTCGATCGTGACTTCAATGGCTCAGTGGACACGATTGGTGGGTCTACGGGCTCGATCGCCAGTCTGCTACCTCCTGAGAACGCTACGGGCAACTTCGTCAAAGTAGTTCAGCGCATTCCCGTGCGCATCGCCCTCGAACCCAATCAAGCCGGCTCAGATCGCCTCCGCCCCGGCATGTCCGTTGAACCAAAGGTGCGTGTTCGTGAGTAGCAAAGGCGCGCCAGCAAAGATTGATTTCCATAGAAAGGTGACTTATCGTGTCCGTGCATTCTTTTCTTTGTCTTTTTCTAGTGGGAGCCACACTGCGCTTGCAGTCCGCTGAGCTCAAAACTGAGTCGGCCACAGCTTGGGAAGCCTTTGTGAAATCGAAAGAAGCCCAACTGACCGAATGTAGTCCGAGCTCTCGGGACGAGCAGCTCGACCTCTCTCCACAACTGCGAAGCCGTCTACAGTCGGGTGAAATCATCGTTGGTCCTGCTCGCAAGAACGGCTCTATCCCGGTTCCTGGAGCTCTGATTCACGATTGGATCGGCACTGTTTTCGTCCCGCATACTTCGCTCGACCAAGTTCTCGCGCGCGTCCGCGATTACGACCAGTATCCGCAGTTCTACCATCCTTCGATCGTTTCGGGCAAACTGCGCGTCCGTCACCCCGATCTGGATCGGTACGCGCTCGTTCTCCGGCAGAATGTCTTGACCATCAGGACCGGTCTCGATGGCGATTATCGATCCGAGTATCACCAGGTAGATAACAGCCACTGGTACAGCATTACCCGCAGCGAGCGGCTACAGGAAATTTCACGATTTGGCAGCGATAGTGAAACAGAGCTCGCCCCCGGCCATGGCAGCGGCTTCATATGGCGCATCTATTCTTCGGCCAGATATGATGCGGCGGACGGTGGCGTTTATATTCAGCTTGACGCGGCAGCGCTGAGCCGCCCTGTGCCTCGCTCCCTGGCCTGGTTGGTGAATCCTGTGGTCGAGAGAATATCCAGATCGGCGCTGATGACCAGTTTGCGTCAAACCCGCGACGCTCAGTCACCCGCTCTGCTAACGGCGTCTATTTCAAAATGAGTTGTTCGCCGGAGTTGTATTGCCAAAGGACCAGCAACATGGCGAGAGCCCGCACACATTATCACTCGCGTGCGTGGTTTGATCTCTTGTTAGCCCGCTCCGGCCGAGCGTCTCAGAGTTTGAGCAACGGGCTTGAGACGGAACAAAAACTGCCGGCTTAAAGGAAGATAATCGTTTTTCAGGTGCCCTCACTCGTGACTCACAAAACCTTCGCCCGAATGGTCCCGTTACTACTCTCGTTCAGCACATTCGTCGTCCAGGCCGAAATCCGGCTTCCCAAAGTTCTCAGCAGCCATATGGTCCTGCAGCGCGACCGGCCAATACACCTTTGGGGCTGGTCCGACCCCGGTGAAAAAATCCAGGTGGCGCTTGCTGGTCTCGCGCTAACTACGACCGGCGGCACCCTGGGACAGTGGAGCGTGTATCTTCCTCCTCAACCGGCTGGTGGGCCGTTTCAGATCACTGTCTCGGGCAGCAACAAAATCGTACTGGCCGACGTGCTGATCGGCGACGTTTGGTTTGCCTCAGGCCAGTCGAACATGGAGATTCCCCTTCGCGGGTATCCCGGCTCGGCGGTGATTAAGAATGACCAGGACGAGATCGCGCACGCGAACCATTCCGACCTCCGGCTGCTCCTGGTGAAGGACAAAGCCTCTGGGTATCCGCTCGAAGATATCGGGACCGAACTATCCTGGACAGTTTGCTCTCCGGCCACTGCCGCCAACTTTTCCGCCGTCGCCTACTTCTTCGGGAGGGATCTCTCCGCACGCGAACATGTGCCGATCGGGCTGATCGATTCCTCCTGGGGCGGTACGCCTGCCGAGGCCTGGATGAGCTTGCAGGGAATTTCTTCCGATGCTTCTCTGATGCCTGTATTCGCCGCTCGCGCTCAGATGGCCAAGGAGTATACCGATTTACCAGCGACGCTTGCTGCCGAAAAACGGGAGGACGAGGTCGCGCGCAGCAGGAATCTGCCGGCACCGGAGCACCCCTGGCGTCCCGATTTTGATTCCTGGGATCCTGGGTGGCTTTTCAACGGAATGGTGGCGCCCTTCACCAGCTTTGCTATCAAGGGTGTCATTTGGTACCAGGGCGAGTCGAACGCCTCGTCTGAACGGGCTCCCTTATATGCAAAGCTCTTCCCTGCCCTTATCGCCGATTGGCGTAATCACTGGCAGCAGGGTAATTTCCCTTTCCTCTTCGTACAAATCGCCAACTACAATGCCAGTGCGTCCGAAAACTGGCCGCTCGTCCGAGAGGCTCAGCGCCGCACTCTATCGCTGGCGAATACGGGCATGGCTGTAACGGTCGACGTGGGCGATCCCAACAATATTCATCCGGCGGACAAGCAGAGCGTGGGAGAACGCCTCGCCCTAGCCGCCCGGGCGCTCGCCTATCGCGAAGACATCGAGTACCGCGGTCCCACTTTCCGCCAGATCAGTAGCGAAAATGGAGGGCTGCGCGTCTGGTTTGATCATGCCGAAGGCGTCGTAGCTAAAGGTGGCGACCTGCAGGGCTTTGAAATCGCTGGTGCCGACCGCCGCTTCGTCCAGGCAATAGCCCGGATCATCGGATCCAGTGTCTTCGTCAGCAATCCGCAGATCGAAACACCGCGCTTTGTGCGTTACGCATGGTCAAACGCCCCACTGGTGACTCTTTTCAATTCCGCGGGTCTTCCGGCATCCCCATTCACTTCGGAACAGTCCCTCGGATTTCCCGATTGAAACACGCCAACCCCCTCGCGGATCGAACCGGATTCCAAAACGACCCGCCAGCCATTTTCGCACCTTCAAATGAGGTCTGCATCGGGATGGAAAACAATCTAAGTAGCTGCTTTATCTTGTATTTATAGGCATTCCCGTGGAACGGGGTTTGACTGGGTTGCGGCGCGCTTTATGTGACGTCAGGAGAATCGACGCCAATGCACCCACCAGTAATAATTTACTTCGCGAATTAATCTCGTTATTTTCCTAGTTAATATCACTAATACTTTTCGCGCAGAATCAGCAACTTACGCATATTATAGAGAACCAAGTAAATATTACTTGGTATTTTGTTCCGGAAAATGCTAGAGTACATCCAAGCAAAGCAATTTGCTTGGATGTATTTCTGTTACTGCAGAAGTTGGCTGGGCGGGCACTTGCCCTGTGGCTGCCTTTAGCCGTTTCTTTTTCATCTGCAATTCTATTTTCCGGACTGCTTGGAGCAGCCCAACCTCAAAGCCGCGCTGAAGCGGGACAGGTCGCTTCTTCGATTACAGCGGGTCGCGAGCTATTGGCGACTGGCCATCCACAAGAAGCTGCCCGCATCCTCAGTTCGGCCCTTATCATGGCCCGTCGCGCGAATGATTCGCCCGGGGAAGCTCGGGCGCTTCTCGCGATCAGCGGTTGCCGCATCATGCTATTCAATTATCGCGATGCGCAGCAGGCGGCCGAGGCGGCCCGTGATCTTGCTTTCAAGATCGACGACCGGACCATTGCGGGTTCTGCCTGCATCAATCTTGCAACCATCTACTCGCAACTAGGCGATTTCCGCCTGGCGGGCAAAGAAGCTGAGCACGCCGCGGAATTACTGCAGAACACTCCTGACAAGCAACGCCTCGTGCAGGCTCTCCTTATTTACTCGAACGTAGAAGCGGAGCGCCTCAGGACGAAAATCGAAGCGGAACAAGCTCGGGGTGATACGGAATCGGGGCGGCAGGATGTCGAGCAGATTGAACGAAACTACCAGCGCGGCGTCGATGTCGCGCACGCCGCCGGTTTGCCCTTCTTAGAAGGCAATCTGTGGGAAGAACTCGGGTATTCATTGCTGCTCGCGCGCCGTCCGGAGCAAGCGGATGCGCCGCTTCATAAGGCCTATTTGATAGAAGCGCTCCATCACAATGACGATGCCTTGGCTGTGAATCAGGCCCATCAGGCGGAATTGCAGCTACAGAAGCAAAACTACCGCGCCGCGCTCCGACTGATCGATCAGGCGTTCGCCTCAAAGAGCTTCTCGTTTAAAACTACACCTCAGTTTTATCCGTTACATATTCGGGGCGTTTTACTCGAGAAATTGAACCGCGAGAACGACGCGCTCGTGGAACTGCGGCGTGCTGCTGACGCGGCTACGGAATGGCGGCAGGGAGCGCTCCCTGGGGACACGATCAGCACGCGTACCGTGGTTGTCCTCCACGACGTTTATGAAGACTACGCGCAGTTAGCTGCGGGATTATCTCTTAAAAACCACGACGCCAACCTGGCTCGCGAGGCGTTAGAGATATTGGCTGAAAATCGCGCCGCTAACCTCCGTGAAGAGATCACGCTGGCTCTATCTCAAAAGCAGCGCCTTCCGCAGCGCTATTTCGACTTGCTCTCTCAACTCCAGTCGGCGCAGGCGCGCGTTACGCTCGGCGAGAACAGGCCCGAAGATGAGGCAAGGCTAGAGCAGGTACGGCTCGAGGTCGGCAGTGTGGAGAATGAATTTGGCTTGAGATCGCAACGGTATGAGAGAAGTTCCCATAGGAATTCACTTAGAGATATTCAGGCACGTCTGTCGAGCAATAAAGTTCTTCTCAGCTTTAGCCTTGGCAGGGAGAGGTCGTTCCTGTGGGTAGTTACCGGAGATCGGGTGAGCTTATATCAATTGGCTGGAGAGGACGAAATTACCGGCCTTGCGAAACAGTTTTCGCAAGCGGTACAACGCCGTCAGAACGCAAAAGCCCTCGGCCAGCGCTTGAGTCAGGAGCTATTCGCCAAACTGCCGGCGAGCCTCTGGCGGAAGCCGGAATGGTTGATTGTTGCTGACGGATCACTCCTCAACGGAGTTCCTTTTGCCAGCCTCCCCGATCTGACAAGCGCTTCCGGCGAGAAATTCCTGGCCGATTCCCACTATATTCGGTTCCTTCCGAGTGAATTGTTGTTGCTTTCTGTCGATAAGGTAAGAGCGCGACAGCGCTTTGTTGGCGTGGGCGACCCAATCTATAATATTGCCGATTCCCGTAGGAAGAAATCCACTCGAGTGCAGGATACAAACCGGGCAGCGACGGCTCTGGCGCGTCTGGCTGGCAGCGACCGGGAAGTGCGGACCGCCGCGAAGCAAAGCGGTATGGCAAAATCGGACATTCTCACGGGCTCGCAAGCAAGCGTCGCCAGTCTCCAGAAAGCGATTGCCAAGGAGCCGGAGATCCTGCACTTCGCAGTGCATGTCGTGAGTTCCAACCCGCCCGCGAGGCGGAGTTTCGGCCTCTCGTCCGAAGCGGCACTGGCCTTGAGTCTTACAAACGATGATATGCCGGAGTTGCTGACTCCGGAGGCCATCGCCACCCTGCGCGTTCCCGGAAGCCTGGTTATCCTGAGCGGCTGTTCTTCCCAGAAGGGCGAGATTCTGCCGGGTGCCGGACTGAGGGGTTTGAGCAGGGCCTGGCTCCTCGCTGGTGCTTCGGCCGTGATCGTCAGCTCCTGGCCTACCCCCGACGACTCGGGTCGATTCTTCTCTTCTTTCTATAGCCATTTCGGCGACATCTCGTCCGGCACGCTCTCCGAGCGCGCTTCCCTTGCCCTGGAACGGGCACAGATCGAGATGGAACATAGCGGCGGATACCGGAGCTCGCCCCAATTTTGGGCGGCCTACTCGATTATTTCCAAGGAGTGATTTCACCAGACCATGCTAGGGACGCAACAGAAATTGGATCAGACGCCTGGCACAGAGAGCCAGACCTCTGTTGAAGAGTCGCGGGGCGAACGAGCAAGCTTTCCCGCAGTGGATTGGGCCTCGCTTGTGGCCCAGATTAAAAACGGTGAAAACGCCGGCATGGAGCAACTCTATAAGCTGTTCAGCCGTGGTATTCGCTACTATCTTTGCCGCCAACTCGGCCCGCAGGAACTCGAGGACAAAGTTCACGATACGTTCCTGATCGTCGTTAACGCCATCAAGCGGGGCGATCTTCGCGAACCGGAGCGCCTGATGGGATTTGTGCGCACCGTGGTGCGCCGCCAGGTGGCTGCCTACATCGAAAACGCAGTGCATACCCGGCGCGAACAGGCGGACCTGGAGACTGGCGTCATGGTGGTGGACAAGAAACAAAATCCCGAGCAGGAGGCAATCGGCCGCCAAAACGCCCAGCTGATGAAGAGCGCCCTCGAAGCTCTCTCCCAGCGGGACCGCGATATTCTGGTACGCTTCTATCTTCGGGAACAGTCACAGGAACAGATCTGCCAGGAGATGGATCTGAGCGAGACCCAGTTTCGCCTGCTCAAATCCCGCGCCAAAGCCAAATTTGGCGAGATTGGTAAGAAAAAACTGGCTAGTAGCGGAATTTTCTCAGTTTTCGTGAGAGCCCAAGGGAGCTAAACCCCACTTACATACCAGAGGAGAGGGCGAAATCCTTCCAATCGTATGACAGACTCATATCTCGAACATCCAAACGAAGAAACGCTAGAGCGTTTCCTACTGCATCGCTCAGGAGACCAGGAATTAGAAGTAGTCGAGACTCACATCCTTGCATGTGAAAGCTGCATTACACGCCTGGAGACTCTGGAACTTCAGATCACAGACTTGAAAACCGCTTTGGCCAGCTCGGAAGAGCAACGTATCCAAAACGAATTGAACCCGAGACGTTCTTCCTGGAGGAGTTGGTTCAGCACGCCCAACCTTTCCTGGGCGGGAGCAGCCTGCGCCGCCTTGATTCTGGGCCTGACTCTTATCCCGCATTCCCTGCATAACACTGCATACTCACCCACAGGCGCTTCCAGGCAAGTGGCGGAACGCGACCTTACGGCATGCGCCGGATCGAACGGCAACGACACTGATCTGGCAACCTGCCGCGGCGTGGAAATCGCCACGCTGCCGGAAAATCGACCCTTAAATCTTCGATTGGACGCGACAGACATTCCGGAAGGCCCGGTGGATGTCCAGGTCGTCAGCGGGGACGGAACCGAAATTTGGCAAGGCCAGACAACGGTTAGTAGCCAACGCGCGCAAGTGAAGCTGCCCCAGATCTCCCAACCGGGTCCGTATTTCCTGCGCTTCTACGCTCCGGGCGCCGGCACGGAACATGAACTTCTGCGCGAATTCCGATTCGAAGTCAAATAAGACGGACGAGCCTTAAAAGACTCGCCGGTGTAATCGTTCGATACTGAATTGGGCGGTGTCGGCTACGGCCATCACCGCCATCACTCCCGCCTGAATCGGATCGGTGACTACCAGGTCAGAAGCATCCGGCACACTTCCTGCCATATTCAAGCTGATTACCAGCAATCCTTCCGACCTGACCTCCCGGACTGCAGTTTCAATATCCCCTCCCATCAAGGAACCAGCCAGGACAAGAACACGGACGCGGGAAAGACGGCGGACCGCCCGAACGGCGGCGGCAAGCGTCTGTTCCCCAACCAACGGAATGGTGTCAATCGAGATGTGCTCGCCGCGAATGTTGTGACGGTCGGCTTCGGAAATGGCTCCTAATGCAACTTGCCCGACCTGAGCCCCGCCCCCCATAATAATGATCCGCTTGCCGTAGATCTTCTGCAGAGACTGCACCGGAACAGTTGCCCGGACGACCTCCAGCCGCGAAAGAGCCTCAGTTAGCGCTTCAGCCGAACCCGGCAGATCGAGTTCGAAGTAAATGCGAGTTTCGTCCTGCCCTTCTTCAATGATCGAGACGGATCGTATGTCGCCACTGTGCTGGGCAATCACGCCAGTCAACTGGTGCAGCACACCCGGTCCGCTCACGCTGGTAATCAACAATCCAACCTTGCCAGATGACTCTTTCACGGATCGATCTCATACTTCTTGAGCAGACCGGCCCAATGTCCCTGCGCTTTCAGGAGAAGCTCGATCACCTCGCGAACAGCGCCTTGCCCTCCAGGAGCATCGGTCACCGCCATAGCCGCCCGCTTTACATCGGGGCGGGCATTGGCGGTTGCGAAGGATAATCCCACGCGTCGCATGATCACCACATCCGTGAAGTCGTCTCCGATATATGCCACCTGCTTCGGATCCGCGCTTGCGTCCGACAATATCTGCTCCAGGAGGGGAATCTTTTCGATATGCCCCTGAAAGACCCACCTCATGCCCACTTGGCGGGCCCGCTCAGAGGTGGCTGGCGAATTGCGGCCGCTGATTACTCCGGTCTCAATCTGAAACCAGGTCAGCCAGCGGAGAGCGATCCCATCTTGCGAATCGAAGCCTTTGCTTTCGACCATATTGTTTTCCCGATCGGGAACAAGATAAAGACGGCCGTCGGTGAGGACCCCGTCTACATCCAGTAATAGAATCTTGACGTTTGCGGCGAGTTGATGAAGCTTCTCGTCATTCAGAGGAGAGTTCAGTTGCATGAGAAACGGGGTGGGATGAGGCGACTAAAATCAAGTATTGTTGCAAACGCTGATCGAAAGAGTCGCCGAAATCATCCCTCGTTATAACATGCTGGTGCCCGGCAGCCGGATCGGCGTGGCGGTATCGGGCGGTGCGGATTCGGTTGCGCTGCTACATATTCTGCATCGCCTGGCCGGAAAGACTGGGACAGAGCTTGCAGTTTTGCACACGAATCACCATCTACGAGGCGCAGAGTCGGACGATGACGAGAAATTTGTCCGGTCTCTCGCGGAATCGATGGGTCTGCCGTTCATAGCCGGCCAATCGTGTGTTGGCCAAAGCAATCAGGAGGCGGAAGCCAGGCGGCAGCGGCGGGAGTTCTTCGAGAGGTGCCGGGAGTCGCACGCGCTCACGCGCATCGCTCTCGGGCACACGCGGAGCGATCAAGCTGAAACCGTGCTTCATCGATTTCTGCGCGGAAGCGGGATCAGGGGTTTGGCTGCCATGCGCTTTGTTACGGCGGACGGCTTCATTCGACCTCTTTTGAGTACCAGCCGCGAGGAGCTTCGGACATGGGCGTCGTGTGAAGGGCTCCGCTGGCGGGAGGATTCCTCGAACCTCGATCTCCGCTTCATTCGTAATCGGCTGAGACTACAGACCATTCCCGCATTGTCCAGAGACTACAACGAGAATCTCGAGGCCGTTCTTGCAGCTACTGCCGGCTTAGCGCAGACCGAAGAAGACTTTTGGTCTCAGGAAGTGGAACGCATTTACCGGGATCTTGCGAAACGAACCCGCTTGGGTTTGATTTTTCAAATTGGAAACCTGCGAACTCTTCATCTGGCGGTGCAGCGACGCCTGATCCGCCGTGGTCTCAGCGCGATCCGGGCTGAGATACTGCGGGGAATAGATTGCGAACATGTGGAAGCAATCCTCGCTCTCTGCGCGTCGACCCAAGGCCACGACCGGGTGGTGGTGCCGGGTGCCGACGCCCTGCGGTCCTTCGACGCGCTCCTCCTTAGCCAAGCCGGAAGACTTTCGGCGGAACCCCGGGGCTACCAAGTGATCCTAAGTACCGGGAAATGGCACGAACTTCCCTTCGGAGCCGGCCAGATTTGCATCGATTCCGTGAAGCCAGGGAACGCCATCTATGATAAGTTCAAGGAAGATCAGGAATTTAGTATCGAACGCGTCGGTTTGAGTGGGGACGCGCTGAACGGGTGTCCGCTTCTAATCCGTAATTGGGAACCCGGAGACGAGTTGCACCGTGCGGGCCACCAATCTGCAGAGAAGATAAAGAGGTTGTTTCAGGAAAATCGAGTACGGCTCTGGGAACGCCGCCATTGGCCCCTGCTCCAATGCGGAGCTGAAATTGCCTGGGTACGGGGCTTTGGAGTGGCTGAGAAGTTCCGCGTGACACGGGAAAACTCGGAAGGAATGGAACTGCTTTATCGGCCATCCGTGTATGTCTGAGGCGCCATCCTGTGAATCGAAACCGGTGCAAATTACGTCCTTAATATAAGCGGCATAAGCGGGTCATAAGGCCCGCGTCTGATCGGAAGAATGGTCAGAAGAAGGTGAGTTCATGAGTGCGAATGTAAAAACGGCAGTATTTTGGGTGGTCATCATCTGCGCGGTCGTGTTGGTTTACATGGCCGTTAAGACAGGGCGAGGGCCCACGCCAACCAATCTGTCGGTCTCGGAGTTCGTTTCCGATATCCAGGATGGCAAGATCAAGGAGGCCAACATCACGGGCACGGATGTGCAAGGCAACTTGATCGAAAGCGGCATTTCGAAGCCTTACCATACTGTAGTTCCTCCTAACTACCCTGATATCTACAAGATGCTTCAGGAAAAGGGAGTCAAATATACCTGGAAAGACTCGACGGGAAGTGGCTGGATCAGCATCCTTTTCAATGCGGTTCCGGTATTGATTCTGTTAGGACTGTGGATCTTTATGATGCGGCAGATGCAGAGCGGCGGGAACAAGGCTCTGAGCTTTGGCAAGAGCCGGGCAAGGCTGCACTCTTCTCAGCAGAAAAAGGTGACATTCAAGGACGTTGCCGGTGTTGATGAAGCCAAGGAGGAACTGCAGGAGATTATCGAATTCCTGCGAGAGCCGCAGAAGTTTCAGAAGCTGGGTGGCCGCATACCAAAGGGTGTGTTGCTGATCGGCCCTCCCGGAACAGGCAAGACGTTGCTAGCCAGAGCTATTGCCGGCGAGGCGAACGTTCCATTCTTCTCTATTTCCGGCTCCGATTTTGTGGAGATGTTCGTCGGCGTGGGCGCGAGCCGCGTGCGCGACCTGTTCGAGCAAGGCAAGAAAAATGCCCCTTGCATCATTTTCATAGACGAGATCGATGCGGTCGGACGGCACCGCGGCGCCGGCCTCGGCGGAGGTCACGACGAGCGTGAGCAGACGCTTAACCAGTTGCTGGTGGAAATGGACGGCTTCGAATCGAACGAAGGCGTCATCCTGGTGGCCGCTACCAATCGTCCCGATGTACTGGATCCCGCGCTGCTGCGGCCTGGCCGTTTCGACCGGCGCGTGGTTGTCGACCGGCCTGACGTGCGAGGACGTGAGAACATTCTGAGAGTTCATACCAAGAAAACGCCGTTAGGCGACGACGTTAATCTGTCCGTCATCGCGCGCGGTACTCCGGGGTTTGCCGGCGCCGATTTGGCGAATTTGGTAAACGAGGCGGCCTTGGTGGCTGCGCGGCAAAATCGCAAGGTAGTCACCCAGTTCGACTTCGAACTAGCCAAGGATAAAGTGCTGATGGGCGTGGAGCGTAAAAGCCTCATCATTAGCGATAAGGAAAAGCGGATGACCGCCTTTCACGAGGCCGGCCATGCGATTGTGGCCGCCCTGCTTGAACACGCCGATCCTCTTCACAAGGTGACCATCATTCCGCGAGGCATGGCGCTGGGATTAACCATGCAGCTTCCGCTCGATGACAAGCTGTCACATGACAAGAAGGACCTGGAGGCCCGCCTGGCCATTCTGATGGGGGGGCGTATCGCGGAAGAGATTTTCCTCGATCAGATGACCACGGGTGCAGGTAACGACATAGAGCGGGCCACGGAAATGGCTCACAAGATGGTTTGCGAATGGGGCATGAGTGAGCTTGGCCCCTTATCTTTCGGCAAGAAAGACGAGCAGATCTTCCTCGGCCGTGAAATTGCACAGCATCGCGATTACAGCGAGGAGACAGCCATCAAGATCGATCGGCAGGTGCGAAAACTGGTCGAGGACGGATACAACACAGCGAAGAACATTATCGAAGAGCGTCGCGAAGCGCTGGTACGAATCGCCGAAGCTCTGCTCGAGCGCGAAGTGCTGGATGGCAGCGAGGTGTTGGATCTGATCAACGGCAAGCCCCTGCCGCAGTTGCCGAAGACACCGCAGACGACCACTCCGACGAATCCGCCGGATAATGGCATCGTCATCGGTCCGCATCCTACCGGCGTTCCTGGATTGTTGGGCGGCGAAAGCCCGCAACCTGCGTAAAATCAAGCATCTTACACATACTGAGCCCGGGCCGTCAAACGGTACCGGGCTTTTCTATTGGCGGCCGAACATCGCTATGCTGAGGGAAGCGGCGCAGCCTCTCTGAATCCAAATAAATTGGAAAGCAAGGGCCGGAGTGTTTCGATTCTTCACCAGCCTCAGACTGTAAAACAGAGACGAATTGAAATGACGAATTTAGCGAACTTGAAATAAGAGCATTCCCCTTTATGCAACCAACGAGCAGCGCTGGGCTGCAGTGGTGGACCGGGATCGCAACGCAGACGACCAGTTTTACTACTCTGTCGTGACAACCGGTGTCTACTGCCGGCCGTCCTGCCGATCGCGTCAACCGCGAAGAGAAAACGTACAATTCCATTTGACAACTGAAGCTGCCGAACTGGCGGGCTTCCGGCCATGCAAACGGTGCCGTCCGACCGCACCTGCGGCGGCGGCTCAGCGGGTGTCTCTCATCGAAGAGGCCTGCCGTGCGATAGAAGCCGCCGAGGAAGCACCTGACCTGGACCGGATCGCTGAAGCAGTCGGCATGAGCCGCTTTCACTTTCAGCGGGTGTTCAAGGCAGTAACAGGGGTCACCCCGCGCGCCTATTTTGCCGAGTGCCGGAGGAAGAGAGTGCAGGCTGAATTAGGGCGCAGCAAGACGATCACCGAAGCCATTTACGGCGCTGGCTTCAATTCAAACGGTCGCTTTTACGCGAGCTCTACACAGCTACTAGGCATGACCCCAAAGGCCTTCCGCTCAGGCGGCGGCAACGCGTCCATTCGTTTTGCGGTAGGCGAGTGCTCGCTCGGTTCTATTCTGGTCGCGGCGACCGCCAATGGGATCTGCTCGATTTTGCTCGGCGATGATCCGGACCTGCTTATAGGCAGCCTTCAAAAGCGTTTTCCGGCCGCAGAACTGGTTGGCGGGGATCGAGAATTCGAGCAATGGATGGCAACAGTGGTTGGATTTATCGACCATCCGGCACAAGGCTTGAACTTGCCTCTCGATGTCCAGGGCACCGCCTTCCAACAGCGCGTCTGGCGCGCGTTGAGCGATATTCCGGCGGGCTCGACTGCCAGTTATGACGAGATTGCCAAACGGATCGGCGCGCCGAAATCAGTACGGGCAGTGGCCGCTGCGTGTGCTTCAAACTCGATTGCGGTAGCTATTCCCTGCCATCGCGTGGTGCGCAAGGACGGCGGAGTTTCCGGCTATCGATGGGGCGTAGAGCGAAAGCGTGCCCTGCTCGAACGCGAGGCCACAGCTTGAGCAACCGTCAGTCACGGCGTAGAAGCAGCAGCGTCCGATCATCCGTGATCTTACCGAAAGTCTCGGCCGCCCGAAAGATTTTGTTTGCGATGTCAGGCAGGGGGCTGGAGGCCGACTCGATCAAGATGCTCTCAATGTACTCGAGACCCAGCTCTCTGCCCTTGCTGTCGAAAATTTCTGTAAGGCCATCTGTCACGAGTGCGACCACATCTCCGGGATCGCACTCGAACTCCGCCGTTTGAAAGGCGGTGTCCGAAAACATGGCTATCGGGAGATTTTCAACTATGCAGCGCTCTACACGTCCTGCTCGACGCTGTAGATGAAGGAGCGGCAGATGGCCAGCGAGAGAGAACCGCAACCGCAGCTCCTGAGTAATCACCACATAAGCAAAAGTGGCGTAGGTGTTTGCGTCCGTCAACGGCGTCAACACTTCATTCAGTGTCCCGAGTAAACCGTCGCACTGGGTGCCCGCGGAGGCCAGGCGCGTTCGGACCGCCGATTTCACCATGCTCATCAACACGCCCGCCGGAACACCATGGCCCGCCACGTCGGCCAGATAGGCGCAAATCGCGTCTTTCGTCTGGACGACATCGAATAGATCTCCCCCGACCGCGCCGCTCGGACGCGAAAAGCCGTACACCTCGAACCCTCCAGCTTTAAGCGCAATCGTCGGCACCAACTTTCGCTGAATAGCCGAGGCCAGCTCAATCTCCGTGTGAGCCGCAAAAAACCTCTTGCCTTCCATGCCAAAGAAGGTAATAAATAACACGTATCCGGCATTGACCAGAATCAGCGCCACCACGCAGTGAATCAGAACGCCAGCGCGCCATTGCTCAACGTTCAGCGTTCTATGCGGGGGAGTGATACGGCTGATAAGAATAAAATAAAAGATCTGCGCAATCACGAACACGATCAGCGACTTGATCATGCGTCTCGAGGCGAACCATGCCCATAGCACAGCGAGGCAGGCAGACGCCAAAACCGCTTGGATGAAACGCGGTGTAGTAGATCGCTCCAGATTCAGGCAATCGTTGAGGCTGCCAAGCCCCGCAAACAGGCACGCTGCGCCTCCCAAGAAGGTCAGGAAAGACGATCGCGGCATGGTGCGCATGTTTTGCGATCGCTCTCTCCAGGAAGGCATGACCGGTGCTCTCCCCGTTATAGTAACGATCTCGGCCGTGATGATTAAGCTCGATCTCGTGAATTTCGCGGCGGAGAGTGGCGCCCATGGCAGAACGGTCGCCGTGCGGTCGGAGTCGTACGACCCGGATTCTGGCGGCAGCTTGAAAATCGCCTCCCCCTAACACGCCGCTCCATCTACGGGCGCTCGCTTTTTTGGTCCAACCGATTTCCGAAAACCAGGTAGCGCCAAGTCTGTCGACCCGAATCGACTAAGGTGTGCCGAGCTGTCGGGAGGCAGTTTCACCTCTTGCACAGGGCGCGACGACATTCCCGGCCGCGAAATCCCTTCCGCTGCTTCGCGCGTGCGATCTCAGCCAACGCTAAGATTCATGCCAATCGCGCAACGAGGTGTTTCCCCGTCAGCGACTTGCCCGCTTTCAGCAGCTCGCGCGGCGCTCCCTCAAACACAACTTTGCCGCCTTCGGCGCCTGCGCCCGGCCCCATGTCGATGATCCAATCGGCGCGTGCGACGACATCCAGGTTGTGCTCGATCACGATCAACGTGGTTCCATTGTCGACCATCGCGTCGAGGAGCGCGAGCAGGTTCGCCACGTCGGCCATGTGCAGACCGGTCGTCGGCTCGTCGAGAACCACAATTTGCGAAGGCTTCTCGAGCTCACCCGCCAATTTCAGACGTTGACGTTCGCCGCCCGAGAGCGTGTTGAGTCTTTGCCCGAGCGCGATGTAACCGAGTCCCACGTCTTCGAGTGCCTTCAGCGTCGCGAGAATCGGTTTCTCCGCAAAGTAAGACAACGCGTCCACGACCGAGAGGTTCAACACTTCGTTGATGTTCTTCCCTCGAAGTCTCAGCGCAAGAACCGCATCGGTGAAACAGCGTCCCTCACAGGTTTCACAGCGAACCGCCACGGGATCGAGGTGCTGTAAATCCGTGTAAATGACGCCCAGACCTTCGCATGCGGGGCATGCTCCCTTGGAGTTCGCGCTGAAGAGTGCTGGCTGAACTTTGTTTGCCGTCGCAAACGCTTTCCGAATTGCGTCCGCCATTCCTGAGTACGTGGCCAGGTTTGATCGTCGCGATCCCGCCGCCAGCGATTGATCGACGCAGACGGCATCCGGGTAATGTTTGGGAAGGCAGCCGTGAATCAGCGAGCTCTTCCCGCTGCCAGCGACGCCGGTGACGACGGTAAGAACGCCTTTGGGAATCCTCACTGTGAGGTTGCGGAGATTGTTGAGTGTCGCGTTCTCGACGAGGAGATGTCCTTTCCCCACGCGCGGTTTCTCTTTCAGCGCCTGATGCTTCGAAAGGTGTTTTCCAGTCAGCGTGTCACTCTTTTTTAGCTCTTTGAACGGCCCTTCGAACACAATCGTTCCACCAGCCCTTCCAGCGCCTGGCCCCACGTCGACGATGCGATCAGCAATCGCCATCACTTCAGGCTCGTGTTCCACGACAAGAACTGTGTTTCCGACATCGCGAAGTTTCGTCAGTATCTTATTGAGTCTTTGGATATCGTGGGGGTGCAAACCGATCGTCGGCTCATCGAAGATGTAGAGCGTCTCCGTCAGGCTCGACGACAGATGGCGCACCATCTTGACCCGTTGCGATTCTCCACCCGACAGTGTCGCGGTCTCCCGGCTCAAACTCAGATAACCAAGTCCGATCTCGATCAGATGATCGAGCCTTTCTGAAAGACGAGCCAGCAGCGGACCGACATTCGGCGCGCGAAGCGAGTGAATAAACTCAGCGAGCTCGCTCACCTGCATCGCTGAGCATTCTGCGATGTTGCTTCCGTTGACGCGACAGGCGCGCGCGATCTCCGACAGACGCGTCCCGCCGCACGCGCTGCATGGTCCCTGCGTCACGATCTTCTCAAACGCCTCACGAAGACGCGCCGGCATCTTCTCTGCGTCTTTGCTCAGGTAGAGGCGCTTGAATTTTGGAATCAGGCCATCATAACCCGAGCTGAATTTTTGCCCTTGCTTGTTGACTTTGACCTTCGTGTCGTCGCGCTGAAGAAAGTCGTGCCACTCCTCTTTCGTATACTTCTTGAGTGGCTTTTTGACGTTGAATAATCCCGACTTGACGAACGTGTGTAGATTGTAACCACCCACATTGAACGTTGGAAAGCGGACTGGGCCTTCTTCCAGGGACTTGGTCTGATCCACCAGTGCATCGATATCAATCTGGGAGCCGCGACCGAGTCCTTCGCATTCGGGACACATGCCCAGGGGATCGTTGAATGAAAGCGCCAGGGCGTGCGGAATCGTGGGCTTCCCCAGACGAGAAAACAAGACGCGCAGCAACGTATAGATGTCGGTCGCCGTTCCCAATGTCGAGCGCGGATTCCCGCCGATACGTTGCTGATCGACGATAATTGCCGTCGAGAGATTCGCGAGGACGTCGACATCAGGCTGACCATAGCGGGGCAGAAAATTCTGCACGAACGTCGGGAACGTCTCATTAAGCAGACGCTGGGATTCCGCGGCGATCGTGTCGAACACCAGCGAGCTCTTCCCGCTGCCCGAGACGCCGGTGAACACGGTGATCTGTCGACGGGGAATGTCGAGCGAGATGTTCTTGAGGTTGTTCTCGCGGGCGCCGCGCACTTCGATGGTGCCGGACAAAAAGCCCGTTGGCGGACAAGCTCGGCTACTATCCTCAGTGCTCAGTATCATTCTTATTCGTGCGTTTGTCTTCCCGGGCCAGTAGCTCTTCTAAAGCATCGAGCTGTCGGCTCCAGAGCACTTCTCGCGCCTGGGAAACCTCAGCAGCTTCCGCCTTCCCGGTATGTGCCTCGCCAGAGCAGCGCAGCAACAGCACCGTCGCATCGTCTTGCTGCGCGCCGGTTGCAGTCGCTTCGGTAAGCATGGCGCCAGCTACATCAGGCAATGACCGCTCGTGCAACCGGCCCAATAGATCGGAAACGCGCTCCAGCCCGCGCTCCGCATCCGGATTGTCGCCCGTCTCTACGACACCATCGGTTACCAATGCGAATACGTCACCTGGTTCAAAGGACAGGCTCTCGCTCACATACTGCGCCCCCGCAAACAGCCCCAACGGGAATTGACTCATTGAGTGCCGGATGACGGACGCCGTCCGTTGTTCATAGTGCAGGAGCGGAAGATGGCCTGCGGAAATATATTTCACGTCGCCCGTCGCGGTAAATCGGAGGACCGCAAGAGTGAGGTACATGTTCCGTTCTTTAAGGGGACCCAGTACGCAGTTGATGTCACAAACAAGCTTTTCGAGCGGCTGTCCCAATAACAATCCATAGCGGAATGCGGTCTTCGCCATGCCCATCAGCACGCCGGAGCGGATACCGTGCTCCGAAACGTCCATCACGTAAGCAATCACGTCCGGCCCATGCGAAACCAAATCCGCGAGATCTCCACCGATCTCATCTTTGGGTGCGCTTCTGCCGAACGCCTCGATGAAACTACCGGAAAACAGAACTGGAGGTACAAGCGCTGCCTGGAGTCCGGCCTGCACTTCTGAAGCTTCAAACGGGTGCGCCATCCTATGCTTCAGCCTTTTGCGCCGCTAATCGCCACACAATCAGAGCATAATGTATGCCTCGTCCGGTGCAGATACAACGAAACGCAGTGACCCGATGGCCACCCGCTGTTTATTCTTCCCGCAAGGCCTGCATGGGATCGAATCTTGCTGCCCTCACTGCTGGCAGTACCGAAGCCAATCCCGCTACAACCAGCACGAGCAGCGTTACTCCGAAATAGCTGATCGCATCCGCGCGCGACACTCCATACAACATGCCCGACAGCACTTTTGAAAATCCTGCCGCAAGAGCTAAGCCGGCCACGCATCCAAAGCTGGCGACACTCAAACCCTGCGCGAGAAAACGTTCCAAAATCTGGGCAGGCATCGCACCCAGAGCCATTCGCAATCCGACTTCGCGCTGTCGCACGCTGACAAAATAGCTGAGCGTCCCATAGAGCCCTATGGCGGCCAGCAAAATCGCCGTTAATGAAAACGACGTGAGGAGCAGAGTGCGCAGCCGATTCTCCGAGTTCACGCCGAACAGTTGTTGCGTTAAAGGAGTGATGTCAAATACAGCACGAGCTGGCTCGATCTCGTGAATTTTGCGGCGTAGCGTGGTACCCATGGCTGACGGGTCGCCGTGCGTTCGGACCAGGAAATAGGGACTCGGTCCAGGAGCACTAATGCAGGTGTAGACGATCGGTGCCGGGGCACGATCGACTCCATTCTCATGTGCATCCGCCACAACTCCGACAATCGCTTGCTGCCCGTTGAAGAAAGGATCGTGCAGCCGTTCCAAGTGGTGTCCAAGAGCCGGTTGGTCGCCAAGGAACGATGTCACAAAACTGCGGTTCACAAGGGCAGTGTTGAACGTTCTGCCGCTCTTACACCCTACTCCGCTGAGCATCGGAATACGCATAGTTTGAAAGTATCCCGCCGAGACTGCCTTCTGATCACTGAGGATCTTATCTTTGATAGCATGGCCGTCTAGCAGTTTAAATTCACCAGGATACTCACTTGGAACCCCGGGCAGAGTCGCCGAAGTCGCGGCAGCGGCCACGCCGGGAACACCGCGGATCGCCTCCAGATCGCCGTCGATCCGTCGGATGAGGCCCTTCATGTCTACCGTTTCACCCCAACTCCCGCTCATGCGAAGCGTGAGAATATGTTCGACATCGAAACCTGGGGAAACGCGCCCCAGAGCTTGGAAACTTCTAAGAAGAAGCGCGGCCCCGAGCAGTAGCATCACTGCCAGAGCTACCTGTACGCCAACCAAGGTCCACTGGAGAGGATTGCTTCCCGAGACTTGTGTCCGGCTATTGCGGGCAAGCGAGCCCGACGCTGTGCGCCGCGTCGCCTGAATTGCCGGCAAAAGGCCAAAGAGCAGAGTACACAGCACGCCGCAACCAAGCCCATACAACAAAATGCGCCAATCGAGAGTGATCTCGTTCACTCGCGGCAAGGCTTTCGCCATGGATCGAAACACCTTCGATGCAGCGGCCGCCACACCCAGCCCGACCGCAGACCCGATCAGTGCCAGGACAAGAGATTCCGTCAGCAGTTGCACAACCAGCGAGCCGCGCGAAGCTCCTAGTGAGTAGCGGATTGCGATTTCACGCGTTCTCTCCGAGGTGCGCGCTAGCAGGAGGGCCGCGATATTCGTACACGCTATCAGCAACAACAGAGAAACCGATCCGAACAGCAGCCACAGCGATTCGCTTGAATTCCCCACAACCGACGCTTTGAGGGCCTGTACCTGGATCGAAATGTCTTTATCCGTTTTTGCGTATTGCCGTGCGAGTCGGGATTGCACATTCGCCAGATCGCTTCCCGCCTTGGCGACCGTGACACCCGGTTTCAGTCGTCCAAACACCGAAAACCACGTCGACTCCCGATCTTGAGCATAAGGAGCATCAGGCGGGCTGACGTCCCATATATCCGTCGCACGATCGGGGAAAGCAAAATCAGCCGGCATCACGCCGACAATCGGGTACGAATTCTTTCCAAAGTGAAGCCTTTTCTCTAGTACCTGTGGATCACCATGAAAACGCCGCTGCCAAAGCCCATAGCTGATGAGAACGGCATTGGGCCCGCCGAAGTGCTCCTCTTCCGGCGTAAAGTCCCGTCCAAGAACTGGAGTCACACCGAGTACCTGGAGGAAACGCGGCGCTACTAGCGCGTCCGTGAGTTTTTCGGGTAGTATCGCCGACGTCTCCGAAACATCCTGCGAGTAGTAGCCCGTGATCCCCTGGAACGCCTCACTCATTTTGTTCCAGTCTTCCAGCCGCTGCGTCGATACCAACGTGTCTAAGCTCTTTCCTTTGTTTTGGTATTGATGCAGCACCACCAGCCGATCGCTATCCGGATACGGAAGCGCCCGCAATAGCACCGCGTCAATCGCGGAGAAGACGGCGCTATTTGCACCGATACCAAGCGCCAGCGTCACTATCACCGTCAGCGAAAACCCGGGAGACTTGCGCATGAACCGCCCGGCCGCTTTCAGATTTTCGAAAGTGGTCTCCAAAGACGCGACGCGATGGACGTCGCGGCACTCCTCCTTCACCTGCTCGTTCCCGCCAAACTCGAGCAATGCCTGTCTGCGAGCCTCTTCCGCTGGTAAGCCCTCGGCGAGCTTTCCGTCAATCAACTCTTGTAAGTGGAATCGAAGCTCGGAATCTAACTCGCTTTCACGTCGCCGTGTCTTGTTCCAAACCGAACGCCACCAGGACATCTCAACCTCCTACTCGACCGTCTGCATGATGAGCGTCACCGCGCCGGCTAACCGCTCCCAGTTGGATTCTTCCTTCACCAGTTGCTTGCGGCCCTTTGCCGAGAGCCGGTAGAACTTCGCTTGCCGCCCGTTGTCCGATTCGCCCCAATCCGCTTCCAGCCAGCCGCGCTTTTCGAGTCGATGAAGAGCCGGGTACAGCGAACCTTGCTGTACCTGTAAGACCTCCTTGGAAATCTGCTTGATCCTTTGTGAGATGCCGTATCCGTGTACCGGTCCCAGCGCCACGATCTTTAGAATCAGCATGTCCAGCGTGCCTTGTAGAAGATCGGATTTGTCGATTGGCATGGCCTCTCCTAGCCTTTCTACATATTCCCGCTGAATAGGTAGATTGTCAAGGAGTGGATGGTTCTAACGGGCGGAGTTAGTTGTTCCTGGGACCTGGAGCGCGGCCCGGACCGTGTTCGTCACTCGGCATCAGATCAGGGTCGACTCTGACCGTCACCATGCCGATTAGGCCTCCTTGCAGCGAACCCGGTTCTATCCGCTTCAAGCCCAGAATCACGCCCGCGCCATGAGCGTCGTCGAAAACCATATCGTCGTTCAGTCTCGTGCGCTCGACGTTGCGCCGGGCAGCATACGGCTTTAAATTCGCTACTACGTCGCTGAGTTCATCGGGAAAGAAGAGTTGGCCGGTGTGCGAGACGTGACCGCCGGCGATTTTGTCGTTCTTGATGATGCCGCCGCAGTGAACTTTGAGGTGAATGTGAATGTCGCGGCCGGCGTACCAGCCCGGATAGATCGTGTCGAACTCAACAATGCCCTTAGCATTCGAGAGCTGGAGGCCGCGGCAGAAACTCGTGTTGTCTGTTGAAGCAGGTGAACCGAAGCCAGGAGGCGGACCGGGGCCGCGAACGAAATCAGGAGGCGGTCCCGCTGGCCGACCGCCTGGTCCGCCAGGGCGAGGCCCCATTCCCGGCGGTCCGTTCGGGTTCATCTTCGTATAGCCGGAATAGATGCCGCTAGCGTCACAATGCCAGATTTCGAGCGCCGCGTTTTCAAGCGGAGTGCAGCGTCTTGCATCGAGCACAGTGAGGCGCAGCCGCAAGGGCAGGCCGGGTTTGCCTTCCGTCACATTTCTACGCAGAATCCCGCGATCCAGATAGTAAGGGCCCTGCGTGAGCTCCGGGTCGAGCGTACAGGAAGCGGTTGCCGAATCCGGTGCCGCAGCAACGGCCCGCACTGGAAGAAATAAACCGGCCGTACCTGCGACACTGCTAAACAGGAACGTCCGCCGGCTGGAGTGAGAGTAATGCATACGAGGTAATCTCAGTGAACCAAATCGCTGTAAAGCTTTTGTGTTTGAGAGGAGGCGGAATGTAAAGCCCGGGTAAAATCTAAAGCGTTCTATACCCGCCCCCACCGGCGCTGAAGCCTGGGTTTTCGATTGAACCGGTAAATTGAACGTCACTG
>CAWCYQ010000011.1:0-263520 GCA_963799755.1 Terriglobia bacterium | reverse complement strand
GCTTGTTCATTGGTTGCGGACTCCGATCTGAAATCAAGGTAAAACGCCCGCCGTTTTCTCGTCGTCAGCGCCTGCTCGAATTGATAGTATCTGGGCTGGCGGAGGCTTGCGATGGCGATCAACCCAGACAAGCTCATGGCATTCATGGGCAAGCTAGTCGGTGATTTAGGAGCGATGATGAGCATCGGTCCCATGCTTATTGGCGAGAAGCTCGGCTTTTACAAAGCCATGAGCGACGGAGTGCCTATCAACGCTGCTGAACTCGCGAGAAAAACGAAAACTGACGAACGGTATGTGCGCGAATGGCTGTGCGCACAGGCTGCTTCCGGCTTCGTCGAGTACGACAGCGGCACGGGCCAGTTCTCGATGACCGAGGAGCAGGCCGCTGCTTTAGGCGCAGAGGGAGGACCTTTTTACTTCCTGGGAGCAATTGACATAGCAGTCGCCATGATTCGAGACGAGCCGCAATTGCTCGAGGCGTTCAGAACGGGTAAAGGGGTGGGCTGGCACGAACATGATGCATGCCTGTTTCGGGGCACGGAACGTTTTTTCCGTCCGGGCTACATGCGACATTTACTCAGCGAGTGGCTGCCCGCGCTCGAGGGCGTAAAGGAAAAGCTCGAGGCCGGCGGTCGAGTAGCGGACGTGGGCTGCGGGCATGGCGCGTCGACAATTCTGATGGCACAAGCGTTTCCGAAAAGTCGTTTTTGGGGATTTGATTATCACGCTCCTTCGATTGAGAGCGCGCGAGCCGCGGCTGCCACGGCGGGCGTCGACGACCGGATCACCTTCGAAGTCGCTTCGGCAAAAGACTTTCCCGGTAAAAGCTACGATATGGTTGCTTTCTTCGACTGCTTGCACGACATGGGCGATCCGGTGGGCGCGGCTCGTCACGTCCATTCCACTCTAGGGGACAAAGGTGCCTGGATGATCGTTGAACCGATGGCAAGTGACAGAGTGGAAGACAATTTGAATCCAGTGGGCCGCGTGTTCTACTCGGCATCGACCTTCTTATGTACGCCGGCTTCTAAAGCGCAAGAAGTCGGTTTGGCGCTGGGAGCTCAGGCGGGCGAGGCGCAACTGCGCCGGGTGATTTCTGAAGGCGGATTCGGGCAGATTCGCCGAGTGGCGGAAACACCCTTCAATATGGTGCTCGAGGCCAAACGCTAGATGATCTCGAAGCCTGCGCCGTAACCGCCCGATGACGTTAATGAGCTATCTCGGAATATTTAAGAATGACCGCGCCCGGACGATTGTCGATTTCGACGGGGAGTCCTTTACCCCCGAGTTCGCTTCCGGACACCTCAACGGTTCGATGACTATCCAAATCCTCAACTAAATAGCGCATCTTTTCGTTTACTTGACGAATCGGCAGATTAGCCGATCCATAAGGGCTTTTGCTCCGGCGGAATGCCTGCACGATTCCTGCTGTCCCGTCGGGCTTCGCCCATTGCCACGCCATCCACATGCCCTCGTCGTCAGTGTATTCGGTAAGCGGGAAGAAGTCGCCGTAGTAAAAATTGGCAACCGTACGCCATTGCGATATGAGTTCGAGTTGGCGGTCAATGCCGGCGCGTTGAAGGCGGGGATCCGGACCAATCCCAATCGCGGGAGTCATCTCGCTGCGAAACGTGTACGGATCGAGCGAACCTGCGCTCGTGCCGAAGTAAGGCACCCAAAGCGACAGGCCATAGGTTTGCATTTGCATCGGGGTGGCGCCGAACGGGTAGTCGCTGCGCCACAGCGGTACAGCCCGGCGAAGGGTTTCGAGGTCCAGCCTTCGCCCACCGGAGGCGCACGTATCAATCATCAGATTCGGAAAGCGCTTCTCCAATTCATCGAAGAATGCCAGGTAGCCTTCCACATGCTCAATCTCGGATATGCCTTGACGGTCCGGCGCATCATTTGCCTGCCATCTCGATAATGGTTCGAAATTGAAGTCCTGGCGGTAGACATCAATTCCTTGTTCGGAAATCAGAGTTGAGACCCGATCGACGAGCCATTGCCAAGCATCCTTGTTACCGAGGAACAGAAGCCGATCTTTGCCGGGAGGGCCGATGAGCCATTCGGGATGATGTACTGCAAGCCAGCTACCGTCGGTGACCCGTTCCGGTTCAAACCATAAAATTGATTTCACGCCGTGCTCATGCGCAAGATCTGTAATCGGTCTTAAGCCGTGCGGGAAACGGGTGCGATCCACCTCCCAGGTTCCGACCTTCGACCAATTCTTCTGGTACGGATACCATCCGGCATCCATCCACCAATGGTCGATGGGTTCGCCTTGCTTGAGCATGCCAAGCAACAATCGTTTTTGGTTTTCCTCATTTGCCTCCTGCATCTCGATAGTGAAATGGGCGCTGCTGGCGGCAATTTGAGGCGGCGGAAGCTTGCCGCCGGGGCGTGGCAGATTATGTTTAATCATCCACTGCCGCCAGGTATTTTGGCCATCGATCCAATCCCCAGACCAGAACTCAAGTACAACCAGCGGGGTCCGAACCTGTTCGCCGGGCATGAGCCGAAAATGAGTTGTGCTCTGCCCACCTGTTAAACGAACGTTCTGTTGATGTTCGCGCGCAACAGTAAGGTCCCACTGTCCCGGCCATCCTAGCGCCGCGATGATTCCCCCGTGCAGCCAGGCGAGATTGAAGTAGGGCATATCACCGTCAGTTGGCCGCCCGCCTTTTGAAGAAAAATGCAGCCTTCCGCCCGGAGCCAAATCATCAACTAAGGGCTGAAAGTCGGTAGCGGTGGCCGTGCTGCCCTTGGAATGATGCACGGCAATTCGCGGTTCGCTTCCCCGCTCAAACTCGGTATCTATCGGCTTAATCTCGTCTATCAACGGAGAAGGAGATGACGAGCTGTTCTTAAAGTAGAGTGTCCATTCCACAAAAGGAAAATCGTCATATGAGACAGCCACACAGCGCACTTCCATGCCGGAGGATGGATCGGTATAGCCGACTTCGTACTCAGTTCGTTGACTATCGAGCCGGTGCTCCTCGCGTTTCACTGTCCAGGTTGGCAGAAGCGCAGCAGATGACTTTCCTCCTAACTGAAAAGAGAATGGAGCATTGGTAGAATCTTCACGCGCAAGAGGACCGATGGGCAATTCCGAAAGCGATTGAATCTGTCCATCGGCCAAAGTGATTTTCGCGCCAGCCCAATCGGCCTGATCCCATTCCGGTTGATAAGTCGGCGGTTTCGCGCCGACCGATTCCAGCCGAATCGAAAACTCAGTCGCATCGTGCAGGTCAAGAGCGAGAGGAATGCCCGGAACGCCTTCGTGCAAAATCGGCGAACGGTAAATCTCCGCGCCGCCAGCGACGACGGAAGCCACTACACTTCCGCGTCCGGCATTCGAGTAGTAGCCGATGTCATTACTGTCCACGCCGACGACTGCGTCAAAGTGGCGCGCGCCCGCCGGCACTTCAATCGTGATTTCACCTGGCGACCGCATGGCGATGCCGTCACCGAAGGAGCGGCCTGCAATAAGAAACGCGTGGCCCTGAATGTTCCGGCGCGTGAACGCTCCTGATTTCAGCGACAGAAGCAAATTCGATTGGGGCAGGGAAGGTGTCACGCGACCCGCAAACGCCGCTTCAGCCCATCGGTGAATCGCCTCATTCCCGGGCGCTTGTGCATCGGCTAGAACGAATTGCGATAGAAGCATGAGCCACAACAAAAGCTGGAATATCGAAACACGCTTTTTCATGTGGAGACGAGCAGATTGGAATGGATTCCTTGTCATCCTATCGGATCGGACGCACGCGAAGACCCGATCGAATCGAGATCGGCAATCCTTTCGGAAGGAAGTTGCAGGGTTGCAGCCCTGAGATTCTCGCGCAGATGTTCGACGGAAGATGTTCCGGGAATGAGCAGGATGTTGGGCGAGCGTTGAAGAAGCCAGGCAAGCGCGACCTGCATTGGCGTGGCCTCGAGTGAGGCTGCTACCCGGTCGAGTGCCGACGACTGTAAGGGGCTGAATCCACCGAGTGGGAAGAACGGCACATAAGCTATGCCTTGCCGCGAGAGGTCATCGATGAAGCTATCGTCGTTCCGGTGCGCCACGTTGTAAAGGTTCTGGACGCAGACTATCTCTGTAACGGTTTGAGCCTCCGCCAACTGCTCCGGACTGATATTACTCAGACCGAGGTGACGAATCAGTCCCTGGCGCTTCAGTTCTGCGAGCACCGTCAGGGGTTCTTTGATGGATTCCTCCGATGGCCCCATCACTCCTCCGACGCGAAGGTTGACAACATCTAGCCGGTCGAGCCCGAGATTGCGCAGATTGTCATGAACGGCATCGATCAGTTCCTGGCGTGAAAGAGCGTGAATCCACGACTTGTCTTCACCGCGGCGAGCGCCCACCTTAGTGACGATCACCAGGCCATCGGGATAGGGATGAAGCGCCTGCCTGATGATCTGATTGGTCACATGCGGACCGTAGAAGTCGCTCGTATCGATGTGGTTCACACCCGCTGCGACCGCTTCGCGCAGAACAGCAACGGCAGCGTCAACATCGCGCGGCGGTCCCCACACCTGCGGGCCGGCAAGTTGCATGGCACCATAACCCATGCGGTTCAAGGCCAGCGAGGCGCCAGGAAGTGTGAAACTGCCGCCAAGATTTGTAGAATTCGTCATTTGTTTCCCGTCTGCTATGTTCATCATCACTGATAATGGTAAAGCTCCACCCTTTCAATGTTGATTTTGCGAGGATCGAAGCGCCAGTATTTGCCCTGGTCATTTTCGTCGCCATTCAGACGCCGCCCGGCAACCCACTTACCGTTATCAAAATGCCCTTCCTCGATCGCGCCGATGCCAAGCCGCCCAGACTCGTTGGTTCGATTTTTGAAGGCGACGCGGAACCCTTTTCCGGCACCCAGAAACTCGTTCGGCCCGTTGGCCATTACAAGACCGAAGCCTTTTTCCGCGTGGCCTCCAAAGATCTCGTCAAGGCTGACTTCCACTTCGATGCCGTCGATGACGAAGGTTACGGATGGACGGTTTTTGTCAAGCACAAAGCCATCCATGTCACCCGCCGCCTGATGTTGCGCGAGAAGCGGGATCATTTCCTGTAATACTGCATAGCTTTCTCCCAATTCGTTTCCGGTATCGTTCCAGGAATCGATGCCGAAAGGCGACATGCCAATCGCGGCATGTTCTCCGAACGCATAAAACGCGTTGGCCGCGCCTAAGGCGGCACCAGTGGTTTCAGGGATAAATAAAGGGTTTGCAGCGCGATTATAGCGGCGGCACCATTCGGTGAAGTTCGGTTGATAGATATCGGGCGAGTAAATGTCGAGAGCGGTTCCCGCCGCTTTCCAAATATCCACCACGCGAGGTTGCGGGCCGCCACTCGGGTAATTCCCTGGAGTCGCATCTTCGCCTGCAAGCCAGGTGTTCACATACATGGGAATGTCATACTCGGCTTTACCCGCCGCGGCGACCGTCTGTACGTAGCGCGCATAATTCCAAGCCATGAAGATTTCATCCGCCCGCGGGGACTGGCCGAATATCTTCCCCCAAGTGCCGGTTTTTTCCCCGCCATTGGCCTCCCACAGATCGCGCAGCTCAGGATAAAGCGTGTCCCGGTGAGCGTCAAGGTAGCGCATAAGTCCGGCTGGAACCGCGGATGCAAATGCGCGGTTGGCGTCGGAAGAATGGTCGCGCGAATCGCCGAGCACACCGACCTCGTTCTCAACCTGCATCATCAGCACAGTGCGGCCGCTCGAATCGACTTCTTTGATGTGCCGCATAACAGCCGCGAACGCCTTGCTATCTGCCTCGACCGTCGCATGGGAAAGCGTACTGAGGATTTCCACTTCGTTGCCGTTCTCTACAACGCGCGGAAACCGGCGCGTGTCGCTCTTTACCCATTGGGGAGCATAACTCGACATGCCGTTCTTCCAGGCAGCGAGCCACAGAAAGACGATTTTCAGATGCTGCTCACGGGCTTGCCTGATGAGCCCGTCTAAGAGTGTGAAATCAAACTTACCCTCTTGCGGTTCGACCAGTTCCCACGAAAGAGGAGTGAGTACCGTATTCAAGGGAATCGCTTTGAGCCTGGGCCAGATGGGCCCCATGTATTTGAGGCTCGAAGAACTGGAATTGTGCAGTTCGGCCCCCAGGATCAGAAAGGGCTTGCCATCGACCATCAACTGGGTGGCATGGCCACGCTTTTCAAGGTGAGGCTGAGGACCTACTTCAGCCGCAGACAAAATCCGGGCAATCAACACGAGGCTTATAACGAAAAGTGGAGTGCGCATCCGATCTGTTCCGAATTTATCGCAGGCTCACCAAAGCGTCTGTTACGGTGACGGAGTACCGGCTACGCAGAAGCATTTGAAAGCTCACAGCGCAAAATTGCCTCGGTGAGCAACAGGAGAAACGATGTTCCAGCGGACAATTTCGGAGTTTGCCGCCATCTCAGCACTTGTCTTTGTCGTGGCTGCGGCCCACCCGACACCGGAGGCTCCCCAAACGCAAAAAGATCTCAAAGTTGTGGCGGTCGATGTCGAAGGCGGCGCCGCCGTGCTGTTTGTCACCCCGGAAGGTAAATCGCTGCTGATCGACACCGGCTGGGCGCCTGGCATTGGCGGCCCGCGGCCCGTTGCTGGTTCCCCACCTCCGCCGTCGAGCGCCGACCGAATCGCCGCCGCTGCCGCGTCGCTCGGAGTCACGAAGATCGACTATCTGCTGATGACTCATTACCACGCGGATCATGTGGGCGGCCTTGAGTCGCTGCTCGCGAAGCTGCCGGTCGGCACCTTCATCGATCACGGACCGAACCGCGAACAACCACCGCCGAACGCTACGCCCCGCCAGCTCGCCTTTGCCACCGCGACACTTTATCCCAAATGGGTGGCGGCGTATCAGGGCCACGAGCATATCACGGCCCGAGCCGGCCAGAAGCTTGAGATTGGCTCGATGCACCTTGAATTTGTTACTAGCGACGGAAATGTGCTGGGTGCGCCGCTGCCTGGCGCAGGCCAGCCGAATCGGTTTTGCGCCGGCGTGCCCACCATGGACCGTAATGGCGGCGAGGAGAACGTCCGGTCGGTCGGGACACTCATCACCTTCGGCAAGAGCCGCATCCTCGAGCTGGGCGACCTCACCTGGAACAAGGAGATCGAACTGCTGTGTCCGACCAACAAGGTTGGCAAAGTCGATATCTTTTTCGTCACTGGTCACGGCATGAATCTTTCGAGCAGTCCGCCGACCAGCGCACTCGAACCGCTGGTCGCGGTGATGCAGAACGGTCCGGCGAAGGGGGGCGACGAGGCAGTGATCAAGACGGTGAATGCCTATCCAGAGCTCAAGGGCTTCTGGCGCGTGCATTACACAGTGCGCTATCCCGATCTGAACGGTGATCCCAATTACATCGCCAATCTCAACGGGGTGGCTGATCAGGGCTATCCGATCGATCTCGACATCAGCCGCAGCGGCGACATTACCGTCACGAACGGCCGCAACCATTTCAGCAAGACGTATAAAGCGCGCGCTGCGCAATAAGAGCGGCCGTGCAGGGTTCCGAAAATCCCTGGCGACTAAGCCACTGTATTTCCCCGCGAAGCCAAAGCTCAGGAAGCTTGTCTATGCTCATGGAGAGAACACATGAAGGCAGTGCGTATACATGCATACGGCGGTGTTGACCAATTGCGATACGAAGAGGTTGCAACACCGGAACCAGGACCAGACGAAGTACTGATAAGAGTCGCGGCGACGAGTCTAAATCCGATCGACTGGAAGATACGGAGCGGTGCAGTGAAAGAGCGAATGCCGGTGAAGTTCCCTGCAATTTTAGGACGTGACGTGGCTGGAACAGTAGCGAAGACAGGCGTGAACGTCAGGAATCTAAAACCAGGCCAAAAGGTGATAGGCATGGTGAACGGCAGCTATGCAGAATATCTGACGGCGCGAGCGGACGATCTTACAGTGATTCCGGACGGCCTTGAACTGGAGCAATCGGCTGCTCTGCCGCTCGTTGTAACAACGGGCGCACAACTCACACAGCACATCCAGCCTAAACGAGGAGATGTGGTATTGGTGACCGGAGCGCTGGGAGGCGTGGGCCGCTCGGCCGTATATATGGCCAAGGAACAAGGCGCGCGGGTCATCGCCGGAGTGAAGACAGAGCAGAAAGAAAAGGCGAGTTCATTGGGCGTAGATCAGGTGGTTGGGATCGACAATGCCAGGGAGATAGCCGAACTGCCGGAACTAGATGCTATAGCAGATACGGTCGATCACGATCTCATTGGAAAACTGATTCCGAAATTGAAGCCGGGCGGCGTGCTCGGGTCTGTGTTGGGAAAGCCAAAAGAGGCTGAGGGAAAAGATATCCGGGTTGAGGCGTTCATGGCAACTCCAAACGCATCTCTTCTTCGGCAAATGGCGGACGCTGTGCGAGATGGAAAACTGGCCGTTCCGATTGCCAGGACGATGAAACTGAGCGAAGCAGGCGAAGCCCAGGCACTCGCCGAAAACGGCTCGTTAGGCGGGAAGATACTGCTGATACCTTGATCATTCGGGGGTGCGGAACCTGATACATTTATCCGAGCATGAAACTATTGAACTGGCCGGCGTCCATCACGCTTTTTGCTTGTACGGTAATCATTCTCACTCCGGCAATCTCCAGCGATTCTCCCCGATATCCTCGCAACCTGACCAAAGATGATGTCGACCGATGGATGTCCGACCTCTCAAATTGGGGAAGGTGGGGCAAGGACGACCAATCTGGAACGGTCAATCTCATCACTCCCGCCAAACGGCTGGCTGCCGCCCACCTGGTCACGGAGGGCTTCTCTGTTTCGCTCTCCCGTGATGCAGACACCGTGAAAGCGGTGGACAACAGCTCACCCTGGGGTCATGTGATGACCGCGACCGGCAGCCATCCGGAAGCGGGCCAATTTGATCTGGACACCTATTCTGTTTCTTACCACGGATACGGAACAACACACATGGACGCGCTCTGCCATATGTTCTACAAGGGGCACATGTTCAACGGCTTTTCACAGAGCGCCATCACGGAACAAGGCGCCGGCAAGCTAGATATCACTCACTTTAAGAACGGCATTTTCACTCGCGGCGTGCTCATCGATATACCTCGCTTAAAGGGCGTTCCGTATCTTGAACCAGATGCAGTGATCTATCCCGAGGATCTCGACGCATGGGAGAAAAAGGCCGGTATCCGAGTGGAGAGTGGCGATGTGGTTTTCATTCGCACGGGCCGCTGGGCACGCCGCGCGAAGAAAGGCCCATGGAATGCCGCTGAGCATTCGGCTGGGCTGTACGCCTCCTGTGCAAAGTGGCTTCATGAACGTGACGTGGCGATGCTCGGGAGCGATGCAGCAAGTGATGCCATGCCTTCTGGAATACCGGGTGTTCACCAACCGATTCATCAGCTCGTTCTGATCGCACTTGGTACACCTCTATTCGACAACTGCGATCTCGAGGCGCTTAGCGAGGCTGCCAGCAAGCGCGGCCGGTATGCATTTCTGCTGACCGCGGCACCTTTGGCGATGCCCGGTGGCACGGGTTCGCCTCTAAACCCGGTCGCCACGTTCTAGAAGGCCGATTACAAACAGGGGAGGGGGTCGCGGATCGATTTTCGTACCCGGGCGCGCGGGCAGCGACGCCACAGCCGGCAGCAGTAACGATACTGCGCCGAGCTGCCGAGAACGACGCCGGAACAGTTTTGCAGCAGCGCTGTTCGGAACTGAACAGCGCCAGCCTTCGGTTGCTACGCCTTGGCGGTCAGCGCCTTACCATGAGCTTCCAAAAGATCAAGCATGTCGCTGGCGTGTTCTTCTTCGTTTGTCAGAATGCCTTCCATCATGACGCGTGTAGTTGGGTCTTTGTCGGCGAAGAAACGAATTAGCTCCCGGTAGTGTTCGCAGGCGATCCGCTCAGCGATCAGATTTTCTTTGATCATTTCGACGAGATCGGCGCCCTCTACATACTGCGAAGCCGATCTGGTCGCCAAGCCTTCCGGATTGAAATTCGGCGTTCCTCCGAGCTGGTTGATGCGTTCGGCCACCTTTCGCATATGTTCCTGCTCTTCTTTGGCGTGCTCGTCGAACTCATCCTTCACGCTCTCGCTTGACAATCCAGCCGCCGCAACCGCATTCATCGTGTAGCGCAGCACGCAAACAATTTCTGTCGCGAGTACAGTCTGCAGGATTTCGATCGCCTGCTTCACGTCTCCCTCATAAGCGGGGGTAACCGCACCTTGATCGATACTCGCGCGAGCTTTGGCCCGCAGTTGTTCGACGTCTGTAAGGAATGGCTGATCGCTAGGCATATTGTCATTCTAGTGAAATATCGCTGAGAGAACGTTAGCAGGAGACCGAAACTGTCGGACTTCTCCGCATCCCGGATCAGCTCGCGCGCCGCATCAAGATCCGCAGTCCGCAGTTGCTGCAGCGGCTCCGTTGGCAGGTAGCTGGCGCGGAGCATGTCGTGCCGGTACAAATGCGCTAACAACCAGGCTCTTACGCGCGCGGTTCGAAGCGTGCCATACAATGATGGTCGGACTATTCCGCGTTGACGATGGAAGAAGCAATTGTCAAACCCGCTCAAAACCCGGAGATCCCGGACAAGCTTTATTTCCGGATCGGAGAAGTAGCCAAGCTGGCGGGGATCAAGCCGTACGTTTTGCGCTTCTGGGAATCTGAGTTCCACGGGCTAGGGCCGAAGAAGTCGGGCACCGGGCACCGCTTATATCGCCGCAAAGATGTCGAGCTGGTGCTCGAGATCAAGCGTTTACTTTATGACCGGCGCTACACCATAGAAGGCGCAAGGAAGGTCTTGGAGTCAAAACCGAAACGGCACCTTCCGAATCCGGTCATGCCGCAGAAGCAGGCCGAACTGTTTTCGGCTGGCTTTTCGTTTCAGAGAGAGTTGAGGAAGGAACTTTCCGAAATACTTGCACTCATGCGGGAGCAGGAGGACGCAATAAACCAGTATCCGTCGCAAAATAGCCCAGCATGGCCCTCCCTTACGGTATGTTCAGAACCCGCGCAAGTCAGTAAGCTGTATTTTGTATTGTGCGGCGGAAAGTAGACTAGCTTCCAAGCTTTTCCGTCGAAATACCGCCTTACCTCTTCTTGCGACACCGTCACGAGGCGGAGAACGCTGCCTTTCAGATCGGTACTGCGACCTGACTCTAGTACGAATGGTACAGCGCGTCTGCGCAATTCGGTCGCACAGGCATTAATATTAGATCCTCATGGCTTCTCCGAGCGTGCCTTGTCACTGCGATCTGTAAGTCGGGTGGGGCGAGGAACTGCTCGAAGTATTGTTGCGACGTATCCATGAACCAATCCCAATCGGAGGCTCTCAAGTATGGCTCAGTTCGATCCAAACAATGACGCTGCACAACTCAACCAAGCTTCGTTAAATACTAAACCTTCTTCCGTCGGCGGCTCGCAGCTCGGTTTGTCGAAGCGGCGAAATTTCCTCCAGAGAGCTTTAGGAGGCGCAGTCGCCGGGCTCGCTACTACGGCTGGGATGGAGTTCCTGGCCCCAAGTTCAGCTCTGGCGCAGACGACAGCTCACCCCCGAAATGGCGCTGCAGGAATTGCTCGAGGGCAATAAGCGTTTCGTGGCTCAAAACCTGACGTCATTTCCGCAGGACCTTGTGATTTTGAAGAACAATGCGAGTGAAAAGCAGGAACCGTTCGCGGCAGTGTTGAGTTGTGCCGATTCGCGGGTGCCCGTTGAGTTAATTTTCGACCAAACCATCGGTCACATTTTTGTTACGCGCGTCGCTGGGAATATCGCTACCTCGGAAATCATCGCAAGTCTTGAATATGGTGCGGCGGTGTTGAAGGTAAAGGTAATACTGGTCATGGGACATAGTCAATGCGGTGCGGTTGAAGCCACGATTGAACACGAGGAAGTCCCGGGGCAGATCAGCGCGCTATATCCGCATATCCAGCCCGCAGTCGATCTGGCGGGACCAGACGTCGAGCTAACGGTCAAGGCAAACGCCAAGATTCAGGCATCTTTGCTTCGCAAGGCTTCTACTGTCATTTCCGGTTTGGTGAAAGAGGAACAACTGCTGGTTCTTCCCGCGTTCTATAACATCAGCTCTGGGGTCGTTTCCCTGCTGGAGTGCAACTAAACACGGACAACAGTGACGATGAGGGATTTTAGCCTATTGATTCGAACTGAGACAAGACGGCTCCCGGTTGCGTGCTGAAACCTGGTTGCACTTTATTCATTCCCTACTTTCACGACTCGGCTTGCGATATGACAGCGTTCACGCTTCGTGCTCTCTTTGCAAGTCAATTCCTCGTACGTGACGCGATGCCCAACAATGCCCTTTACGGCTTCGCTGAATCTCTCACCGTCGCTCAACCTCTGATTGTTGAAGCAATAGGCCTGTTCATCAAGATAACGGGAGAGAGGGGGCACGCGATTCTGGTCAAGTATATTGTTGGCCTAATTAGTCGCCCATCGCTCGCTCACGGCCGCGGCTCAGAATCAGCATTCGATGTTTTCGCGGCCTCGAGCTTCTCATAGAGTGCCTCGGCCGCTTGCTGGCTGGCCGCTTTCTTGGAAGATGCCGTGGCGCGGCCCGTCAGATGATCGGTGATCCTCACTTCGACAGTAAAGAGCTTGGCGTGCTCGGGGCCGCCGGTACCCACGGTGAAGTAGCGCGGAAATGGCAGGCCGAGTGCCTGCGCGCGCTCCTGCACCAGGCTCTTGTAATTCAGCAGGCCGGCCGGCCCCAGTTCTTCCAGCGCTTCCAGAGAGACCAGCACCTGCTTTTCGACAAACTCGCGTGCTACCGGGAGACCGCCGTCCAGGTGCATCGCCGCAATGAGCGCTTCCAGCGCGTTCGCCAGCAGGGTCTTGCGCAAGCGGCCGCCGTTGCGTTCCTCTCCCTTTCCGAGTTGCAGAAAATCTCCGAGCCCGAGTGTTAAGGCGCGCTGATGTAAATGATGGGCGCTCACCAAGTGAGCCTTGAGTTGAGAGAGACGGCCCTCGCTCGAGGAGGGATAGCGCCGCACCAGGGCCTCGCTCACGACGAAGCCGAGGACGGAATCGCCCAAAAATTCGAGCTGTTCGTTGTCGCCTTCTTCCGGCAGAGGCGAACCCTGTTCGGCAAGCCAGGAGCGATGCGTCAACGCCTTCAGAAGCAATCGCCGGTCGGCAAACCGATAGGTAAGCTTTTCCTCCAGGAGATGCAAAGAACGCGCGGCCGGCGGCGCTGGGCTAGCCACTTACGTCTCAGCCCCACCGTCCACACCAATTTCCGGCTTTACTTCGCACCTTTGAGCTTGGTCGCATTGTCTTTCTGCTGCTGAGCAAACTGTTTTACTTGCGGCGGAGCGTCGGCCATGGCAAGCACCTTGTCGGCAGTCGTGATGGCGTCGTCATACTGCTTGTTTTCGACATACGCCTTCGACAGTCTTACCATTGCGACCGAGTTCGTGGGCTGAGCATCGAGCGCCGACTTGTAGTTGGTGATCGCGTCCGGGTATTTCTTGTCGAGTTCTGCCGCCTGGCCGAGCGCGTCGTAGGCTTGCGAATTCAATTGCTTCTTGAGATCGGGCCATTTCTCCGCCGGAATTCCTTCGGGCGGAGTATTCTCGGTCTTCAGCAACTCCATAGCCTTGTTTGCATAATCCTGGATTTGCTTCACACTCTTGTCTTTGTCGAGATCGGTATCTTTCGAATGCTGAGCGATGGCTTCGGCGAGCGTCACGCGCGCCATCGTGTCGTTCGGATTGGCCTGAATCACCTGCTGGCCGAAGGCCACGATCTGCCCATAGTCGTTCTTGCGCTCGGCGGCTTCCATGGCCATACTGAGCAACATATTCTTGTATTCGGTATCGGCGAAGTTTTCGAGGACGTAGTTGATATCCGTAATTTCCTGGTCCGGATTACCGGCTTGCGCGTCCGTCTGCACCTTTTTTAGAGCGTCCACTTCTTTTTGCGATTTGGGCTTTGGCTGTTGGGGAGCAGCCTGCCAGGCGTAGACCGGCAAGACGGCAGCGGCCACTAAGGCCGCCAGACTCAAAATCGATTTCATGCTATTTGTCTCCTGATGAAGATGAAATGTCTCGCAGCGCTTTTTCCGCTGCTTCCCGGGCTCTGGCGGACACGCCCTGGGTAGCGACCGCCATTTGGAACTGGGACGCCGCCTTCGCCGCATCGCCCGCCTTCAACTGTAACTGCCCCAGATAGTAATGCGACCACGCCGCGCTCGCCGAGCTGGGACTTGCATCTATCGTACGTTGAAAGAGATTGAGCGCTTCGTCCCAACGTTTCTCTTCAAGAGAGATCAGGCCGAGTCCGTAAAGCGCCCGGCCCTGAAGCATTTTATCCGAGGTTTGCTCCAGCGCCTTCTTGAACATCTTGCGCGCGTCTTCTGCATCGTGCTGCTCGAACATACCCTCGGCGGCCTCGAGCGATTCTTCCGCCGGATCGATCTGCATCTTAGCAGGAGGCGCGATCACGCGCGGAGCAACCGATTGGGCAAACTGCACGTTTTTGAGGCGCTTCTCTTCTTTCTTTACATCCAGAGCAGAAAGCAGGTCCGGGTAATAGATCCGGAAAGCCTCCGGTTGTTTCTCATAGGCTGGCAGCAGTTCGGCGAAACCAGCGGTCAGGATAAAACCCTCCTGTACCTGCTGGTTCACGAAAGCGCTGCGTTTTTCAGGGTCTCCGTGAATCAGACGGCTGTCGATTGCCTTGATGAGGCATTTGATGACAAGCAACGAGAAATCATCTTTATAAGCGGGATCGAGAGCGGGCGCGTCCTGCGCGTACTTAGCTAGCGGCTTCTTGTCTTTGAGAATGTCGACGTATTTAAAGCTCAGGGGATCAAGCAGATAGGCCAGGTAAGCATCGCGGATCTCATCCACGACGGGCACACTGGTTGGCGTAACGACAACGAAGTAATCGTCCTTGTAACTTCGAACCTGAATCTGGTCGGGCGCGCCCAGCAGGTCGAGATAAATCTGGAAACGGCGTCCCAGATAGCCGGAAGGGTTGCGTAGATAACCGTTGGCTTCAAACAGCGTAGCGATAACGGCGTCCTGATATTGGCCGACCGCGGCAGCATAGGCGGGCTGGGCGCGCTTCCAGAGATTCTCAAGGTCTGCTTCCTTGTAGAAGCGGGCTAGGATCGAGCTGAATCCCCTTAGCGATTCCACGTCGGGCGGCACTTCGCCTTTGGGCAGCTCGAAAGCGGGCGCGTCTCCCGCCACCAGCGCGAAGGACAAATATTGCCCCAGATCGGAGGTTTCGGTGGCCTTTCTATGAGTCTTGTAAAAGTCCTTCAGCTCGGCCAAACACGAAATGTTGCGCTTGGCCAGCTCTTCCCGAATCTGGGTACGAACCTTGAAACGCTGGTTCAGCGGCGAGTCGATTCCGGCATCGTAGCCAGCATCGTTGATGGCCGCCAGCACCGAGAACATTGTCAAGCTGACACTGAAGCCGTTTTCCGTTGAAACACTGCCATTCTTTTCGGGAACAGCCGCAGCTTGCAACCCGAAGCTGTTGACCGGCCAGGTAAATAGAAGCGCAAATATGAGGAAGGCGGAGTAGCTGGGACGAATCAAAACAACCCTGCGTCGCGAGTAGAATCTGCCCCTCAGTTTAGCCTACGAAGAACGGGGATCTGGCCGGCTTAGATGCGTTCAGACCGCTGAATCGAAAGCCGGTGTTAGATCATCAACAGATAGGAGATTGAGATGGCTGGCAGCAACACCGTTACTTTCACTGACGATAGCTTCGACAAAGACGTTCTCACTGCGGATGTTCCCGTACTGGTGGACTTTTGGGCGGAATGGTGCGGCCCTTGCCGCATGATGGGACCGACCATAGACCAGGTCGCGACCGACTACGCCGGCAAAGTAAAAGTTGGTAAGTTGGACGTCGATACCAACCAACAGACCGCATACCGCTATGGGATTCGGGGCATTCCGACTCTGCTTCTCTTTAAAGGCGGAGAAATCGTGGAGCAAAAGGTTGGCGCGATCAGCAAGCCCGAGTTCCAAAAGATGCTGGATAAGCACGTTTCAGCCGAAGTAAAAGCCTAATCAGGCCAAGAGCGCGGTCCTCGGACGGCGCTCTTTCTGTGTTCGCCTATTGTTCACCCGCATCGTTGCTCTTTAGTGCTAATCTGTGGGCATGTTCCGAGTGGTTGCGATCTTGGAACTTGCGGCAGCTCTTGTAGGGGTGGCGGCTTGGGCGGTAGGAGAACCGGTCCCTGGATCCGTGCTTGCGGATTCCGCTTACCAGCCCCTCTACTCGGCCATTGGCAGCGGCAGGCTGGATGAAGTAAAACAATTCGTCGAGTCCGGAGCGGATGTCAACGGGCGCGACGGTGCCGGCAGCACGCCTTTAATGATGGCGGTCCTCGCCGGTAATCCTCAAATCGCTACCTATTTGCTCAGCCGGGGAGCCGACGTGAATGCGCGGTGCGGGCAGAGCGGTTCAACGGCCTTGAGTTACGCAGTGATGGCCGGCAGGGCGGATTTGGCTGCAATACTGCTGGCTTCGGGAGCACGGCTAGATCTGCGCTACGGAGACCAGCAAACCGCGCTGCACCTCGCGGCCGCGGGCCAATCGGTAGAATGCGTTAAGCTTCTACTCGGCGCGCACTCCGATCTCGAAGCAGTGGATGTGCGCGGGTACACTCCTTTAGATGAAGCGGTATTGCACAATCGGGCAGAGATCGCTTCGACGCTCTTGCGCGGAGGTGCCGATGTTCATCGCGTGCATCCTTTCGATGGGCGCGACGCTTTGCACGAAGCCTGCGTAAAAGGATTCGCAACACTCATTCCACTACTTGTGAGGGCGGGTGCTGATCCGGCCGCACGGGACTGGTCAGGCCAAACACCGGTGGACCTTGCGTTGGACTATAAAAATAACGCGGCGGTGAGCGCGTTACTGCATCTGAAGCCGCCGCGGCAGGAACTTCGGGCGAGTTTTGCGGAAGCGATGGAGCGTGCTGTTCAAAGGGGCCGCAGCGAAATCGTTCGCATTCTGATCGATTGTGGTTGGGATATCAATCAGCCCACAGCCGCCGGTTCTACTTACCTCAACGACGCGGCACTTGGCGGCCATATCAAAGTGGCCCGGATACTGCTCGATCGCGGAGCGCGCCCGGATGCACGAAACCAAAACGGCGGCACTCCGCTGCACGACGCGGCGATATCGGGCAATACCGAGCTGATCGGGCTGCTGCTAGATCGCGGATCGGCGATAGACGCCCGGGAGTTCGATTCCGGCGCCACCCCGCTTATGCTGGCCGCTTCTCTTGGAAAAACGGAAGCCGTCTCGCTGCTGCTCAGGCGCGGGGCGAATCCTATGCTCACGGATAAGGCGGGGCATACAGCATTGAGCCGGGCCCAGGAAAATCAAAATCCGGACCTGGTGAAGCTGCTCGAAGCCGCGAGCGGGAAGCACGCCGCAGCCGCGCGAATAACCTGATCCTCCTGATACCACTGGAACGAGCCGCTTCCTGCCGCTTCCTGCTACGCTGCAAAGGGAGATTCGGACCACATGTGGAAGTTTCTGTTAGGCGTGCTTGTTGGGATCGTGGTGGCAGTTCTTGGTGTTTTCATCATTTTTCTCGCCATCGGACGAACCTTTGCCAATAAGCCGCCGAGCGTTAGCGGAAACTCCGCGCTGGTGCTGTCGTTGCGGGGTGATATCCCGGAAGCGGCACCGGTGGATGTGGCCATTCCGTTCTTCCAACAGCAGAGCGCGCCGACCGTGCGCGACCTCTGGACTTCTCTTCATGAAGCGGCTCGAGACAACCGCATCAAAGCAGTAGTTCTCGAGCCACGTGGCGTAATTGCCGGGTGGGGACGGCTGGAGGAAATCCGTCAAGAAATCCTGGATTTCAAAAAATCGGGGAAACCAGTCTATGCGTTTCTGCAGTCGGCGGGGTCACGGGAGTACTATCTGGCCTCCGCAGCCGATAGAATTTACCTCTCGCCCAGCGACATGCTGGAAGTCAAAGGATTTCTCCTGGAGGCCATGTATTTCAAGAACGCGCTGGACAAACTGGGCATTCAGTTCGACGTTGACCACATCGGCCGCTACAAGGATGCCGGCGACGTCCTCACACGCACAAATATGTCGCCCGAGACCCGCGAAGTGCTGGGGCAGGTGCTCGATCAACTCTACGGAGATTTCTGTTCAACGGTGGGGCAAGGGCGGCACAAAACCGCGGATGAGATCAAAGGGCTGGTCGACATGGGTCCTTTCACCGCCGATCAGGCCAAAGCCAACGGGTTGGTCGACACACTTGGCTACAACGATGAGCTGTATTCGGATTTGCAGAAGAAAACGGGCGTTAGCAAACTGAATAGGGTAGATATCCGGACCTACTTCCGCGCGCAGCCCGGCCAGGGAGACCGCATCGCCGTGCTGGTGGGAGATGGCGATATCGTGCAGGGTGATCCGTCGAACGCTTTCGGTAATACCTCCGAGATCGCGGATCGCGCCTTCGCCAAAGTGATCCGGCAAGTCAGGAACGATTCCGCTGTGAAAGGAGTCATTGTGCGGGTGAACTCTCCTGGCGGGGACTCGCTTGCCTCCGACCTTATCCTCCATGAACTGAAGGGTCTCAGCGAGGTTAAGCCAACGGTAATTTCGATGTCCGATGTAGCGGCTTCGGGAGGCTATTACATATCGATGACCGGAGACCCGGTAATTGCCTATCCCGATACGATCACGGGATCGATCGGCGTTTTGTACGCCCGCCCCGTGGTTCACGGCCTTTTCGACAAGCTGGGGATACAGGCAGAATTGCTTTCGCGGGGTCAGTTGGCGCAGATGGACTCTGTCTACCAACCGCTGTCAGACGCCGCACGGCAGAAATTGCACGAATCCATTCAGGCGACTTATAAATTGTTTGTCAGCGACGTCGCAAAGGCTCGCAAAAAGGCCTATGATCAGATCGATCCGATTGCTCAGGGCCGTGTCTGGATGGGAACCCAGGCACGCCAGAACGGTCTGGTCGATCAGTTGGGAGGCCTGGATCTGGCGGTCTCGGTGGTTCGTCAAAGAGCGCATCTTTCCGCGACAGGGGATACCAATCTGGTGATGTTTCCGCCTCGCAAGAGTCTCTGGGAGATTCTCGCCAACTCGTCTCCGGAAGCGGTCCAGGACGCGGCTGCCGACAGCAAGATAAGGCAATTCCTGCCGGCCCTGCCGAGCCCTGTGTTTTTGAAGGGCGGGCTGTTACGCCTCCTTCCCTACCAGATCAACGTTCATTAAATTAAACGACTGCTGAAAACCGCAGGATCGGTTTCGGAGCCACGAGCGCAGGCAGTGGTTGTGACGAAGACAGCCAATCTTTTAGAACGCTGCTGCGGAACCGATTCCAACGCTGCCGAGGGCGGTTTGCATGCGCTCGAGCGCGCACTTGTGGATCTGCGAAACGCGGCTTTCGTTCACATTCAGGCGGCTGCCGATTTCCTTCATCGAGAGGTCGCCCTCGTAGTACATCTTGACCACCTGCTGATAGCGTTCGGGCAACGTCTGCATGGCGGCGGTCAGTTTGCCGCGCAATTCCGAGCGCGCAAAGAGGCGGTCGGGCGATTCAGCCGGCGAAGCAGGAATCTCGGGAGCAAGCTGATCCTCGCCTTCATGCGGGTGATGCTGAACGGCGGCCGCATTCAAGCTGCGGAAATCCACCATCAATGACTGCCAGCGTCGCGGGCTCAATCCCATTTCGGCGGCAATTTCGTTTTCCGCTGGCGGCCGGCCCAATTTGGCCGCGAGTTTCGCAGTCACTTCCTCTACTTGCTTGTAGCGCTTTCTCAAATCTCTGGAGGCCCAATCCTGCTGCCGCAAGCTATCGATGATGGCTCCGCGAATCCGATGTTTGGCATAGGTCGCGAAAGCAACTTCTTTGTCATCCCGATACTTGGTGGCGGCGTCGAAGAGCCCCATCGTGCCTGCGTGTGTAAGATCGTCGAACTCAACATGCACCGGGATGGAATTCTGCACATGAGAAGCGATAGCCGTTACCAGGTGCAGGTGTTCGGTAATAAGCTCGTCGCGGCGAGCGGTGTTATCTGTCGAGGGTCTTGAAAGGGCAAGCTTGGTGGCGGCAATCACTTTGAGTCTCCTGGGCCTCAGCGCGTTCTGCGTCGGGCGTCGCCTTTGATAAGGCAACGGGCAAACCGACCCCTGCTGCAGGCGCCAAATGACTCAGGAAGTAATTGATCTACTTAGACTTAGCGCGATGATGCGGGAAGCTGCATGGCGCGAGAGAGTGCCTGAATGACGCTTTGGGTACCGCTTCGAACCGAATTCCAAGGCGCGGTCCATTCCGATTTGGAATTGCGTCCCTGTTCGGAACAGAACGGGCGGATGGCTCAAGTCACTGTGCTTTCGGTCGAGCCATAGGATTGTCCCTATCGCTCGGGCGATAATAAAGAACCAATTCGATGGCCCCAACCAAGAAACCCGCAAGAAAAACAAATACCGATAAGGATTTACAGCGAAGCCGGAAGAGCATCGCGGAATGGGCCGTCACCGTGCTCCTTCTGGTGTTTGGAACGACGGCACTGGCGCAGCCGTTCGTCATACCGACGGGGTCAATGGAAGACAGCCTCCTGGTTGGCGACCATGTCCTGGTGGACAAATTGGCTTACGCGCCCGCCGGGCCGATCAGTAAACACCTCTTGCCTTACCAGGATCCGAAGCACGGAGATATCATCGTGTTTCGCTATCCAGCCGATATACAGGAGACGCTCGTGAAGCGCCTGATCGGGATGCCTGGCGACCATTTAAAGATCGTGAACGGCATCGTTTACAGGAACGGAGCCAGACTCAACGAGCCGTATGTGTACCACAAATACGCGTATGACCCGACGGCCGATAATTTTCCCACCCCTTGTTGCCGCCCCGTGAAGGAACCGCTTGCAGAACAAGCGCAGCGGGAGATGCTTGATCGGAACATTCTGGCCGGTGAGGTAGTCGTGCCGCAGGACCAGTATTTTGCGATGGGCGATAACCGGGACAACTCATCCGACAGCCGGTACTGGGGATTTGTTCCACGAGAGAACGTGATCGGCAAGCCTTTTTTGATTTACTGGTCATACCGCGCCTCGACGGAGGATCTCACCGGGGCATCGCCGGGTTCCCTACTGACGCACTTTGTGGATCTTGGCGAACATTTCTTCACGCGCACACGCTGGGAACGGACATTCCAACTGATTCGCGGTTTTCCTGATTCTAAATTGCCAAGCGAGCCGCTACCTCTTAATGCGGGCTCTCCGAACCCGTAAACTGCATCAGCCGGTCTCCCATTTCCGCGAACCGCTGGTCACTGCAATGGGCTGTTTACGCAGGAGCCGGAGACGAGCGGCTTCCTGAGTGAGCAGGGAGAAGGAGTTTCTCGAGGCCGTCATCTCCTCCTCCGTAAGCAGGTCTTTTATGGAAATCCCGAAGTGGGCCAGGAACGCGTCGGCCAAAGATGTCTGAAGCGTGCGGGCGCCCTTGAGCACATTGTGCAACTGGGGCTGGGAGAGCCCCAATAACCTTGCGAGAGCACGCTCAGAAAATTCGCCGTTTTGGATTCTGGCGTTCACAAACGCGAGAAGCCGGAGCTGAAGCGCCCTAAACGTGGGGGCCCCGTTCCCGATATTTGATTCCAACCTGAAATAGGCTCGTCTAATTCTGCAGGAATCGAGCGATTTTTACAATACCCGCGCCCACTCTACTAAAAGGGGCTAAGTGACTGCAAGGAAATGCTCTTAGCCCATAATATCCAGGTGTTTCTGGGATACCATGTAGAAAAAATTTCTCATTCTTTTACGAGAAATGCAAAAAGTACTGTAAGTTCTAATCATAAAGAAGACGCAATCAAAACCTAAACCAAGGAATTGATTGCAGAAAACAAAAAAAATGAATTGGACCCGCTCAGAAACTTTAGCTCTCGCACAGCAATCTTGCACTTATTGCTACGGCCTCGGCCTCCGGCCCGGACGGGCAGGGGCGTCCACCCCTTGCAACTGCGTATTTCGTGCCATTTTTCGCGCCTGCTACGCGCGCTTTCAACAGTGTGCCTCTAAGGAAAAGTACATCAGCCGTGTTTCACTCGAGTCCAACCCGGGACGCCAGCGGAAATCGGTATGGGGCCTGAAAAATGAGGAATTTATCGCCGACTTTTGTCTGGTGAGCCGCCGGACCCTTTCTGAACGGGAGCACAAGCTCTTCAAATATCACTTCCTTCTCGGAGCGGACTGGAAACTCTGCTGCCGCAAGATGCAAATCGACCGCGGCACTTTCTTCCATGAGGTCTATCGCATCGAGCAAAAGCTGGGCAAGACGTTCCGGGAACTCGAACCCCATGCACTCTTTCCGGTGGACGAATATTTCAATAGTACCGGGCGCAATAACGTGGTACCGATCACACCGTTTAAAGTCGAGACCGACGCCGAGCCTGGAAAGACGACCAGGCTTCTCAAATTCCCGCTAAAGCGAGCCGCGTAGGCTGCTTCGCTGGGCAGGATAAGCGACCGCAATCTAAGACCGACTCCAAAGCACTTTCAAACTCTCAGGGCTGAGTGTTCGCACTCAGCCCTCTTTTTTTCGTATCTCAGCGCGTTGGGCGCTAAAGAAATCCGCCAGAAGCTGGCCAGCCTCAGCCGCGAACAATCCTTCCTGGACTCTCGTTCGATGGTTTAGAAGATTTGAATCAGCGAGTTGGAACTTACTTCGAACGCCTCCGAAGCGCAGGTCGCGAGCCCCGAAAACAAGACGTTCCAAGCGGGCAAGCACAATTGCACCGGCGCACATCACACACGGCTCCAAGGTAACGTAGAGCACGCTTCCAGGAAGGCGATAATTGCCGATTCGCGCCGCCGCTTGCCTGATCGCTTCCATCTCAGCGTGGGAAGTGGGGTCGGACGTGGAGATCGGGCGATTCCATCCCTCGCCCAGAATTTCGTCGCCAATCACCAGAACCGCGCCGACGGGAACCTCTAACGGTAGATTCTTCTCGTTCCGCGACTGGCCGGCCAGCTCCAAAGCTCGCCTCATGAACAGACGATCCGCTTCAGACCAATTGTCAGGAGGGTCCATTGGAACGTCTCAGGCCGCCGGTTCGTATCCTTTTTTGCCCGGTTCATCCATCACCAGGGCTGATTCAGCGCACGACGCGCAGAATCGTCATTCTTACGTTACGCTACAGGAAAAGGGGAGCGAGCATGTTTCGGTATTTTTCACTGGCGTTCAAGAACACGCTGCGCAATCACCGGCGCACTTTTTTGACTGTGTCGAGCATTGCGGTTTCGCTATGTCTGCTCGGTGTGCTGATCGCCATCTATCACGCCCTTTTCATGGGCCAGCAGACGCCGGGACAGGCCTTGCGCCTCGTTGTCCGGCATCGCGTTTCTCTCGCGCAACCTATTCCCGCAGCCTATGAGGCAAAAATCCGTACTGTCCCCGGGGTTAAGGAAGTCTCGGTCTGGAACTGGTTCGGCGGCACCTATAAAGACGCTCGCGACCAGAAGAACTTCTTCGCTCGACTGGGCGTAGAACCAAAGGCTTTCATGACCATCCGCACCCAAATGGAAATGCCTGAAGATCAGAGGCGCGCCTTCATTACCGATCGTACCGGTTGTGTCATTTCACGGGATCTCGCGGACAAGTTGAATCTCAAGCTCGGCGACCGCGTGACTCTGATCGGCGACATCTATCCGGTCACGCTCGACCTCAAAGTGGTCGGCATTTTCGATGATCCCGATGCGAAGCAGACTCTTTTCTTCAACTATGATTACCTGCGCGATGCTCTTCCTCTCGGACGGCGAAATTACATCAGCGTTGTCGCCGTATTGGCCAACAGCCCGGAAGATGTGCCGCGTATTGCCAAAGCAGTCGACGCCATGTTCGACAATTCTGCCTTTCCGACCAAAACCGAATCCGAGCAGCAGTTTGCACTGAGTTTTGTCTCGTTTCTCGGGAACATCAAACTGTATTTGATGGTCATCTGCGCCGCTGTGACCTTCACGATTTTGCTCGTTTCCGGAAATACCATGGCCATGTCGGTGCGCGAACGCATCAAGGAAGTCGGAGTGCTGAAGACTTTGGGCTTCACGAATGGCACGATACTCGGCCTCATTGTTGGCGAAGCTCTCACCATCGCAGTCATCGGCGGGGTGATCGGCCTGATTTTCGGCGCGATCCTTTGCGCCCTGATCACCAAAACCGGCGCAACCCTGCTGCTCCAAGTCCCCTCGTTGACGATCAGCCCCTTCACGGCTTTCGTTTGTTTGGGTATAGCAATTTTAATCGGTTTCGTCAGCTCGTTTGTGCCGGCCTGGAACGCCGCGCGCACAAACATTCTCGACTCGCTTCGTTACGAAGGATAGGCAAATCTCATGGCGATCCCTCTTTCTTATAATTTCCGGAACCTGATCGTTCGTAAAACGACTACCATCATGACTGCCGCCGGCATCGCCCTCACCATCGCGGTGCTGTTGGCCGTCCTGGGTCTGGTCGCGGGTTTGCAAACTGCTTTTGCCTCAACCGGCGATCCGCTCCATGTGCTCGTATTACGCAAGGGCGGCAACGCCGAGTTGACGAGTCTTTTCACTCCGGAGCAGTTTCAGATCGTGAAAAATTTCCCGGGGATCGCCAAGGATTCCACGGGCCAGCCGATGGCATCGCTCGAAGTCGTCACTCTCGCCAACATGCCAAGCCCCGATCACCCCGATGGAGTCAACATCACTGTTCGCGGTTTATCGCCTGATGGCATTGCCATGCGGAAGCTGAAGCTTCTTTCGGGCCGTTGGTTTCAACCGGGTCATCGGGAGCTCACTGTTGGCAAGAACCTTGCAAAGACTTATCCCGCCGCTCAAGTCGGCAAACAGCTCAAGTTCGGCAAGGGCTTGTGGACCATCGTCGGCGTGATGGATGCCGGCGACAGAGCCTTCGACAGCGAAATCTTTGCGGATGGTAATCAGGTCGCATCCGACTTCAACCGCCCGGATACTTACAGCTCGGCACTCCTCGAAGCCACCGACGAAGTGACTGCGGCGGCACTCAGAAAATCGCTCGAGCAGGACCGGCGCTTGAATGTCACTGTTCTGGACGAGCGCGATTACTATGAATCTCAAACGATTTCTGCGGCCCCGGTTAAATTTCTCGGCTTTTTCGTGTGCATCATTATGGCCGTCGGAAGCTGCTTTGCTTCTATGAATACGATGTACGCAGCTGTAGCGCGCAGGTCGAAAGAAATAGGCACGCTGCGCATTTTGGGGTTCAACCGGCGAAGCATTCTCCTCAGCTTCTTACTTGAATCCCTTTTGCTGTCCCTGCTCGGTGGCTTGTTGGCTTGCCTGATCGTGTCTCCTCTGAACGCTGTCACGACCACTCTCGGCAACTTCATCACCTTTAGTGTGAACAGCTTCAAGATTCGCATTGGTCCCGACATCATGCTGATTGGTCTGGTCTTCGCCGTCGTTCTGGGCGCGATCGGCGGCCTGCTGCCGGCCCGTCAGGCAGCTAAGAAAGAGATATTGACAGCACTTCGCGAAGTGTAAGTGCGTATTGTTTTTAATATGGAAACCGAGCTGAAAAGCTTACGAATAGACCGCTCAGCGAAACGTTCGCAGGAGCCGAAGCCAATCAGCAAACTGATTCTGATTGCTGTCGTGGTTGCGCTTGTGGCGATCGCCACCGTTCTCGCGTATGGAAAGCTGACTGCTGCTACACCCGTCCACACGGTTCAAGTGCGCTCGCCTGTCGCCGCTTCCTCTGCCGGCGAACAGGTGATCCTCACTGCAACCGGCTATATCGTCGCTGCGCACAAAATTGAAGTTGCTTCGAAGGTGAACGGAAGAGTGGCCTTGATCAGAGTGGATAAGGGCGACCATGTAAAGGCCGGCGACGTGCTGGTGCGCCTGGAAGACGACGAGTACCGCGCGCAGGTGCTCCAGCAGCAAGGACAGCTTGCGAATTTGCAGGCCAAGCTGCAAGAGGATCTGAACGGTTCGCGGCCCGACGAAGTGGAGAAAGCACGCGCCGATGTAGATCAAAGCAAGGCCGATCTGATGGATTCGAAAGCATCGCTCGAGCGCACTCGCCAGTTGGTCAGCGAAGGCGTTCTGGCGAAGCAGTCCTTGGACGATGCGCAGTCGAAATACGACAGCGATGTCGCGAAAGTGGCGAGTTTGCAGCGCACGCTCGACCTGGCTGTTCTTGGTCCGCGAAAGGAAGAGATCGCACAGGTTCGCGGGCAGATTGAGCAGGCAAAGGGCGCGCTCGATTATGCGCAGAATCAGCTCGATAACACGGTGATCCGAGCTCCGATTACCGGCACGATTCTCGATCGCAATGTGGAAAAAGGTGAGTTCATCACCACCGGCTTCGTCGGCGACAAAGGCGCTAAAGGCTATATCGTCACCATGGCGGATTTAAATGATTTGCAGGTGGAACTCGACATTACCCAGAACGATTTCCCAAAACTGGGGCCGCAGCAGAAGGGCATAATCACCACCGACGCGTATCCGGATCGCAAATATAAAGGTTTCGTAGAGCAGGTTTCGCCGGAGGCGGATCGAGCTAAGGCTACCGTGCAGGTCAAAGTCAAAGTGGAAAATCCGGATAGCTATCTGCGTCCCGACATGAACGCGACTGTGGCCTTTTACAACGACGCGCAGGCGCAACCTTCCGCAGCGGCCAAGCCTGTCATCGTGATTCCTCAATCGGCGATACAGAATGGAAGCGTTTTTGTCGTGGTGAATGATCGCGCCCGGAAGCGAGCGATAACCAGCGGCGGCACTTCGAATCAGGGCGTATTTGTCGAGAACGGTCTGATCGGCGGCGAGGATCTGATTGTGAATCCGCCGGCAGATCTGAAGGATGGCCAGAAGGTAGAAGTCAAGCAATAGTACAGGGAGAGGAATACATGAGCGACGTAGTTGTCAAAACAACCGACCTAAGCAAAGAATATGTACGCGACGAATTTCATGTGATGGCGCTCGATGGAGCAAACATGGAAATACATCGCGGCGATTTCGTGGCGCTCATGGGCCCCTCGGGTTCGGGCAAGTCTACCCTGCTCCATTTGATTGCGGCGATGGACAAGCCAAGCGGCGGCGAGATCGAGGTTCTGGGCGCGAACCTGCGACAGCTCAGCGATAAACAGATCGCGCACTGGCGCAACGAACACATCGGTTTCATCTTCCAGTCGTTCAATCTGATTCCGGTGCTGACGGCACTGGAAAATGTGGAGCTACCGCTGAAACTGACGAAGCTGAACAAGAAGGAGCGGTTCGAGCACGCCGAGACCGCGCTCAAGCTGGTCGGGCTGGGCGATCGCTTGGGCCACCTGCCGAAGCAACTCTCCGGCGGCCAGGAGCAACGCGTCGCCATTGCCCGTGCGATTGTGACTGATCCGGATCTAATTCTGGCAGACGAGCCAACGGGCAACCTGGATGCAGCGGCGGCGGAAGATGTCTTGACGATGTTGGGTCGGCTGAACCGCGAGTTCAGCAAGACTATCGTGCTGGTGACGCATGATCCGCATGCAGCCAAGTTTGCGAAGAACGTGCGCCATCTCGAAAAAGGCCAGTTGTTACCATCCGGGGTGCTGCCGGGAGACTGGGCGGAGGCTATGGCTTCCCGAAACTAGCGGGCGCTGCGACGAGGATTTCAGTTTTTTCAAATAAACGTTCGCCCATTCGTAAATCCGGTTATCTATTTCGGTATTTCGTTGTATTTCCATTTCGGTCTCGGAATCGAACTTGCTATCGCGCTCAATCGTCTCAAAACTGCTTCTTGCGGAAAGCGCCTCAAAGCGGTTTAGGCGAGGAAGCTGCTCAGGGAGTGCGAACCCGAGAACAGCCGAAAAGCGCGGATGGGCCTCCGCGTAATTCTCCAGGATTCCGAAGGCCGCAAGACGTCGGAGGTTGGTTGTAGCGATGGCGAACGCCTCATCGCTCGAAACCAGTAAACGTCCGTCCTGGCCAATGTAGTTCAGTCCAATCAGATGACGTGTTATTGCATTGTGAACATACTGCCGGACAGTCCAATCGGGGCGCCGTAGATAAGCCAAAAGGTTCAATTCCTTAGCGAGTCTTGGGCTGTCAAAGCCAAGTCTTTCACAATTTTCAATATGCTCCCAGCCGTGCGAGCGAAAGAAGTAATAAAGCGAGAGAAGGCGTTTTACGGGGTCGCGCAACCAGCTGAAAACGACTTTCGGCTCTGGAATACGTTCTATTTGATCGATAAAGTAATGGCCCGAGTAAAGCCGATAACTGCCGATCAGATGCTCGGGAATGCGGTCCAGAAAGCTGAGCCTTTCCGGACAGACTTCAGCCGACGAAAAGCGCTGAACTAGAATTTCATGAAAAGAAGTCCCGCCGCATTTCGGAATATGCAGAAATACCAATCGGTTTGATGCCAATCTTATTTTCCAATGCAGAAAGTAGAAAAGATATTATTAAGTATATCGTCGGCAGTGGTAATGCCAGTGACAGCATCAATCGGTTTGAGCGCAGCGTAAAGGTCGATCAAAAGCATTTCGTGAGGGATCTGGAAATTCACGGCGCGGCGGGCATTTTGGATCGCTTCCAGGCTTTCCCGGAGCAGCAATTCGTGACGGATGTTGGTGAGGCTGCCGCTTTCGGGATTAGCAAGGCCTTCCGGAGCGAGTCTCTGCAGAATAACGCGGCGTAATTCGGCCAGTCCCACGCCGGTAAGTGCGGATAGGGGAAGAAGTTGATCAACCCCGCTCAAACTGCTGCCGAGATCGGACTTGTTACCCACCACCAGCGGCCGGCGGTCAGAAAGTTTTTCGAGCAATGCCCGGTCTTCGACGCCCAGCTCGCGCGAGACATCCAGAACAAGCAGAGTCAGATCGGCGTCGGCCATGGCGCCATAGCTGCGCTCGATACCGAGGGATTCGACGAGATCGTTTGAGGGACGAATACCTGCGGTGTCGACAAGCTTGACAGGAATTCCTTCGAAGGAAGTGGTTTCGGCAACCAGATCACGGGTGGTGCCGGGAATCTCCGTCACTATAGCGCGGTCCTGCTCGAGCAGGCGATTGAAGAGGCTGCTTTTGCCGACATTCGGACGGCCCACGATGGCCAGAGTGAAGCCTTGATAAACGAGTTTGCCGCTGGCGAAACTGCGCACGAGATCTTCCAGGCCGGCTTCGATCGGATCAAGACGTAGCAGGATCTCTTCCGGGGAGGCAACACTCACGTCGTCTTCCGCAAAATCGATCCCAGCTTCGAGCAGAGCGATCAGCTCGACGAGTTGCTGTTTTACCGGACGGATGCGTCGTGAGACGGAGCCCTCGAGCTGTTGAGCGGCGACGCGAGCTTGATAAAGAGTAGTGGCATCGATCAGATCGCGCACAGCTTCGGCTTGCGGAAGGTCGATGCGGCCGTTGAGGTAGGCGCGGAGAGTGAACTCGCCCGGTTCGGCCGGACGCGCTCCGGCTCGAGCGGCGCGTTCGAGACAGGCGCAGAGAACAACCGGCGCGCCGTGACAGGAGATTTCGATGACATCTTCGGCGGTGTACGAGCGCGGAGCCGCGAAAAACGTTGCGACCACTTGGTCGATGACAGCGCCGGTTTCGTCGGTAAGCTCGGCCAGCTGGCTGGCCCACGATGTCCAGTGTGGCTGCTGCGGAAAGCGGAGAATCTGTTCCGCGATCAAACGGCTGTTGGCGCCAGAGAGGCGCAGGATTCCGAGGCCAGCGCGGCCGAGAGGAGTAGACAGCGCAACAATCGTGTCACGGGCATTCACGTGGCGAAACCGCGCATTTTGCGCCGGGAATTAGCGGACGCCGTGGGGACCGCGGCGCGGGCCGCCGAAACCGCCGCGGCGGCGCTCAGGACGCTCGCTGGAACCTGCTCTTCCGTGTGCACCGCGGAACGGCCCGCGAGGTGGGGCCGGTGGTGCAGGAGGAGTCGGCATATCGGCCGGGACCACCACCACGGCGCGCGCCGGTCCAACCCCGACGCTTTCACTGCGTAGATCTTTCTGCTCACGCAGTGCGAGGTGAATCACGCGGCGCTCGCGGCTGCTCATCGGGTTGAAGTGGAACGGTATGCGCGTGCGCTTCACCTTTTCGGCGGCCGCCAGAGCGCTCATGCGGAGCTCTTCGACGCGCAGCATCCTGTAGTCATTCGCATCGAAAGAGATCAACGAATGATCTTCGACTGGTAGGCGAATCGCCTCCATCGAGAGATGCTCAAGCGCCAGAAGAAGCTCGGCGCGATTTGCTAGAAGCAGATCGACATCGGTCCCCGAGAAGATTACCGTCACTTCGGGGTTCTCTACTTCCGGATGCGGGTTTTCAGGCGAGCGGAGGTCGTAGGACACATCGAATCCCGCGTGTCCCAGAAGCGGACTAAGAAACTGTTCGATTTTAGGGCGTAACGATTCGGTTGTATATTTCATGCCGCCTACTTTTTCACGGTCCTTTTGACGGGATCCTTGGCGGGCGGCAGCGCGGGAGCGGGCGCAGTAGGCATAAACCTGTTGATGATCAGTTGTTGCACGATTCCAACCACGTTTCCGGTTAACCAATATAGTACAAGTCCGGCAGAAGCCGAGTAGAACATGAAGCCAAACATCAGCGGCATGAACATCATCATCTTCTGCTGATTCGGGTCAACACCGGCCGAGGGAGTGAGTTTCTGAGAGAAGAACTGCGTGGCGATCAGGATGATGGGCAGCAGGTGAATGGGTAACGTTTCAGCCGAGGACAGATCGGGAACCCAGAGCCATGGCGCATGCCGGAGTTCGATGGCGATATCGAGCACGCGGTAGAAGGCATAAAAGAAGGGAAGCTGAACGATCAAGGGCAGACAGCCGCCGACCGGGTTGACGCCTTCGCGCTTATAGAGCGCCATGACTTCCTGGTTTTGCTCGGCCTTCTTCGGATCGCGCATGCCGACATTCTTGTACCTGTCGTTGATGGCTTTGATCTGGGGCTGAAGCTTCTGCATCTTGCGGGCGGATTTAAGGCTCGACAGACGGAAGGGAAACAGCGCGAGATTGATAATCAGAGTCACCAGAATGATGGCCCAGCCGTAATTGCCTGTCCAATGATCCGTGGTGTAGTTGAGCCATATGAAGAGCGGTTTTGCGATCACGCCGAAGAAACCCCAATCGATGATCTGGGAAAGCTTGGGGTTGACCTGCTTGAGAATGTCGATGTCTTTAGGTCCTACAAAGAGCGACAGATCGTTTTCGGTTCCGGTAGACAGGCCGGCGCCTACGTACGGCACCGGCTTCTCCTGGTTCGGGAGCTTGATGGGATCGGAGTACGTGCGGATTTCGAGTGTTGAAGAGGCGGCGGGAAGCGCAACGGCTGCAAAGAAATTGTCTTCCAGGCCGGCGAAGGTGTAATTTCCTGAATCGGTAACAGGACCGTTCTTCGCATCCTTCATGCTCTTGGTGACCAGCTTGCCAGCGGTAGCGTCGTAGCGTACGGTGTGTTCGACGCCGGAAGCGTTGCGCACCTTCTGATCGCCGAATCCGCCTCGCCACATCAGGAGGCTGGGAACGGGAGTTCCATTCATCAGAACAGTCGATTTGACTTGCGACAGGTAGCTGTCTGCCGAGAAGGCGAAGGATTTACGAATGGACGTCTTTCCGTCCGAGTAGGTGTACTCGACGGAGAGGCCGTCCGGCGAAACTTTCGCCTGGTAGAGAACCGTATTGGGATCGAAATCCGGTTTCTGCCCGCTGATATCGAGGGAAAAGGGTAGCGGGACACCGCTCGATGCATTGGCGATAACTTGCAGCGGCTTGCCGGCATCGTCCTGATACCGCTTCAGCACCCAACTCGTAGCGACAGCACCGCGATTCGTGAAGAGGATGTGATAAAGGGAAGTGTCGATCTGGGTGACGGTCTCGGAGGAAGCCGCTATCTGGCCAGGAGCGGGGGCGCTTTCGTGGGCAGGGGCGGCAGGCGTAACCTGAGCAGGCGTAACCTGAGCAGGCGCGGGCTTCTGCGTCACCTGCGCGGCCTGATTGTCAACCGCGGGCTTGACCGGCTTGGGACCAGGAGCGGGCTTGAAGAGATATTGAGAAACGAGCAGCACCAACATCATCAGCGCCAGCGCGAGAGGCAGACGTTTCTCAAGGGAAGGCGGCTGAGGTGGAGCACCGCCTGGACTATTCGGCATAAGTGGATCTCAAACTCATTTTCTCTTGCGGCAACGGACGTTTAGGCGAGTCTGAAAAACCGCGGCAGGCCAACCAGCCTGTTTCACATAGTTGTTCAGGCAACAGGGTCGTAACCGCCTTCGTGGAAGGGATGGCAGCGTCCAAGCCTCTTTAAGCCAATCCAAAGGCCCTTGACGGCTCCATGTCTGGCGACCGCTTCGAGCATGTACTCAGAACACGTTGGGTAATACCGGCAGGCGGAGGGGAGGAGCGGCGAGATGAAAAGCTTATAGCCTCGCAGGGCCAACACTAAGATTGCTTGCATCGCATGAGCAGCCGGCCGATTTCCCGGCGCAGATCGTCAAAAGGGGCTTCCAAGACTGTGCGTCTCGGGTTGAAAACAACGTTCCAGTTCTCGGGAAGCAGATGAAATTCGGAGCGTACGGCCTCGCGCATGCGGCGTTTCAAACGATTGCGTGTCACTGCTTTACCCAGAGCGCGAGGAACCGTGAAACCGAACCGCGATGGAGCCGGGCCCGGAACCTGCAGACAGAAAGCCGCAAAATATCGGCTCGTCATTCGGATACCGGTTTCATAAATCTGTCGAAACTCAGACGACCGGAGGACCCGCCTTGTTTTAGGGAGAGACAGCGGACGACGACCAAATCGCCAGAAGAACTTTTACTTGGCCGCTCGAACAGCAAGCTCGTCGCTGACGGTCAGTTTGTGGCGACCCTTGGCCCGGCGGCGGGCTAGCACCGCCCGCCCGTCCGCCGTCTTCATGCGGACACGAAATCCGTGAGTCTTAGCGCGCTTGCGATTGTTGGGCTGAAAAGTGCGTTTTGGCATTCCCGATCTTTCTCGTATGTTGTTTAGCGCAGCCAAGCGGACTGGCTGCGCTCCGGCGATTCTGAAAGTAGTGGGTTCCTCTAAAGCGGGCACGCACTACGACCACTCAATCCGAACCCTTATTATACGCCGAACCTGCCGGCGGTCGACTACTGCGCCGCGGCGGCCGCTTTCTTAGCCTTCCCAAGGGACTGAGCGCCCGTCAGATGTTTCTGCAGCGTGGGCAGAGCCTGCGTTGCATAGGCCTTTATATCGGCATTCTGGCCATCTGTAGACTCTTTGGTGTAAGCCTTGATGGCTTCTTCATGCCCGGCGACCATGGCATGAGTAAAGCGGGCGTCGAACATCTTCCCATGCAGCTTTTCGAAAGGCGCGACCATTTTCTCGTGCTTTGCATCGAGGCCCTTAGGAACGGTTAGGCTCGCTTTGGTTGCTGCCGCAGTCAGTGTATTGTAATCGGCCGTGTGGTCCGTGACCAACATCTGGGCGAAATCTTTGACGTCTTGCGATGCAGCGTTTTCGGCGGCCAGTTGACCCAAGTGGGCTTCCGTCATGTCAGTCTGAGCGGCCATATCCACAAAAGCCTGGTCACCCGTTGCGGCGGCCGTCGCCTGTCCCATCATGGGCAAGGACAAAACAGCGCAGCTAAACAAACCTGCAAGAATCGCTTTCATTTCTCAGCACTCCTCCATCTCTTAGACTAGCGGGACCTCGATTCCCCCACTCGAACAAATACGGGTTCATCGGATCGCTTCACACTCTATCAGATCACCCGCAGCAATAGCCGTTATCCTACAGGTGTCCGGGCGAGAGGCCGCAGGTTCCAGCTCCGCATCGGATTCCGCGTCGAAAAGTGCCCGTAAAACTTCAAACCGAAACTCCGCGCCAGTGGCAGATGCGGCTATCAGCAATCTGGCGGCAGACACTCAAACTGCTGAAGCGGCGCGATGTTCGCATCGGACTGGCGGCGATTTCAGCAATCTGTTTGGCGCTGATCGGTACCTTTGTGTATTTCTACATGCAATATGCACGCATTGTGGACGAGCGCATCCGACGGCCAATTTTTAACGACGCGGCTCAAATCTATGCGGCAGCGGATCGTGTGGAAGTTGGGGACGAGTGGACCGCCAGCGCGATTGTGAATGATCTTCGGAAGGCGGGCTACATCTCGAGTACGAGCGCCGGCCAATCGAGCGAAGGCACTTATCTGCAGCGAGGAAACACGATCGACATCAGACCGGGGCGGGCAAGTTATCATCCGGGGCAAGAAGCGACGCTGCATATCACCGATGGCGAGGTTGACTCGATCAAGGGCGGCAAAGGGGAACAGCTTTCCTACTACGACCTGGAGCCACAACTGGTCACCGGAATGTTCGACGCAAGGGAGCGGTCTAAGAGAAGGCTGCTCACTTACCCGGAGATACCGGCACTGGTGAGGAACGCGATTGTTTCCGTGGAGGACAGGCGGTTTTTCGAGCACGGCGGGATCAACTACGTGCGCCTGATGGAGGGCCTGCTGGCGCCGATTTTGCGGCACCGCAGAATTCAGGGGGGCTCGACGCTGACCATGCAAATGGCACGCGGCTTCTTTCTCTCGAACGAACGCAGCGTGCGCCGGAAGCTAGCCGAAATGATGATTGCGCTGGTTCTGGAACGGAGGTTCACGAAAGAGCAGATTCTCGAAATTTACGTCAATCAGGTGGATCTGGGGCAGCACGGTTCATTCAATATCCGGGGCTTCGGCGAAGGAGCAGAGGCCTACTTCGGCAAGGACATCAAGAGCCTGACATTGCCGGAAGCCGCGCTGCTGGCAGGCCTCGTGAACGGGCCGACTTACTTCTCTCCGTTCCGCCACCCACAGCGCGCGACCCGGCGGCGCGATATCGTGCTGCAGGCCATGTTCGAAAATCACGTAATCGGTAAGGAGGAGCTCGCAAGCGCGAAAGCCGCGCCGCTGAAACTTGCGCCGCCGAGCGTGGAAGCAGACGACGCGCCGTATTACGTAGACCTGGTGCGCGACCGCCTTTTGTCGCAGTATGACGAAAGCGACCTCAACAACGGCGGAATGCAGATCTACACCGCACTTGATCCTCAGTTGCAGAGAGCGGCTTCAGAAGCGATCGCCGCCGGCATGCGTCAGGTGGATCAAGCGATTCTCAAACGGCGCACGAAGAAGATCAGACAGGGAAAGGGCAAGAATGCAACCGTCATCACGGAGATAACTCCGGGTCCGATGCCGCAGGTAGCACTGATTGCACTGGATCCGCACACCGGCGAGGTGCTTGCGCTGGCAGGCGGCCGCAATTACAGCGTCAGCCAGTTGGATCATGCCGTCGCGAAACGCCCCACGGGCTCCATCTTCAAGCCATTCGTGTATGCCACTGCTATCAACACTGCACTGACGGGAGACCCTGCCAAAGCTTTGACCCAGATCACGATGCTCGATGCCACCGAAGGCACATTCGATTGGGATGGCAAGCCCTATTCACCCAAAAATTTCGACCCGAAATACAGTGTTGGTGAAGTCACTTCGCGCTTTGCGCTCGCTCATTCGATCAATACGGCCACGATTCGCCTGGCCGACATGGTGGGATACGACAAAGTTGTGCAACTCGCAAAATCGGCCGGTATCCAGAGCGTAAAGCCAACCCCCGCGATGGCAATCGGGGCCTATGATGCCACGCCGCTCGAGATGGCCGAGGCATACACGGTCTTTGCCAATGATGGCGTGCGCCAGGCGCCGGTGTTCATTCGTTCGGTACGAAATCCGAATGTGGGCGAAATGCAGAACCCGAACGCAGCGGAAAAAACCACTGTGCTGGATAGCCGTGTGGCTTTCGTGATTACCGATATGCTCGGAGCGGTACTGAACGGCGGCACGGGAAGCTCGGTGCGCGCGCGCTTTGATGCTCCGGCGGCAGGTAAGACGGGCACTTCGCACGATGCCTGGTTCGCCGGTTACACCTCAAATCTGCTGTGCCTCGTGTGGGTAGGCAACGACGATTACAGCGATATTAAGATGGAAGGCGCCAAAGCCGCCGCACCGATCTGGACGGATTTCATGGTGCGGGCGCGCAAGCTGCGGCGCTATCACGATATGGAGCCATTCACCGCGCCGCCGGGAGTGGTGCCCGTTCACCTCGATAAACTGACGAATTTGCCGGCCGATGAGAGCTGTCCGGACGACTACGACGCGTATTTCATCGATGGAACGGTTCCCGCGGCTACCTGCGATCATCCCAATGGGCCGTCGCGCAACTTCTTTCAGAAGTTGTTTGGCATCGGAGTGCATCGCGAATTGGTGCTTCCACCTGTAACGCCGAATCCAGCCCCTAATCAGCCCGGCAATAATCCGAACACGCCCGGGCAACCGTCGGCCGATGCGCCCGCGCCTGCTAACACTCCCGCGCCGCCGGTGAAAGAGAAGAAGAGAGGCTTCTGGAAACGACTGTTCGGAGGGGCAAAAAAGATAAGGATCGGGATACGAATGCCGGGACGAACGATACTTCTCAGTGATCGCTCGTGAAACGCACCGTTCACTTGTTTTCGTCTGATGTATCGTACTTTATGCCCTCCATTCAGGCGTCGAACGCCGGCAAGCGGTCTGCCGTTTTCTTCTGTGCTTTTCTGATCGCGGTTACCGTGAGCCTTCCCGCAACGGCGGATGACACGAAAAAACCGCCGCCGGCAGCCGCGCCCGCCGCTTCGAAATCGACACTCCCGCCTTTGCCGCCCGATGCGCATGTGCAGCAGAGCACCGAAGTAGGCGGCCGGACCATTCCATACACAGTTACGGTAGGCTCGCTGCCGGTCCGGGACAAAGAGAACCACACCGCCGGCGAGGTCGTCTTCACCTCCTATGTCGTAGCTGGTAAAGACCGGCCTGTCACTTTCGCACTGAACGGAGGACCGGGGGCGGCTTCGGTTTACCTCAATCTAGGCGCCATCGGACCGAAGCGGGTGCCTTTTGGCAGTCAGGGAGACAGTCCATCCGATCCGGCGACCTTGGTCGACAATCCCGGCACCTGGCTGGATTTTACGGATCTGGTCTTTATCGATCCGATCGGCACCGGATTCAGCCGTTCCCTGGTTTCGGACGCCGATTCCAAGAAGCTCTTTTACAGCACTACGCCGGACATCGAATACCTCTCTCACATCATCTACACGTGGCTCGTGAAGAATGAGCGTTTGGCCGCGCGCAAGTACCTCGTCGGCGAGAGCTACGGCGGGTTTCGCGGGCCGAGAATCACGTACTATCTGCAGACGGAATTAGGTGTCGCGATGAATGGAGTCGTGCTCGTCTCGCCTTACTTGAATCCTGCGATCGACGACAATCGGGACATCTCTCCTATTCCCTGGATGATGACGCTTCCGTCTATCGTGGCGGCTAATCTCGAACGGAAGGACCAGCTCACATCCCAGAAGATGGTGGAGGTGATCGCTTATACGCGCGGTGAGTATGCGACGGACCTGATGAAGGGCCACTCGGATCCGGAAGCTACGCCGCGGCTCATTAAGCGAGTGACAGAGCTCACCGGACTCGATCCGGAGTTCGTAAAGCGGTCTCGCGGCCGCCTCGAGACACAGGCGTTTCTGCGCGAGGAATTTCGCGAGCAGGGCAAACTGGGCAGCCGTTACGATCCGAACGTGACCGCCTGGGACCCTTTCCCCTCGGAACCTCACCAGCGCAGCGGCGATCCTATTCTCGAGAGCATCATCGCTCCGACCACTACGGCTATGGTGGATTTCGTCACTCGCGTCGTGGGTTGGAAAATCGAGGCGCGCTACAACGCGCTGAGTGACGAGGTGAACCGCCTATGGGAAGGCGGCGACGATCTGCGGAAAGGCGCTGCGGATCAGCTTCGAGAATCGGTGGCGACGGACCCTAAGTTGCGCGTGATTATAGCCCACGGCTGGGATGACCTGTCGTGCCCTTTCATGGGCTCCATTCTGACCGTAGATCAGATGCCGATCATGGGAGACCAATCCCGCGTACAAGTCAAAGAATACCCCGGAGGACACATGTTCTACAGCCGGCCGGGTAGCCAGGCGGCATTGCGCAAGGACGTGATCGAGATGTATAGCCGGCACTGAGGGCGAATCGCAGAATTGGGCAATCGGAGTCGCCCAGATTAGCCGAGATACATGACGTGTACGTAGGTACCGAGCCTGACGTTATACGCCAGATACCATCCCGGATGGTCGGGGTCGTCATAGATGAACGATGTCGTCGGAGTTCCAGAGCCATCCGCTGCAGTAGCCAACGTCATAAGGTGCGACGCTAAAGAAAAAGCCGCCGAAACCGAAGCGCTGCGGGCCTCCTCCACCCAACCGGTAGACGTGATCGCGGCCGATGGGCCCGCCGAAATGTCCATGTGCCCAAGGACGATCCAGATGGTAATGGGCGTCGTTCGATGCGGCATGGCCAACCCAGGTATCATCTCCGTGAACGTGAGGGGCGGCGGGGTGACCGGGCTGGTCGCGAACGTTGCGCTCCGGGGCGTTGCGCGCCGCTGGAGCGTTGCGCGCCTCCGGAGCATTACGCGCCGGGGCATTGCGCGTCTCCGGGGCATTACGTGAGGCCGGTGCGGCGTGAGAAGGCTCCGGCCCATGAGCAGGGATATGGCCGCCGCCAACACCTCCGTGCGGCTCCCCATGTTGGGCAAAAGCAGCGAAAGAAAACAGCAGAGAAAGGACAATAGACCCGGCTAGTTTCATCTGCCATACATTATTACCGAAGCGTTGACGAACTGTAAACTCCCCTCGCAGCAGAACCGGTAGTACCTGCTTCCTTTCCGTACAATCAAGGCATGTGCGCCAGCGCTATCGGTGAAGCAATTCTTACGAAATACGAACCTGTGATCGGATTGGAGGTGCATGTTCAGCTCGGTACCAGGACCAAGATCTTCTGCAGTTGTCCGGTAGAATTCGGCGCTTCTCCCAACACAAATGTCTGTCCGGTTTGTTTGGGTTTGCCGGGCGCGCTCCCGGTAATGAGCAGACAGGCAGTGGAGCTCGCCATCGCCGCGGCCCTGGCGCTTCATTGCGAGATCAACCCCTTCTCGCGTTTTGCTCGCAAGAATTATTTCTATCCGGATCTGCCCAAGGGATATCAAATCTCGCAATACGATCAGCCGCTAGCCGAACACGGATACCTGGACATCCTGCTGCCTTCCGGGAGAAAGCGCATCGGCGTCACGCGAGTCCACATGGAGGACGACGCCGGCAAGAGTATCCACGATGGTTTCAAGGATTCGGATCGCTATACGTATGTCGATCTGAATCGTTCCGGCACGCCCCTGATCGAGATCGTGAGTGAGCCGGACATGCGTTCGCCCGAGGAAGCTTACTCACTATGTGACAGACATGAAGCAGATATTACAGTACATCGGTGTCTCCGATTGCGACATGGAGAAGGGCCAGTTGCGCTGCGACGCCAACGTATCCGTGCGGCCGCGAGGCAACGGAAAAGTTCGGCACGAAGGTAGAAGTCAAGAACCTGAATTCCTTCCGTTATCTGCGCATGGCGCTCGAATATGAAATCGACCGGCAAGTGGATTTGCTGGAATCAGGCGGGCAAGTGACACAGGAGACCCGGCTGTACAACGTAGAGCAAGGAAGGACCACCGGCATGCGAAGCAAGGAGCATGCGCACGACTACCGATACTTTCCTGAACCGGACCTGGTGCCGCTACGTGTGAGCAACCATTGGCTGAACGAAGTGAAACGCAGGCTTCCTGAACTGCCCGCCGAGAGACGGGATCGTTTTGTGGGCGAATATGAACTCCGCGAATACGACGCGCAAGTCTTGACGCTGACTCGCGACACAGGAGATTATTTCGAGGAAGCGGCAAAGATCAGCGGTGACGGCCGCTCGACGGCGAACTGGGTAGTGGGCGATTTGATGGGCCTCTTGAAGGCGGCCGGCAAAACAATTTCCGATTCTCCAGTTTCCGCGCGGCACCTCGGCGAGCTGGTACGGCTGATTAGCAAAGGTGAACTTTCAGGCAAGCTCGCGAAAGAGATCCTGCCCAAAATGTTCGAGACGGGTGACTCGGCTTCGGTAATCGCTGAACGCGAGGGTCTGAAACAGATTTCCGATTCGGGCGCGCTGGAGAAGATTGCCTGCGAAGTGATAACGGCCAATCCTAAGCAGGTCGAGCAGTACAAAGCCGGAAAGACGGCTGTGTTGGGGTTTCTGGTGGGTCAGGTCATGAAGGCGAGCCGGGGTCAGGCCAATCCGGCCGCCGTGAATGAAGTTTTGAAAAACAAACTCAGCGAGTGAGCCTGCCCTAGTTATCTATGGCTCGTCACGGCGGAACGTTCTTCGTTATGGTGCCGGACGTCAATGCCCTTCACTAGAAAGAGAACATCCTCGGCGATATTCGTGGCGTGATCGGCAATGCGTTCGAGATTTCGGATTACCGAAAGCAGATAAAGCGATTGCGGAATCTCCCGCGGATTCTTCTCCATGAAGCTCACTAGCTCGTGATAGCTTGCCGTGCGCATGTTGTCGACCGCGTCGTCGGAGGCAAGCACGCTGCGCGCCAGCTCCGCATCGCGATTCACGAAAGCATCGAGCGCTTTTCGCACCATGCCCTGTGCCAGGCCGGCAATATGTGGAATGTCAATCAGAGGCCGGATGAGAGGTTCTTTGATCAAAGCAAGCGCGCTCTGAGCGATGCTCACCGAGAGATCGCCCATGCGTTCGAGGTCGTTGTTGATCTTGATCGCAGCAGTTACCAGGCGCAGGTCGGCAGCCAACGGGGCCTGCAGCGCGAGCAGACTGATGGCCATGTCGTCGATTTCGATTTCGAGTTGATTGATGCGGCCCTCATTCTTGAGTACCTGTTGGGCTAACTCCTCGTTCTTTTCGACGACACCCTGGACACTCCGGTAAACGGCGCTTTCAACCAGTGCGCTCATCTCCAGCAGTTTGGCCTTCAGTTGCTCTAGTTCTTGTTCGAAGTGACGCAAATTTCCTCCCAGCCGCGGATCAACCAAAGCGGCCAGTTACATAGTCCTCTGTTTCCTTCTTGCCGGGATTCTGAAAAATTTTACGCGTGTCGTCGATCTCAATCAGTTTGCCTAACAGAAAGAAGCCGGTATAATCGGCGAGGCGCGCCGCCTGTTGCATGTTGTGCGTAACGATCACGATGGTCGTGATTTCCTTGATCTGGAAGAGGAGTTCTTCGATTTTGAGAGTGGCAATCGGATCGAGCGCGGAACAAGGCTCATCGAGCAAGAGCACTTCAGGCTCGACGGCGAGCGCGCGAGCAATGCACAACCGCTGCTGCTGACCGCCGGATAATGCCGAGGCAGGCTTGTTCAGCTTATCTTTGACCTCCGTCCAGAGAGCGGCGTGCGTCAGACTCCGTTCGACCGCTTCATCGATCACCGATTTCTTTCGAATCCCGTTCACGCGCAGACCATACGCGACATTGTCAAAAATGCTCTTGGCAAAGGGGTTCGACCTTTGAAAGACCATTCCCACGCGGCGGCGGACATCGGTGACATCCATGGACAAAAGATTCTGGCCGTCCAGGAGCAGATCGCCGTCGATTCGAGTGTTGCGCAAGGCCTCGTTCATCCGGTTCATCGTGCGCAGGAAAGTGGATTTACCACAGCCGGAAGGCCCGATGAAGGCCGTTACTTTCTTTTCGGGAATCTCGAGAGTGATGTCATACAGAGCCTGAAATGAGCCGTAGTAGAAGTTGACATTTCGCGCGTTCAACTTGCAAAGTTGCTCCACTTTAGTTCGTTCAGGAACTTCGGCCCGGGCGGATGCTGCCGGGCTGATCATGTTCTGTCCAGGGGAAATGGGCACACAATTATCTCCGCGAGGACGCGGGTCCTCTCGCAATGATCATTCTAGCGGTTACGTTAACCACCAGTACGAGCGTCAGTAAAACAAAGCCGGCCGCCCAGGCCTGCTGGTGAAGATCTTCGTCGGGCGCAATCGCGTAGTTGTAAATCATCACCGGAAGCGTGGCAATGGGCGCCAGCCAGCCTTTACTCCAGAACATGTTTCCGAGAGCGGTGAAGAGAAGCGGTGCGGTTTCACCTGCGACACGCGCCAGGTTGAGCATCATGCCCGAAGTCAAGCCCGAAACCGCGGCAGGCACAACGACAGTGAAGACGGTCCTCGCTTTAGTTGCGCCAAGCGCCATTGCTCCTTCACGCATGGAATTAGGCACCGCGCGAAGAAACTCTTCAGTAGTTCGCACGGCAATAGGGATCATCATGATTCCTAGAGCAGCGCCGCCGGCGAGAGCGGAAAAGTGTTTCATCGGCCTGACGACAAGCGCGTAGGCGACGATTCCGATTACGATCGATGGCACTCCATTCAGCAGATCGACCGTATAGCGAATGAGAAATGCGAATGTCTTGCCACTATACTCGGCGAGATAAACACCGGCCAGAAAACCGAGCGGAACACCAATCGCGGTAGCTACCAGCAACACCTTGGCGCTTCCCACAATGGCATTCGCCATGCCGCCACCGGTCTCGCCCGCGGGTTTCGGCAGTTTTGTGAAAAAATCCCAGTTGAGAGAACGTGCGCCGTGAACAAATAGATAGCCGAGAATAAAGAACAAAACGCCCACCACCAGGACAGTGCAGACGCCTGAAAGCGAGAGCATCGCGACATTGACGAAGTGGCGTTTTGCCGAGATTCCAGTAGTCATGGTCAGGCCTTCCGGTTCGCGGTCACAAGAATGAGGATGCGGGCGACGCCATTGATGATGATCGTCAAGCCGAATAACACCAACCCCAGGAAGATGAGAGACGATACATAGAGATCGCCGCTTGCCTCGGCGAATTCATTGGCAATAACAGCGGCAATGGAATAGCCGGGCGAAAACAGCGAGGCCGCAATCTTTGGAGTGTTTCCGATGACCATCGTCACCGCCATGGTCTCGCCCAGAGCGCGCGCAAGAGCGAGAAACACAGAACCGATAATGCCGGTGCTGGCGGTGGGCAGAACGATCTGCCAGGTGGTTTCCCATTTGGTTGCGCCCAGAGCAAGCGCCGCCTCCCGCTGCTCCACGGGAACCGCGAGTAATACTTCGCGCGATACGGAAACGATAAACGGCACCACCATGATGGACAAGATCAGGCCCGCAGAGAGGAAACTCGGACCGTAGAAATCGCCTTGGAAAAACGGAAGAAAATTCATCGTTTTGCCCAGCGTGGGGGCGACAAAATTGCGAATAAAAGGGACCAGAATGAAAATGCCCAGTAATCCGTAAATCACGCTGGGAACGGCGGCCAGAAGCTCGATGAGAAAGGTCAAAAGATTGGAGAGCTTTGGTGGTGCCATTTCGGCCAGGAAGATCGATGAGGCAATTCCTAGCGGAACCGCAATCAGCAGCGCCAGCATGGAAGTTACACAAGTGCCGTAAATGAACGGAAGAGCGCCGAATTTGCCGCTATTCGGATCCCAGCTTGAACTGGTCAGGAAGTGCCAGCCGAAGGTTTTGACCGTAGCTTGCGATTTGCTCCACAGCGCACCCACGATAACCGCAACAATCAGCAGGACCGCAACCGCGGCGATCAACGTTAGGCATTGTGCAATTGTGTCGCCGCCCCGCAATTTATCGAGGAAGGTCCGCCCGGCAGGGCGGCGAAGAGTGTCGGCTATGTAGCTAGAGCTCGCCATAAAGCAAAGTCACCGCAGCCCGACGCCTCCGCTACTGAATCTGAGCAATCTGCTTCTCTTCTTTCGCCACCACCGTCGAAGGCAGCTTGGCATAATCGAGAGATTCGACTGAACCTTGACCCGTCGTAATTGCCCATTTCAAAAAGCCTACAAAGGCCTTCTTTTTCACGGCATCGGAAAACTTCTCGGGAACGAGCAGCCAGGTGAATGTTGATATCGGATACACGCCACTGCCGGATTCATCGGTAATTGAAACACGAAAATCGGCTGGCATGCTTTTCAGAGCCGCCGCGGAGGCAGTCACGGACTGCAGATCGGCCTTCACGAACTCTCCACTCTTGTTCTGCACTTTTCCATAAGAGAGGTGATTCTTCACCGCGTAAATCAGCTCGACATAGCCGATCGATCCGGTCTGCTGCCTGATGATGCCCGCCACGCCATCATTGCCCTTCGCACCGAGGCCCGTCGGCCAATTGACGGAAGTATTCTTTCCAACTTTCGAGCTCCATTCAGGGCTGACCTTTGAAAGATAGTCAGTCCAGCAGAACGTTGTGCCGCTGCCGTCTGATCGATGGACCACGACAATCTTTTCCGCCGGCAGCTTAACGCCGGGATTGGCCTTGGCTATCCGTGGATCATTCCAAGTTTTAATATCGCCAAGAAAGATTCCGCCGAGCACCTGCGGTGTGAAGTTCAGCTCGCGTGTCACTCCAGGAAGATTATAGGTGGGTACGGCAGCGCCAAGAACAGTGGGAAACAACAGCACGTTGTAGCCATTCTTGTCTTTGAATGCTTTGAGCTGCTGATCGCTCATCGGCATGTCGCTGGCGCCGAAATCGACAGTGCCCTCCGTGACCGCTTTGATCCCTCCACCTGAGCCGTTCGGTTGATAGTTGATCTGAACGTTGCCCACGGATTGATAATCGTTAAACCACTTCTGATAGATCGGCGCGGGGAATGTAGCGCCGGCACCCGTCAGGCTCGTTTGAGCACCGATCGGAAGCGCGGCAATAACCAGTGTGGCTGCAACAAAGAACTTAGGGCCGAATAGCTTGGAAGATGACAATTCCATTTGATTTTCGAATGTGACGCCGCGCTCGAACAACCAGAGCGCGCCGCGAATTCAGCTCACGCTAAATAGCCTGACGGATCGTCATCAACCTTGCATGACAATCGGGTTACGGAACGGTTACACAGCCCGATGTCAGTGGTTAATCGGTGGAGTGGACGGATGGAGGCTGTGATTTCGCGCGATCGTTGCGATACACAGTTCCTTCTTTCATTACGAAAAAGACACTTTGGGTGAGCTTGATATTCTCGAGCGGGTTGCCGGGCGTCGCGACTATGTCGGCGAGTTTGCCCGGCTCGAGCGTGCCCACTTTGCTTTGCATTCCGAGCAACTCGGCCGCGACCGAAGTTCCGGCACGAAGAGATTGGGCTGGGGGCATGCCGTCGTTTGCCATAAGCATGAACTCGAGCGCATTATTGCCGTGGGGGTACACGGCGGCGTCGGTCCCGAGCGCAATCTTTACGCCTATTTGCAGAGCGCGTCGCACCATGCTGTCCTGCGCTTTCAAAGCCAGGTTCGCTTTTTCTTGGATGGCTGGCGGAAACTTAGATTCCAGCAAGCCCGTGCGCGTCGTAAGAGTCGGAACCAGGTAGGTTCCGCGTTCGCGCATCATGCGCAGACCTTCATCGTCGAGAAAGGTGCCGTGTTCGATCGAATCGATACCGGCGCGAATGGCCCGCTTCGCGCCTTCAGCGCCGTGGGCGTGAGCAGCAGTCTTGCGGCGCAATTCATGCGCCGCGGTAACCAGAGCGTCCAGTTCAGGTTGCGTCAGTTGCGGAGTGTCGACATCGTCGGTAGGAGAAAGAACACCACCCGTGGCGCAGGTCTTGATGATGTCGGCGCCGTACTTGATGTTAAAGCGAACCGCGAATCGGGCTTGATCGGGTGAGTTGATTACGCCGTCTTCCGGACCCGATTCATGATTGAGAAGACCGAAGCGCAAGCCGGCCCCGTCGTCGCAGTGCCCGCCCGTGGAGCCGATGGCATGCACCGCGACCAGCATGCGTGGCCCGGGCACAACGCCGCTGTTGATCGAGTTGCGCAGGCCCACATCCAGGAAATCACTCGAGCCGACATCGCGAACCGTGGTGAAGCCCGCCATAAGCGTCTTGCGAGCGTTAACCGTGGCGCGAATAGCTTGCTCGGCAACCGTCCGGCTCATTTCTCGCAGCCGCGCGCCATTGTAGTCAGGATCGAAATCCATAGTCAGGTGAGTATGCGCATCGATAAAGCCGGGCAGTAGAGTGGCGTCACCTAAATCGATCACAGTGGCATTGGGCGGAGCGGCTGCGCCAACCGACTGAATCTTTCCATCCGCGACAACCACGATTCCCGGCTGAACCAATTTGTCGCTTCTGCCGTCAAAAAGGCGCGCCGCCTTGATCGCATACAGGCTGCTTTGTGCCCCGAGATTAGAAGCCGCCAGAAGAAAACATAGAGCCGCAATCCGCATATTAGCGTTGAGCATAGCGCATGTCGCCGCCAACCATTCTGCCGCTAGAGTTCTGCTTCGACTTCGATTTCGATGAGCATTCGCGGATCGATCAGCGCACGCACCTCCACCATCGTGGCGCACGGACGTATGGCGTCGAAAAATTCGCTGTGAGCCCTTCCGTATTCCTGCCACCGTTTTATGTCCGTCACGAACATACGAGTGCGTACGACATTTTCGAGCGTGGCTCCGGCCTGTTTCAATGCGCGCTCGATGTTACGAATGGCCTGCACGGTTTGGGCATAGCCGTCCTCAACGCCGACCAATTCATTGTGCTCGTCAATGGCGGTTGTTCCAGTCAGATAGATACGGCTTCCCACGCGCACAGCCCGGCTGTAACCGACGATGTTTTCCCATTTCGCGCCCGAAGAAATATTTTGACGGTCTGCAGTCACACCTAAAGCTTAAGCCGCTTTGAGCAGAATCGTAAACCTCGAGCCGCGCCCCAACTGGCTTTCGACAGTGATAGTGCCGTCCATTCGCTCGACGACTTGCTTGACAATTGGCAGACCCAGCCCGGTTCCTCCGGCCGTCCTGGTGCGCGCTTTGTCCACTCGATAGAAGCGCTCGAATATGCGTTTGAGATCTTCGCTAGGTATGCCGATGCCGGTGTCCGATATAGAAATGCGCACCTGACCGTTACCTGCAGGTTCGCATTCGATGACCACCTGACCCTCTGGTTTGTTGAATTTGACCGCGTTATCGAGCAGGTTTGTGAGGGCCTGTTCCAGACGGAAGCGATAACCGGCAACGAAGCAGTCCTGGCATTTCAAAGTGTCGAGGTGGACGCCGAGCAGCGCGGCATTTCCCTCTACCGTGTGGACGGCGCATTGAATTATGGCGAGCAGGGAGATCCGCTCGGGCGGAACAGCCGGGCGCGAGTTGCTATCGAGTTCCGAGATCACAAGCAGATCGGAGGCGATGTTATTAAGGCGGATGGCGTGAGCCTCGATGATCTCGACGAACTTGCGATTGTTCTGCTGATCCTCGAGGCCGCCGTCGAGCAGGGTCTCGGCATAGCCGCGGATCGCCGCGAGCGGCGTCCGGAGTTCGTGCGAAACATCGGCTACGAAGTCCTTTCGAACCTGCTCCTGGCGTTCCAGATCGGTAACGTCATGAAGAACAATGACGGCGCCTCGCCGCGGCTCTTCGCTCAATGGAAGAGCGCTCGCTTCGAACCATCGTCCTGCCGCGCTCGGCAATTGAAGACGATCTGTTTGCCGCTGGCCGCTGTTGATCGCCTCTTCAAGAATGTCGCGGATGATCGGTTCACGCACAATTTCATACAAATTCCTGCCTTCGGGAACGGGGATGCGAGTACCAAAAGCTCTTGCGAAAGCCTCGTTGCAGAAGATCACTCTCAGCTTTTCGTCAACCGCGAGAACTCCTTCGGCCATGCAAGCTAGAATGGCCTCGCGGCGTGAGAGTTCGAGCTTGGCCCGCTCGGTGAGAAGCCGAACTCTTTGCGACATCATTCTCATGGCTCGCGCCAAGCTGTCCAAATCCGATGAGTCGTCTTCGGCAAGAGAAATTTCGGTGGCGGGCAGGGCCGCGATGAGAGTCTCGAGGCGTTTCGCAATGCGCCGCCATCTCACGGAAATCCCAAGAATCAACGCGGTCGCGGCGATTGCGCAAAACAAATTGAGAAGGAGAAGCTTGACGAAAGCGGGGATTTCGGCCTGGGTTCGCAGATCGGCTCTCAGCCACAGAAACGAGACCACCAGAGCAACGAAAAATAGACACCATGTGATAAACAGCCGTCCGGTAACCCCTGCTCGCATGGATCCTCAACCAGCAGGATAGATCAGCATTGTTTCAAGTAGATTCGCGGTGCGATTTGGGCCGTCAAGCCTCGTGTTTCAGGAACCACGCCTGGCTGCTGAACAGCTTCTTACCCGTGTGCTTCGGCCGGATGAAAGAACCATCGGACTGCATGATGCGAGCCCCCGCTTCGTCTTCCAGATACTTAGCCAGGATACGATCGCGCAGGCGGCGGATCAGACGAGGATTTTCAATAGGGAAAAGAACCTCGACGCGTCGATTCAGATTGCGCGGCATCAGATCGGCGCTCCCGACATAAATCAGCTCGTCACCGCCATTGTGGAAATAGAAAATACGGCTGTGCTCGAGGAAGCGTCCTAGAATGCTTCGCACGCGGATCGTTTCGCTGACTCCGGGTAGCCCTGGACGCAACACGCAAACTCCGCGCACAATCAGATCGATCTGAACGCCGGCTTGCGAGGCCTCATAGAGCAGCCGCACCATTCCGGCGTCCTCCAGCGCGTTCATCTTGAAAATCAGATGCCCATCGCCGTGCTCCTTGTGGCGCTCGGTTTCGGCGCGAATCAACCGTTCGAGACCGCTGCGAATACTGTGCGGCGCGACCAGCAGCTTGCGGTACGATTTCTTTGCCGAATAGCCGGTCAAATGATTGAAAAGGTCGCTGACATCTTCGCCAATTTCTTCATTCGTTGTAAATAACCCGAGATCGGTATAGATGCGAGCTGTCGTGGGGTTGTAATTGCCCGTGCCGAGATGCACGTAACGGCGAATATTTTCTCCCTCGCGGCGCACCACCATGGCCATTTTGGCGTGAACCTTAACACCCGGTAAGCCGTAAACGACGTGTACTCCTTCGCGCTCCAGCTTCTGTGCCCATTCGATGTTACTTTCTTCATCGAAGCGCGCTTTCAACTCCAGTAGAACGGCAACCTGCACGCCGTTCTGAATTGCATCGAGCAGCGCTTCCACGATCGGCGAGTTCCGCCCAACGCGGTACAGTGTCATCTTGATCGCGAGGACGTTCGGATCTTCTGCAGCGGCGCGCAGAAAATCGACCACCGGCTGGAATGACTCGAAGGGATGGTGAACGAGAATATCGCCTTCCGAGATCGTGGAGAAGATCTCGCTCGATGGCGATGCCGTGAAACCCTTCGGGGTATACGGGATGAAAGGCTTGTCTTTGAGCGCCGGCCGCTCGATGTTCAACAGGGCTCGTACGCGACTCAGATCGAGCGGACCCTCGCACCGGTACACGTCATTTTGATCGAGCTCGAGATTGGTGGTCAGAATATCCACCAGTCTCTGCGGCATGCCGGGGTTGATCTGAAGCCGCACGGCATCACGGAATCTGCGGCGCCAGACCGCTTCCTGCACGCTCTCCAGAAGATCGTCTGTTTCGAGTTCCTGAATAGCGAGCTCAGCGTCCCGCGTCACGTGAAACATGTCGGCCTTGACGATTTCCATTTCCGGAAAGAGAAGACGAAGGTTGCAAATGATCGCCTGTTCCAGCCAGATGAAGGCAAGTTCCGAGGCTTGGGAAGGCAGCGCTACAAGCTGGGGCAGCGAATCGGGCACCTTAATGCGGGCAAACCGTTCAACACCGTCTCCGTTGCTCACCACCGCTGCGATGTTCAGACTGAGATTCGAGATATGCGGGAAAGGACGTCCCTGATCGACCGCCAAAGGAGTTAGGACCGGATACACGACGCGCCTGAAATAATCGTCGACTGCTACCTTCTGCTGTGGATTCAGCTCGTCTATACCGAGAATATAGATTCCCTGATCGCGCAGATCCGGCATCAGGTTTTCACGCCACAGGCGATAGAGTTCTGCCATGATGCTGGTCACTTCGTGACGAATCAGTTCGAGCTGCTCGGATGGCGATCTCCCATCCATGCTTATCTCTGTGGTGCGAGTCTCGATTTGCTGCCACAAGCCGGCTACGCGCACCATGAAAAACTCATCCATGTTCGAGCCCAGAATGGAGAGGAACTTGACTCGTTCGAGCAGCGGAGTAGCAGGGTCCTGCGCTTCTTGCAGTACGCGCCGCTGAAAGGCCAGCAGGCTCAGGTGCGGATTCAGATAAAGCTCGGGAGAATCGAGCCGCGGCCCGGAAGCGAGGCGCCGTTCGTGGGTCCGGGCGTGCGCCGTTGTCCGCTTTCGGCTGTTACTGGGAGCGGCCATGAATAACTGCGGTTAGCACTCCACTATTTATACCCCACTATCCCAAGCGCAAAGTCCGCAATTGCGTGAAGATGGGCCTCTGAGTCGACCCGAACGCGTGCGGTGTTAGGATTGAAATGCGGGGTGGAGCAGTCAGGTAGCTCGTTGGGCTCATAACCCAAAGGTCGCAAGTTCAAATCTTGCCCCCGCAACCAATTTCCTCAATTGGTTACGAGGATTCCAAGCACAGCCAAAAACTCCTCACCAATAGCAGCCATCACCGTTTGCTCGCGATGACACGCGCGATAAGCTGAGGTCGGTATGCATATGCGCATGCGCGCAATTGTCATCTGTTTCATGGCTGGAGCATTCCTGTTGCACGGATCGGCCGCAGCTCAGGAAGCAGATTACACACCGCACCTGCTTTTAACTCCGAAACTCCTCCGCCGTTTGCAGCGCGATCGCCAGCGGCAGACGATTCGCTGGCTCAATTTTGAAAAGCGTGTTCAAACGGTGCCGGATTCGCCCGAGCGCGGCTTCGAACTGGCGCTTTATTATGCGGTCAGCCACGATCAGCAGCGGGGCCGGGAAGCCGTCCAATGGACGCTGGCGCATCCTTGTGAGCTGCGGCAGACCGCCTTAGTACTGGATTGGATCTCCGACGGAATTTCATCGGAAGACCGGACTCGCATCGAGCGCAGCCTTTGCGCAACATCGGGGCCGCCCAACCCGATCGAAGCAGCCAGAAACGCTTTGTTCCGGGTAGTTGTGGAGGGACACGAAGCACATGGCTCGATCGCCAATTTGTGGCCCTCCGTGCGAGCTCGCATCCGGCAACGCCTGGTTGCCTCCGATTTATATGCTCTCTGCGAGTTTCTGATGGCGGCGCGGACCGCGGATCGCAGTGACTTGCGCAATGACGACCCACGTTTCTTTTCCCTGCTTCCCAAGGAGTTTCTTCTCAGCTTGAAACCTGATCAATCTGAACACCCTGCTTGGATGGCCCACATAGCTGCGCTCGCTTTAGTGACTCTCGATCCTAATCTGGAGAATTCGCAGTTTCTTCAGGGCTGGGCTATGGAAGACCGTCAGATGCTCCGTGTAGGACCCGGTGTTGCCTACGAGTTTCTGTGGGCAGATCCCTATCTGCCGGGCATTGCATATCAGAATATGGACCCTTGGATCTATGATCCATCGGGGCGGCTCTTTGCCCGTGTGAATTGGGATCTCAATGCTTGCTGGATCGCCATCACTCCAGGAAAATTTGAGCAGGAAAACTGTCCAGCTAATTGGCAAGAGCACGTTCAAGCTCCCACGAGCAGCAAAAGCGTTCAGGATTGGCGCTCCAATCGGGCCAGCTTCGGAACACTGACTCTCGTCTCCATGGTTTCGCCTTGCCTGGAGGTCCCGAGGAGGAAAACGAACGAAACCATTATGCTCTGGAACCTAAAACCCAATACGGAGTTGACCTATGAATATGGGGGTAACCGTTCGCCCGGGCGGGTAGATTCTGCGGGAATCTGGCAGGTACCGAACGAAACCAACGGAAAAATCTGCATTGCTCACGGAGGCGGTCAGTAACTGCCGGTTGATAGACTGGAGGTTTCTGTGCGCATGTTCATGCGCCAAATAGGAAGAGAGTCCCAATCATGATCGCGTCGACACAACTGCGCCCTGGCATGGTAGTCAAGTTTAATAACGAGTTGCACTCGGTTTTTAGCATGGTACATCGCACGCCTGGCAACCTGCGCGGATTTGTGCAGGCCAAAATGCGGAACTTACGCTCGGGTTCAATGATCGAACACCGTTTCTCTTCTGAAGATAAGGTCGAGCGAGTAGCGCTGGATGAACACGAAATGGAGTACCTGTATGACGACGGCGAATACTATTACTTCATGAACACCGAAAATTTCGAGCAAATGCACTTCACCGCGGATACTCTGGGGGACGGCGTCTCGTATCTGATTCCACAGCTCAAAGTGAACGTAGAGTTCTATGAGGGCAAACCCATCAGTGTCGAATTGCCTCCCAGCGTGTCAATGACGGTGGTTGAAACCGAGCCTGGACTCAAAGGCGCTACCGTGTCGAACGTCACGAAGCCCGCCAAGATGGAAACCGGCCTGGTAGTGCAGGTGCCGGCGTTCATCAATCAAGGTGAAAAGATTCGGGTCAGCACCGCTGATGGCAGTTATCAGGAACGCGCGTAACAACTACTCGAATTATTTGTTGAACTGAGTTTTCAGATATTCGAAGCTCTTGCGCAGGCTGTCGATCGGATCTCCGGGAGTCTGGTCCTGCTCGACAAAGTAGTGCTCCACTCCAGCCGTATCCGCTGCCTGAAGGACTGCCGGAATGTTGATTGAGCCGCTTCCTATTTCCTTGAACGTGTCGGGCGGAACATTTTCGTTGTACTGCGTTTTGGTAAAGGAGCGCGATTTATCTTTTAAGTGTAAAAGCGGAATGCGGCCCGAATACGTCTTCAAAATCTCGACGGGGTCATGACCACCTACAGACGCCCAGAAGATATCTAACTCAAGAGAAACCAGATCTTTTTGCGTATCGTTCATGAGCAGCTCGAGTCCGGTCTTTCCGTCGATTGGTTTGTATTCGAAGGCGTGGTTGTGATAGCAGAGCCTAAGACCGTTCGATTTCGCCTTTTCGCCGGAACGATTCAGCATATCGGCCAGCTTTTTGAACATATCGGCGCCTCCGCGTTGCTCAACGGGAATATACGGCATGACGACAAATTTAAAGCCGCGACCTTTCACATCTTCTAATGCAGAATCGAAATCGCTGCCGCCTTTTATAAAAAGCGCTTCATCGATGTGTACGCTCACTGGCTGCAGACTTGTCTCTTTCAGTCCGGACCAGATCTTATGCAGGTTTCCGTAGACGGCTTCCACTTCGGTGTAGCCAATTTTTTGGATTGCCTCGAGCGTGGCGGCGGGATCCTTCCCAATCACATTTCGAACCGTGTAGAGCTGGACTCCCAAGTTGCTGGCGCGAAGAGACTCATACGCGAAAAGAGAACGGGCCATTGGGACGAGTGCTGCTGACTGGGCAACGAATACGCGACGGGATATGCGTGACATGCCTCCATACTATGCGATTGTGGACGTGATAATGCCCGGCGATAAACTTCTACGGAGTTCGCTGTTCAACTTCGGCCGGCTGCGCAGTGCGCCACTCGCCGCGAAATCTATGGTCGAGCCGCAGGCGATCGGAGTAAACGAATATTGTGCCTTGTTCGATTTCGGTCTTCGCCTCGCTCGTCAAAAGGCCGCCGTACATGGAAAGCACGATCTTTCGCTCCTTGTCCGAAAGCTTATGAACAGCCCTCAAACGATAGCCTTTGTTCCCGAACCTGGCGCTATTGAATTGAATACGAATTGAACTGTGCGCCGGGGGGCCGTAAAACGTTTGGAGCTGGGTGATGATACCCCGTAGCGTGGCGTTCACGGGCAACAGCGTTTCGCCTTCCTTGGTTCGAAGAGGGGCTGTCAGAAGAGCCTCTACCCCGTCACCGGTAAACGCCGTCTTTTCATCCACCGGTGTTTTGAGTTGAACGTGCAGATCCAAGCCGGGTGGAAGCCACCGGTCCAGGGTCGTCTGCTGGGGTCTCTGATTATAGTCCTGCGGCGCGTCGAATCTCAGTTTCGATTCAGCCCTGAATTCGTGACAGTCGGCATACTCGCCTCGGCTGACCGTGTACAAGTGAGTATCGTCGTCGATATGCAGCTCAAAGGACTGCGGAATCAGCGTCGGCATGCCGGAAATGTCGGCTATCTGGTAATGCACCTCGCTGTCAGCGGAACAGATATTCAGGCCGAACGGAATTCTGTCGGCAGCCACTTTCAACCGAACAATGTCAAACGTAGCCGCATTAGCTGAGAAAGAGCCATGAAAAGGTACGATCGCATATCTGTTTTCGGCGCCTTCGACATGGAACCGGGAGGCAGGCTTTCCAACCGCGTAGTCGAAACGCGCCACCGCAATTCCGTGGTCCGTCGCTTTGCCGCGATACCTGAATTTGACGCCGGGGGCAAAAAAGATATTTCGGAGGAAACCGACAAAGTTGCCGGAGGAGATCGGGCCACCCTTCACAATCTTCTCGATATCGGAAGACGTGAATTTGTTCTCTCCATGCCAGGAAAAAATCTCCGCTCCCTCCGATACCGCTAGATTTAGCCGCAGGCGGTCGTGCATCACTTCCTGTAGATCGGTCGTATCTTCGGCGCCGCAGGCGATCGCGCTCGGATGTGTACCTTTCAGGTAAGTGCGATCCAGTGTTTCAACGCAGGCGTAGTTTGCCGATTTCGCCAACTGCTGGCTGACTTTGTGCCGGACGTTTTCCAAAAGTTCCTGCGGGCTGCGGCCGGACGGCGACGAAACTACAGCAACGAGCAACAGAAGCAAAGCAGTTCGGCCAGGCAGCAGCACGTTCGTATATCTACTCCGATTCTCCGGCCTTGACCCTGTGCCGCTGATATAGCCGCAGACCGACCGCCACCACGACCGCCAAACCAAGCGTCACCGCGCCAAGTAGAATCCCGTGTTTAAGCAGAAACTGGGCGGAGCTATGACCATAGTGCCGGCCCAGATATGCCAGCGCGAGGTATCGTATCACTCTCGCGGTGAGCACGACAAATATGAAGTAGGCGATACGCACATTCAGCGCTCCCGCACAGAATACGGGAATCTTCATGGGTAGCGGCAGCGGCGAGATCGCGGGCACGAAGACGGTGATCAGGCCGTAGCGCTGGAACCAAAGATGAAGGCGCGCTCCCATGCGGCCCGATATGTGTTTGGCCAGCAGCACTTCGCCTCCCTTGCGTGCTATGCCAAACAGAATCAGACTCCCGATGAGAGACCCTGTGATTGCGCAGGCTGCCGCGAAGTAAGCCTGTCCTGGTTTATCCGTTGAGACCGCAATCAGGAGGGCATCTACACCGCTCACGATCGGTAGCCCGACGGAATCGAGAATCGAGAGCAGCAGCAATCCGTATGGACCCCATGTCAGAAAGGTGCCGATAACATGATGAAGCAAAGCCATTCGCGCAGCAGTGCTTTTCTAGCTCTGATTCAGCATTTCGATCAATTCCGCTTCATCAATAATCTTGATATGAAGCTCGCGCGCCTTCTCCAGCTTCGAGCCTGCTTCCTCTCCCGCCACCAGGTAATTGGTCTTGCTGCTGACCGATCCCGCGACTTTCCCTCCTGCCGATTCAATCTTTTCTTTCGCTTCCTCTCGTTTCAGCACGGGAAGCGTACCGGTGATCACGAACGTCAGTCCAGTTAATGGCCCCTTTTTCTTTGTTAATCGCTTGACGGCGGTAAACTGCAGGCCGGCCGCTTTCAGCCTTTGCAGTAACTCACAATTCTTTTGTTCCGAGAAGAACTGCCTGATCGATTCGGCTACCTTCGGCCCGACCTCGCCGACTTCCTGCAGAGTTTCTTCCGAAGCTGCCGCCATCTCGTCAAGATCGCCGAAGTGCGCTGCCAATAATTGTGCCGTTCGCTCTCCAACAAACGGTATTCCTAAGCCATTCAATACGCGCGGCAACGGTTGAGAGCGTGATTGCGCTATGTTCCGGATCACCTTTGAGGCCGATTTCTCTCCCATTCGCTCCAATGTGAGAAGCTGTTCCGCCGTTAAATCGTAAAGGTCGGCGATATTGTGTACCAGGCCGCGGTTGAGCAATTGATCGACGAGTGCGTCACCCATGCCATCGATATCCATCACACCGCGCGATGCAAAGTGAAGAAGCGATTCACGCAGCCGCGCCGGACAATTCGCGTTCACGCAGCGGCTGGCGCTTTCGCCCTCCGCGCGAACAACTTTCCCTCCACAAATCGGACAGTGACCCGGCATGTGGAATGGTTTGCGATGGGTACCCTGCTCGAGCACGCGCACAATTTTCGGAATGACGTCGCCGCTTCTCTCAATCACAACGGTGTCGCCTATTTCGACGCCCAAACGCGCGATCTCATCCTCGTTGTGCAGCGTGGCACGCGAAACTGTTACGCCACCCACGGTCACTGGCTTCAAACGCGCAACCGGGGTCAGATTTCCTAAGCGGCCGACTTGTACTTCGATCGCTTCGAGCGTCGTACTGGCCTGCCTTGCGGGGTACTTGAACGCGATGGCCCAGCGCGGAGCCTTAGCCGTCCAACCTAGCCGATCCTGCTGCTCAACGGAATCGATTTTGGCAACAACGCCATCGGTTTCGTAAGGCAGCGACTCGCGTTTCGATTCCCATTCCCGAATAAACCCGAGCAGCTCATCGAGATTCGCACACTTCCGCCGGTGTGGGTTCACCTTGAAGCCGGCCGCTTTCATCGCTTCCAAATTCTGCCAGTGACTCGGAAACAAAGGACGCCCATCTCTCAGCAGGAAATAAGTAAACGAATCGAGTTGACGCGCCGCGGTTACCGCCGGATCGAGAGCCCGCAACGCTCCAGCGGCAGCATTTCTCGGATTGGCGAAGCGCGGGAGACCGGCCTCTTCGCGTTCCTCGTTCAGACGTTCGAACGAGCGTCGCTGCATCACAACTTCGCCGCGAACTTCGAAGGATTCTCCATGGGCAAACGAATGCTGGCGAATTCTGAGAGGAAGTGACCGAATGGTGCGGGCGTTTTCAGTCACGTCCTCGCCAACTCGCCCGTCTCCGCGTGTTAGCGCTCTTTCCAGCTTGTCACCGCTATATTGCGCGGCCATCGACAATCCATCCAGCTTCAGTTCTGCGACATATTCGTGAGCCTCTGCCTTTAGCAGTCCGCGTACCCGTGTGTCGAACTCACGCAGCTCTTCTTCGTTGAGTGCGTTATCCAGGCTCAACATGGGCGAGCTGTGCGCTACCTTCACGAATCCTTCTCGGGGTTGCCCGCCGACCCGCTGCGTCGGTGAATCCGCGGTGCGCAGTTCCGGATGGCGGGTTTCCAGGTCGCGCAGCTCACGCATAAGCGCGTCGAATTCCGCGTCGGTGATCTCCGGCTGATCCAGAACGTAGTAGAGATATTCGTGACGTTCCAGCTGCTCGCGCAACTCTTCTGCGCGCTGCGAAGGCGATTCTTTCATTCCCGAAACCTATAATGGTGGACTTGGAAACGTTTCACGCGCGGCGTGCGGCCATCATTTATAATCCCGTTGCTCGAGGTCTAGCGCGCCACCAGCATCTGCTTCACCGTACCACTGGCCTCTTAGCGCAGCAGGGAATCGATGCGGCCTTGATTCCCACCACCGCTCCGGGAACTGCCGGGGCGCAGGCAAAGCAACAGATCGAAGAGGGCTGCGATCTCATCCTGGCGGCTGGCGGAGACGGCACGATCAATGAGGTAGTCGATGGCATGCTGCACACCGGAGTTCCGCTCGGAATTTTGCCTGGGGGCACCGCCAATGTCCTCGCGCGGGAAGTGGGCTTGCCGATTCATATTGGCCGAGCAACATCTCAAATCTCCACACTCCAGCCTTGCAGCATAGCCGTGGGCTCGACAAAAATAGATGGCGCCGGGGCGCGCTCCTTCGTCTGTATGGCTGGTGCCGGTCTCGATGCGGAAATAGTCTACCGCATCAATTTGGACCTGAAGGCGGCAGCCGGCAAACTCGCCTATTATCTGGGCGGGTTCGCGCAGGTATTTCGACCTATTCACGAATTTGAAGTGACTGTGGATGGAAAACAGTTTGAGGCGAGCTTCGCACTGGTCACACGCGTGCGAAATTATGGCGGCGACCTTGAAATTGCGCGCGACGCTTCCCTGATGCGCGATGATTTTACGGTCGTCCTATTCCGTGGGAAGGTCAGCGCACGGTATCTCGGTTACCTAGTCGGAGTGGCGACGGGGCAAGTTCATCGCATAAAGGGATGCACGATTTTGCGAGGCCGTTCCGTGATCTGCCTTGCACCGCAAGCGAGGCATATCTATGCGCAAGTGGACGGTGAATTCGCCGGGAAATTGCCCATGAGCGCCGAAATCATCCCGAACGCGCTGACACTTCTCCTTCCCCCCGAGTACCTGGCGCGAGAACGGTCTCGACTTTCCGTACCCGCATACGCTTGATCGCCCCGGATGGACAACGTCACTCATTCGTTGACCGGCCTGGCGCTTTCGCGAGCCGGTCTCGATCGGTTTTGCCCAAGAGCAGTATGGCTTCTGCTCCTCTCCGCAAATGCGCCTGATGGCGACATTGTGGCAGCGCCCTCAGGTGCTTTCCGCTACCTGGAGATTCATCGCGGGTACTCGCATTCGGTCGTGGGATTGCCATTCCTGGCGGCGCTCACAGTAGTCGTAGTTGCGGCCATTTTTCGCGAAAAGCTGCCCTGGTTTAGAGCCTGGCTGCTCTGCGTGGCAGGTCTCGCCAGTCACCTGCTGCTCGATTGGACCAATAGCTACGGAATTCGGCTGTTTCTTCCGTTTTCCTCGCGTTGGTTTCATCTCGATTTGAACAGCCTTTTCGATGGCTGGATCCTCGGGGCGCTGCTGCTTGCCGCGATCTGGCCACTTTTCTCGCGCCTCGTTACTCGCGAGATCGGGGAGCGGCGCTCGCCCGCTGGCCGGCCAATCGCCATCTTTGCCTTGACTTTCTTCGTATTATTCGACGCCGGTCGCGCGGCTCTACATAATCGAGCTGTCGCGCAGCTCGAGTCTCGTCTTTATGATGGGGTTGCCCCCATACAAGCCGCCGCGCTGCCAGAGCCGTTCAATCCCTTGCGCTGGACAGCGGTCGTTGAAACACCAGGCAGTTATCGGCTTTCGACGGTCGACCCGCTTCGACAGTTGAATCTGGAAACTGCTGCAATTTTCTACAAGCCGCCCGTCGACGCGAGGCTTAAGACAGTCCAGACCATGGATCCATTTCGCTATTTCTTGTACTTCGCTCGATTCCCTGTCTGGTCGATCGAGCCGGTAGTTGGCGCCACGACTCGTGGAACGCGGCTAGATCTAACGGACCTGCGATTCGGTACACCCGGTTCCGGTTCATTCCATTGTGTTGCGTATGAGAACCAGCTCAATCAGGTGATTGAAAAACGTTTTACTTACGGCTCTGGAGTCGATTTAGGCTGGAATGGCACGCGCGGAACTGAGTCTTCGCAGTAAATGGCGGCCGCCGCCAGGAACGTCTGGGCGCTGGCACGCACTGTTTCTTCGAGCGGTTCTGAGTAACCTCCACCTACCGTGACGACAAGCGGAATACCGCGTCGGTAAGCTTCACCGATAACGAGTTCATCGCGCTGCCGCAAGCCGTCCAGCGTCAAGGAAAGCCGCCCCAGGCGATCGCTCGCCAGTGCATCCACACCGGCCTGGTAAATCAGAAGCTGGGGCGAAAATTTCCAGACCCGCTGAAGCGCAGGTATCAAAGCGGCCAGATAAGCCTCATCAGAAGTGCCATCAGGCAGCTCGATATCGAGTGAGCTTGTCTGCTTGTGAAAAGGAAAATTCTGCGCTCCATGCAGGGACAGCGTGAAAACGTTTGGGTTCCCGCTAAAGATGACGGCAGTTCCGTCGCCTTGATGAACGTCGAGATCCACTACGGCGGCTCTTTTCACTCGAGCCTCCTCGCGCGCCCAGGCAATTGCGATTGCAAGATCGTTGAAAACGCAAAATCCCGAACCGCGCTCGCGAAATGCGTGATGTGTTCCTCCCGCAAGCGTTCCGCCAAAACCCGTTTCGAGCGCGCTACAAGTTGCGCCTAACGTTCCACCTGCGCTCGCCAAGGTGCGCGTCACCAGTTCGGGCGACCAGGGGAAGCCGATCCGGCGCATGATTCCGGCGTCCAAAGTGCCAGCCAGGAAGCCATCTACGTACTCGTTGGCATGCACTCGCAGCACAGCTTCTCGCGAGGCTAAATCGGAGGGCTGCAGTTTCAGACGCGGATCTCCGCTCAACCGTTCGCGCAAGAGGCGGTACTTCGAAAGCGGAAATTTATGTCCGCTTGGTAAGTCGAAGTGATGCTGGTCGCAATAGCGCAGAACTAGAGGAGCCATCGCCCCACTATCATGGGAATGAGCCAATCTCTAAGGATATTCATGTTTCATTTGCGCCGCTATCGCTTGTTTCTCGTTCTGATACCCCTGCTGTGTTGCGCACAAGCGCAGCGTACTCCCGGAGCTCTCCGGACGACGGATTTTTCAGGCCGCTGGCGCATGATGAAGGACTTGAGCGACTTCCACGGGTTTCAAATGCCGGATATCGTGGTCCGGATCGTAGATGATCATGATCCGGCTATGAATATCCATACCATCCAGACAACGGGCAAAAACACCACGACCAGCGATATCACTTATTTCACCGACGGTTCCGTTACTAAGAACGTGATCAACGGGCGGGATGCAGAAAGCAAGTGCTACTGGGATGGCAAGGTCCTGGTGGTGCGGACCAGCATGAAGAATTCGAAGGGTATCGACGAGTTGATCACGGATCGCTGGGAACTTTCGGACGATAAAAAGACGCTCACGATCTCCAGCCATGTTGAAACGGAAAAGGGCTCGGTCGACATGAAAATGGTTTGCGCACGAGAGAAGCTAGGAACCTAGAGCCGTTTTCGCAGATAACGTAGAGCGCGCTTCGCGGCCCAGTACCCGCACATTCCGTGTACGCTGCCGCCCGGCGGGGTGGAGGATGAACATAGGTACACACCTCTCAGCGGTGTTCCATATCTGCGCCAGGTAGGCCGAAACATAACTTGATCGACGTTCATAGAGCCTCCGACCACGTCTCCTCCGACCAGGTTTGGGTTCCAGCTTTGTAACTGTTGTGGGTCGTGTACTGCCGTGGCGAGGATACATTCGCGGAAACCCGGGGCGAAGCGTTCAATTTGATCCTCGATCTGTCGCAATGCTGAACCAGTCCAGCCGTTGGGTACGTGGCAATAGGCCCAAGCAGTGTGCTTTCCCGCAGGCGCTCGGGTGTCGTCGAACAAACTTGGTTGAACGAGAAGAACGAAAGGTCTTTCGGGCGGCATGCCGTTCGAAGCCATTCTCTCTGAGGTGGCGATTTCTTCCATTGTCCCTCCGAGGTGAACGGTGGCAGCACGCAAGCATTGCTTCGCGCGCCACGGAATCGGTTCCCGCAGCGCCCAATCTACTTTAAATGCGCCGGGTCCGTACTTATAGTGATTGAGAAGCTTGCGGAAAGAAACACGAAGACGATTTCCGGCAAGTGCGAGAAATTGCCTTGGGCCGACATCGCAGAGTGTGAGATCCGGCGATCCGAGTTCATTTAGATTCGTTACTCGTGCGTTTGTGATGATCCTTCCGCCGAGAGACTCCAATACACGAGCGAGCGCATTCGAGATACTCTGCGATCCTCCTTGCGGGATCGGCCAGCCTACCGCATGGCCGGCGCTGTTCAGGGTGAGGCCGAAGGAACTACTCAGAAGATCTTCGAGTTTCAGGGAACCGTGAGCTACCGATCCGGAAAACAACGCTCGAGCACGTTCGTCCCGAAACACAGTCCTCATCGCCAGAGTGCAAGGTTGTACGGCCCAAAATCCGAATCGCCCGACCAGGAAAGGCCTGCGAGTGACGCCGATAGGTCGAAAAACTTCTTTGAAGAGAGCCGGCCAGTTGTCGACGAAAGGTTCAAAAAAGCGGCGATACGCCCGATCATCTTTGCCGAACTGCGAGGCGGTTGCGGCGACATCGCGCTCGAGAGTAACGGCGGTTCCGTCATCGAACGGGTGAGCCAGTGAAGCCGGCGGCAGAATCCATCTGAGGCCGAAATTCTCGAGCTTCAAAGAGGCGAAGAACGGCGAGCTTACCGCCATCGGATGAACCGCCGAGCCCAGGTCATGAGTAAAGCCGGGCAATGTGAGTTCGCGTGATGTAGCGGCGCCCCCAAGAACCGGGTCGGCCTCCCGGACCTCGACTTCCAGACCGGCTTGTGCCAGCACGATTGCGGCGGATAATCCATTCGGACCGCTCCCAATCACAATCGCATTGCGTTTTGGCATCGTTTGTTAGACGTCCAAACCAACGGCACGCATCAACTCAATTGCATTGCTTCGAGTGACGACTCCCGGTTTGAGTCTGTAGTCAAACATCATCTCGGTCCCGTTCATTTGGTCGTCAAAATGCACATTCCAGACGCCGGCGCTTACGTCCTGCTCGATATTGGCCAGGGCGAGATCATGAGTCGTAATCAAGCCAATCGAGTTCGAGCGAAGAAGTTCTTTAACGATTCCAGCTGCGCCGAGGCGCCGATCGTGCGAGTTGGTGCCGCTTAAAAGCTCATCCAGCAGGAAGAGAAGAGGTTGCCCGGTTCGGGTTAAATCGACGATCTGGCGAATTTTCGTGATCTCGGCGAAGAATCGCGACCGATGGTCTTGCAGAGAATCAGTGATGCGGATGGAGGCCCCAATCCGGAGCTGGGAGACCCTCAGCGAAGCGGCTGCTACCGGAGCGCCGGCCCACGCGAGAACGGTGTTTAGACCAACTGCTCGCAGCAAAGTGCTCTTACCGGACATGTTGGAACCACTTACGATCAGCATTCGATGGTTGCTATCGAGAGTGAGATCGTTCGGCACACAAGCAACATTTGGAAGCAGTGGATGCTTGAGAGCCACAGCGTCGAATGTTGCTTCGTTATCGCGCAGAAGCCGTGGTAAGGTCCAGGTGGGCCTTTCAAAGGCGAGTGCGGCAAGGGACGAGAGCGCCTCAAATTCGGCCACAGCCCGAATCCAATCGCCGACATACGGACCGCATTCGGCGCGCCATTTCTCGAACGATATGGCGAGTTGTTCTTGCCACAACACTAACGGTCGAATCACGCGAACTAATACGTGATCGCTCGAATCCAGCCAGTCCGTCAGCCGGCCTAGCTTGGCGATTCGTTTGGACGCTGGTTTGCCGGCAATCGCAAACGAGCTGCACAATTCGCGCAGCGCGGGCGATTCGAAATTCTCCTGCTCCAAGCGCTTCACCAAGGCGGAGAAAATGCGTATATCGCGGCCCGATCCTTCTACATTCTCCAGAACCGGCGTCACCTTGCTTCGGAGTGTAAAGATGAGGCCTGCATCGCACCCAACGATAGCCGCCAGCGGCCAGATTGGAATGACGCCCGCGAAAAGGGCGATGAGCGCGGAGATCCCGATGATCGCGAGCACGATGCCAAGAGGCCGCAGTACGCGTGGAAACCGCACGATGGGCGCAGCGCCCCACCGGCTCAACGATTCGACGTTCACGTCGGAACGGACATCTTCCGCCAGAAGCGCCAGGTCTTCACGCAATTGGAGCTTCGGCGTAAGTTCGACAACGGCGCTCTGCCTGAGGAGTGCTTCGGCGGGCTCTGCTGGATGAAGCAGCCAACTGGCGAGTATATCCTCGCCGGCGGCAGTCCGGCTGATGGCGATGAGATCGAAGAGTCCGCCCTTGCCGAAGAGATCCAGATCTTCCGAATACACATGCGAAGGATTGCGAAAACGATCGCCGGTAATGCCCTTCCCGATCCATTCGTCTTTGATCCGGGCGATTCCGCGCTCATAGAAGGCGACACCGCGGCAGGCAAGCGTTCGGCGTCTGATTACTCGCTGGTGGAAGACGACGAGAGCAGTGAATGCAAACAGGGGAATAAGAAGCGACCAGAGCGGGACGGCGTGCCATACAAAAACGAAGCAGGCGAGCACGGCGGCAGCTATTCCGATTGCCAGACGCCAGTTTCCGATAGTCACAAACTGTCGCTGCATCGTCTGTTCCTCGGCTCGAAAACTGTCGCGGCGTGCCGTGTATTCGGCCAGGGGATCCATGCAGTCACAGAATAGCGAGTGCGCCGCCGGGCTGAGACAATGAGGTCAAGGATGAAACGTTCCGGCTCTGCCGATCTGCCTCTTCACTACGGCACTGTTCCGCCGTGGCTAGCCGAGCGCATGGAGAAGCTGGGAACGGCAATCACGGAGAGCGTTGTCTACGCCTATGGAACGGCGGATTTCCTTGCGCGCCTGAGCGATCCGTTCTGGTTCCAGGCTTTCGGCTGCGTGATGGGAATGGATTGGCATTCGTCCGGTATTACTACTTCTGTAATGGCGGCCTTGAAACGGGGCTTGAATCCGCTGGCGAAAGAGCTTGGAATTTATATCTGCGGCGGACGCGGGAAGCAGTCACGGCGAACGCCGGACGAACTGCAAGCGCACGCCGGCCGCCACAATCTGGATGGACCGGCATTGGTTCGCGCCAGCAGGCTGGCTGCCAGGATTGACAACAATGCCATCGGAGACGGCTTTCAGATCTATTTGCATAATTTCGTTTTGACTTCGGCCGGGGACTGGGCTGTAGTTCAGCAGGGTCTGAATGGAGCGACGAAGCTGGCGCGGCGCTATCACTGGCATTCGGCAAACGTGCGCGACTTCGCGTGCGAGCCGCACACGGCGATCGTGGGGCAAAATGGGGGCGAGATTCTGAACCTGGTCGACCGGCGTGCGCGTCCCGCACAGAATGCGCTACTCGAAATCGGCCGCGAGTCTCCCGAGCGCACCATCCGCGAGATCCGGAAGCTAAGCATGCCGCGGCATCATGAGGTACGGCTTAGGGATGTCGACTTGAAGAGGCTCGGAGCTGTGCTGGCCGTGAGCTACGACCGGCAATTACGGGATTTCGCATCGTTCTTGTTAACGGAGAATCTCGGCCCGCGCACTCTGCAGACCCTGGCGCTCGTGGCGGAGGTAATTCACGGCGCGCCCAGCCGGTTTACCGATCCAGCCCGCTTTTCTTTCGCACTTGGAGGAAAGGACGGCCATCCGTTCCCCGTGCCTCTGAAAACGTACGATGAATCGCTGGCGGTGTTGCGGCGTTCACTCGATGCCGCGAAACTGGATCGAAGCGAGAAGATCGACGGCTTCAAACGTCTGGATAACCTGGTGCGAAATGTCGAGCGAAGATATCAGCCGCAGGCAGATTTCGAGCGGGTCTTGGAGCACGAGCGAGCGATTTCGCCGGCGCTGGACGGACGAACTGTGGGCAAACAATTAGCTCTCTTCTAACCTTCCGGCACGCCTGCTTTCCGAAAAACTCGCAGGGAGTAATCCAGTCCCATCTTGGCTGCCTGCTCGGGGGGAACATCGTTGAGGCGGCCAAAAACTTCGACGCTCAGAGCGTCCGTGTAGCCGATTTTGCGCAGGGATTGCAGAAAGCCGGTGAGATTGATTACGCCTTCACCGGGCAAGAGCCGATGATTGTCGCGGACCTGGTCCGCGGGAATGTTGGGTGCGTCATTGAAGTGAACGTGAACGATGCGCTCGCGACCGGCGTGAATGATGTCCTCTGTAGTCGCTCCAGCCCAGTGCCAGTGCCAGGAATCAAGCAATAAACCGATGTTCGGTCCGCATTCCTTGGCGAATTCGAGCATGTCGTTCATACGCCAGATGAACTCGTACTTGAATTTTTTGCGAAATTCCAGAGGACCGAGAAATTCCAGGCCGAGGCGCACGTTCGAATCGGCCAAGACTCGGCCGCAGTCAGTAAAACGCTTCTTATAGAGGGCGCGAAGTTCGGCTTTCGGCGTGTCGCTCGAAGGCATGATATAGGTCACCATGCGAGGACAGTGGATTGCAGCGGCAAATTTGGCCTGTTCCGATAACTTGGCCAATCCTGCCTGGAAAGCCGCGTCATCTTTGCGGAATTCGACGGGGAAATCTATAGCGGCAGGCTTGACCTTGAGGCCGCTGAGCAGGTCGTTGGTAGCCGAAGCGCCCGCCTGCATGGCGGCTTTCAACATGACGTCCGTCCCGGGAAAGCCGACCTTGGCAGCGAGACGCGCGAATTCGGGCCAGGGCACGCGTCCGTTCACGAGAACGCTGTTCAGAGCGAGGAACATCTTCCCGCCGGGTTTGGCGAGAGCAGGAAGGCCGGCGGCGGCCAGAGCCGCGCAGAAAGTCCGTCTGGAATATGGGGAGACCATCGCGTCGCTTTCGATCATATCGGAGAGTAGGATAGGACAAGGAGATGGTATGAAACCGAGCCTTTGTTCAGGCACCTTGAGTAGAAGAGATCTCTTAGCAACAGGCGCGACGGCCGCCGCAGCGCTAGCCATTCCCAGGATTGCCAGATCGAGCGTATCCGCACCAGCCAGCAGTGTAGCGATCGTGCGCTGCCGGGATTACGCGAATTTTCAACCACAACTATCAAGCGCATTCGGCCAGATCGGCGGCATCGACAAGCTGGTACGCGGCAAGACAGTTGCTATCAAGCTCAATCTGACGGGCAATCCCGCTCGTTTTCCGCTGACTCCCAATTTGCCTTATCGGACGAACGGCCAGACGGTGGCGAACGTAGTGTACCTGTTTGCCAAAGCGGGAGCCAAGCGAGTTCGCATCATCGAGAGTTTCTTTCCCGCAAGCCAGGATCTCGGGCTGTGGGCGCGCTATGGGATCGATGTCAACGCCATCAACAATCTGGGCACGAAGGTCGATTGGGAAAACGTTCAGAACCTGGGCAAATACAAGCAGTATGTCCGGCTGAAGGTACCGGAGGGCGGATATATGTATCCGGCTTATCACCTCAATCAGGCATTCACGGAATGTGACACGTACGTTTCGTTTGCGAAGCTGAAGAACCACTGGATAGCGGGCGTGACCATGTCGATGAAGAACAATTTCGGCGATACACCCTGTTCTCTTTATGGCGGCGACTGCGGCGCGAGCGGCAACGAACAACCCACGAAAGAACGCGCCGCGGTGCTGCATGAGGGTAAGACGAAGGCTCCGTCGGGCGTGGATGCGGAGCTGCATCCGGATTCGCCGCGCGATCCCGGCTATCGCGTACCGCGCATCGTAGCGGATCAAGTTGGCATACGACCAATTGATCTGGCGATTATAGACGGCGTCGAGACAGTGCGCGGCGGGGAAGGGCCATGGCTCCCAGGCGGTGTAGAGAAGATATCACCGGGGGTCATCATCGTAGGTCGGAATCCGGTGTGCACAGACGCGGTCGGCATGGCTGTGATGAGCTACGATCCAAGATCCGACAGGGGCAGCGGTCCTTTCATCCGCGGTAATAACACCCTTAAGCTGGCCGAAGCCAAGGGGATCGGAACGACGGACTTGAACCGCATCGAAGTGGTCGGTTTGCCCATAAATCAGGCCAAAATCGATTTCGGCCCGGGCGCAGTCGGCAAGACTTTGCGTGAGCTGAGAGGCTAGTTTTTACCGTCTATAAAAAAGGGCGGCCAATAGGGTAATTACAGAAGCTTGTCGGGCGTGATCGGCAGGTCGCGCACGCGCACCCCTGTAGCGTGATAGACGGCATTGGCGATAGCGGCGGCAACACCTGTGATCCCTATTTCGCCTATGCCTCGGCAGCCGATGGGATTGAAGTTGAGATCGGGTTCACCGATCCAGGTGACGTCGATCTCGGGTACGTCCGCATTCACAGGGACGAGATAGCTGGCAAGGTCCGCATTCACCGATTGGCCGTGTTCGCGGTCATAGGCGATTTCTTCGAGTAGGGCGTGTCCGATACCGAAAACGATGCCACCGAGGAACTGGCTGCGCGCCGTCTTGGCGCTCATGATTCGGCCGCAGTCGAAGACGCTGACCACGCGAGCGACGCGCACGCGCCCAATTTCTTCGCGGACGCGCACTTCCACGAAGTGGGCGCCAAAAGACTGGAACGAGTATTCGTCATTCTGACCAAAAACGGGCTGTGTGCTGCCCTGAGCGTCGATCGATTGGCGGTTGCCCAGCGACATCAGATCGGCGTACCCGATGCTGCGCTGGGGTGCTGAACGGTGAGCGATGCGCCCATCTTGAAACAGGAAATCAGCAACATGTTCCTGAGCTCCAGTGAATCCGTCGGCGGTCTCGGCAGCGATCTGGAGCAGTTGCCGTTTGATTTCAGTACAGGCGTCGGCAGTAGCAGGCGCGGTGCTGGCGGTCAGGTTTGAGCCACCCGCGACGGCACAGGGCAGCAGTTCTGAATCTCCGAGCTTCACAGTGACGCGTTCAAGCGGCAGACCCAGGTGATCAGCGGCTGTAATGGCCAGCATCGTATACAAGCCGGTGCCGACATCGCTGCCGGCAGTGGAGACGTAGGCGCGCACGCCATCGGGCTCACGTTCGAGGCGCACGCTGACAGCAGCTCCCATGAGGTAACCGGGATAGGTCGCGGTGGCCATGCCCCAGCCGATCAGCATATTGCCTTCGCGCATGGATCGCGGCTGCGGTTTCCGGTTGGACCATCCAAAGCGTTCCGCTCCGCGCTGATAGCACTCCAGAAGATGTTTGCTCGAAAAAGGCTTCTTGTTATTAGGATTGATGACGGCATGGTTGCGGCGGCGCAGTTCTATCGGGTCCATTTCCAGACGATAGGACAGCTCGTCGAGCGCGCTTTCGATCCCATACTGTCCGGGGGCTTCGCCGGGTGCACGCATCCAGGAGGGCTTCATGACATTCAACCGGACGAGTTCATGAATCGTCTGATAATTCGGGATGTCATACAGCATGCGGGTGCATACGGAAACGGGTTCCACGAATTCATCGGCCGCGCTGGTGTGCGTGGTGATGTGATGGCGCATGGACGTGATGGAACCATCGCGCCGGGCGCCGATTTCGAAGCGCTGCACGGTCTCGCTGCGATGGCCCACATGCAGCAACACTTGAGTACGGCTAAGGACAATTTTGACCGGACGACCAAGCCGGCGGGCCGCGATCGCAGCCAGCAGCGTATGAGCCCCCACAGCGGCTTTCGAACCGAACATGCCACCGACATAGGGGCACAAAACGCGCACTTTTTCAGGAGGCAACTCGAAGGCGGCCTGTAAGACAGTGCGATCGCCCATGATCCATTGGGTGGAGTTGTAAACCGTCAGCACGCCATCGACCCACGAAGCAATCGTGGCATGCGGTTCGAGAGCGCATGAATGTTCATTGGGGGTGGTGTAGGTCTCATCGAGGCGCACCTCAGCTTCGGCGAGCGCTTTGTCCACGTTGCCGCGCTCGAGCTGGAGAGGTTCGCCCATGAAATCGTGAGGTTTGTATTTTGTTGCGGCCGCGTCCTCCAGAGCTACGGCGTGGGTATCTTTCTGGTAGACAATCTTTACGAGTGAGGCGGCATCACGCGCCTGCTCAGCTCTTTCCGCCACGACCATAGCAACGTGCTGGCCAGCATGCAGGATGCGCTGATCCTCGAGCGGAGCGCGACTTTCGGCCGTCAAACCCCCGCCTTCCATCGTGGTGGGCATGGAAGCCAGCGGGCCGCAGTTCTTGTGGGTCAGAACGAGAAGTACGCCCGGAGCTTTTTCGGCGGCCGAGGTATCGATATCGCGGATCGTTCCCGCAGCGATGGGACTGCTGACGAGAACCGCGTGAGTCATTTCACCGAGCACCATTTCGGCGGCATATTGAGCGGTTCCGGTGACCTTGTGATGGCCGTCGACGCGATTAACAGGTGTTCCAATCAGTGTTGTTGCCATTGTTTTGCCTTTTCGAACGTTACTTTCCGGACAACAACTCCTCTAAAGCAAGGATCAGAGTTCGTTTGGCCAGCTCTACCTTAAACGCGTTGTGCTTGCGCGGCTGCGCGTTAGCTAAAGCGGCATCGGCAGCGGCGCGGAAAGTCTCACGATTGGCCTTGCTGCCGCGTAGGGCGGCTTCGGCTTCCTGCGAACGCCACGGCTTGGTAGCAATCCCGCCAAGGCCGACTCTCGCCTGGGTGATGGTTTCGCCATTCAATTCGAGCGAGACGGCGGCGGAGGCCAGGGCGAATTCGTAGCTCGCGCGATCGCGCACTTTCAGGTAGTGCGAACGCTTCGCCATGGGGAGATCCGGCAGATAGACATGAGTGATCAACTCGCCGTGCTCGAGCGAAGTTTCCCGATCGGGCGTTTCGCCGGGCAGAAGATGAAATTCCTCAAAAGCGATATTGCGGACGGAACCATCGCGTTTGCGGGTGCGAACCTGGGCGTCGAGCATGACCAGAGCGACGCACATATCGGAAGGATTGGTGGCGATACATTGAGAGCTGGTTCCGAGAATGGCGTGACCCCGATGTATGCCGGTGAGCGCATCACAGCCTGAACCGGGATTGCGTTTGTTGCAGTTGGAATGGATGTCGCGGAAATAAGTACAGCGTGTGCGCTGCATGATATTGCCGCCGGTGGTCGCCATGTTGCGTAGTTGCGCGGACGCTCCCGCCAGCAGAGCTTCCGATAATACGGGAAAGCGTTCGCGAATCGCGCGATGAAAAGCAAGATCGCTGTTGCGGACATTGGCGCCGATAGTGATCCCAGCGGCGTCCGCGTCGATCGACGAGAAAGGCAGCCGATTGATATCGACCAGGGCCTCAGGCGTCATGACGTCCAGCTTCATGAGGTCGATGAGAGTGGTCCCGCCCGCAAAGAAAGCGGCCCGCGGATCGTCGCCAACAGCCTTGACTGCGGCCTCAGCGCTTGCACCCTCGATATAGGAAAACAGGTGCATGCTCTAGCGCTCCGTCCTGCCGGCATTGCGGACTTGCTCAATGGCTGCAACGATGTTGGGATAAGCGCCGCAGCGGCAGATATTACCGCTCATGCGCTCGCGAATTTCTTCCGACGAAAGTTCCGCGAGGCCGGGCGCCGAGAGCACATCAGGAGTGACGTGGCTCGGCACATTGTTAGCGGCTTCCTCGAGCATGGCGACGGCGGACATGATCTGCCCGGGAGTACAGTAACCGCACTGAAAGGCGTCGCATTCCATGAAGGACGACTGCATGGGGTGAAGTTGGCCATCGCGGGCGAGTCCTTCGATGGTCGAGATCTGGTCCTGCTGATGGGCGATGGCGAGTGACAGGCAGGAAAGCGTGCGGCGGCCATTTATGTGCACGGTACAGGCGCCGCATTGCCCTTGATCGCAGCCCTTCTTGCTTCCGGTCAGCCCAAGGTATTCACGGAGAGCATCGAGAAGAGTGGTGCGCGGATCTATGTCGATAGTTCGAGACTCGCCATTGATGTGAAGCTGGATACGAGCATTCAGTTGTTTGGAGCCGCTTATGGTCCGGCCCCCAGCCGCAGTCTCACTCATGCCCGCAGTATAGCGTCAGGGAGGAGGTTAGGCGCCGGGAAAACCGCGTGCTGCGCGCCTATCTTAGAGTGGCGTCCACCAGCATGGCGTCTACAGGCTTGCTGAGCCGATTCAAGATGAACTGGGGCGCGACTCGGCTCAGCAACTTCAAAACATTGCTGAGGCCAGGACGGATTTCCAAGCGATCGGCTTTTAATCCGTTAATCGCCTGATCGACCAGCTTGGCGACATTCATCGCAGACGCGCTCTTCAAATCTTCACTAAAATCTCCCGTTAACAACGGCGTCTGCGTTGCCGGAGGAGCCAGTTCGAACACCTCGATCCTGGTGTGCTTGAGCTGGACGCGCAGGGACTGTGTGAAAGAATGCAAACCTGCTTTGGTGGCGCAATAGATTGGTGCTATCGGAAAAGGGACAAAGGCAAGCCCGGATGAGACGTTCACAATGGCGGCAGTCTTTTGCGCATTCAGGTGTGGCAGGAATTGCTTCACCATACGAACCGGCCCCATAAGGTTCGTCTCAATCTCACGACAGATATTCTCCAGGCCATTACCGGTGTCATGGAGATTGATCTTGCGCATGATTCCGGCGTTGTTGACCAATACGTTCAACTCAGGAAATTTGTTGATGACCGCATCGAAGAGGAGAGGAATCGCTTTCGGGTCGCTTACATCGCTTTGAAATAGATGAATTCCGGGGAGTTTTCTTTGCGTTTCCTCCAGTTTGTCCGGATCTCGTCCAGTGACGATTACAGTGTTACCAAGCTTCAGAAGTCGAGCGGCCAGCTCGAATCCAATTCCGCTCGTACCGCCAGTTATCAAAATCGTATTACCTGAAAGTTTCATGACCAAGCCTCAATAGATCTTGGGCGCGGCCCAGAGGCCGTGGCTGTTCCTACCGAAGAATGACGACGTGTACAAATGTGAAAACCCGCCTGCCAAACTCGTCTCACATACTAACTCAACTTTTCCAGAAAGCAGGTGACCGAGATCAGATGATCCGATTCAGACGTGTGCAGCAACGAGGTAAAGAGAAAAATGAAATAAGCCTGAGCAAACTTGTTGGGAGTTCCCATTGCCTTCGTGAGGAAATGAGTGGTCTCGATGACATTCTTGATCACCGGAATACGTTCGGCGCTATAGCTGTCGAGTAACTGTTCATTGCCGCGCCCGTGCAGGAAGAGATCGAGTTTCCAGATCAGGTTCCAAACGTCGTGCAATCCGGTGTTCATCCCCTGACCGCCAAATGGACTGTGAATGTGTGCAGCGTCTCCCGCTACAAAGACACGTCCCCTGCGCAATTGAGCTACGTGCCGGTGATGGATGCGGAAATAGCTGCTCCAGTGAAGCACGTGCGCCTCAATCCCGATTGGCACGCGTTGACCGAGTATCTTCTGTACGAAGTCGAGCGGCGGAGCGTCTCCTTCGGCCTTCTCGACCGTCGCCACGACTCGCCGGCGGGTGCCGCCCTTCTGGTCCAACGTTGCAGTTACGAAATCGTCGTGCTGAACCGCAGAGACGAATGATGTTTCGTATTCGACCGTTCCGCCTTTACATCCTAGCTGTTCGACCAGCAGTCTCTCAGTCACGTCCTGCGGGACCATGGCGATGAATGGATAGGGGCTGTCTTCTGGCGCGAACCGCATGTGAGCGAGCGCGCGTTCATGTGTCGCCACAGCTACCGACGTGACACGGTTTGCCGTTTCGAGGAACGGATTGACAACCCCGGCCATATCGAAAATCTCGAGCGTCCGGGGAAAGATTGCGAGTGCTTTAGAATCTTCTGACTGTGTTGAGCGCGCCTCGAGGAGCCGCCATTTCAGTCCTCGGCGAGCGCATTCGTTCGCCAGAAACAGCCCGACCGGTCCGGCGCCCACGATCAGGACATCAGTTTCAACTCCGGTATTGTGCATGGTCTCAATCTCCGATTTTTTGACCCTGTTGCGGAGCAGCCCGATTCATCAAACGTCATACCCATGGTGTCGCGTCTCGCGCCTTTCCAGCACGCCTTTGTAAAGAGGCTTTCCGAACTCGGCATTGCTTATCGTGGCAGCCCGATTGTGGAGGGACCCGGGAAGCGGTACTTCGATGATCGATGCGTGGCGGCGCGGGTATTGGCAGCCGGTTCCTCATCGTTGTGGATAAAGAGGCGGAGTCGTCGACCACAAACGCTGCCAAGCGGCTCGCCGGATCATTTGCCGGTGTGGCTGAGCTACGACTGGCGGGGCGCCCGGGCGTAACGCTTATCCGGCCTGATGGTTACATCGCGTATTCCGCGCCTAACGGCCCTAGCGTCGCTGCACTGGGATCGGTCCGTTCGCTGTTGGAACGGCAAGTAAGTTAGGCGTCGGGGCGAGACTACGAAAAGATCTAGTTTGCCGGTGATCCTTGATTGTGGGGTGAGGTTGAATTTTGTTGAGAACGGCCAATGGAAAACTTATTGGAAGTTTTCCGATGCGATAGCTCACGATGTACAATATACATCGTGAGACGAACGCAGCTCTATCTTGACGATCAACTTTGGGGAGCGCTCCACGCTCGCGCTCACCGTGAGAAGACGACGATCTCTGAGCTTGTCCGGCAGGCAATTCGGGAACGCTATTTGGGCAGCCGCGAGCAACGCATGGCCGCGATGCAACGTTTAGTAGGAAATCACAAATCTTCCGGCGCGAGGGCCGATGATTTCGAAGAAATTCGGAGCCTCCGCCGGGGCAAGAGGCTGGACAAGCTCACCGAACGATGACGATCCTTGTCGACTCGGACATCCTGATTGAGGTTTCTCGAGCGAGGGATGCATCCATTGTTTCCAGGTGGATGGAACTGAGTAGGTCCGACGCTCTGATCTTATTTTCGGCGGTCACAGCGGCCGAACTTTGGGCGGGGGCCCGTCCCGCCGAGCATGAAACTCTGGAAGCTTTGTTTGACGCCCTGGTTTGCGTGCCTGCTGACGCTGCTGTTGGACGCCAGGCGGGAGAGTACTTGCGGCGTTATCGAAAGAGCCACAATGTTGAACTCGGTGACGCACTGATTGCAGCAAGCGCCGTAGCGAGCGACGCCTCGCTATGGACGCGAAACCGCAAGCACTACCCGATGAAGGAGCTTGCATTTTTCGGCTGAGTAGCAAGCCAGCAAAGAGAAGAAACAGCGAGCACGATCTTCCATGGCTCCAGCGTCGACGTGTAGTGTGTGGGCTCGAACGGGATGGGCGCGCTGTCTTGTTGTTCCACTATGCGGTTCGCTTCATTTGTTACGCTGTTAGTTCAACCGGCTGCAACTTGGCTTGGGCAGCGGCCCGCACGGTATGCCGCGGCGAGAAGTCGACACATGCCGGCTCAGGTAAGCGAAACTTACGTCCTACGCACCTATCCGTTCCGTGAATCCGATCTCATCGTTAGTTTTTTTACACGCGACCAGGGCAAGTTGCGAGGTGTTGCTTACCGCGCTCGAAAACCCAAGAGCAATTTCGGTTCCGGGCTGGAACGGTTGTCGCTCGTGAGGTTATCGTATTCGCAAAAGGAAACCCGGGAACTCGTCAGCTTAAATAGCTGCGATCTACTGCAATCGCAGTTTGATCTACTTACCGATTTCGATGCCAGCGTCGCGCTCGACTATCTGGCGGAAGTGAGTGATCATCTGCTGCCACCGCATGAGCCGAACGAACGCTTCTTCCGACTGCTGGCAGCGATTCTCGATTACATGCACGAACGCGCGCCCGGAGCAATTTGGACCGCCATTACCTATTTTTCGCTTTGGGCAACGCGCCTCTCGGGCTTTCTGCCTGATCTCTCCGATCGCGCGATTTGCACAGATTCACGGGAACTTGCCGCCGTCATGCTGCGCAGTCACATCGCCGAATTACCGGCGCGCGTTTGGAACAAAGATACCGCTTTGGACCTGCGACGCTTCCTTATACGCCTGATGGAGGAGCACGTAGAGCGTCGCTTCCACACACCTGGATTGCTTGAAGGACTCTGATCCGCGCCGCCCATGGATTCTATTGTTCGATAAAATTTTTGTAAATGATTAGGAGATACAACCGGAAATGAAGAAATACGTTTACTCTTTCGGCGGAGGCACCGCCGACGGCGACGGCAAGATGCGAGACGTTCTCGGCGGTAAAGGTGCCGGCCTAGCTGAAATGAGTAAGGCTGGCGTGCCGGTTCCCCCGGGATTTACCATCTCAACTGAAGTTTGTAATCTCTTCTTTGAAAATGGCAACAAAGTTCCTGCCGATGTAGATAACGAGATACGGGAAGCTCTCGGAAAACTCGAGAAGCAGATGAGTAAGAAGCTTGGCGGCGTGACCGATCCCTTGCTGCTCAGCGTGCGATCGGGCGCGAAATTCTCGATGCCCGGCATGATGAATACCATCCTGAACCTGGGCCTGAACGATCAGACGACGGAAGGGCTCGCAAAAAAAACCGGCAATGCGCGTTTTGCTTATGACTGTTACCGCCGCTTCATCCAGATGTTTGGCGAAGTGGCGCTGCACATCGACATGGCGAAATTCGACCACATCTTCGACTCACGAAAAGCGAAGGTAAAGGCAAAGCTCGATACAGATCTGACGGCGGACGATCTAAAGTCCATCATCGGCGAGTACAAAAAGCTGGTGAAGAAGGAAACGGGCAAAGAGTTTCCACAGGACGCCCTTCAGCAATTGTTGATGTCTCGCGATGCCGTGTTCCATTCATGGAACACGCCCAAAGCCATTTACTACAGGCGCATGGAGAAGATTCCGGATTCCATCGGTACGGCGGCCAATGTGCAAGCCATGGTCTTCGGCAACATGGGCGAGAACTCGGGAACTGGCGTGGGCTTCACACGCAACCCTTCGACCGGCGAAAAGATTTTTTATGGCGAGTTTCTAGTCAATGCTCAAGGCGAAGATGTCGTTGCCGGCATCCGCACTCCGCAGCCAATCGCCGAGCTCGAACAGATCATGCCCGAAGCTTACAGCCAGCTTCGTGAAATCACAACCAACCTCGAGAAGCACTATCGCGACGTGCAGGATTTCGAGTTCACTATCGAAGAAGGCAAGCTGTACATGCTACAGACTCGCAACGGCAAGCGCACTGGGCCCGCTGCGGTACGAGTTGCAGTCGACATGGTGGAAGAAGGAGTCATTTCGAAGAAAGAAGCCGTACAGCGCGTCGCACCGAACCAGCTCGATCAACTGCTCCATCCGGTGCTCGATCCGGCTATGCGAAAGGGCTTGCAAAAAATTGCGGCAGGTCTTCCCGCCTCGCCCGGCGCTGCTGTCGGACGGGCCGCTTTCTCCTCGGAAGATGCCGTTGCGCTGGCCGCTAAAGGTCCCGTGATTCTCGTTCGCAAAGAGACGACTCCCGACGACATCCATGGCATGGACGTCTCGAAAGGCATTCTGACGGCCGTTGGCGGCCTGACCAGTCACGCTGCGGTGGTCGCGCGCGGGATGGGGCGTCCTTGCGTAGTGGGTGCGGCATCGGTTTCTGCCGACGAAAGCAAGAAGCAGGCGACGATTCTGTTCGAAGGCGCTAAACACGTTTTGAAGGAGGGTGATTGGATCTCCCTCGATGGAACGCTCGGCGAAGTCTATCTGGGCCAGTGCAAGACAAGCGAGCCCGATCCCAAATCGCACTATTTTGCCACTTTCATGGAGTGGGCTGACGAGTTCCGCGGAAACTTTGGAGTTCGCGCGAACGCTGATATCCCGCGCGATGCCAAGCAAGCGCGGCTGTTTGGCGCAGAAGGCATCGGCCTTTGCCGCACCGAGCATATGTTCTTCGCGGAAGATCGCATCGAGCACATGCAAACCATGATTCTGGCGCGTGACGTCAAGACGCGAACCAAAGCTCTGCAGAAGCTTCTGCCGATGCAGCGCAAGGATTTTGCAGGCCTTTTCGAAGCCATGGACGGTTTTCCTGTCGTGATACGCACGCTCGATCCGCCACTACATGAATTTCTGCCAAAGCGCGAAATTCTCATGGTGGATATCGCTCGTCTTCCGCACGCCAGTTCCAAAGAAAAGAAGGAACTGTCAGCCACATATAAGGTGAGCGTCGGCGAGCTAAAGAGACACTTGCCGGAATTGCTCGAGCGCGTGGAAGAACTGCATGAATTCAACCCCATGCTCGGACATCGCGGTTGCCGCCTCGGCATTACCTATCCGGAAGTCACCGAGATGCAGGCGCGCGCGATCTTCGAAGCTGCCGTAGCGGTCGCCAAGAAGGGCCTCAAGGTCATTCCTGAAGTAATGATTCCGCTTGTAGGTAACGTCAAAGAATTGGAGCATCAGAAAGCGATCGTAGTTAAGGTCGCAGAGGAAGTTCTCGGCGCGGCGAAGATGAAGAGCTTGAAATACTACGTGGGGACAATGATCGAAATCCCGCGCGCTGCTCTGACCGCGGACGAGGTGGCCCGTGAAGCCGAGTTCTTCAGCTTCGGTACCAACGATCTCACGCAGACCACGATGGGCCTTTCGCGCGATGATTACACGAAGTTCTCCAAGCAATACGAAGACCTGAAAATCTTCAAGTCAGATCCGTTTGCCGCGATCGACCAGGACGGCGTAGGCAAAATCGTCGACATAGCCATCAAACTGGGGCGCAAGACCCGGCCGGATCTCGAAATAGGCATATGCGGCGAGCACGGCGGTGAACCCAGTTCGGTCGAATTCTGCTATCGCGTGGGTATGAACTACGTGTCTTGCTCGCCGTATCGTGTGCCCATCGCTCGGCTGGCCGCCGCTCAGGCAGCGATCGCGGATGAAGGCAAAGCTGAGATGCAGCGGACCGCCTAGTTGTTCATTAACATACCGGGGCATAGAAATCTGTGTGCCCCGGCGCCACTCGATGCCATTTGCCATCGCTACTTCTCGCTCAGCAGTTAAATCTCTCGGACTTCTTGGCGTCCCTGCTTCGGTGAGGGAGCTCGCTGCGCGCACGTGGGATGTCGTCGTTGTTGGAGCAGGCCATAACGGCTTGGCTTGTGCCGCTTATCTCGCCCGTGCGGGCAAGCGCGTTCTCGTTCTGGAAAGCCGGGAACGCATCGGAGGCGCTTGTACGATAGAGGAACCGTGGCCCGGTGTTCGCATGTCGCCTTGCGCTTACCTGGCCGGTCTTCTCCATCCGCTCGTTATTGAGGAGCTCGACCTCGTCGCGCGTGGCTTCCATTGGACGCCCGCCGTAAACGGACTCTTTGTTCCGTTCGAAGACGGCAGCAGCATTCAGCTGTATGACGATGACGAGAAGTGTGAAGCTGAGCTGGCCAAGTTGTCTTCCCGAGATGTCCAGGGCTGGCGTGCTATGTCGGATGTGATTCGGCGGACGAGAGATGCAATCCGACCGCCAAACGAACGCGACGCTTGGATCGGTGAACCACCGTCGCGTGAGCAATTGGAAGAACGACTGGGCAACGACGCCGAAGCGCGCGGCTTGCTTTTCGAGTGGTCGATGGCCGAGTTCGTGGAACGATATCTTACTGATGAGCGCCTGCAAATCGCTTATCTTGGCCAAGGCGTGATCGGCACAAATGCAAGTCCTTTTGATCCAGGCACAGCTTCCATCCGCTTTCACCACTCTTCGGGACGACTCGGAGGAATGCCCGGTTCCTGGGGCTACGTCAGAGGCGGCATGGGGATGGTCTCATTTTTCCTGGCCGATGCTGCTTTGGAAGCCGGCGTAACCATCTTTCCGGGGATGGCTGTAGCGCAAATTCTGCCGGGAGAAGGCGTCATATTGGAAGGCGGCGAGTGCATTCGATCGCGGATTACAGTCTGTAACACCGATCCGCGGACTGCTCTTCGACTGCTGGGCAAGAATGCCGATACGACCTGGCGTAAACAGGTCGAGGCCATTCCGATTGAAGGCTGTACTCTAAAACTCAACGTTTGGCTTCGTGAGCTGCCCAACTTCTGCGCACGGCCAGGCACCTGTGAGCCGCATCACTTTGGTCAGATCAATACGCCACTGAGCAAAGCCGAATGGAAATCGAGTTATGCGGCGGCTCGCTCCGGCAAGCTGCCTGACCATCTTTGGACCGAGCTTTATTTTCAGAGCGTTCATGACCGTTCCATAGCTCCCGAGGGAACCCATACGATGAGCGTTTTCTCGCAATATGTTCCTTACAAGTTCGCGCAAGGCGATTGGAATGAGCATCGCGATGTTGCTCGAGAGCTTGCCCTCCGCTCGCTCGGCCGCTTTTGCAGCAATATTCCGGAGGCCGTGATCGAAGCCGAAGTCTTGGGGCCTCCTGATATTGAGCGGAAGGTCGGGCTGACCGGTGGCCATATCTTTCAAGGCGAGTGCCTGCCGCCTTATATGTGGAGTAATCGCCTCAGGTCAAAAACTCCGATGCCAGGAGTTTATCTGTGCGGAGCCTGCACGCATCCGGGCGGCAGCGTTATCGCTATAAACGGTCGCAACGCCGCTATGCGCGTACTCGCGGATTGGTAGCCTTACGTTTTGCCTTTAGCCATTGATTGATCGCGAACAGAATGATAATCAACGGCACAACTGCAAAATAGGGCCAATAAGCAAATATGCGCGGTTCCGGGGGCATTACATCGATATTGACTGCTACTTCCGCACTTCCGGCCTTTGAATCCACCGTGGAGACGAGCTTCCACGCTCCGTCCGCCGTCAGGTTCACTTGCGACGCGTAGAGCAACTTATTGGTCGCCTTCGCATGCGTGGCAGGAACGAACACCTCCGAAATACCGTCGGGGGTTGTGTGAGTCAGATGCAGTTTTACCGTTGCGTCCAGCACGGTAGATTTATCGTCCGACCTCTGAACCATTACGCTGATGTCGCCGGCTCCCACTCGCAGTGGTTCGGGCGAGCTGAAGATGCTGATGGTGAGCGGACCGGCGGTCTGTCGCAGAATCAGCGTTCCGCCATCCGCCGACAGAGATCCCGCGCAAACAAGCGCCAGCGAGATAACGCCGTAGATCGATCTCATCGCTAGTTCATCATCCCGCGCATCTGCATAGGTTGAAAGAGAATCCATGCTCCCGCGCAATACAAGGCGACGGCGAGCGCCGCCCAAGGCGTCATGAGCCCGAGAGCGGCACGAATTCTTCCGGCGGATTGCAAGACAACACGCCAGCCGACATAAAGTGTCAGCAGAAGACCTGCATCCAGCAGAAGAACTTGCGCCGCCGTGAGCCAGCCTGGAACAGAAGGTGTAGCGAGCGCGCCTTGTGCGCTCATAAATCGATGCTGCAAAACGGGCCACACTGCGCTCCAGCCAGAGGCGAAGTGATAAAGAAGATGCGCCGCCCACATTGCAAATCCGAGTGGAACCAGAGTAAAGATTAGTCGTCTGGCAAAGTCGGTGGCCTGTCCGCCCGTTATTTTTGCGATTCGATTTATAAAGCTACACGCCAAAACCGTGAGGATTGGCAGGAGCACCACCACTGCAAAGAGCAGCGCGCCAATGACCAGCGGTAGAGCGTGGCCCCCCAATCGCGCATGCCAGCGATGTTCTAGCATAACGACGGGCGCGACCATTCCCGCCGCATTTGCAAATGCACCGAAGACGAAAACGAGCGCTAAGGCCGCCAGATCCGTTCTCTTGGAAAGGCGGCCGATAGAAGAACGATAGGGATCTACAGTAATCGTCTTCGCCGGCAGTACAGAGAGAATTCCCACGTTGTCATGAGGACATGCCTTGATGCAGTCCAAACAGAAAGTACAGTCGAGATTGCTTGCTTTCTTTGGTTGAAACAGGTAGAGCTCGCATCCATGCACTTGTTCATTGCCACGGATGCAGTCATAAGTTCGGCAGGTCTGACATGTCGCGGCGCTCTTGACTCTGACTTCTCGTGGGGAAATCAAGGAGCTGACGAAGTGAAACTGTCCGATCGGGCAGACATATTTACAGAAACTCGCGCCGCGAAAGAAGCCGTCGATAAGCAGCGCCGCCGCAAAATATCCGGCTATGATCCAGGCAGTCAGGAAAGGACTATCCCATAAGCCAAACGCTTCGTAGCACCAGAGATATAAAACAAACAGCACAACCGGCAGCCACTTGTTCCTAAGCTGCCTAGGCCAACGCAGCTTTGCCGGCAGCAAGCGGCGGCCAGCGTCCCTTACCAGCATGAATGGGCAGGCCATACAGAATAGGTTGCCAACCACCAGCAATGCAAGGATCGAGAGCGCTCGCCAATGGATCCACGGCAGGATTCCCGCGAGGTTGAGTGGCGTCACTTGCGGCCCTAGCCATCCATCTGCGATGATCCCGACGGCAAGCAGCAGCATGACCGTCTGCGCAGCGCGGCGCAATCGCGGCAATACCCTCCACTTTCTGGTTTGTGCCTTTAGCTCACGTTTGCGCACTCTCTCGACAACGGAGCTCTTCGTTATCAGACCGCTCGAGAGCAGTCGCATGGCGAGGACAAACGTGGGTACCAGATAGATCAGCGAACCCGGTACCCACATGATTAGCCCGGCTACGGTCTGATCGTCTTGCGCTCCGAAGTTGCTTGCACGCGCCAACGCATAACTCGGATAAAGCAGGCGGCCTGAAAACACAAAGAACGCCGAGAGCACGGTATTCAAGATGTCGGCAAACAAGAGGTAAGGAATCTTCGTCCAGACCGGCCACTTGGGTTTCGCAGGCGTCGGCTGTATGATGGGCCACCAGAAGAGAATACCCGTCCAAAAGAACGAGGCGTGCTGCATGCCGTGCCAGAAAGGCGAGCCCAGAGCAAGCTCGTAAAACTTAGGAAGATGCCACAGAATTGTGCTCAGGGCAAAAGCGAACCATGCCAGCGGCGGCGAAACGAGCGTTTCTGAAACTCTTTTGAGTGCAGGCCAGGCCAGAAAAGGACCGAGCCCTTCTTTCACGAAACGCTTAGGCAAGCCGCGAAGCAGAGGCAACGTAGGCTTTCCCAACAGAATCAGAGGAGGCGCGATCATCATAAGCAGCATGTGCTGCGTCATGTGAGCAGAGAGATATAAACTGTCAAAAACGTCGAGGGGAGATTCTGTCGCCAGAAATATGACCAGCACTCCTGAGAGAAACGCCGAGAGTCGCTCGAAGTCTTCAGGCGTGCGCACAAGCTGCCGGCCGCGGAGCCATCCACGCAGATAGATAGTCGCTGTTATGAGAAGTGTTGCCGCTGCCGGCGCGTTAAGCGTCCAGGAGGTTAGCGCCGCGTTCGCAAAAGAATTCACTACTTACTTCAGAAGGTGCAACGGAATGTGAATGGCCGCAAGGTCCCGAGGCAGCTTGTTTTGCGGAGGCGCCGAATTCCTCACCGGAGGCTCTGATTTTGGACTTAAGGTAGCCAGGAACGAGACTAACGCCTCCACTTCCGCCGGGCTCAATTTCTTGCCATATGCCGGCATGTTGCCGCCGCCCTGAATCACTTGCCGAACCATCTGATCCTTTGTCAATCTTGCCGCAACCGAATCCAGTGCCGGACCGCGCTGTCCTCCTACGCCGCCGAGTGCGTGGCAATTTCGACACTGCTTGTTTTGAAATATGAGCGCCCCGTGTATTTCGAGGGGAGTTCGGCCACGAACAAACTTCACCGGTATGGCATCGCTGCTCCATGCCTCCATCTTGGGTGACCAGGGCGAGGTCTCGCCCATGTAGGTCAAGACACAAATCACCAGCATTATGAAAATAACCGACAGCACTGCAACGGGTCGTTGCCGCGCGCTCTTCTCGCCTGTGCCTGAGATGAACGGAAGTAGCAGCAGGCCGGCCACTGCTAGAGCAGGCGCGACAAACAGGATCAAAACTTCCATCCAGTCGGGCAGCAACGCCAGTGCAGCAAAGATCGAAAGAAAGTAGAAATCGGGGCGCGGATTCGTATCAACGATCGTCGGATTCGGTACGCCCGTCGGCCCTTTGGGTCCGAAAACTAGCGCGCACCCAAGAATGCCGACGATGACAATGGCCGCAAAAATTAGATCCTTGCCCACCGCATCGGGTACGAACGGTACTCCTTCCTTCCGCAGAATATTGGCGTACTCTGCGTCATAAGTGCTCTTATGAACCGGACGTCCTGGCCTGGGATATTCATTGATCCCTTTGGTTAGGACGAGTCGCAGGTGCATGCTGACGGTCGCGATAATCAATCCAGGGATGATAAACACGTGTAGCGTGAAAAATCGCGACAGAGTTTCGCCCGCTATTATCGGTCCGGCAAGGAGCACATGCACGAGTTGAGCGCCTATAAGAGGAACGCGGCCGGTGATTGATGCTCCGATCGTTAGACCCCAATACGCATCCTGATCAAAACGCATCACCTGCCCGGTGAACGCCATACCAAGCGTTGCGAGAAGCAAAAAGACGCCGCTCACCCAGGTAAGTTCACGCGGATATTTGTAGGCGCCAAATAGAAATACCTGGATCATGTGGAGCGTCATGATAAAAACCATGAAGTTCGATCCCCACTGATGGACTCCCCGTAAATACCATCCCCAGAACTGCGCGTGATTCAGATATTGGAGGCTGGTGTAGGCTTCATTAGTAGACGGTATGTAAACGAAAGCAAGGCAGGCCCCGCTGATGATCTGGATGATGAAGCAGAGGAGCGTCGCGCTGCCAAACACATAGAACCAGCTTCCTGCGCTTGCTGGAACTTCATGCCCGGCGGTAGAAGCATAGAGCGCAGTCAGGTGCAACCTGTCGTCGAGCCAGACCGCAGCTTTGCGCAGTGTATTCATCTCATTTATTCTCCGCGTCAAACCGGATTCGAAAGCGTGGGCATCTCGCCACCTTTCACCCACAGTTGACCGTTTTCCACTTTGTAGTCGTATTGAAACAAGCCGCGCGGCGGTGGGCCGGCCGCTCGCGAGCCATCTTCGTAGTAGGCGCCGCCATGACACGGGCAAAGGAATAACCCAGATTCTTGGAACCACCGCACCGGACAGCCTAGGTGCGTGCAATTTATGGCGAAGACCTGAAACGTATTGCCATGTGTCCGCCTGACCCAGCATGGTATGTCAGCTGTCTGCCCGTCCCACGGACGCGTAAATGGGTTCCGGTACATGGCGATGCGCGTCGCGTTCTCCGGGAAGCCTTCTATCGCGCCCAGCGAAATCCAGCTTCGCGGATCCTTCCTTTCGATAAAGCTTGAAAATACGAATCCCACCAGCGGCACTGCCAGAAGCAAGCCTGCTGCGATATTGAGAGCTACACCTCCGAAAAAGAGCCAGTCCCGCCGTGTAGGACTTTGGCTCGCCTGCTTGGCGACGGTTTCTTCCTGATGAGTTCCGCTCATTTGATTCCCTGTTGGCTACTGGCGCCAGTCGATTTGTTTCCGGTCTTGGTTCTGTACGAATCGGCTGTACTGTTCTCGCGAATAGCGCTGCTCTGCGCCGTTGCGCTGTTAGCCGGCCGCTTGGAAGCGAGAAACGCTACCAGATCCGTAATATCTTGATCAGTCAGCGGTTTGCCCAACTTGAGGTTCCGATAATCGGGCATGCCCAAATCGGGTCGGCCCACGATGATGGAAGTACGCAGCATCTGATCGCTTACCAGAGACAGATAGGTGGGGTCTGCCACCGGACCGATCTTCGCTCCCGGACCGTGACACATGAAGCAATTTCGCAGAAAAAGCTTTCGGCCAGAATCCGGATTACCTTGTTGATCGGCAGTGTAAGCCGGTGTCTGAGCATTGCTGAGTTGACCGGGCTTCGCCCAGTTCTTCTCGATTCCGTCCACCAAGGCGTCGATTTGCCGCATCGTGAGCGGGCCGCCTTCGCTTTTCTCCCAAGCGGGCATTGCGGTGCCCGGCCTGCCGTGAATCAAAACCTGCTTCAAGGTCTCTCGCGGAATTACCGCCAGGTAAAGCGGATCGTTCAATATGCGTCCCGGTCCGTTCTTGCCCTGTACCCCATGACAGCCTTCACAGTTTAAGCTGAAAAGAATTTTGAAATCCGTAGTCTCGGCTCGCTCCGCCTCGAACCGCGGTCTACCGGGAGGCTCGCACGCAGCCATCACGAGCAGCAAGAGAGCAACAAAGCAGAATCGCCCCGAGACTTGTAGAGCCGGGAGACACATTACTTGTCATCCTCACGTGGCTCACTTACGCCAGGCGCATGCAGGAAAGCGCGCTCTTCAATTGGCCAGGACTGCATGGTGCTGATACTCGTGCTCCGCGCGATCACATAGCCTCCGACCAAGCCGAAAGCAAGCTGACAGACGACGAACCATGGCCAACTGATTCGGTCGTTCATCGCGGGATTCAGCACGTTAAGGGTTGTTGCTACTAAACCACTCCAGAAGAGCGGCATTAGTATTCCGGCCCAGAAAGGAGCGTACTTTGGAAACATCGGCAACATCACTGCGTAGACAACGCCCACCAGGCAGGAAAGAATCAAATGTCCTACAAGCGCTGCCAGGAAGGCCACACCGTTGAAAGCTCGAAGCTGCTCCAACGAGGCATCCCCGAGATTTGGAATCACCACGCCGGCCAGCAAATTGACGGGATACCAGATGCTGTGCTGCGCGACGAGGCCATAAAGAACAGCCAGTCCCGCCATCGCGGTTCCCCCAGCCAGGCCGCCCCACAACCCTGCCGAGTAAGGGTGAACCGTAGCTGGAATGCGCACACGGTGGCCCTGCTGCCCTAATTGCAACCGAACCACTGAGCGCGCTTCCACCATCACGGGGGCAGGCCGCAGCGCGGGATCGATCGGCACTTCCTCGTGCTTTTCGTGAGGAATTACATCTCCCCACCAGCCGATCACGGCCCGGACCAAGATGATGAATCCCACGACGCTGATCGACCAATGTGTGAGCAGTCCCGCAAACAACAACGTAAGTCCGAACGCAAAGACGATGGGCCAGGAGCTTGGAGCCGGCAATTCTATGTGGGTTTCTTGAGTGCGCTCGGCGGCTTCGCCATGATGAGTTTCGTGTGACATGCGTTCGATCCTCTATCTGCCGATGATGTACACCACGGTGAAAACAATTACCCAAACGGCGTCGACGAAATGCCAATACCAAGAGAGGAACAGCACTCTTCTCAATTGCGTTTGGATTGGAAATCCCAATAGCGTGACGATCATAACGAGCAGCAGGAAGCACAACCCAACGATCACGTGGCTGGCGTGCAATCCCACCAGCGAATAGAAGGTCGACCCAAACAAGTTCGTACGGATGGTCAGATGATCCTCAACGATCAGCTTGTGCCATTCGACGCCCGTTGAAATGATAAATTCCAGGCCCAGACAAATCGTCGCAAGCCACCATAGCTTGAAGCGCGCCAGCTGGTTGTGCTTCAGCGCATGCTCGGCGAACACGATCGTCAAGCTGCTCGAAAGCAGGCAAATGGTGGCGACAATCGGCAGCTCGAGCACATCCTTGGGATAAGGACCGGTCAAGCTCCTGCCGATATAGATGAGGTAAGCCGCGACGAAAATTGTGAACAGCGAAGTTTCGGTAATGATCAGGAATATGATGCCGACGGTCCCGCGGTCAGGCAACTTCCACTCACTCTCCATGGTGAGAGCGTCCGCGGTCAATGTATCGTGGTCAGCCATCTTCGCTACTCGAACTTCCAGTCCGGGTCTTGCGGGTGTTTAAGATCCCAGAGTGGGCGGCTGCTGCGCACTACCGGGAGCTTCTCAAAATTGTATTCCGGCGGCGGAGAAGACGTTGTCCATTCCAACGTCCAGGCATCCCACGGATCATCACCGGCCGGTTCACCTGATTTGGCGGAGCGCAGCACGTTTATGATGAAGAACAAAATGCCCGCAGCCTGAAAAATGACGCCGATCGAAGCAATCAAATTCCACCATTCCCATCCGCGACCCGGTGCGTACGTATAGATGCGCCGAGGCATTCCAAGGAATCCCGCGAAGTGCAAGGGAATGAAAGTTAAATTAAATCCGAAGCAGAATAGCCAGAAATGCCACTTCCCGAGCGTTTCACTTAACATCTTCCCCGTAGCTTTTGGGAACCAATAATACATTCCAGCGAACAATCCAAAGACCAAACCGCCGATCAGAGTGAAGTGGAAATGAGCTACGACGAAGTAAGAATCATGGAGTTGCCAGTCGAATGGCGCCACGGCCAGCATGATTCCCGTCAAGCCGGCAACCAGAAATTGCAGCAGGAATGCGCAACAAAACAACATGGCGGTGTTAAACCGCAGCTTGCCGCCATACATCGTCGCAGTCCAGTTGAAAATCTTGATGCCGGTCGGTATGCCCACCAACATGCTCGAGGCCGCAAAGAATGTATTGGACCAGGAAGTCATTCCGACCGCGAACATATGGTGCGCCCATACGCCTAAGCTGATGAAGCCGATCGCTATCACGGCGCCGACCATCGCAGGGCGCCCGAAAAGGGGCTTTCTCGAAAAAACGGGGATGACCTCGGACAGGATTGCAAACGCAGGGAAGATGAGAATATAGACTTCCGGATGGCCGAAAATCCAGAAGATATGCTGCCACAGAACGGCCGAGCCGCCCGCTTGCGTATCAAAAAAGTTTGCTCCGAGATACCGGTCGAGCAGCAACATGATCTGGCCTGCCGATAGCGGCGGAAGTGCAATAATAATGAGCCAGGAATCGACCAGCATGACCCAGACAAACATGGGCATTTTGCTTAACGTCATTCCCGGACAGCGCATACAAGCGGTGGTCGCAACGACGTTAATCGCGCTGGCAATACTCCCGATACCGGCAACCAGGACACCGATCGCCCAATAGTCGGTGCTCGAACCACGTGAAAACGCGCGGCTGGTGAGCGGCGCGTAGGCGAACCAGCCGACATCGGGGGCTGAACCTGCTCCAGACAATCCAGCTCCGCCTATATAGCTGAAGTAAAGGAGTAATCCACCAAATAGGAAAATCCAAAAGCCGAATGCGTTTAGCCGCGGAAAGGCCATATCCCGCGCGCCAATCATGAGCGGCACCAGGTAATTAGAGAAGCCCGCCACCATGGGCATTCCCACCAGGAAGACCATGGTCGTGCCGTGCATGGTAAACAAGCGGTTGAACGTGTCCGGCCCTACTACGTGGTTGTTCGGAACCGCGAGCTGCAAGCGAATGACGGAGGCCATCAGCCCGGCCACGACTAGAAAGAGCAGAGCCGAAACGATATACATCAGCCCAAGCCGTTTGTGATCGACCGTCGCGACCCAGTGGTAAAGCACCTCTGAAAACGAGAACTCCGATTCGCGAACTTTTGGACGATCAAGCGGATAATCTATTGAGGCCATGGCAGCTCTCCTAGTTCAGCGATTCCAAATAGGCGACAACTTGATTCAGTTGGCTGTTGGTCAGCTGCATGCTTGGCATCAAGCAGCCGGGTTTGATTTCTTGCGGATCGTTTACCCAGGCGCGAAGGTTTTGCGGCGTATTTGGCACTACTCCCGCGCCCAAAGTCTGGCGGCTCATCAGGTGCGTAAGATCCGGACCAAATTTCCCGATAGCCGGTGTACCCTTCACCACGTGACAGTTCACGCAAGCAAGAGAATCGAAAACAGCTTTGCCGTTCGATACCGCCGGGTCGCTCACCGCAGCTTTCCGCTGCTCAGCCGCCCACTGATCGAACTGCGCTTTCGGCTCAGCAATGACGCGCAGCAGCATGTTCGCATGCTGGGTCCCACAATACTCCGCGCAATTGCCGAGATAAATTCCGGGGCTCTGAGGATCGATCCACGCGTAGTTCGTTCGATTCGGGATCAAATCTGTTTTGCCTGCTAATTGCGGCACCCAAAAGCTGTGGATCACGTCGAGGCTCTGCAATTGCAAATAAGTCGCGCTGTCGTTGTGTTCATTGACAGGCACATGGATCTCGTTTGCCGTTACTATTCCATAATCCGGATATTCTACGCTCCACCACCATTGATGACCAATCAGCTTCACTTTCAAGGTCGAAGCCGGAGGACTTGCATTCTCCACTCCCGCAATGACGCGCGCGGATACACCGATCAACACGAAGACGATCAGAATTGGAATAACCGTCCATGCCACCTCGATCTGGCTGCTGCCATAAACCTGGGCGGGCTCCTGACACGTGTCATCGTCCGGCTTCCTCTTGAAACGCCACATGGTATAGACAATCAGCCCAGCGACCACCAAGAAAAATTGCGCCCGTGATGGCCAATGTCAGCAGAGCGATGTTCTTTTCGGCGCTGGCTGGACTGGCGAAAGGCTTGAAGATATTGGCAACGCGGTGTTCAGGCAGGTTCTGAACATGCACTTGTAGCAAAGCGAGTAAAGAATGCGCAAACACCTGATCCCCTCCCGGCGCCTCAGCTTTCTACAACAACTGTAATACTTCCGGTCTCACAGCAACAGCATCTTGGCGTGTGGTATAGCGCCTGCGGAACACCATCTCCAGTCACCATGTCCGGTATCTAGTTGTGATTTGCACAAACAAACGCACTGGCCTTGTTTGAATCGCCGTGGCGATCGTATACGGCAATTTCGGGAAACGGGCAAAGCGGGCGAGTCATGAGTACGCCTTTCGAACGATCCTTGTCGTCTCGTAGCTTGGTTGCGACGATCCTGTTTGGAGTCGTTCCCTTTTCGACCCATTGCTCAAGAGAAGTAAACACGTTTTGTTCGGGATCGCGCGACACCGCAATTCCAAGCTGGCCGAAGATGAAAGGTCCCGGGCCGCCGGCGCAGTGCCTCATGCCGGGAACCATGTACAGCTTTACGAATTCGCTGGTCGACGCTTGTCCCATCTTCGAAACCACGCTCTGGTAATAATTCACGGTATTCACAGGCGAGATAGCCGGGTCGAGCCATCCGTGATAGAGGATGAGTTTTCCGCCGCGCGCCTTAAATTTGCCCAGATCGGGATCGGTCGCATTCAGCACGGGAGCCATCTTTTGATTGGCTGCCTGCAGCGCTTCGTCTACATCCGCGGTGTGATAGTTCCAAGTGCGATCGCTGAAGACCATGTCTTGAAAGAAACCGGAGGCGTACGCGACGCCCGACGCTTTCTCAAACTCGGGGCCGGTGATCCAGTCTTTCCAACCTCCGTCGCCGTCCTCGCTGCTTGGCATCACGGCGGGGAAAATCTGCCGTCCTTGCGAATCGGCCGGACCCGCGTAGATCTTTTTCAGGACCTGTAACTGGGGCGGGGAAAGACAAGAGCGGCTGTGGCTCGCGGCGCAGAGCAGCACATCGGGATCATAATGGCAGCGCCTCGGATCGTTGATAATTCCATCTCGCAAACCATCCAGGGCGTCGCATGCCTTCAGCGCGGCGGCGGTAATTGCGGGGAGCTTTTCGGGAGGGATGAAATTGGCGCGGCTTGCGTTGAGGGCTTTTTCTAGCATCAGCGCGCCCGTCAGCAGATGCGTCCAATCGTTTGCGGGAGCTCCTGCGAGGATCCCGTCGTAGTCCTCCGGAAAGCGCTGCGCTTCCATCAGAGCTTCGCGGCCGCCGTCGGAACAGGAATCAAAATAAGCGCGCTGCTGGGGCTCTCCGTAAAAGGCTTTGATGATCGTCTTGGCGATTCCGGCAGTTTCGTGTACGGAGCGATAGCCGAAGTCAACGATCTTTTCGGGATGATGCAAGGCCCAGCTTGCGTCCGTGCCTTCGCCTTTGTGCCCGGCATCGCTGCCTGAGGTTGCGTATCCGAGTTCGACGGAACCAGCTAAGCCGCGGTAATCGATCGCGCCGGCGAAGCCGCCATTGCCTTGCCCGCGATATTTGTGATTCCAGCCTGCAGACGGCAGCCAAACTTCAATCGCGATACGTGAATCACTGCTGGGTGTTGCTTCGGCAACGGCTCTGCAGAACGCCGGAAGCTTCTTATAAGGCTGCGCGTCCGGCGAGTTTGCTGCGACGCCGGACGGTAAAAACGTCCCGGGCGCGATTGATGCCGCCGAGAGAATAACAGCGTGGGACAGCTTCAGTTTCGTGAGTTGCTGGCAGGAATCGGCAAGTAAACATTGGGTAAAACCAGAGGCGATCAAAACAGCAAGGAACGCGGCTCGCATGCGGAGCAATGATAGCTCACGCGTTTTGGGCGGGGTTTTTACCGTCTATAAAAAAGGCCGGCGAGACGGTATATTCGCCTTTATTTCGCCTCGGCAAAAAGATCTTTCCAGGACTCGTCCAAAGAGATCCAGTGTTCCGATTCTTCGTCCCAACTAGGCGCCAAGTGAGGAACGTGAAGCATACCGTGGCCTTCCGAGCAGAGCAGCTCCGTACCGGACCAATTCAGGAGGAGGCAACCGGGACAACCAACTCTGACGGGGAAACACAGGAGCCGGAGACAGACGCGGCAGCGCGCGCGCTGGTCTGCCACGGCCCAGAAGAGAACGCCCATTGTGCCGAGGATGTACAGCCACAAGAGGAATGGGCCGGCGGCAGGATCTCTCGATCCATAGAGAATGGCTGATTGCGAGCGGCTCCATTCGAGAGCGGACAGGAGTACCAGGAGAAACGCGAGCCCGAGTTTGGCAGAGAAAAAGGACGTACGCCTGGCAAGAGACTTGCGATCATGAGCGGTGAGTGCCGCATGCAGGCGGCGCAAGCTAACGCGGGAAGCAGCAAGCACCAGCAGCGCGGAGGCCAACGCCGCCAGAACAAAAATTTTCAGAGGTATCCAGGCTGCCTGGTTGAGAAACGAGTAGCGCAGCTCGGACCGGAAGAAGTAGTAACAAGCGGTTTCGGCGATACGGGTCAGTTCTTTGTCGAGTTGCTTTTCCGAGACGCCCGGCCGGATACGGCCGACGACCATCAACTGTGCATCTGGAAGAACGGATTCGATCAGGTAAGCGGCCGGCTGTCGCGAGAGGAAGACGAAATCCGCCGGCAGCACCGCGATCACCTGCTGCCATTCGCGCCCGATCCGGACCTTCTTGCCAATCACGTTCGGATCACGTCGAAATAAGGACTTCCAGAGAGAATTCGTGAGCACGACGCCCGAGTTTCGAGAGAAGCGTCCCAAAGAGGGTTGAACACGGAGGACGTCAAATAAGCTGTCCTTGGTTTTCACAACGAGCGGTTGCATGGCGCGTCCATTTGCCGCAGTAACGACGCGGTGTCCAATCACAAACGGGGCGACATTTTCGAGCAAGCGGCTCCGCACGGCCCAGGCTGGAACTACGTCCGGAGGAAGCCCTTCATCACCCGCGCCGGCCGACGGATGAAACCAGATGAAGACGAGCCGCGACGATGCCGAGCCCGTCCCGATATGGAAGGCCTCGCGAGCGGCAGGCAAGCCACCTGTAATGATGGCCAGCAGAGCCAGACCCGCTGCAAAACTGCCAAGACAAGTCCAAGGCGAACGAACCCACTCTCGAAAACGGGTTTGCACTTCATCTTGTCCGGCAAGATGCCATAGCGCATCGGGAAAGGCGCCAGCACATCGCCGCAGCAGGAGAAGCCCTTCTCGAGTACTCCAACAACCGCTGTGCCATAGAAATTGCCAGCGATGCCAGATTTCGGCTTGCCATTCCCGTTTCCAATCTTCCCTGCGATCGCGAGGAACCAGCCGCGAAGCGAGCTCGAGCATCGCTCCACAAACCAAGAGCGAAAAGGGACGCTTTGGCGTTTCGGGCATGATGGTCCTTTAGCGTCGAGGTTTGGCGACTAGCCTGTTCAGGAGCGGATACCGTTTCTGAGACTGTTCGAGGACGTCGGAACCAGCGCGCGTGATTCGATAATATTTGCGGGCAGGCCGCTGTTCGGCTAGCGCCTTCTTGTCCGATTCCCATTGGGACGCGATCAAACCTTCGGTTTCCATGCGGCGCAGCGCGGGATAGACCGTGCCGCTCGGGAGACCAGTAGCATCCATGATGTCGAAGCCATAGCTGCAACCTTGATCTACTGTCTGAAGAATGAGTGCAGCAGTGTGAGAAAGCTTGGTTGAATCGCTCATAATTCTAAGGTTCAAGAGATCTATATAGCATTCTACTTCTTTTTAATCAATCCGAGGGCAGGCTCGGATAAAATGAGTGAACAAGTGCCGTCGTCTGCTCCCATTGCCTTCGCCGAAAAATGCGGACCCTCCTGATCTGCCATCACGATGATGAGCTGAATCGCGCAGGCATGGCTCGCTGGTTGGCTTCCTTTTCCGATCTCACGGGAGTCGTCGTCATTCAAGAAGAACCGGGTCGTATGCGGGCCCGGATTCGACGCGAGATCAAGCGTATCGGCTATCTGCGCTTTCTGGACGTGCTCGCATTCCGTCTTTTTTACAAGTTCAAGCTGGCTGAAAAGGATTCGGCTGTCGAACGCGAGATGCTGCGGCAAATCGAAGCGCGCTTTAGCGTGTCGAAAGCTCCTGAGCTCGTCACGCCAAGTCCCAATTCCGCGGAGAGCCAGCAATTCATGCGCGATGCTGCTCCGGACTTAGTGATTGCCCGCTGCAAAACGCTATTGAGCGAGCGCATCTTTTCGATAGCGCGAATCGGAACGTTTGTCATGCATCCCGGAGTGTGTCCGGAGTACCGCAATGCGCACGGCTGCTTCTGGGCGCTCAGCCGGCGCGATTTCGACCGGGTCGGCATGACGCTTTTGCGTATCGATAAGGGTGTCGATACGGGACCTGTGTTCGGCTACTTCTCTTATCCCTATGATGAGCGCAACGAGTCGCACATCATCATCCAGCATCGCGTGGTGTTTGAGAATCTCGATGCCATCGCAGCGAAGCTTGAAGAAATTTATCGCGGGGAGGCGGTTCCGATCTCGACAGCCGGGCGAAATTCGGCGGCATGGGGCCAGCCCTGGCTTACTCGCTACTTAGCCTGGAAACGGAGCGCTGCAGCGAGCACCCGATGAAGGCAGTTACGCTGCTTTATCATGACGTCATTCAACCCGGGCGCCCTGCCGAAAGCGGGTTCAACAGCTCGGATGCGGACATCTATAAACTCGATGCTGTCGATTTCGAGCGGCACCTGGAGGCGATCGCTGCCACGCGAAATTGTCCCGATTCCAGCGTTTTTGATCTGCTTCAGAGCGCTCCTGCCGGCGACAAAATTCCCGTTTTTTTGAGTTTCGACGATGGCGGCGCAAGCGCGGTCTCGACCGCCGATATGTTGGACCGCCGCGGCTGGAAAGGTCATTTTTTCATTACGACTGATTTCATCGGCTCTCCCGCGTTTGCAACGGCAGGGGATATTCGTGAGTTGCACGCCCGTGGTCATGTGATTGGGTCGCACTCGTGTTCTCATCCGAAACGGATCTCTTATTTGTCCGACGGCGAGCTTCAACGCGAATGGCAGGAGAGCGTGGATGCTCTTCAGGAGATTCTCGGGGAAAAGGTCGAGACAGCCTCGGTGCCTGGCGGCTTCTATTCGACTCGCGTACTCGAATTTGCTTCGCGCGCCGGAATTCGCGCGCTGTTTAATTCTGAACCCATCGTGCGGATCTCTCAGGTAAGTGGCTGCGCGGTTGTCGGGCGCTTCGGATTGCAGCGCGATTCATCGCCGGAACTCGCTTCCAGATTCGCGCGGCGGGATCCTGCCACCTTGTTACGCGAGACGGCTTTTTGGAATGCCAAGAAACTGATAAAAACTGCCGGGGGAGAGCAGTGGCTCGCCTTTCGTAAATGGTGGCTGGCGCGGTGAGCTACGCAGGGCTGGTAAGCGATCTGGCCGCGCTGGCGAATGAGGAGCGCGCAATTGTTTTGCAGCGCTTTTTTAAAACGGGCAAGGGGGAGTATGGCGAAGGCGACCGTTTTCTGGGCATTCCGGTACCTGCTCAAAGACGAGCGGCGCTTCGACATCGAGACTTAACGCTCAAGGAGATTGCGCGGCTTCTGCGTTCCAAGATTCACGAGCAAAGACTCTGCGCGCTTGAGATTCTGGTATGGCAGTACGAGCGAGGTAATGAAGAGAAGCGAGAGGAAATCTTCCGTTTTTATCTCGACCACACTGCCGGTATCAACAACTGGGACCTGGTAGACGCCTCGGCTCCGTATATCCTGGGCGAGCATCTTTTCAGGCGGCCGAAAGAGCCGCTGGAGGAGCTGGCAATTTCCGACAACATCTGGCGCCGCCGGATTGCGATTGTGGCCACGCTCGGGCTGATCAAGCATGGTCATGTGGCAACCACATTTCGAATTGCGCGATTGCTGCTCGATGACAAACACGATCTGATTCACAAAGCGGTGGGATGGGCGCTGCGGGAAACGGGTAAAGTCTCAGAAGCGAAGCTGGTTGGGTTTTTGCAGAAGAATTACGATGCTTTGCCGCGCACTGCGCTGCGTTATGCGATTGAACGGTTTCCGGCTGAGCGGCGGAAGAGGTTGCTAAGAGGCGATTTTACGGCCTGATGGCTCCAGCGCATGGGCACCGCTTGCTGCCCTGTACCCGTGCGTTGTTGGGCACGTTCTCGCGCCTTGCTGAATGGCAAGTTCCAGTTGGGGAGGATTCGGGGAGTTGGCGACTTTGCGCTCTACACTGAGGCCGTCACACGTGAACTATCCTGTGATAGCGCGCAAAGGTGGCGATCCTTTCGAATGCGCGTGATTCGGACAGAGTTGGCGGTGATAACGCGGACTTTTCGTTCCCGATTTGTTCCTGGTTTTTGGCGCTGTAGGTTCAAATAAATGCCCGTCCGCTAGTGATCCAGGAAAATGGCATTCCGGGCGGACCTGACAGAACATCAAAGGGCGTAACCTGAATCACGTGCTCAGCCTTCCCGGTTGGAATTCCTTACCCGCTGTGTCCCGACTACACGATTTGTTTGAGGTCGGTGGCATTGTCATCTTGGGCCTCCTGGTCGTGGCTGAGGTCCTCGCTTACCGATATGGGCATAGGAGAGACGAACTGCTTGCAATTCAAGAAAAGGCGACACAGGAGGCCTCTAATAAGAGAGTCGAAGCAGCCCAAAAGGATGCCACCAAAGTGCGGAACGACTTAGCTACCGCTCAGCAGTACGCTTTGCTGGCAGAACGCGCTGCCTTCTCGAGGGGGAACTTCGCAGAACTGATCAGGCGCTCACAGGAACATTCACCCGATGCTGAGACGGCTCATAAGCGGCGTCAACAGATTGAAGGAGAGCTCAGCGTCTACGAGTACCCGCTTCCATACGCTCAATCCAACATGATCGTGCGAAGTGGGGGCAGGCAAGTATCGACTGGCGTAGAAGACGTTTCTGTCAAAGATCTCTTTGCCAATCTCGAGGAGTCAGATATCCCGGTCGAACAGCGTCGGAAACTGATGGCCCTCTTGGTGGCTCGCCTCGACAAGGCAGACTCGAAACGTGACGTTCTGGAACAGGCGCATCGCCTGCTTTTGACATCTGACAATCTACCCGCCATTGCTGCTACATGTGGAGTATTACATTGGCTGGTCCGAGGTGACCTTACGTACCATCCGGGCTGGGTGCTCGACGTGGAATACTGGAAGAAATTTGCAGAACAACAACAGTCACATCCATGAGAAACAGTACAGCTGGAACGGCCAGACTGAGATGTCTTCTCATGCTCGGCTCGGCACGACCCTCATTCACTAACCCCAGTATCGCGGGCCAGCCAAGAGATTACCTGCATTGTAATTCGCGAACGCCCGTCGCTGTGTCCGTCGACACCCGGCAATTCGGCCGACGCATGGGGACTCCGGTACTAATCGGTGGATTTCCTTCCGAGATGGCCCTGTGCACCTGCTTGGCAAGCAGGTGCGTTCGATCCTTGGGCTCTATGGAATTAGCAATCGTCCTAAGTGGCAGGTATCCACTTGCGATTGGTATTTTCGCAGAGCTGCTTGACTCTCGAGCAAAGGTTGGAACCGAAGCCGGTCCTTAGCGCCATGGGGTCCAGGCGTTTGATTCGTCGTGACCAAAATAGTTAATAGAAGCGCGGTTTTCTGGGACCGTTGATCTGGCCCCGTTTGCTTTTCCGGTCTCGTAAGGCTCTACGGGGCGCTGAAGGGAGGAAGCCTAGATGGATAGATCGTCGCGTTCGCTTTGGCTAGAACATTTACTCGCCCGTATGTACAATTGAACAGTCAGATGGCAGTGAAAAAGGTATCCGCTAAGGCAGCAGCCAAGAACGCTCCTGCAAAGAGAGTGCGGAAGGAGCGCAAGTTCCCTGCTCTCACCTTTGAGGAAGCCCTCGCTCTGCCTCAAGCGATCCAGAAGTACGCAGCTGGCCAGAAGGTCCGCAGACTTACCCTGTTTGAGAAGCTGAACAAATCGCCGGACGGCAGAGAAGCAAAGAAACTGATCACCGCATCAGGTCAATATGGATTGACGAAGGGCAGCTACACCGCCGAATACTTGGAGATCACGACGGAGGGGAAGGAAGCAACCGGCGATGATATTCCATCAGCAAAGAAGCTGGAAGCGCGCTTCAATCTTGGGATCAAGAATCAACCACCTTTCTTATTCCTGTACGAAAAGACGAAGGGCAGTAAGATGCCTGCGACGGAGGTGCTGGCAGACTATCTCACAGAGGCGAACGTTGAAGAGGACGAAAAACCGGAATGCATTGATACATTCACGCTGAACGCAAAATTCCTTGGGCTACTCAGAACTTTCGCAGGCTCAGAGCGGATTGTTTCAATCGAACAACTAGTTGAGGAAGCACCGTCAGCGCCGGCGCCTCCTCATTCTTTGGCCACCTCAAGCAGCGGGAATGGCTCGCAACCGAATTTTGGATCGTCAGCAATCGAAGTTACAGAATCGGATGGCGACTTCAACAAGGTCTGTTTCTACATCACTCCCATTGGTGAGGAACACTCAGAGGAGCGCCGCCATTCTGACTTCATGATGGAGTACATCATCAAGCCTGCCGTTAAGGAATTCAGTCTTGATGTTGTCCGTGCTGACCAGATGGGCAAGCCCGGCATGATCGGGAAGCAGGTTATCGAGCATATTTTGAAGGCCAGGCTCGTAATCGCGGACCTCTCGTTTCACAATCCCAACGTATTTTACGAACTTAGCTTGCGGCATGCCACGCGGCTTCCAACAGTTCAGGTAAAGCGAGCTGTCGATAAACTGCCTTTCGACCTCAATCAATACAATACGATCTCGATTGAGACACGTGATCCGTATACCCTGCTCCCCAAGGTTCAAACCTATACCGCTGAGGTGGCCACACAGGTTCGCCGCGCTCTTGATGATTCCAGTTCCGGCGATAATCCGATATCGCTGTTCTATCCAAGCGCGAAACTCACCTGGGACGAGAAGTAATTAAGGCGTCCGCATTTGCTTCCATGTGCTTGTCATCCGTCCGTTAGCGCCACTCGGGTTGTCTGTCGAGCAAAGAGCAGATTCCCCAAGCTGCTGGAAAACTGAAAAAGCGCAAAACGGAACGGAACTGTTGGAGCGGGGCTTTCAGGCGCCTAAGACAGGTGCGCTCGAGATCGGTACCGAAAAACGCGCATTTGGCCGGGGCAAGCGCACGGCCTACGACCGAATGATGATCCTTTCCTACTGAACGACGGCGCGGATAGTCAAGACCGGCTGATATGCCGGATTCCTGGCGGGCGTCATCGCTGCGGGTTTGGACGCCGCCTCAATGCTATATTGCGTGCTTGTGCGCACGCAGCGTTTTGCGGTCTTATAGAGCCCCCTGCACGTATTACGCTCTATAGTCACAAAAAATGAGGTCGGCTTGTAACCAAACCGATTCTGCTGAGTATTGCAACTGAGAAGTGCCGCGACCGATTTGCTAACCGCACGCCGGTTCATCCGTATTTGAAGCGACACCTAGAGCGTGGGCGGGCACACAATGGCGGATTTGCAGGAGGCGCTTCGGCAAAGGCTTCCGCTCGAGAGATCACGCTCTCTTCAGACCTTCAGGGACTTGAGGTAAGGCACGCTCGGCGGCATCAACGCCGGATCCTCTTCAAGCTCGACGAAGTAGTTCTTCACGCCGCCTGTTTTTGCGGCTGTAAAGACGGCTTTCCAATCCACGACCCCCTTGCCCAACGGGACCTCGCGGAAGCCAGACTTGGTGGAGGAGTCCTTCACCCAGTCCTGGCAGTGCATCGAGAGGAAGCGGCCCGCATACTTGTGGAAGTAGGTCACTGGGTCGTAGCCCTTCTGCAAGGCAGAGACCTGAAACTGCAGCTTGGTGGTGGCGGGATTGAGCTCGGCGATCATCATGTCGTAGACCGGTTTGCCGTCGATGTACTCGGAGACGAAGCCCTCATTGTGCAGCAATGCGACGATGCTCGCGGCGTGGGCCTTTTCGGCGAAGGCATTGAAGGGCTCGACGTAACGTTTCACGTCGTCGACTGTCCCGGTGCCCTTAGCGTTGAACGGTCCCAGCGCGGCGATGGCCATCTGCGTCATGCCGAACTCCTTCGCATAGGCGATGCTCTCGTCCGCCTTTTGAAAGAGCTCGGTCGGCGCCCAGTGCGCGGAGATACAGCCGAGTCCCCAGTCGTTCAGCATGCGCCGCAACTCCCGCGGCTTGTATTGCTGAAGGCTAGAAAAATCGGCGTAGCCGTATGGCGAGCACAACTCAATCTGAGTGAACCCTGCTGCACGCAATCCCTTCATGGTGCCGGCGAAGTCCGTACTGATCGACTTGCGCACAGGATAGGTCTGGCAGCCGATCGGCAGGCCAAGCGGATTGGCGGATCCATATTGCGTGCCGGTGAGGAGAGCCGAAGCAGCAGCCCCTCCCATGAGAAACATCCTGCGATCCATTGTGTGCATGATCCCTCGTTAAGTGACAGAAAAAACTATAGCACCTGAGATTGACTTATCTGACCAGCACAGTTCCTCACCCGCTACTGGACATATCCACTTCTCTTTAGGAACGCATAGCTTTGGCGTAAACTCGCGATTGGGTCTTTGCTGAAATCCTGTTCAACAAAAATGTGCCTCGCATGAGTATGTGAAATGGCTTCCAGAATAGCCTGTAAGGGCAAATCGCCGGACCCAAGCTCACGATATGTCTCGTTCGGGACCGTCGCAATGTCATAGTGGACCGGCGTCCCTCTCGCCCGATCTTTCAAGTGAACCAGTTCGACACGCTCTGCATGCTCCCGGATAAATTCAGCCGCATCCACGCCAGCCATGCTCACCCAGAAGGCATCTACTTCTAACCGGACCAGCTTCGAATCCAGGCGCCTCAGCAGAACGTCCATCGGTCTGCCACCGGGCTTCGGTTGAAATTCAAAATCATGGTTGTGATAACAAAACTGCAAGCCTGCGGCATGAGCCTTCTGAGCGGCCTGATTCAGCTTGTCGGCAAGGGATCGATAGAAATCCAGTCCCAGGCGCTCCTCAGGAGAAAGATAGTTGAACACGATATACCGGAATCCGTGATCTCTCGCCATCGAAACGCACCCGTCATACGTGACTCCGGCTTCTATCGGCGGCATATCGGCGTGCTGCCACGCGGCCCAGTTTCCCGTCAGGAGCGGTGTTTCGAAATGCAGGCTAACGGGTGTGAGATTAACGCCCTTCAGCAACGGAGCGAGCGTCTTTACTTGGTTACGCAACATTTCCACCTCACGGTAGCCAATCTCTGCAATCCTCTGCAGCGTTGCCAACGGTTGCACTAGGACCTGATCACGAACCGTATAAAGTTGGACACCCGGCGCGATCGATTCTTTCCCGAAGCAGGAAACGGCGGCGAATCCGCCCAGCTTCATCAGAAGGCGCCTGCTCACGCTTGCCGTATTGGTCATATCGATGAATCAGTCCTATCACACGCGCTGGCTACGCTCATCCCCGGCGACGCTTCAGCGGATTGAGGGGGACTTCTTCCTTGCGCCGTCATAATCCGAGGCGAGCGCAACACAGACATCATCTGAGTTACTCACACTTATGTCTCTCGTTTTACAAAAAATAGCTTAAACTTTTTGGCTCTCGTAGACCCGCCTGCGCGTATTCCGCTCTGTAGTCACAAAAAAAATTGAGATCGGCTTGTAACCAAACCGATTCTGCTGAGTATTGCAACTGAGAAGTGCCGCGATCGATTTGCTAACCGCACGCCGGTTCATCCGTATTTGAAACGACGCCTAGAGCGTGCGCGAGCGCACAGGGCGTTTGGTGCCCGTTGTGCGCGATCAAAGGCGAGTGGTGCCGGCACCAAAACACAATCGAGGGAAACGAAATGGCGGATTTGCAGGAGGCGCTTCGGCAACTCAGAAAAGCACCCGGATTCACGAGCACTGCGGTGATCACGCTCGCGTTGGGTATTGGCGCGACGACCGCGATCTTTACCCTTGTTCATCAGGTGATGCTCAAGTCTCTGCCGGTCACGAAGCCCGAAGAACTCTGGCGCGTGGGCGACAAAATCCGCTGCTGCAACTGGGGCGGGTACACGCAGGATAGCGATGGGAATTTCTCGCTCTTCTCGTACGAAGCCTACAAGAATTTCCGCGATCACACGCCCGAGTTCGCCGATCTTGCCGCACTGCAAGCCGGCAATGCGCCACTCGGTGTCCGCCGCGCAGGGTCGCAGGGCCCCGTCGGCACGCGCAATGGCGAATACGTCTCCGGCAATTTCTTCCGCACCCTCGGCATCCATCCCTGGATCGGCCGCTTGATGACCGACGCCGACGATCAGCCCGGCGCGCCTCCCGTCGCCGTCATGAGCTATCACGTCTGGAGCGATAAGTACAGCTCCGATCCTTCCGTTGTGGGTGCGAGTTATCAGATCAACGGCCATCCCTTTACCGTGATCGGCGTCGCTCCGCCCGGTTTCTACGGCGCCAAGCTCGATGGCTGGGGCATGCCCGATATCTGGATCCCGGCCAATACCGAACCTCTGCTCGATGGCGAAGCCCAGCGCCTCAGACGCCCCAATACGAACTGGCTCGACATCGTTGGCCGCGTGCGCCCCGGAGTGAATCCCAAGTCGCTCGAAGCCAAGCTGCGTGTCGAGTTCCATGACTGGCTTGCGAGCCATGTGCCCGACATGGAGCCCGGCGAAAAGCAGACCTGGCGTCAGCAGACCCTGCATCTGATTCCCGGCGGCGCCGGTGTTGCAGCCATGCGCGATCAATACGAGGCTGGATTGAAGCTGCTGCTCATCGCAGCGGGCTGTGTGCTGCTTGTCGCCTGCGGCAATCTTGCGAATCTGATGCTCGCCCGCGGCTTGAAGGAACGCTCGGAAACGTCTCTGCGGGTCGCCCTCGGTGCGTCGCGCGGCCGGTTGGTGCGCAAAGCGCTCGTTGAGTCCACCCTGCTCGCCATCATCGGCGGCATTCTCGGAATCGGAATCGCCTACGGGGGCAGCAAACTGATTCTCTATCTAGCGTTCCACAACGGCGGCGGTCCTGCGAATTATGTCCCCGTGGATGCCTCGCCCTCCTGGCCCGTTCTGCTGTTTACGCTCGTGGTCTCGGTGCTCACCGGAATATTTTTCGGTATCGCTCCCGCCTGGATGACTTCACATGTCGATCCGGTCGAAGCTCTGCGCGGCAGCAACCGTTCCGTGCGCGGCGGCGGCTCCATCGCGCAGAGATCGCTGGTTATCGGGCAAGCGGCGATGTCGCTCGTTCTGCTCTCCGCCGCTGCTCTGCTCGGCCAGAGCTTGCGCAATCTCGAGCACCAGAAATTTGGTTTCGAAACGAAGGACCGCTATCTCATCTCCATCAATCCAACGCTCGGCAACTACAAGCCCGAACAAATGGAGCGGTTCTTTCGCCGTATCGACGAGCGCCTCTTGCGCGTACCCGGAGTGCGCATGGTCGCTCCCGCTCTCTACGCGCCCATGAGCGGCGATAGCTGGAACGAGGGCATTCGTATCGCAGGCCGCCCCGAACCCGGACCCAAGGAAGAGACCGGCGCCGGCTGGGCCCGCGTCATGCCCGGCTTCTTTGAAACTCTCGGCGCAAGAATCGCGCGGGGCCGCTCCATCGAAGAGCAGGACACCGCGACTACTCGCCCGATCGCGGTCGTCAATGAAGCCTTCGTTCGACGCTTCTTCAAACACCAGAACCCGATCGGGCAGCACTTCGGCATATATCGCATTCAGTACGCCCGCAAGTTCGAAATCGTCGGCGTTGTGCGCGACATTCGCTACATGACCTGGGATTACAAGGATCCTATCCGCCCGATGTTCTGGCTGCCCGAAACGCAAAGCGTCAAATACGACGACCCACAATTCAACACCTTCGATCTCTTCTCCCACTTCCTCTACAACATCGTCATCTGGGCTCCCGGCCATCCGCCCGCTATCGAAGCCGAGGTTCGCAAAGCACTCGCCAGCATCGATCCCAACCTGGTGATCTACGGCGTGGATCCGTACTCGAAGATTCTGGCCGGCGATTTCCAACAGGAGAACATGATCGCCACCCTCACCATGCTCTTCGGCGTGCTCGGTCTTGTTCTCGCCGCAGTGGGCTTGTACGGCGTCATGGCCTACACCGTCGAACAGCGTACGAGCGAGATCGGCGTGCGTATGGCGCTCGGCGCGGATCGGGCTAGCGTGGTTCGCATGGTCCTCGGCGGCGCCTTCTCCCAGATCGGCATCGGACTCGGACTCGGTATCCCGCTCGCCATCGTTGCCGGCCGGCTCATGACGCGTCAACTCTTCGGCGTCTCTCCTTGGGATCCGCGCATGCTCACGATCGCTACACTATTACTCTGCGCCGCCGCGCTCCTCGCATCCTGGATTCCCGCTGCGCGGGCCGCGAGTGTCGAGCCTATGGTCGCGCTACGTACGGAGTAGCAGCCACGCGCACCGCACGCGACGTCATTGCGGAGTCTTTGCATGCTTCCGCAGCTCGGCGATGCGCGCCCTGACGAGCCGGACAATCAGAGATGTTGGCAGATCCTCGTCCGATCGAAATCGGATCGTCCCCTTGCCCGACGTGTCATATCCCGCCACTTCATCCGCAAGAGCGTGCCGGGTCGCGCGACTGAGTGGATAAAAACTCAGGTGCTTCTTCCAGGCGCCGTACCAGATGAAGTTTTTTCGATCGAGTGAGAAGGCCGGCATGCCATAGCCGAAGCTATCGGCAGCCTCCGGCGCGGCCGAGCGGATTGCAGCGCGCAGCTTCAGCACTTGTGCGCCCAGGCTCGGGGGCAGTTTCGCCAGGTAAGTTTGCATTTGCGGCGGCAATGCAAATCCTGCTTTCGACCCAGATCCTGCTTTCGATGAGGCGCGAGTTACAGCGGGTCCTCCGAATCGTTCCTGCAAGTGAATGACGACGGTATCCCCTTCCTGCTTGCCGATGCTTTTTCGGAGATCCGATTTGACGGCCAGCTTATGGCTGCCGTCTCCCAAAGCCATGAACGAGCTGCGGAAGGGATGGCCGTCGATGGTGCCGCGCACCTTGACCAAGCCTCGAGTGCCGAAGAATGCAGCCGAGTCGGGCATCACGACGTAGGTCCAGCCTCCTTTAGCAGGGGACTTCTGCAGATGTGCCTGAAAGCGTTTGTTTAGGGGTTCCGAGACTTTCGCCATTGATTCCTCCCGAATATCTTGCAGTCAGTGAACGAGCGCGGCGAGTATGGTTGCATCGTCCGTTTGGTTATCGCCTGAAAATTCGCCGAGCGCCGCAAATGCAGCTTCGACAATGCTCTCCGGCTGCCGCGTCCGGCAACATTTTACGGCAGCAAGAAGGCCCTCGACTCCCCACTCTACGCTGGCCGTATTTGTGGCTTCGACGATGCCGTCGGTGTAGGCGAGGATGAGATCTCCCGCATACAACTGAACCGCCTGCGCCTGGTAGACGGTTTCGGCAAAGAATCCGACGGGCGGCGCGGAGGCTTCGAGCCAAGTGACCGTGCCGGCACAGCGGATCACCACGGCGGGATTGTGGCCGGCATTCACATAGCGCAGTGTCCGCGTATTTTCGTCAAAGGCACCGTAGAATAAGGTCGCGTATCGATCGACGGGTGAGCATGCGTGCAACTGACGGTTCACCGCGGTCACGACTGCGGCGGGGTCTTCGGGGGCGAACAAAGCGGCAGTGCGAAGAGAGGACTGGACGTTCGCTATGATGAGCGCTGCGGGAAGGCCTTTACCGGACGCGTCGGCAACGGCGAGCGCAACGCGGCGGCCGGGCAGGGGCACGAAGTGGAAGCAATCACCGCCGAGCGCGCGCATCTGCCGGCAGCGGGCATGGTAGGTGAGGTTTTGCGTTTTAGCGCACGGGATTTGCATGGATCGTTCTTGCAGGCCGCAGGCCACCGCCCAGTCCTGGCTGACGTCCACTACAACGGATTCGGTAATCATCTTTGCGGCCTCCATAGATGGGTCGGCGCAAGAGGCTTCCAATCGACATGGATCGCCAACTTTTTTCTACAGAAAATTTGCCGGGAGCATGTCGAGGACTGGGGAAGCGGCTCCGACTACCCTATGAACGCGGCAAAGGCGGCGTGAAACAGGAAGGAGCAAGAGACATGAAATACATTTTGCTGATGTCAGGAAACAAGGCAGGAGTGGATGCGTACCGGGCCTGGTCCAAGAAAGACATTGATGCCCATATGGGCGTTCTAATTAGCCTCAACGGTGAGCTCGCAAAATCGGGTGAGTTCGTTGCAACACAAGGTTTGGCAGCTCCGCACGAGGCTAAGGTGGTGCGTGGCTTGAAAGAAGGGATGCCAATCACGGACGGCATTTTCCCCGAATCCAAGGAGTTTCTGCTCGGCTACTGGATCGTAGACGTAACGACGCCGGAGCGAGCCTACGAGATTGCCGGCCGAATTTCAGCCGCGCCCGGTCCCGGCGGAGTACCGACTAACATGCCGATCGAAGTACGGCAGTTTGCGATCCACGCTCCGCAATCGTAGAGAGCGCACAGGGTTCAGAGCCGGACGGAGGGAGACTTATGAAATACATTTTGATGATGCATGGCCAAAAGGGCGCGTGGGATGAATACGCCAGGTGGTCGAAAGAAGACCTGCAGCGCAACGTCGAGTTTATGCAGCGCTTCAACAAGGAGCTTCACGATTCGGGTGTTTTTGTGGACACGAGGGGGCTGGCCTGGCCGCAAGAGGCGAAGCTCGTTCGCGCGGGGAATCACGGAGAGCCAGTTACGGACGGCGTGTTCCCGGAATCGAAGGAGTTCCTTGCCGGATACTGGGTTATCGACGTAGAGAGTCCCGAGCAGGCGTACAAGATTGCTGCCCGTGCATCTGCTGCGCCTGGGCCGGGCGGGAAACCGGCGAATATGCCGATTGAAGTACGGCAGGTGCTCGGCAGCCACAGCGATTTGGGATTCTGACACTGGCAGGCGAATCGTGGATGGGGAGGAACAATCATCCGATCTTCCGATCGGAGAGCTGTTGCGAGAACTGACACCACAGGTGCTTGGGTTTGTGGTGCGAAGATTTCGTGACTTCGACAGCGCCGAGGATGCCGTTCAAGAAGCGTCGATTGCGGCAGTAATGCAATGGCCGCACGATGGAGTTCCCGACAATCCGCGCGCCTGGCTGACGCAGGTTGCATTTCGAAAGATGGCGGACCGTATCCGCAGCGAATCTGCACGGAGGCGTCGCGAGACGGAAGTGATGGAGGAGGAGGCGCATGTGTCCGAGGCCGCCTTGGATGCTGCGCCGGTCGAAGACGACGCGCTGGTGCTTCTCTTTATGTGCTGCCATCCGGCTCTTACGCCTTCCTCCGCTATTGCTTTGACGCTGCGCGCGGTTGGCGGTCTAACCACGGCTGAAATCGCCAATGCCTTCCTGGTTCCAGAAGCAACGATGGCGCAGCGAATCAGCCGGGCGAAGCAGACCATCAAGGCATCGGGCATTCCATTCCAAATGCCTGATGCGGAAGAGCGCGGAGTGCGTCTGCGCTCGGTACTCCACGTTTTGTACTTGATCTTCAACGAGGGATATACGGCTACTTCAGGACCACACCTGCGGCGCGCCGATCTTTCGCAGGAAGGGATACGCCTGACGCGCATGGCCCTGCGGCTGCAGTCCGAAAATACGGAGACTACCGGCCTGCTTGCGCTGATGCTGTTGACCGACGCGCGGCGACATGCCCGAACTGGCCCAAACGACGAATTAATTCCGCTCGCACAGCAGAAGCGGGCGCTTTGGGACCGGGAACAGATTGCGGAGGGGGTTGCACTGCTTTCGGCAGCACTGCCGGAAGGCTCCGTCGGGCCCTATCAATTACAAGCGGCGATATCCGCTGTTCACGATGAAGCCGAGCGCCCCGAAGATACGGATTGGCCTCAAATCCTGGCACTATACGAGTTGCTGAAACGTATGTCGGACAATCCGATGGTGATTTTGAATCACGCAATCGCGGCAGCGATGGTGCATGGCCCGAAAGAGGGTTTGGATCTGCTGGACGCCCTTAAGGAGGACCGGCGAATCGCTGAACACCACCGCATGGATGCGGTTCGCGCACATCTGCTGGAAATGGCTGGCGATTCGCAAGCAGCAGCCAGATACTACCGCGCGGCTGCGGGCAAAACAGTGAATCTCCCTGAGCGCAATTACCTTCTGATGCAAGCTGCGCGGCTCGCTACGACTGATGGCCCCGAAAGAGCCAAAAGAGCCTGACTGAGAGGCCAAGAATACAGTATGAGATATGCCGAATACGCCAGACCAACGCCTGCTCGATGCTCTGCTGGATTCCTGGGATCGGAACAACACTATCCTGCTTAACTTGCTGGGCGCCCTGCCGCAGGGTGGCCTGGAAGTCCGCGCAATGCAGGGCAGCCCGTGCGTCGCTGAACTGTTCACTCATATTCACTTTGTGCGGCTTGTCTTCCTGTTGGAGGACGCCCCCGAGTTCGCCAGAGAATTGCCTGAGAAAGAGTGGATGTTCGAGCGTGACACTGGCCGCATTGCGCAGATGCTGAACGACAGCGCCAGGGCGGTGCGGGAGGCGATTAAGAGTACGGTGGAGACAGGAAGCGAAATGCAGGTCCACTACGACCATCCGATTCTCCTGCTCCAGCACATGCTTTGGCACGAGGGCTACCATCACGGTCAGATCAAGCTAGCCCTTAAGTTGGCCGGCTGTCCCATCAGCGATGAGGAAGCCGGGCCACTCACCTGGGACGTCTGGATGGACAAAAGTTGAACGGCGGTAGCCTGCGCCGCGCCGCATAACATTCTATGACTGGCACGAAGTTTCAGAAGCTTTTGCTACGAGCCTTCCTTCTCTTCGTTTACCGATGGGGCTTGACAGCTTCAGTCAAATTTGAGATATTCCCATCAGTAGACGATGGAAAGAAGATCACCAGCGGGCGAGCTGCTACCGGGTACAGTGGACCTTCTATTACTGCGCGTTCTGGCTGCTGGACCCATGCACGGCTATGGAATCGCCCAGCGGCTCAAACAACTTTCAGACGATGTGCTACAGGTCGGTGAAAGCTCGCTTTACCCGGCATTGCAGCGGCTGCTCGTTAATGGTTGGGTGAAAGCAGAATGGGGTGCATCGGAGAATAATCGCCGGGCGCGCTATTACACGTTGACTGCTGCGGGACGGAAACAATTAGCGGCTGAGCGGCGGGAGTTCGCGCAGATGATCGGCGCGATTCAAAAAGTTCTCGAAACGGCGTGATGACAGTGTTGCACGTTTTCGGCCGGATATGGCGCAGGCTTTTGTTCTGGGCGAGGCGCGACCAGCTAGGACGGGAACTGGCCGAGGAACTGGAATTCCATCTTCACCTAAAGGAAGCGGAAGGGAGCCGCGAGGCGATGGGTAATCTCACACTCGCGCAAGAAGAGAGCAGAGATATGTGGGGATTTGCGTGGATTGATCATCTGTTTCATGACATCCGCTACGCGCTGCGGATTTTCAGGCGGAACCCTGGCTTTGCCTGCATAGCAATACTCTCGCTGGCGCTTGGGATCGCGGGGAATACGGCGATTTTCAGCATCATCAACACGCTGCTGATTAAGCCCCTGCCGTACTATGAGCCGAGCCGCCTGCTACGGATTACACAGCTTTATCCAAAGGCGATTCTGGAGTATTTCCAGCAACACTCAAGGAGCATGGATATTGCGTTCGTGAGTCCTGGTTCGGAATTTAACTTGACGGGCGCGGGTCCAGCTTCGCGGATCACAGGAAGCGAGACTTCGGCTAACTTCTTTTCGGTGCTCGGCGCCACGGTAGAAAGGGGGCGGACCTTCGAGCCTGGAGAGGACCGGCCGGGAAACGATGACGTGGCGATTATAAGTCACGAGTTATGGCGGGTCAGGTTCCATGAAGATCCAGATATTCTGGGTCACACAGTTACACTTGATGGCATCAACAGGCGGGTGATTGGCATAACTCCCGGCGGCTTCGCGTTTCCTTCGACGAGGGTACAGTTCTGGATTCCGGTAAGGATTGATCCAGGCAATACAGTGGATTATTGGGGCGGAGAGTTTGTGCCATTGATAGCAAGGCTGCGACGGGGCGCTAATCTACAACAAAGCAGAAACGAGATTCATTCGCTGGCTGCGGGTGTCTGGAAGCTGTTTCCCTGGCCCATGCCGAGAGGCTGGAATGCGGATTCTACTGTGATTTCTCTGCAGTCGGATCTGGCGGGCGGCACACGTGCCGAGTTATTCATTCTGTTAGGCGCAGTCGGCACGGTACTGATCATTGCGTGTGCAAACGTGGCGAGCTTGTTACTGGCGCGTGCCACGACCCGACGTAAAGAAGTTGCGATGCGCGCCGCCCTGGGAGCGGGATCGGCTAGAATCATACGTCAATTACTAACTGAGAGCGTGGTCTTGGCACTCACGGCGGGAGTAATTGGGGTCGTGCTGGGGATTACTTCACTTTCGCTGTTTCGGGCCGTGGTTCCGGCCGAGATACCGGGGATGGCGAAGGTTGGACTAGATTGGCGTGTTTGTATCTTCGCCGCGGCGCTGTCTGTTCTTACCGGTTTGTCTTTCGGAATTATTCCAGCGCTGAATGCCGGAAGGTTAGATCTCGTTGAAGCGATGAGGAGCGGGAGCCAACGCTCCGCCACCAAGACTTGGATGGCACTGCGGAGCTGGCTGATCGCAGGCGAGATCGCGTTGACGGTGGTGCTGGTGATTGGGGCCGGCCTGCTGATGAAGAGCTTGTACGATCTGGCGGCCGTGAATCCCGGCTTTAATTCTGCACGAATTCTAACAATAAAGATCAGTCCAAACCAGTCATTCTGCAGGCAACGCGGATCATGCGTTGCTTTCTACAGCCGGCTGATCGATCAGGCGCGCGGCCTGAACGGCGTAATGAGCGTGGCGGCCGCCAATACTGTGCCACTGGACGGCCAGCTTCCCGCTATTGCAGCGGACGTGCAGGACCATCCGAGAACGGCGGATTTTCCGTCTCCGATGTTATGGACTGGAGCGGTTACTCCAAGTTATTTTCGACTGATGCAGATTCCGCTGATTGCAGGAAGGCTGTTCAGTGAAGCGGATGGACCGGACGCTGCGCCGGTGATTCTGATTTCTGCCCCTACGGCGAGACGCTTCTGGCCAGGAGTCAATCCCATTGGCAAGCACATCAGGAGGTCTGGGGAGAAGGAGTGGCGGACGGTGATAGGGGTGGTCGCCGATGTAAGACAGTTCAATCTGGCAAATCAGTCGCCGAGTTCCATCAGCGGCGCCATATACATGCCCTACGCTCAGGCCGTTGCGGACAATGGCCAGATTCCGGTAGTGATGGATCTGCTGCTGAAGACGACGGCCACTGCGGAACAAGCAGGGGTGGAGCTGCGCCGCCTTGCGACGGAAGCCGATCCCAATGTACCGGTGGGGCGAGTGGTGAGACTGACCGACATTGTGGGAGATTCCATCGCCGGCTTTCGTTCCACGATTTGGGTGTTCCTCAGCTTTGCGGCGGCTGCGCTGCTGTTAGCTGCTATCGGGCTTTATGGCCTGATGTCTTATTCGGTGTCGCAGCGAACGTATGAAATCAGCGTGCGCATGGCAATCGGCGCGCCGGCGAGCAGCGTGATCGGATTGATTTTAACTCAGAGCTTGCGAATTGCCCTGATGGGGATGATTGGCGGCATGGGCGCGGCGTTCGTACTGACCCGGCTCTTATCGAGAATGCTATTCGGGGTGACGGCCACGGACCCGTTGACCTTCGCGGGAGTCGCGGTGCTCGTGTTTGCTGTCACGGTGACGGCCAGCTCGATCCCGGCATGGCGGGCGGCGCGAATTGATCCCATTCGCACTATTCGCGCCGAGTAACTCGAATCGAAATAGCGAATGCAGATCCCTCCGAGATGCGTTGGCTCGCACAGGGGCGCTGCGTGGCTAGCTTAACTTCAGTAGCTCAAACGCTGGCCCGGGGCCATCTTCGAAGAGCATTCCCGATTTTTGGGCGCCGACTTCCCGCCTGTAACGTATCAGCCAGAACCAGGCGACCGAGAGCACAGTTGCGAGCCAGATAAAGCGAAGCGGGCGGGCCAGCATCCAGTGCTCGATACCGGCGATGCCAGGCACAATCATAAGTACGGCGAAGACCGTTGCAATCATTTGTATCAGTAGTTGTTTTATGTCGAGCTGGGCGCCGCAAGTGAAGGGGATTTTTCGAAAAAACACGAGCAAGAGATCTGCGAGGAGCACTGTCAGAGCGATAACGGTGGCAACATGAAGCAGGGCCAGAGGCCAGCCGAGACGAACGGCGGAAAGCGGAAGCAGGATGACCATTTCCCAGGAGAGAGTTGCCCATAGCATCAATCTCTTGGCGATGCTCCGAGGCTCGGGCTTTGGAGAATTGGCAGCGAAGCGGAATAACCAGTTCGCATCGAGCACAGCGGGCCTGTCGAAGACGAAACGCAGACCGCTGACAATAAAGAAGGCGATCAGCATTGGAATCGCGAGATATTCGGAGCTGGGCAACGCGGTTGATGGGGCTTTTGCGAGGCTGTCGAGCGCGCTTTGGGCCACGATGACAAGTCCGACGCCAAAATAGGCGCCGATGAACAGGAGGTGTTGTTCGCTTCGCAGCAGGACCTTTACCGAAAAGCTGCTGCACGCGCGCTCGAACTGCGATCGAAAGAGAGGGACGAGTAAAGACTCGGGAAATCGAATCTTGAAAAATGGACGGCTGCCGCCCATCGTATCGAAGGACTCCGGCAAACGGATAAACAGGCGCCGGTAGCAGAGCGCGTAGGCGGTTGTCGAGACGATCACGGCGAGAGCGAGCGCGAGCAGAGCCTGATGAGCCAGCGTGACCATCGGCGGTTTGGCAATTCCGACGATACTCTCATAGATTCCCAGGAACCAATACGAAGGCAGCCAGTGGAGCGAATTTCCAGCTCCGCCCGGCAACCGTCCGCGAAAAAGCTGAACAAAAATGTTTGAAAAGAACTCCGTGAGAAGGACGATTACCAGCAGCATTCGCATGAGCACGGATACGCCGCGAAAAATCCTGCGCGGTACGACCAGCATGAGCACGCCGACCAGGGCAAAGACGGCGAAAAAGCTGAAGAGGCTGGACAAGAACACTGTTATTGCGTGCGCGAGGCCGACGTGCGCCATTACGGGAAAGCTGTTAAGACTCAACGTGACAAAAAAGGGGAACAGCAGCGCCGAAACCGCATTGACATCGATGCCGAACAACACAGCGAGTCCAAGCAGCGCGACGAAATTCGCGAGAAAAATGTTCCGGATCGGGATGGGAAGCACGGCAAGATTGGAAAAATCGCGGCGATCCGGAAAGAGCCGGTTCCAACGGGCCACCATGACTAGGCCGGTGATCGTCATCGAGAGCACGATGAAAAAGTATTCGTCAGAGGGCGACCTCTGTATCGGGTTGTAACTCACTCCACGGAGAAACTGGATGAGCGTCGAGTATTTCTCCATCAGAAAGATGCTCGCAAAGGCGCCCGGAGAGGCCAGAATAGCCAGTACACCACCGAGGCCGAATCCCATGCCGCCCGACGCCTGCTCCTCTTCACTAGCGAAGAGGCGCTTGACGAAATGGTCGATCAATGTACGGAAAGGGCTCTTCTGCTTCATTCTGGCCTCTCGATCAACGGCTCACTACCGCATCGACAATGGCTTCGGCGGATTCTTCGGCATCTACCTCTTGCACGAGACTCGCAAACGCTGCTTCGAGCGACGGCATCGATTGGAATCGCTTCAAATCTTCGATCGATCCATACGCGATCTGCTTGCCTCTCTGCAGAATCGTAACGTGAGAGCAGATCTTTTCAACCACTTCGAGAACATGCGAGCAGTAGAAGATGGTCTTGCCCTCGCGGCCTAGCGCCGAGACAAGCTTGCGGAAGATCAAAGCCGACGTGACATCCAGTCCGGAAAGTGGCTCGTCGAAGATGATTAGCTCGGGATTGTGCAGCAGAGCGGCGATCAGCAGGATGCGCTGGCGCATGCCTTTTGAATAGGCAGCAATGGCTGTGTGCCGGTCGGCGCGCATCGCAAAGAGTTCCAGCAGAGATTCGCTCCGTCTCTCGCTCAGCGATTCCGGGAGACCCCGCAGCCGGCTGACCAACTGTAGATATTCGAGACCGGAAAGGAATGGATAAAGGTTAGCTTCCTCGGGCACGTAGCCCACCAGACGCTTGTAAGCAGTTAAATCATCTTTGATATCGCTACCGCGGAAGAGAACGGTCCCAGTGGTCGGCTCGAGCAGGCCCGTGATGATTTTGACGGTAGTGCTCTTACCTGAACCGTTCGGCCCCAGATAGCCGAGCACCTGGCCGGGCTCGATGGCGAAGCTCACATGATCGACAGCCGGAATGGAGCTGTAGCATTTGGTCAGAGCGCGAACTTCCAGCATTTGCCAGTAGGATACTACATAGCGCGCTGCTTGGCAAGGGTGGAACGCGGGGAAGGAGATATCGAACGAGTATGTATGTTGTTCGAGTGCCTTAGGAATCGATCGGCCCCACTCTGCCCGTCCTGCGTTTCTTTCTGAGCGCAATGCTCCCAAGCACTCCACCCACCAGCAGCATGGCAGAGCTAGCCGGTTCCGGCACCGAAGCAGCCACGTCGGCTACCTCTTGGTTCCAATACGACGGCAATTGGCCATACGGATTGCTTGAGTTTGCGCCTTGGTCCGTTATATAGATTTGACCCGCATTCAACTGTTCCGCCTTCCGCAGGTCGCTCAACATACTTGCCGCGTCCGGAACATCAAAAACGATGTTGTCGAATTGATTTTTCGGGTACTTGAGAAACCAATCCAAACCGTACGGATAGTTATTGAATCCGGCATCCCCGGGCGGCGCTTTGTCCGGCCCTTCAAAAATGTTAATCACATTGGCCACCGAGAGGTAGTCCGCAGGCGCCACACCATTCAAAAAGGGTTGACCCGGATTGGAAGCCACTAAATAGGAGGAATTCAAACCCTTGATGTAGGTATTCAGCGCCGCGTAGTAGGAAAGTGTTCCCGGCAAGACATTTACGTCGTCAAGAAAGATTCCGTCGATCAAGTTCCCGTACTGCCCGATGTAGGTCGAAATGTTGTTCTCCACGGTACTCAAGGGAAGAGAGCTGTATCCGGTGTCGACGTAAGCAATGACTTTACCGCCGGCTTGCTCGAGCTGCGTCATCGCCCCGACATAGTTTGGGTCGGGCGGCCCCGGTAAAGGTCCGCTATCGGGGTTTAAGATCGCCGTGACGGACACCTTCCCCGCGGCGGCGGCCATAGCGGCCCATCCATCACCGACACCGTTCGGCCCACCACTACCGGGGTAGAAATAGGCAGGAACCAGAATTCCCACACTCGACGCACGGCACGCGGAAGGGACTTGCAAAACGGCCGCTAACGCAATTCCAAGGGAAAGCAAATGGTAAGAGAAGATGGAGCGCACTGTACTGTTCCTCGTTTTCGCCGAATTCAGATGCCGTGATCGGCCGCAGGCTCATCCCGAACTGGTCGTTGCCAACCCACTGGCCAAGATCACGAACACTAGACAGCCGGGCCGGATTTTCGTTTCAAGAATGGTCGGCAAATACTGAATATTCGAAACTAGACAAAAACAATCAGGGAATTTCGGTCTCTGAAATTGGGTCGTCGATTACGGCATCAGTGCCGCCCAACAATTCCAAACATACTTCATTGAAAGCTGAAACATGGCTGCTCAAAGTAACGCTATCTTGGAGCTGTGAACGCAACGTTTCCGCTTGCCTCCACGGCGGCTCTTATCGCCGAGCCCGCGCGTGCCGCCATGCTGACGGCGCTACTCGATGGCCGTGCATTTGCCGCGGGCGAACTGGCGCGTGCCGCAAACGTCTCTGCGCAGTCGGCCAGCATGCATCTGGCACAGTTGTTCGATGGCGGGTTTGTGAAGGTTTCGCAAGAAGGACGCCATCGCTACTATCGCATCGCCGGACCAGAGGTCACGCACGCCATAGAAGCGCTGGGCGTCATCTCGACTCCACGCAAGCGCAAGCCGATCGGGGAAGATGTCGCGATTTGCTATGCGCGTACCTGCTATGACCATCTCGCGGGAGAACTGGCAGTGCGCCTGACTGGGGCATTCGAACAGAAAGGGCTGCTGGTTGCCCGAAACGAGCGCGAATACGATCTCACACCAAGCGGAGAAGAATTTCTTGGACAGTGGCGGATTGATATTGGGGCGCTTCGCGGCATGCGACGGAGCTTCGCGCGGCGTTGTCTTGACTGGACGGAGCGGCGCGATCATTTAGCAGGAGCGCTGGGCGCAGCCGTTTGTCAAAAGCTTTTCGAGTTCCGCTGGATCACCCCTGACGCCAAGAGCCGCATCGTGTATGTGTCTCCAACTGGAAGGCGGCATCTGGAGCACTTGTTGGATTTTTCGTCAACCGCACACGCCCGCTAAAAAGAATCGGGTCGAACACTCACAAACGGCGCCGGTGGTCCCGCTACGATATCTCATCGCGTTCTCGGCAATTGTGTCGATAACTATCCGGTCATTTCTCGAAAAGAGCGGCCGCTGCAATCGTGAGGAAATCCAGCATATACAGGACGCGTGGACCAAATCCATGCTTCTGCATCTGGCGTTGTGGACACGACCGTATGTTGCGGGCTGTCTGTATGAAGTGGCTTTTTTGTTCTCCAGAGTATAAGCGCTACTTTGGCGATAGAGTAGCGCATGGAAATCTCGGCAACTCTGGTTCTCGCGATTCACCTTGGCTGGATATTGTGGGTCGTTTTCGGAGCGTTCTGGACTCGTGGCCACCCATTCCTGACCGCCTTTCACGTTCTTTCTCTCATCTGGGGAATAGTGGTCGAGCTGACGCCAGTGCCTTGTCCGCTAACTCTCGCCGAGCAATTCTTCGAGCAGAGGGCCGAAGTGGCGATATACCAAGGTGCATTTCTGCCCCATCTTCTCGATCGGTTGGTGTACCCCAACCTGCCTGAAGTTTTGCTTGTCACTGCAGGCGTTGCCATTTGTGCGCTGAACCTTGGGGCTTATGTCTGGCGCTATCGGAAATCACGGATGTGACGCAGCTGCTATGGACTCGCCGCGTGATGCAGGAACAGGTCCTTGCCGAACTCGATATGCAACCGGATGGATTCGATCCAGACAGGCCCGCGAGCTTCGTTGTATGCCGGATTGGTGACGTGTTGTAAGTCGAAGGAGGCGAAGAACCCCGGGAAAAGTCGCGCATTGTAGTAGCTTTCCCAGATACATTCCGGTCCATATTGGAGGCGCCCGTCTCCAATTAAGAAATCGTGGCCGCCCATCGCCAGATACTGCTCGTGCACGGCGGAGAGGCCGGAAGCGGTGAACTCAGTCCCGACCGTGTCGGAAGAACGTTTCCACCTGCGCCCAATGATTGAAACGCCGCCGCTCGCCAAACGATCGATCGCCGTGAAGGCAAAACTTTCCGTCTTACCGTCATTCCATCCGAGACGCGTGAACACGCCGATGTCTTTGGTCAACTCCTGCTCCGCGTTGATTCCGAGCCCGTATTTGAGCGTGCCCGGTTTGCGGGTCGCAGTGATATCCGGCACGCCGCCATTTTGTTGCGCCAAGTGGATCGATTCCTGATACGTTCCCGCATCGCCGTGATTGATATACGGCATGACGCGCATGGCTCCCGGATGCTTTCGCAAATCGTAACGGCGTTCTACTTCGAACGCGTCGCTTCGGTCTTCCAGTATCCTTCGATCGAATTGCGAACCATTTGCCACTTTCGGCATGGCGCCGCTGCCATAGCGGAACGACCAGTTCCTGGTGTGAAACTCGTGAACCCAGCCCCACGTATAGCCGCGCACGTCCGCGCCGTAGTCCCAGGCGCCGTTATACATCACCGCCCAGCCCATAAACTGTGTTCGGGGATCATGCGAGTACTTGTTATTGTCGAAAAAATCCGTGAGTGTAAATCTGCCGACAATGATGGTGTAACGAATCATCGGCCGCTCGCCCGCCAGTTGATTCTCGTCGCTCTCGAACGATTCTTTTTCGTCGCCAAAACCGAAGTCGTGTGAAAAGTAGAGCCTTGCGACATAGGGCTTGGGTGTCGCCGTAGCGACTCTCGGCAGCTCTCCGTTGGAGGAATTGGCGAGTCCATTGACGCCGCTGAATCCCCTTCCCCCGGCGATCTCAGGATCGAAATAGAGCTGCGAATTCTGATCGAGGCGCAGCCCGAAAAACAACGTCGTTGTTAACGAGACATCGCGTTCCGGATAGTCTTGCAAACTGAAAGGGCCCGAATAGGGCGATGTAAACGTGCCATGATACTGGCCGATTGAGGTGGCCTGAAAAAACAGATTCCAACGCTCGTTGTCCGTCGCTTGCTGACCCGGATTCGCGGTATTCGGGGCATCCTGCGCGTTCCCCGCGACACGAAAGCAGCAGAAGATACAAACAATAAAGTAACTTATTTGTAATGTTCTCGTTGTGGACCGCAAAGACACTCGGTCCAGTGTAACTGGAAGCGGCGTTAAGTTAGAGGTGCGCCGGCGGCCACTTCGGCGGAGTCCACGGCAGATAGCCGCTTTGCAGCAGATGCCGGCGAAACACTTTGTCTTTGGCGGTGACATACAGCGTGTGAAAGTCGGAACCGCCAAAAACTAGGTTGGATGGATCGGCATTTGAAGGTTTCCGAAGCACTCCAAAGACGCGCCCGACCTGATCGCAAATCTCGATTCCCGCTTTAGTCGCTACATAGAGATTTCCGGCTGAATCGAATGTCATGCCGTCGGGCCAGGCGTTGACTAATTTTCCGTCGTTAATCAGCGGCAGTTCCAAACGATAGTACGGCTCCCCAGCTCCTAAGCTGCCGTCCGGCTGCACTGGGAAGGACCAGATCCAGCGCGTGGCGCTGTCGGCAACCATCAGGACGCGTTCGTCGGCCGTAAAGCGAATGCCGTTGGGAAACTGCAGTCCCTGATTTACAGAACGCCTCTGACCTTTTGAATCAATGAACCAAACCTGTTTAGTAGAGGGATCGGTGAAATAGATGTCGCCGCGAGTGGAAACGGCCAGGTCATTACAGCCAACGTTTTCGGCCAAAACTGTTTCGTGGCCATCCGACTCGTAGGCCACGATGCGCTTCTTGCCGTTCTGCGCCGTATAGAGCCGCCCGTCGCGTCCAAACATCAGTCCGCTCGTTCCGCCTGCGTCTTCTCGAAAGACGGTGGGTTTTCCGGTGCGCACATCTACTTTGTAGATGCGGTTGCCTTTGACATCGGCGAAGAACACGTTGCCTTCACGATCCACGGCTGGACCCTCGGTGAACCCATAGCCATCTCCCACGAGTTCCCATCCCGAAGCGGGATCGACGACACCGCTGATGTCGGCGAATCCTTCGGGCAGCTTCTTATCCGGAGTCTTGATCGGCGCGGGCCAGCCTTCCCACAGCCAGCGGAGGGCGTCGGGCAGAATCGCGCCGCCGTGTTTCCCGTTATGACCTTCCGTTCCGGTCACGAATTTCACGTCATAGCCTCGGTACTCCAACGCGCTGTTCATGGCTTGATTCGAGAGCCACCAATCGCCGGCGAAAATATTCAGGTCATGATTGCCGTCCTGGAGGAAAACACGCAATGGCGCGGGCTCCATCTTGCGAACCAGGTCTGGCCACACATCGCCTCCGCGCAGGTTGGCATAGCTTCCGATGAAACTGAGTACGCGATGAAAGACGTCAGGCCGGAGCATGGCCGCTGTGAAGGAGGCGATGCCGCCGGAGCTAACGCCTGCGATGCCGCGATCATTCGGATTGCTGGAGATGTTCCAGTGTTTGGCTACTTCCGGCAAGAGTTCTTCGGTCAAGAAACGCACGTAGCGTTCGTCAACGGTATCGTATTCGAAGCTGCGATTGAAGAGAGAAGTCGATCCGCTGGACGCCCCGCTCAAAACGCCTGGATTGACGAACACGCCGATTGTGACGGGGATAGCGCCCTGATGAATTAGATTGTCGAAGACAATCGGCACGCGAAAATCGCCGCTCTCGTTGATTGCGCCACCGCCATCCTGAAACACCATCAGACAGGCCGGCTTGCTGGCTGTGTATTGCGCCGGGACGTAGACCCAGTAATCGCGCTCCATTCCGGGAAACATGCCGCCCTGGCTGATCCAGGTAGACTTCGTTACCCTGCCGCGCGGCACACCTTCATGGCGCTCTGAATCGGGACCGTGCGTGTATTGCTGGGCAAATGAGCCGACTGCGGCGAGCGCTGCAAACAGGAAGAGTTTTGTCGGAATCATGGACGCCAATCATCTTACATGCGTCCGAAATTATTCCTCTCGTAGTATCACCGTGGGGTCCGTCTCGGCTGCTTTTTGCGCCGGAAAGAAAGAGGCTGTCATTGCGATGAGCGCGAGCAGCAAGGGAGTGGCCGTGAAGCTTATGAGGTCAAAAGGCGTTACGCCGTAGAGCATGGATTTCAAATAACGCGTCACTCCCCAGGCACCCGCGAGTCCGGCGAGCAGTGCAACGAGAATCAATAGGAAGCTCTCGCCCGTGACCATGGCCACGATCTGCGCGGGCCGAGCGCCGACGGCCAGACGAATCCCAATTTCCCGTCTGCGCCTGGCGACGAGATAGGACATCACGCCATAAATGCCGATGGCCGACAGAACCAGCGCGATCGCGGCAAAGGCTCCGACGAGCAGGAGATGGAAGCGTTGCGGCGCAAGTGAATCGGCAAGACGCTCATCCATGGTTGCGACGTCGAAAACCGGCTCGTTCCGATCGACCGAATAAGCCTGCGCTTCGATATCGCGCACGGCTTTGTGCGGATCGCCGACGGTTCGCACGAACAAGGCCATTTGTGTTTGAAACGGGCTGTTATTTTGGCAGCTACAAAAATAGATCAGCGGGGCAGGCTCCGCGCCCAGGTGACTGCCACGAACGTTGCCGACTACACCAACGATAGTGGATCCCGAGATTCGCTTGCCGATGGGATCCTCGTGCGGGAACGCCAGATGTACAAGAGCCTCATTCACGATAATCTTGATGCCGGTTTGCAGCCTGTCCTGCGAATCGAATAGCCGGCCCCGCCGCAGAGGTATGCCCAGCGTGTGGAAAAAGCTGCGGCTGACTGAAGAATCAAAGGCCGTGGGTCTTTGCGAAAGAGGAGTAGACGGGCGGCCATCGACCTGAAAGCGCGTCTCGCTATATGGCTGTTCTCCGCTGAGCGGCATGTCTGTCGCAACAGCCGCCGCGTGAACGCTTGGAAGGCGCTCTATGCGTTCGAGGACGTTCTGGTAATAATTCGTCTGAGCCGGACCGGTTGCATACCGCTGGCCCGTCAGGTTGAATCTGAGAGTCAGCAGATTCTCCGATCGGAATCCGAGATCTACGTTGGCGAGCTTTACAAAACTGCGAGTAAGGAGAGCTGCGCCGATCAGCAGCACGAGCGACATGCCCAGTTCGAGGATGACCAATAGCCGGCGCAGGCGAACCGCCTGTCGATTGCCGCTCTGCGTCGGTCCAGCAGCCTTCAGCGCCTCCTGAACATTGATTCCGGCGGCGGCTAATGCGGGAGCAAGCCCGAACAACAAACCGGCCAAAAGAACGAGCCCAAAGGTGAAGGCCATTGTCCTGGTATCCACGGATACAGGAGGATAGCTTTCGAGCGCAAGCGGCTTGAAGATGTTCAAAGCTTTCACAGTTACTACTGCGAGAAGAGCTCCTGCTATGCCGCCCGGCAAAGCGAATACGATGCTTTCAATCAACACCTGCCTCGTGATGCGGCTTCTGGCCCGATCCCAGCGCCATGCGCACGGCCAGTTCGCGACGTTTGGCTGTGGCACGTGCGAGCAACAGATTGGCCAGGTTGGCGCAAGCGATCAGCAGCACCAGTGCGACCGCACCAGTCAGGACCAGCAGAGCCGGGCGCAAATCTCCGGTGATGCGGCGCTGCAAGGAGATCGCGGAAATATCCATACCCTTCAGAAACCCGGCGTCTCGAAAGGCCTTTGGATATTCCATCCGGATGTTTGCAGTCAGCCGCTGCATTTCTGAGGCGAGCTGCTCTTCCGTTACGCCCGTTTTCGTCCGCGCGAATATACTGACGTTCCGCATGGGCCTGTTCGGGGAACGCGGGCGCTGCGATGCGTCGTCCATATCCAACGGCTCCCAAAGGCGCGTGCCCTTTGGATAATCGAACCCTTGCGGCATAACGCCGATGACCGTGCGGGAGAGCCCGTCGAGCAGAATCGCCTTGCCTATGATTGCCGGATCGCTCGCCAGACGATCGCGCCAGAAGCCGTAGCTCAGAACAATCACGGGTGGTGACTTTACGCCCTGTTCCTCTTCTGCGAGATACCGGCCGCGCGCCGGCTGCACGCCGAGAACGTGAAAGAAAGAGGGTGTAATGCGCGCTACCCTGAGCTGTTCCGGTTCTTCGACGCCATTCCAGTTGACGGTAGTCGTGTCGTAGGCGCCAACATCTGCGAAAACTCGATTCTCTTCGCGAAGGCTGTAATAATCCGCGCCGATGCCTCCGGTTTCCTGCTGCCAGCCCATGCGTTCGGTGAGCCAGAACAAGCGCTCGGCGTGCGGATAAGGGAGCGGCCGAATCAATATCGAATTCACCAGGCTAAAAACCGTGGTGTTCGCGCCGATGCAGATGGCAAGCGTCAAGGCTGCCGTCAGAGCGAGCCCGGGTTCGAGCCGCAGCCCGCGTACGGCATATCGGATATCCTGCGTGACGCTATCGAGCAGAGCGAAGCCGCGCGCCTCGCGGCACTCCTCCTTCTGCAGAGTGACGTTGCCGAAAGTCTGGAGCGCCTTCTCTTTCGCTTCCCCGGGTGTCATGCCGGCGCTGATATTGGCGCGAATCTCTTGCGCCAAATGGTCTTGCAACTCTGCTTCCAGCTCAGCTTCGGCTTGCCGGGCTCTTAAGCGAGAACGAATCTGGAGTTTGATCTGGTCGAGCCAGCGCATCAAATTTTCTCCTCTCGACTATCTACAAGCTATCATAGCTGCGTAACCGGTCGAGAGTTACCACGCCCTTATGCAGACCCGTTTAGTTTCTCTTCCAGCTCGGCCCAGCGCGCATATAGCGAATCAACCGCGGCCTGAGCTTCATCGATCTCTTTGAGCGCCTCTTGCAGTAACTGAGCATCACGCACTACTGCGGCATCTTCGAGAGCGCGGCGCTTCTCGGACAACACTCGTTCCGCCTCGCTGATACGCTCCTCGATAGTTTCGAAATCGCGATTATCCAGATATGACAGTTTCTTCTTAGCAGGTATCCGCGACGGCGGCTCGCCCGAATCGCTCGGCAGACGCAGCGATTCTTTTTTGCGAGCGCGCTCTGCCATCCAGCTTTCCCATTGCGAGTAATCGGAGAACCTGCCGGCGTTGCCGAGACCGTCCAACCCGAGAACGGCGGTAGAGATGCGGTCCAGCATGTAGCGATCGTGCGTGACCAACACCAGGGCGCCAGCGAATTGCAGCAGATTCTCTTCCAGGATCTCGAGCGTTTCAATGTCGAGATCGTTGGTGGGCTCGTCCAGCAAGAGCACGTCGGCCGGCTCCAGCATGAGTCTGGCGATGAGCACGCGGGCGCGCTCGCCTCCGGAAAGCCTTCCGACCGGCTGATTCAGTTGTTCAGCCGAAAAAAGAAATCTTGCGGCCCATGAGGCTACGTGAAGGCTTCTTTCCTGATAGATCACCGAGTCTCCGTCGGGCGCCAAGGCGCGCCGTAGCGGGATCTCCGGATCGAGCGTGCGCTCTTGCTCGAAATAGACCAGCTTCAGCAATGGGGCGCGTTCGATTGTGCCATGTTGCGGCTGAAGTTCGCCCTGGATAAGGCGCAACAGGGTGGTTTTTCCGCTGCCATTCGGACCAACCAGCCCGATGCGCGTGCCCGCTGTGACGGTGAAGGTGAGATCTTTGGCGATCAATCGATCGCCGAAGCTGAACGCTACGCGTTCGAAGTTCAGCAGCCGTTTAGTGGCGCGCTCGCTCGCCGTGAAATCGATATCGGCTGTTCCGGCGCGGGTTCTGTCCTTGAGATCCTTCAGCTCGCCGATCAGTTCGTGAGCGGTATCGATTCGCGCTTTAGCCTTAGTAGCGCGCGCTTTGGGGCCTCTTCGCAACCATGCGATCTCGTTACGAACGCGATTTTCAAGGGCCTCCTGGTGCTTTGCCTGCGCGGCTAAAAACTCACTCTTCTTTTCCAGGAACTCGCTGTATTTACCCTTGACTCGCAGCATTCCATCCGGATACGCGCGGTTCAACTCCGCTACTTCAGTTACTGCATTCTCCAGAAAATAGCGGTCGTGGCTGACGACAACGCATGCGAACGGCGCGTTTTCGAGCAAAGCTTCGAGCCACTCGATTCCCTCGAGATCAAGGTGGTTCGTAGGCTCGTCGAGCAGCAGAATGTCTGGTTTCGAAACCAGCGCCTCTGCGATTGCAACACGTTTTCGCCAGCCGCCGGAGAGTGTTTCAGCGACTGCCTCGAAGTCTTCGAATCCCGCGCGCCCCAAAGTCTCTCCCTCGCGGCGATCCTGGTCAGCCGGAGCCACCTGTGCCCGATCGAGAGCGCGGCGCACGATCGTTCTCACTGTTTCCCCCGGCGCGAACTCGGAGATCTGGGCGACGTAGCTCAGCCTGGTATTTTTGCGAAAAGCCACGGTGCCGCTATCCGGATCGCGAACGCCAGCCAATATTTCGAGCAGGGTTGATTTACCGGAGCCATTCGCTCCGATAAGGCCGAGACGATCTCCTTCAGAGATGTTCAAAGAAATGTTGCGAAACAGAGCCTGCGCGCCATAACGAACTGAGAGACCCTGAGCATTGAGTAGGAGCGCCACTATTCGATAGTCGTACGGACGGGCTGCGGAGCGGGCTTCCGGCCTTGAGAAATGTAGCTCAACACTTGCTCTCGCAGGGTGTTTAGGCTTACGGTCAAGCGATCCGTTTCGAGCACCACGTAGTCGTTCGCCATAGGCGATTTGGCGTAGGCATCTAAGAGACGCCGGTGATCATCACGAAGCTTGGGAAGAGAGCTCGTCACTGCGTGCGAACCCCGCAAAGCAGCCGAAAGGAAGTAAAGCGTGAATTCCACGTCATGCGCGAACGCTTCCAGCGCCGGCGGCAGCGGTTGTGCGAGAGTGCGAACTACGCTGGCCTCGAGCTCCATAATCACGCGCACGACCACATGCGAGCTGGCAAGAATGGAGGTGAGGCAATCCAGTTTCTCGGCGCCGGTCCCAGGTTCGGACGAAATCCGGTCAACTGACGCTTCCGCTGTCGAACGAGTCTGGCGCCATGCGTCGCGAGCTTTGTCCAAAGCTGATTCAAGGCTGCCGTTGTCTTCTATCAGACGCTGAACGACCAGCCGAAAATAATCCCGGATCCGGTCGAGCATGTCGGCGATGATGTCGGAAACCTGGGATCGCTCCCAGGTCGGCCACAACAGGTACGCAATCAGCGCGAAGATGCCGCCAGCCACCGTATTGATCGCACGCTCGGCGACTACTTCAGATGGAGCGACACCAGTGGCAGCGATCAGGAATACAATGAGCCCGCTAATCGCCGCACTCAAGATGCCGTAATTCGCCGGGCCGACATAGCGCATGAGGAAAGTGAACGCGCTCACCAACAGAAGCGTTGTAAGTGCCGACGCAGGAAGAAAGTGAACCAGGACAGTGGCAAGCAACAAGCCGACAAACGTTCCGCAGAGCCGCAAGACACCGCGGCTGATGGTAGCCGTGAAATCCGGCTTGAGTACCACCGCGACTGTCATCGCGAGCCAATAGTTGCGTTGCACACCGATGCTGCGGCCGATGGCATCGGCAATAGCCACGCACACTGCGAGGCGGATCCCATGACGGAAGGCAGGCGAATGAATGTCCAGATTCGCGCGCAACGTGGCCAGCCAGCTCCTCATGCGCAGCTTGAGCGGAGGGGCGAGCTCGTGTTTTGCAAACTCTTCCGAACCGGCAGTAGTGGCGCTGCCGCCCAATTGGGCTACCAGGCGCAGTTGTCCGGCAACGGCGTCCACTGCCGAAGCAAATTCGTCGAGTGAGAGTGAAGCATTGCCGGCTTTGCTCGATTGAACCTGTTCCGTGAGCCGGCGGAGTTCATTCAAGAGTTGCGTTGAGATCGCGTCCTCTTTGTCTTCGATGAGCGATTCGCCTACACACCGCAGAAGCTTGCGAGCCACTTCAAGAACCTGATCGAGCACCTCTGGTGCGGAGGCGATTGAAGGGTCTTGTTTAGCCCGTTCGTGTTCCAATAGCGATCGCAACCGGCTTACGGAGTAAATCGAAAAGCGCAGACGGTCGGCCTGATCGAACAACAGGCGGAAGCGCTCGCCTTCCAGGCTGTGATCGCGGCCGAGCGCCGAGAGCGCATCTTGCACCTGGGAACTCGGTTGCTTCAAAGGGGCAGCAAGCAGGTCGCCGGCATGCTCGCCGATCTGTTGCGCGAGATCGAGGTAGAGGTTGCCGATCGCCAGGCGCTCCGGGCCAGAGCGCCGCACAGGCCAGAAGAGCAGCGCGAGGAGTGTCTGGAAGAGGCCTCCGCCCAGGACGAGCAATGCGGCGTAGAACGCGCCCTCTGGGGACATCGCGCCTCGAGCGGCGTAGATGACGAGGGTCACGAGCGTGTTCAAACCCAAGTCGCCGGCGCGCGTACTGATCGAGACGAGCAGACCGGCCGCAAGCGCCCACGCCGACGCGACCAAGATTGCCAGGATGTGGTAATTGCCCGTCACCGAGCCTAGAAAAACTGCGAATGCTCCGAGAAAGGTCCACCCCAGCATGCGGCGCGCCCGATGCGCATAAGGATCATTCCCGTCGGAGAAGGCAACGTTCAGAGCGCCGCTCGCAACGGCTACTCCGGCGAGAGAATGCCCTGAAGCAATCCCCATGGTGAGGGGTAAGCCCACAGCCAGCGCATTGCGCAGGGACATCCAGAAGCTGTTCAGTTTGTTTTTATCGAGCCGCTTGAGTGTGCGCCAGAAGTTTACGAGCCACGGCGCAGGTTCCAAGATCTTATTCTAGAGGTCCGCTTTCGCATACCAGACATTGCCGCCATAATCAAAGCAGGCCTATGCGACGACGCGACTTTCTGGGCACTATCACTATCCCGTTTTTTATCGCTCCTGTAACCGGTGCGCCGGTCGATCCCTGGTCCGCCCAAGAACTAATGGAACCCGATCGCTTTGCCAAACAACTCGAGGCCAACCCGTCCAGGTTTTCAGTCGTCTACGTAGGCTTCCCGATTCTCTACAAAGGCGCGCACATCGCGAATGCTGTGCTGGCCGGACCTTGTTCGAAGCCGGAGGGTCTCGAGAACCTGCGAAAGGCTGTGGCGAGTCTGCCTAGCGATAAGGAAATCGTTCTTTATTGCGGCTGCTGCCCGTTCGATCGTTGTCCTAACATACGGCCCGCATATACCACTGCTCGCGAGATGAAAGTCGAGCGATTGCGGGTTCTGCATCTCCCGACAAATCTGCACACCGATTGGGTGATGAAGGGCTACCCGACGCAGAAGAGTCTTTAGTATGCTGTTCGTTGCTTCGCCCTGGCTTTGCTTGGCTCATCCTCGTCGCGCTCCCTGCCTGCCCAACGGCGGAGTCTAATCCATCTACGCAGATCAACCAGCCCGCTACCGTTCACGTAGACATCACGCCAGGCCGCGTGATTAACTCCTTCAATCCGGATCGCGCGCTCGGCAGCTCGATCGACGTACTGTCGCACAGGGACATCGATCTCGTTTATACGCCGCACATTATTGAAGAGTCCCTCTCGGCGGGGTGGGGCCCGATCACCTACCGCAACAACACGGAGCTCCGGATGGCGGCCTGGCATTGGAACGCGCGCGGGACGTGGAGCGATTCGCAGCACCAAAGCGGATATTTCACCGGCAGCACGGAACTTGGCGAGCCGATTCGCTACATCCTTGCCTACGCGCTTCCACATCGCGGTTTTTCTACCAGTGGAGATCGTCCCTTGAAAGGCCCGAATCTGAGCTATTGGAAAAGTAATCCGTATCTGACGAGCCGCTTCACGCATGAGAGCGATGCGCTCCATCCGCAATGGGTGGTGGTCGATTTCAAGAGCGAGCAGAGCGTGAACGCGATTCGCATCGCCTGGGCCAGCCCCTACGCGCGAACGTACCGGGTCGAGTACTGGAAGGGAAATGATGCACTCGATTTCGATGCCGGGCCGCAAGGCGAATGGAATGCTTTCCCCGGCGGGACTCTGACTAACGCCAAGGGCGGCTCGGTGACGCTGAAACTCGCAAGTGCGCCGATTGCTACTCGCTTCCTGCGCATCTGGATGACTGAATCCTCAAATACGTGCGATCTTCATGGCTCTGGCGATGCTCGCAACTGTGTTGGTTACGCGATTGAATCGATCGATGCAGGTACGTTGAGTGCAGACGGCGGTTTTACGAAGGTCGGGGTTAGTGGTGATGCCCCCACATATTGCACTTCTTCAATCGATCCCTGGCACTCAGCGGGCGATGTGGATGACAGCGGCCGTTACCAGCATACGGGCTTCGATCTCTTCTTCACCAGTGGTCTGACAAATAGCCTTCCGGCGATAATCCCGGTGACCATGCTCTACGGTACGCCCGACGATGCAGCCGCGCAGATTGCTTACATCGAGAAGCGCGGCTATCCGATCGGTCACATCGAACTGGGTGAAGAGCCGGACGGCAAACATGCGTTGCCCGAGGACTATGGCGCGCTCTACGTGCAATGGGCTGCAGCTATTCACAAAGTAGATCCTCGCTTGCAGCTCGGCGGACCGATCTTCGAAGGTGTGAACGAGGACATTCGTGTTTGGCCCGATAAGCAGGGCCGCACCTCCTGGATGGGACGCTTCGTTTCTTACCTGAAGGATCACGGCGCTCTCTCCGACCTTGCGTTCGTCTCCTTCGAGCACTATCCATTCGAGGCCTGCAAGATTACCTGGAAAACTCTCTACAGCGAGCCAGAACTGATGAAGCACATTCTCCAGGTCTGGAGAGCCGATGGCGTACCTGCGAATGTTCCCTTAATGGTGACGGAGAGCCACCTGGCGCCGGCGCTGGCTGGAGCGATGAGTACAATTCTCGGCGGACTCTGGTTGGCGGATAATGTCGGGTCGTTTTTCGAGGGCGGCGGCGCGGCCTTTTATCATTCGCCTATTCAGCCGCAAACCGTGGAGCACAGTTGCTCCGGCTGGGCATCGTGGTCAAATTTCGAATCCGATCGCGATTACAACATCACGGGCTACATGGCAACGTACTACGCGGCGCACATGATCAATCTCGAATGGGCGCAGCATCGCTCCGGTATTCATGAAATGTATCGCTCCTCTGTAGATCTCAAAGATCAGGAAGGGAATCAGCTCGTCACATCGTACGCACTGCATCGCCCGGACGGCAACTGGTCACTGATGCTGGTGAATCGCGACGAAACGAATCCGCATAGCGTGAAGATCTCTTTCGATAACACCGGGGCCGCTCGCGCGTCGTTCTTCAGGGGTCCGGTGCGAATAGTGAGCTTCGGCAGCGAGCAGTACGTATGGCACGATGACGGCCCGCGCAGCCATGCCGATCCCGACGCACCGCCAGTGGGGAAAGACGTGGCTGGCGGCTCGGAAGCGAGCTTCACTTTGCCCAAAGCCTCGATTACGGTGCTGCGCGGGAAGATCGGTCCCATTGCTGCTGACCCTGAACTGGCACCCCCATCGCGCAGAATCACATTCTGCAATCCACGTCAGTCTTCGGAAGGTCACCTACGCCGGTTTCGACGAGACCCTTCGCGTAATCCGGAAGCTTGCAGCAGTGTTGAGCGGTACAGCAACCTGCACCAGGTAGAGACGTTCGAGGGACAAGGTTGAAGTTGGCAACCCTTCAACATGGCGGTCTACTGAAAATACATCACCTCGGCTCACCGAAAGTAACGGGCACGTTGTCGGAGTGATTTCGTAATATTCACATCCGAATGGAGGGCGAGCTCGCTGTCAACGAGCTCACTGTCAAAAGGAGGATGGTCGGATTCTGTGCTCGCACCGGTGTTCATAGTTCGTGTTAACGCGCCGCCTCCCTCCGTATACGCCAGAATGCGTTCTTCCGTCCCCCGCATAGAGGCGTCTTGCCACTCAAAAGCAGTGCAATAAATCTTGTTGAGATAAGCTATCCCTTTACGTTGTGGCACGATAGCGTTCATGGCCGAGGCGAGAACAAATGCAGGAGATGCATGATTGTCTGATTGGCGAGGCAGGCAGTGTGTATTACTTTGGCGGAGAAGCTTTTGCCTCATGGCACTGTGCGCGGTTTGTTGTTTCGCGCAGCAGCAGCCGATCGCATTCCCTCACAACACTCATATGAAGCTCGGCCTGGCCTGTATCGATTGCCATACGGGCGCCGATATTCGGGCGGCGGCCAGTATTCCCTCCGTTCGCCAATGTATGCTCTGCCACGCCAAAGTTGCAAGAGAAAAGTCCGAGGTGCAGAAGGTCATCGCATATGCCGACAAAAAAATTGAGATCCCATGGGTGCGCGTCTATAGCTTCTCTCCGGACGCCCATGTGAACTTTCGGCACGCGCCACACTATCGGGCGGGCATCTCCTGCGCTGTTTGCCACGGAGACGTTGCCAAGGGTACAGTCGCACAACGGACAGTTACACATAATATGGGCACATGTCTCACTTGCCACCGGCAGAGACAGGCCTCGCAGGATTGCGCGGCATGCCATTACTGATGCGGCCGGCATTCTCAGGCGGACGGTCAGTGGATAAGACTTCCTAAAAGATGGATCGCCGCAACTTTTTCAAGATTGTTTCAGTCGCTTCTGCGGGTGTGGCAACGAGTAGCTGTGGGAAGAAGAGCGACACGCTGATTCCGCTGCTCGTGCCGGAGCATGAAATTGTTCCCGGAGAAGAACAGTGGCATGCGGCGGTCTGCGGTGAATGCGCCGCCGGTTGCGGAGTCATCGTGCGCGTGATGGAAGGGGAGCGCACGATAGAGCGAAATGGCGCGAAGTTTCGTGAACGGATCGCCTGCATCAAAAAGATCGAGGGTAACCCGCTCGACCCAGTCAGCGGCGGTCGGCTGTGCGCGCGCGGACAGGCAGGGCTTCAATCGCTCTACAATCCGGACCGCGTGCGCGGACCGCTACGTCGAACGGCGGCGCGAGCGCAGGCAAGTTTCGCGGACATTTCGTGGGAGGACGCTATCGGCTCGGTAGTAGAGAAGCTGGGGAAGGCGCGCGCGGCCGATCCTAACGGGATCATGTTCCTTACAACGCCGCAAGCGAGCGCCCGCATGCTCACCATCCAGCGTTTTCTGGAATCGATTGGAGCTCCGCCGGCGCGTACTTGCTCGCTGGCCAGTTTCGCCGTCGAAGGAAAAGCGGCGGAAGCGGTCTTCGGCTGGAAAGGTGTTCCGAGATACGATTTGGGCAACGCGCGATATGCACTCGGAGTCGGCGCAGATTTCCTGGGCGGCTGGGCTTCTCCGGTTTATTACGGGCGTCAGTACGGTCATTTCCGCCAAGGGCGTCCGGGCTTACGAGGCAAGCTGGTGCAGGCGGAATCGAGAATGTCGCTCACGGCTGTGAACGCGGATGAGTGGCTGCCGGTGCGTCCCGGTTCCGAACCTCATTTTCTGATCGCAGTGGCGCGCGTGATACTCGATGAAAAGCTCGATCGCAAGGCGGTGCAGTTGCCGGCGGGTATTGGGGAAGCGATCGCCGGGGCGAACTTGGCCGAACTCATTCAGGCGACGGGGCTCGCAGAAAAGCGTCTGCGGCGAGTGGCCCGCGAGCTGGGCGAATCGGAAGCTCCTTTGGTGATAGCGGGCGCGTCGATTGTGCAAAGCAATTCGCTCGGGGCACTGATCGCGGCTCATTATTTGAATCTGCTGCTCGGCAATGTGGGCCAGCCCGGCGGTCTTTTGCCGCCATATCCGGCAACGTTCGCGGGTCCGCAAAACGCGAATGTTGCGCAAGCACTCAAACACGCTCAAGTTCTGCTGCTCGATGGCGACAACCCGGCGTACAGCCTTCCGGCGAAAAGCGGAGTGATGGCGGATCTGGCAGGGCTCGACACAATTGTCAGCTTCGGAGCTTTTATCGACGATTCGGCGGCCTATGCGGATGTGATTCTTCCGGATCACCAAACGTTAGAATCGGAAGCGGCCATCGTACCTGTTGTGGCGATTTCGCCCATCGATATCAGTGTGGCGACTCCGTTCATCCGACCTCTCTATAACACCCGGCGAATTGAACAAACGCTCGGTGATATCGCGAAGAAAATGAATGTCACCTTCGAGGCGGTAAGCGCGAGGAGCCTGGTGGAGCCGCTCCTTCCGCCCGGAGAGACGTGGGACGATGTGACGCGGCGAGGCGGCCTTTGGCGGAATGAGGAGACTGCGGCGCCGGCGCTGAAGCCGATTGGCGAAAAACTGGAATGGAGCGGTGCGGTTTTCGATGGAGCGCCCGAGCAGTTCCCGCTGCAGTTTCAACCGTACCTATCGCTGCAGTATCACGACGGAAGCGGCGCGAATCTGCCTTGGATGCAGGAATTACCAGATCCGGTGTCAAGCGCGATGTGGAATCTGCCGGTCGAAATTGATCGTCAAACGGCGGCGCAACTCAACCTGGCCACAGGCGATTCGGTGAGAGTGGAATCGGCTCACGGAAGCGTGAACGCGCTGGTCTATGTGCATCCGGCTGCGCTGCCGGGCGTGGTGAGTATGGCAATCGGGGAAGGCCACACCCACTACGGCCGCTATGCGTCGGGCAGAGGGGCCAATCCGCTTTCGATTCTTGCGCCGGTCTGGGAGAATTCCACAAGCGTTCTGGCATTCGGAGCGACGCGCGTCCGCCTCACGCGGCTGAATCAGGAACGCGCCGAGCTGATCCAATTTTCGCCGAACGATCGGGAACAAGGGCCGTGGGGGTACAGATGAGCGAAGGCAACCAGGCAACGCATCGCTGGGGGATGGCGATCGACTTAGATCGATGTACGGGATGCCAGGCTTGCGTGGCCGCGTGCCATGCGGAAAATAATTTGCCGGTTTCCGATCCCGAATCTGCGGCCAAGGGGCGGACGGTTCATTGGATACGAGTGGATCGATACTACGAGGGTGAGTTTCCGGATGTGCGCGTAAAGCATGTGCCGGTGCTTTGCCAGCAGTGTGACGAGGCGCCTTGCGAGCCGGTCTGTCCGGTCTACGCCACTTACAAGAATGAGGAAGGTCTCAACGTGCAGGTCTATAACCGCTGCGTCGGCACGCGCTATTGCGGGAATAACTGCCCTTACTCGGTGCGCTTCTTCAACTGGTTCGACCCTGTGTGGCCCTCGCCGCTCGATCTGCAGCACAATCCCGATGTTTCGATCCGTATGGGCGGTGTGATGGAGAAATGTACTTTCTGCATCCAGCGAATTAAGAGATCTGAACTGGAAGCCGAAGCAGAGAAACGCGCGGTGGTGGATGGAGAGATACAGCCGGCTTGCGCGCAGTCCTGCCCGGCCGAGGCAATGGTGTTCGGCGACTTGAACGATCCCGAGAGCAAAGTCTCGCGCCTGGCGGGAAGCGGGCGTTCGACGCGGCTGCTGGAAGAACTAGGGACCAAGCCGAAGGTCTTCTACCTGCAAAGGGCAACCTAGAGGTGGCGGCGGGAGCGGAAATGATCGTTTATCCCGAAGTGCAGCGGGATCTCTGGCGGCCGCTGGCGGGTACGAGCCGTCGCTACCTTTTCGTGCTTCTGGTCTTGTCTGTCGTGTCAGCATGGGGCCTCTTCGCGTGGGGTTATCAGCTTACTCGCGGAATCGGCGTGGCGGGAATACACCGTCCGGTCTTTTGGGGCTTCTACCTGGTCAACTTCGTTTTCTGGATTGGCATCTCGCACGCGGGAACGTTAATCTCGGCCATTCTTCGCCTGACCGAGGCGGGCTGGCGCAGGCCTGTCACTCGGGCGGCGGAGGCGATTACGGTTTTCGCGCTGATGATCGGCGGCATGTTCCCGATCATTCATCTCGGTAGGGCGTGGCTTTTCTTCTGGCTCTTTCCTTATCCCAATTCACGGCTGCTTTGGCCGAACTTTCGCTCTCCTCTGCTGTGGGATTTGACTGCGATCAGCACATATCTCACAGGCAGTACAATCTACCTTTTCTTACCGTTGATTCCCGATGTTGCGACACTTGCAAAGCAGGCTACCGGTTGGCGGGCGCGGATCTATGGAACGCTTTCTCTCGGCTGGACGGGCAGCGACCGGGAATGGCACGCGCTCGAGCGAGCGATGAAGCTGATGGCCGGAATCATTCTCGCGGTTGCCGTTTCGGTTCATACTGTAGTGGCTTGGGATTTCTCCATGGCGATCGCGCCGATGTGGCACAGCACCATTTTTGGGCCGTACTTTGTGGTGGGCGCGATTTTCAGCGGGATCGCGGCGCTCGTGATTGCGATGGCGATTATTCGCAAAACCATGCATCTCGAGAGATACCTGACGCCGCATCACTTCAACAATCTGGCTAAACTGCTGCTCCTGATGAGCCTTTTGTGGCTGTACTTCACAATCGCTGAAAACCTGACCGCCTGGTATGGCAACGAACCGAAAGAAATGAATGTGTTCGGTGCTCGCGCGCGCGGCAACTTCGCGCCCTACTTCTGGATCATGGTGTTCTGCAATTTCATCGTGCCATTCGTGCTCTTGGGCATTCGCCGGCTGCGCTCCATACGAACGGCGACGATCGCGTCGATAACGGTCGTGATCGGGATGTGGCTGGAGCGTTTTCTGATCATCGTTCCGACCTTAAGCTTCGGCCGGCTCCCCTCCACCTGGAGCCGCTATGCGCCGACCTGGGTAGAGATCTCGATCACCACGGCAACGTTCGCGACCATGGCGCTGCTGTATCTCGTCTTCGTGAAGCTGTTTCCTATCGTCTCAGTTTGGGAGTTCGAAGACGATACGGCGGAAGGGAACGGCTGACGTGTTTCTGAGCGGCGAGTTTAGCAACAGGGAATCCACCACCCGGGCGCTGCTCGAGCTAAGGGCGGACGGCTTCGGTCCGGAGAACCTGGATGTGTTTTCCGATGCTCCCCTAGAGCTGGCCGATGGTGTGCTTGAGCGCCAGAGCCGGATGTCTTTCGCGGTAGTTGCGAGCGCCGTCCTGTTCTTGCTCCTAATCATCTGGTTCGTGTTCTACACGCAGTACGACTATCCGCTGATCACCGGAGGAATGCCGCTGTTCTCGTTTTGGGCTACCGGCGTGATCTTCTACGAGATCACGATGTTCGGCGCAATCGTCAGCACCTTTTTCTGGTTTCTTCTGGAAAGCGGACTTTTACGGAAAGGCCGCCGCAGGTCGCCAGCGCCGATGATCGATCCGGGGGTGATTTGCGTACGCGTTTGCTGCCGGTCCGACCAAGCCGAGGCGGTTGGCCGGAGTCTGAAATCGGCGGGAGCCGAAAACATTAGAACTCTCGGAGATGTTGCTTGAAGCGGAAGTGGTTGTTGGTTGCGAGTCTTGCCGCAACCCTCTCGGCAGCGGATATCCAAGCTCCCCCGTGGGAAAAATCGCGAGTGGACATTGGACGCGATCTGTTTCGCGAGAACTGTGCTGTCTGTCACGACATCGACAAGGACCAGAAGCACACAAGGAAATTCGGCCCGAGTCTGAATCATCTGTTCAAAAACGAAAAACTGCCGCTCAGTCACGGCAAGCCGAGTCGCGCGTACGTCGTGGTCAGAATCAAATTCGGAGGAGCGCTGATGCCCGCGTTCGGTAAGCAGCTGAGCGACTCCGAAATATCGACCTTGATTGACTACATCGCCTCGAAATAGCTGGTGGCTTGACCTGCTACACGTTCGAAGCTGCTAACTGTTTTCTTTCGATAAGCGTTTTCTCTCGCCCTTTTCCTGTTTCGGAAACTGTTGGTCTACACCAGGAAAGACGGGTCTCGGAAGGTTATTCGATTCGTACTTGGCCAGAACCAGAGGACCGGTGGTATCGGGCAAGGCGGGCGGTGTACGCGCTGGCGCTTCTTCGAAACGAAAGGCCGATAGCAGATTCCCGAACGTCTCTCTACGCCAATCTGTAATATTGGCCTCGCGCACACCTGTAAACTTCTCCAGGAACTGCAGTACGGAGGTGTGATCGAAAGGCTGGCTGCAAACCCAGCCGCCGGCTGTCCAGGGAGAGATAAGAATGCAAGGCACGCGGAATCCCGCTCCGATCGGGAGTCCGTCAATGAATTCGCCGGCGGTGCCAACCGGGGGAACGGGCGGCACCACGTGATCGAAGAGCCCATCGTTTTCGTCGTAGCTGAGAATGAAAGCCGTCTTCGCCCAGACCTCCGGATTGGCGGCGATGGCGTCAATTTTACTGGCCACGAAGGCAGCGCCATCCGCCGGCATGAAGTCGGGATGCTCGGACTGAAAGCTCGTCGGAATGATCCAGGAAACCTTGGGCAACTTGTCGTTGATCGCGTCGTACTCGAACTGGCCTTCGGGCGCGTGCAGCATTCCCTTAGTGAAGAGCGGCGAATCCGGAGGCGCTTCACGGAATGCTTTGAAGTTCGCCAGCATGTTACAGCCGTAGTTATCGTGCTGTTGATAAACCTTCCAACTCACTCCGGCGCGCTCCAGTCGCTCGGCGTAAGTGGTCCAAGTGTATCCGCCCTCCGGCGCCTTGTTATTGATAATCGGTCCGCCGTGGAGCCCTTCCGGATCGATCATTCCCGTCATCCAATACATGCGATTGGGCCAGGTGGGCCCCATCACAGAACAGTGGTACTCATCGCAGATCGTGAAAGCTTCCGCCAATGCGAATTGAAAAGGAATATCCGCGCGGTTATAGTAGCCCATCACGTAGGGACCATGCTCTCCGTCGGCTTTGCGGTGAGCTGGGAGCCATTTGTCCATCCTCCCGCCGTTCCAAGCCTCGTGTTGTACTGCCCAGGCATGGCTGGTAGAAGGTATTTTCTGTGCGCTGCTGGCGCGTGTGTCCAGGTGAAATGGCAACAAATAGCCTCTGGGATTCTCAGTATCTGGTTGATAGAAGACAGAGCGGCCGTCGGATAGCTGCAGCGCCTTAGGATCCTCAAATCCTCTAATGCCGGCCATGGTGCCGAAGTAATGATCGAAGGAGCGATTCTCCTGCATCAGCACGACAACATGCTGGATACTCCGCAAAGAAGCGCTCTGCGGCGCTTGGCTTGCTAGCGCTCGGCGCACGTTGGGCGGCATGAGCGCAGAGGCGGCAGCCGCGGCGGCGATCCTGGCTGAATCCCGCAGCAGGCGCCTGCGGGTTGGTTGCTCGAGTGTGTTCATCGGATACTACAAACCAACGACAACAGCGTTGGGGAGGCGAAACAGCGATTTTATCAATCGGGGAGCACGGTCTTCAGCTCAGGCGCAATAAACTAAGTGGCGATGGATAAAAGGCAGTTCTTAAGGACGTCGGGTGCACTGTTCGCCGGCGGAATGTTTTCGCACTTGCTGGCTGATGAGCAACAAGGCGGGCCGCGAACAAACTGGTCGGGCAACTACACGTATCATGCCGATCGGCTCGATCTTCCCAAGACCGTCGAAGAAGTGCAGGATATCGTGAAACGCTGCAGCAAACTGAAGGCACTCGGCGCGCATCACTCCTTCAATTCAATCGCGGACACTACTGGCGATCAGATCTCGCTGAAGAATCTCAATCAAATGACGCTGGACCCAAAGTCACATACAGTTACTGTGGGAGCGGGCGTCACCTATGGCCAACTCTCGCCTTATCTTGACAGCCAGGGCTTTGCGCTGCACAATCTAGCTTCGCTGCCGCATATCTCTGTGGCGGGAGCCTGTGCTACCGCGACGCATGGCTCTGGCAACAAGAACGGCAACTTATCGACAGCAGTTGCGGCAATGGAGATCGTCACAGCCGAGGGCAAGGTGATTACAGTGTCACCTGAGCGGGATGCCGAGCGATTCCGAGGCATGGTGGTGGGTCTGGGCGGCTTGGGCGTGGTGACGAAGGTCACGCTCAAGCTCCTGCCGGCATTCACCATGAGGCAAGTTGTTTACGAGAATCTACCCTTCGCGCAGTTGGAGAAGCATCTGGATGAGATCTTCGCGAGCGGCTACAGCGTCAGTCTATTTACTGATTGGCAAAACCATCGCGCCACTCAGGTATGGATCAAGAGCCGCATCGAGCCCGGTGCGCTCGGCGAAGTAAAGCCGGAATTCTTTGGAGCAAAGGCAGCGACGAGAAACGTTCACCCGCTGGCGGGGCATTCGGCTGAGAATTGCACCGAGCAGATGGGCGTGCCTGGGCCGTGGTATGAACGATTGCCGCACTTCCGCATGAACTTCACGCCGAGCAGCGGGCATGAGCTGCAATCGGAATACTTTGTTCCACGCGAAAAGGGATACGAAGCGATTCTTGCGGTCGAGCGGCTGCGCGACCACGTGACTCCACATCTTTTCATCACCGAGCTTCGCACAATTGCCGCTGACGATCTCTGGATGAGTACTTGTTACAAGCGGCCGTCGATGACAATTCATTTTACGTGGAAGCCGGAGTGGCCCGAAGTCAAAAAGGTATTGCCGATGATAGAAGAGCAGTTGGCGCCGTTTGAGGCGAGGCCACATTGGGCCAAGCTCTTTACGATGGCACCTTCGCGCTTGAAATCGCACTATGAAAAGCTTTCGGATTATCAAGCGCTGCTGGCGCGCTACGATCCGCATGGAAAATTGCGTAATGGGTTCTTGAATACCAATATCTACGGCTAGCGATCTTGCAGAAGGGAAGCATCGGATGACGAAGAGAATAACCCGCCGGGAACTTGGTTTAGCGGCGGCAGCGGCGCCGCTGTGGGCGCAAACTGGAGAGCACGTGAAGCGGGAGAATCCGTCGGCTCAGACGATAGCGGATCCATTCGGCGGCGATCTTGATCCAGTCGCCTGGACGTGGCAGCAATACAAGGACGCGCCACTACGCCTGACATTCCAGGCGGCCAACAAAGCGGAAGCCGAAGCATGGCAGAAGACGCTGCGGGCGAAACTTACCGAATTGCTGGGAGGGTTTCCGGCACGCTCGGCGCTGGTTGCGAAGACCATCGACGTTCGGCAACTTCCCGGCTATAGCCGCGAGCGCTTCGTGTTCGAGAGCCGCCCTGGAGTGAGTGTCCCCGGCTATCTGCTGATGCCGCTTCACGCGCCGAAGCCTTGTCCAACCGTGATCTGCATACCTGGCCATGGACGCGGCGTGGACGATATCGTCGGAATCGATGAGCGCGGCCGCGACCGCACAGATAAGCCCGGTTACCAACACGACTTCGCCATTCAGGCGGTAGAGCACGGCTTGGCTGCGGTTGCAATCGAGCCGATGGCCTTCGGACACCGGCGCGATGTAACCACCAAACGGAAGGGAGCCACCGCAACGGCTTGCCAGCCTGCCGCGGGATCGGCGCTTCTGTTAGGTCAAACCATGATCGGCTGGCGCGTCTGGGATGTAATGAGAGCAATCGACTGGATTGAGACCCGCCCCGAGTTAGACAAAAACCGCGTCGGGTGTATGGGCATTTCGGGAGGCGGAACGTGCACGCAATTTTCCGCAGCCCTGGATCAGCGAATCAAGTGCGCCTATATAAGCGGCTATCTGAATACCTTTCGCGCCAGCATCATGAGCGTTTCGCATTGCATCGATAACTACGTTCCAGGCATCCTGGATTGGGCGGAGAACTACGACGTGGCCGGGTTGATAGCGCCGCGATTCCTGTTTTCTGAAGGCGGCAACAAAGATCCGATCTTTCCCGTGGAAGCAACGATTGAGAGTTTTCGCCGGGTTAAGAGAGTTTATGAAATTTATGGCGTGCCAGACCGCGCACAGCAGGAAATCTTCCCGGGCAAACACGAGTTTCATGGCACACGAGGACTGCCGTTTCTTGCGGCGTCGCTTGCCTGAGAGGGAGGCCTCGTGGCGATTAATGCCGGTGGCGCAAAGATCTGGGACGTGTGAAGGGAAAGAATTCCTGGGCCAAATTGTAGGCAAAGTCAGCGCCCAGACCGTAGACGCCTCGTGCCAGCCCTTTATCCACACTTCCCGTGCTCGCGGGTTGCCAGGTATTCACTAACTGGCCGGCCCCAAAAGCGCTGATGACCCTGCCGTAAGCGAAAGACGAATGTCCAGCGTCCGTTTTGCAAACAACAATTTGTTTGAGGGAGTTCATGAAGCGCACTTTGAGGGGCTCGCCTTCCGATGGGAAGTAGCGAGGGTCTTCGTGCAGCGCTGACTCGAGGACGAAAGCGAAACTCTGGCGGGAAAGGTTGCCCGCGAAACCTGAGGCGTAGCGTTTCGCGAAGCCCTCCACTCCGCCTCCCCACTCACTAGGCGAACCGGCGGCTTGGCCGATCGTAGCGCCAATGGCCGACCCCATGAGGCCTCGCAGGCCTAGGGTCTGGACGACTCGGTAGTCGAATTTATCCGCCATCGTGAAGGGCGGAGCGGATATCGTATTGGGGAGTTTTAGCGCATCTGGCACATTTTGCTGTTGCGGCTGCGAGGACGGGAGTTGTCCCGGTTTTGCGGGCATCGCCTGAGCGTTCAGGCCCGAATATTTGAGAGCCGCTGGTGTAAGTAACGCTACTGCAAGGAAAGTAGTGAGCCTCAATCGCAAGGATGAGTGCTTCGACAATGTCATCTGTATCCCATTAACGCATGGATGATGACCACGAGGCCGCCATAGAATGACACCCTCGTGAACGGAATACGGCTGAATCGCAGAAAAAACTGCTAATTCGGGATCGCCGCCGCGACTTGGTTCGAATAAGCGCTCTCCTGGCTGCCGTTTGTCGCCGTAGTCACGTAGTAATAGCTTTGACCGGGCTGGACCGTTCCGTCTACATAGCTCGTATCCGTCAAAGCAGCGCTCAATTTCGTGAAAGGGCCCGCGGATGTTGCCCCGCGATAGACATAGTAACCCGTCACTCCGGTAGAGGTGCTGGCCTCCCAGCTTAGCGAAACGTTGTGTTGATCGACGAGTTGCCAAGATTCATTCGATTGTCCGGAGCACGGCATCTGGTCGATTGGCGTGTAGTTGGAAGTGGCCGGCACGCCGCCTTTTACATCGATGCAGTCGCCCGAGTTAGCAAAAGTGATACGGTAGTTCCCCGCAATTGTGTCGGGCTCAACATTCCAATTCATCTTCCAATTCGATGTTGTCGGGTATTGAACGACGCTGGCGCCGGGCCCACTCGGGTTACCTGTCACGAAAAGGAGCAAGCCGCTGTTCACAGATTTAATCAGATAGGTTCCGTCGCTTTGCGGGAGGAACGTCCAAAGCTGGCTGGTATCGCCTGAACAGGTTACCTGCACCATTGGGTAGTTGCTCTTGACTGAACCGTAGGTGGGCTGAATACACTTGCCACTGCTCCGGGCTACAATCTTAACCGGATAGGCCGGGACACTAGTCGTGGTCTGGCCGTACGAGAGCGAAGCAAGAACGGAAATAGAGAAGAAAAGGGTGGTTAAACGCAAGATCGAAATCGCTATCCTTTGAGGTCCGTACCTGGACGAAACGAAGAACTCGTCAGCCGGATGGCTAAGTCGCCGATCTGTATCTGGACCGAACTGTGAGCGTGTACTCCGCTCACAACGGAAGTGGCCAATACGGCGTCATTACTCTCTTGATCAGGCCTAAGAAAGCTGCGCAGTGAAGGCCCGGCCGCTAAGAGATTCGGAGTTGCATTGTTCCCGTTGATGTGTAATTATTCATAATAGTGAATAAAAATACATCGGAACAATGATGATGGCCTCTCCCCTTTATCAGCCCGCCTCCCATGTTCAGCCGCCCGGGCTACGGCATGACCTCGATCTTTCAACTGAACAGCTGCTCGGTCTGCTCGAGCTCGCACAGCAGGTGAAGCAATCTCGGCGGCGCTACGCTTCGGCCCTGGAAGGCCGCTACGTCAGCCTTATGTTCGAAAAGCCATCTCTACGCACGCGCATGACGTTTGAGCTCGCGATCAAACAACTAGGCGGCGATTGCGTAACACAAATCGGGATGATTGGCGATCGCGAGCCTTTAAAGGATGTAGCTCGCAATCTGGCGCGCTGGACCGACGCTATTGTTGCTCGAACTTTCACGCAGCAGACGATCGACGAGCTCTCTCGCTGGTCGGGATTGCCGGTGATCAACGCTCTCAGTGATCTGTATCATCCCTGTCAGGCGCTGGCGGATATGTTGACTCTCAAGGAACATTTCGGGCGCTTGCGCGGTCTCAAACTGGCGTATGTCGGCGACGGCAACAACGTGGCGCACTCGCTGCTGTTGTGTTGTGCGCGCCTAGGCATTAGCTGCTCGGTGGCGGCTCCGGCAGGCTATGAACCTCAACCCGCAGATTGTGATGTTGGCAAAGGAATTCGCTGCTGTAAGCGGCGTAGTAATCGAAGTTGGGAACGATCCGGTCAGGGCACTGAAATCTGCCCATGCGGTCTATACGGACGTATGGACCAGTATGGGGCAGGAATCGGAAGCGCAAGCACGGAGAGAGTTGTTCGCCGCATACCAGGTAAATGAAGCCCTGCTGGCAAAGGCTCGCAAAGATGCTCTATTCATGCACTGTTTGCCCGCAAAACGCGGGTTAGAAGTGACCGATGAAGTGATGGAGTCGCCGCAATGCGTGGCCTTCGACCAGGCCGAAAATCGCTTGCATGTGCAAAAAGCATTGTTGTTGAGCCTTCTACAATAATCACGCTGGAAGTCTTTTTTACGGGATCGTGGAACATGAGGAAGGTCAAAGCATGTCCGCATGCGCCTGCGCGTGCCCGAAATGGAGGATCACATGAACAAAGTTGAAGTGAAAAAGGTTGCGCTCGCCTACTCCGGCGGATTGGATACCTCCATCATCATTCCCTGGCTGAAAGAGCATTACGGCTGCCAGGTGATCGCGGTCTGCGGCGACATCGGACAGGGTGGCGAGGAGCTGGATGGTCTCGAAAAAAAAGCACTAAAAACGGGCGCCTCGGAAGTGTACGTCGAGGATATGCGCGAAGAGTTTGTCAGTGACTATCTGTGGAAGCTGGTCCGCTCGGGCGCGGTCTACGAGCACAAATATTTGCTAGGTACCTCGATAGCCCGGCCGTTGCTGGCCAAGCGCCAGGCGGAAGTTGCTCTGAAAACCGGATGCGACGCTTTAGCGCACGGCTGCACGGGAAAAGGCAACGATCAGGTGCGCTTCGAGCTCACCTATAAAGCCATCGCTCCCAATCTCCCGGTCATCGCGCCTTGGCGTGAGTGGGACATCGTCTCGCGGGAAGATGCGATCGAGTATGCAAAGAAGCACAACGTGCCGATTGCGCAATCGACCACTAAAATCTACAGCCGCGATCGCAATATCTGGCATATCTCGCATGAAGGGGGCGAACTGGAAGATCCGGCCAATGCCGCACCCGAACACATCTGGATGCTCACCAAGAGCCCGGCCGATGCGCCGGCGAAGGCAGCCGAGATCACGATCGGCTTCGAAGAAGGCGTTCCCGTCTCACTTGATGGCCAGCGTCGGCTAACCGCAGTGGCGCTCCTCGAAGAATTAAACAGGATCGGCGGCGAGCATGGAATTGGCCGCATCGATCTGGTCGAGAACCGCTTCGTCGGCATGAAGTCGCGCGGCTGCTATGAAACTCCGGGGGGCGCCATCCTCATGGCCGCCGCACGCGAGCTCGAAGCGCTCACTCTCGATCGTGCGACGCTCCACTACAAACAAAAAGTTGCGCTCGACTACGCGGAAATGGTCTACAACGGTCTCTGGTTTACTCCGCTTCGCCAGGCGTTGGATGCATTCTTCGCAAAACTTGCCGAGCCCGTCACCGGAGAGATCAAGATGCGTCTCTACAAAGGCCGCTTGGAGCCAGTCAGCCGTAAAAGCCGGAATTCGCTTTACAATCTGGATATCGCGAGTTTCACAATGAGCGCAAGTTACGACCAGAAGGATGCGCTTGGATTTATCAACCTTGTCGGCTTGCCGATCAAAGTGCGTGCTTCGCTGAAACACTAATGGCATGAAACTGTGGGGTGGCAGATTCGAGATCGGGCCTTCTCAAATCTTTGAAGAGTTCTCGGGATCTCTGAGTTTCGATCAAAGGCTTGTCTTTGCGGACGTAAAGGGCTCACAAGCCTTTGCCCGAGCGCTTGAGAGGCACCGGATACTGACGTCGGAGGAAACCGCAAAGCTGATCTCGGCTTTTCAGGAGATTGCAGAGGAAGCCAAGCGGCCCGCCTACTTCTGGGACGCAAATGACGAGGATGTCCATACCTTCGTTATTCGAAAGCTAGGCGAAAAAGTCGGCGATCTTTCCAGCAAGATTCATACAGGACGCAGCCGCAATGAGCAGGTCTCGCTGGACATCCGGCTGTATCTGCGTGCCACCTCCGAAGCTGCTCTGGCGAGCTTAGGCGAACTGCTTGAAACTCTGCTGGGGCTTGCCCGCCGGTATCCTTGCGCGATTATTCCTGGATATACTCACCTGCGGCGCGCTCAGGCCGTGTTGTGGCCTCATTACCTGTTGGCCTACTTCGAAATGTTCGCGCGCGACTTCGAGCGTATGCAACAGGCGCGCGCGCGCATCAACGTGCTGCCGCTCGGTTCGGGCGCTCTCGCTGGAAGCGGATTCCAATTCGATCGGGAAGCTATCGCCGAAGATCTTAATTTTCCCGCCATCTCCTTCAACAGCATGGATGTCTCAGCCGATCGCGACTTCGGTCTGGATTTTTTGTATGCCTGCAGCCTTATCATGCTGCACCTGAGCCGTCTCGCGGAAGACTGGATTCTGTACTCGAGCGAAGAATTCAAATGGATGACTCTGGGAGACGACGTCACCAGCGGTTCGAGCCTGATGCCGCAAAAGAAAAATCCCGATTCTCTCGAGCTGATTCGCGGTAAGTCGGGCCGCGTCTTCGGCGATCTGACATCCCTGTTTGTCACGATGAAAGGCCTTCCGATGACTTACAATCGCGACATGCAGGAAGACAAAGAGCCGCTCTTCGATGCCTGCGGCCAAACGCTTGGCTCGCTCCGCATGGCGAAGGCAGTGGCTGACTCAGTTGTCTTGAAACCGGAGATGCCGCGGGCTGCTGCTGAAGAAAGCTGGGTAGTTGCCACCGATCTTGCCGAAGAACTGGCGCGCCGGGGCGTGCCCTTTCACAAAGCGCATGAGATCGTCGGCCGGTTGGTTCTTGACAGCGTGAAAACAAACAAACGCCCATCGGATTGGAACGGCGAGGCACTGGCTGAGTTTGCTCCCGAGCTGGCGCCCGATATGGTCCGTTTGCTCGCGCCCGGTGAAGGCATGAAGAGCCGCGAATTGCCCGGCGGCACGGGCCCATCCGCGGTCGCCGCAGCGCTGGCCCAAGCCGGTGAACGCCTCCAGGCGCTGCGAGATACCTTGCAGCAATCATGAATAAGAGTTTCCGCCAGGGCCAGATCCTCGAGATCGTCCGCAACAAGAACATCTACACGCAGGATGAACTAGCCCGCGAGCTGAGCCAGAGTGGCATTCAAACCACGCAGGTTACGCTCTCACGCGACATGCGCGATCTCGGCCTGGTCAGGACCGCAGACGGATATCGAAAATTCGCTACCAAAAAAGCCGGCCCCGGCTTTGCAGATGTCGCCAATGAATATTTACTGGACGCTAGGATCGCGCAGAACCTCGTAGTGCTTCGCACCTTGCCGGGAAATGCAAACACGCTGGCAATCGCGATCGACAGGGAAGATCTGGAAGGAGTCGTGGGTACTATTGCCGGAGATGACACGATTCTCGTCATCACACCGGACAGCGCCGCTGCGGATCACTTCCGGAAAAGCCTGCTGCGGACGATCTCGACCTAAGCCTCAGCCTTCTTTGTCCCTGGTTTACGTGCATAGTAACGGACCGCGACCTTACGGAGCGGCCGGCTGATTTTGCACAGACCGCCCAGCAAGTGGATGTCCGCCGCCTTAGTGGTGGTGTTCGTGTACATCGCTCGGGAGCGGCTGGCACCCGTTTTCGGAAAGCCCACAGGGCGCGTGTTCGAACTGAATCGTCGAGTGGTGAATGCCGAAACCCCGCAGCACTTGAACGATGCGCTTCAGAATTCGCTCGCTGGCGGAGGGGGGCATGTCATCGATCAAGACGTGCGAGCTTAGAGCATGGGTATTCGATCCCAGACTCCAGATGTGCAGATCATGCACTTCGAGCACTCCGTCCACGTCGCCCATAGCCCGCGTCACACTGCTCAGCTCGATGCCGCGCGGCAGACCTTCGAGAAGAATGTTGCAGGATTCACGAACGATGTCCCAAGCGGTATAGACGATGAAGACCCCGAGAACAATCGAAAGAATCGGATCGATATACGTCAGTCCTGTGTAGCGGATCGCTAATGCGCCTGCGATAATGGCTACCGCGCCGACCGCATCTCCCAGCATGTGAATCATGGCTGCGCGAATGTTGATATCGCCCTTGTTGCCGCGATTCAGGGCGATTACGATAGCGCCGTTCAAAGCCAAAGCCGCCACAGCAACCCATAGCATGATCCGGTCATTGAGCGGTTCAGGGTGCAGGAGACGCACGATCGCTTCCCAAAAAATAGCCAGCGAAATCGCAATCAACGTTGCGGCATTCAGAAACGCCGTAATCACGCCTGCTCTGCCATAACCGTAAGTCTTGAACTGATCGGCGGGTTTGCTTTGCAGATATACGCCGACGGCAGCAAGTAAGAGTGCGAGCGCGTCTGTAAAATTGTGACCCGCGTCAGAAAGCAGGGACAAGCTGTGTGACTGCAGCCCCGCGAAAATCTCGAAAGCAGTAAAGGCCAGCGTGGCGCCGATCGACAAGCGCAGAACCCATCCGGTCTCCGCCGCGTGATGGTGATGATGAGGCAAACTCTGGAAACGCCCTCAACTCCAATTTACGATAAAACGAGCGCTAAATTCACAAAAGTAGCTATTGCGGCTGCGTCTGTGGCTTCTCGCCCGGCCGATACAGAGAAGGAACTTTCTTTTTATCGTCTTGTTCCTTGTTGGCCGTCTTCTTGCGCTGCTTTTGCTCTTCAGCCGACATCATCGATTCTCGCTCGCCTTTTTCCTTCGCGTCTGCGGCAGTGATATCGGCTTCGCGTTTCTTTGAATCTTCCATGGAGAGCTCTTGACTGTCACTGGTTGTGTCGATCGCTTCTGAAAGAACGAACTTATAGCGATCCAAGTCTTTCGGCTCGCTGTCCTGGATCTTGTTAAGCTGCCCCAGAAAATCTTTCTCGGCGCCGATCACAGCCACCATCCCTTTGTCAATCGGCCGGTTGTGGCGTAACGCATCATCGGCTACCGAATCGATGGCCTCGATGATCTTACTGTAATCCTCGAGCGCGTTATGAATGAAGATGCTGCGGCCTGGTTTTTCCTTGGCCATATACTGCTCGATCAGATCCATCCGCTGGCGCGCAAAATGAAGGTAAAGCTGCAGCCGTTCGTCCGGTTCCTGAGCTTCCCGGACCTGATCTGCCTCGTTCGAGGTCAGGAAATCGCGGTCCTGAGCCGAAATCCGAAGAACGCCGAGCAATGAGATGCCGATGAGTAGATAGCATTTCATTTACGCATCACTCCCGCTAATAGTCTGTCATGAATCGTGTCTAATTCCCTGTTGGTTTGTTCAGCCCAACCCCGGCGCGGCAGATCGATATCGTCGAGCAGGGTCGCCATGCGGCGCTGCAAATTGGCGACTCGCAATTCGGCTTTCTTGTAGTAGTGCGCCTTGTGAGCAGCTTCGAGAGACTCCACGCAGGCATGCAGCGCTTTCGTCATTCCGTCAAGCTCGGCGTCCCCTTTATCGATGTCGCCCTTGTGGTAGGCGTCGCGGGCATCGTCAAAGGCCATTTCCGCTTTGCTCAGCTCCATTTCAGCCCTTTTCCCGGCATCGTGGTTCACGTTCGCTTCCGAAGTAAAACGGGAGCTGGGCAAGCAGGAATTTGATCCTTGCCCATTCACGGTCAGAAGAAATGCCAGGTACCAGACGGCAAACACAAGCGTCAACTGCCTTTATTATTCTAGTTCAATATTCAAAATCGATGTTGATCACCGGGCAATTCGTAATGGCTCGCCGCTCTTCGTCTCGACTAGCTCTTCCCCCGATCCCTTGCCGCAGCGGTCGCCTGCTTGTGCAGATGAGTCATGTTTACACCTTCCAGCGCAATCGAAACGAAGCCGATGATGATCAGAGGAATCGTGACAATCGCCCAGAGAATCAAGGAGAACCGTTTGGCGTGCCCGGAAGCTAGCCCAAACATCATCAGCGTGCGGGCAGTGACCCATTGGAACGATCCGAGGTTGCCAGGAGCCTGCGGAACAATGCTGCTCAACCGGAGCAGAACCATCATGGTGAACGAAGCAGTCCACGGTACGGCCAGCCGGTTGGCCTGAACCAGCATATAGATGGGTACGATCTGGGCGAACATATACAGCCCGCTCACGAGAAACGAAAAGTACAGGTAGCGCGAGTGCCCGATGAGGTGCAAATCCTCGATCAAGGTATCGAACCAGCGCGGCCACGATATCCCTAACACCAGATCGAGCGATTGCTTGCGCGCATACATCGCGTAAGCAAGGATCAAAGCGCAGACTACGATCAGGACGCCCAGTATGTAGCCGCCGTGAAGCAGGACTCCTGGCAGCTTCACCATGCGGAGGCAGAAGAAGAAGCAGGCGAGCAGCCATATGCCGTCGAACAAACGCTCGATCAGCGCAGAAGCGAAGGTCACCGAGATCGGTACTTCGGTGAACTTAGACAGAAGGAAACACCGGATGAGTTCGCCCGCGCGAAATGGGAGGACTTCGTTGGCGAACAGGCCTACGTAGATGCTTTCTACCGCCTGCACGAACGGAATGCGCCCAATCGGACGCAGCAATAGTTTCCAGCGCCATGCATGCAGCAGGTAGACGCAAATATCCGCGCTCACTGCCGCGCAGACCCAGGCCCAGTGCATGCGTCTGACTTCGCCCCAGATGTGTTGAAGTCCGGCGCCGTTCAGCACCCACCCCATACAGATCAGAGAGACGAGGTTGGTCGAAATGATAAGAGCCCAGGATCTGAACTTACTACTACGCTCAACAGGCTTGAGTGGTGGGGTCTGAATGCTCAGCACCCCCATGATACCGCCCGCTCGGTGATAACCCGATAGGCTCCGTTCAGGCCCTTACGTACACTCCCATCGCTTGCTTCGCCTTGCGCATAGTGTCGTCTGAAATAGGCTGGACTCGATCTCTGCCCCGTTCTAAAATCTTGTCGATATAGGACGGATCGGCGGCAATTTCACGATAACGCTCTTGTATGGGTTCCAGGCGAGCGATCACAGCTTCGGATACCAGTTTCTTGAAATCTCCATAGCGCATACCGGCGGCGTTTTCGCAGGTAATTGCCGGATCACAGGCTTGGGCCATCGTGAGCAGATTGGCAATGCCTGCGCCCATGTTCTCCGGATCGACTGCCGGCTTGGAATCGGTCGTCGCACGGGCTATCTTCTTCTGGATGACCTTCGGCTCATCCAGCAATGCTATGGCGTGCCCCGAGCCGGGCGCGGACTTGCTCATCTTCTGAGTTGGGTCATCCAGTCCCATGATGCGCGCGCCCACCGCCGGCAAATGAGTCGCCGGCATCACGAACGTTTCGCCGTAGAGATTGTTAAATCGTTGGGCAATATCGCGAGCGAGCTCCAGGTGCTGCGCCTGATCTTCCCCTACCGGGACGATGCTGGCCTGATAGATCAAGATATCGGCGGTCATCAATACCGGATACTGGAGAATGCCATCGCCTACCGTCTCCTGCTTCTCGGCTTTGGCTTTGAACTGGGTCATTCGCTGCAGCCAGCCAAGCGGCGTCACGCAGGTAAGCAGCCATGCCAGCTCTGAGTGCCCTGAGACGCTCGATTGAACAACAATGGTGGAATGCTCTGGATCAATGCCGGCTGCGATAAACAGTGCCGCTGTTTCGCGGATCTTGACGGAGAGTTCCGCCGGTTTCTGAAAAAGGGTGATGGCGTGTAGATCCACAATGCAGAAGATACTTTCGTACCGGCTCTGGATCTCGGCCCAATTCTTCAACGCTCCGAGATAATTACCAATGTGCAGTTGCCCGGTAGGTTGAACTCCGGAAAATACTCGTGCTTTCATGCGGGAGAATCTTTATCGTAAGTGATGGCTTCCACAGTAACGATCGAAAAGCTGGTCTACGGCGGTGATGGCTTGGCCCACATAGATGGGCAAGTGGTTCTGACGCCATTTGTTCTGCCCGGAGAACGAGTCGCGGTGAACGCAGTAAGCGCGAAAAAAGGAGTGCTGCGCGGCGTCCGGCCCGAAGTCCTTGAATTTTCCGGGAACAGAATCCAGCCGCGCTGCGAATTCTTCGGCACCTGCGGCGGCTGTCATTACCAACACGCGCAGTACGAGTATGAACTGGCGCAGAAAGTAGAGATCCTTCGGGAGACACTGCGTCGTTTGGGCGGCATCCATTACGAGCAGGAGATCCCGGCGATTAGCGGAGATCCTTGGTTCTATCGGAACCGGATACAGCTTCATTTTGCCGATGGCGAGATCGGTTTTCGCCGCCAGGGTTCGCACGATCTGTGTGCGATTGACCATTGCTACATCTCGGCTCCCCTTCTTGTTGAAGCAATCCGGCGCATCCGCGAAGCGGTCAAACGCCCCGAGTGGCCGGGCTTCATCCGTTCCTTGGAACTCTTCACGAATGGAAGCGAGCTGCAGTTAAATATCTTGGATTCAGCGCGGCCCGTCGCCGCCCGCTTTTTCGAGTGGTGCCGAACATTTCTCCCGTCCCTCGCGCCCGGCGCGATCGAATACCAGGCCGGCGGATTCCGCTTTCGCGTCAGCGGTGGGTCTTTCTTCCAAGTCAATCGTTTCCTCGTAAATCCGCTGCTGGAGGAGGTTCTGAGCGACTCCCAAGGGGCTCGCGCGCTCGATCTGTATTCCGGCGTAGGCTTGTTTTCACTGGCCTTGGCGGCGCGGTTTAAGAGAGTGGATGCCGTGGAGCGAGGGCTCTCTGCTTACCTGGACCTGGAACTCAATGCAAAACAGAGCGAAGCAGGGATCAAGACCACTCGCGGATCAGCAGAAGCACTACATACAAAATCAATCCCAAGAGAGGCCGGACCTCTTGGTGGCGGACCCGCCGCGCACAGGCCTCGGTAATGCAGCCACAGCATCGATCTTGCAGCTTAAACCGCATCGAGTGACCCTGGTAAGCTGCGATCCGGCAACCCTGGCTCGCGATGCACGCAAACTTATCGCAGAGTATCGCGTCCGGCGGCTCGCGTTGGTGGATCTGTTTCCGCACACCTACCATTTCGAAACTGTTATGCATCTCGAAAGAACGGTGTAGGCTCAGGAACTCCGGAATCGTTCTGTCAAGCCGGCCCATTTGCGCGCTACCAGTTCGGCGATGGTGAGCGCGAGAGCTAGTCCGAGGAAGACCGGCCAGAGCTGCCACTGTGTCGAAGCGCTCCGGCCTTGGGCCGTAAAAATATCGGAGAGCGGTGGATTGAAGCGTCCGTTCGTAAAGCTTGCTACCTCTCTGAGCAGATTTTCGTTCGAACCGTAATCTCCGAATTCGGGTTGTTGCCGGTATAAGCCCACTTCCGGAAACGCATCCGATTCGTTCACCGGCCGGACCCGGAATAGACCGGTCTGCGGCCCGATATGTACACGGCCCTCGTAAAGGCGTGCGGCCGTTTTTTTGACGTCGATCCCCTGGCGGAAGCCATTCGGTCCGAGCACATAGATCTGCGGCACCGAGTCAGGCTCGGTGGTCTGCGGCGCAAGACGATAGCGCACGATTAGCTCGCTATTTGCGGTATCGAGTTCGGCGGTCGCTTCGCTCGGGCTGGTATGCATGAGAAGATCGCGAGTCACGTTTGTCCAGAATTTGTCGAAGCCGGGCCACGTCATCCACGCTTCTGCCCAACGGCTCTTGGCATCTGAGGCGAAGACCGCCGCCCGCCCGAGACCGTACTGCCACCGTACATAAAGCGGATCGCGCGTGGCCGGATTGATTTCGAGAAGCGTTTCTGCCCCTGGTTTGGCTTCATAGCGCGCGTAGCCGCGAAGAGGGGGAGCCGCTTCCATGCCTACACCCTCGAGAACGTCTGCTTTCGCAGCCACCAGCGGTGTCAGAGCTTTCTCGACAGCCGTAGATCCGCTATAACTCTCAACGTCCTTCAGCAGAATTTGCTGCAATCCAACAGGTTCGTTCAAGAAATAACTTCGACCGCCCGAAGTCGCCGCGATCTTCTCAAGATAGCTTCGGTTAACATCCTGACCGAGACCTACGGTGGAAATCGTGACCGCATGCTGTAAAGCTTCTTTCGCGAGATCGATGCTGTCTCCCTCTTCGGAGATGCCATCCGTCAGAAGGACGATGTGCTTGAAATTCGCGGTGGAGGGCAGGACGCGGCGGTAAGCCTCTGCAAGCGCCGGCGCGATCTGTGTGCCTCCATCGGGCGTGATGCCCGAGATCAGGCGCTTGATCAGCGATTTGTCTTCCGCGCGCCGCATCGGAACCGCCCATTGATAGGAGTTATCGAAGATGAGCACGCCGATGCTGTCGGTGGGCTTTAAGTGATCCACCACCCCGATGGCCGAGAGGCGCGCAAGCTCGATTTTGCGGCCTTCCATCGAGGATGATTTGTCGATAATGAGAGCGACACAAGTGCCCTTCGGAATATTGGGAGGAGCAAGTTTAGCTGGAAGCGCCCGATCGAGAGCATCCATCTGCTTGTCCTCCTTGTATACCTGGCGTTCGCCACCGATCAGGAGCAGCCCTCCGCCGTTCCTGACATAGTTCTCGATATTGTCCTTGCGCGCCGGCGAAATCGAATTCGAATCAAGATTGTTCAAAATGACAAGCTGGAATGCATTGAGATCTTTCCCAAGCCGCGCCGCATCGCGGCCGATTTCAATGTCCGCCTGTTGCAGGGCTGCCAGCAGATTACTATCGGTTCCCGGAGGATCTTGCGAGAGATAAAGAACGCGCGCCCGGCTCAACTCGATCGGTTCCTCGAATCGTGCTTCGCCGAAATTTTGCGCCTGTACCCGTCCACTCAGGGAGACCACGCCCGCCGTCTTCACCCGCGCATCCACGCGCACCGAATTTATCCCGGCTTGCAGATTCACTGGCTGGTGCCCGAGCAGCTTTCCCTCGGCATAAAGGTCGACCGTGGCAGGCGTGCGAGCCGGCGAAATGATCGTCAGATCAAGCGGAATCTCTTCACCGCTGAAAGCGCGATGCGGCATGGAGGCCGATTCGAGACGAAGTCCGGAACCGGATCTGCCGCCGAGCGCGATCGTGTCTACCGGAATTTGCAGGCGCTGCAGCCTGGCGATGGCTCGTAACACGCTTCCCTCGTTTTCATTCCCATCGCTGATCAAGAGAAAGCTCGGCAGGTATCCATTGGGAATGGCCGCCATGCTATCGGTGAGCGCAGCTTCCAGGTTGGTTCCGTTCGCAGTTGAGTCGGAAATACGCTTCAGATGCAAGCCGCCCGCCAGCTCCTCGGGACGCAGCGTGCGGACTCCACTGTCAAAGGGGATGACCTTGATCCAGTTCCTTCCTCTTGCCTGTTCGAGATCGCGAGACAGTGACGACGCGCGCGCGAGATCTTGCGTGGTGATGCTCGCGGAAGTATCTACCAGAACGACTTTCGCAATCCTGGTTTGCGGAAGAGTGATGGTGGGCTCGCTAAGCAGCGAACAGGATCGCGGCAAAGCTGAGTCCCTTCAGGATGAGCCTGAGCGGACGGCGCGCACGCCGAAAGCCGTAGGCGATCCAGGCGAGCGGAACGAGAACCAGAACTAGCAGCAAGGGATGAGCGAAGGTCATTTCGTCGCCAGCTCCCTTTCACGCTCGCGAGCCGCGCCGTTGGATTTTCGGAGTGCCGGTTTGCTCCCTCTCCGCGATCGCCGGGGACGCGCCAAAAAGAACCCACTCCAGCAGCAGCCCGGCGCCTCCAGCCAGAGCAAGCCATTTCCATAGATCTCTCGCCGCAGGCGTGAAGCTGGTCAGGGCAGGGAGGCCATTGGTCGCGCCAGACGGCGCGCGCCATATTTGATCACCGACGGAGGGAAGCCGCAGCTCGATCACTCGTTCCCGATCTACCGAGGCAATCCGCGCCGTAGTCGGACGGGTAACAAAGATCTGCAATGCGTCCCCGTGGCGGGTAAACGGGATCGCGGCGCCGCGATCGCCCGTTACCTGCAGCGGACTTCGTTGCTCCGCCGAGTCGAGGCGCAAGCTGACCAGTCCAATCTGCTCGGCAGTCAGAGCAAGTGTTCGAAACGCCATCGGATCGAGCCATTGCAGAAGATCCGCGAACAACAACGGCGTGGCGACCTCATAGCGTAGCTCGCCTGCAGCCGGATCGAAACCGATAACGGCAGTCTTGGGCTTTGACTGGCCAGTGCGTACGACGGCCACCGCTCCCTCCGGCGCGCTAGCCACCGCCGCGTCGCCTTCGAAGAGCTGGAAGATGTTAGCACCCGGAACTCGCAGCGCCTTAGCGCGCAGCGCCAGCCCGAGCGCAGAGCCGCTGTTCCAAGTCACTAGAGCATCCGTCACCGAGCTCTTCACGGGCAACGGCGAGCGATCTTTCGGCGGATCGATCCAAAGACCGGGAACTTCAGGAGGTGTCGCCGGGTCGAAGCGATCGAGAATGACCACACTGGCATTCGGCTTTGCTGAGTATTGCGCAGGCGTGTAGAAGACGGCCTTCAGTTCGTGATTCGCTTCGAGCAAAGGCCGCAGGATCTGCGGGCGATCGGTGTAAACCACAACCCGGAGAATCTCGCCTTGCGGAAGGAAAACACTGGCGCGGTCATCACTTGCCAGGCTGCCTCCCGGGCTGATCGACGCCGTCAGTTCGCCCGGTGCCCTGGTAGTGAAAGTGTATTGGGCAGTGATCTCCTGACCCGCTGGGACGAAAAGATGCCGCGGTGCGAACCCGGTGCCGCCGTAATTTACGTCGAGCCGCAAGCTTCGAGAATGCATGCCGTAATTTTTTATGCGGATCAAGGATTGCCACGTGTTAGGTTCGTCCTCAATCTGCTGCGCGGCCAATTGGAGAATCCCGCAGTTTTCACGATCGGCATCGACATCGATGATGCGGAGGTTTGGGCTACCCCTCACAGCCACATCTCTTTCCGACAGCCGCGGGCCGATATAGACGATTTCGCCGGCCGCCCCTCCTGGCCAACCTTGCGCCTGGCGCGCGAACAAAAGCGCCGCCTCGATGTTAAGCGCGGAAAAGCCGGGTTTAATATCGCGGAGAGCGGAGTCAAGCTGCCTCCGATCGGCGGTAAAACGCGTGAGCGGAGTTGCCAGACCGTCAGCGGCGACCAGCATGACCCGATCACGTTGCGGCAGCACGTCCAGGTAGCGCCGCGCCTGCTCTTTCTCTTGATCGAGAACGCTGCCGCCCGATGCTCCCGCTGGGGTTTGCGCCGCGGTCCACGAACCGGCGTCGAGCAGAAGAACGTGATTATGGCCGCGAACCTCGCGATTTCCCCACTGCATGCGCGAGATCGCCAGCAGCAGCAGCAGCAGACTCGCGAGCTGGAGCACAAGAGACCAGGGATCGTGCATCTTTCGCCGCGCCTGGCGTTGCTCGGCAGCCCCAGCATCTACCCAAAACTGCAGCGTCGAAACGATCTTGCGGTGCTTTGCGCGATCCAGCAGATAGAGCGCCGTGATCAGGCCCCCCAGAGCGCTCAGCAGCGCCACGAATTCCGGGCCCGTGAGATTCAGGAAAAACATGGCTTGCTACCGTCCCGATTTACATTCATGGGGCACTTTGCAGCATAGTCAGCGAGCCGAACATCGCTTCCGGAAGCGATGTGCCGGTTGAAAGATTGGCGTACCGTCCGCCATTGCGCATTGCCAGCTTTCTGATTTGCTCGGAATACTCGTCGAATGAAACGCTATAAGCGGCCCGTGCCTCCGCATTCAAGGCAATTCGCATGTGCGTTCCGCTCTCGCTGTCGACGAGCTCTATTTCTCCCTCGCCCGAAGGCTCGCGGTCTTCTTCGCCCCAGAGTTGGATGAGAAGAAGCTCGTGTCCGAAGTCCGCGATGTACTGCAACGCTCGAAAACAATCCCCTTCGCCAAGAAAATCGGAGATCATGACCGTCAGCCCGCGCTGCGGATACTCGGTCAGATACTGGCGCGCCGTTTCGTGATAGTTGCTCGACCCCTTCGCCTGCAGGCTTCGCAGGAAAGTCTCAGCCGGTTGAAAGCGATGACGGCCGCCACTCGCAAGAAACGGATCGAGCAGTCCGGAAGAGAAGGGCTGCAACAGAATGCTGTCTAACCTCACGAGTCCGACATAAACCAGCGCCGCGGCTAACCGCCGTCCAAAATCGAACTTAGTCGGCTGGCCGGCAGCATTACCGGCCAGCATCGAGGCGCTCACGTCCAGCAGGAGACGCACCGGCACCCGCGGCTCTATCTGGAACATCTTGAGGAAGAGCTTCTCGAAGCGCATGTAAGCACGCCAGTTCACCGAGCGCAGATCGTCCCCCGGATGGAAGGTACGATGATCCAGGAACTCCTGCCCGGGCCCTGCAAACCGTGAGACATTATGGCCGCCGACCAGACCATTAAATGACTTCTGCCAGCGCAGCGTGAGCCGCTCGAGCTGTTCCAGGAAGCGGCGATCCAGAAGCGGCTGCGTCATTTCTAAGACTCGGAGGCGCCCTCGAGTATTTTGCGAAGAATCGTTTCGGCCGTGTGCCCGTCGGCGTGCGCGTCGAAATTCAGAATGATGCGGTGGCGGAGCACGGCGGGAGCAACGGCGGTGACATCGTCCAGGCTGAGATGGACTCGGCCTCGCATCAGAGCAAGAACTCGCCCGCATTCGACCAGCGCCTGCGCTCCGCGTGGGGAGCTGCCGTAGCGGATGTACTTGTTGGTAATCTCCGGCGCGCCGTTAATCCCGGGCTGCGTGGACATAACAAGTTCGATGGCGTAGTCCTGCACATGCGGAGCGACGATCACCTGGCGCGAGATCGTCTTTAAATTCGCAATCTGATCGCGCGTGAGGATCTGCCGCAGCTCGCTATCGTCTCCGCGCGTCGTAAGATCCACGATCCGGCTCAAATCGGCGCGCGAGGGAAAGGTGACGAGAATCTTCATCAGGAAACGGTCGAGCTGCGCTTCCGGAAGCGGGTAGGTGCCTTCCATTTCGATCGGATTCTGGGTTGCCATGACAAGGAACGGAGCCTCGAGCGAATAAGTGTTGTTGCCGCTCGTAACGGTGCGCTCCTGCATCGCTTCGAGGAGAGCGGATTGGGTCTTCGGAGTAGCGCGGTTGATCTCGTCGGCCAGAACCAGATTGGCGAAAACCGGCCCCGGCTGGAACCGGAAAGTCTTGCGGCCGTGTTCATCATCCATAATGACGCTGCCCACGATGTCGCCAGGCATCAGGTCGGGCGTGAACTGAATACGGGAATACTGCAGCGCCAGGACCCGCGCCAATGTTCGCAGCAGAGTCGTTTTGCCAAGCCCGGGAACGCCCTCCAGGAGAACGTGGCCCCCGGCGATCAAGCAGATCAGAACACCTTCGATGACTTCGGTCTGGCCTACAATGACGCGGCCGATCTCTTCCCGGACCCGTGCCAGGTCCGCTGCGGCGCGGTCAATAGAAGCTGGGCTGGCGCTCAAGATTTCTGCCATTGAAGGTATTTTAAGAGGTGATCGAATTACAGTAGCCGGGAATCCAAGGGCTCAGCTTGTCGCTCCCACCTCTGTTGAATGAGATGCGAAGACCATATTGCCTGGTTCCAGACCATGCTTTCTGCAGTGCTCCAAATAGAGGCTCCCGTAGCTTTCGAGGACATAATCTCCGGGGGAGAAGCCAAGCCGGGTAGCAGTCGAATCGATCCAATCGCCGCGGCCCTCGATCTCCAGGAAGTCCCCGATAGGCGTCTCGTCGACCATAATGACACCTCCGTCGCTGCCGCTTCTATATTCCGTCCGGTACTTTTCATACCGGAACGCCTGGACATATCCAAGTTGTTCCAGAATCTGACGGAATGTCGCGAGAGAGCCGATCGAAGTCTCGAGCTCAGGTCTGGTTTTGTGGGGGCCCGGTTCGCCCCTGCCTTTCCAGGTGAGAATCGATTTCTCGCCGGACTGCCTGAGCCGCAGAAGCATCCCTCTTTGACGCAGCGAGTGATCTTTCGTGTCATAGAGGTCATTCGATTCCCACTGCCTTGACGCGGACTGCCGGAATCCTAAGCTCTTGATTCGTGATTCCGTATCGGCGCGATCGCTCAGCGGGATCTTCACCTCCACTTCAGTATTGTTTTCCATCGGCGCCGGTATCTCTGTTTGAATTTTCTCACCTCTGCTGCCTATCAATCTGTTCGAAGTCATATTCGGGCTCTTCACCAGCCGCCGGTCAGCCGTTTCGGCTATTCGCGCCGGAGTTCGTGGGGGCGGTGCCCGCGGCAATGATTCCGACATAGTTGAAAGCCGGCGGGGTTTCTACCGCCTATAAAAGGAAACCGCGGTCGTAACTACCGGAGCCATCCCGGCTTGGAAAAGCGGTTACTTCGCGCGCTGGCGAGATAGGCGCGGTCGCGGAACTCGCTAAAACGTGTGCAGAGAAGATTGGCTTAGGAACGGGCCGGCGAGGCGATCTGGCTCTTGCGCGGTTTGGGAAATACGCCGCGGATTTTAGGCAAAATAATGCGCCCGGAGAGGCTTGAACTCCCAACCCTCGGTTCCGAAGACCGATGCTCTATCCAATTGAGCTACGGGCGCGCAGTCTCTTCAAGAGATATCACACGATCGCCACTGGACCGCTTTGTTGTTACCGGATGTGCATTATTAGACATGTGGACTGGCGTGGCATACGGCTGGGTCTAAATAGAAAAGTGAACGGCTACTCGCGAATTTCGGTGGTCCGGCGTCCTGTAGCTGCTCTAAGTTACCGAAGATCGGCCAGCATTGGAACAGCCGTCCACTATACATGCCAAAAGCGAGTGATCAGACTCTCTCGTATGCATACCGTAAAGTGCAGCGAGACCGGATCGCGCTGGATCCTCGCCGTTCAGAGAAAAGGCATTTCAAATTCTCACTACCTGTTCGGGCGAGGCGCACGGAAGGTGCTGATCGATATCCTAATGAGCGGCGTAAATACGCATGAAGCTTAAAGCCACCGCGATACCAGGCTGTTTTCGACTTGAATATGTCAACCGTTCTGACGCACGCGGCAGCTTCATCAAGACTTTTCAATCAAAGGCGTTCCTTGAACTCGGCCTGGAAGCGAGCTTTGCTGAAAGTTTCTATTCGACTTCAGAAATTGACGTGCTCAGAGGCATGCACTTTCAGATGCCTCCAGCGGACGGTGCAAAGCTTGTGTACTGCTTACAAGGGACTGTACTCGACGTAGCCCTGGATCTCCGATTGGATTCACCTGCATTCGGCAAGTTTGCCGTTTTCGAGCTAAATGCAGAGGATACTTCGGCCGCTTACATGCCGAGAGGCGTGGCACACGGATTCTTCACGTCCCGTGGGCCTGCCACTCTCGTTTACAACGTGTCCTCCGAGTACGATCCTGCCCTCGATACTGGAGTTCTTTGGGACTCTTTTGGTATGGAATGGCCCATTACGACTCCGGTTCTCTCCCTTCGAGACCGCTCGTTTCCAAGACTATGTGACTTCGCAAGTCCATTCCGCTTCTCAACGATGGAGATCGATGCATGACGGATCCCTCTCCTCTCATCGTCGGCGCTGCTGGGCAGGTAGGAAACGCTCTGTTCGGCGTTCTCGGCCCGACAGCTCTGAGAACGACTCGGGTAGCTCCGAAGCCCGGTTGGTCCCAGGTAGATCTGGCTGCCTTGGCGTATCAGCGTCAGACCGCCGAAACAATCGTCGCCCGTTTAAGTCCGAGTGCCATTTACTGCGTTGGCGGTGCAACTGATGTAGATGGTTGCGAGAACGACGTGATTCGGACCATGGAGATCAACTGCTACGGTCCTGCTTCTCTCGCGTACGCAGCTAGATCTGTCCCGTTCATCTACTTCTCGACAGAATACGTATTTGATGGTACTAATGGGCCCTATTCTGAGGACCACTGCCCCGCGCCGGTGTCTGTCTATGGTCGCAGTAAATTCCGGGGAGAGCAGGCGGTGTTGAACGCTCATCCCAAGGCGCTGGTCATACGTACAACTGTCGTTTACGGCCCTGAAACTCGGCGCAAGAATTTTGTTTATTCACTGAGTCGTCTACTTGGGGAGGGCAAGGTAATGTCCGTTGCAGGTGATCAGATATCCACTCCTACTTACAATATCGATCTCGCGACGGCAACGGTGCAACTGGTTCGGCAAGGCAAATCGGGCGTCTATAACGTGTGCGGCCCAGAGTTGCTTTCACGCTATGACTTCGCAAAATTGGCGGCTGAGGTTCTCGATCTGGAGGCGTCACTTTTGAGAAAAGTCAGCAGTGCTGAGTTGAACCAACTAGCCCGGCGCCCTCTCAATGCAGGGCTCTCAACAGCAAAGCTGAAGGGCGTTCTTGGACCGAACGTTATGCGCTCGAACAACGATGCACTTAGTCACTGGAAGATGCACGGGGGTCCTCAATGAACAGTGTCAAAGAAGATATTACTGTTACCATTGGTATCCCGACCTATAACCGCAAAAGATACGTCGTAGAGGCGATTCGGTCTTCTCTAGAGCAAACTTATAGGAAGGTCGAGGTGATCGTTTCCGATAATGCCTCCAGCGACGACACGTGGAAGCATATTTCGACCATCTCAGACGCGCGTTTGCGCTGCATCAGACAACCCCAGAACTGTGGAATGGCAGGCAACTTCAACGCAGTGCTGCGGGCGGCGACGGGTGACCTAATCTTGATGCTCTCAGACGACGATCTGCTGGAGCCCGCGGCGATTGAGAAGCTCTCGTTGCCATTTAGGCGAAGCGTTATTAGCGCTGACCCGTCCTCAATTGGTGTCGTCTGGTGTCCGTGCACCATCATTGATGCGGCGGGAAAGGAACGTTGGCGGACTGCTCCGGGGCCTCCGCTAGAGACGTCTGTCTCTCTGATTGAAAACCTGTGGTTGGGTTGCCGAGGGCCTCGCCTGGCCAGTGTTCTCCTTCGCACGCTGGATGCTCGCCGAGTGGGCGGGTATGATGAACAGCGCTTTGGCGCACTCTGCGACACCGGTAATTGGGGCCAAGCCGCGCTGCTGTATCCCTACATCGCATGTGTTCCTGAGTGTCTCGTTCGCTACCGCGTTCATCCATCGAGCGGAACAGGAGACGCGGTCTGCCTTCAGTGGCAAGGGTGGGGAGAAAACCTGTTAAGAGCTCTAGTGGATGCCGCCCGTCAGCGTGGCGACGAACAGGAAGCCGTACAGATCGAAGGTCTGCGAAACTCTCTGCTGGCTAATCTCACGGTTGACGTCATGATGAGAGGTGTAGGAACCCCGGGTTGGGTAACACGCAGCTTAGCTGAAGCATGGCGCTCGCGCCGTTATCTGTTGACCCCATACGTAGCTCGTCGTATGGCTAAGGATGGATCTAAGCTGATTCGACAACTCACAAGCGGGGCTAGCGGGCGGGATCACAATCGTGAATCGAGAGTCGAACATAGAAACGGCCTGCTAAACGTTCGTTCTGCTTTAATGTCAGGTCGCCGTTTGACGAATCTATTCCCTCCGGGACAAGTGCTCCGATACCTCTGCGTTGGAGGATTCAACACCCTTTTCGGGTATAGTACGTTCGCCCTGATCAATTTTGCTCTCCGTCGCGAGAACGTCCCCGCGTCATATATTTTTGCGGTAGCGATCTCAACTCTCATCAACGTCAGTGTTTCATACATCGGATACAAGGCCTTCGTTTTCCAGACGAAGGGTAATTACCTCCGCGAGTGGGGCGCGGCCATGGCTGTAAGCTGGAGCGCATTTCTGCCTGCCGTGATTCTCTTGCCCATTCTCGTGCGAGTCTTCAATCTCATACTTCCCAGCCACGTGGTGATAATGACTCATGTAATTGATCGGAAGGAACTCGCGCCTTACGTTGCGAATGCGTTTCTTACTTGTGTGGCGATCATATATACGTTTATGGGCCACAAATACGTAACGTTCGCCAGGAAGACGAGGACTGAATAGCGAAAGTAGATCTTTGCGCGAGCGAAGAAATTAGAGTTAAATAGGCTTCCAGACTTTGGCCGCTCTTCCTGTCTGCTCCAATACCAAGACGGCGGCTCAGAGTGGCGATATCTGGCTACCGTACACGAGCTAAGACGCCCATGGATTCGACCCGGGCCGGGTATTTGACGACAGTCTCCACGACTGAATCGACCACTTCGAATCCAGTCCGCTCTAAGAGAGCCTTCATCGATTTCTCATTAAAAAAATTGAGGTGCTCGTGACACTTGACAAAGCCGAGCGGCGGAACTCCGCCGCATCGTACTCGTCCGGCGCTAGAGTAAAAATCAACGGCGATCAGTGCGAAAGGAATCCTGAGTAGCGCATCAAGGTATACACGATAAAGGCTGCCATTACCGGCAAAGCGGAGACTGTAGCTCTCGTGTGGAACGCCGATGCAGAGCAGTGATCCGGGGAGCAGGAGTGTGCGGATTTTCTCGACAAGAGTACTCGCAGGATCTGAGCAGTGCTCCAGAACTCCGAGTAACATGATCAAATCGAACTTCCTTGAATGCAGTGCCTGTTCGGAGCCGAGCCGGGTGACCCCGGCGCAAGGAACTGCGTCGGATAGCTCAAAAACGTACTTGCTCCTCCCGAGAGACTTCGGTATGAATTGTCCCCGGTCGCCACCGTAGTCGAGAACCGTTTGTATTTTCGGAAGGTCAATGTGCGGAAAGACAAATCTCTCCATAGCGCGCACGCGATCGGCAATTTCGATGGGATCGCCTCCGATACCGTTATTAACCTTCCTCGAATACCAGAACTCGCAACTATGACGCTCTTTGAAATAGTGTTCTCCCCGATAGCCCGAGTACAGACGATCCACTTCGTCCGGGCTAAGCCGTACATCAAAAAAGCGGAATGAGCAATCAGAACATTCAAGCAGTTTGCATCGGGACGGAGGTTGGCCCACTGCGTACTTTGCCAGAAAGGGAGCCACCACGGCCCATCGCGCGGTGGTGTTTTTAGACAGACAACACGGGCATGAATCGATTTTGTACATCGCGCTTGGGCGGTTCCGTCTGTATTTTGGCCAATCCTACCAAATGCATACCGCCAAGCAGAAGATTTTGTAAGCACTAAGTTCGCGTTCGTAGCAGTCTGGAAATTCAACAAACTGATCCACGCTCCAGATGTGATCCTCGGTTCCGGCAATTATAGATCGTCAGGGAGCAGGGTTCCGAGCGGAACGCGGCATATGAGCTTCGCTACCATCCACTGGTTTCCAATTGTGATGGACACGTGTTATTCGAGCGCGTTGGAATGAACCAAGTACACTTTATCGTTAATGGCAGCGAAACAACATAACCCGGCCAATTTTGCGCGGCGGAAGCTCACTCAATTCGCCATATGGATAGGACCACGGAACCCCCTCATCCGCTTTGCGCTGCGGCGGAGCTGCCGATCCGCTTCTCTTACCTTTACGCCGGAGTTTGTAGATGTCCGGCGCGATCACCGAATCATTCGTATCGCCGCAAAGCACTTTCCCTACGCGGTGGGTATGGCTCGTTCTTTCGACTCCTATTTTTCACAGGTTGCACCAGAGCAGGTCGGCCCCGATTTTCTTGTCGATTACTCTGGCCCTAAGCTGCAAAAATATCCGAGTGGCCTGGAGTTCGAGATCTCCTCGATTCCCGAAGAGGCGGAGGCGCTTGAGAGCTACTTCTGCTGGTATCAGCCGAAGCCCAGAGACATGATCTTTGACATTGGAGCGTATTGCGGAGTCTCGACGTACCGCTTCGCGAAAACTGTCCCGGACGGCAAGGTCGTCGCCTTTGAACCCGATCCCATCAATTACGCCCTTCTCGTCCGAAACATAGACCGGCATCAATTGAGCAACGTCATTCCTGTGTGCGCAGCCATCGCGGGGCAATCGGAATTGGCGGCGTTTTCCTCCGAAGGCACCATGGGCTCTCTACTCAGGCGACATTCCTCCCGCACAACGCTGGGCAGCGTTAAGACGGTTCAGACAGTTTCTTTTGCGGATGCTTGCGAGGCCTACGGAATACCTGATTTTGCAAAAGTGGATATCGAGGGCTCTGAAATTGAAATGCTGATCGCCGCGCAGCACTTTCTCAGCCAGCATCCGATTCACTTTGCGTTGGACACCAACCATCGGGTGAACGGAGAATTAACTGCTGGGGCGGTCGAGAATCTATTTCGCGGATGTGGATACGAAGTGCGCTCTTCCGCCGAGTTCGGCTGTATGACAACCTGGGCGCGACCTATTGTCCCCAATCCGGCATAATTTACGTCTGCAAACTGATCAGCTAACCTAAGAACCCGTTTCAGAATAGTGTGCTCATGACGAGGGAAACTTAGAGCGCCTCGCCAGCAACATGCGGATTATGCTGCAGCGCGGTTGACGACAAAAGTTAGAATCCCGGTGACACAATGAATAGCTGTTAGCATGTTCATATCCCAGCCCTATCGTCACTTTCACCAGTGACAGAAAAGCGAGTGCTTCGGCGCTTGATCCAGACACCGCCTGAGGAAGGTAATTGGCGCAACCAGCGTTCTACCCGACTGACATCTCCATCAAACTAGCGATCGCGATTGGGATCGGCATGCTCGTGGGCCTCGAACGCGAGTGGTCACAAAAAGACCTGGGAACGCGAACGTTTGGAATCACCGCCATGGCCGGCACGCTCAGTGTTCTTGCCGGGCCCGTAGTAGCCTATATCACCTTCGCGGGAATCCTCCTGATCGTAGGGCTGGCGGCGTTGCGGAATCTTCACGAAGGCAAGTCGGTCGAGACTACAACGTCAGCCGCAGTGCTCGTCACTTTCGTTTTGGGGATTCTAGTTGGACAGGGACACCACTACACCCCGGTTGCGGCTGCCGTCGTGATGACGATGTTGCTGTCCCTCAAACCGGCGCTCACCCATTTCGCGGGCGGTCTAACAGTTCAGGAGGTTCGTAGCGCAGTACTGCTTGGCTTGCTCGCATTTGTCATTTATCCGGTGCTGCCCGATTATCCGATCGATCCGTGGAAAATGGTCAATCCGCGTGCGGCTTGGCTGACCGTGGTCGTGATAGCCGCACTCGGCTTCGTGAATTATGTACTGCTGAAGGCGTATAGCTCGCGCGGGCTGTACTACACGGCCGCGCTTGGGGGCATGGTGAATAGTACTGCGACGATTGCTGAGCTCGCGGGATTTCTCGCCGGACAAAAGGAAAACACAATCTCGATAGCGACTACCATCGACCTCTTGACAGTGGTGGCAATGTTTGTCCGCAACCTGCTCATCCTTGCCATTTTTGCGCGCACAGCGGTAACCACGGCCGCCGCACCTTTAATGGTCATGACATCCGTGGCGGTTATATGCATATGGCAGCAGAGAAAGCACGGTCAAAATCGGATCGGCGACGTGAAATTGGATTCACCGCTTTCCCTGTCGAAGGTTTTGAAGTTCGGGGTCATCTTCCTCATCATCGAAATCATCGGGAGCATCGGCCAGCGCTATCTGGGCCATCTCGGTTTCCTGCTCGTTAGCGTGATCGGGGGCCTGGTGTCTAGCGCAAGCACCGCTGGCGCTGCCGCGACGCTAGCCATGCATGGCAAAATCACCGCGCAAACGGCCGGACTCGCCACCGTGCTCACGTCCATGGCAAGCGCGCTTTCGAACTTACCGGTACTTCATCATGAAATCCGGCAATGGACGACCACCCGTAGGTTGACGTTGTTGTCGTCGGGCATCGTCGCCGCCGGCATAGCCACGATGTTCCTGTGGTCGCGATTTTAAGCTCCTATTCCACTAGCTTTGCCAACTCTGAGTCGCAATCGTCGACACGGACGCGCCACTGCCGCAGCGTGTCACGATCCCGAAACGTCACTGTGCGATCGGCGAGCGTCTGGCTATCCACCGTGATGCAATATGGAGTGCCAATTTCGTCCGCTCTGCGATAGCGTCTTCCAACGGCATCTTTCTCGTCATACTGAATCGCAAACCGTTTGATCAATGCCGTGTAGATCTCTTGTGCTATTTCGGGCATCCCCTCCTTTTTAATGAGCGGGAACACCGATGCTTTCACCGGTGCGAGCCTTGGATGCAGGCGTAAAACCGTTCGCTGTTGTTGCTTTCCATGCTCATCTGGCGCCTCGTCATAATCCAGCGCATCACACAAAAACGCAAGTAGAGCTCGGTCCGCGCCGGCCGAAGGTTCGATCACGTGTGGGATGAAGGTTTCACCGGTACGATCATCGGTGTACGCCAGGTTCTTGCCGCTGCCGCGATATTTTGTCTTTCCGGACTCATCCAGCTCCACTGTCAGTGGTCGGCTGGCGGGATTCAATTTGCCCTCCATGTGGCTTCTAAGATCGAAGTCACCCCGATGAGCGATTCCTTCCAGTTCGCCGAATTCCCCTGCGGGCATGAAAGGATATGCGAACTCGATGTCTGCGGTTCCTTTTGAGTAGTGGCTGAGTTCGCTCGCGCTATGTTCCCTGAGACGTAGATTCTCGCGTTTAATACCAAGATCTTCGTACCAGCGCAATCGCCTGTCGCGCCAATAGTCATACCACTCTCGAGACTGTGCAGGATGGCAAAAAAACTCAATCTCCATCTGCTCAAACTCACGCGATCGAAAAATAAACTGCTTTGGCGTGATCTCATTGCGAAAGCTCTTGCCGATTTGCGCAATTCCGAGGGGCAATCGCAAACGCGAGCTGTCAAGCACGTTTTTGAAATTCACAAATATGCCCTGAGCTGTTTCGGGTCTTAAGAAGGCGACGTTCTCATCCGAGCTCACCGCGCCGACAAAGGTCTTCAACATCAGGTTGAAATCTCGCGGCTCCGTCAGCGTGCCCAGGGTCTTGGCGTCTGGCCCAAGTACTTTTGTTAACTCAGCCAAATCCACCTTGTCGAGACTGATGAAGTCGCCGCTCCAGTCTAAAGTGTCCGCTCGATTCGCGCCAAGTCGGAAGAACTTAAGCGCCCGTTTGGTCGCGAAGTCGGCCTCGTCCTCGACATCCGCGGGCACTGTTACGAAAATCTTTTGGCCATGCGCCTGCACCCAGCGTCCGCGGATTTGATCGTAACGATAGCGAAACTTTGTTTCCCGGCAGTCCACCATCAAGTCGTGAAACAAATCATAGTGGCCGGAACTTTTCCAGATGCGGGGATGGGCGATGATGGACGTATCCAGACCGGCCATTGAAAATGCTTCTGGAGCATTTTCCGGTTTTCGCAGTTGATTGTGTGTAGTGACTGCATCACGCCACCAGGTTTCCTTAACATTGCGTTTTAGCTGTACTCCCAGCGGCCCGAAGTCCCAGAATCCATTTAAGCCCCCGTAAATTTCACTCGATTGGAAAATGAAGCCCCGGCGTTTACACAGTGAGGTCAATTCATTCAAATTGATCATCACTATAGAGCATACAGGTGGTGATGCAATGTGGCTTCCGGCGCGCCCGAAACTTCATTAGTCGTACTGCAGAGCTTCTCTCGGATCGATCCTCGCCGCTTGCCACGCCGGTATAACCGCTGCCAAAACTCCCGCCGCAATCAGGCAGGCCGCCGGAACGGCATAGGCGAAGAAGGAAGCGGGCGAAGTATCGAACAGAAAAGATCGCAGCAGCCGGTTCAGCAGGAGTGCCGAGACTGCTCCGGCAATCACACCCGCGACGACCAACTTCACCGAACGTCCAACAAATAGGCCAAGTATGTCGGTGCAGCTGGCCCCTAGCGCTAACCGCACTCCGATTTCTCGCGTCTGCTGGGCCACCAGAAATGCGATCACGCTGTATATTCCCGCGCTGGCAAGCAACAGCGCAATCGTTGCGAGCGACCCGATCAGGACCGTATTGAAGCGCTCGGACGAGGTGGATTCGGCGAGTAGTTCGTCGATGCTCTCCACTCGGCCAACCGCGAGCGACGCATTAACGGAAGAGAGCGCTCTTCTGATCTCCTCAACCAACGGTCCAGTCTGCCCGGAAAAATATACCACCGCCGAAATTTCGCTGAACGGCATGTCGAGTTGGGAAAGCGGCACATAGATCTCCGGCTCGGGTGCCTTGCTGAGCCCGAGATGTTTGATGCTGCCCACCACACCCACGACGGTACGCCAAACAGCTTCGTCGCCCAGTGCGATGCGCTTCCCGATTGCATCTTCGCCGGGAAAATATCTCTGAGCCGCGGTTTCACTCAGCAACACTACGGGCGCGCCGCGTTCGGAATCTCTGTCGTTGAGATTTCGGCCCTCGACCACGGGAATCCCCATAGCAGAGATGAAGCCCGGTGTCACAACTTTCATCCAGATTTTGAATGAATCCTGAATCGTGCGTTGCTCGGGGTGTTCTTGCGTTCTCAGCCCCCAGCGCCAGCCATTCGTAGACCCCGGCACAAAAGTGGTGAGCGCTGCGGATCTCACTGACGGCAGCGCTGAAATCTTTTCCGCAATGCTTCTGTAGAGGCTGATCTCTCTTCGAGGCTGCCGCAGATCCCGAGGCACAGTGATTTCGAGGCTGAGCCGCTGGTGCGATTGGAAGCCCGGATCGATAGCGGAAAGTCGCGCGAAGCTCGCAAGCAGGAGGGCGGCGCCCGCGAGTAGCACGCAAGATAAAGCTGTTTCTGCAACTACCAGCAGATCGCGCAGCCGGGAGCTCGTGTGGCTCGCGGAAGAAGCCCGGCCCGATTCCTTCAATCCGGAGTTGATTTCTGTTCGCGAGAGTTGCCAGGCGGGTGCCAAGCCAAAAGTTAATGCGGTTAGCAGCGATAACAGAGTCGTGAAAAGCAGAACTCGCGTGTCTATCGAAACCGATTCCATACCCGGGATCCAGGAAACGCCCGCGATCTTCGGAAGCATTGGCTTGATAGCGTGCAAACCTGCATAGCCAAGCGCGACGCCCAGAGAACCAGCGCAAAAAGCGAGTACTCCGCTCTCGGTGAGCAGCAGTCGGATGAGCCTGAAACGGCCTGCTCCTAATGCCTGCCGTATTGCAAACTCTCGATGCCTCGTGATGCCGCGCGCCAGCAGAAGGTTCGCTACATTCGCGCAGGCGATCAGCAGGACGAAGGCAACTGCTAGGCTGAGCACCACCAAAACAGGACGTACGGAGTCTCTGAGCTGGCTGGTAATCGGAACCGGATTTGCTGCATGACCGGTATTGAAGGCTGGCCATTCTCTTTCAAGTCGCAGGCTGATGGCCGTCAGATCGGCCTGTGCTTTTTCGAGCGTAATCCCGGGGCGCAGGCGCCCGACTACCAATAGGTCATGCGACCCGCGATCGCGGCTCCGCGCTCCATCCAGCACTAGTGGTAAATAAACGTCCGGCTGCCTGCCAAAGTACATCCGAAAATTCCGCGGAGCCACACCAATTACCGTGTAGGGCGCGCCATCCAGATCGACGGTCTGGCCAACCACAGAACGGTCCCCCCCAAACTGCCTGTGCCACAAGCTGTTGGAGAGCAGCGCGACATGGCCTCCAGCCGTTTCGTCGGAAGGCAGAAATCCGCGCCCGATCAACGGTTGGACACCGTAGGTCGCGAGCATATTCGCACTCGCTAAAACAGCAGTTAAGCGTTGCGGCGTACCCTTCCCGGTCAGCGTCAAACCCGCCTCGTCATGCGCCGTCAGGCTGGCAAAAACTCGATTCTGCGCTCGCCAGTCCAAATAATCTGCTGGCGTCACGCCGTTCGTGCGGGTGCTGTCCTTCGACCGCTTCTCCCACACAATCACGATGCGGTTTGCATTCTTGTACGGAAGCGGCCGAAGCAAAACCGAGTTGAGAATGCTGAAGATCGTCGTGTTGACGCCTATACCGATCGCGAGAATCCAAACGGCGGCGATAGCAAAACCAAGCTGGGCGCGTCCGCTACGGATTGCAAAGCGCAGGTCCTGAAACCAGCCCATGGTCCTCTTCTCCTCTCATTTCTTTACGGGATTTCCGGCGAACCACTCTTCCGGCCCAGATTCTGTATTGCTGCGTATTCCAGCGCCACCACGCTTACAAACATCATCAATACTTCGCTGTCCCCGAGGTTGTACTCGAAAATCCCGCCCACTAGCACGCCGATCGTCACCGCCAGCATGCCGTGCAGAACGAATAACTCCTGCGACCGCCCGCCCTTCGCTCTAGAAACGATTGCGCGAATACAATCGTAAAGTGCCAAGCCGATAAACCACAGCACGCATACCAGTCCGGGTATACCGCGTTCTGCCGCGTATTGCACGTAGATGTTATGGAGATGCCCGTAATAGCCGGCCGGCAGCGGGCGTTGGATGTCTTTGGGCACATAAGCATTGAAGTTGCGGCTGATTTCCTCGGGGCCAAGTCCGAACCAGGGGTGCGCCTTGATCATCTGCACGCCCGTGCGAAAGGTGACCACTCGAAAACGATTTGAATCTACGTTCTGCTGTGGCGCAACCAGCGAATCGAGCCGTTCCTTCACGTTATGCGGCGCCACCAGAAAAGCGCCCGCGGCGAGCACTGGAACCGCGAAAATCATACGAGGCTGCCACATCCAAACTAGATAGAGCACGGCGGGTAGCGCGGCCAGCCAGATGCTTCTTGTGCCGCCCAACAGCACGGCCGCCGCCAGAATAGCGACGCTCGCATAAGCCCAAGCCGGCATGCGCCGGTTGGAAAAAAACCATTGTGCAAGCAGCAGCAACAGGACGCTCAATTGAAGAGCGCCGAAGGTCATCCAGTGGCTTTCGAATCCTGTTATGCGTCTTTGGACATACGACACATAAGTAATGTGAGCGCTGCGGGCGTATTGAATGATCGCGAGCAAACCGGACGCAGTAGCTGCCGCCGCCCACGCCAGCATGAGATAGAACACCTTGCTGAAATGCTCGACGAAAACTCCATAAACGAGCGGAATAAACAAAAACACGAAAAATTTCTTGATCTGCGCGCGCCCGAGCCACGGATCGGGTGACACCACGTCGGCCAGAGCGGTCCAGAGAAATAGGCATGCCAGCGGTATCCAGATCCTGGGAAAGCGAAGCTTCTGCCGGAAGACGAGTTGCAACAGAATGCCCAGACCCAGTAGGATTTGACTCGCCGCAATCGAAATCTGAATGCAGCCTGCCGCTGCGATTGCCAGGGCGAGCAGAATACGGTCTTGAATCTCCCGGCCGGGCAACACCATGAACGCGACCAGTATGACAGAATGAAAGGCGAAAACCCGGCATGCAGGTTCACCTCCTACGTCACGGTATTGCTGAAGACGGACATGCCGGTTTACCCGATGCCGATCGAGCCCTTACGCCAGACGGCCGCAAGAAGCTCCGCCAGGTACTGCACACGGCCGCCAAAGCCGGAGTTCAACCCACCTTGATCCTCAGCAGTCCGCTGAAACGCGCCCTTCAGACTGCCGAAATGGCCCGGCGGATACTCAGCTATGGCGGCGAAATCGTGCAGACGAAATCCCTTGTTCCAGGTGGTAGCGTCGAGCAGGTTTGGGAAGAGATCCGCACGCATCGCGATGAGGATTCATTGCTGCTCACGGGGCATAACCCCTTGTTCGAACATCTCGCGGGCTACCTGCTGGGTCATTCCGACCTCAAAATGGAATTCAAGAAAGGCGCCTTGGTGCGAGTTGATATCGAGTCGTTTGCAGCCGAACCGAAGGGTGTCCTCCGCTGGTGCTTGACAGCCAAGCTCGCCGAAAGGGGCGCTTGATCTACGCCGCTTGCTACTGAGTCCGGCCGGCGATTGAACGCCCTGCTCGCCGGTCACCGTTTATCATGAGTCAGGGTCTTTTTGGATGGTTGATTTTTGGGTGCACAGGATAAGTTTCGCTGTGTGCCGGACATTTCTCGGGTTGGCGTTACTGGCTGGAATCGGCCGTTGTCAAAACGCGCCTGAACGGTTGAATCCCGGTCAGAATCCGCCCCCTCAGGCTGCCCAAGGCCAGCCCGGTACAGTTACCCCGGCCCAGAGCTCTCCAGTTCAGAATCCGCCCCTGACTCCTCCTCCGGCCAGTTCGGACGCCAATCAGCAGCAGAGTGCGCCAATGGTCTTTGAGTCGCACGGCCTCGAGTACGACGCCATCACGAAAAATGGCATCACTGTGATGTTCGCCCAGATGCCCTCGCGCCTGAAAGAATTCAACATTATTCAAATCACGGTCACCAACGGCTCGCCGCTTTCCTGGACTGTTCGCGCCAGTGATTTCAATTTCGTCAGGTCCGATAACATCGTGCTGGAGTCCGTCTCGCCCGATTACGTGGTCGAAACGCTTCTCGCCCACGCCGATCGCGACGACGTGATCAAGCTGGAGTTGCTCTACGAAAACAGCATCTCGGGGCTTGCCAACTTCCGCTCGACCAACGGATTTGAGAAGCGCCGCGAAGCGGCCATGGCCCAGTTCGTGAATCGCGGCTTTAAGGCTGCCGCGGAGGCTTCTGCCATTGCCTTCGTCGCCACCAAGCTCAAATCCGGCGACAGCACGGACGGTGCCATCTTCTTCCACAATCGAACCAAAGAGAAGAACCTGGGAGCGGGCAGACTCGTCGCTCACACCTGCGGCGAGAGCTTTATCTTCGAAACCTATGAGGAGTTAAAGAAGCATTAGTGACCCTTTCCCCGGATCTTCCGCCCTCTGCAGAATTTATCGATCTGCATTCTCACACCAACGAATCGGACGGTACCCTTACTCCCGAACAGCTCGTTTCGCTAGCTCGCCGTATCGGTCTTCGAGCTCTGGCAATCACCGATCACGATACCTTGCGCGGCTATGAAAAAGCCCTCCCTTGTGCGCGCGATGCCGCGCTCGATCTCGTCTGCGGGATAGAATTGAACACGCGCATGGGCGCGGAGGCGGCACGCAGTTCTCATTCTGTCCATCTCCTCGCTTACTTCGTGTCAGGCCAACCTGCAAATTCCTTCCTTACCTGGCTCGAAAATGAGCGCGCGGAACGCCGCAGCCGTAACCAGCGTCTCGCCGAAAAGCTACGAAACGACGGTATCGATATCACTCTCGAAGAGGTGGAATCCCGGGGCCGTTCGCTCGCCGGGCGTCCTCACTTCGCCCGCATTCTGGTTGAGAAGGGTTATGCGCGCAACTCCGACGAGGCATTCCGAAGATATCTAGGCGAACAAGCCCCCAGCTTTGTCCCTCGCGAAAGCAAGACTGCCGAGGAAGTCATCGAGATCGTTCGTTCCGCTGGCGGCGTTCCCGTCATCGCGCACCCGGTCCGCTTAGGATTGCCGCGCGCCCAGGAACGCAAACTGCTCATGCGTTATCGCCACGCCGGGCTGCTGGGTCTGGAGATCTATCACTCCGAACATCCGCCGGAATTGCAAGCCTACTACCACCAGCTCGCCGCCGATCTCGACCTCCTTCCTACCGGAGGGTCGGATTTCCACGGCGCAATCAAGCCCGAAATTCAACTCGGTACCGGAATGAATGGCAATATCCGCGTTCCCTCGCCTTCTTACAGGGCCTTCGTCAAGCCGTCGCCGCCTAGCTCTTGCAAGCACCTCCTCGTAAAATGAGGCGTGTCTGAAGTTTTACCTCGGCTGCGGCTCAATCTGGATTTTCTGCCATCGCCCGATCCGAAAAAACCCGGCCTTTATATTCGCGATCCTTATGGCTATTCCGGCGCCACGCTGGTGGTCCCTCCGCCTCTCGTGCAGGCGCTCGAATGTTTTGACGGCCAGCAGTCAGCCTTAGATTTGAGAGCAGAACTTGTCCGAATCACCGGCGAGATTCAGGTCGGCGAACTCGAAAAACATCTGTTTGAATCATTAAGCGAAGCCGGTTTCTTGGAGAACACTCGATATCGGGAGTTGAAAGCGGAGCGAGAGGCAAGCTTTGCGGGAGACAAAACGCGCCTCTCTAACTTTGCCGGAGCCGCTTATCCCGCCGAAACCCCTACGCTAGCGAGCCTGTTGCTCTCTCGCATCGGCGGCCCCATCGGTAATTCTCAGACGGTTGCCATTGCTGCTCCTCACGCCAGTCCGGAAGGGGGCTGGAGTACCTACCGTGCCGCGTATCAATCCTTGCCGCCTCTTGAGGAAGCCCGCGATCTCACCTTCGTCATTTTGGGAACCTCGCATTACGGCGCGCCCGAACGCTTCGGCCTGACGCGCAAGAATTTCGTTACTCCCTTCGGCGAAGCGTCGACCAGCATAGCCCTTGTCGACGAGCTTGAGCGGGCTGCCTCTGCTGCCATTCGCATGGAAGACTATTGCCACTGCGTCGAGCACTCCATCGAATTCCAGGTCGTCTTCCTGCAGCATCTCTATGGTCCCGGCGTAAAGATTCTCCCGATTCTTTGCGGCCCATTTGTGAAAAGCATCTACGAAGGCGTTCTTCCGGAAGACAATCGGCATATTGCGGAATTCTTCGATGCCCTCTCGAACATGGGCGCGCGCGAAGGCAGAAAATTATTCTGGATTCTGGGCGTCGATATGGCCCACATCGGGCGTCGTTACGGCGATCCGCTGCGCGCCAAAGCTTCTATTGGCGAAATGCTGGCCATTGAGCAGCGCGATCGCCAGCGCATCGGCCACATTGAAACCGGTAACCTGGCAAGCTATTGGTCGCTTGTCCAGGAACATCATGACGATCTCAAGTGGTGTGGTTCAGCGCCTTTTTACACTTTCCTGAAAGTCATGCCCGCGCTCAAAGGCGAGCTTCTCGATTACCGTCAATGGCAGATCGATCCCGACAGCGTCGTGAGCTTCGGTGCAATGCGCTTCTCCGCTCAGTGACTCAGTATTGGCCGCCGCCCGTCCAATAACCAGGACGCACATACACCTTTAAGCCGGGTCTGTTTACTCTGACGGTGATCGTATGGAAACCGGGTTCGTTGCTGTTATCCGGCGAATAACTCAGCAAGTATTGGCTGTTGAGTTCCGCGCCGATATCCGATATCGCCGTCTCCAGACCACGCTGTTTAGCAAAACTATACATGCGCCCGCCAGTAAATTGTGAAAATGCCTCCGCCGGCGTCTTCTTGAATAGATCTTTTATCCCGTTGTAAATCGGCGGCAGGGTATTCAACGCATTTCCATTCTGCTGCTGGATCGTTGTCGTTTGAGTGCGCGGGATTCCACCGGCGATGTTGCCCTGCGCCTCCGGCGGAATGCCGCCATTCTCCGGCCGCGGATAGTCCATTTTCTTGTTGAGCGCGGTATATGCTCGCGAAATGTCGACGCAGTAAATAATCACATTGTCGAACTGCATTTGCCGCGCCGTCTCCTGCAGATGCGATTCGCTGCCCTTGTCCAGATTGCGGCTGAGCAGTACAACTACGCGGCGTCGTGTGTTCTGCGGATCGTGCTGCTTTAACATTCTGTCCGCGTCGATCACCGCGTCGATCAGCCGCGCGCTGCTCGAGCCCGCATACAGCTTCTGCATGGCGTCTTCGATCTTGTCCGGATCTTTCGTGAAGTCCTGTAGATGCTGAATCCGGTGGTCAAATGCCGTTACCGCCACGTCGCTGTCCTGTCCAGTCACCAAACCTTGCAGAAGAGTGCCGGACTTCTTCAGCGTCGCTAATACCGGCTCAACTTCCGAATTCGCCTGAATCACCAGCACCACCGACATCGGCAGTTGCGTTGACTCCGCCGTGATCTTCTGTTGTCTGTCGTTATCGAATAGCTCGAAATCGGAAGGTTGCAAACCGTTGACATATCCGTGCCCGTCGGGATCGAGCACCGTCGTCGGCACCAAAACATTTCTTACATGGATTCGAATGGTATCGCCGGCATTAACCGGTTCGTTCGCTCCGGAAGCTCTCGCGGGGATTGTGTTGGGCGCCGTCGATGGCTCTGTAGAGGGCTTCTCCGGTGCAGGTCCAAGCTGCCCCGGCTGCGGTGGCGGCCCAGGCGGTAAAGCACCGGGCGGTAACGTTTGACCCGACCCGAAAGCCGCTCCAAGAATCATCGTCCCGAGCAGACAGAGAGCGCTAAACGTCCCTGAGTGAGCGAAAGGGACCGGTTTCTTCATATCTTCATCTTAGAGATGCCCGGCGAGAGCCGTCAGTTTCCGTGACTTCAGTGTTCAGTCTCTCCGGCAAGCAGTTTAATTACATGTTGGACCAGTCCTTCGATAACGCTAAAAGAGTAGAGCGCTCCCTTGGTTGATCCCGGCAGATTCACGATCAGTGCGCGTTTGCAGGTTCCGGCCAGGCCGCGTGATAAAACCGAGAACGGCGTCTGTTCCAAGCCCTTTGTTCGCATAAGTTCCGCCACGCCCGGCAGCTCGCGATCGATGACCGCGCGAGTCGCTTCTGGCGTATGATCGCGTGCGCTGATCCCGGTGCCGCCCGTTGTCAGGATCAACGTAATCTTCCCGCTCCCGGCCCACTCGGAAAGCTGCCGCGCAATTTCTGTTTCAGAATCGGATACGATTGCGCTCTCGATCACTGGCCAGCCTAGCTCTTCACATCGTTTGCGCAGCACAGGGCCAGAGACATCCTCGCGCCTACCCGCGAACGCTGAGTCGCTGATCGTAAGTATCGCGACCTGGATCATTTGCCGGACTTCCGCCGGTACGTTCCCGACTTCCCGCCCGTCTTCTCGAGCAGGTAAACCTCCTCGATCTCCATGCTCTTGTCCAACGCCTTCGTCATGTCATAGATCGTGAGCGCCGCGATCGCCGCCGCCGTGAGCGCCTCCATCTCTACGCCCGTCTGCGCTGTCGTTGTAGCCGTCGCTATAATCCGGATGCCGTTCTGTTCAGTCTCGAAATCTATCGCCACATGCGAAAGCGGAATCTGGTGGCACATCGGTATCAGTTCAGCCGTCTTCTTCGCGCCCATAATCCCTGCGATTCGCGCAACTTGCAGCGGATCGCCCTTCTTGTTGTTGGGCAGCATCGCGATGACTTGCGGCGGCATCCTGACAAATGCCTGCGCCGAGGCTGTTCGCTTGCTCGTCTTCTTGGCCGAGATATCCACCATCGAAGCCTCGCCCGCCGCGTTATAGTGCGAGAGCTTCTTCACGGCTTCAGCATCACTCTGATCGAGTCGCCTACAGCCCAGCTCTCCCGATCATGATCCGCCACTAGAAACGCGTTGGCCTTGGCAAGCGCTGGAACGTCGCTCGATCCCTGCCACGAAATGTGTCGTAAGTGCTGCCCATCCGCGCTCAATCGGGCGGGCAAGAAGCGCGTTAAGCCCGGCTTGTGCCGGAACGGCGCTTCGAATATCGCCGAGAGCAGCGGCAGCAGCGGTTCCGATTGACCGCACAGCAACTCAATCGCAGGCCTCGCGAACAATTGACACGTGATCAGCGACGAGCCTGGATTGCCCGGTAGTCCGAAGACCGGCTTCCCTTTGTGTACTCCAAACGCGGTGGGCTGCCCCGGCTGCACTCTCACCCGCTCGAAGCGAAACTCGGTTCCCAGGTCCTGCAGCGTTGGCTTGACCAGATCGTACTTTCCCGCCGAAACGCCGCCGCTCACGATCAACACGTCGTGATCCCAGTCCTTCTTCGAGCAAGGGACGAAGCGCGCTCGCCGTATCGCGGCCAACCGGAAGGATCGTAGGAACTCCGCCGGCTGCGCGAACCAGCGATGCCAGCATGTAAGAATTCGAATTACGAACCTGATGCGCCGCGGGCACTTCATCCAAAGCTACAATTTCGTCGCCCGTGGCGAGGATCGCTACTTTCGGCCGCCCGAATACAGTGACTGAAGTATGCCCCGTCATCGCTAGCGTTGCAATATGGCTGGCATCGATCACGATGCCTTCACCAACCAGCAGAGAGCCTTGCCGCGCCTCCGCGCCCCGTTCGTTGATGAACTGGCCGGCTTCAGCCGAACGATCAATCTTCAATTGCTGGCCCGCTCGCTCAACGTGCTCCACCATCACCACCGCATCCGCGCCCTCCGGCACCGGCGCACCCGTCATGATCTCGAGTGCTTCCCCTGCTTTCAATCCCTCCTGGCTTCCTTCACCCGCTCGTACTTCGCCGCGCACCCGCAGCGTCCCAGGCACTTCAGTCGACTTGACCGCAAAACCATCCCGCAGTGAGCGCCTCAGCGCCGGATAGTCGCGATCTGCCGTAACATCCTCTGCCAGCACTCGTCCGTGCGCCTCTTCGAGCGAAACAGTTTCCCGCCACCTTCTGTCGTCTAGCCCCCGGACCGTCTGGATGACAATTCTTCGAGCTTCATCAAACTCGAGTGCTGGACTTTTCGGCGATGACTCGCGCACGTTCGGATTTTACATGGTCGCGCTGAGCCCTGAGCCCGCAATCGATAAACTACCCTTTGAACCCGACTCGAAGAACACTTCTGCAATCGGTCGCTGCTGCTGCAATCCTTCCGGCGGCTGCTCAGATCCAGAGCTCACCCGCCATCCCGTCCGCCGGTCTCAAGTCGGAGTTAAGCGTCCTAACCGGCCAGCTTCGCATCGGCACTGAGTTCTTCCTGAACAAAACAGAAACCAGGCAAGGCATCGAGCGCCACTTTCGGCTGATGAAAGAGAGCGGGCTCACTCTCGTTCGGATTTTCATCATCTGGGACGACATCGAGCACGCTCCCGGCGCTTGGAATTTCGAGCGCTACGACTGGATCTACGATTTCGCTGCCGCCAATGGAATTAAGATCGTTGCAACGCTTTGCTCCGAAGATCCGCCTGGATGGTCGAAGCAGACGCCTTTCTATCACAACCGCACCAATCTGAACGATCAGGCCATCCGCAAACGCGCTGCTCTCTATATCGAAAAAGTTGTCAACAAATATAAGAATCACTCTGCCCAGGCCGTCTGGCTCTTGATGAATGAGCCGAGCAAGTACGATACTGAACCCGCAACTTTTCGCGCATTTGGAGACTGGCTGGAAAAAAAATATGGAACTGTCGCCGCACTCAATCGATCCTGGTTCCGTCAATTCAAGAGCTTCTCTGAAGTTATTTTGACGCCCGATCAGCTTACCGGCGGCAACTACGGATGGCTCGACTATCCGCCGATAATCGACTGGCGGGAATTCAATATCGATAATCTCGTGGACCAACTCCTTTGGATCAAAGGCCAGATTTTTTTACACGATCCGAATCACCCCACTCACCTGAATGTCACAAGCCCGCTCGGTGGACCTTCGGGTCAGGATGTGTGGAAGGAGCAGAAGATCGTCGACATTCTCGGCGCATCGATTCACCCGGCGTGGATTTTCTCTCCCCAGGCTCCGCGAACTGAATACGGCGAGCTCTTCGCGTACCGCCTGGACTTGATTGCGGGCCCCAGTGGCAACAAACCCTGGTGGGTTACGGAACTGCAGAGCGGACCGACGGTCTTCACTGGTCGATTTCCGCTCAATCCCGAGCCGGAGGATATAACACGCTGGCTTTGGGATTCGTACGGCGCAGGAGCCAGAGGCGTCATCTTCTGGTTATGGCAGCCTCGTGAAGGCGGTCAGGAGGGCGGCGAATGGGGCCTCGTAAGCCTTGATGGGCAGCCCTCCATTCGCTTGCCTGCCGTGAAGCAGGTTGCCGAAGCACTGGTGCGTAATCCGTTCCTTGCGGAAGCTCGCCCGCAACTCGCGCACGTTGCCATTCTCTACAATCGCGAGACGGCCATCGTCAATCACCTCGAGGGAACCAGATTTCAGCATCGCGGGGACGAATGGGAACAGTCGCTGCAGGGCTGTTACCAGGCATTGCGGCGCGCCCATATCCCGGTGGAATTTGTTGATCTCGATCAACTCAAGCAGGGCGCTGTTAACCGCTTCGGCGTCTTGTACCTTCCATATTCTTACGCGATCGATGATGCTGCCTTAGCTGCTCTTCGTGATTTTGTCACGCAAGGCGGCTGTCTATGGGCCGAGGGGCTGACCGCATGGAAGACCGGCATGGGCGAAATCCGCCCCAGCATCCCCGGGGGTCTCACCGACCTTTTCGGCGTCGAGGCATTCGATATCTATCCGGTGAAAGTGGACCAGCCGTATTCTGTTACCGATCAACAGGAGCGCGCAGGGGAACTTTGGAAGCTGCCGCTCGAGATGAAGGGCGCGGAGATTTTTCTGCGCGATCGCGAAGGTAAACCGTTTGCCGTAAAGCATCGCGTCGGTAAGGGGCAAGTCATCTACTTTGAATCGGCTCTGACGTTGGCGTACGCAAAGCGGAAACACCCTCTCGTTCAGCAGTGGATCGTCGAGCCCGCTCTCGAAGCACTGCGTAACAATCGCGTGCGGTTGACACAAGGATCGCCGGAAACTGTTTTCCGAGGGCTCGTTCACCCCCAAGGTCTGGTTGCTGTTCTGTCCAACTGGGGCGATGCCGAAGAGGTGACAGTAAATTTCACCGGTGAGTATCGAGTAACCGAAATACTCAATGGCGAGCCCGTTTCAATTCGTCATGAGCAAGGATCGACGCTCGCCTCGCTTAATCTGCCCACCGCGTCCGCACGCGTGCTCAAAGCCTACCCGAATGGCTGATGCGCCGTCCTTCTCCGGACGCGCATATTGGAGGTATGAGTAGCACACGATTGAGCGATCTCAGCCGCTTTTCAGAAGCGCTGGCCGCATTAGTGAATGAGACCGCCCCCGGCGTTGTTGCAGTCAAATCTGCCGCCTATAGAGTTACAAGTGGCGTCAGTTTGCATGACAACCTGATCGCCGTCACCAGCCACAGTCTGCGTCGAGAGGACCGTGTCCCGGTATATGCCGCCGATGGCAGTCAAACAGTCGCTTCCATCCTCGGGCGAGATCCCAGCATCGACTTGGCAATCCTGAAAGCCGATGGGTTGAACACAAAAGCTTTGCCTGTCGCGGACACCGCCGCGCTGAAGCCCGGTTCCTTGGCCGCTCGTGGTCGGTCTCACCATCGATGTCGGAGCAACCGCAAGCTTAGGCGTGCTCGGCGCGGTGGGCCCTGCGCGTAAGAACTGGCGCGGCGGTACGCTCGATCGGTTTCTGCGGCTGGACGTCAATCTATATCCTTCTCAGTCAGGCGCTGCCGTTGTAAACGCCGAAGGCCAGCTAATCGGTATGGCAACTCCCGCCATGTCCAGGCATTCCACTGTCGCCGTACCGGTGTTGACGATTGAACGAATCGCTCGTGAGCTGCTCGAACAAGGTCGTATTCGGCACGGATACTTGGGAGTTGGAGTACAGCCTGTCGCGGTGCGCGGCCAGACGGAGCAGGAGAGTGGATTGATCGTACTGAGCGTAGAACCCGATTCACCGGCTGATAAAGCAGGCTTGCTGCTCGGGGACGTTCTGTTGACCTTCGATGGAAAAGCAATGGCCGATATCGATGATCTGCACACCGCTCTGCGTGGCGACATTGTCGGGGGAACCGTCAAAGCGGTAGTGCTGCGCGGAGGCGTTCCCGTCGAAGTGAATGTGCCCATCGTCGAGCGCGGCCGGAAGAGTTGAGTGCTCTTGGTCCGGGTAAGCATTCTTTCGAACAACCCTTCGCGCTTTCATCGCATTGCGGAATTGCTCTCCGAAGACGATCGGATCGAAGTTGTGGATGCCCCGGATCTTGCCGATGTCGTGATAGCAGCGGGATTTTCACCGCAGCACTTGCCATCGCGCATTAATATCGTCTTTTTGACCGATGATACGCCGATGGCGTTCGAAGCACCGGGAAGAGCATGGCTTCCAGCGCAGGTTTCCTCCGCGGAGTTAGTTGCGGCGGTGATAGCAGTCGCTCAAGACCTGACCGTCCTTACGCCTGAGCAAGCCCGCCAATATTTGCCGGCCAGCCCTCGAAACGGAAATGCACCGGATGGTTTCGTCGAATCTTTGACCCACCGTGAGCTACAGGTTTTGAAGATGCTTGCTGACGGTCTTGCCAATAAAGAAATCGCCGGCCAGCTCGGAATCTCTCGTCACACCGCCAAGTTCCATGTGGCGCAGATTCTTGCGAAGCTGGGCGCCGGCAGCCGCGCCGAAGCAGTCGCGATCGCCATCCGGCGCGGTTTGATACCGATATAGGTAGCGCCCGCGTGTTCTTGAATCCGTGAAATCGTGAGGGTTTTTACCGTCTATAAAAGGGAAACGGCGGTAGTAATTCGGCGCGCCCGAGACAAGATGAAAAAGCGCTTCAAATTGGAGGCAGTCAAGTGTTGCGAAAACGAGCTATGTTTCACGTGGAACATTTGTGAATACGGGTTATTTGTGGTTTGGAGATTGCGGCTCTTATCACTTGAGGCAGCTAAAGCCCTATGATTGTTCAGGCAAAAAATCTGTTTAGCGGTGACCAGTTTGGCTCTCGATCGTGGAAGTTTTCAGACCGGGCCAGATCGTCACAGGCTGCTCAGGAGGTTAAGCTTCAATAGTTCTGCAAAAAGAGAGATGGGTCAGACTGGACCTTTCGAATTCAGTTAGCGGCTGAAGAAAGGAAAAGTACAGGTGACCCGAAAGCAGGATAGCGCGAAAGCGCGGACGAGAGCAGAAGAACTGAGGCAGATGCTAGCCGAGGACGGCGATCTGCTGAAGACAATCATTGAGGAGACGGTGCAGCAGGTGCTCGAGGCCGAGATGGAGGAGGCGCTGCAAGCCAGTAAGGGCGAGCGCAGCGAGAACCGGCTGGGATACCGTTCCGGCTATTACGGACGGACGTTAGTGACACGCGTGGGCAAGATCGAGTTGCGGGTGCCGCAGGACCGGCAAGGGCGTTTTCGCACGGAGGTGTTCGAGCGATATCAGCGCAGCGAAAAGGCGCTGGTGGCGGCCATGCTGGAGATGTACGTACAAGGCGTATCGACCCGCAAGGTCAAAAGCATCACCGAAGAGCTGTGCGGGCATGAGTTCAGTTCGTCAACGGTGAGCCGTATCGTAAAGACGCTCGACGAGGAGCTGCAGAAATTTGCGCAAAGGCGGCTGGAAGAGCCGTATCCGTACCTCATATTGGACGCGCGCTACGAGAAGGTGCGCGAAGACGGTGCGGTGCGGAGTCAGGCGGTGCTGGTCGCCATCGGCATCAACTGGGAGGGCCGGCGCAACGTATTGGCGGTGGAACTGGCGCACCGGGAGAGTGCCTCCAGTTGGCGAGAGCTGCTGATGAGCTTGCGGCAGCGCTCGTTGCAAGGCGTTGAGTTTGTGGTCAGCGACGACCATGCCGGGCTACGGCGGGCCATCCAGGAAGTGCTGCCGGAAGCAGTTTGGCAGCGCTGCTATGTTCATTTTCTGCGCAATGCCCTCGATTACCTGCCGCGTAAAGCGGATGACGACTGCTTGCAGGAGTTGCGCTGGATCTATGATCGCCGCGATGCGCAAGAAGCGCGGCGTGACTTGGCGGCTTGGCTGCTGAAGTGGGGTAAGCGTTATGCCAAGCTCTGTGCCTGGGTGGAAGAAAACATTGAAGAGACGTTCAGCTTCTACCGCTTGCCGCGGCAACATCATAAAAATTTGAAGTCGACCAATATGCTGGAACGCCTGATGGAGGAACTGAAACGACGCACGCTGGTTGTGCGCATCTTCCCGAACGCGGCCGCCTGCCTCCGGCTCGTGCGGGCTTTGGCCGTCGAAATCCACGAGAACTGGATTGAAGCCATGCAGTACCTCAATATGGATCCGCTGCAAGAGCAAAAGAAAGAAGCGCTGCGCAAGCTGGGAGATGCAGCATGAAGGTTTCTACGAGACTGACCAGGGCAAGGCGCTCCCAAGCCGCCCTTGCCCTGGACCCCATCCCGGCATCAAAGGTCCAGGCTGACCCAATCCAAATTGCAGAACTTGACAAGCACAACTTGCTCAGGAGTTTCGCGCTGGATTCGATCTGCTCGATCCGTGTGAATCAGGCGAGTGCAGCGAGGTGCTTCCGAAATGCTTTGAAACGGTAGTAACCCCGGCCCGGGAACCTGCTGTCCTGACCGTTAACGTTCCAAAATCTTCTTCAATCTCGCCCACGATTCCGTCCGTGCCTTCGCATCGTCGGGCTTTGCATCCGGCGCTTCCCCGGCTCGCATGAAGCCATGACCCGCTCCTTCATACACCACCGGCTCGTACTTTTTCCCGAGCTCTTTCATGTCGGCCTTGGCGGTTGGAATCGTTGCTCCAATTCGTGAATCGTTCCCAGCGTAGAACCCGTAAACGGGTACCTTGATCCGGGCCATTGCCTCTTTCTCCGGCGGCTGCCCATAAAAAACAAACGCCGCCGAAAGATCACCCCGGTTTGTCGCGAAACGGAAGCTCTGACCGCCACCCCAGCAGAAACCCACCACGTAAAGCTTCTTCTGGGCCGCTGGCAGCTTCAGCGCATAATCCGCCACCGCATTCAAATCCGCAGTGATTTGATCCGGGTTGAGATGGCTCACCGCCTCAATGGCGCCGCTCTGATCGAAGCTCGTCGTACGGCCGCCATTCGTGCCCATGCCCGACAACAGATCCGGCGCAACCGCGATATAGCCCGCCGCCGCAAACTCGTCGGCCACTTCCTCAGCCCAATCCGTCAAGCCAAAAATCTCGTGGATCACCAGAATAACGGGTGCCTTGCCCTTGGTCTCTGGATACGCGATAAACGTCTCCACAGATCGGTCGCCGTGCTTGACCGTAACGAACTCGCGGTGCCGTGGAGATTGCTCCAGCTTCCGTTTGGCCCAATCCTGGGCCGAAAGTGAGATGGCAGTTAGCGCCAGCAGCGTCGCGAAACGTCTCGTCATCCCTCCTTTGTACACCTACCTGTTCGACCACCCCCGGTGCTCGTCGACGAATTTAATCAGCGACTCCGGTTGCACCCGAAGCTGCACGAACGTCGCGTCGTCTCCCTCGAGCGACGTAATCAAAATGTTCAGGTGCTTCCCCTCGGTACGCAGATAGATGTTTGTCGATTCTCCGTTCGAGGAACGTACCCGGATCATCGGCTTCCACGAACTCCCGACAGCCGCATCTGTCAGGCTGCTGAAGCGCAGCCCTTCGAAATCGCCGCGTTCGAAGATCGCCAGCTTTACGTCGCTCGTGCCCGCCGGATGTCCAACCGCGACCGCGAACCGAGCCAGCCCGAAAAAGGGAACATGCACCTGTTTGGCTCCGCTCTCACGCGAAAACTCGCGCACCATCCAATCGAACTCGCTCGCCGGTACCGGCCACGGCAACAGAAAGAGAATCAGTAACGCAGACAGCCGCCGCATGTCAGTCTTCCTCCTTCGATTTTTTCGATCCATCTTTGCTGAATGATGGAATGCCCATGTGCCCGCCGAGTTCGCTCAGTTGTTCCGGGTTGATCGGGCCGTCGATGTGTACCACTGTCAACTCTCGCGGCTCTGCAGAGATCACCAGCAGTCCCGCAATCGCATCCCCGTTCTTTTTTATGTAAATCTCCGAGTTTTCTCCCTTGATCGACTTGACTCCCACGATGCGCGACCACTGCGGCCCTTTTAATTGCGCGCGAATCGCCTCCACGTCTGCCATCGAGTACTGGCCGTCTTTATCGAACTCGAAGCTGCGCACATACACACCCTTCAGTCTGGATACCAGCTTCTTAACGTCGGCCTCGTCCTTGTCGTCCTTCGAAAGGAATCCGCTGGCGAGTTGCAGCATGGAGGAATCGAGCGTCACATCCACCGATTCCGTCGCCCGTTCTGCCAGCTTGCCGAAGCTGACCGGGAACTTGATGTCGTCCGATGCCGCCCGGGACGGAACAACCAGACCCGCGCCTAGCGCAAAAACTAACAAGACCGATTTCATTGCACTACCTCTGTCGATTCAATTTGTTTCACTCGTAACTGGGCCTGATGCAAATGCGATCCTGCAATTCGCATCGCTAGCAGTAATTGCTCTTTCGCCGCTTCGCCTTCCGCTGCGCGCTCGTGCCGCCGGTATGCCAGTCCCGAGATCAGCGCCACCAGCAGCACGGCAACGGAAGCAAAACGCCACCAGGTATTGCCCCACGCAAAGAATCTTGCTCTTACCGTAGCGCGCGCGGTTTGCTTGCACCTTCGCTAAAACCTGCCTGGCGAAATCTTCGCTCGGTTCCCGGCGCGCCAACGCTCTCTTCAGTTCATCTTCAAATGGGGTCATGCTCCCTCACTTACGCTTCGCCGCTTTCGCGCGATTCCCGTCGTTTCCCAGCCGCCGCTCCGTCTTTGCCCGCAACAAATCGAGCGCCCGCGCAAGCTGCGTTTTCACCGTCGCCGGCTTCATGTCGAGCGCCTTCGCGATCTCTTCCACTTCCATGTCTTCCTGGTAGCGAAGTACCACCACCAAACGCTGTTTCTCCGGCAGAGACGCCACGATCCGCTCCAGATAAGTAGAAAGGAACGTATCGTGAACCCGTTCGAGCGCCGTCGGTTCTGCCGTCTCTTCCAGGCTCGTTTCCTGCTGCCGTTTCAGCTTTCGCGCGCAGTCAATCGCCCGGTGGCTTGCCACTTTGCGCAGCCAAAACACAATGTGATCGCCCGACTTCATTGCGTGCCAGTTACGATGGAGCTGAAGAAAGACCTCCTGTGCCAGTTCCTCGGCCGCCAGGCGATCGCGCAAAAAGTGCCAGCCGATACTGAAAACCATCGCCTTATGTGCTTCGATCGCCTCGGCAAAAGATGGCAAAGGTTGGGCTTCTTCGGCGTTTACGTATGCATCGACGCTTGCCAGCAAATCGTTTCTCGGCCCTTCATCAGCTACCTACGCAGAAACTAACCTAGGAGATTCAGAAATATCAAACGCATGCTGCAATACACAGGCAGAGTCGAGTACGCGCACCAACGCAAGATCCGCGCCCATAATAAATTCTGGTACCGTGTCGCTCACTGGCCTATCTGGATCTGGGTCTTCTTTCTCGCGCCTGGACCCCTCACCTTCCAACTCTTCGCCAAAGGCCCCGGCGCGCGCAACCTGATCTGGCTTATCGCTGTTCTCTTCGGCACTGGCACCGCCGGTCTCTTCGGGCAACTTCCGGGAGTAGAACCGCAACCCTATATTTTGCGTTTCTCTGAAAACAAACCGAACCCTCTGTATCGGCGTGTCTGCTATACCTTCGCCTGGAATGCTTTGCTGAATTTCGCCTTGCTCAATCTGTTAGGCCTGATAGTAGCGGCACAAACCGGGCGCTGGCGCTTGCGTCAGATCTACACTTACGGTTACCTGCCCCTCTTTCTGATTACGATGAGCGGCGGCCTGTTTGCTGTCCTTCCGCGTGTCCGCCGGTTCACTCTCGGGGAAGGCGTCGAACGCCGCTATTTCTATGGAGCGGTGTGGTCTATCACCTCAGCGCAGACCGTTCTGCTCATTCTCTGGAAGACGCTGCCCCCCGGCCGCTTTAACGATCTCGCCAAACTCGTCCTCTATGTCGCGGTTCTTGCCGGAGTCGGTGTCGCCGCCGCTCGCGGTCTGCTTCCGCGCACGCGTCCCATTCTCCCCGGCGAGTTAATGGTTGCCGATTGATTCTCGCTCTCTGGATCGGTCTGGCAGCCTTTATTGCTTTGATCGGTACAGGTATCGCCTATCAGTATCTCGGAGAATATCGCGACCGGAAGCGCTTCCCGCCGCCTGGCCGCCTGATCCCAATCGAGGGCTGCGTGCTCCACGTCTCGGAGCAGGGAACTGGTGTTCCTGCCGTGATCCTCGAAGCGGGTATCGCTGCCACCTCCCTGAGCTGGTCATCCGTGCAGCCCGAAATCGCTCGTTTTACCCGCGTGGCCAGCTATGATCGCGCCGGTTTGGGGTGGAGCGGCCGCTGCTCTCAACCAAGAACCTTGCGCGGCTTTACTCGCCAGCTCTCCATTCTGCTCGACCAAACGCGCATCCCGCCGCCCTATGTGCTCGTCGGCCATTCTTTCGGAGGATTGCTGATTCGTGCGTTTTGCAGCGAGCACCCGAACCAGGTAGCTGGCCTGGTCTTTGTCGATCCCGTTTCGCTTCAGGCATGGGCCGGATGCACGGAACAAGAGAAGCGCCGTCTGGAATTTGGTGTAAAACTTTCCTTGCGAGGAGCCTGGCTGGCGCGTTTGGGCATCGTCCGCCTGGCGCTGGCTGCGGCCTCCGCTCACGGCCAGCGCCTGACCAAGTTCATTACCAGGGCCAGCGCCGGTCCAGCCACTCCTTTCCTGGCGCGGCTTGTCGGCGAAATCCGCAAACTTCCCCCAGCCGTTCTGCCGGCTGTGGTCGCGCAATGGTGTCGCCCCAAGTGCTTCGAAGCCATGGCACAGCATCTCGCCGCCTTGCCCCATTGCGCGCAACAAGCGAGCGTCTTGCCCCTTCCTTCGGATACCCCGTTCGTTGTGCTCTCCGCCGCTACCGCGACCGACGACGAGCTTCATGAGCGGAACACCTGGGTCCGGGAAAGTACAAGCGGCCGCCATCTCAAAATAGAAAATACCGGCCACTGGCTGCAACTCGAGCGCCCCGACGCAGTTGTCGAGGCTGTCAAAGAAATTGTGGACGCATATCGAGGCCGTTTTCCCCTACGCGAGTAACTCGGCTCTGATATTGCCCTTCGCTTGCGAAACGCCTTTCCAGGCCCTTGCCTGGGCAATACAAATTATGTGAAAGATCAGCAGCAACGGCACAATGAACGTCGGGACCAGGCTTAGTGGCAGCACCGTCATAGCAGCCATGGAAGTGCTCTGCGGGCTGAGAAAAGGCGTGGTTGTGCCGAGGCCGACCGCCATCACGAGGTCGGCAATTCCAAGCAGTTGCCAAACAATGAAGCTGTTGCGATACCTGGGACTGGCAAGCTTCCACGCTACGAAGGACGCTGTCGCCCCAATGGCCATGTCGCCATATCCTGCGGGCAGCGCGAAGACTGCGGGCAACGCGCCATCGGCCTGCAACAAGACAAATGTGAACCCGAGAATTCTCCAGGACTGCGCAAATGTCAAAACACGCGGGTTCAAAGAGAATGCGAACTGCCGAAACTTCTTCGAGAGGGTGAACCACAACCAGAACACAACAATCGGTGCCAGCGCAGCTATCGCAACCGCAAGTCCGATGCGATCCGAATTATTCTTGAACAACTGCAAGCCCGAAGCGGACAAAGCAAAAATGAACCAGCCGGCAATGAGTGCCGATGTCAGTTTTCCATAACTTTTCATAACGAGTCTCCTTGAGTCGTGACTAGGTCGGTTACTTGATTCGTGAGTTGTAGAAGGTCTTCCCAAGCCTGCTTCCCGAGCTGCCGCCGCAAGTGCGATTGAACTTTCTCCCAGACCGGCAGAGCACGCTCGAATTGCGTCTCTCCCGCTTTGGCCAGACGTAACCATCGTTCTCGGCGGTCATCGCCTCGTCGCTCTGCGATCCATCCATGCCGGCCCAGGATTTCGAGCGTTCGAGTCAGAGTTGTACTATCCATCGCCAGCATTTCGCCCAATTGACCTTGGGATACTTCTCCGGCGCGCGAGAGTACTTGCAGGATTGTGAACTGGGTAGCTCGCAGCCCGAGCGGCCGGAGCGCCTGTTCATAAAGCTGCGTCAGGGCCCGCGATGTCCGGCGGAAACTGCTGCACATGCATGGCAGTACGGGCAAACTTGATTGGCTCACGACTGATAGATGCATATACATATAATAGGATGCACAAATCTTTGCTCTCTACTCGCGCGGCCGCGATGCCACGGATGCTCGCCTCACCACCGCGTCGGTATCATGAGTTAATGCTGTTTACGAGCAAGTACTTGCACCGATCTATATCGCGTGTATGGCCACTCGAAACGCCGCCGTTGCGTTAGAGAGAACCGCGCTTCGTATGTCCGTGCTAAATGCGGTTGTCGTCCAGGCAGAATGCCCGCCCTTTCCTGTACCGTTAGCGCCATGGGATGATGCGGAGACGGGTGTCCGGCGTGACGCCCCGAAAAAGCCTTTCGTTCTCGTGATTGAGGACAACATCGGAGATGTGCTTCTTGTTGAAGAAGCCCTCCGGGAACATCGGATCGATTGCGATCTCACCGTGGTCACCGACGGTGAAGAAGCGATGAGTTTATTCCAGACTATAGATGGCGATCCCGCCACTGCTTCGCCTACTCTCGTCTTGCTTGACCTCAATTTGCCAAAACGCTCGGGACACGAGATCCTCGACCGCATCCGGCGAAGCGCGCGCTGTCCTACCATGCCGGTCGTAATCGTGACTTCATCCCAGGCTCCGTCCGATCTCGCGCAAATGAACCGGCTTGGCGCTACTGCTTATTTCCACAAGCCGGTCAGTTTCGATGAATTTATGAAGTTAGGTGCGCTTGTAAGGAACCTGCTATAGGTCGTGTGATCGGTCTATTGTGACCTGCCCGGTAACGAGTAGTCCTCTGGTCGCGCTGCTGACATTACCGCACCGGGCGAGCATGTGCTGGAACGCATGAAGCAAATTGATGTGCTTTGGATTACCGCTGGCCTCGGTTGCGATGGCGACACGATTTCCATAACTGCGGCAACGCAGCCCAGTCTGGAAGACCTTGTGCTTGGCGCCTTCCCCGGTATCCCCAAGGTCAACTTCCACAACCCGGTCCTCGCCTTCGAGGTCGGAGACGAGTTCATGAGCTACTTCCACCGTGCTGCCGAAGGCCAGCTGTCCCCGTTTATTCTCGTGATCGAAGGTTCCATTCCCAATGAGAAAAATAAGAAAGAAGGATACTGGGCCGCGTTTGGAACCGACCGGCGAACTGGCCAACCCATCCTCACCTGTGACTGGATAGACCGGCTTGCTCCGCAGGCATGGGCCGTCGTTGCTGCGGGAACGTGCGCTACCTACGGCGGCATACATGCCATGCAAGGAAATCCGACGGGATGCATGGGCCTGGCCGATTATCTCGGCTGGCATTGGAAATCGAACGCCGGCATTCCGATCATCAACGTGCCCGGTTGCCCGGTTCTGCCCGACAATTTTATGGAGGTACTGCTCTACCTTCTCTATCAGGCTGCTGGCTTCGCGCCCTCAATTCCTCTCGACGAAGCTTTGAGACCAACCTGGCTCTTTGGTCAAACGGTTCATGAAGGCTGTGATCGCGGCGGCTATTACGAACAGGGCGAGTTCGCCGAACACTATGGCTTGCCCCAGTGCATCGTAAAACTAGGCTGTTGGGGACCGGTTGTTAACTGTAACGTCGGAAAGCGAGGCTGGATAAATGGCATCGGCGGCTGTCCCAATGTGGGCGGCATTTGCATCGGCTGCACGATGCCTGGATTCCCGGATAAATTCATGCCCTTCATGGATCAACCACCCGGTTCGTTGCTCTCCTCTCATGCCGTCTCGACATATGGCCGGGCGATTAAGGCGTTGCGCAAGTTTACCCAGAATTCGCTCAATAAAGAGCCCGAGTGGCGTAGGCCTGCTCGCCAGCTCGACGATACCCGTTGACCCACAGGCGTGCGCATGCTGGCGAGCGAAAATCTCAATCTCGACAATCTCGAACGCATGACCGCCGAAAGCGCGCAAGCGCTGCTGATTCAGCTTGCCGGCTCTTTTCCTCCCGCCCCCGCTTCTGGCGGGCCGAATCTTTCGCCTGAAGAACAGACGGCGCCTACGCGAGCCGCCGAACCGCCCGACGCCGCGGCCCGCTACCGAACTCTCGTGGAGCAGATTCCCGCTGTGGTCTTCATGGCCTTTCTCGATCAAGGCCTCAGCGAAGCTTACGTCAGTCCTCACGTCGAGACAATCCTTGGTTTCACCCAGGAACAATGGCTCAACGATCCAGTGCAATGGTACAAACACATCCATCCCGACGATCGAACTCGTTGGAGCATCGAAGCGGCGCAGTTGGTCCTCTCCGGGCAGCCGTTGCGGTCCGTATATCGAGTGATCGCGCGTGACGGCCACGTCGTTTGGTTCCATTGTCACGTAAAACTGGTTCTTGCCAGGGATGGCCGCCCCTGGTTCCTCCATGGCGCGGCCTTCGATATTACAGATCTCAAAGAGGCGGAGATCGCCTTGCAAAAGGCCCGCGATGAACTCGAAGCGCGAGTTCAGGAGCGTACTGCCGAGCTGGCGCAAGTCAATCGCAACTTACAACAGGAAATCACGGAGCGCAAACGAGCCGAAGCCGGTCTGGCCCGCACGGTTGAGGAACTGACACGATCGAATACCGATCTCAGTCAATTCGCCTACTCCGCTTCCCACGACCTCCAGGAACCGCTCCGCAACATTGCCATCTATAGCCATTGGCTCAAGGTCCGATATCAAGGCAAGTTGGATGCTAAAGCGGATCAGTTCATAGATTTCTTGACCGAAGGTGCGCGCCGCATGTCGGCCATGATTCGTGACTTGCTCGAGTACACCAGGGCCGCCAGTGACGCCCACGAGGCCAGGGAGGTCACCGATGCAAGCATCACTCTGGCCAACGTCCTGGCTGATTTACAGGTGCTGATTCTCGGTAATCGAGCCGTCATCACGCATGAACCACTCCCGGCGCTAGCGGTCCGCGATGTTCACCTCCGGCAACTGTTTCAGAACCTGATCGCTAATGCAATCAGGTATCGAAGTGACGATCCCCCGCGCATTCACATATCCGCGACCTGTTCTGCCGGTTATTGCGTATTGTCGATCTCTGACAACGGCATTGGCATAGCTCCTGAATACAAGGAGAAGATCTTCGGAATCTTCACGCGTCTGCAAGAGCGAGATGCGTCGTCCGGTACGGGAATCGGCCTGGCGATATGTAAGAGAATCGTCGAGCGGTACGGAGGGCGGATTTGGGTCGAGTCGGAGTTAAGCCGTGGAGCGGCCTTTTTCTTCCAGCTTCCCCTGGCCGCTTCCGTGGAGTCGCCGCAGGCATAGGATGTCCGCCGGCGGGATTCTTTGAAAAATTTTGTGCTGGCCGTGTCTATCGTGCGTTCACAAAGTCATAAATCGCCGCCGCGGATAATGGGTGTGAGGAGCCAGAAAAATATTGATGAATACCACTCCGATTATTCAGGGCGAAGCGCAGAGCGCATTCAGGATTGATCTTGCCGCTGACGCGTCTCACCTCGAAAGGCTCGACCGCCTTGCCGCCGTTGCCATTCAGACGGGCCTTGGTCTGGCCTGCGGCCAGGAACTGTTGATCACCGCTCCTGTCGAAGCGGTCCCTTTGGTGCGGCGCATCACCGAGCACGCTTATTGTGCGGGCGCTCATCTTGTCACCACTCTGTTCACCGACGAAGAAGCCACCCTCTCGCGTTTCCGCTACGCGCCCGATGAGAGCTTCGATAAGGCGGCAGGCTGGCTGCAGAACGGCATCGCCACGGCCTTCCGTAGCGGAGCCGCCAGGCTCGCCATTACCGGAGCAAACCCGTCCCTCCTCTCCCAACAGGATCCCGACAAGGTAGCCCGTGTGAATGTCGCAAATTCGAAAGCCATGCGGCCCGCGCTCGAACTCATCACGCGCCACGAAATCAACTGGACAATTGTCGCCTGCGCCACGCCCGCCTGGGCGCGCGCGGTTTTTCCCAAGGAGCCCGAGGACGTCGCCGTCGCCCATCTCTGGGATGCTATCTTTGCCACCACCCGAATCGATGCTCCCGATCCCGTCGCCGCGTGGCGGGCGCACGACATCGAACTTCGCAAAAGAGCCGGCATGCTCAATAGTAAGCGCTTTCAGGCACTGCATTTCCGCGGTCCCGGAACCGACCTGACCGTCGGCCTGGCCGACGATCATCTCTGGCTCGGAGGCGGCACTGTCGCCGGGAACGGCCTTTCGTGCATTCCCAACATGCCCACCGAAGAGGTTTTCACCACACCGCATAAAGACCGCGTCGATGGCGTTGTAACCAGCACGAAACCGCTCTCTTATCAGGGAACTTTGATTGAAAACATAGTCGTTAGATTTGAAAACGGCCGGATCGTCGAAGCATCAGCTAAACAGGGTGAAACCGTCCTCCGCCGCATGATTGAAACCGACGATGGCGCCAGACGGCTCGGCGAAGTAGCGCTCGTGCCGCATTCGTCTCCGATCGCCAAGAGCGGCCTGCTCTTCTGGAACACGCTCTTCGACGAGAACGCGGCCAGCCACATCGCGCTCGGCCAGGCTTACAGCACCTGCATTCGCGGCGGCGATTCCCTCGACCCCGCGCAATTGGCCTTAAAGGGGGCCAATGAAAGTCTGATTCACGTCGATTGGATGATCGGCTCAGCGGAAATGGATCTCGATGGCATCTGCAAAGACGGGGGCAGCGAACCCCTCATGCGTAAGGGAGAGTGGGCGTAGTTTATACGAAACGGCCCATCGGCCGGTCAAAGCTGCTTCTGCTTCGCAATCCACTGGTCGATTCGCTCCGAGAGCACATCTAAAGGCAAAGCGCCTGCGCCGAGCACTTCGTCGTGGAACGACCGAATGTCGAACTTCGAGCCCAAGCTGGCTTTAGCCTCTTCGCGCAGCTTCAAAATCGTCAATTGACCGACCTTATAGCTCAAAGCCTGGCCCGGCCAAACGATGTATCGATCAGTTTCACTCTGTACCATGGATTCCGGTTCGCCCGAATGTTCATGGAAGAAATCCACGACTTGCTGGCGCGACCATTTTTTGTCATGCAATCCCGTATCAACGACCAGCCGGATCGCACGCAGCATCTCTTCGTCCAGGCGCCCGTAGTCGCTGTAGGGATCCTGGTAGAAGCCAACATCTTTGCCCAATCGCTCGGAGTACAAAGCCCAGCCCTCGGTAAAGGCACCGAAGAATTCTTCCCGCCGGAATTCGGGCAAGCCCTTCAACTCTTGTCCGATAGCTACTTGCATGTGGTGTCCCGGAACGCCTTCGTGATAGGCCGTAGCTTCGATGTCTGTCGTAGTTTGCTTTTCCCACGCATAGGTGTTTACGTCCACGCGGGCTGGTCGCGAGCCGTCTAAAGCGGCACCGACATATCCCGTCGTCGATTCCTTCGCACGGTAACTTTCGATCGCCGCCACTGTCACCCGCGCCTTCGGTAAACGCGAGAAAAGTGCCGGCAATTGTGTATACATCCGGTCAATATAGCCACGGTACAGATCTAAAATCTCTTCGGCTGAATGTACGTGCAGCTTCGGATTCGTTTCGATCGACGCTCGCAGCGCCTTCACGTCTGCAAAGCCCAATTTCCTGGCTATCGCCATTTGTGACGCCTCAATCTCCGTTACCTGCGCTAGACCTAGCCGATGAATTTCATCGGGGGTCAGGGTGGAAGTGGTGGAAGTCTTCACTGCAAAGGCGTACCGTGCGGGCCCGTCCGGCAATGACCATATACCCACCTCACTCCGGCCGAGAGGCGCGTATTCGTCGCGGATAAATGTGGCAAAGCGCCGGTAAGCCGGCACGATGTCGTTCTCGATGGCTTCCTCCACTTGCTTTCGAACCACTTCCCGGTCGGCGGCCGATATGGAATCCGGAAAGTGCTCCAAAGGTCGTGCAAATGGACTGTCTTTGAGTGGGGTCCTCACAATGCGATCAGCTTGCTCGGAAACCTTCTGAATGAGAAACTTAGGCGGCATCAAATGGTCGGCTGCTCCCGCACGCATTCTCAAAATGGTCTGGTCGAATGCGGCAGGCCACTTGTGCAGCCGGCTGATGTAATCTTGATAGTCTTTCAGACTGCGAAAGGAGAGCAAAGGCACCAGCCGCGGTGTGTTGATATGGATGCCATTCATCTGGTTTACGGGCATTTCCCAGTCCTTGAATCGCTCTCCCTCTAGACTTTCTTCAAGATCGCGGATCATCAGGCGCTTATTCAGAACTTCCTGTTCCGGAAAGCCGTTGACATCTATCGCTTGGAACTTGGCCAAGAAATAACGTGTCTTATTCAGGTCCCGCTTGACCGCTTCGATCGAGGCGTCGGTCACCTGGTCGTTGTAGCGCTTGTCTCCCAGGATCGAGGCGTACTCTGGATTGGTCTGCATCGTATACTGCCACTGCTCCTCGATCGCCTCCGCCAGGGCCTTCCGCCGCAACTCTAAAGGTGTTGAAGAGGGCATCGATAAGAACGGCATGGGCACGAACGTCAGTAACAAGAAGAGAGCGGGGAGTTGCTTGAGTTTCATGAGCCGGATCCTAGGAGCGATTATCCGGTAAGACCAGCGGCAAAGCCAGATAAACTTGATCGCCACCCTCTTTTCCCGAATGAAAACAAGTACCTGAACCGGTCAAAGTCTCGCGACGACGCTTCTCGATGAACTTTCTAGCTCACAGATTCGTCAATGTGATTTCATGTCAGGACGCTTGCTCAGTTCCATGGCAGCCGCCGGCTGCTTAATTGTGTTTTCAGCGGCGAACGTACAAGCTGAAGAATGGACGAAGCGATGGCCGGTAAACGGCAGGCCGGAATTGCGCATCTCGACCCGGGATGCTTCGATTAGCCTGGAGGTCGGTTCCTCGAACGAAATCACGGCGGAAGTCAAAACGCGCGGGATCTCGATTGGAGGCGACGGCATAAAAATCCTCGATCATCAGGAGGGCAATCACGTCGAGCTGGAAATTCGCGAGCCAGTGACGCATTTCAGTTTTGGCAGCCGTTCGATACGGCTGCAGATGCGTGTGCCGCGCGAGCTTTTAGCGGATCTTCATTCGGGCGATGGTTCCGTTAAGTTGACCGGCCTACACGGATCGTTTCAGGTAAACACCGGCGATGGCTCCATTGAAGGCGACGATCTCGATGGCGCGCTCGAGACTCACAGCGGAGACGGAAGCCTTCACGTCCGCGGCCGTTTCGACAAGCTGCAGGTCCGGACCACCGATGGGTCGGTTGACGTGCGGGCCGGTGCGGGTTCTCGTATGAGCTCGGATTGGCGGATCGAAACCGGCGATGGCAGCGTCCATCTAAATATTCCGCGTGAACTTTCTGCCACCGTGCAATTGCGAACAGGGGATGGTAGCATCCACGTCGACCTGCCGCTCACCGTCGAAGGCAGTAAGAGCGAACACGAATTGCAGGGCAAGCTCAATGGGGGAGGTCCGTTCCTCGAAGTGCATACGGGCGATGGCTCCATCAGTATTGGAGCCCTTTAGCCTCTTCCTCACTGGCTCTTCTTATCTGGAAGCGTGACCACCGAGCCCCAAAACTCGTAGCAGACACGCATGAAGCGCAAAAAGTCATTGAGGTCGGAGGGCTTGCGTATATAACAGCTCGCATGCAGTTCATAGGCTTTGCGGATCTCTTTAGGATCGGCGGAACCTGAGACAATCACGACCGGCGTTGCGACCCAGGCTACATTGCTCTTGATCTCGCGAAGCACCTCGAGTCCCGACATCTTCGGAAGATGCAGGTCCAGAAAAATCAGGTCCGGGTGCGCATCCTGCGCGTGGTTCTCTTTTGTCCGCAAGTATGCCAGCGCCTCGTCTCCATCTCGCACCGAGGTGACGTTTTCATGGAGACCGACCTCTTTCATGACTTCACGGGTCAAGGCAGCCGAAGCCGCATCATTTTCGATCAGCAATATCGTTAGACTGTCTGTCTTATCGCCTTTTCCATTCGAGGCTGACTGCATAGGTTCTTCCGAGAGTGTATCCTGCGCAATTCGAACACGTAACCAACATCATGGCGATCGCCGCAATACAGCCGCGATTCGGGCGGGAATCTCCCCAGACATCAGTTCCTCGATGTTAATCGGGAGGGCCATGGACCAGTTTGGATTTTGTTCCGATGTCGTGGCGGGCATATTGGGGCGTTCTTCGACGGCGGCAGCGTCTTCCAGCGTCGCTGTAAGAATGCGCGAGGGGGCCTGCGCCAGAACGGTGTAAGCCTTTGTGATCACTTCGCCAATCGGCGTTTCGCTGTCCAAATCCGCAACTGTAGCCAGGCGTTCCCGAATTTCGCGAGTACTCTCTTCGTTTGGGTTCAGGTTCAGCGCATGTTGTTTTTCGAGATCCGAGCCACTCCACAAACCGGCCACGGTGGGAAGATCGTGCGTCGTGATGCTGGCCAGGGCATTCTGTGGATAACGGCTGGGATCCTCCTTCTCGAACCACAGAAGACGATAGGACATTACTCTGTGGCTGGCCAGCTTTTCGCGGGCTTCCTTCTCGACCGTCCCTAAGTCTTCCCCCACCACGTATGCCCCGGCCCTCTCGCTTTCGAGAGCCACAATCGCTAGCATTTCGTCCGCGTTATAGCGCACGTACGCGCCGTATTCGGCGGACATTCCCTCCGGAATCCAGAACAGCCGGAAAAGACCCATCACATGGTCGATCCGCAGACCCCCGCTGTTCCGGAAAGCGGCCCGGATCGTCTGTATGAATGGCTCGTAACCGGCGGCCCGCAATCGATGAGGATCGAGTGGCGGCAGACCCCAGTTCTGACCCTGAGTATTGAACTCATCCGGAGGCGCGCCAACTGTCATTCCCTTGGCGAAAATATCTTGCCAGGACCAGGCGTCCGCGCCATCGGGATCCACCCCGATCGGAAGGTCCTGCATGAGGGACATTTGCTTTGAACAACGCGCGAGCTGCCCATCAATCAGCCACTGCAGCCATTTATGAAATTCGACACGCTTCGCATTTTCCTGGGCGAAGCGGGCCACTTCGCCACCCGCTGGATGACGAAACTTCTGCGGCCAGGAGTGCCAGCCGGACTGGTAGTGTTCGGCCAGAGCACAAAACGTGGCAAAACGATCGAGATCAGCACCATGCTCCTGGCAGAACGAAGTAAATGACTCGGCGCCCTGAAAATCCTCCCACAATAGCTCGAGCGCGCGCATCTTCAATTTGAAAATCTCATCGCGATCGATCAGGCGATCCCGATTCAGCTCTCTTCCGGCTCGAGCGAGCGGTTCTAACTCCGCAATGCTTCCTCCGGAAGCTCCTGGAACCCACTCGATGTGAATCCACAACGGATTGAAGAAACGGCGTGAGGTCGGATAGTAAGGACTCGGTTGCTGCGGGACCACCGGCGTCGCGGCGCTTAATGGATTGAGCAGCATGATGCCGGCATCCTGTTCGCTGGACCACCTGGCAAGCTTCTCCAGGTCCGAGAAGTCACCTATCCCCCAGCTCTCGCGAGACCGAGCCGCATAGAGTTGTACCGACCATCCCCAGGTGGCTGAATGCTTTGGCAAGCGGCACTTCCCGGGGCTAACGATTAATCGCTTCGACTTCTGCCCGTTCTCCAGGTCAAGCAGATGATACCCGCTCGGCAGATCGGGCGGAAGCCTGCGCCCACTTGGAATCCTTTCGCCGCTTTCCAAAATGATCGATGCCCGTGCCGGCAATGGGTATCGTTCACCCCGGTTCACTACAACCAGCGGACTCTCGGCCACAGGCTCCTGGTTGGGATCGACATCCATGGATTTGAGCACCGCCCGAATCGTTTCTTCGGGAGTCTCATGCCATCCGCCCAATGCATCCTCATACCTGAGGTCAACTCCCCAGGCATTTGTCTGGCCCTGACCCTTGTTCGTAATGCTCATCACATACAAATCCTTTGTTCAAACTATCTAAGCAGATCGCCTTGGACGCTCTTTGTTGACCTCAGGAAAGACGGAGAGCTTTATCCATTTGAGGCGACCTCTCATTTTGACGCATTCAATTCTTCTAATCGCAAACACCGAATTAGATATACGTGCGCTGAGGAGCAAAGGTTAACTCATGAAAAAACAGCAAGATAGAAGCAAGTCATCGACCTCTGGCGCGCATCTGTCTAGGAGTGGTCGGCAGATTGCTACTGACTTGTCCGTATTGGCTACGGATTTGTCCGGATTGAAGGAGCATGAATTAGACATGGAGTTCGCGTCAGTTCACCCGATAGACACTTTGCTGGTCCACCAGTTGGAAACCATATTGGATCGAGAAAAAGACCTGCGCCTGAAGTATTCCGCGATTGACCCTGCTGCGAGCACCCCGGAGGCGCGCCTTGCCTTCTCCCACGAGCTTTCTGCACTCAAAGATCGTGCCGACCGGCTGTATCGGCTGATGAATGCTATGGAATACTACGGCCCCTTAGACGCTCACACAGACGGCTTGAATTCCACCGCTGCTGCCTGAACCTGGTGGTAACCGCGCAGAGGCCGATTTGGCCCCGCGCACCGGCACGGCGCTTGGAGTTTCAGTCGAAGCCTTGTAACCTAACAAATTGCCGGAGCGCCTTGATTTTCGGGAGCCTGACAGGTCCCGGCATATTATGCCGGTATGCTTGTTGAGCCAGAAGTAATCGAGCGAGCGCGGGGAGCTGATGGCCAAGCGTTCAATCAGATTGTACTGGCTTACCGAAAGCGAATTTTCGGCACCATTTCGCGGCTGATCGGGCGTCCCGAGGACGTCGAGGATGTCGCCCAGGAGGTGTTTGTCCGGTTATATTTTTCGCTTGAGCAACTTCGGACGCCGGAAGTCTTTGAGCCTTGGCTTTACCGCCTCACGGTGAATGCGGCTTATGATTATCTCCGGAGGCGCAAGCGCCGGGCGGAATCTCGCATGTCGGACTTGAGTGAACAACAGGTTTTGATGGCCGATTCGGCGGCTGGCACAAAACAGCAGGACAGCGAACGCGAAAAGGGCCGGGTACGGGAGTTTATGGACGCGCTTTTCCAGCACGTTTCCGAGGAAGACAGACTGCTCCTCACACTCAAAGAAGTCGAAGGGCTCTCGCTGAAGGAACTGGAGCGGGTGTATAAGATCAATGAGAACGCCTTAAAAGTCAGGCTGTTCCGGGCGCGCCAACGAGTTCTGAAGGCACACAAACTGGCCGTTGAAAACGGAGAGCTTTAGGAGATTACTGGCTCGATCGAAGAAGTGTTGGGGGAGTAGGATGACGAACGACGAATCCAGATTAGATGACCTGTTCCAGAGATATCGGGATGCCTGTCCCGAGGTGGATCCGAGTGCCGATTTCATGCCTGCACTGTGGCGCAAGATTGAGTCGCGCCAAAGTTTCTGGTCTGTTTTCGAACGCTTTGGCGGCTTAGTCACTGCCGCCTCAGCGGCGCTCTGTCTCTTGTTGCTCGCGCTCACCCTCGCCATTCCGCCGACGTCCCATAATGTTGCGCCTACCTACGCCGACGCCCTCATGGCCGATCACACTGTCGAAAGAACGTATTACGCGGAAGCGATTCGGACCAACCTCCAGACGGATGAGCAGAGCGCTCAGCCGAATCGCTAGGCGGTAAGATCCGGGACACCAAATCCATGAGGCGCAATCGGTGGACAGCAATATTGTTTGCAGTTTTGCTCTTTGGCTGCGGCGTTCTGTGCGGTGTCTTGACGCAGCGTTATCTCTCGGCGACTGTCGTGAATCCCAAGACAGCCGAGGACTTCCGCCACCGCTATGTCTCTGAGATGAAGTCAGACCTCAAGCTCACGACGGATCAGGTCAACCGGCTCGAAGTGATTCTCGATGAAACGAAAGCTCAGTACAAGGCAGTTCGAGATGAATCTCGTCCCGCCATGTTGAAGATCAAAGAAGAACAGGTCCGCCGCGTCAAGTCGATATTAACTCCTCAACAGGTCCCGGCTTATGAAAAGTTAATCGCGGAACGCGAGGAGAAATATAAAGAGCAGGAAGAGCGGGACCGGCAGGCCGATCTGAAACGAGAAGCGGCCCATAAGGCTGAAGCCGGCCATTAGCTCCAGGCAGCATTTCTATGGAGCCACATCCGGCTCCCAACCTGCGTTGCGCTGAATGTTACTTTGAATCGACGGTAAAGTATGCCGCATTTGAGGTGTAGTGTCGCGACTTGTGGGACGACATTGGACCTCCACGAGCGCGCGCTGGCGTGTCCGCGCTGTGGAGACTTGCTCGAAGTCGTGATTGACCAGCTCGGTTCCGATGCTGGCAAATTGAAAAAAAACTGGCTGGAACGCCGCGCTTCATACGATCCGAGCGATGCCAGCGGTGTCTGGCGCTTTCGCGAGTTGTTGCCTGACTGCTACCGAGAGAGCGGAATCATCACTCTTTCCGAAGGCAATACACCCGTCGTCCAGGGTCGCAGAACGGCGGATTGGGCCGGTCTCCGGCAGCTCTCCTTCAAGCATTTGGGCTGGAATCCGACCGGTTCGTTCAAAGATCTTGGAATGACCGTGGGAATGACGGAGGCGAAGTATACCGGCGCGCGAGCCGTTGCCTGTGCTTCCACCGGAAACACGGCCGCTTCTCTGGCGGCTTATGCGGCGCGAGCTGGCATAACCGGTCGAGTTTACCTGCCGGCTGGGCAAGCATCAAACAACAAGCTCGCTCAAGCGCTGGATTTCGGCGCGGAGATCGTACAGATCGAGGGGAGCTTCGACGATGCATTGAACCGGCTCCTGGAGTCCCGCGACCCGTCCCTTTACTTCCTGAATTCGATCAATCCTTTTCGCGTCGAGGGACAAAAGACAGCCATGTTCGAGCTCCTGGAGCAACTCGGCTGGCAAGTCCCGGATTACTTGTTTGTTCCCGGGGGTAATCTTGGAAATTCCTCTGCTTTTGGCAAGGCGTTTGAGGAACTGCGCCGGTTCGGATTTATCGATCGCGTGCCGCGCATCATGATTGTTCAAGCCGAAGGAGCTAATCCACTCTCCAGGATGTGGGCCTCCGGCCAGGTCCACCTTACTCCTCTCGAACATCCCGAGACCGTCGCGACGGCTATTCGCATCGGCAACCCGCGATCCTGGAAGAAGGCCCTTCATGCCGTAGAATCGACCGGTGGTTTGGTGATGGATGTGACGGATGAAGAGATCGGTGAGGCCAAAACCCTCATTGGCCATGACGGCATCGGCTGTGAACCCGCCTCGGCAACCACGCTTGCCGGCATCGGCAAGCTTCGCAGCGCGGGCAAACTGGACCGCGACGCCTCAATTGTCGCGATTTTAACCGGACACGCTCTAAAAGACACCGACTACATCATCAAGACTCAGGAAAAGCGCAAAGCAAATACAGCAGTTGAGGTCGAAGCGCACGCGTGAAGCAGCCTGGCGGGATGAAAGCACGCCTACGGGAAAACTTTACGATTCGAGTTCCGGCCTCCATTGCCAACCTCGGGCCGGGCTTCGATACGCTCGCGGTTGCGGTCCAGCTCTATCTTTATCTCGATGTCCGCCTGCTTCCGGGTGAAGATCAGTTGCACTTCCGCTTCGTCGGCTGTCAAGTCGACGGAGAGAACTACATCGAACGCGCTTTTCGCTTCCTGGCCGGCCAGCGAGGCGGTTCGCATCCTTCCCTGAGCGTCGAGGTGCGAAGTGAGATTCCGATGAAAGGCGGTCTTGGCAGCAGCGCCGCGGCCACGGTTGGCGGTCTTCGTCTCTATGAAGCGATCTCTGGCCCGTTAGCGGTGCAAGGTCTCCTCAATGCCGCCTGCGCACTCGAAGGACATCCCGACAACGTGGCTGCGGCGCTGCTGGGCGGCCTGACCATCAGTTGCCAGATGCCGGATCGCTCCGCCTTCGCCGTGCGACTGGATTGGCCTCCATCTCTCCATTTCCTGGTGTTGACGCCGCAATTGTCGCTGGCTACAGTGGCGTCGCGCCAGATTCTGCCGACCCACGTATCCCATGAAGATGCAATCTTCAACCTGCAGCGAGTGGCGCTTTTCCTGCAAGCCGTGCAGGGCGGCGACTATTCGCTTCTTCGCGAAGCCTTGCACGACCGGCTTCATCAGCCTTTCCGCAAAGACCTGGTGCCCGGACTTCAGGATTTGCTGGGCCTGGAACATCCCGACCTCCTCGGCGTTTGTCTGAGCGGCGCGGGACCCTCCATTGTCGCTTTGGCGGAACGCAACTTAGACGAGGTCGAAGATCTCTTGCGTGCAGCCTTTGCTGTGCAAAATCTTCCCTTCACCATTCGCCGTCTGACGGCCCATCAATCGGAATTTGCGGCCGAAACTCAACTGACAGAGGAAACCTTGGCGAGCTTGCCCAACTCGCAGTCCTGATGCACCGCTCGCACGGCGGTATCGAGGTGGTCGAGTCTCACTACTATGCCGATCGTCAGCTCGCTCGAACCCTGCGCGATGGCGATAATGTTGATGTTCTGGTGGGAAATAGCGTTAAATACACGCCCAGCCATTCCGGGCGTGCCGCGCATACCCTCGCCGACGATGGCCAGGAGTCCCACATTTTCGTCCACTTCGATTGGCCTCAGATAGCCGTGCGCCAGCTCTAGCGAAAGATTCGATGTAAGCGCCTCGAGGGCGGCGTCGACATCCGGTTTTCGGATCAGGAAACAAAAGCTTTGCCGATAACTCGAACTGGTGAAGATGAGTATCTCGACATTGGCCAGAGCCAAAGCATCCAGAGCGCGGGCCATCAGTCTGGTGCCGCTCAAAATAGCGTTTGCAGGCTCCATAGAGACCAGCGCCACGTTGGACATGGACGTGACGGCTCGTGCTCCCTTGGGTTCCGCGAAACTGGAGACGATCTTCGTTCCTGGCTTATGCGGAGCAAAGCTGTTCTTGCTCCAGACCGGGATCTGCTTATCGACAAGCGGTGCGAGCGTGCGTGGATGAAGGAGTTTCGCGCCGTTATAAGCGAGTTCGGCGGCTTCGGCGTAAGTCACTTCGTCGAGCACCGCAACATCCGCTACCAGGCGCGGATCGGCGGTCATGATGCCATCCACGTCGGTCCAGATCCACAGTTCCTCGGCATCGAGCGCCGCCGCGAGGATCGAGGCTGAGAAATCCGAACCGCCGCGGCCCAGCGTGGTGGGGCGACCGTCGGATGTAGCTCCGTTGAAACCCGTCACGACCGGCACCATACCCTGCTTGAGCAACGGCGCCAGTTTCTGCTGGCATCGGTGCCGGGTGGCATCCATTTGCGGAGACGCGTTTCCGAAAACAGCATCGGTCACAATCACGTCGCCGCCATTTATCGCCAGTGCTTTGACGCCCTTCGCTTGCAGGTAGTGAGCGATCAGTTCGGAAGAAAGTCTCTCGCCTATGGATACGGCCTCATCCACGGAACGCGGTGGGCGTTCGCCCAACATTAGAACGCCGTTCGCGATTCGGTGGAATTTGGCGATTAGCGATTGAACGGAGATGATCGCCGCTTCGCCGAATTTCTCCATGCCGGGCGGCTGCGAAAACAGGTCGGCGGCAACCTCGACATGGCGTACTCGAAGTTTCTCCAGATCTTCGTAGATCGCTGAGCGGTCGCCCAGTTCGGCGCGGCGCAGCGCCTCCAGTAAGAAGTCCGTCACCTTCGACATGGCCGATACGACCACTGCTACCGGTCTCTTCTTTTGCTCGGCGCTGATCAGTTCGGCCGCCACCCGCATGCGCTCCGCGCTGCCCATACTGGTGCCGCCGAATTTCATTACCAAAAGGCTGCTCAGATCGCTTTCCTTCGAATGCTCGCTCATAGCGGAGATCTGCCGGGCCGTCGCTCTATCAAAAGCATCGCTTTCTGTATTGTCACTCGCACCAGTTTCTCGCGGGATCGAAAACGGCGGGCCGGCAGAAATTCCTGCAAGGTTTCACAACTCCGGGTCCTGGAAGAGCCGTATTCCCGCGATTCCGGCGGCTCCGGCAGCTATGCAGTCTGCGGCGTTCTCCCAGTTCACTCCGCCGAGTGCGAATACGGGCTTGCTGGCAAGCTGGCAGGCTGCCTTGAGCGCGGCGAGCCCGAGAGGCATTCCTTTGCCGGGCGCGTCGAAAACAGGGCTGAAGGTGACAAAGTCCGCTTTACTCTTCTTGACTTCGTCCAGCGTATGGCAGGAGCGCGCGACGAGAAGTCCGGGAAGACATTCGTAGGGCGCATCGGCCGGAAGATGCACGCCATCCGCGCCAGTGGCCAGCGCAACGTCGGCGCGCGTATTCACCAATATTTTGGTTGGCAAGGGATGATGCCCCCCAATCTGCCGTACCTCGAGCACGGTTAGCGTGAATTCGAAGAGCTCTCGAGCAGAGATGTCCTTCTCTCGAATCTGAATGAAGTCTACGCCGAGATGCATCTGGTCGCGAATCACTTCGAGAAGCGGGCGAAACCCGCCTGCCGATTTGCGATCAGTAATGTAGTAGCGTTTCATTTTCCGGTGAAGGCGATCGCCGAAGGCGCAATCTCGAGAGTGATGAATTCTTTGTCTGAAAGCGCCTGGTACGCGCTCTCGGAAGTGATAGCCGAGAAGCCGTTCTCGAAGGAGAGTCGGAGGCCATGAGAAGTGGAATTTGTCTCCCGGAGACGAAGCGTGAGCTGATTTTTTGAATAAGGACGGCTTTGCTGCACAAGTCTCAGTTCAGATCGTCGCATGCACGCGTAGCCGATGTCGCCGATGAGATGGCCTGGCAGGTAAGGGCCGGCGATTTCCTGATCAAGCAAGCGCAGAAGGCTTGAGTTCGCGCCTGGGTCGAGCGCCAAAATTTCGGCGGGGACGATGTTATAGATTCCGAGGAGCCGCGCGGTCTCGGCGGAAGCTGGCTTGGCGAACACCGTATCGCGCGGCCCGTCTTGCAGCAAGATGCCCTTGTCCAGCACGGCCACGTCATCCGCCAGTTCGAGGCATTCTTCGATGTCGTGACTGACCAGAATGATCGGTACGCTCAGCCGCTGACGAACCGACCGTAGCAATTGGTAGAAGGATTGGCGCAGCGATGCGTCCAAGCCGCGTGAAGGTTCATCGAGCAGGAGCAGTCGCGGTTCAGTGATGAGTACCCGCGCGAGAGCGGCTCGCTGTTGCTGGCCTCCGGAGAGTTGGGCAGGTTTGCGTTCGCCGAGTTCGCCCAGATCGAACGTCTCCAGCAGGTCGTTGATGCGGCGATGCACATTGAGACGGCCTGCTCCAGAAGAAGGCAGCGCAGCGGCAAAGCGCAGATTCTGGCGCACGGTCATGTGCGGGAAAAGCGCGTGATCCTGAAAGATGTAGCCGCAGCGGCGGCGCTCCGGCGGCAAATGAACGTTGGCGGCGGCATCGAAATATAGCTCGTCGCGAACCAGGATGCGCCCTTTGTCGGGCCGCACGAACCCGCCGAGACAATCGAGAACGAGTGTCTTGCCGGCGCCGCTTGGCCCAATGATTACCGTAATGCCGGCATTGGCTTGCAGATGAGCGTTGAGATCGAAAGCCGGAGTGTCCTTGATGCCAGGCAGATGTTTAACAATACGAGCGTCGATGCTGCTCATCTGATGCGGAACCCGAGATTGGCAGGATGGGCGGCGCGAGGCATGCTTGGCCGGTTAGCGCACCGATCGTACACGTTCCGAACGCGAAATGTAGCTGGCGGGCCATAAGAGAGCCAGCGTCAAAGCAGATACGAGTAGAACCAGCCAGCGAGCGAGCGCGCCATTGCCCGATTCGACCGCATCGTAGATAGCGACAGAAAGAGTCTGGGTTTGCCCGGGTATGTTGCCCGCAACCATGATGGTTGCGCCGAAATCGCCGAGCGAGCGCGCAAAACTGAGCGTCGCAAGCGCGCTCAATCCGCGCCGCGCGAGAGGAAGAGTGACACGCCAGAAGGTACGCCACTCGGAGGCTCCCAGACTGCGGGCCGCCCACTCGTAGCGATAATCGACGCTCTCCAGTACGGCGCGGGCGGCTTTGATGTAAATCGGCGCGGAGTGAATGAATGCTGCCACCACAGCCGCCTGCCAGGTGAAGACAAGGGGCTTTCCGAACAACGATTCATAGATCTTCCCAAACGGGGAAGCGCGGCCGAGGAGGACAAGCAGATAGTAGCCCAGGACCGTCGGCGGAAGCACCAGCGGAAGCGTGATGACCGTGTCGAGCAGGTTCTTTCCGCGAAAATTCTTGTGAGAGAGAAGGTAGGCGAGAAAGGTGCCCAGAGTCAACACGAGAAGCGTTGCGATGCCCGCGACGCGCAGGCTCAGCCAGAGAGGAAACCAATCGAAAGAGGATGAACCCGCCATGCGGTTGAACGAAATCCCGATTATAAGCTCACAAGCTTAAACTCCGCGCCCGCTTCGCTCAAGCAGCGGAGAGATGACGGTGTTCGTAAGAGGTCTTCAGGTTCACGTAAATCACCTTCAACATTGCAATCACTGGGACGGAGAAAAACATCCCTGGAACTCCTCCAATTTGATCGCCCGCCAATACCCCGAACAGCACCAGCAGTGGATGTAATTCCAGGCCGGCTTTCATGAGATAGGGATTTAAGATGTAATCCTGGAACAGCCGGTAAGTGCCCCAGAAGATCAGTACCCAAAGCGCTGCGCCGGAGCCCGTAACGAGAGCGACGATCACAATTACAGCTAAACCGATGACGGGACCGACCACCGGGATGAACTCCAGCAGAGCCGCCAGGCCGGCGAGCAAGAGTTCATATTCGACGCCTATCAACTTAAGAAACAGTGAATAAACCGCGAAGGTAATGAGCGCCAGAATGACGAGCGCCCGGATGTAGTTCTTCAAGACACCATGAATATCGCTGAGAATGTGGCGAAGAATGTTGCGGTCTTGTTTTTCCCCTAGAGTGCCAATCAGCGCTCGAGTGATTGTCATGCCGTCTTTGAGAAAGAAAAAAGCTAGGATCGGAAGCAGGACAAGTGGCAGGAGTAAACCCACACCGGAGATCAAGTGAGTGCCAGCTTGCTGGAGAAAAGGCATAACGCTGGCTTCGAGACTCGTGGCCTGACGGCCGGCAGCAGCCATGATTTGTGTGCGGACCGGCTCAAGCCATTCCGGAAGAGGGAAACTGGCCAGCTTCGCGCTATTCAGCAGGGAAGGCAGGCGGCTGACCAGACTGGAGGCCTGCGAGACGATTGCGGGCACCAGGGCAAAGCCGATTCCGACGATAGCCCCTACCAGCAAAACGTAAACAATGGAGAGCGCGATGGCTCGTCTATCAGGTAGAAATCGTTGAATGAGCCCCACAACCGGCGAAAGCATGTACGCGAAAAAGATGGAGGCAGCAAAGAGGAGCAGAGTCTGCCGGATGGTATAGACAACTACGACGAGAAGAAAAAAGAGAAAGATTGTCCAGATAATTTTCAGAGCGCGATCATCGACCCCGAACATGACTGTTAGACTAGCAGGCGTCTACTATCCGGGACCGCTATTCTGAAACTGTTGGGACCAAATCTTCCATGACGGTTTCCGGGCGGGACCTTCGGTTGCAGACCAGGCAACTGCAGGAGTTGGAACAACGGCTTCGCCAAGGCGGCGGCGAAAAGAAAATTGAGAAACAGCATCGCGACGGCAAGCTGACCGCGCGCGAACGCATCGGTCAACTGATCGATGCGGAGACACCCTTCCTGGAGATCGGTCTCCTGATCGCCTATGATCTTTACGAAGGACAGGCGCCCGCTGCCGGAGTAGTTACCGGCGTGGCGGCTATCGAAGGCAGGCCGGCGGTTGTAGTTGCCAACGACGCGACGGTGAAAGCGGGGGCATGGTGGCCTGAGACCATCACCAAGATCCTGCGGGCGCAGGAGATTGCGATGCGCAATCGGGTGCCTATCGTTTATCTGGTGGATTCGGCGGGAGTGAACCTGCCGCTGCAGGACGGCATCTTCCCCGGCCAGTATGGCGCTGCTCGTATTTTCTACTACAACTCGCTCATGCGCCGGCGCCTCCATATACCGCAAATATCGGCTGTCATGGGGCCTTGTATTGCCGGCGGAGCGTATCTGCCAGCGTTAAGCGACGTGATCATCATGGTCGAAAAAGTTAGCTTCATGGGTTTGGGGGGACCGAATCTGGTCAAGGGAGCGGTCGGCCAGGTGACAGATTCCGAAACACTGGGCGGCGCGGCGATGCACACGCAAATCAGCGGTGTCGCGCATTACAGGGCTGTCGACGATGCAGCCTGTCTCGAGATGATTCGCCAGCAATTCCGTCAGATGCCCGCGGCGCAGGCTTCATCGGGCGCGAAGCAAAGAGCTAAACCGCCCCGCCTCGATGCCGAAGGACTCTACAGCGTGCTGCCGGGTGACCACCGGCTTCCTTATCGCACGGAAGATCTGCTCGAACGGATTTTGGATGATGACGCGGTGCTCGAGTTTCAGCCGGACTACGCGCCGGAGTTCCTCTGTGGGACGGCGCGTCTGAATGGCCGCAGTATCGGTGTGATTGCAAACCGTCGTGGTTTTCTCAAGACTCATTCCGGGCCGCGCATCGGCGGCATAGTCTACACGGAATCGGCGCGCAAGGTCGCATACTTCGTTGAGAATGCCGAGCGCCAGCGGCTGCCGCTGCTCTATATACAGGATGTCTCCGGATTCATGGTAGGCGTCGATGCCGAGGCGGCAGGCATCATTCGGGCAGGCGCGGAAATGGTCGAGGCCATGGCTTGCGCGACGGTGCCCAAGATTGTCCTAACGGTGAATCATGCGAGTGGAGCCGGGTATTACGCGATGGCGGGTCAGGGTTTCGATCCGAATTTTATTTTCAGTTGGCCGACAGCGCGCATCGGGGTGATGGAGGGCGATTCCGCGGTGCAGGCGATCTACGGGCCGGAGCTCGAAAAAATCAAGGCAGCCGGGCAGCCGGTGCCGCCGGACTTACAGCGTAAGATCTCTCAGACGCGAGCGGATTACGATCGCTGGTTAGATGCGAACTATGCCGCTGCCCGTGGGCATTGCGATGCAGTGATCGATCCCAAAGAGACGCGGCAAGTTCTGGATTTTGCTTTCGATCTTGCTTGCGCGCGCGAGAGGACCGAGCACTTGCCTCTTGAACTCCTGGCTTTCGAGCAAAATCGGGGTGCGCCGTGAACTTATTGGTAACCAGCGAACATCGCATTTTACACATCACTTTGAACCGTCCGGAAAAGCGCAATGCGCTCAATGCCGAGATTTGCAGAGGCATTGTCGACGCGGTGGAAGGTGTGCAGCATAGCGAAAGCATTGCCTGCATCATGATTACGGCTGCCGGTTCCGTCTTCTGTGCGGGGATGGATTTAGATGAGGCCGTGAGTGCAAATCAAGCGGAACTCTCGACGTTGCACGAATCGCTGTTCACGCTCGGCATCCGTTCCGTTAAGCCGATCGTAGTGGCAGTAAATGGGGCTGCACTGGGCGGAGGATTGGGCTTGGCCGTGCAAGGTCATGTGGTCTTCGCAGGAGAAGGAGCGGTTTTCGGATTGCCGGAGATCAGCGTCGGATTGTGGCCGTTTCTCGTCTACCGGTCAGTGAGTGCAGCGATCGGGCCTCGTCGCACGTTGGCAATCAGCCTCTCCGGCAGGTCTTTCACCGCGTCGCAAGCGGCCGAATGGGGCCTGGTTCATCGTATCCTTGCCGGTAATGAAGTAGAAGAGCGGTGCAGATCGATGGCGCGCCGTCTGGCGAGAGCGAGCCCGCTGGCGGTGGCTTTAGGTATGCAGTACGTGCAAGAGTCCGCAGGCAAGTCCTGCACCGAGGCCGGTGAACTGGCCGCTGAGCTTCGTGTGAAGCTGATGGAGAGTGCGGATTTCAAGGAAGGGCATCTGGCGTTTAAGCAAAAACGCGACGCGCACTGGCCGAGCATGCCCTCCGATTTCTACAACAACAAACCTGACTGGCTACGCTAGGCCTATTTTGTGGCTGGCGTTGATGCTGTGTGTGCGCGCGAGTGCGCAACAAACGTCTGAAACGACCCGAACCTTTTACCGGGACGTGCTTCCGATTCTTCAGGCGCGCTGTCAGAGCTGCCATCGGCGCGGCGAAATGGCGCCGATGCCCTTCGAGACTTATCGCGAGACAAAGCCGTTCGCGCAAGCTATCGCCAGAGTGACAGCGTCAAGAGTCATGCCACCATGGTTCGCCGATCCGTGTTGTGGACATTTTTCGAATGATCCATCGCTAAGCTCGGGCGAGATCGCGACGCTCGCCGCTTGGGCCGAGGCAAATGCTACTGAAGGGAAGCCTGCCGATGCGCCGCCGGCAGTGCATTGGACGACTGGCTGGAATATCGAGAAGCCCGATCTCGTCCTGCGCATGCCGGAGCCCAAGCGATTGCCTGCCTCCGGAGACGTGCCTTACCAATACATCATCATCCCGACCGGGTTCAAGGAAGACCGCTGGGTCCGGATGTCTGAAATTCGGCCGAGCAACCGCATGGTCGTGCATCACGCAGTGGCGTATATTCGTGAGCCGAAATCATCGTGGCTGCGCGGCGCTCCGGTGGGGCGCCCGTTCAGCGCGGATGATCTACCCACGCCCGCCCTGCGCCGTGACGCCATGTGGACTACGAGTGACATCCTGTTGGTATATGCGCCCGGAAGCATGCCCGATCAGTGGCCGCCGGGTTTCGCGAAGCTGGTGCCTGCCGGGTCGGATATCGTCCTCCAGATGCATTACACGACGCACGGGCACGCAACCGAAGACCAAACCAGCGTCGGGCTGGTGTTCGCAAAGCAGCCGCCCGCGAAGCGAGTGCTTACCCTCCAGCTAACCAATGATCGGTTCGTGATTCCCCCCGGGGACCCCGACCATCGCGTGGAGGTTCACGGCACGCTGCCGAACGATGCTCTGCTGTTGAGCTTTTTTCCGCACATGCATCTGCGCGGAAAAACATTTGAATACAACATTGTCGAGCCGCACGGCAAGGTACGTACGCTGCTGCGCATCCCGCACTACGATTTCTATTGGCAGTTGAGCTACAGGCTGGCCGATCCGCTGCCGCTTAAGGCCGGCACCATGCTGCAGGCTGTGGCAACGTTCGACAACTCAAAGAACAATCCACACAATCCCGATCCCGATTCAGCCGTGAGCTGGGGCGAGCAGACTTGGGCGGAGATGATGGTCGGATTCTTCGATGTGGCTGTAGATCCCACGATAGACAAGCAGCGTTATTTTCTGCGCGGGCGCAGCAAATAGAAATAACTTACGCAGCCGGTCTGAACTCCTCGACCTCGAAGGATTGCCTGACGATAGCCCTCAACTCTTCGAGTGATCCGATTTCGCCCGTGCCCATCGCCTGCGTCAGAGCATTCCCTGCGGCTGTTGCCTCGGCTGGTCCGGCGATCACACGCCGCCCCGTGACGTCGGCGGTCAATTGATTCAGGAGACGGTTCCTCGATCCTCCCCCGACAATATGAATTTTCTCGAGCGTCCGACCGGTCAACCGTTCGAGCGATTCAAGCACCTGCTGGTACCGCCTGGCCAGACTGAATAGAATGACCCGAGCCATCGATCCCGGATCGTCCGGAACCTCCTGTTCAGTCCGCAAAGCGTAATCGCGGATGCGCTGCGGATAATCGCCTGGGGAGACAAACAGCTCCAGGTCCAGCAATGTTTTCGAGGGCTTGGCAGCGGCGGCTCGTTCCAGAAGTTCGGCGTACGAGAACTCCAGTCCCTGATGTTTCCAGGTCCTTCTGCATTCTTGCAGCACCCATAGGCCGGGTATATTTTTCAGGAAGCGAATTCTATCGCCAACGCCTACTTCATTCGTGTAATTGGCTTCGAGCGAACCGTCATTGATGAGCGGTGATTCCAATTCAACGCCCATCAGCGACCATGTGCCGGAACTGATGAAGCACCATCCGTCATTCCCGGATGCCGGGACTGCTACCACAGCGGAAGCAGTATCGTGCGAACCCACCGTGAACACGGGCGTCTCATGTTTCAATCCACAATGCTCCGCGATTTGTGGCAGGACCGGCCCAAGCTCCGTACCCGGGTCCAGAATCTCGCCCAGGAATCCGGCATGTATTCCCAGTCGTCGAAGCATGTCCGTAGCAAAGCAACGGTGAACGGGATCATAAAATTGAGACGTGCTCGCGATGGTTCGCTCGGATGCCGCCGTGCCGGTGAGGAAAAAATTGAAGAGGTCCGGCATGAACAGCAGCTTTGCCGCGAGGTCGAGCACCTCCGGCGTATCCCGCTGCATGACGTAAAGCTGATAGAGCGAGTTGATATCCATGAACTGGATGCCGGTCTGGCGGAAAATCTCCGCGCGAGGCACTACGGCGAAAACTTTTTCGGAGGCGCCGACGTTTCGCGGATCGCGATAATGCCGCGGATTTTCCAGTAGACAATTGTGTGAAGTGATCAGGCCGAAATCCACTCCCCACGTATCGACTCCAATTCCGTCCAGTTCATCCGCGTGCGACGATGCGGCGCGCACGCCCTCACACATTTCATGGAAGAGTCTCAGCGAATCCCAATACAGTCCAGTGGGCAGCCGTACGGGTATATTGGGGAATCTGTGGACTTCGGTGAGCTCGATCCTGTGTCGCGCCAGATGCGCGAGCATGGCCCGTCCGCTCTCCGCGCCGAGATCTAACGCAAGGTATTCCTGACTCATTCGATGCGAGTATATCGTTCGGTCTATAGCCCGCCGCCGGCGGCCTTTGAGCGTGCCTGGAGATTCGGCTTATCAGCCATCAGATGCGCTTCGAGCATCAGCAGAAGCGAAAGCAGCAGGACCACTATGGAGCCAAGCGCCGGCAGGAGCATAACGTAGCGCATGCCCAGGTATGAATCGACGAACCCCAGTAGCCACGGTGCACTCATTGCGCCCGTGATGGCAATAGAAATCGTGCCATTGTAGAATCCCGGGTGAAAAGAAAAGCGGTGATCCAAACGCTCGGCGACCAGTGGATAAATTGGTGCGTACCCGGCGCCGATGATCACTACGCCGATTGCCGCCCCGGTGAGCGAGTCGGCGATACTCAGGAGCAGGAAACCGAACATCGCCGCGGCGGTACTGCCCAGAAGCAGCCTTCGATGGCTCAGGTGTGGCAAGAGCTTTTGAGCCAACAGGCGGCCCAGCATCAGTGTTAGGAAATAAACGGCGAGTACGCCGATCGCGAGCACGGGATTGCTGCCTAGCCGGTGGATTAAGAAGAGCGGCAGCCAGCCCGCAAGAGCCCACTCATTACCAAACTGAAAGAAGAGCAGCAGACTGAATAGCACGGTTGCGATGCTGCGCAGGTCGCGCAGCGTCTTACGCGAAATCTCCAGTTCGGGATTGTGGCGCTTCGCTGCCGGCACGCGCTTGCTGGCCGCGAAGATCAGCAGGAAAGCGAGTGGGACAACTGCCAGCAGCACTGTCTCAAGCTGCAGGGAGCCCGCGAAATAGGCGCCGCCCACAATCAGGGTGGATAAGAGACATCCGGATCCAAACAAAATACCCGCTTGATTGATAGCGCTGGCAGGTCTCTCCTCGAAATGGGAATGGGAAGCATATAGCAGCGAAGTGCCCAATGCACCCGCGCCGAAACCCATAATCGTCAGAACGATGAGTCTTCCGGCCACTGGCACGGGAGGTCGAACGATCCCGAGCGCAACCAAACTGCCGCAGGCCAGAGCGCATGCAATCAGAGCGATGCTCTTTGCCGAGATACGGCTCAGGAGCTTCTCCGCCGCCGCTGCGGCTACCACATAGCCGGCGTTCAAGCAAAGGAAATGCAGCCCGATCAGTTGTGGCTCAACATCGATCTGGTACTGCCAAGCTATTACTAATGATCCGAGCAGGCCAAGAAGAACGCCGAGCAGTAGGAAACCGCTCAGCCAGGCGCGTCCTGTTTTCATCGGCCAGACTTAGCTTCAATTTTGGAGGGACTCGTTGACACCTGAACTCTTTGATTTTAGAATCAAAGTATCACTGAAAAAGGAGGTGGTCCAGTCGAATGAATTCTGGTAGTGACTGTAGCATACAATCCACGCGCGAGGTGGCCGACTCTTAGAGTCGCCGTTCGTACGTTCAGGTTTCGTTTCAGTGACGAGGCCGCAGTTCCTGTGGACCGGTCGCCCGTCGCGCGTAACGTAGCTAGAGTATAAAGCGAGGCCCCGTTGGCATCGAACTTGATGCCGACGGGGTTTTGCGTGTTAAAATTGGTCTAAACCACCGATTTCAGAAAGGTTCCCAAATAGTCATGAAAGCAGGAATTCATCCCTCCTACGAGGAAGTCAACGTGATCTGTGCATGCGGCTCGCGTTTTCCTACTCGTTCCACACACAAGGGTGATCTGCGCGTTGAAATCTGCTCCAGTTGCCATCCGTTTTTCACCGGCCGGCAAAAGCTGGTGGACACCGAAGGGCGCGTCGATCGCTTCCAAAAGAAGTTTGCCAAGGCGAAGGAGATGCAGGCGCAAAAGAAGGCCGCTTCCGACGCCAAGGCAAGCAAGAAAGTTCACTAGCAGGTGGCGTCCCTTATTGTGGCGCCACCAATCCCTTCCGAATAGCAAACAGCACAAGCTCCGCCGTACGATGGATGTTCATCTTTTCCATCAGGTTCGCGCGGTGAACTGAGACGGTATTCACACTCAGCTCCAGCAGGCGGGCAATATCCTTGTTGGATTTGCCTTGTGCAATCAACTGAAGAACTTGTTTCTCGCGGGCGGTGAGTTTCTTGAGTTCGTCGTCTTGCTCTTGAGCCACATACTTCAAACCCGGTCCGATGAAACGATGCCCCTCAGCTACTGACCGTATCGCGCCAACCAGGTCTACGTCGATGGCGTTTTTAAGTAGATATCCTTTGGCTCCCGCATCTAAGGCGTTCCGAACGTAGTTATCGTCTGCGTGCATGCTCAGCACCAGTACGGCGGTATTGGGCAGGTGCTTCACGATTTCCTTGGTCGCCTGCACGCCATCCAGTTCAGGCATGGAAAGATCCATCACGACGACGTTCGGTTTCAGCTCGTGCGACATGCGAATTGCTTCCACGCCGTTGCTTGCCTCGCCTACAACATTCAGTCCCTCGTCGTCCTCCAGTATGCGCCGGAAGCCCCGCCGGACCAGGCTATGATCATCTGCCAGTAAAACGCTAATTCCTTCACTCATGTTGTCGGGAAAGTACCTCTTCTCTGTTGTTATCCTCTACCTCGTCCGTATCCTCGGACGTGAAATCTTCCTGCTTCAAGGGCATGGAGATGGAAATGATGGTTCCCGTTTCCGGGGATGTCGTTATGTTCAGCTTTGCGTTGAGAAGTTCCGCGCGCTCGCGCATCGCTATCAAGCCGAGCCCGGTGCTATCAGCCTTCTTGGTCTGCTGCATGCCTTTTCCGAAATCGCGGATACTGACTTTCAGCTCCTCCGGCGCGAAGACCATGGTTACCTCGGCGCGCCTGCTTCCGGAGTGTTTGGCCGCATTGTTCAGCGCCTCCTGAACGATGCGAAAACAGTGAATGGCGGGTTGTCCGGTGATGCGGATCGGTTTACCGCTGATCGTGGCGGTTGTCTCTATTCCGGTCTGTTTTTCGAATACGCCGACATACCATTCCATCGCTTTGGCGAGTCCATAATCGTCGATCACAGCCGGATGCAGCATTTGAGAAAGACTGCGAATTTTTTCCAGCGTGCCGTGGGTGATCTCGCGAACTTCACTTAGCTCGGTACGCAGCGGCGAACCCGGTGGCAGCCCCTTCTTCTCGGCTCGCGCCAGCATCGCGCCCACGGCCGTCAGAATCTGCCCGAATTCATCGTGCAGCTCCCGCGATACCGAGCGCAGCACTTCTTCCTGCACCGTAATCAAGCGCGCAGCGAGCACACGGCGCTGGCGCGACAGCGATTCCAGCTGCCAGAAAAACTTGCGGTTCCAGTAAATCAAGTACAAGCTGGTCGCGGCTATCGCCAGCATCGTCCAGGCAAGAAAAAGATAGATATCTTTTTCCGCTCCTTCATAGATATCGGAGATTCGCTTGTCCGCTTGTTCCTCAGCGCCATTATTGCGCTCCAGCAAGCCGGAAACTCCCGCCGCGAGCTCCGCCTGCTGAGCCGACAGCGTTGCCGAAATCAGCACCCTGGCAGTTTGTTTATGCCCCGCCGCCGTGGCTTCAAAAACCTGGTCCGAAGTGGCCCAGAATTTCCGCAGCGTCTCCTCCAACTGCGGCTGGCCGCTGGGATGTCTGGTTACGGGGACCAGCCGCGACTCGTATTGAAGCGCCCGATGCAGATCTTGCCTAAGAAGAGTAAATTCCTGCCGGTAGCGGTCCAGGCTGGATGCATCGAGGTCGTTGAACATGTCACTCAGCTTCAAACCTAGTACGCTCAAGTCATTTTGAACCCGCAGTAATTGCAGCGAGTCATGCCGGCTCAGATCGATAATGTTGAGCTCTACCTTTCGGACTTGATGAAGCCGGTATAGCGAATACGATGACAAACCGGTCACCGCTCCAAGGGTCAGGAGCAAGCCAAGCAGGAACCGGATAGTCGGTGAACGTGTCATTTAAATTACTTTAACGCCACAGTCACGCAATCTTACGGGCGCTGTGATCGGAGACCACTACACTCGAATGACGACAGAACTGCCCCAGATGTTGCTGAAAGCTCGGGTTAATTCAGCGCCCGCTCCAAGAGCTAGTATGGGAAAGAACTTCCCACATGATTAGAATCACTGGATTGCTGCCAATTTGCGCGGTTCTCTTATGGGCGGCTTCGCAGCCCTGGAAAACGAGCGATCCGAAGCAATGGAGCGCTCAGGACGTGGAACGTGTCCTGACAGATTCCCCGTGGGCTCAATCCGTGCCAGCTTCATTTGCCCTGGCAGAGGACAATACTCCGCCCCCGCCGCCCGCTATCGATACACCGCAAGCCGGCATGCCAAGCCCCCACAACGGCGCTACCGATGGACGCTGGGATGGCGGCGTCAGCCGGGTGAACCGCAATGGGCCGCCGACGCTCGATGTGACGGTACGCTGGGACACTGCGCTTCCGGTAAGGCAAGCGTTTGACCGTAAGCGATCCGGTGAACCGTACTCGTCAGAGCAGTTTCGCAAGGATTACATCATCACCGTGATCGGTTTGGTGCCCGCCGGGCGGTACATCGAGCCTCAATTGCCAAACGGCAGCGGCAACAGACCGGAGGATGTGCGTAATCCTGAAGAAATGCTGGCAGGGATGATGCGGACTTCATTTCTCTTCCCACGAGGCAAGTCTGCCATTCGGCCGGAGGACGCCAAGCTCGATAACTCAACCGGCACTCTGCATATCTTCTTTCCGCGAACGCAGGCCATCGACGCCGACGACAAAGAAGTGACTTTCCAGATGCGCTTCGGCTCCCTTTCGATAATCAAAAAGTTTCGCTTGAAGGACATGCTGTACCACGGGCAACTGGAGCTCTAGGATCAATGCCTTGAGCCGTGCCGCATACGCTTGTCGCATACTTTTATAGATATGCAAAGACGCCGGTTTCTCACTTCATCCCTAGCCGCTTCGGCAGCCGTTGCCCTTCCTTCCGGAGTTCGTTCGGCGGAAACGCCAACGCGCCAGTATTACGAACTGCGCCGTTATCATCTGCTCTCTGGGCCGCAGCAGAAACTCACGAGCGGTTTCCTCGCAGAGGCCCTTATCCCCGCGCTGAACAAGCTCGAGATGAAGCCGGTCGGTGTTTTCGACCTGTATCTCGGTCCGGAATCGCCGGCCGTCTATGTGCTGATCCCGAGCGATTCACTCGAGGCGCTGGCGACGGTCGAATTTCGCCTGGCTCAGGATGAGGAGTATCAGCGCGCCGGCGAAGCGTTTCTCAAAGCGCCCGCGAAAGAGCCCCCTTTCGAGCGTATGGAGAGTTCTCTGCTGGCCGCGTTCGAGGGCTATCCAAGGCTCACTGTGCCGCCGGTAACCGCACAGCATGGCTCGCGTGTGTTTCAGTTGCGCACCTATGAAAGTCCGACTAACCATGACCACCGCGTGAAAGTCGAGATGTTCAACAGTGGGGAATTTGATGCCTTCAAGCGCGCCGGCTTCTGGTCCGTTTTTTACGGAGATACTCTTGTGGGACCGCGCCTTCCCAACCTTACATACATGGTCAGCTTTCCCGATCTGGACGAGCTCAATGCGAGATGGAAGGCATTTGGCGCAGATCCCGGATGGAAGAAGCTCAGCGGCTCAAGCAAATTCAACTATGAGCCGATTGTCTCGAACATTTCAAATCTGGTTCTGAATCCGACGTCGTTCTCGCAGATTTAGGTGCCGGTGACAGCGCCGCCATCTATGCTCAGCACCGTTCCAGTGATGAAGGAGGCAGCATCGGATGCCAGCCACAGGTAGGCGTTCGCGATGTCTTCCGGCTGCCCGAGGCGTCCGATCGGCGTGTGATCCTGCATGGTTTGGCGTATCTTTTCGGGAACCGACTGGATCATCCCGGTGGCGATAAAGCCTGGTGCTACCGCGTTCACGCGAATCTTATATTTACCTAACTCGCGGGCCCAGACTTTTGTCATCCCAATCACTCCCGCTTTCGCCGCAACATAGTTCGTTTGCCCGAAATTGCCGTAGAGGCCGACCACGCTCGAGGCGCTCAGAACCACGCCGCCTCCGCCCGCGATCATGCGGGGCGCAACCGCGCGCGTGCAGTTGAAGACGCCTTTCAGATTAACGGAGATAACCGCCTCGAACTGCTCGTCGCTGAGTACTCCTGCCAATGCGCCGTCCTTGTATTTCACAAGCTGGCCGTCGCGCAGAATACCTGCATTGTTCACCAGTACGTATGGCGCGCCCCAACGTTGGACGATATCATTCACCGCCGCTTCAATCGAACTCGCGTCGGTAACATTGACCGCCTGGAAGAGACCGCCAGTTTCCGGTTGGCCCTCCTTCACGTCCCAGGAGATCACCCGGCATCCCTCGTCTGCAAAGCGCCTGGCTGTCGCTTTGCCGATTCCGTTGGCGGCGCCCGTGACGATTACGATTTTGTCTTTCAATCCGGTTTCGATCATGCTGCTATACAGCACAATAGCTAATGAGGAGTCGACCAATCTGACGTTCGCGATTATCCTTCTGGCGCTGGCGTCGCGGGCTTTCGGACAAACTGCTCAGCCGGCGGCAGACGCCCTGGAGACGGCCCGATCCGACGCGGACAAGGGAATGCTTCCGCAGGCCGAGACCGAGGTTCGAGAATATTTGAAATCGCAGAACAATTCCGCGAAGGGCCATTTTCTGCTCGGCTATATATTGTTTCGCGAGCAGAAGGCGCGCGAGTCTCTGGCAGAGATGACGGAAGGCGCTAAATATCAAAAACCAAGCGCAGCGGACCTGCGCGTGGTGGGCGTGGACTACGTTCTTCTGGCTGACTATGGCGATGCCGACAAGTGGTTCACGAAATCGACCGAATGGGATCCGGAGAACGTGCTCGGCTGGTATTACCTGGGCCGAACGAAATATAACGAGAACCGTTTCGAAGAGGCGATCAGCGCCTTTGAGCAGTGTCTGAAGCTTGCGCCAAGACACATCCGAGCTGAAGATAACCTGGGTCTATCGCTGCAGGGGCTTGGCCGCATGGACGAAGCGCGGGCGGCTTTCCTCAACGCGATTGCCTGGCAGGCGGATTCCCCGCAAAAAGATCCTTGGCCTTACATCGATCTCGGCAGCTTCTTCCTCGAGAACAATCAGCCGGAGCAGGCCATTCCGCATCTGCAGGAAGCGGTAAAGCTTGTGCCAAATTCCCCCAAGGCTCATCAGCAATTGGGCAAAGCCTACCTGGCATTGCACCAGTTCGATAAGGCTCAGGGGGAACTGGAAGCAGCCGTTAAGCTTGAACCGGAAAGCGCTCGCGCGCATTACGTCTTAGGGCAGCTTTATGAGAAGCAAGGTAAAGCTCAAAAAGCGAAAGAAGAATTCGCGCGCTACTCGCAACTGAACGCCAAGCATCCCGGGGACGAAAACGCTGACCGCTGATGTTTTGGGCACACTGCGGGTGTGAGGCGTGCCTGACGTTATCGTGAATGGCTGCGCCGTTTAGTGTGCGCTTTGATTGTCCTTAATTACCTCGCTGGCGCGCTCGGCGGCGGCGTTGCGTGTCTTCTGTTCGAGTTCGCTGAAGGACTTCATCTCGGCTTTGGCCTCTTCGCTGTTACCGGTCGCGCGATATGCCTGGGCCAGCAGAAAATGGGTGCTTGGTTCCGCCGGATTGGCCTTTTCGGCGGCCAGGAGATCCGGAATCGCCTCCTGTTCGCGATGCAATTTCAAGAGCACACGTCCGCGATCCGCACGCGCTTCGGTCAAGTTCGGGCAGGCCGCCAGAGCTTTGTCGATGCGCGTCAAGGCTTCCGCCGGCTCCACGCTTTTCTGCAACAGGATGTCGCCGAGCTTAAATTCAACCATACAGTTTCTGGGGTCGATGGCCTGCTCCAACTGGAATTGCTCAGCGGCGTTGTCCCACTGCGAAAGGCTCCAATAGACATCCCCCAGTTTGAAGTGCAGTCCGGGCTGGTTCGGCGCAATCTCAAGCGCTTTCTTATATTCCACGATCGCCCCGTTGTAGTTCTTCATGCTCTCCATCAGTTCCGCGGAGATCTCGTGCGCCCAAACGGAATCCGGATTGATCTGGTTGATCTTTCCGAGCGCCTGCTCCGAGAGTTGCATGTAGACGCGGCCCAAGAGATACCACACGCGCTCGTTATCAGGCTGGCGTTTCGCGAGTTGCTGCAAGTGCCCGGCGGCTGCTTCGAATGCACCCAGCTTGGTGAGGTCATTGACGAGCAGAAACTCCGCGTTATTGTCCGTGGGGTGAGCTTTCAGCGCAGCTTCCAGATGCGGCCGGGCCTTCGCATACTCGCCCATCTGGAAAAGAGACAGTCCGAGCAGAGCCGAAGCGGAACTCATGGATGGATCGATTTTCAGCCCGCGTTCGAGCGTCTCGGCCGCATCGTGAAACTGTCCTTCTTTGAAGTAGAGAGCGCCGAGATTGTTATAGGCGGCCGCCAGACGGGGATTGATCTTCAGGATCGCCCGATATTTTTCGATGGCTACCGGGAGGTCGCCTTTCGCCTCAGCGGTGCTGGCCTCGGCGTGCAGAGAATCTACGTCGTTCGTTTGCGCCCGCAACAGATGGCACGTGAATAGAGAAATGCCGATGAATAACAATAAGAAACGATTGGCCAAAAACGACGCCATGGATACACTATAGAGCTTCGGATGAGAGAGAAAGCTTTCCTGCTCGCGCCGCTGCTCAGCCTCTGCGCGGCGACGGCAGCCCTTAGTGATCTTGCAGGCCCCAGGCTGGCCTTTGAAGACGTCGCGGCGCCCTCCGGCGTGGGCGCTACGCTGCGCTGCGGAGGTCCGGAGAAGCGCTGGATTCCGGAGGCGAATGGCAGCTGGAGCAGCCTGGCTCGACTACGACAACGACGGCCAGATGGACCTGCTGATCGTCAACGGCGGGACGATGGACCAGCTGCGTAAAACGGTTGCCGGCGACACGATGCCGGGGGTTCCGGGAGGCGTTTACCTTTATCACAATCTAGGCAACGGCCGGTTTGAGGATGTCACTGCGAAGTCGGGCCTTAGCAATCCGTACTGGGGCACCGGCGCGAATGCGGCAGATTACAACAACGACGGTTTTACCGACATTCTGATCACCACCATCGGCCGCGACCTGCTCTATAAGAACAACGGCAATGGCACCTTCAGCGATGTGAGCGCCAGCGCCGGTTTACGGACTAGCGCGGCCTGGCATACGGGCAGCGCCTTTGGAGATTTCGACGGCGATGGCAACCTGGACCTCTTTATAACCGGCTACGTGGACATTCATTCCATGTCCTGGAACGAACCTGCGCCGGTTTGCGACTATTTCGGTCAACGTACATTTTGTGGCCCGATCGGGCTCAAAGGAGAGCATAGTATTCTGTACCGCAACAATGGCGATGGTACATTCAGCGATATTTCGAAGAAGTCGGGAATTGCGAGCGCGCCAGCGGCGCATGGCTTTACGCCTGTAGCCGCCGATTTCAATGGAGATGGAAAGCTCGATATTTTCGTCGCGAACGATTCCGACCCGAACTATTTGTTTCTCAACCAAGGCGACGGAACATTTAAGGAGGAGGCGCTCGATCGCGGCGTTGCTTTCAACGCGGATGGGAGAACTCAATCCAACATGGGCGTGGCGGTTGGGGAATATGGCAAGAGCGGCCATCTGGATGTGCTCACGACAACGTTCAACAAGGACTATTTCCCGCTGTTCCGGCAATCGAAATCGGGTGTCTACGAAGAAGTCGCTTCGGCTACCGGGCTGGCGACGGTGACCGATCCGTACCTGGGCTGGGCGTGCGGTTTGACAGATTTCGGGAATTCCGGCGCGCGGGATTTCTGGACGGCGAACGGACATGTTTATCCGACGGACAAAGATTATTTAGAGCCGATCACGATTTTTCGGAGCATGGGCGCGAAGAGCGCGCTGGCGTTTTCTTATCCGGTAAAGCCGGACAACTCGTATCGCGGCGGCTCGACGGCGGACTTCAACAATGACGGGAAAATGGACCTGCTCGTTTTGCCGATCGCCGGCGCGCCGGTGCTGTTGAGAAATGAAACGGACACGAATAATACGTGGGTGGGTTTTGCGCTGCGCGGAACGAAGTGCAATCGCGACGCGATCGGAGCCGTGGTCACGATCGAAGCCTGCGGCCACCGGCAATCGGACGCAGTGCGCAGCGGCGGCAGCTATCTCTCGAGGAACGATCCTCGTCTGCACTTCGGTTTGGGGGCTTGCGCCAAACTGGATCGCGTGAGCGTCGCATGGCCGGACGGGACGAAGCAAGAGGCGCGGGATATGGCGGTGAACAAATATTCGACGATAGTGGAAAAGGCTACAAAGCAATGATCTTTTCGGCGAAAGAGAATATCTGCTTCACAGCGAAGGAAGCCGGAGGCAATCCCGCTGGTAGAGCGAGCACGTCGGATTCGCCGAGCAACACCGTTACGTTGCCGCGGTGCACTTCGACGGTTCGTTTCTTGGGATAGATAACCCAGATCTCAGGAACGCCGTCCTCGATGTAGCCTTGCGACCTTGTCAGCGATAGGGCGCTTGCGGTTCGAAGGGGAGATCACTTCCGCAACCAGGAGCGGAGTCGTTTTCGGATAGCCGCTTTCCTGCGCTTCGACCCATTTCGCGTAATCGATCACCATCACGTCGGGACTCGGCATGTAGTACGGGCTCTTCAGCTGGAGATTGATGCGCTGGAGAACTTTGTAAGTTGGTGACGGGCACGTTTGTTTCAGAAACTCATAGACACGTTCGCAGATGTCGTAGTGGGGAGCCTTCGGGTCTGGGGACAATATGATTTCTCCGTTGATGAGTTCACAGCGAAAGCCGCGAGGAGATTGGAAGTGGAGAAACTGTTCGACGGTGATGGGCGGGGCTGCGGTGGCGGCCAAGATTGCCTCCTGATACCTATTATGTGCCGGGAGAAGGCGCTCAGAGCACAGCGGGTCCTGGTCGCGGTCTTGCCGCGAAAATGCCCGGAGCTCGTAGACGAGCGTCCGGGCAATGGTTTTGCTGCAGTGGTGCGCTAGAAGGTGATTGCCAAGTGGCCCTGGCCTTGGCGTGGGGAGTTGGCTTGGCTATTGATCACTTTCCCAAAGTTCGCGTCTTCGAGATTCGTGATCGGGACTGCCGAAGAGCACACGGTTGAACGCGTTGAAATACTCAATCTCCAGCTTGAGCTTCACGCGTTCGCCGAGCGGGAAATATTTTGCGAGCGCAATATTTTCGTTGTATTCAAACGGATTGCGCATGCTGCCAACATAACGCGGTTCATTGCCAATCGCCCAGGGACCGGGATCGGAGAAGGCTGCAGCGTTCAGGACCGGCAGGCCCTTGTAGACATTGGCATAAGAGAACTGCAATGGTTGGCCAGCGACGAGGTTGGGCCGGTTGGATGTGCCGTTCCCGAGTGGATTGCCGGCCACCGTGACCTGCAGAGGCGTTCCGGTCGCGTAAGTAAGAAGCGGGCTGATCTGCCAACCGCCAAGAATTGCGTTCACCACGCCGCCGCGATTCATGAATGGTCTGCCCTTTCCGAACGGCAGCTCATAGGTAGCCGCAATGTTCACCATGTTGGTTTGATCGTTGTTATCGATCGACCACTCCGATTTCTGGTTGTCCTTGTTGAGCGCACGCGCCGCGAAAGAGGTGAATCCGGAGCTGGTATTAGACATCATCTTCGACAGATTGTAGGAAACCAGGAAGCTCAGGCCGTTGGTGTAGCGTTTCTCTACCGTGACCTGCATGGCATTGTAAAACGACGATCCGTTCATATCGAAGTTATTGAATATGTCCGCATACTGGGGATAGGGACGCAAGGCCTGGAGCACGGTGGCCGTGGGGAAATCGGTGAGGAAAGTCGGATAGGGCAGCGGAATACCGAGCTTCACGCCGGTTGTGGCGTAGGGATCGCCGAGTTGGCTTCCGTATTGCGTCAGGAACTGCGAAGGAAGCTGATTGATGGGGTTCAACTGAGAGGGTAAGTGGTTGGCGCGATTGCCGGTATAGTTGAGTGTTAAGAACATGCTGGAGGGCAGTTCGCGCTGGATGCCGATGTTCCAGACGGCATCATAGGGAGCAACGCCATCGGCATTGGGATCGAAGGCGTTGATGGTCGAGGCATTGCCGACCGTCGGGCTAAAGGGTCTAGGCGCCGGCTCCGGCAGAATGTTGCCGGGTGCGTCCCAGGAACCGAAGCCGGGATTGGTGGAGCCGGTCGAAGGCCGGGTGAATGTGCCGAGGAGCAGGTTGCCGTAATTGACGGCCACTTTGCTGATGCCGTATTCGTATGCGCCGCCGTTCAGATAGTTCACCGAGAAGCCACTCTGCAGCACGGTTTTCTTGTTGAGCTCGTAAGAGAAGCCCATCCTGGGGCTGAAGTGGTTCCAGTGGATGAACGCCCGATCCGTAGAGGCACAGCCCTGGCAGTAGCCGAACTTGGTGGCAGCTCCAAGGCGACCGCCGGCTCCGGGATTCGGGATGGTCGAATCGAAGTAGACGATGTTGTTGTTCATCTCCGTGAAGGGCTCCATCACATCCCAGCGCACGCCGATGTTGAAGGTGAATCGGGGAGTCAGTTTGATGTCGTCTTGAATGTAGCTCGAGATGTCGAGGTTGCGCAGCCGCAGTTCCTGCGATCCGGTCCGGTTCGCGCTATCCACGGTTCCGAGCAGGTAACTGGCAAAAGCATTTCCCGTGTTACTGATATTGCTGGGATCGGCGGTCTGGTTGTTACTGAAATTGAAATTGCCCGCGCACTGCTGGCATTCGTTGTCGTCCTGATAGGTTCTACGATACTCCCAACCGATGTTAAACGTGTTCTTCCCACGTATATAGAGGAAGTTGTTTTCGGCGACGGTACCAAGCTTGCGATTGATCGAGTTCGTGTTGGACGTTCCAACGCTGACGGGAGCCAATAGCCCGCTGAAGTTGATCCCTGGCACAAGTGGAGCGCCTGGGGCTGCCGCCAAAACGGGCTGGACGCCGCTTTGGGTACGGTCCGGGATCTGAAAATTCAGCTCACCGAGCCAGCTCGCCCCGGCGGTCATGACCAGGTGCGGGTTGATGGCGTAGGAATAATTCAGAATGAATACTGTACCGAGGTCCGGCTCATAGGTAAAGTACGGCAGAGGATTCGTCGGGCTAATGTTGCTACTTGCGAAAGAGGTTTGCTTATCGCGCCACTCGGCAAAGTGGATGGACTGTTTGTCGTTGATGTTGTGATCGATCGTAAAGCCCCAGGGATTTTGTCTAGTGGGGAGAACGCCGACGGAATTGATTGCGTTATTCGTGAAACCGGGCAGAGTCGCGGTCGGGAAATATTTCAATAACGCCGCGGATTGGGGGCTGAAGCAGACGCTCGGGATGATATTGCCTCGGAACTGCGTACCCGGGAGTATTACCGCCGGCGGTACAACTGCCCGGCTGCCCTGCTGCAGGGTCGAAGATGGGGACCTGTTTTCCACTCGAATCGACTAGCCCGCTGAAATCGCCAGCCACTTCGCCGGCTGTGGGCGCGGAGTAGGTGCCGGTCTGTAACTGGTTCTGACGGTACCACTCCATGCTCAGGTGGAAAAACGTCCGATTCTTTCCGTTGTACAGTTTGGGAATAATAACTGGACCGGCGATCGTGAACCCGTAATTGTTTTCCTTATCGATCGGGACAGTGGGGTTGTAAGCGCCGCGCGCATCGAAGAAATTGTTGCGGATGATTTCGAAGGCATCGCCGTGGAACTGATTGGTTCCGGAAGCGGTTTGGTACGTGACGACGCCCTGGGCGAGCCCATACTGAGCCGAGAACGACGAACGCAGTACGTTGAAGGAGTTGACTAGCTCGAAAGGCGGATTCCAGATGGTTTGAAAGCCCTGTGTCTCCGGCTGCGCCATGGGGATGCCGTTGAACACAACTTCGTTCTGGAAATCGACGCCGCCGTTGATGCGGTGGCTAAACGTGCTTCCCGTCACGCCGGGAGCGAGAAAGATGAAATTGTCGATCTGACGGCCACGCCCGCCGCTCACCTGGTTCGGCAACTCTTGGACGACCTTGTTTTCGATGGTCGTGTCCAGAGTCGGAGCGGTGGTGTCGAGGGCAATGGCGGTCTCAGAAACGGTGACTGTCTGCTGCGTGTTGCCGGGCTGCAGGACGGCGTCCACAGTTGAAGCTCTGCCGACGTCGACGTTCACACCTTTGTGCTCGGACGACTGGAAACCGGCCAGATCGACCGTGACGGTGTAAGTGCCGGGAATCAGATCGGTGACGGTGTAGGTGCCGGCGGAACTTGTCTCGGCTGTTTTCGCGACGTGAGTCGCGTCATTGGTTACAGTGACTTTCGCAGTCCCAACTACCGCGCCACTCGAATCTGTGACGGTGCCGCTGATGCTACTCAGCGTTTGCGTCCATGCGGACCCGGCCATAAACAGGGCCAGGGCTGTCAAACTCAGGATCGATGAGTACAGTTTCACCAGCCGATGCACACGCTGCAGCGCTGCCTTACTAGACATGTGTAGAAATCCCCCCCGGGAAGCCGCGGACCGTCATACAACGGTCCACAAAATTGACAAAAAATTGATGGAACTTTCTGGAGTATATAGCGTAGGGGCAGCGAATACAACTAGATTCTTGCATTCCGGTAGAACTTTAGTTGCAGTACCGGGGGTGACTACTCCGTTGAAGACGCCCTCCCTGCCGGTCGGGGTTCCGTTTCAGCGTTGGTTTGATACTCTCGCAAGTTGCGGTTTGTCCTGGTTGCCTTCGCGGTTTTGACGCGGTCGCTATGCGGGCAGGTGTGCGCATCGTGCCATCCGAAAGAAGCCGCCGGATTTTCGCGGTCCGCCATGGCGCACTCGCTGACTACGACCTATGCACCACCTGACGGTGCCTTCGAGCATCTCGCTTCCCACACACACTTTGCCAGTCAAACCGACTCGACTGGCATCTGGCAATCTCTGACGCGGGGCGGGGAATCGCAGAGGCTGCGCGTCGAGTACCAGATCGGCTCCGGCAGTCATGCCGTAGGCTTTCTCGCGCAAGTCGGAGACCACCTGTTTCAATCTCCTCTTTCGTACTACACGACCCGGCATATGTGGGACGTGGCGCCGGGATACGAGCAGGCGACGGAGCCGGACTTTTCGCGTCCCGTGACGCTCGAGTGTCTGACCTGCCATGCGGACCGGCCGATGCCTGTACCCGATACCTTAAATAGCTACCGGAAGCCGCCCTTTGCCCAGACAGAGATTGGTTGCGACCGCTGCCACGGCTCGGCGGCGGCGCATCTGAAAAACCCGATGCCGGGCAGCATCGTCAATCCGGCGAAGCTCCCTCAGGCCGCGCGCGACAGCATCTGCGAACAGTGCCATCTGGCGGGTGAAATCCGCATTCCGAACCCCGGAAAGACGATTGCCGACTTCGAGCCCGGCGAACGGAGCGAGGACGTCTACACGGTTTATGTCGCGGCGCGGCCGATGGAGAACGAAATCAAAGTCATCAGCCAGTCCGAAGAACTGGCGCAAAGCCTGTGCGTGCGCAAGAGCGGCGGGAAGCTGTGGTGCGGCACCTGCCACGATCCGCATAATGTGCCGGAGCAGCCGGCCGCGTACTACCGGGGGCGCTGTCTGACCTGCCATGCCGGGGCGCTGCCCGCGAGCCACACAGGTTCCGATCAGAACTGTATCGCGTGCCATATGCCGAAGCGTCCCGCGAAAGATGGCGGGCACACGGCGTTCACCGATCATCGAATTACGCGCCACAAGGAACCGGAAGGTAAACCGGCGGCAGGCGCGGATCTGGCGGCCTGGCGCGAACCTGCCGGCCGAATTTCGCGAGCGCAATCTGGCGCTGGCGCTGGTGACGGAAGGCCTGGAAAATCACGTGCCCGATCAGGTCATTCGGGGCTACAAAATGCTCAACCGGCTGCAGAGCATGTTCGCGAAAGATCCGCTCGCGCTGACCGAATTGGGCACCGTTCTGCTCACCGCCAAACAGCCTGCCGAAGCCGAACGGAGGTTCCGTCTGGCGCTGCAGCTTCGGCCGGAATTTGCGCCCTATGAAGTGAATCTCGGCGATGCTCTGCTCGAGCAAGGCAATATGACCGGCGCTCTGGAACATCTAGAACGCGCGGTGCAGCTCGATCCGCTTTTGCCGCAGGCGGTTCATCTGCTGGATCGGGCCTATCGCATGCGGGGCGAGGCAGCGAAAGCGGACCAGCTCATGACGCGCTACCGTACTGCCATGGGAATTAGCATCGCGCCGAGCTTGCAGGACGTGCAGTGATCGTTGTCGTAGGCAGTCTGAATGCGGACCTGGTGCAGCGGGTCGAGCGGTTTCCGCGGCCGGGTGAAACCGTAGTTGGCGGCGACTTAAATATCATTCCAGGAGGGAAGGGCGCCAATCAGGCCTATGCTGCCGCGCTGCTCGGAGGGCAAGTGGAGATGGTCGGGACGCGTGGGAAGCGATCCGTTCGGGCCGATGTTGATCGAAAGCCTGGCGAAAGCAGGGGCCGGTACATCGAAGATTCAGGTCTCGCCTACTGCGAGCGGTACGGCGGCGATTCTGGTGCTTCCGAGCGGGGAAAATCTGATTGTCATTTCGCCTGGCGCGAATGGAAAGCTGACGCCGCAAGATGTTGTGCAAAATCTGGGCACACTGGAACCGGGAGCAATTCTGCTGACGCAACTGGAAGTGCCGCTGGAAACAACGCGGCTCGCTCTCGAGACCGCGCGGCAGCACGGCGCAATCACCATACTCGATCCGGCCCCGGCTCAGGCGCTGTCTCCCGAGATGCTCGGCTTGGTCGATTTCTTAACTCCCAATCAGACTGAAGCCGCTTTGCTCCTCGGCGTAGATACAGAGGTCGAATCGTACCAGGATGCGGAAGATGCGGCGCGCAAATTGCTGGCTCGCGGGCCGTCGACTGTCATCGTGAAGCTCGGCGCGCTGGGGGTCGTGGTGGCGAATGCGGAGGGTTGCCAGCGTGTTCCGGGTTTTCCGGTGCAGGCCGTTGATTCCACGGCGGCAGGAGATAGCTGGAACGGAGCTTTTGCTGTGGCTCTGGCCGAAGGGAAGGGAATTGGCGCAGCGGCGAAGTTCGCAAATGCGGCAGGCGCGATCTCGGTGACGCGCTCGGGAGCGCAATCTTCGATTCCAACGCGCGAAGAAGTAGAGGGGCTTCTCAGGAAATGATGCGGATCTCTCCGATGCCGCCTTCCACCTTCACGTGTACCTTGACCTTAGCGTTGTCGTACAGGCTGTTTTGCCAGTGATCGTCCTTCTTGTCTAGCCCGGTGACCGTGATGCTGCCGAGGCCACCATGCGCCTCCGCATAGATGCCCACGTCTTCGGGGAGATGGACTGTGGCCTGCCCGACGCCGCCCGAGACTTCGACATCGTAATCGCGCGTGGGTTTTCCGCGCAGGTCCATATCGACCTGACCCGCGCCCATGTGCACCTCGACGCGCCGTAAATCGAGATCTCCCAGATTGAGGTTGGCTTGGCCCGCGCCGCAGTTGATGGCAAGATCCATCAAAACTTGATCGTTCAATTGCAGATCCCACACATAATGGCGATGGCCGCCGAGATGGGCGTTATTCGGCTGGCTGATCTTCACCATCGCGTGGGAGCCGTTGTTGGAGGTTTCGATTTTCGGCTCCCACGAAGGCACGTTGAATTCGAAGTGGCCGTCGACGAGCTTCTCCGCGCCGCCGCGCACTTTCATTTCACCTGCCGCCATATCGAGGTCGATCGACGCCCGCTCCGTGCTGCCTTTATCGAGATGGATGGAGGTTTCCCGGGTAGGGCCCGGCGGCGTGGTGTCGAATTGGCAGCCCGTCAACGTGAGTATGACGCCGGCTAAGACGAGAAGATGAGTACGCAGAGGCGAATGCATTGTGTTCGCAAAAGAGAATACGTAAGCATATAACGGCTTGTTCCATGATGCGCCGAGGGCCCGCTATGGACCGGTTTTTCGAAACCAAGCAAAACCGAGGCTCAGGAAACCAGCCGCTCCGAGCAGATAGGCCGCGGCCGGGTGACCCGCTTTCGACGCGATGCTAATGAGAAGAAATGCAGGTGGCAAGTCGTGTGTCTCCAGGGCCTAATCGGCTTCAGGAGAGAGGTAGGAAAAGCCCGGAGTTCCTCTCGGCTTACTTGACGGCGAATCGCCCTAGCTTGGTGAGAATCGATTGCGGAACCTCGGCGACAACTTCGCAGTAATCGTCCTTGTATTCCTGGGAGATGACAGCTGCGCGCTCGTGTAAGAGATGGAGCGGCCGGCCTTCGCCCAGCGGCAGACGAAAACAGTGCCGCGATATCGGATCCTGCACCAATTGCCGGTCGATCTTTTCGAGCAGTTCCGGCACTCCGAGCCCGGTCTGACCGGAGACCAGGACGGCCTCCGTTTGATTCTGGCGAGCTGTTTCCCCGAGCAGACGATGGGTCAGCGTGGCTAAGTCCTGTAACCTGCCGTCTTCGGGGAGTTGGTCGCTCTTGTTGAGAACGAGCAGTTGGGGCGCGGTTTCTGCGCCGATCTCGCCGAGGACTTTGAGCACGTGGGAGGTCTGCTCGGCGGCGTTGGGCGACGTGATATCGACTACATGGAGCAGCAGGGCGGCCGCCGTCACCTCCTCGAGAGTGGCGCGAAATGCATCCACCAGTGTCGTTGGCAGGCTGCGAATGAAACCCACCGTGTCGCTGATCAACACGCGGCGCTGGGAGGGAAGGCGGATTTGCCGGACGATTGGATCGAGGGTAGCGAACATTTTGGCGTCGGCTAAAACGCCGGCTCCGGTCAGCCGGTTAAACAGCGTGGATTTGCCGGCATTTGTGTAGCCGACGAGACTGACGGTAGAAAGCGGCACTGCCTGGCGCTGCGAACGCTGCACGCCGCGCGTGGCGCGAACGCGCTCGATGTCGGTACGCAATTTCGCGATGCGCTTCGAGATTCTTCGACGGTCGGTTTCGAGCTGCGTTTCACCGGGTCCGCGCGTTCCGATTCCGCCGCCCAGCCGTGACATCTGCGTGCCGCGTCCGGCCAATCTCGGAAGCAGGTAATTCAGTTGTGCCAGCTCGACCTGTAACTGCCCTTCGCTAGTCCGCGCGCGTCTCGCAAAGATATCGAGGATGAGCTGGGTTCGATCGAGCACCTTCACATCCAGGCGGCGCTCCAGGTTGCGCAGTTGAGTCGGCGTGAGCTCACGATCGAAAACGACCGTCTGAATGTCTTCGGCGCCAACCAGCGCCTTGATCTCATCTACTTTTCCTGAACCGAGCAGAGTTGCTGCATCGAGAGCCGGTCGAGTCTGCGTGATCCGGTCGATGACTCTTGCGCCGGCGCTCTCAGCAAGCGTTTTCAGCTCCTCGAGCGATTCCTCGGAATCGAGCGCCGAAGGGGCAGGTCCTCCTTGCGGCTGCGATCGACTCGAGAGATGGACTGCGACGACTAGCGTGCGCTCTTCCGGCGTTGGCACTAATGATCGCTTTCGGCAGGAACGTCCACCGCCTGAGGAGTCCCGGGGCTCGCCGGATTTTGGAAACCAACCGGGTGCAGCGACCTCGAAACCACTACCGTTGAAATGGCGTGCTTGAAGATGAGTTGTTCCTGGTTATTCGATTCCAGAATGACCGAATATTTATCGAAGCTTTTGATCCGCCCTGACAGTTTAACCCCGCTCATCAAATAGATCGTTAGAAATACGCGATCTTTTCTCGCGTTGTTGAGAAACGCTTCTTGAATGTTTTGCGCAAGCTTATCCATGTCTTTTTCCTTTTCATTTGGCAGCGCTTCAGAGACGTGATCAATCGATGCGGGACTTCCTTCGTTTGGAGGATGCTGATGCACAGGCGTACGCCTCTCTCTTCGTCTTTCTGGATTTTGACAGACGCCGTGTGGTTTCCTGTGACAATTTGCCCTGTTGGGCGGGCCTTTTGCGGTGCAGTACTTTGTGCAGGGGAGGCTTATGCGGATCGGACAGGTAGTCCAATTCGGACTAGCTCATTTGAAAACCTCTCGCGAGTGCTTGAGACTGTATGTACGGGAAGGGTAATACGATGCGCATGCCTGCACGGACTATCATATTTCTGGGACCGCCGGGCGCCGGCAAGGGAACGCAAGCTGCCCGCGTTTCGGCGGCTTTGCATATTCCCGCGATTTCGACCGGCGACATGCTGCGCCGGGAATGCCAGACGGGCTCCGAACTCGGCAGGCATCTCGAAAGCGTGCTGCGCGCGGGCCAGTTAGTCGGCGATGCGCAAATGAATCAGATTGTCGAAGCGCGCCTGCGCGAAGAGGATTGCGAAGGCGGCTGCATTCTCGACGGATTTCCGAGGACGACCAGACAGGCCGCCTTTCTCGACGCGTTGCTCGGCCGCCTTCAGGCACCCCGGCCGGTGGTCTTCAATTTCGCGGTCTCGGCCGAGCAACTTATCGAGCGGCTGAAAGGAAGACGGCAATGTCCGGCCTGCGGACGCATCTACGGGACCGAAAATTCTTCCTCTTCGGTACCGCTGCTCTGTCAGAACGATCACTCTCTGCTCATCCCGCGCGCTGACGACCAGCCTGCCGCAATTCGAGAGCGCCTGCGCATCCACGACCGGAACGGCGCTGAGATTATTCGTTACTACCAGGACCGCGACTATCATCACGTCGCAGCCGAATGCTCGCCGGAAGCAGTAACCGACCAGATTTTCGAGGCACTAGGAGTGGCGTCCGTGGCAGCGCGTCCGGCGACCGCCCAAGTCCGCTACGCCGCCTCGCCCTTTTGATTCATAGCGCGGATGCGGTACAGAGTTGCGTGGTTGAGAAAGCGCAATTATCGAATTTCTGTTAATTTCCGATAGACACGATAGTCCATCTAGCATGAGTCTGATCGTACTCGTGATCATCTTTCTGCTACTGATTGGAGCGTTCCCCGCCTGGCCGTATTCGCGGGGCTGGGGCTACTATCCATCGGGCGGTCTTGGCCTGATTCTGATCATCCTGCTGACGCTTTACCTGCTGCGCATGGTCTAGAACGTTGTGGAATCACCCTCACTGAGAGCAACTGACACTCAATGAGAGGACTCAGGTTTCATCTTTAGCGCTGCGCGATCGAAGGTCGTGACCTGGGCCGCCATCAGGCCGTCGTGCGTCTCATAGGCGTCCGCCCCGCGGTACGGTTCGGCCAGGAACGGAGCTTCCGCCCGCCACTGGACATTTATGGTTTCTCCCACTTTGAAGATATGTTCGGCGGTGATTTTCACGCCGCATGTTCCTCCTTGCGAGGCTGGTTTCACGACCTGAGCAAACATCTCTCCGACTGCCTGGCGTCCGCGGACGACAGCTCCGTTGGGCAAGAAGATCTCGGCGTTGTCTGGAAACTGCGCCATCAGTCTCTTCCAATCGCAGGAGCCGAAGGCTGCCATATGTTCCTCCACAACCTTTTCCGGAGTCGGCTGGCGTTTGCGCGGCGGTAAAGTGCGATTCTGAGCGGCGATTAAGAGCGAAGTTGCCAACGCCGTTGCAAAAAGTAAGTAAACTCGTTTTTTCAAGATCTGATTTTTCCTTTATCGTCAAGATAGCCGATCAAGCGAATATCGCACGGGGAACGTTTGAACCGGTGCAGACGTCCCCGGTAGCAGGCATGCGGCCTCTTTTCTGCGCAACGCTTCTCTTTGTTCTGTCTGCGTGCGGTCCGCGCAATACTCCGGTTTCTGTCAGGCCGCCCTCTGCCAGTCCTCCAAGCTATATCGACCTGCAGCCTGGATGGCGGTTGCGCGCCATCGTGCCCGTCACAAAATCGGGCGCGTTCGGACCGGCCATAGACTCAGTGGTAGCGACAGACAGCGCGAATCGTTCGGTCACGGTCGCTGCCAAATCCGATTTTCTCGGCTACGAAACGCAGTACTACAGGGTGACCAAGAAGGGTCGCGGCGTTCACATCCGCTTCGATTCGGCGAGTGTGACAAAAAACGGGCAAACGCTGGCTGAGAGGCAGCCCACAATCGATCTATTTCGTTTGCCGCCTCGTGCCAAGTACGTGCGGCTCGTTTATCTGCTGCGTGCCAGCCGCGCCGACCACAATATGGCAGTTGTGGCTGCAACTCAACTGGCGAACCTGGAGACTGTCACTCAAATGATCCAGAACAGCCCGGCGGCCTGCGCTTCTTCCCGCCAGGCATTCTGCGCCTGGATTCCTATGGGAATTGCAATCCAGCCGGAACTGCGGCAGTGTCGAATGGCGCATCTGCATGGGTTCCGGCACGCTAAGGCTCCTCTTCCCGAAGTTTCCGTGTGTCCTCCGAACGGCTTCGCGGCATCCAACTGGAAAGACTATGCAGAAGAGAAAACTCGGAAACTCGGATTTACAGGTTTCGCCGCTGTGTCTGGGCGGCAACGTTTTTGGATGGACGGCCGACGAGCCTACATCCTTTCGGATATTGGACGCTTTTCTGGATGCCGGCGGCAACTTCGTGGATACTGCCGACGTTTATTCGACCTGGGTGCCGGGTAACAAGGGCGGCGATTCGGAAGCAATCATCGGGAAATGGTTCAAACGGAGCCGCAAGCGAGACAAGGTTGTGCTGGCAACCAAAGTCGGGATGGAGATGGCTCCCGGCAAGAAGGGGCTCTCGAAGGCGTATATCCAGCAGGCGGTGGAAGATTCACTCAGACGCCTGCAGACTGATTACATCGACCTTTATCAGGCTCACAAAGATGACGAGCAGACGCCATTGGAAGAAACTCTGGGCGCATTCGCGGACTTGATCAACCAGGGCAAGGTGCGTGCGATTGGCGCTTCGAACTATAGTGCGCAACGGCTGCAGGCAGCGCTCGATACGAGCGGGAAGCACGGTTTCTCCCGATACGAAACATTACAGCCCGAATACAATCTGTATGACCGTTCGGGCTATGAAGCGGAGTTGGAGGCTGTGTGCCAGAAAAATGGGCTCGGAGTGATTCCGTACTTCTCACTGGCTGCGGGCTTTTTGACCGGCAAATATCGCTCGGAAGCCGATCTTGCCGGCAAAGCGCGCGGCGGCAAGGTGAAGAACTATCTGAATGAGCGCGGGATCCGAATTCTGAAAGCGCTCGATCAGACGGCGAAAGAGGTCGGGTCGAAACCTGCGCAAGTCGCTTTAGCCTGGCTGATGGCGCGGCCGAGCATTACGGCGCCCATTGCGAGCGCAACCAGCCAGGAGCAGGTTACGGACCTGGTTGCAGCGGCTGATCTCAAGCTCGACCGTTCGGCGATCGAGCGGCTCGATCAGGCCAGCGAATATTCGACTGCCGCGGCACAGAAGTAAGCGGACAGCGGGCAGCAAACACGTCAGGAAGCCCGCCGGCTATTTTTCGAGAACATCCGGCGGGTAGCTTCGTAATAAGCTCCAAGGGCTTACCGAATGAAACTGCCTGCCGATCTGACCTTTACCCTGCGTTCGTTTCGCCGATCTCCTCTTTTTACCTCTGTGGCGATCGTCTCTCTGGCGCTTGGCATAGGCGCGAACACCGCCGTCTTCACCTTGTTGAATCAGGTACTTCTGCGCTTTATGCCGGTCAAAAATCCGCAGCAGCTGGTTCAGCTCGAGGAGGTAGGCCATTTCTATGGTTCCAACTCCGGGATCAATGCGCTTTCCTATCCTCTTTACCGCGATCTCAGCCAGCAGAACCAGGTCTTCAGCGGGATGCTTTGCCGCCGAAGCGTGCCCTTCAGCCTGAGTTTCGCGGGCCGCAGCGAGCGTACGGCAGGTGAAATTGTTTCCGGCACCTACTTCGAAGTGTTGGGTGTGCAGCCTGCTTTAGGACGCCTGTTTACCGCAGCCGATGACCGCACGCGCGGCGGCGCTCCCTTTGCCGTACTCGGCTACGACTACTGGCAAAACCGATTCGCCGGCGACCCTTCGATTGCCGGCAAAGAGATCCTGGTCAACAACCACAAACTGACGATTATCGGCGTTGCCGCCAAACGGTTTGCGGGGATGGAATCGCTGGTCACCGGGAACATTTACGTGCCGATAATGATGGCCGCTCAGTTGACCCAGGAGGAGAAACCGTTCGATGATCGCGGCCGCCGCTTTCTGCAAGTCTTTGCGCGTCTCAAGCCCGGCATTAGCGCGGGAGAGGCTAAGGCCTCACTCGCGCCGCTTTTCCATCGCATCATCGAATCCGAAGTCCGCGAAGAGCGATTCGCCCATTCCAGCCCTTATACTCGCCAGCAATTTCTGCGCTTAAAACTGGATGTCACGCCAGGCGGCGCCGGTCAATCGATGGCAAAAAGATTTCTAGAAGCGCCTCTCTGGGCCATGATGGCGATGGTAGGCCTGGTGCTTCTGATCGCTTGCGCGAACGTCGCTAATCTAATCATCGCGCGCTCCGGCTCGCGCCAGAAGGAGATCGCCGTCCGTCTCGCGATCGGGGCCAGCCGGTGGAGGATCATTCGCCAATTGCTGCTCGAAAGCCTGCTCTTATCGCTTGCGGGCGGCGTGGTCGGGTTTTCGCTCTCGTTCTGGACGATTCCTCTGCTCGGCGGCATCATGCCCCAGATGAGTCCCCCGATCCAGCTCAGCAACGTTCCGGATGGGCGGGTGCTTACGTTTGCCTTGCTCGTCTCCGTGTTGACGGCGGTCGTATTTGGCCTCTTTCCCGCATTGCAGGCCACCCGTCCCGATCTTGCCCCGACGCTGAAAGATCAGGCGAACGCGGTCGCCGGAGGAGGCCAGACCTCCTGGCGCAAGCTGCTTGTCTGTGCCCAGGTGAGTCTCTCGCTTCTGCTGCTCATCGGCGCCGGGCTCTTTGTGGGAACTCTGAAGAACCTCAAACAGCTCAGCCCCGGGTTCGAAGTCAACAATCTGCTATCGTTCACGGTCGATCCGACGTTGAGCGGCTATCAGAAAGATCGCGCCAAGCTGTTCTACCGCCAGCTCGATGAAAAATTGTCAGGACTACCCGGCGTCCGTTCCGTGGCTCTTTCGGTGGTCGCTCCGCTCAGTTTCGACGAGTGGGACAGCACTGTCACGGTAGAAGGCTATGTCGCCAAACCGGGAGAGGACATGAACCCGTACATGAACTACGTCTCGCCGCAGTTCTTCACTACGCTCAAAATTCCAGTCTTCGAAGGACGGCCGTTTACCGATCGCGACACCCTCGGCGCTCCCAAGGTAGCGATCATCAACGAGACTTTCGCCCGGCGGTATTTCGGGAAACAAAGTCCCATCGGCCGCCATATCGGGATGGGCGGCAACCCGGGCACCAAAACCGATATCCAAATCGTGGGTGTCGTGCGCGACACAAAGTATCAGACCATGCGCGAGGAATTTCATAAACAGGTCTTCATTCCGTACCTTCAAAATGATTGGGCGAACGAGATGACGGTCTTCGCACGCACCGCGCTCCCTCCGGAGCAGGTGTTTCCCGCCTTTCGGTCCGCTGTGAAACAGCTGGATTCGAATCTGCCCATCTACAGCATGAAAACCGAACTGCGGCAAGTCGATGACGTGTTAACGGTTGAACGGCTCGTTGCCGCTCTTTCCATCGTGTTTGGAGGCCTTGCCACTATTCTTGCCGCCATCGGACTGTATGGCGTGATGGCCTTCCTGGTCGCCCGCCGCACTCGTGAGATCGGCGTACGTATGGCCCTCGGCGCACTATCGGGCGACGTGCTTTGGCTTGTGTTACGTGAAGTTCTCACCGTTGCCGGTATCGGCATCCTGATCGGACTTCCGGTCGCCCTGATCGCCGCGCGTCTGGTTTCGAGCCAGCTTTACGGCGTATCGCCATCCGACCCCTTCACGATTTTCTTCGCCACGCTCGGCATCGTTTTGATCGCAGCGCTGTCGGGCTACCTGCCGGCGCGGCGAGCCATAAAAGTCGATCCTGTGAGAGCCTTGCGATACGAGTGATCGAAAAAGCGCTAACATAACTTTGGCATCGAACTTATGCGATTTTTATCCTTCACGCTCTTAATTGCGTCCCTGCCGACCGCGCTCTTCGCCCAAGCCTCCGGCTCCTCCACGCTCAAGGTGGGCGACACGGCGCCGGATTTCACTCTGCCATCGACTACTGGCGGCAAAGTCCACATAGCCGATTACATTGGCAAGAGTACCGTCGTGCTAGCATTCTTCCCCGCCGCGTTCACCGGTGGTTGAACGGCTGAAATGAAAGCATTCCAGTCTGGAATGCAAAAGTTTCAAGAGTCTGGCGCGAAAGTGTTTGCCATCAGCACGGACAACACTCCTTCCCAGAAGGCCTTCGCTTCGAGTCTCGATCTTTCTTTCCCTCTGCTCAGCGATTTCCTCGACCGTAAAGTCTCCCAGCAGTATGGAGTCTATGTTCCACAGGCCGGCGTAGCGAACCGTGTCACCTTTGTTATCGACAAGCAGGGCAAGATCGACTTCATCGAATTCGGCGGCGATGCGCTCAAGATCCTGGGCGCCGGAGATGCCTGCAGCCGGCTCGCGCACAAGAAACTGGCAACCCAATAGAGACCATCGTGCTTATGCGCCTTCTTGCCAGGAGCTCCGCTCTTCTCGCTCTCATCTTGCTGTCTGCCGGATATGCGGCAGCCGCTGACAACGGCTGGATCAGCATGTTCGATGGAAAAACGCTTACCGGGTGGAAAGCCAACGAGCATCCCGCCTCCTGGACCGCGAAAGACGGAAGCATTGTCGGAGATGGCGAGGAAAGCCATCTTTTTTGGATGCTCCGCAAGTGCGCCAACTGCGAGTTCAAAGCAGATGTCAAGATTAGCGACGGCGGCAACTCCGGCATGTATTTCCGGACCGCCTTCGGGCCCGGCTTTCCGGACGGCTACGAAGCCCAGGTGAACAGCACGCACACGGACCCCGTGCGAACAGGCAGCCTCTACGGTTTCGTCAAAATTTACGACATGCTCGTGCCGCCGAATACCTGGTTCAATCAACACATCATCGCGAACGGCAATCACATCATCATTGAGGTCAACGGCAAGAAGGTGGTCGATTACATCGATACCAAGAACACGCACACCGACGGCTATCTTGCGCTACAGCAGCACAACAAGGGGAGCGTGGTCGAGTTTAAGAATCTGATGATGAAGCCGCTGCCTTGAAATGCAATTCCGTCTGCTTGCATATGCCTGTGCGCTGTGTGGCTGGTGTCGAGCGGGTCAGCTAATTCGCACAGTGACAGCTTCAACTTACCGGTGGCGGGATAACGGTCGACCGCATTTCATCTGCGTCGCGTGCTTCGGACAAAGTCTTCCGGCTTTAACCGGTCCTTTGCATTTTACCGCTCGTGGTTTCGCGAAACGTAAAACTCTCCGTCAATCTTCAGCACAACATGGCGCGGCTGCCGCTTTCGATCATTCTAGGCCTTCGCCAAAAATGTCGAGCTTGTGTCGCCGGGTATAGAACGCTTTTGATTTTACCCGGGCTTTACATTCCGCCTCCTCTCAAACACAAAAGCTTTACAGCGATTTGGTCCACTGAGATTACCTCGTATGCATTACTCTCACTCCAGCCGGCGGACGTTCCTGTTTAGCAGTGTCGCAGGTACGGCCGGTTTATTTCTTCCAGTGCGGGCCATTGCTGCGGCACCGGATTCGGCAACCGCTTCCTGTACGCTCGACCCGGAGCTCACGCAGGGCCCTTACTATCTGGATCGCGGGATTCTGCGTAGAAATGTCACGGAAGGCAAGCCCGGCCTGCCCTTGCGGCTGCGCCTCACTGTGCTCGATGCGAGACGCTGCATTCCGCTTGAAAACGCGGCGCTCGAAATCTGGCATTGTGACGCTAGCGGCATCTATTCCGGCTATACGAAGATGAACCCGAACGGACCGCCGGGAATGGGGCCTCGCCCTGGCGGACCAGGCGGTCGGCCCGCGGGACCGCCTCCTGATTTCGTTCGCGGCTCCGGTCCGCCTCCTGACTTCGGTTCACCTGCTTCAACAGACAACACGAGTTTCTGCCGTGGCCTCCAGCTCTCGAATGCTAAGGGCATTGTTGAGTTCGACACGATCTATCCGGGCTGGTACGCCGGCCGCGACATTCACATTCACCTCAAAGTTCACTGCGGCGGCGTCATCAAGAACGACAAAATCGCCGGCGGTCACGTCTCGCACACCGGCCAACTCTTCTTTCCCGATGAACTCAGCGACGTAGTAGCGAATTTAAAGCCGTATGCTGCCCGGCGCAACGTCGAGCGCACGAGACTGAACGACGATATGGTTTTCGACGACGCTCATGGCGCGGGCGTGATTCTGGGCTTGAAGCGGATAGAACCGGGTTCGCTGCAAGGAGGCCTAATCGGCATGGCGACGGTCAGAGTCGACCCTGATCTGATGCCGCGTGACGAACACGGTCCGGGCCGCGCTCCAGGTCCCAGGAACAACTAACTCCGCCCGTTAGAACCATCCACTCCTTGACAATCTACCTATTCAGCGGGAATATGTAGAAAGGCTAGGAGAGGCCATGCCAATCGACAAATCCGATCTTCTACAAGGCACGCTGGACATGCTGATTCTAAAGATCGTGGCGCTGGGACCGGTACACGGATACGGCATCTCACAAAGGATCAAGCAGATTTCCAAGGAGGTCTTACAGGTACAGCAAGGTTCGCTGTACCCGGCTCTTCATCGACTCGAAAAGCGCGGCTGGCTGGAAGCGGATTGGGGCGAATCGGACAACGGGCGGCAAGCGAAGTTCTACCGGCTCTCGGCAAAGGGCCGCAAGCAACTGGTGAAGGAAGAATCCAACTGGGAGCGGTTAGCCGGCGCGGTGACGCTCATCATGCAGACGGTCGAGTAGGAGGTTGAGATGTCCTGGTGGCGTTCGGTTTGGAACAAGACACGGCGACGTGAAAGCGAGTTAGATTCCGAGCTTCGATTCCACTTACAAGAGTTGATTGACGGAAAGCTCGCCGAGGGCTTACCAGCGGAAGAGGCTCGCAGACAGGCATTGCTCGAGTTTGGCGGGAACGAGCAGGTGAAGGAGGAGTGCCGCGACGTCCATCGCGTCGCGTCTTTGGAGACCACTTTCGAAAATCTGAAAGCGGCCGGGCGGTTCATGCGCAAGTCTCCCGGGTTTTCGCTGACGGTGATAGTGACGCTGGCGCTTGGTATCGGAGCAAATAGCGCCGTCTTCTCCGCGATTGACGCGGTGCTATTGCGGGCGCTTCCGTATCCGGATAGCGATCGGCTGGTGGTGCTGCATCAATACCAGAACAAAGGAAAGAGCTTAGACACGTTGGTATCGACGCAGCGGCTGGAAGACTGGAACAAAATGAGCGAGGCGTTCCAGGGGATCACGGGCTACTACTCGCAGGATGTTTCGGAGACGTCGGCGATACTACCCGAAAAACTCACGGATGCGCTAGTAGCGCCGCGTTTCCTCCAGGTACTCGGTGTGACTCCAGTTCTTGGACGGGACTTTACGCCGGAAGAGGAGCACTTCGGCGGGCCCAATGCCGTTCTCATCAGCTATGGGCTTTGGCAGCGGCGTTTTCATGGTGATCCACAGGTACTAGAGAAAAAGCTTCACTTTGGAAAGAATTCGTACCCGATTGTCGGCGTGATGCCGGCTAATTTTGCTTTCCCCGATCGTGCGACGGATATATGGGACGTCAGCCCGCCTGATGCTCCTTATGCTCAAGATCGGGAATCGACGTGGTTTTCGGTGTTTGGACGACTGAAACCGGGTGTCACGGTCGCCAAGGCGGGAAGCGATCTGGCGAATGTGCAATCCCGACTCGCACGGCAATACGCAAAAACGGATAAAGACATTTCGATCCAGGTACAGGCACTCAAAGCGTCGGTTGTGGGGAATTCGAGCGAGTCGCTCTGGCTGCTGTTCGGATCGGTTTCTCTGTTGTTGCTGATAGCGTGTACGAATATCGCGGCCCTCCTGCTAGCGCGCACCTCGGAGAGAACGCGTGAAATCGCAATCCGCTACTCACTAGGAGCTTCGCGCGGCTCGCTGGTTGTGCAACTGCTGACGGAATCTCTTGTCCTGGCACTGATCGGGTCTGCGGTCGGGCTGGGTGTGGCGGGCGCTGCATCGAAGGTGTTTCGATCCATGGCGAAAGCCTTGCCGCGAGTAAACGAGATCACTCTCGACTGGCGCATTTTGTTATATGGGCTTGGTTGCGGCGTAGCTGTGTACTCTGCTCTTTGGCCTTTTGCCGGCAATTCAGGCGACGCGGCGCACAGCGTCGGGCTCGCTTGCCCGCAATAGCCGGACACAAGTCTCGGGAAGCAATCCTCTCCAGTGGACCTTGGTTGGCGTACAGGTAGCTCTGGCAGTGATGCTACTGCTCGGGGCAGCGCTTCTTCTTAGAAGTTTCCAAGCTCTGGGGCGCGTTTCCCCAGGTTTCGATGTCGAACATATTCTCACGCTTCGCATGAGCGGGAGTTGGGGTGAAACGGCAGACATGAAGGGCCTCATCCGTCGGATCGACGGCGATCTGGAGGCGATCCGCGGTGTTCCCGGCGTGGCCGCTGCCGCTACTTCGGCGACTCTGCCCGGGGTTCCAAGTGAGTATCCTGGCGAATTTAAGCTGCTAGATGGCCATGCTATCAAAGATAAGATCCTCAGCGATCAGAAGGCAGTCTCCGCGGGATATTTTCAAACCATGCGTATTCCGATGCTCAGCGGAGTAGGGTGTAAGAGCGGCAGAACGTTCAACACTGCCCTTGTGAACCGCAGTTTTGTGACATCGTTCCTTGGCGACCAGCCCGCTCTTGGACACCACTTGGAACGGCTGCACGATCCTTTCTTCAACGGGCAGCAAGCGATTGTCGGAGTTGTGGCGGATGCACATGAGAATGGAGTCGATCGTGCCCCGGCGCCGATCGTCTACACCTGCATTAGTGCTCCTGGACCGAGTCCCTATTTCCTGGTCCGAACGCACGGCGACCCGTCAGCCATGGGCACGACGCTACGCCGCAAAATTCACGAGATCGAGCCAGCTCGTGCTGTATTTGACATCACTCCTTTAACGCAACAACTGTTCGGCGTGAACTCGGAGAATCGGCTGCGCACTCTGCTCCTCACGTCGTTTTCATTAACGGCGATTTTGCTGGCTGCCATAGGGCTCTATGGGACGCTCAGCTATTTCGTCAGCGTGCGACAGCGCGAAGTCGGATTGCGAATGGCTCTGGGTGCGATGCCTGCCCAGATTTTGGAACGTTTTCTCGCGCAGGGTTTGAGTGTCGCCAGCTTTGGATGCCTGGCCGGCTTAGCTCTTGCGGCAGGATTTTCAAAAGTGCTGTCGGGCATGTTGTATGGAGTGTCGCGAGCGGATGCGATCAGCTATTTCGGAGTAACGCTGCTCGTGCTGGTGGTAGCGGGATTGGCTTCGGTACTGCCAGCAGCGAGGGCAGCAAGATTCGATCCCATGCGGGCCTTGCGGGAAGAATAAACAGCCGGTGGCCATCGGGTCACTGCGTTTCGTTGTTCTCTTCCCCACCTTCCTATATCCCTAACACCATCTTATTTCACACTACTTCTCATTTCAAAGTGTTCTGCTTCATCAACATAAACTTGTCCTTAGCACTGCAGAGGTATATTTTTTTCATTTTCAGGGGCTGCAGCTCTTTGTCTCCGCCTCAACGCTGAAGCGGCCGGAGCGCGCAGCGCTCTGAATCGCACCCGCCAAAAACGCATCAGACAGTGCATCCCCGCACGCCGACTGAAACCGTTGCCTGGCACCCCTGCCTTTATATACCTTGACAAGCATATGCTCTGTGGAGTATATCAAGAGAGTGGAATCTGTGTTCGAAATCATTGCGGAGCCGAACCGCCGCGCGATATTGAGCCTCCTGGTCTCGTCACAACAGTCGGTTGGAGAGATCGAGCGTCAACTTCGTATGCCGCAGCCGACCGTGTCAAAGCACCTGCGAGTGCTGCGCGAGGCCGGTTTCGTGGAATCCACGGTGGACGCACAGCGCCGTCTCTACCGGCTGAAACCTGAACCGCTTCAGGAGGTGGATGCCTGGCTGGCTCCGTTCCGCCGGTTCTGGTCCGCTCACGTGGATGCTCTCGAACGCCACCTCGACCGCATGGATCAATCAACACCAACGAAAAGGAAGACAAGGAGAAGACGACGCGGCCCAAACCGCGAACGTGACAAAGGAGAAACGAAATGAAAATCAAATTGACCAGCGTATACGTGGACGACCAGGACAAGGCCCTGCGCTTCTATACGGAGGTACTGGGCTTTGCCAAGAAGGCCGATTTCAGTCAGGGCCCATATCGCTGGCTGACCGTGGCCTCGCCCGAGGAGCCGGACGGCACTGAGCTGCAGCTGGCGCTGAACAACAACCCCGCGGCCAAAGCGTATCAGCAGGCGATCTTTCAACAAAGCCAGCCCGCGGCCATGTTCTTCACCGACGACATGCAAGGCCGATTACGAGCGGATGAAAGCGCGCGGCGCCGAGTTCACCATGCCGCCAACCGACGTGACCGCCTCGAAGATCGCCATGCTGAACGACACCTGCGGCAATCTCATTCAGCTCACGCAACTGACACGCTATTCACGTTAAGGAGAAGAAGATGACCGATCGCGAGCAGTACACACCGGGTCCGGCCAGCGGGGCGCAGGTACGAAAGGACGGAGAGAAGTGGACGCTCATTCTCGTCAGAGAACTGCGCCACTCGCCGGAAAAAGTCTGGCAGGCGCTTACCGACCCGGCGCATCTGCGCGAGTGGGCGCCCTTTGAGGCCGATGGGAACCTGGGTACGGTTGGAACCACGGTGAAGCTCACCTGGGTGGGAACGCCCACGCCGCTCGAAACAAAAGTGACGCGAGCCGACGCTCCCAAGGTGCTTGAGTACGACGATATCCGGTGGGAACTCGAAGCCTTTGGTGGCGGCACGCGCCTCACGCTGTGGCACAACATCGATCGCCGCTTCATCTCGTGGGGCGCCGCCGGGCTGGCACATTTGCTTTCGATGTTCTGGATCGGCTTCTCGCCGGTCAGCCCATTGGACGCATCGTCGGCCCCGAGGCCATGAAGTTCGGCGGCTGGCAGCGATTGAACGCCGAGTACGCAAAGCAGTTCGGCATTGAAACGCCCAACTGGTAGCCGAAGGCGGCTCAAAAGTCGTGAATCGAGGAGGTCCCATTGAACTGGAACAAATGGGTTCGGCAGACCCACCGCTGGCTGTCCATTGCCTTTACAGTGGCCGTCATCGTCAACATCGTCGCCGTGGCACTGAAGAAGTATACCGCCTGGGTGGGCCTCTTGGCGGTGTTCCCGCTCGCCTTGCTCCTGTTCACCGGTCTGTACTTGTTCGTGCTGCCGTATGCCACCAAGTGGCGCAGCGGCCGACGCACCGGCTGAACGGCCGCGGCCATAAATCAAGTGCGAGAGTTGGAGCTGTACATGAAAAAGCTCGTTTTTGTGGTATCAGTCTCCGCATTAATCGATCAGAAGATCAAGGAACTTGGTGACTGGCGGGGGAATATTTTAGAGAAAGAGCGCGAAAACAGACACGAGGCAGACACTGAAATCACAGGGCGCTCGGCCTTTATCGCGGAGGAGACTGCCATGCCCTGCCGATTCGCTGCGGGTTACCATCCGGATCTGCACAGGATGAGGCATACATTATGCTCTGATTGTGTGGCGATTAGCGGCGCAAAAGGCTGAAGCATAGGATGGCGCACCCGTTTGAAGCTTCAGAAGTGCAGGCCGGACTCCAGGCAGCGCTTGTACCTCCAGTTCTGTTTTCCGGTAGTTTCATCGAGGCGTTCGGCAGAAGCGCACCCAAAGATGAGATCGGCGGAGATCTCGCGGATTTGGTTTCGCATGGGCAGGACGTGATTGCTTACGTGATGGACGTTTCGGGGCACGGTATCCGCTCCGGCGTGCTGATGGGCATGGCCAAGACCGCATTCCGCTACGGATTGTTATTGGGACAGCCGCTCGAAAAGCTTGTTTGTGACATCAACTCCGTACTGGGTCCCCTTAAAGAACGAAACATGTACCTCACTCTTGCGGTCCTCCGATTTACCGCGACGGGCGACGTGAAATATATTTCCGCAGGCCATCTTCCGCTCCTGCACTATCAACAACGGACGGCGTCCGTCATCCGGCACTCAATGAGTCAATTCCCGTTGGGGCTGTTTGCGGGGGCGCAGTATGTGAGCGAGAGCCTGTCCTTTGAACCAGGTGACGTATTCGCATTGGTAACCGATGGTGTCGTAGAGACGGGCGACAATCCGGATGCGGAGCGCGGGCTGGAGCGCGTTTCCGACCTACTGGGCCGGTTGCACGAGCGGTCATTGCCTGATGTCGCTGGCGCCATGCTTACCGAAGCGACTGCAACCGGCGCGCAGCAAGACGATGCGACGGTGCTGTTGCTGCGCTGCTCTGGCGAGGCACATACCGGGCAGCCGGAAGCTGCTGAGGTTTCCCGGGCGCGAGAAGTGCTCTGGAGCCGACAGCTCGATGCTTTAGAAGAGCTACTGGCCCGCGAAGACAAACGCACGAATAAGAATGAGACTGACCACTGAGGATAGTAGCCGAGCTTGTCCGCCAACGGGCTCTCCGTTCGGCAACATCGAAGTGCGCGGCGCCCGCGAGAACAACCTCAAGAACATCTCGCTCGACATTCCCCGTCGACAGATCACCGTGTTCACCGGCGTCTCGGGCAGCGGGAAGAGCTCGCTGGTGTTCGACACGATCGCCGCGGAATCCCAGCGTCTGCTTAATGAGACGTTCCCGACGTTCGTGCAGAATTTTCTGCCCCGCTATGGTCAGCCTGATGTCGACGTCCTCGCGAATCTCTCGACGGCAATCATCGTCGATCAGCAACGCATCGGCGGGAATCCGCGCTCGACATTGGGAACGGCGACCGACATCTATACGTTGCTGCGCGTCTTGTTTTCTCGTCTGGGGAAGCCCACGGTTCCGCACGCCCTGGCGCTTTCATTCAACGATCCCCTGGGCATGTGTCCCGAATGCGAAGGACTCGGTCGCGGCTCCCAGATTGATATCGATGCACTGGTGGATCAGACCAAGTCCCTGGAAGAAGGCCCAGTCCGTTTTCCAACGTTCAATGTGGGTGGTTACAATCTACACACGTTCGTCAAGTCGGGATTCTTCAACGTCAAAAAGCCACTCAAGAAGTATACGAAAGAGGAGTGGCACGACTTTCTTCAGCGCGACGACACGAAGGTCAAAGTCAACAAGCAAGGGCAAAAATTCAGCTCGGGTTATGACGGCCTGATTCCAAAATTCAAGCGCCTCTACCTGAGCAAAGACGCAGAGAAGATGCCGGCGCATCTTCGTGAGGCGTTTGAGAAGATCGTGACGCAGGGACCATGCAGCGCGTGCGGCGGGACGCGTCTGTCGGAGATCGCGCGCGCCTGTCGCGTCAACGGAAACAACATCGCAGAATGCTCAGCGATGCAGGTGAGCGAGCTCGCTGAGTTCATTCACTCGCTTCGCGCGCCGAATGTCGGTCCGCTGCTGGCTCGTCTTTCAGAAAGGCTCGATCATCTCGATCGAGATCGGACTTGGTTATCTGAGTTTGAGCCGTGAGACCGCGACACTGTCGGGTGGAGAATCGCAACGGGTCAAGATGGTGCGCCATCTGTCGTCGAGCCTGACGGAGACGCTCTACATCTTCGATGAGCCGACGATCGGTTTGCACCCCCACGATATCCAAAGACTCAATAAGATACTGACGAAACTTCGCGATGTCGGAAACACAGTTCTCGTCGTGGAACACGAGCCTGAAGTGATGGCGATTGCTGATCGCATCGTCGACATGGGGCCAGGCGCCGGAAGGGCCGGTGGAACGATTGTGTTCGAAGGGCCGTTCAAAGAGCTCAAAAAGAGTGACACGCTGACTGGAAAACACCTTTCGAAGCATCAGGCGCTGAAAGAGAAACCGCGCGTGGGGAAAGGACATCTTCTCGTCGAGAACGCGACACTCAACAATCTCCGCAACCTCACAGTGAGGATTCCCAAAGGCGTTCTTACCGTCGTCACCGGCGTCGCTGGCAGCGGGAAGAGCTCGCTGATTCACGGCTGTCTTCCCAAACATTACCCGGATGCCGTCTGCGTCGATCAATCGCTGGCGGCGGGATCGCGACGATCAAACCTGGCCACGTACTCAGGAATGGCGGACGCAATTCGGAAAGCGTTTGCGACGGCAAACAAAGTTCAGCCAGCACTCTTCAGCGCGAACTCCAAGGGAGCATGCCCCGCATGCGAAGGTCTGGGCGTCATTTACACGGATTTGCAGCACCTCGATCCCGTGGCGGTTCGCTGTGAAACCTGTGAGGGACGCTGTTTCACCGATGCGGTTCTTGCGCTGACACTTCGAGGGAAGAACATCAACGAAGTGTTGAACCTCTCGGTCGTGGACGCGTTGTCTTACTTTACGGAGAAACCGATTCTCGCGACGCTGAAGGCACTCGAAGACGTGGGACTCGGTTACATCGCGCTCGGGCAAAGACTCAACACGCTGTCGGGCGGCGAACGTCAACGTCTGAAATTGGCGGGTGAGCTCGAGAAGCCTTCGCAAATCGTGGTTCTCGACGAGCCGACGACCGGTCTGCACATGGCCGACGTGGCGAACCTGCTCGCGCTCCTCGACGCGATGGTCGACAATGGAACCACGTTGATCGTGATCGAGCACAACCTGGATGTCGTCGCACGCGCCGATTGGATCATCGACATGGGGCCGGGCGCAGGCGCCGAAGGCGGCAAAGTTGTGTTTGAGGGAGCGCCGCGCGAGCTGCTGAAAGCGGGCAAGTCGCTGACGGGGAAACACCTCGTTGCGCGATTGGCATGAATCTTAGCGTTGGCTGAGATCGCACGCGCGAAGCAGCGGAAGGATTTCGCGGCCGGGAATGTCGTCGCGCCCTGTGCAAGAGGTGAAACTGCCTCCCGACAGCTCGGCACACCCTAGTCGATTCGGGTCGACAGACTTGGCGCTACCTGGTTTTCGGAAATCGGTTGGACCAAAAAAGCGAGCGTCCGTAGATGGAGCGGCGTGTTAGGGGGAGGCGGTTTTCAAGCTGCCGCCAGAATCCGGGTCGTACGACTCCGACCGCACGGCGACCCTTCTGCCATGGGCGCCACTCTCCGCCGCGAAATTCACGAGATCGAGCTTAATCATCACGGCCGAGATCGTTACTATAACGGGGAGAGCACCGGTCATGCCTTCCTGGAGAGAGCGATCGCAAAACATGCGCACCATGCCGCGATCGTCTTTCCTGACCTTCTTGGGAGGCGCAGCGTGCCTGTTTGCGGGGCTTGGCAGCCTCAACGATTGCCTGAATCTGGAGCAATCTACTACACCGCGTTTCATCCAAGCGGTTTTGGCGTCTGCCTGCCTCGCTGTGCTATGGGCATGGTTCGCCTCGAGGCGCATGATCAAGTCGCTGATCGTGTTCGTGATTGCGCAGATCTTTTATTTTGTTCTTATCAGCCGTATCACTCCCCCGCATAGAACGCTGAACGTTGAGCAATGGCGCGCTGGCGTTCTGATTCACTGCGTGGTGGCGCTGATTCTGGTCAATGCCGGATACGTGTTATTTATTACCTTCTTTGGCATGGAAGGCAAGAGGTTTTTTGCGGCTCACACGGAGATTGAACTGGCCTCGGCTATTCAGCGAAAGTTGGTGCCGACGATTGCGCTGAAAGCTGGAGGGTTCGAGCTGTACGGCTTTTCGCGTCCGAGCGGCGCGGTCGGGGGAGATCTATTCGATGTCGTCCAGACCAAAGACGCGATTTGCGCCTATCTGGCCGACGTGGCGGGCCATGGTGTGCCGGCGGGCGTGTTGATGAGCATGGTGAAATCGGCGGTCCGAACGCGCCTGGCCTCCGCGGGCACCCAGTGCGACGGTTTACTCGGGACACTAAATGAAGTGTTGACGCCGTTAACGGACGCAAACACCTACGCCACTTTTGCTTATGTGGTGATTACTCAGGAGCTGCGCTTGCGGTTCTCTCTGGCTGGCCATCTGCCGCTCCTTCATCTACAGCGTCGCGCAGGACGCGTAGAGCGCTGCATATTGAAAATTTCCCGATAGCCATGTTTTCGGACACCGCCTTTCAAACGGCGGAGTTCGAGTGCGATCCCGGAGATGTGGTCGCACTCGTGACAGATGGCCTTACAGAAATTTTCGACAGCAAGGGCAGAGAGCTGGGTCTCGAGTACATTGAGAGCATCTTGATCGAGTCAGCCTCCAGCCCCCTGCCTGACATCGCAAACAAAATCTTCCGGGCGGCCGAGACTTTCGGTAAGATCACGGATGATCGGACGCTGCTGCTTCTACGCCGTGACTGACGGTTGATCAAGCTGTGGCCTCGCGTTCGAGCAGGGCACGCTTTCGCTCTACGCCCCATCGATAGCCGGAAACTCCGCCGTCCTTGCGCACCACGCGGTGGCAGGGAATAGCTACCGCAATCGAGTTCGAAGCACACGCAGCGGCCACTGCCCGTACTGATTTCGGCGCGCCGATCCGTTTCGCAATCTCCTCATAACTGGCAGTCGAGCCCGCCGGAATATCGCTCAACGCGCGCCAGACGCGCTGTTGGAAGGCGGTGCCCTGGACATCGAGAGGCAAGTTCAAGCCTTGTGCCGGATGATCGATAAATCCAACCACTGTTGCCATCCATTGCTCGAACTCTCGATCCCCGCCGACCAGTTCTGCCGCCGGAAAACGCTTTTGAAGGCTGCCTATAAGCAGGTCCGGATCATCGCCGAGCAAAATCGAGCAGATCCCGTTGGCCGTTGCCGCGACCAGAATAGAACCGAGGGAGCATTCGCCTACCGCAAAACGAATGGACGCGTGGCCGCCGCCTGAGCGGAAGGCCTTTGGGGTCATCCCTAGTAGCTGTGTAGAGCTCGCGTAAAAGCGACCGTTCGAATTGAACCCGGCGCCGTAAATGGCTTCGGTGATCGTCTTGCTGCGCCCTAATTCGGCCTGCACTCTCTTCCTCCGGCACTCGGCAAAATAGGCACGCGGTGTGACTCCGGTTACCGCCTTGAACACCCGCTGAAAATGAAAGCGGCTCATCCCGACTGCTTCAGCGATCCGGTCCAGGTCAGGTGCTTCCTCGGCGGCTTCTATCGCACGGCAGGCCTCTTCGATGAGAGACACCCGCTGAGCCGCCGCAGCGGGTGCGGTCGGACGGCACCGTTTGCATGGCCGGAAGCCCGCCATTTCGGCAGCCTCAGTTGTCAAATGGAATTGTACGTTTTCTCTTCGCGGTTGACGCGATCGGCAGGAAGGCCGGCAGTAGACACCGGTTGTCACGACAGAGTAGTAAAACTGATCGTCTGCGTTGCGATCCCGGTCCACCACTGCAGCCCAGCGCTGCTCGTCGGTCGCATAAAGGGGAATGCTCTTATTCAAGTTCAAGTTCGCTAAATTCGTCATTTCAATTCGCCTCTGTTTTACAGTCTGAGGCTGGTGAAGAATCGAAACACTCCGGCCCTTGCTTTCCAATTTATTTGGATTCAGAGAGGCTGCGCCGCTTCCCTCAGCATAGCGATGTTCGGCCGCCAATAGAAAAGCCCGGTACCGTTTGACGGCCCGGGCTCAGTATCTGTAAGATGCTTGGTTTTACGCGGGTTGCGGGCTTTCGCCGCCCAACAATCCAGGAACGCCGCTAGGATGCGGACCGATGACGATGCCATTATCCGGCGGATTCGTCGGAGTGGTCGTCTGCGGTGTCTTCGGCAACTGCGGCAGGGGCTTGCCGTTAATCAGATCCAACACCTCGCTGCCATCCAGCACTTCGCGCTCGAGCAGAGCTTCGGCGATTCGTACCAGCGCTTCGCGACGCTCTTCGATAATGTTCTTCGCTGTGTTGTATCCGTCCTCGACCAGTTTTCGCACCTGCCGGTCGATCTTGATGGCTGTCTCCTCGCTGTAATCGCGATGCTGCGCAATTTCACGGCCGAGGAAGATCTGCTCGTCTTTCTTGCCGAAAGATAAGGGGCCAAGCTCACTCATGCCCCATTCGCAAACCATCTTGTGAGCCATTTCCGTGGCCCGCTCTATATCGTTACCTGCACCCGTGGTCATCTGATCGAGGAAAATCTCTTCGGCGATACGCCCCCCCATCAGAATGGCCAGGCGGGCCTCCAGGTCCTTCTTGTCATGTGACAGCTTGTCATCGAGCGGAAGCTGCATGGTTAATCCCAGCGCCATGCCTCGCGGAATGATGGTCACCTTGTGAAGAGGATCGGCGTGTTCAAGCAGGGCGGCCACAATCGCATGGCCGGCCTCGTGAAAGGCGGTCATCCGCTTTTCCTTATCGCTAATGATGAGGCTTTTACGCTCCACGCCCATCAGCACTTTATCCTTGGCCAGTTCGAAGTCGAACTGGGTGACTACCTTGCGATTTTGCCGCGCAGCCACCAAGGCCGCCTCGTTTACCAGATTCGCCAAATCGGCGCCGGCAAACCCCGGAGTGCCGCGCGCGATGACCGACAGATTGACGTCGTCGCCTAACGGCGTTTTCTTGGTATGAACTCTCAGAATGCTCTCACGTCCTCGCACGTCCGGCCGGTCGACAACCACGCGCCGGTCGAAACGGCCAGGTCGCAGCAGCGCGGGATCCAGTACATCGGGACGATTGGTAGCGGCCACCAGGATGACGCCTTCGTTCGATTCGAAGCCGTCCATTTCCACCAGCAACTGGTTAAGCGTCTGCTCACGCTCGTCGTGACCTCCGCCGAGGCCAGCGCCGCGGTGCCGTCCGACAGCATCGATCTCGTCTATGAAAATGATGCAAGGGGCATTTTTCTTGCCTTGCTCGAACAGGTCGCGCACGCGGCTCGCGCCCACGCCGACGAACATCTCCACAAAATCCGAGCCGGAAATAGAGAAGAATGGAACGTTCGCCTCGCCGGCAATGGCTCTGGCTAGCAGCGTCTTGCCTGTTCCGGGAGGGCCGATGAGCAACACACCCTTTGGTATGCGGCCACCCAGCTTCTGAAACTTCTGCGGCTCTCGCAGGAATTCGATAATCTCCTGCAGTTCCTCCTTCGCTTCATCAACACCGGCAACGTCCTTGAATGTCACCTTTTTCTGCTGAGAAGAGTGCAGCCTTGCCCGGCTCTTGCCAAAGCTCAGAGCCTTGTTGCCGCCGCTCTGCATCTGCCGCATCATAAAGATCCACAGTCCTAACAGAATCAATACCGGAACCGCATTGAAAAGAATGCTGATCCAGCCGCTTCCGGTCGAGTCTTTCCAGGTATATTTGACTCCCTTTTCCTGAAGCATCTTGTAGATATCAGGGTAGTTAGGAGGAACTACAGTATGGTAAGGCTTCGAAATGCCGCTTTCGATCAAGTTGCCTTGCACATCCGTGCCCGTGATGTTGGCCTCCTTGATCTTGCCATCCTGGATATCGGAAACGAACTCCGAGACCGACAGATTGGTTGGCGTGGGCCCTCGCCCTGTCTTAACGGCCATGTAAACCAACACGACCGCGCAGATGATGACCACCCAAAATACTGCCGTTTTTACATTCGCACTCATGAACTCACCTTCTTCTGACCATTCTTCCGGTCAGACGCGGGCCTTATGACCCGCTTATGCCGCTTATATTAAGGACGTAATTTGCACCGGTTTCGATTCACAGGATGCCGCCTCAGACATACACGGATGGCCGATAAAGCAGTTCCATTCCTTCCGAGTTTTCCCGTGTCACGCGGAACTTCTCAGCCACTCCAAAGCCCCGTACCCAGGCAATTTCCGCTCCGCATTGGAGCAGGGGCCAATGGCGGCGTTCCCAGAGCCGTACTCGATTTTCCTGAAACAACCTCTTTATCTTCTCTGCAGATTGGTGGCCAGCACGGTGCAACTCGTCTCCGGGTTCCCAATTACGGATTAGAAGCGGACACCCGTCCAGCGCGTCCCCACTCAAACCGACGCGTTCGATACTAAATTCCTGATCTTCCTTGAACTTATCATAGATGGCGTTCCCTGGCTTCACGGAATCGATACAAATCTGGCCGGCTCCGAAGGGAAGTTCGTGCCATTTCCCGGTACTTAGGATCACTTGGTAGCCCCGGGGTTCCGCCGAAAGTCTTCCGGCTTGGCTAAGGAGGAGCGCGTCGAAGGACCGCAGGGCGTCGGCACCCGGCACCACCACCCGGTCGTGGCCTTGGGTCGAAGCGCAGAGAGCGAGGATTGCTTCCACATGTTCGCAATCTATTCCCCGCAGTATCTCAGCCCGGATCTCGCTGAGACCACGGCGGATCAGGCGCCGCTGCACCGCCAGATGAAGAGTTCGCAGGTTTCCAATTTGAAAAATCGAACCCAAGCGGGTTCGTTTCGCAAAATCCCGGTAAATGCGTTCCACTTCCTGAGACCAAAAGTCTTCTTCGGTCTGCGCTAAGCCGGCAGTAGCTGCAAGAACGGCCTCGAGATTCTCGTTGTAGTCTCTGGACAATGCGGGAATGGTCTGTAGTCTCAGCCGATTACGAATGAAGCGGAGATCGAGGTTCGAGGAATCCTCCCGCCAGCGGAGCCCTTCACACGACGCCCACGTCCGAAGCTCCTCGCGGCTGGTACTCAAAAGAGGTCGAATGAAGCCGTCCGCCGTAACAAAGCGCATGGCAGCCAGACCCCTGATCCCGCTTCCGCGCAGAAATCGATGAAGCACGGTTTCAGCTTGATCGCTCCGCGTGTGCCCGAGAGCGATGCGCGTGAGCGCGTGCGACTCCCGGCACCTCTCGAAGAACTCGCGCCGCTGCCGTCTGGCTTCCGCCTCCTGATTGCTTTGGCCGACACACGATTGGCCGGCTATGAACGGCAGACCCATCGATTCCGCGAGAGACCGGACAAATTTCTCGTCATCGTCCGACTCTGCGCCTCGCAGATGGTGATTCGTGTGCAAAACTGCGAGCTCTGTCCCAGTCTTTCCGGCCAGGCGATGCAGAATATGTAGCAGCGCAACCGAATCCGCACCGCCCGATACCGCCACGCCGATCCGGCTGCCGGGCACCAGCATGTTATAACGAGGGATGATTTCGGCGACTCTTTCGATCAGCGTTTGCAACAATACTTGATTTTAGTCGCCTCATCCCACCCCGTTTCTCATGCAACTGAACTCTCCTCTGAATGACGAGAAGCTTCATCAACTCGCCGCGAACGTCAAGATTCTATTAATGGATGTAGACGGGGTGCTTACCGACGGCCGTCTTTATCTTGTTCCCGATCGGGAAAACAATATGGTCGAAAGCAAAGGCTTCGATTCGCAAGATGGGATCGCTCTCCGCTGGCTGACCTGGTTTCAGATTGAGACCGGAGTAATCAGCGGCCGCAATTCGCCAGCCACCTCTGAGCGGGCCCGCCAAGTGGGCATGAGATGGGTCTTTCAGGGGCATATCGAAAAGATTCCCCTCCTGGAGCAGATATTGTCGGACGCAAGCGCGGATCCGAAGCAGGTGGCATATATCGGAGACGACTTCACGGATGTGGTGATCATGCGACGCGTGGGATTATCCTTCGCAACCGCCAATGCCCGCCCCGATGTAAAGCGGGCGGCTATGGCGGTGACCGATGCTCCGGGAGGGCAAGGCGCTGTTCGCGAGGTGATCGAGCTTCTCCTGAAAGCGCAGGGACATTGGGCCGGTCTGCTCAAGAAGTATGAGATCGATCCGTGAAAGAGTCATCTGGCAAGGTTGGATTGTTGATTACCAGCGTGAGCGGACCGGGTGTGCTGCACCAGTTGACTGGCGTGATTGCCCAGCACAGTGGCGACATACGATCCGTCTCGATCATCGAAGAAGGGCAGGACGAAACTCGCATTTACTTCGAACTCGATCTGCCGGGTTCGGCTCAAGCGCTAACTGAGGCTCTTTCGCGGCTGGAGGTCGTCCGGGCAACTGTTCCGGTGCAGTCTCTGCAGAAGATCTACGGCAAGCGGATCATTATTATGGGGGGCGGGGCTCAGGTCGGGCAAGTTGCATTAGGAGCCATTTCCGAAGCCGACCGTCACAACATTCGCGGCGAGCACATCTCGATTGACACCATTCCATTGGTTGGGGAACAGACGCTTGCCGCCGCCGTTCGGGCGGTCCGCCGTCTTTCCCGCGTGCGTGTTCTTGTCCTGGCTGGTTCCTTGATGGGAGGGGATATTGAAACTGCAGTCCGGGAGGTCAGGTCGGAAGGATTGCTGGTAATCAGCTTGAATATGGCAGGAAGTGTGCCGGATGCTTCTGACCTGGTAGTCACCGATCCGATTCAGGCGGGAGTGATGGCGGTGATGGCCGTAGCCGACACCGCCCAATTCAGTATCGAACGATTACACCGGCGAGTCTTTTAAGGCTCGTCCGTCTTATTTGACTTCGAATCGGAATTCGCGCAGAAGTTCATGTTCCGTGCCGGCGCCCGGAGCGTAGAAGCGCAGGAAATACGGACCCGGTTGGGAGATCTGGGGCAGCTTCACTTGCGCGCGTTGGCTACTAACCGTTGTCTGGCCTTGCCAAATTTCGCTTCCGTCCCCGCTGACGACCTGGACATCCACCGGGCCTTCCGGAATGTCTGTCGCGTCCAATCGAAGATTTAAGGGTCGATTTTCCGGCAGCGTGGCGATTTCCACGCCGCGGCAGGTTGCCAGATCAGTGTCGTTGCCGTTCGATCCAGCGCATGCCGAAAGGTCGCGTTCCGCCACTTGCCTGGAAGCGCCTGTGGGTGAGTATGCAGTGTTATGCAGGGAATGCGGGATAAGAGTCAGGCCCAGAATCAACGCGGCGCAGGCTGCTCCCGCCCAGGAAAGGTTGGGCGTGCTGAACCAACTCCTCCAGGAAGAACGTTTCGGGTTCAATTCGTTTTGGATACGTTGCTCTTCCGAGCTGGCCAAAGCGGTTTTCAAGTCTGTGATCTGAAGTTCCAGGGTCTCCAGGCGTGTAATGCAGCTTTCACATGCAAGGATGTGAGTCTCGACTACTTCTAATTCCTGGTCTCCTGAGCGATGCAGTAGGAAACGCTCTAGCGTTTCTTCGTTTGGATGTTCGAGATATGAGTCTGTCATACGATTGGAAGGATTTCGCCCTCTCCTCTGGTATGTAAGTGGGGTTTAGCTCCCTTGGGCTCTCACGAAAACTGAGAAAATTCCGCTACTAGCCAGTTTTTTCTTACCAATCTCGCCAAATTTGGCTTTGGCGCGGGATTTGAGCAGGCGAAACTGGGTCTCGCTCAGATCCATCTCCTGGCAGATCTGTTCCTGTGACTGTTCCCGAAGATAGAAGCGTACCAGAATATCGCGGTCCCGCTGTGAGAGAGCTTCGAGGGCGCTCTTCATCAGCTGGGCGTTTTGGCGGCCGATTGCCTCCTGCTCGGGATTTTGTTTCTTGTCCACGACCATGACGCCAGTCTCCAGGTCCGCCTGTTCGCGCCGGGTATGCACTGCGTTTTCGATGTAGGCAGCCACCTGGCGGCGCACCACGGTGCGCACAAATCCCATCAGGCGCTCCGGTTCGCGAAGATCGCCCCGCTTGATGGCGTTAACGACGATCAGGAAGGTATCGTGAACTTTGTCCTCGAGTTCCTGCGGGCCGAGTTGGCGGCAAAGATAGTAGCGAATACCACGGCTGAACAGCTTATAGAGCTGCTCCATGCCGGCGTTTTCACCGTTTTTAATCTGGGCCACAAGCGAGGCCCAATCCACTGCGGGAAAGCTTGCTCGTTCGCCCCGCGACTCTTCAACAGAGGTCTGGCTCTCTGTGCCAGGCGTCTGATCCAATTTCTGTTGAGTCCCTAGCATGGTCTGGTGAAATCACTCCTTGGAAATAATCGAGTAGGCCGCCCAAAATTGGGGCGAGCTCCGGTATCCGCCGCTATGTTCCATCTCGATCTGTGCCCGTTCCAGGGCAAGGGAAGCGCGCTCGGAGAGCGTGCCGGACGAGATGTCGCCGAAATGGCTATAGAAAGAAGAGAAGAATCGACCCGAGTCGTCGGGGGTAGGCCACGAGCTGACGATCACGGCCGAAGCACCAGCGAGGAGCCAGGCCCTGCTCAAACCCCTCAGTCCGGCACCCGGCAGAATCTCGCCCTTCTGGGAAGAACAGCCGCTCAGGATAACCAGGCTTCCGGGAACGCGCAGGGTGGCGATGGCCTCCGGAGTCAACAACTCCGGCATATCATCGTTTGTAAGACTCAAGGCCAGTGCCGCTTCGGACGAGAGGCCGAAACTCCGCCTCGCGGGCGGGTTGGAACTCACGACATGCACTGCGAAGTGCAGGATCTCCGGCTCCTTGGCAATCGCTTTCTGGAGACTGGCGACGCTTGCTTGCGAGCCCGTGAGAATGTCCGATTTTGCCATACCGCTTTGCTTCGCGGCGGTCCGCACTTCCCGGTCGCTGCCAGCCAGACGCGCCAGAGCCGTCGCTGCCCGGCTTGTATCCTGCACTCGAGTGGATTTCTTCCTACGGGAATCGGCAATGTTATAGATTGGGTCGCCCACGCCAACAAAGCGCTGTCGCGCTCTTACCTTATCGACAGAAAGCAACAACAATTCACTCGGAAGGAACCGAATATAGTGGGAATCGGCCAGGAATTTCTCGCCGGAAGCGCTTGTCAGATCGGGGAGGCTGGCAAAAGGAACTCCGTTGAGGAGTGATCCGTCAGCAACAATCAACCATTCCGGCTTCCGCCAGAGGCTCGCCGGCAGTTTGGCGAATAGCTCCTGACTCAAGCGCTGGCCGAGGGCTTTTGCGTTCTGACGGCGTTGTACCGCTTGCGAAAACTGTTTCGCAAGGCCGGTAATTTCGTCCTCTCCAGCCAATTGATATAAGCTCACCCGATCTCCGGTAACTACCCACAGGAACGACCTCTCCCTGCCAAGGCTAAAGCTGAGAAGAACTTTATTGCTCGACAGACGTGCCTGAATATCTCTAAGTGAATTCCTATGGGAACTTCTCTCATACCGTTGCGATCTCAAGCCAAATTCATTCTCCACACTGCCGACCTCGAGCCGTACCTGCTCTAGCTTTGCCTCATCTTCGGGCCTGTTCTCGCCGAGCGTAACGCGCGCCTGCGCCGACTGGAGTTGAGAGAGCAAGTCGAAATAGCGCTGCGGAAGGCGCTGCTTTTGAGATAGAGCCAGCGTGATCTCTTCACGGAGGTTAGCGGCGCGATTTTCAGCCAATATCTCTAACGCCTCGCGAGCCAGGTTGGCGTCGTGGTTTTTAAGAGATAATTCCGCAGCTAACTGCGCGTAGTCTTCATAAACGTCGTGGAGGACAACCACGGTACGCGTGCTGATCGTGTCCCCAGGGAGCGCTCCCTGCCGCCATTCCGTAGCCGCGTCAGCAGCACGCCGCAGTTCCACGAGCGCGTCGTTCTCGCGGTTCAATTTCTCGAGTAAAACGCCCCGAATATGTAACGGATAAAACTGAGGTGTAGTTTTAAACGAGAAGCTCTTTGAGGCGAACGCCTGATCAATCAGTCGGAGCGCGGCGCGGTAGTTTTGCTTCTGTAGCTGCAATTCCGCCTGATGGGCCTGATTCACAGCCAAGGCATCGTCATTGTGATGGAGCGCTTCTATTAGATACGCCTTATGAAGCGGCGCATCCGCTTGCTCCGGACGGCGCGCGAGCAGCAATGAATACCCGAGTTCTTCCCACAGATTGCCTTCTAAGAAGGGCAAACCGGCGGCGTGCGCGACATCGACGCCGCGCTGGTAGTTTCGTTCAATCTGCTCGACATCCTGCCGCTCCGATTCCGTATCACCCCGAGCTTGTTCCGCTTCGATTTTTGTCCTGAGGCGCTCCGCTTCTACGTTCGAGTAAATAAGGAGAGCCTGCACGAGGCGTTGTTTGTCAGGAGTGTTCTGCAGTAATTCCGCGGCGTGCTCAGCTTCTTTGCCCGCCAGGCGGAAATCGCCCAATTGCGAGTAGATGGTTGCAAGATTGATGCAGGCAGAACCCGCAATGGTCCGGTCGTCGATCTTGAAAGCAAGATCACGGGCCGCCTCGGCCGCCTGCTGCGCATCGCGATAATTGAATAGCATGATGCGGCAACCGCTCACTGCGAGAAGCGCCCGAGCTTCCCCGGGCGAATCATTTGCGCGACGGGCCATGATAAGGGCCGAACTGAGGATGCGGGCAGCTTCTTGCGGATGGCCGGTTTTCAATAGCTCGCGACCCGCTGTAATCGAAGAAGCGACCTGTCCCGCTTCAGCTTGGCGGCTTTGAGGTTGGGCTGCTCCAAGCAGTCCGGAAAATAGAATTGCAGATGAAAAAGAAACGGCTAAAGGCAGCCACAGGGCAAGTGCCCGCCCAGCCAACTTCTGCAGTAACAGAAATACATCCAAGCAAATTGCTTTGCTTGGATGTACTCTAGCATCTTCCGGAACAAAATACCAAGTAATATTTACTTGGTTCTCTATAATATGCGTAAGTTGCTGATTCTGCGCGAAAAGTATTATTGATATTAATTAGGAAAATAGTGAGATTAATTCGCGAAGTAAATTATTACTGGTGGGTGCATTGGCGTCGATTCTCCTGACGTCACATAAAGCGCGCCGCAACCCAGTCAAACCGCGTTCCATGGGAATGCCTATAAATACAAGATAAAGCAGCTACTTAGATTGTTTTCCATCTCGACGCAGACCTCATTTGAAGCTGCGAAAATGGCTGGCGGGTCGTTTTGGAACCCGTTTCGATCCGCGAGGGGGTTGGCGTGTTTCAATCAGGAAATCCGAGGGACGGTTCCGAAGTGAATGGTGATGCCGGAAGACCCGCGGAATTGAAAAGAGTCACCAGAGGGGCGTTTGACCATGCGTAACGCACAAAGCGCGGTGTTTCGATCTGCGGATTGCTGACGAAGACACTGGATCCGATGATCCGGGCTGTTGCCTGGACGAAGCGGCGGTCGGCACCAGCGATTTCAAAGCCCTGCAGGTCGCCACCTTTAGCTACGAGGCCTTCGCGCATGATCAAACCAGACGCGCAGCCCTCCATTTTCGCTACTGATCTGGCGGAAAGTGGGACCGCGATACTCGATGTCTTCGCGATAGGCGAGCGCCCGGGCGGCTAGGGCGAGGCGTTCTCCCACGCTCTGCTTGTCCGCTGGATGAATATTGTTGGGATCGCCCACGTCGACCGTTACAGCCATGCCCGTATTCGCCAGCGATAGAGTGCGGCGCTGAGCCTCTCGGACGAGTGGCCAGTTTTCGGACGGACTGGCATTGTAGTTGGCGATCTGTACAAAGAGGAAAGGAAAATTACCCTGCTGCCAGTGATTACGCCAATCGGCGATAAGGGCAGGGAAGAGCTTTGCATACAAGGGAGCCCGTTCGGACGAGGCGTTCGATTCTCCCTGGTACCAAATGACACCTTTGATCCCAAAGCTGGTAAAGGGCGCCACCATTCCGTTGAAAAGCCACCCAGGATCCCAGGAATTAAAATCGGGACGCCAGGGGTGCTCCGGCGCCGGCAGATTCCTGCTGTGCGCGACCTCGTCCTCGCGTTTTTCGGCAGCAAGCGTTGCCGGCAAATCGGTATACTCCTTGGCCATCTGAGCGCGAGCGGCGAATACAGGCATCAGAGAAGCATCGGAAGAAATTCCCTGCAAGCTCATCCAAGCCTCGGCAGGTGTACCGCCCCAGGAGGAATCGATCAGCCCGATCGGCACATGTTCGCGTGCGGAGAGATCCCTCCCGAAGAAGTAGGCGACGGCGGAAAAGTTGGCGGCAGTGGCCGGAGAGCAAACTGTCCAGGATTGTTCGGTCCCGATATCTTCGAGCGGATACCCAGAGGCTTTGTCCTTCACCAGGAGCAGCCGGAGGTCGGAATGGTTGGCGTGCGCGATCTCTTCCTGGCCATTTTTAATCACCGCTGAGCCGGGATACCCGCGAAGGGGAATCTCCATGTTCGACTGGCCTGAGGCAAACCAAACGTCGCCGATCAGCACGTCGGCCAGTACGATTTTGTTGCTACCCGAGACAGTGATCTGAAAAGGGCCACCGGCCGGTTGAGGAGGAAGATACACGCTCCACTGTCCCAGGGTGTTGCCGGTGGTAGTTTGCGCGAGACCAGCAAGCGCCACCTGGGTTTTTTCACCGGGGTCGGACCAGCCCCAAAGGTGTATCGGCCGGTCGCGCTGCAGGACCATATGGCTGCTGAGAACTCTGGGAAGCCGAACTTCGGCTTGGACGACGAATGTGCCGAACGAGAGCAGTAGCGGGACGATTCGGGCGAGGGTTTTGTGAGTCACGAGCGAGGGCACCTGAAAAACGATTATCTTCCTTTGAGAAGGTACTCTTTACTACGTCTCAAAAGTGCGTCTCAATTCCGGTTGCTCAAACCGCGAGACGCTCGGCCGGAGCAGGTGAGCAAGAGATCAAACCGGGCACGCGTGATAATGTGTGCGGACTTCCAGTATGTTGATGGGCCAGCCCCGGCAGAGACTAAGAGATGTCAGTAGCGCGTCTAAAGCCCAGTGCGCGAGGCAGATATCTCGTGTAAGGAAAGATGACCATGGATTCACACATAGCTAAGCCGGAGGACGCTGGC
>CAWCYQ010000010.1:0-66082 GCA_963799755.1 Terriglobia bacterium | reverse complement strand
ACGGCCAAGAGGACGAACGATATGAACGCATCGGAGCCCTTGAAAATCAAATCCACGACATCGAAGAAAAACAAAAACGTATCTACTCGGCAGAAATGAAAACCAGCTCTGGCGCGACCGTCACGTTGGGTTGGAATGGCGAACCCCAGTATACGTACGGTCTGTTACGCCGAGAAGATGGGACAACCTTGGCCAAGGCCCCAGATGTGACCGCTGCCAGCATTAGGCGCGGCGATCAAACGGATACGAATGAAGGCGAGCAAAACGATTACTCCGCAGCGTTGGTCGAAGACCTGACGAAGCACAAAACGGCTGCCATCGCCGTCGAGCTCTCACATCAACCTGTTGTCGCGTTAGCCGCGACAGTTCATGCCATGGTTCTCAATCAGTTTTCTTTCGAGCTTCACGCCCATACGTTCAAGACCTGTGTTCAACTTTCGACCACACAACCGCATCTTGGTTCCATCGAAGGCAGCAAAGCGCATAGCGCACTGTTGCAGGAGCGCTCGGCTTGTTGGAGTTTGCCGCGAGGTGACGATCTGTGGCAGTGGTGTCTCAGTCAGGATCAAGACACACTACTTCGGTTACTCGCCTATTGCGTGGGTGCGAGCGTGAATGGAATACAGGCGAAGGGCGATTCGGCCCGGAATATGCGCATAGAACACGCAAACCGACTTGCTCAGAGGCTCGGAATGGATATGGCGCAATGGTTTAGGCCCACGGAGGAGAATTTCTTCGGGCGCATCACGAAGCCACAGATCGTCGAGGCCATGAAGGAAGCTGGACACACGCCAATGCTTGAGCTTTGCATACGAGGTATTGCATTAAAAAGCTGATGGACGTAATCTCGAACTGTCAACCGGCCTCGCAGGGTTGATTGACAGCTAGGGAGGTCCTGCACATTGCTTTCTGGACGATTCACTTCTTTACTCATGGACGAAAAACAGGCGCCCAAACCCATAACAGATAACAAGCGCATATCGGGTGCGCGGAAAGGAGAACCGATCATGAGCGGCGGCGCACGGATTGTTAAGACCCTTGCGCCCATCCCGCGAATATTGACCGCTTCGAGTCTGGCACATGCAGCCCCGAGTATCGATATGAGCGGCGTTACCAGCGTGATGCAGACCGTTGAAACAGCGTGTCTGCTCATCGGGGCCATCATTGTTCTAATCTCGCTCGTCTTCAGCGTCTTTAGTTTCGCTGGTGGAAACGTCATGCGGGGTATCACCGGCATCGCCGGTGTGCTCTTCGGCGGGCTGGTGATTGGCCTTGGACCCTAGTGGATTTCTTCCCTTACTGGGCAAGCGGTCTAGCACGGACACGGCCAGGGAGAAGCGAAGAGGAAAGCTGATCGAGATCAACTCGGCTTTGAATAAGCGCGTTATGAAGTTCGGTGTCGACTATCGACTACTGGGCGCTTGCCTGTTTGTATCCGTACCAGTCTTCCTTTCCGCTTCCAAGATCCTCGCGTGCTTGTTGCTTCCGTCTCTGCTGGTCGCAGGCAATTTGCTGGCCCGCAAAGAGCCGAAGATGTTTCGGCTATGGCTACTCAGCTTCAGGCAAGGGTCTTTCTACGATCCAGGCAAACAGTAAGGACAGCATTTCATGCCAAATCCCAAGTGGTTCCAACAAGCCAAACCTACCTGCAGCATCGTACCGCTTCGGCGGTTTGTGACCGATAGCGTGTTCGCTCTCAAGAACGGCGGATATGGCTGCATGTTCGCACTGAACGGCATTGATGATGAAGGGCTCACGGATGAAGTTGTCGAGGATGCTATCCGCCGGGTTCACGGCGCTTTGAAGGCTTGCCCGAGAATGGCCGGTTGTATCAATACATGCGAATTCGAAAAGGCTTCGACATACCGCGCCAGGAGCACTACTCGAACCCGCGCGTCGAGACTGCTGTAGCCGATCGCCTCGCCTATCTCGAAGAAACAGCCAACTTTCGCCGCATCGAACTATTTTGGGTTGTTACTGTCGAGCCCCCGAAGAAGAATTCATTCGGCTCAAAGTCACTTGCACCTCAACAGTTCCAGCGGCAAACGGGCCGTTATATCGCGCAAGTTGAGCGAACGGCAGAGGCGCTGACCGTCCAATTGGAAGATCTCCTCGGCTTGCGGCTGCTACGGGAGAACGACGTAGTCTCCTTCTGGGCCTACCTTCTCAACCTTGAACAGCTGGTCTCTTGCGACAAAACTTGCATCTCGGGAGCGCGTGGATACGCAACTCGTTCGTTCTTCCGTCCAATGGACCGACGAACACCTACGCATCGGCAAACAATACGCGCAGTTCTTTAGCCTGCTGGATAGCCCCGGCGGATCACGGCCTAATCCCTTTGCAGCTCTGCAGAGTATCGACGCGAACATGATTCTCTGTTCTCAATGGATTCCGCGCTCACGCAACGAGGTCCAGAAACGAGTAGGGCAGCTCGAAGGGTTCGCCGGCATCTTCCGACATCGGTTGCTCGCAGTTGCTGCCAATATGAGGAGCCCGCAAAACCTCGAGAAATCCGTTCGGGCCAAGGCGGCCGACAAAGGTTCTGACAAGCTCGCTGACGTTCTGAACTCCATCGATAACGAAGGCCATGACTTCGGGGAGTACTCCTTCTTCGGCTTAGTTCACTCGGGCGATCAGCAAGAAGTACTTGAGGCGATGCCCCATGTCAGTAAGGCGCTTGTTGACATACAAGCGCCCGCTACTGAAGAAACGCAAGGCAGCCTATCGGCTTACTACGCGATGTTGCCTGGCAACTCAAGCGGAGACGCCGCCTCCAACTTTAATGTGCGTTTGAGCTGGTTGCGAGACGACCATAACGCGCGCATGGCCATGATTTTCGCTCCCTCCATCGGAAGCACTCGCTCAGATGATCTGGACCAGGAATATCTGACCGTGTACGAGACCCGCACAAAAACGCCTTACTTCCTCGACCCCTATACGGAAGGAATGCGCACGGCCCGCGCCGTCGGGACCGCAGACCAACGCACAAACGTGCGCTGATCGCACCGAGGAAACAGAAGACGATGCCCACACTGTCGCGGGCACCGCATCTCGCTACGACTGATTGCTCCCGGCGTCACTCCAACCCGATCAGTGGGTGATACTGGCTCCTGCCATGCCCTACGAGAGCCAGCAAACCTCGTCAGTTCTAGTTCATAAGAAAGCCGATCCTTCTGCATAGCCATGGTCGATCCATCAAAACCCCTTGTACCCGCCAAGGTCAAGGATTATTACAAGAGCGAATACTCTGCCGCATCCAATTCCTATTTCTCGCAATCTGGAACGCTGCAAGGCCAATGGCACGGCCAGCTTGCGGCCGACTTCGGTTTGACTGGGGCCGTCAATGCGCAGGCATTCGATCGTCTTGCTGATGGCGAGGACCCCAGATCCGGAAACCAACTCATTCGTCATCGAGATACCCATCTCACACGAGAAGGAAAGGAAGTCGCGCACCGAGCGGCATGGGATGTCACGTTCAACGCGCCAAAGATCGTTTCCCTCACTGCGCTTGTCGGGGAAGACCAGCGCGTCCGCGAGGCTCATCGCGAGGCAGTCACCAAGACTCTCGATTACCTGGAGCGGTACACACAGGCTCGGACGGGAGGCAACGCACCGCCGCAGACTACCGGACGCTGGGCGACAGCAACCTTCGAACACGACACCGCACGCCCAGTAGACGGTACCCGGCCCCGCACCTCCATACACACGCCATAGTTTTCAACATGACGACCGACGCCGAAGGGAATCACCGATCCCTTCAGCCGTATGAATTCTTTCGCGCCCAGGCGATGGCCACCGCGATCTATCAATCGCAGTTAGGGTACAACCTTCGCGCCCTCGGATATGAGGTGACCCGAGGTACCAATCACGCTAACGATATCGCTGGTTACACGCCCGAATATCTGGCCGCCGAAAGTCTTCGGCATTCCCAGCTCAAACAACGATTAGAGGAACTCGGTCTAGGAGGGCGACGAGCCGAGGACATCATCAACCACCAGAACAGGGAAGACAAGCTCGCTATCAGTGCGGAAGAACTGCGCAAGCTGCACAAAGCGCACGCCGAACTCTGGGGAAACCAACCCGCCCAAGTCGTCGAACAAGCCTCCCATAGGATCGCTCCGCAGCAGCTCGCAGACGAACAACGCCTGCAACTGACAGGTGAGGCTGTCCGTTCCGCCGTCCGGAAGCTGAACGAGCGAACGGCTGTCATTGAGGAGCATCGCATCATCACTCAAGCACTGCGATACGGCCAGGGACATATTCTCCTGAACGATGTCGAGCAGGAATTGCAACGCCAGCAGGGCTCCCAGGAACTGATCAGCGTCGACCATGTGAGGCCCCACGCGCCAGGCCATCGCTACACCACGCCGGCAATGATTCGGATGGAGCGCAATGTTCTTTCGCGGGTCATGCAAGGGCAAAACAGCGTGATGGCAATCGCCGAGGACCCGGACCTCGGACGCTATGAAATTCTAAACGGCAACGAGCGACGCCAGGCCGTTCTGAGAGGGCTTCTCACTACTCAGGATCAGATTGTCGGATTGCAGGGCGGCGCTGGAACCGGAAAAACGACAGCTCTTGAAATCGTGAAAGAAATCGCCGAAGAACACGGTTTTGAAGTCCGTGGACTGGCGCCAAGTAAGTGTGTTTACTTCGAGAAACAACCCACGCCACTTGACACAACGATCGGCACAAACTCGGACTCCCCTTGCGAGTGGCGCCACTTAGTCGCTTACCTGCGCTCTCGGAATTGCCAGGGCATAGACCAGCCCAGGAAGCAAGATGTCGCTCGGAAGGAAAGCGGTCCATATCCAGTCCAATTTCTGCAATCAAAGCGGAAGCCGTGATCCTGTCCACCCCGGGAATCGTGCATAGTCGATCCACCTGCTCTGACTCTTCTTTCAACTTCCGATTGATCTCAGCTTCTAATTGGCCGATTTGAGACTGTAAGAAGCGTAAGTGGATCGATAGATGCTGAAGCATGAAGCGATGGTGGTTGGTGACCCTTCCCTGCAACGCCATAACAAGCTCAGGAATCTTCTTGCGAAGCTTGCCGCGTGCCATGTTCGCAAGCTCCTCGGCATGCCCCGCAATGATGGCTGCTAGAATCGCTAGCCCACTCGCCCCAACAGTGTCGCTGGCAACGGAGGAAAGCTTCACGTTCGCGTCCTCCAAAACCTTCTGGATGCGATTCGTAATACGATTGACTTCTTCGACCAAGTTGACACGCGTCCGCGTTAAGTCGCGGAGTTCCCGGATGGGCGCCGGTGGTATAAAACTTCCCCGCAACAATCCGTGTTGGAGCAGGTCCGCCAGCCATTCCGCATCCTTCTGGTCGGTTTTGCGGCCGGGCACCGCCTTCACATGCTGAGCGTTCACCAAAAGAATCTCAGCGAACTGTCCTTCGAGTACATTCCAAACTGGCTTCCAATACACGCCCGTGGCTTCCATTGCTACATGAGTCACTCCCAACCCTTGGAGCCAATCCACTAGAGCCAGCAAATCGTGCGTCATCGCTCCAAAGGAGCGAGCCTGCTTGATTCGTTTTCTGTCCGGTTCCCCGATAATGACGCAGGCTGTGATGCTGTTTTTATGAACATCGAGTCCACAGCATCGCTTGTGAACCACTTCCATGTTGCCTCCTCTTTCCGGACGGGGCAGGACACAGGTAAAACCCAGAATCTCCTTCGCGTGCTCACCTCAGGTGGCAACAGTGTGTTGTTCCTTAACGTGCCCTCAGCCATACTCCTGCGCGGGCTTTCATGCACCAGAGTTAATCGGCCTCTATCTCCATCCGGTGAAAACCATTTTCATTTAGCGTTGTGGCGTTTGTCACCGCCATCGCATACTCCTGCCGCAATCGGCACTGCCCAAAGTGCCAGGCGCAAGCACGCCAGCGATGGCTCGCCTGCCGGGAACAAGAGCTGCTGGGACTCTCCTACTTTCATGTGGTGTTCACACTGCCTCACGAGTTGAACCGGCTTTGTCAGCGCAATCCTGCCCTGCTCTATAACTTGCTGTTCCGTTCCGTGGCAGAAACGCTGCTGGAGATCGCAGCCGATCCGCGGCATCTCGGTGCAGAGATCGGGTTCCTCGCGATCTTGCACACTTGGGGACAGAACCTGCTTCTCCATCCGCATCTCCACTGTCTCGTGCCGGTCGGCGGCCTTTCACCAGATCACGGCCATTGGATACAGCCGCGGTATCGCTTCTTTCTTCCGCTCGGTGTTCTGAAGAAGGTCTTTCGAGGCAAGTTTCTCGATGGATTGAAGCGGGCGTATCGCAGAAACAAGCTCAGTCTTGGCGGTGCGACCGGGCCGTTGAAAGATCCCAAAGCATTCCGCGCTCTTCTCCAATCTCTGAGCCGGAAAAACTGGGTCGTCTACGTCAAACAGGCGATGGCGGGTCCCGTACCTGTGCTTCGCTATCTGGGCCGCTATACCCATCGCGTTGCCATCAGCAATCACCGGCTGGTCTCTTTTGATGGCGAACAAGTCACTTTCCGTTGGAAGGACTATGCACGCGGGAACAAGCAGCGCCTCATGACACTCTCGGCATCGGAGTTCCTGCGGCGCTACGTGCAACATGTTCTTCCACACGACTTCGTGCGCATTCGCCAGTTTGGATTCCTTGCCAACCGGCACCGTTCAGAGAGCATTGCTCGGATCCACCAATTACTTGCTTCCGAGCCACAATCGCAGGAAGCGCTCGTGGCCGCTTCTTGCGAGGCGAAGTGGCAATGTCCTCGCTGCGGCAACTTGATGCAGATCAGCGGCAGACTTACTGCCCGCGAACTCTACTCATTATGCAAGCGACTCGATACTTCCTAAAAAAGTCGGTCACAACTCGCTCGATCCCGTGCCTTCTGGCGCGTTCGCAGTCGTGTGTCTCGGGCCATGGATTCACCTGCTTGCACCGCTCAACCGGTAGTTCACGTTTTCTCGAACTAATGATTCTTGGCTCATTCGGACCTTCTCAACCTGCACTTCGGCGTACACAGAAGCCTGTTTCGGTCTGGACCAGTACCAAAAGACGTTTGAACCTCCATACGCGTCCCGCCCCGCCAGCGGCTTCCTTCTAGTCTCCTTTTCGAAAGTGACTCGGCATCAACCTCTCCCTTTTGTCTTAACTTTTCTCGCCGAGTCACTCCCGAAGAAGGCTAACGACTACACGCGATGAACCCGCGCAATCACGATTGTTTATGTGTTGCCGACTACCGGACGCAATCCCTTCCAAGAGGACTACGCGCTGACCTAACGTGCTCTCTTGAGGTAGCTACAATCCCACCATTGCTTCCCCTCCGGCGTGACACCAGAGCCGTAAATTAGAAGCGCATCGCCACCTGGCTCAATGACGGTTACAAGCCGCTCGATCTCCTGGCCCGAGTCCTGAGCAATCACATGCGCGTCGGAGACATCTGGATTCCCTGTCGGCTCATATTTGATGACGAGTTTGTAGCTCCCGGAGGCAGCGGCGCCGCTTTTCTTATCAAACAGAACCTGGGTGGTCTTGCCCGAGGCGTCAATGGATGTGTACGTCCAGCCGTTTGCAGTGACGACCAAACTTGCTTCGTGGGGCGCTCCGCCCGGCTTGTGGGACCAATCGCTTTTGCGCGCGTCGAGCTGCCAAGTTCCCTGCATTGTGTCGAATGAGTCAGCTGCTTGAATCGTCGAGAATGCGAACAAAGCGGCGAGAAGAAGTTTCATCAGCGTTTTCGTTTCAGGGCATTAGAACAATCGCACTCCCAAGTGTATACCGGTTTGCCCGGTTGGCGGTCCGCACTTTGGCTTACTCGGATCGCAGCAGTAGCAACAGAGCGGAGTTATTTGATCCTGGCGCAATAACCGCCTTGTCAAGCATTTTTTGGCACAGGCTTCTCCTGTGTGCACTTCCTGGGGAGTACACACTCGACACCGTTCAAGAACTGTAAACAACCTGCCATACGACTTCGAAGGCTCGTCGACTAATCTTTTCGGGTGGAACTCAGTCCGACCGAACCATCTCTCCGGTCAAACATCGACCATGATTACTTTTTCGAACTCCCATACAGGGAGCGGGATGCTCAATCAGTGTTGCGGTGATTAACTGCACACCATAGGCCGTCACGAACTATCCCGCGTACGAACCGACTTTGGACGCCATCTGAGAACTGCGTTGCCGGCGCCACATCCAATACAGACTGACAGCGAGTTTGCGCGCGATCGCTACTTTGGCGATCTGTCGCTCACGACGCATCGCCAGGTGCGAAAACTTTTTGTGCCATTCGGGATCAAAGCGCGCCGCAGCTTGTGCTGCTTCTACTAGCAGAAGACGTAGAAGAACATTGCCCTGTTTGCTGATGTGCCCCAACCGTTGATGAATGCCGCTGGAGGATTCAGTTGGGATGAGCCCGACATAACTCCCGATTTGCTTTCCACATTGAAAGCGCTCCGGGTATCCAATGATGAGCACAAATGCCAGCGCCGTCACGGGCCCAACGCCCGGGTGAGTCATGAGGAGTTGAGCTTCCGGCCGCTTCTCCGCCTCCTGCTGCACCACTGCCGTGAGTTCGTTCACGCGCTCGTTCATTTGATCTAGCAGAACAAGCAGATCATCTCGTCGTCGCGCGCCCCAAGGCCCGAGTGGGATCTGTTCCAATCGCTTGCGGCCTTGCACGCTCCGAAGTCCGCCTCTTCGCTGTATTCCTTCGTTCATCGCTATCGATTGCAATTGATTCAAGATGCGCGTTCGCATCTGAACCGTTCGATGACGATGCCACAGGAGCTGCTGTAGATCGCGACCTTCCACGCTGGATATCCATATTCGGGGGAAGCGATCCTCGATCATCAGCTTCAGCAATAGCTGCGCGTCTTGTCGATCCGTTTTCTGCTTGCGGACACGCATAGTTGCAATCCGGGCAGCATCTCCGACCCACAGCTCACAATCGAGCTCCATCAACAATCGTTCAAACCATCGTCTGTGTCCAGTCGCTTCGAGGCCCACCCTGATTTTTGGTGTATGTAACTTCAGATCGCGGTAGAACTTCTCCGCTTCTCCATCACTGTGCTTTAGCTTTAACCTGTGTTCGCTGTAATCTCCCGTTTCCGTATCCAGCATTGCGATTTGCTGCACGCTCGGGTGATAGTCACAACCAATCAGCAACATCATTCGGCTCCTTTCTCCCGAGCCTTCCTTCGTTGCCACCTACAACTCTAAAAGCACCCGTTGTTATGCAATCAGCGTTGATCTATCCTTGACGGTGGCGATCTAAATTCATTGTGAATGCTCCCGAATCGCTGTGTTCCTGCCGTCAGACCGTGATGAATGCAGGTCTGCCGTTCCGTCGCTTCGTTTTCTCCAAAGAGGGAGAGCGCTTCGTAAGGTCAAATTCGTTCAAGTCGGGCATGCGGCCGTGCTTTACGTAATAGCGCCGGAACTCCTTCGGCGACATATGTCTCGCAGTTCGGAATCGGCGATTGAAGTTGGACAAATTGGAAAAGCCTGCGTCAGCGGCGATCATGCTGATTGGCCGGTCTGTCTCCACCAGCCACATGCAAGCCCGTCCGATTCGCATGCGGCCCAAGTAGCCGGTCAAGTTCTCACCCAGATGGCGCACAAACAGCCGGTGAAGCGATCGCTCCGACATGTTTCCCACAGCGCACAGATCCTGCACCCGAATCGGCTCTGCAAATCGCTTATGCAACAAATCTAAGATACGGTTTAGTTGAGCGGACTCGTCGGCTGTGATCGGGGCTGCCTTCTGTGGCGTTGCGAGCGGAACCGCGTCCATATCAGCCAACTCAGCCAGCAACTCCAGCGCAGTTCGAAGGCGCTCGCGTGCCGAATCCGAAAGTAGCGCCGGTATGCGAGATTCCATCCTCTCTCCCGCGGATGACGGAAAGCTCAGAGCGCCAGCGGATCGTTTTAGTAGCTTGCGAAGGGAAGAATACTCCGGGCACAGATCTGCAAGCTGCAAAGCCCAAGCCTCGGTAAACCAGACAACGATGGCAACATGCGGACTGGACTGATCGATGGCCTTGGTAGATGCCCAGGTGTGTGGCATCTCCGACGGCACGAGGACCAAGTCATGGGAATCGTATGCACCGATATGATCTGCGATGAAGCGCAATCCGCGGCTGTTCAGCGTCAGCGTCAACTCGCATTCCGGATGGTGATGCCATTCAAATGGAATTTCCGGGATCTGCCGATTGAAAACACGGATGGAGCAGCCGTTGGGAATTGTGACGTGTTCGAATTGAGGTCTCATCCTCGCTACCTGCTCCCAGACTTCGGACACGAGCTGGCGTCGAATTGTCCGAATAATATCATTACTTGGCTTTTCCGGCGTAGTTCGACCTCTTCAGAGCGCCTAATATCGATTCATGCGGTGCATAGCAAGCTCCGCACATTCGGCAAGTATGAATCGAAATCATCCAAAGGAGTACAAGGACTGTGTCGTTCCAGGTTGAGAATCTGTCCGAAGCCATTCGGGATGCGAAGAAAAAGCTACGGCGGGAACTTACCGCCTACAGACCCGTGTTTCAGGAAATCGAGAGCGAGATGCGCCGCAAGGTTGCCCAGATCGTGAAGGAGCGCGAGGCAGGCGAAACCGTCATTCCCATTCTTCAATACTCGGAGATCGCCGAGGGCTCAGTTCCGGCAGAGATGATCTCGAAGATTAAAGATCGAGGCGCGTGCGTCATTCGCCAGACCTTCGCGGACGAACAAGCTCGGGCGTGGGATGACGAAATCGGGAGGTATGTCGAAGAAAACGGCCTCGATGAGAAACTCGCGAACGCTGCGGAGGACAAATATTTCGGCACATTAGCAGCGGCTAAACCCCAGATCTATGGCATCTATTGGTCACGTCCCCAAGTTCAGGCAAGGCAATCGGAGTCTCTCACTCGGGTCCGGACTTTTCTCAACAGGTTGTGGCTGGCTGAGAGCGAGGGCCGCCGTCACTTCGATCCCGATCAAACACCGGCTTACGCGGACCGTATTCGCAGGCGGCCACCAGGATCCAGTTCACTCGGGCTTTCGCCTCATGTGGACGGAGGCTCGGTTGAGCGATGGCTTGAGCCGAATTTCCGAAACGTGTACCGGCACGTCTTCTCAGGCGACTGGCGCAAGTACAATGCGTTTGACGCTGCCTGGCGGCCGGATGTGCAGGAGTTTCCCTCGCCCGCCGTTTGTTCCATGTTTCGAACGTTCCAAGGCTGGACTGCACTGACCCGGCAAGGTCAGGGAGACGGCACGCTGCAATTGATTCCAATTGCGAACAGCATGGTCTACGTGCTGCTACGGGCCCTGCAGGACGATGTTCCCGAAACAGAGTTGTGCGGCGCCAAACCCGGGCGGGCTCTCTCGGTTGAGCCGGAATGGCACGCTCTCTTACTCGAAGGGCTGACATCCATTCCGCTGATGCAACCTGGTGACACTGTGTTCTGGCACTCGGACGTGGTGCATGCCGTTGAGAACCAGCATAAGGGCAATGGTTATAGCAATGTTATGTACATCGCCGCGACTGTTGGTTGCGAGAAGAACAGCGCCTATCTCGCCAAGCAGGCTCCAGCGTTCCTGTCGGGCGAAACGCCACCCGATTTCGCGGCCGATAATTTCGAAGTTGATTTTCGCGGGCGCGCCACAGAGGCGGATCTCACATCGCTCGGCCGAAGTCAGATGGGGCTGCCTCCGTTAGAGGCTCCGGTCAACGGTAAACACAACGAAGAGTTCGCGAAGGTTACGGCTTAACCGCCCGATTATCGGTTAGGCCAAAGCTTTTCCGTATAGCACGAGCAAGCGGCTCCATGCTTTCTCGGCCTGTGGCTCGTTGTAGACTCGCGAATCCGGAGGGCACCAGCCGTGTGCGGCATCAGCATACACCTCGATTTCTGCGGCCAGGTTTGCTTTGGCGAATGTCTCTTTCAGAACGGTCTTATCATTGGGCGATCGCGCATCGTCATTGGCTGCGATCGCAATGAGGAACTGCGCCTTACTTGTCGCCGCCTGAAGATGCGGACTGTCCGGCTTATCTGTCACGAGTCCGCCGCCATGGAAGGATGCGACTGCTCCGACGCGGCCGGGCACGGCGGCTGCTGTACGAAACGCGATGGGGCCACCCATGCAGTAACCCTGCGTGCCCATTTTTCGATTCTTTGCAACTGATGGCTGTCCGTCCAGCCACGCGATGAACGCCTTCGCATCTGTCGTATGCGTCGACTCGTTGAGAGTTTGGGCAAGCGGCCTTACCTGCTCAATCGGCGTTGCGACACCGGCATCCGCAGTCGGGGATTTCTTCGTGCGATAGAACGGGTTGACCACGAGCACCGAATAGCCAGATTGGGCAAGCCGTTTGCCCATTTGTCGAAATGCGGGCCGCAGCCCGTAGATGTCCGGCCACATGACAACGCCTGGAGCTGTGCCGCTTGCGGGATGCGCGAAGTAGCAGTCTGCAATGCCGTCCGGCGTTGTGACATTCACATCCGACTCGGTGATTGTAACCGCGTTCGCAACCTGCGGCAACATCATCGCCATGCCTGCTCCCAACATGATACCGAACTGTTTCCGCGTTACTTTGCCGAGACTCTCGTATTCTTGCCGGTCTTTCTCGAAATGGTCCTGATCACACATATTGCTCCTCTATCGACGCTGCGCAAAACACCGCTCGGCTGTCACATCATTCAATCAGAAGCACTGGCCGCGATCGCCTGGCCCGGACTGCTGGTGAGACGCGTGGCGAGACCGCCCGCGCTCACTTGCCAGAGATCGCCTTCAGCGGTAAAAACGATGCTGTCGCGGTAAATGGCCGGGAAGGTAATAGCCTCTGTTCTGATTCTGCTGAGCATGGCAGAAGTTCAACAAAACAATAGCAAACTGCAGAGTACGGCGGGACGCATGTCAAGACGGGATAGCTCAGTTACGCCTGCTTCATCCGGGGAGTTTTTACCGCCCTTAAAAAAGGCCCGCCAGAGGGTAATTTCGGCCCGATGGGAATAGCGTGAGAAAATCCCGTCGAGAGGATATTTTGGAGCTGGGCTGGGCGCGGGCGATCGGATCGGTTGTGCTTCTGGCCTGCTCTTGCGGCTTCGTGCCCGGGGATGATCTGCCGCTGAGCGTCCTCCAGACGGCCCGTGCGCGCTACACGAATCGAGACCTGCTCAAGGGTGTGCCGCTCTATACTTGCCTAGAGACAATCTCGCGCAGCACGACCAAGCGCGGTCAACACAAAGCCAAACACAGCGATGTCGTGCAGGTAGATGTCGGAGAGATCGGGGATCAGGAGATTTATTCATGGCCCGGAGAGCCGGCGTTCTCGGCCCAGGACCTACCTGATCTGGTGGGGCACGGCTTGATTTCCACGGGCCTCTTTCATGCGTTCGCTACGAATGCATTTGTTTCCGAGCAAAGCATCATGAAGCCTGCCGGGGAAGAAACCATCGATGGAAAACAGGCTTTGCATTTCAGTTATTCGATCACCGGCATGCAACGGCCGTGGGTCATTAACTGGGAGGGAGTACAGGGGCGGGCAGCTCAGGCGGGTGAGTTTTGGGTGGACAGGAATGACTTCACGCTTTTGCGATTAAGCGTGAGAGCGGAGATGATTTCGCCAGAAATCCGCCTGAAGGCGTTGACTACTACAATCGGCTACCAACTTCTAAATCTCAACGAAAAGAGGACTCTGATTCCGTGGGAGGCGCGGGTCACGGCGGTGCAAATGGACGACACTGTTTATCAGGACGATGCCGCCTTCTCACATTGCCGTGTGTTCGAAGCTGAGTCACGAATCGCGAGCTCTTCGGAGAATCTGGCGAAGGCAGTGAGCCGTTATGAGTCTCATCGCGGCATGCTTCCTGCCGGGTTGGCATTTACGATTCGGCTGCGAACCCCAATCAGGGCGGCTAATGCGAAGGTCGGAGACGCGATCGACGCCCGGCTGGAAAGCGATCTGAAAATCTCGCCAGACGTTACCGTCCCCCGGGGTTCCATAGTCAGAGGACATGTGCGCGAATTCGAAAAAGTGGATGATCCGCCGGAAGCGTATATGGTGGCGCTCGAGTTCGACGAATTGGAGTGGCAGGGTAACTCTTACTCCTTTCTCGCGGAGATCACTGGATTGCAGCAGCAAGCCGGAGTCCGCGACCAGATTCAGCTTTCATCCCAGCGAACCATCGACTCGGCAGCCGGGCCGATTTATTCCGGCAGCACGGAAACGCTGTTGACCAACAAGATTCCCGGCACAGCAACCTTCTTTCTACAGAATGCGAAGGAGGTACCTCGCGGGTTCGAAATGATTTGGCGAACAGAAAAGCTGATGCATCATTAATGCGGAATACCTAGCTGGCTAGGGTTGCTTTGGGTGCCTTTATCGGCGAAGTAGCCGCGGCGGAAACGGATCGTCACGCCTTTTGCGTTTACCTTTACTTTCAGCGGGTGAAAGGTTCCGTCCGGTTTCACGTTGTCCGGGGAAAACTGCAATAAGTAAAGATATTCGGGAGCAGTGGTGAGGCTCTTAAGGCCACCCTCCACCCTCAAAGTCGTTGCTGTTGTGGAAGTAAGTTCCACCCGTGCCGGCAGCCAGTTGCGCCATGACGTCGCCGTGCGCGATCCGGGATTGCCGGAGAAATAGATCGAGCTCGCGTGACTCGAGGCGCTTGTTTTCGTCCTCCATCTCCGTATATAAACCGCGAGCGTCTAAGGCGCTCACTGTCACGTTGGCTTGCGCCGCAATATCGATTACTCGAGACTTAGCTTGCATCGCTTCGGGAGTGAGCGCGATGAAACCCGGCGAGATGAAGATCAACGTGCGCTGACCAGGGAGCGCCCATCTGGCGAAACCACGGTGTCCCACGAACGGGCTCCATTGATCGAGAATGGTGGCCCGCCGGTCAAGCCCTGTTTTCTCCAATCGGCATTTCTGCGGATACCAAGCAGCATTGGCCGCTTCGTGCCACACCCGTTCAAATCCTTTTAGAATCTGCGGCCGGTGACTTCGCTCTGTACCGCGCCCGACTCGGTTTGCAAGACTTCAGCCGTACTGGTCACTTCCACCGTTTCGGTGGTGGCGCCGACCGCAAGATTACCGTCCAGCGCGACGGTAGAGTTCGCCTGCAGCTTGTTATGTGTGCTCTCAAATTTCTTGAATCCGGTAGCCTCCGTAGTCATCGTGTAGAGCTCCGGTAGAAGATTCGCAATCGTGTAGTGATCGTCCGCTCGGGTGTGACGTACGTTCATCACTGCCGTGACTTCGCAGTATCGTTACCTTGGCTTTCAGTTCAAATGCGCCAGGCTGATCCGAGTGAAGCCGGTGTTGATCCTTCCTGAAGTAGAAAGTACAGCGGCCGCATCTGTACTATTCAACGAGCCTGCCAGCAGCCGACTGGCCGCTTTCCGTACCTGGACCATGTCACCTCTCTCCAGGTGCAGATCGTCAAATAAAAGCGCGATGTATCGTTGGGGATCCCGATATTCGGTTTGCCGGTGATGGGAAGGAGCATTCGTTGTCGGAGGCAGCGGATGCTATTGCCGAGCACTTTGCTTTGAGCGAACAAGACCGTAAGGAACTCCTTCCCAGTGGTAGCCAGAGGAAGCTTTACAACCGCGTCGGATGGTCGCGGTTCTACTTGCTCAAGGCTGGCATTCTGGAGGCCGCTGGCCGTGGAAGATTTAAGATTACCGACCGAGGCGTATCGGTCTTAAACTCGAACCCACCCGAGCTTATGTTCGATTCTTAGAACAGTATCCGGAATTTCTTGAATTTCGCGGGGCTACCCGCCTGGCCCGTTCGGTATCAGATTCAATAGAAGAGCCCGTGCCATTAGGAAAAGATGTCCCGCAGCATACCCCGCAGGAGATATTGGAAACTAGCTATCAAATTTTGCGCCGCGAGCTGGCACAGGAACTTCTCGACAAAATATCAAAGTGTTCTCCCGCGTTCTTCGAAGAGCTTGTTGTGGATCTTTTAGTCGCTATGGGATACGGCGGTTCGAGACGAGATGCCGGGCAAGCAATCGGACGCACAGGTGACGAGGGCGTTGACGGAATCATTAAGGAAGATCGTCTAGGTCTTGACGCGATCTATATACAAGCGAAGCGCTGGAAAGCAACGGTCGGAAGACCAGACGTACAAGGTTTTGCTGGAAGCCTGGAGGGTCATCGCGCTCGTAAAGGTGTTTTCATAACCACCTCACAATTTTCCCCGGATGCGAAGGATTACGTAACCCGCATTGAACGGAAAATCATTCTTGTCGATGGGCAGCAACTCGCTGGTTTCTGCATCGACTTTGGAATAGGTGTTGCGGACGTTGCCAACTACATGGTCAGACGGATTGATACAGATTACTTCGAAGAGGAATAGAACGGTCCAAGCTCCAACTAGCGCCAGCTACACACATTTAGCGCACTACCGCGCGCTACGTGAACGTCAAAACGGGATACGATAGCGGTAGAGTGAAAGGCGTCCCTCATGAGTCGAGTAGTGCGAGGAAGCGGGCATCCAGACTGACAAGCCCGTCATCTCGAAACCAACTTGCCCCAATCAGTTAAGCAAAACAAGATTATGCCGGATCGAGAACTCTGTCTAGCCGCTCTCCTGATATCGTTTCTCGCATCTCAGGGCGTTGCAGAGGTCACTTATTCCCACGACGTTGCCCCCATTGTCTTTCAGAAATGCACTGGGTGTCACCACCCCAATGACATCGCTCCCATGTCCCTGCTCGATTACAGATCAGCCAGGCCCTGGGCTAAAGCCATTCGCGAAGCCGTTCTTCTCAAGAAAATGCCGCCCTGGTTCGCCGATCCGGCATTCGGCCACTTCTCGAATGACCCGAGTCTGAGCGAATCGGAAAGGCGCACGATTATCGCGTGGGTGGACGAGGGCGCAAAAGAAGGAGATCCCCGCGACTTGCCGCCCGTGCCTTCCTACATCCCTGGTTGGCGTATCGGTAAACCCGACGCGATTATCGACATCGGGCAAGACCACATGCTGAAAGGAACTTCGCCCGACGAATACGTCTACTTCACAGTACCCACCAATTTCACAGAGGGCCATTGGGTGCGGGCAGTAGAACTGCGGCCTGGAAATCGCCAAGTGGTGCATCACGCTCACGTAAGCGTAGTTCTACCGGAGAAGCCGAAAACGGCACCAGGTGCGAAGCCGGCGGGTCCGTCGTTTTCAGACTACCTATTTAAAACAAGTGACGGGCTTCGTCATATGAAACCGGATTCACCCGTCGTCAATGACGTCTGCGCTTATACTGGACCGGAGCTCGACGGGCTGCGTATTGCTGACGAAGGCGCTCTGGCCTCCTATCTACCCGGAATGCCGCCTGACGTTTACCCGGACGATACGGCGAAGTGGATCCCGGCCGGCGCTCAGCTACGATTCCAGATTCACTATCATTTCGATCCCGCCTCGAAAGAGCCCCTCACAGACCGCACCAGCGTGGGGCTGGTCTTCGCTTCCACGCCGCCCCGACACCCGATACGCCGGCTCGATGTGGATAACGATTTCTTCGCGATTTCTCCGGGCAACCCAGCTCAAGAGGTAAAGCAGTGCGCAACCTTCGATTCCAACTCTTTTCTCTTATCGCTAACGCCGCACATGCATTATCTGGGCAAAGATGCGCGCTTCGAGATTCAGCGGCCTGGGCAAAAGGCGGAAACGCTGCTGTTCGTGCCGAACTACAATTTCAACTGGCAGCTCAAGTACAGGCTGCAGGACCCGCTCTTTGTTCCACGGGGCACTCGATTGATACTCACGTTCCACTACGACAACAGTGCGAACAATCACTCAGATCCAGATCCTCGCAGGACCGTTCGTTGGGGAGAGCCCAGCGAGGAAGAGATGATGAGCGGCTGGATCGACTACATCGAGGCGCCAGCAGGGGAACACTTGCCCGCGACCACGGCATCTCAATCGCCAGAAGCTGATCCACACCAAAACGGAGCGTCCTCGCTCGTCAAGCCGGACAAGCCTTGACGGTAAGGGATCTCGGATGTGCGGCCCGGAAGATGGGTGACAATTCGGTCCGGGAAACACGGGCAAACAGAGTTTCAGCATTCCCACTAAGAGTCAAGGTGCGTGGCGTGGAGCGGGCTGAGCGTAGTACCCGGATCGTGTCTGCGCCTTGAGCCCGCGTTGCCTGATCTTGACCTCGATTGCGTGATACTCGTCAGGGCCGTCGGCGGGTACGGAATCAAAAGAAAGAACGTAAGAGGCATTTGCGTCTCGAACGCAGCTTTCAATTTCACCAGACAGATCATTGCTTCCGTCGAGGACTCGACCCCCACTCTGATAAGCAAGAACCTGCAGCGACAGGTCACCGATTTGTGCCTGATTCTTCGCGCGCACGCCTTTTAGGAACTCCTCATAGTAATTCTCTCGGGATAAGCCTTCACGTGTCCCCAAGGGGTCAACGCTATAGAGCACAACGCGAGATTGTCGTAGCTGAGTTGATGTGGCAACAATCGTGTTGAAAATTCCCTGCTCATCCCTTGCGCTCAATTGCATGTTGGGGCCGGAAAGGAGAGGCCAACCCGGACTGACCCAGATCATCATCTTTCTGCCTGGTCTTTTCGCTTGGTACCCGGCGATTTCACTGAGCGCACGAAGCGACAACTGCGAACGGTCAACCGCTCCATAGTATCCCTGTGATCTGGGGATTGAGCGCAGTGCGTTTTTGTTCTGGTCCAGTTCTTCCACTAAAGCGTTGCCGTCACGAGAAGCGTCATCCCGCATCTTCACGCCAGCATCGGAAAAGAAGGCGATCGATACCGGATGGGCGAGCTTCCCGCCGTCTCGCTGCAGAAACCTTTTTATCTGGTCGCGCTCGTAAGCTACGCGTGTAAACGAAGTATTGACGGAATCGATAACGAGGGTAATCTCTCCGGAATCACTACCGTTCGTTGCCTGGAACGAGACAATCTCCCGCGGTTGCTTGTTGTCGAAAATCGTGAAGTCCTGTTGCTGCAGACCTGTTACCGGTTTCCCGGATTTATCGTTTGCGACTACGTCGAGCGTAATCCGGCCGTTAACTCCGTCGGCTGCGCTCGAGGCTGCCGAAACAACGCCTCGACAAGCAACTGTAAGAGACAAACAGAACAATGAATTCCAAACGACGTGCGAAGCGGCCACGGCAAACCCACCTTATCTAACTCATCAATCCACCGCTTTCCCGCGGCCAGCCCGAAGCAGACCCTATCAATATCGGATCGGACTTGGATCTGAGAACCCACAGTGAACTGACTTAATGGGTGCTTACTCTGGTCGCAAGGTTACTTCGCATCTCTTTTTGCATTGCAACGAGTATAGGACCAGTGCCGATTGTGCAGCATCGGTTGAGCACAGGCTTTCACAACGCGTAAAAACCCGTGCAAGGTCCCGCGCAATCTCAGCGAGATCGAGAATGTGCTTGATATGGAGTTCGCGATTCAGAATATCGCTGATGGGGTTCGTGAGGCAGCGCACCGACACAATACGTACAGCTGGCGTACTTTGGTGTCAGGAGCATTATGAAGAACTTACGTAATGCCTTACCTCGTAAACCGTCGGCTTTGTTCACCCATGCCTTCAGGCCATACACTAGTGCGCTTCTATCAAGCCGCGGGACAGCGTAAGAGGTCCGGTTAATCGCCATTCAGCCGAAACGCAAACAAAGTATCTGCCGCAGCGACCAGCACATATTGCCGCCCGTCCAGGAGATACGTGATCGGACCATTGCTCGGGTTCGAAGTCAGCACCGTGTGCCATAGAATCTTGCCCGATTTGGCATCGAAAGCCATGAAGTTTTTCCCATTGCTCGTGAATAGCAAGTTGCCGGCTGTTGAGAGCATCGAAACAACACCGCTACTGGTAGGCCAGTTGTGATGCCAGGCCACATCACCGGTCCGATAATCGAGCGCAAGTAATGCTCCGCCATCGCTGCTCACCACGCTGTCCAAACCGGCCCAACCTTCGGGACGGTCGCCAGTGTCCGTCAAGTAGTAAACGCTGTACGTCTTATTGGTGCCCACGTAAAACAGGCCGGTTTCCAAGCTGAAGCTGGGGGCCGGCCAGTTCGTTGCTCCGCCGGCAGCGGGCGAAACCAAAACTCCGTCGGTCGTTGGAAATTTTCCCGGCAACGGAATCGGCTGCCCCTTGCTGTTCAGACCCTTCGCCCAGTTCAGCGTATCTATCAACGGTTTCGTCAGAATGTGCTCGCCATTGGTTCGATCAAGGACAAAGAAGTAGCCGTTGCGGCTGGCCTGCAGCAGCAGTTTGCGCGGTTTTCCATCGACAGTGCCATCGACAAGTACCGGGGTCTCCACCGCGTCCCAGTCATGTACATCGTGCGGCGAGACCTGGTAGTACCAGACAATCTTTCCCGTATCCGGATCCAGCGCCAGAATGGAACACGTGTAAAGGTTGTCTCCCTTGCGGCTCTTGTCGGCCATTACCGGATTCGGGTTGCCGGTTCCGATGTAATAAAGATTCAGCTCCGGGTCGTAGGTGCCCGGCATCCAGGTTTGACCAGTCCCATGCGCGGCCGCATATTCGTCGGGCCAAGTCTCAATTCCCGGCTCTCCTTTGCGCGGCGTGGTAAAGCGCTTCCACTCGACTGCACCTGTTTCAGGATCGTGGGATTCAATGAAGCCGGGATTATCGAGATGGTCCCCGCCGATACCTGTAATCACATGGTTTCCTACGACGATAGGCGCAACCGTAGAAGTGTAATCGAGCTTCGGATCTGCGATTTCGACCCGCCACCGTTCTTTTCCGGTCGTCGCATCCAGGCTCACAAGGTGGCTGTCGGGCGATTCGAAAAACAGCCAGTTCTCGTACATGCCGAGACCGCGATTACCAATTGTGCTGCCGGTATTCGCCGGATATTGATAATGCCAGAGCTGCCTTCCGTTACGCACGTCGGCTGCCCAGACGTTATTCGGAGCTGTGAAATACAGAACGCCGTTGACCAGCAGCGGCGTCGATTTAATCACGATCGGCAGAGCGCTGCCGGCAACCGTGAAGCGCGCCGCCCAGGCCAAGGCCAGGTTGTGTACGTTACTTCCGTCCAATTGCTTCAGAGCGCTGAAACGGCGGCCCGAGTAATCGCCGTTATAGGTGGGCCAAGTGTCGGGCGGCTTATTCAGGAGCGCTTTGGGATCGAGTCCCTGGCCGCAACAAACTCCTGTCCACAGCGCCGTCTGGGCGATGATTTTCGATAGTCTCATTTCAGCGAAGCGAGGTAAGCGGTGACGTCATGAATTTCAGCATCTGTATATTTCGGCAGCATGTCGGCGTGTGCCTGCAAGGGATCCTTGATCTTCACCGTCAAACCCGGAGTGGTGCGGTCGAAGGAATGATATTGATGATTGGAATCGCGCAGCGCGATCGTGAAATCGTCGACTTGTTCGAGCGTGCCTGAGATTGTCTTGCCATCCGGAAGAGTCACAGTGGCAGCCGGTATCTGTTTTGTAGGGGGCTCACTGGCCGGATTTCTCGAATGAGCGTTACGCGGTTCGAGCCAGCGCGACTGCAGTGAAAGCGCATCATACTTTTTGCCAATGCCCGCAAGGTCTTTCGCCACCGAATGACAGCCGCTACACCCGCCCGCCCCATTGAAATACGCTTCGCCCTTGCGTGGATCGCCGGTGACGATGTTTTGGTAAACATAGGTAGCTCGATGACCCGCCGCATAGGTCCGCGCGTGCAGCCACGCTACGACATCGGCAATTTGCGGCTCGGCTAGACCGAGCTTAGGCATGCCTTTGTCGGGCCGCCCTTCCCGGATCACCGGCCCAATCAAGATACCCTTTTCGTCATCGAGCACCAGAACGGAACGCACCAGGTCCGGCGCCCCTGGGCCTCCATTGGCGGCCACGCCGTGGCAGCCGGCGCAGGATGCACGGAATACTTTGCCGCCGCGCTCGACCGCCGCCGGATCCTGTTTAGACGCGGCAATCGCGGCGGGACTCATGATCTGATCCGCAGCCGATTGAGCTGTGCGCGTGCTCTTCACTCCAGGCTCCTGCGCTAAGACGCAGCCCGCGCCCAACAACGCAGACAAGAATATCTTCTGGCTGGTCCCAAGATTCTTGAGCTGAACAATCAATCAGTCATCCCTCAAATTCAAGCTACTGCATTCGGTAGAAAACACGCAAAAAAGTAACCGCGCACGCGCGGCATATGGCCCGGAAGGTAAGAATACCTCGGGCCGGATAGATCGGTAACGAAAACGTGAGCCGCTCTTCCTTAAGCCTATCCTGAAGGCACGATTCCGCTGACATTTCTTCGGATGGGAAACGAATGAGCTACTCACCGGAGGGAACGTATCAGGTCAGGTTGTCAGGACAGGAGCAACTGTCTGCAAGGCTGAACGAAGTTGCGGTATCGTAAACAGACAGTCTTCCTGATTAAAGCGCGGGGGATGCCCAAGAATACAAGTTCTTCTCCGATCTGCAGTCGCAGAGAGATTCTGATCCTTTTTCAATTCCTTGGCTCGATAAGAATGGTAGCCACAATCAACCGCCGGCCCCAAATTTGGAACATGTCCGCTTACTTCGACAGATAGACAGTGACGAGACGGCGCACTTCGCTCTTCGACCCAGGTCGTCGCGATCGCGTTTTTCCTGGCGCTTGTGGGCTGGCGATGCCAATTTATCTCATTTCTGTTCGAGGTCCAACTCACTCGCAATATGACAAACAAGGAGGTGTCCATGACGCTTAGAAGTACAGGGATCATCAACACGCCGAGCAACCACTCGGTAGACGAGACCGTTGAAAGACTCAAGCAAATCTTGCAAGCGAAGGGAGTCACGCTTTTTGCGCTGGTTGACCACAGCGGAGAAGCAGAAAAGGTGGGAATGAAAATGCTTCCTACCAAGTTACTCATCTTTGGGAGTCCCAAGGCCGGAACGGCCGTTATGCTCGCTGCTCCGAGTATCGCGCTCGATCTTCCGCTCAAAATTCTGGTCTGGGAAGACGAGCGAGGCAGGATCTGGACATCCTACAACAGCGCCGAGTACCTGCAGGAGCGGCACGGCGTACCACAACAGCTGGTTCAGAATCTCGCCGTAGTGGAAGCGATTGGTAACTAAAGTGAGCGAGTAACAGGCGTATCCATAACCGAAACCATGGACACGCCACTTACAACCGTTGGCACTAGCCACATATACGCTGTGGACGCGCTTGTCTCCGGTCATCCATTGACTTCTCCGACAAAACGGAGACATCCCGCCGCACGGATTCGCCCACGAAGCGTTTACGAATCTGCCCAATCGCGACTCCCCAGCTCGAGCCGTACGGTTTCACCTCATTCCCAAGTTGTTCTGTATCGATAGGCCTCATCAAACATGTGCTTGCCTCGAAAACATAGAAGGAATACTCTGTTTGCCCTCTCCGCGTTTGCAGGCTGCATTAACGATCTTCTCCACCCGCTGATGACCTGCAACTTTATCGCCGACGGACATCAATCTCCGTTTACGATACCTGAGACTTTGGAAGTCTAGTTAACTTGAAAGTGGCGCAAATCGGCCTCACAGCAGTGATACTGAGCGTTCTCCTCGACCCTCAAATCACTCATACCTTAACGCTGCCAGCGGATCTAATCGTGCAGCCCTGCGCGCCGGCAAAAAGGCAGCGGCCAAGGCTACCGCCGCAAGGAACAAGGCCGCGGCGAAGAACGTGACGGGGTCATCTGCTTTGAGCCCGAATAGAAGCGACTGGGCGCTCGCAACTCCGGCCAGCGCCAGCAGAATGCCGAGAACAGTGCCGCTCAACAACCAGGTGAAAGCTTGCTGGAGAACCGCTCTGATCAGCGTGCCCCGAGTAGCTCCAAGCGCTAGGCGGATTCCAATTTCATTTCGTCGCGCGAGCACCGTACTCGAAATAACCCCGTACAGACCGACGGCGGCCAGTATTGCCGCAAGCACGCCAAAGAAGCCGGAAAGAACTGCCATCAGGCGCTCCCGCACAAGCCCGTCGCGAACCTCTGTCTCGAACACGTGAAAGTCAACACGAATGTCGGGAGAGATTTCGTTCAGTTTCTGTCGGACTGCTGAGATCACTACGCGCGGAGAAGACAAGGAGCGGATAAACACGTTAGGGAAGGCGCTGACGCCACGCTGCTGTGCTGATGCGAACACTTCCGGCGGAATCGGCTCGCGCAGGTCGGCATACTTGGCATCTTTCACCATACCCACGATTTCATATTCGGTGGCGGGATAGTTCGGTTCCGCGATCGTTTTGAGCTTTTGGCCGATTGGATTCCGGCCATTGAAAAATCTCCGTACAAAGGTCTCGTTCACGACTGCCACTCGCGGCGAAGACGGAGTGTCATGATCATTGAACACGCGCCCCGACAGAGCCGGTTTGCCCATAGTCTCGAAATAACCGGGGCTCACCCAGGTGAACTTAGAGTCGCCCCTCTCGCTCAAGAGACGGAAGCCGAGAGTCCAGCTACTCCCATCCAGCGGAACGTGGGTCGAGGTCCCGGCCGATGTCACTTGGGGCAGGTTTCGCAACTGCTCCATTACATTTCGAAGATAAAGCGTGGCCCGCTCCTCCGAGAGCGGCGGTAAATGTGAGAAATCGAGCGACGCGACTATGATGTGCTTCTCTCGAAAGCCGGGGTTAACTGCCATCAAATTCCAAAAGCTCCGGACGAAGAGAGCGGCGGCGATAAGTAGGACCAGCGAAACGGCGATCTCCGAAACAACCAGCACGCTTTGAAGCCAGCCGCGTTGGCGGCTTCCGATCACGCCGCGGCTACCCGCCTTCATAGCGTCAGCCGGATTACTTTGCGAGCCGCGAAACGCTGGAACGAGTCCGAAAACAACGCACGTAAGCACCGCAACTCCCGCTGCGAAGCCGAGGACACGCCAGTTGAGACTCAGGTCGAGATAGATCGCGTCGCGCTGTGTCGTGAGAAAGAGCACAACGCCTCGGCTGAACAGGTGCGCCAGGCCGCCGCCCAGAATGGCTCCCGTGGCCGCAAGCAACAAGCCTTCGGCCAGTAATTGGCGGATCAAACGCCAGCGCGAAGCGCCGATCGCAAGGCGTACAGCCATCTCCCGCTCGCGTGTCGTAGCGCGCACCAGCATGAGATTCGCGAGATTGGCACAGGCGATTAGCAGGACGAGCCCTGTAATGCCGAGCAACAGCCAGAGCGCTGTGTCGTATGTATCACGGAGTCCGCTCACCCCATTTGCAGCCGGATATGCGGTCAGACGGCGCTTCAGATAATCACTATGAGAAGACGATGATTCATATCCCGCAGGCAATGTGGCCTGAAAAATCGCGGGGCTGATCGAAGCGAGTTGGTCTTTCGCCTGAGTAAGTGTCCAGCCCGGCCTCAGACGGCCCATCACAGTGATGAAAGAGAAATCGCTGCGGCGCAGAGCATCGTCGTCCGGCGAGTACGCTGGCAGAGAGCAGAAAGGCACCGCCACTGCAAAAGTTTTACCCACTTCGGGGCCTGCGAAGTTTCGCGCCGCAACGCCGATAATCTCGGTCGGATGACCTTCAAGAAGGAGCGTGCTGCCGATCGCGGAATCTCGCCCGCCAAACTCGCTCTGCCAGAATCCGTAGCTGATGACCGCACCTGGTATCCCGCATCCCGCATGATCGTCCTGCATTGTGAAGAGGCGTCCTGCCGCTGGCGTGATGCCCAGCGTGGAGAAAATGCCACCGCTTACCCAAAGGCCCTGCACGGGGTGTTTATTGACGCCTTGGCCCAGCTCCAATGTATTCGGAGACCAGGCAAATATATCCGTGAATCCGCTTTGATGATCGCGGATCTGTTGAAACAGTGGATAGGAGAGTGAGCTGTCGGCCCGCGAGATGCCGAATCTTATGCCGCCTTGGATCTGTATTAACGATAATTTCTGTGGCTCCGGAACAGGCAGGCTACGCAGGCGCACTGCATCGAGCAGCGCAAAAATCGCGGTGTTTGCGCCGATGCCTAACGCTAAAGTTGCCGTCGCCGGTTAAGGTGAAACCCGGGCTCCTGCCCAAGGTCCGCAAAGCGAGCCGTAAGTCCTGGAAGGTAGACTCGACCCAATGCCCGCCGCGCGCTTCGCGGCACTCTTCACGCACCTGCTCCATGCCGCCGAAGGACAGGTGCGCCTTGCGTCGAGCCGCTTCTTCCGTGAGGCCCGCTTTCCTGTAATCGGAAATCTGGCGCTCGATATGGTCCCGCAGTTCATTGGAAAGCTCTGCTTCCAATTGCCGTTTCTTGAGAAGCCGCCCGATCCACTTCATACAGCTTCTCCTTCGCGGAGTTTCAATACGGCCGCGACCGCCTCCGTCAGCCGCATCCAGTTGGCAGTCTCTGCCTTGAGCTGGGCCCGTCCTTTGGCAGTTAAGCTATAGAACTTCGCCTCGCGTCCGGTATCCGATTCCTTCCATTCGGCTTTGAGAAATCCCCTGTTCTCCAGACGATGGAGGGCAGGATAGAGGGAGCCCTGCAAAACCTGCAGCACATCGCGCGACACCTGCTGCAGGCGCTGCGCAATCGCATAGCCATGAATCGGCCCGAGCGCGGCTACCTGCAAAATCAGCAGATCAAGTGTGCCTTGTGGAATATCTGATTTGTCCGGCAATGCCCTTCCCTCCTACACAAGATAACATGTAGAAGATTGATGCATCATCCCAAATCAAACGTCCGTCAGCGCTCACCCCACTTCAACTTTTCTCGCAGCACGTCAAAGAAAAGCAACTTTGGCGGACGGATCAGTTGAATCGTCTTCGGAGACGATCGGCAGACCACGACATCCCCCCTGCGAAGCGGTTCACCTACCTGACCGTCGATCGTCAGATAGGTTCCATCCTCTCCATGCACCAGGATATGAATCACGCTCGTGTCCGGCACGATTACGGGGCGATTCGTCAGCATATGCGGACAGATCGGCGTCAGACAGAATGCTTGCACCGAGGGAAAGATGATCGGGCCGCCAGCGGAGAGTGAATAGGCAGTAGAACCCGTCGGTGTCGCAATGATAAGGCCATCGGCTTTGTAAGCCGCCACGAAATGACTGTCTACATGCGTGTCAAGATCGATCATGCGAGCCAGCTCTGTCTTGGTGATCACGACATCGTTCAGCGCGTCGTAGTTGGCAATGGTTTGGCCGCCGCGCCTGATTTCACAATGCACCATCCGGCGATGTCCGATGCGATGTTCGCCCGCTAAAGCTCGCTGCAGTTCCGGATAGAGATCCTCCACTTGAATTGCGGTGAGGAAGCCAAGGTGCCCTAGATTCACTGCGAAGAGCGGGACATTGCGCCCTTCGGTCACTCTGGCCGCGGAAAGCAGAGTGCCATCGCCCCCCAGTACGATGATCAAATCGGCGCCATCCGGCACCTCCGCCCGCGAAAAATATTCGTCGAGGCCCGCATATTCGGCTGTCTGCTGGTCACAGCGATAAGCGATATCTCGCTCTTCTAACCAGTTCAGAAGATTGCTGACTATCTCCGCCGCCTCCCCGATTTTTGGCTTCGAAATAATGCCGACCGTGTTGATCTGATGCATTCTGCTTATGAATAGAGTACCGGTTAATGCCGCCCGCTCGCATGCAGCAGGAATTCGCGATTTCCTTCTGCGCCCAGGATCGGGCTGTCTGTAAGAGCCGTCTCGAAACCCAGGCTGGCAAGCATCTTCGTTACTTTCGCACAAGCCGCCTCTTGCACGGCCGGATCGCGCACTATACCTCCTCGGCCCACCAGTTCGCGACCCGCTTCAAACTGCGGCTTAATCAGAATAATCCATTCGCCGCCTGGCGTCAGCAGCGGTACCAGCGCCGGAATGAGCAGCATCACCGAAATAAAGCTGACATCGCAGGCCATAACCTCGACGCGTTCGCCGATCTCTTCGAACTCCAGATATCGTGCATTGATACGCTCGTGCAGAATCACTCGCGGATCGTTACGCAGCTTCCAGGCAATCTGTCCCGCTCCCGTATCGACGGCGTGTACCCGGCACGCACCGTGCTGCAGGAAACAGTCCGTGAAACCACCCGTTGAGGTGCCTACATCCAGGCACACGCGCCCGTTGACGTTAACCTGAAAGAACTTTAGCGCTGATTCTAGTTTCAATCCGCCGCGGCTGACATAGCGCAACGGCTGTTCCACTGTGATGACATTTCTCTCGAGCACGGGGCGCCCCGGCTTGTCGAATTTCTCTCCGTCAACCCGGACCTTGCCCGCCAGAATCAAGGCCTGTGCTTTTTGACGCGAATCCGCCAGCTCGCGCTCGACCAGCGCCACATCCAAACGAACCTTGCCAGCCGGATTCTTCAAGCCTTTCGCTGAACAATGAAGTCGGCAATCTGGTGAAGCCGCTGCGCCCTCTCGCCGAATCCGCTCAGCGCCTGATGCGCCGCCAGTCTCTCCTTTTCGGCCATCTCGTGAGAACGGCGAAGGCCATAGACCGCCGGAAACGTGATCTTTTGCTGAGCTTCGTCCTTCCCCGCCGTCTTGCCCAGGGCCTCTGAAGACTCCTCTACGTCCAGCACATCGTCGATAATCTGAAAGGCCAGTCCTATGTGTTCGCCGTAATCGGAGAGCGCCCCAATCTGCTGCTCGGAACCTCCGGCATAAATGGCGCCCATGCGCACGCTGGCTCGCAGTAGCGCGCCCGTCTTCGCGCGATGAATGGAATCGAGAAGCGCCGCCGTGGGCTTCTGGCGCTCGCCTTCGATGTCGTTGACCTGACCTCCAATCATGCCGCCGACAGTGCCCGCCGCGCGAGATAATTCCTCAACCAATCGAATCCTTCGTTCAGCGCCGATCGCCGGAAGCCGGCTTAGCACCTCGAATGACAACGTCAGCAGTGCGTCTCCGGCCAGAATCGCGATCGCGTCGCCAAATACTTTGTGGCACGTCGGCCGGCCACGGCGCAGATCGTCGTTGTCGAGCGCCGGAAGGTCGTCGTGAACCAAGGAATATGTATGCACCAGCTCGAGCGTCGCGGCAGCATGTTCCACGCCCTCGGGCGAGTCGGTAACCGCGCGAGCTGCGGCGATTGCGAGAACCGGCCGAATCCGTTTTCCGCCCGCAAACAGGCTATAACGCATCGCACGGTGGATAGACGACGGATCTACTGTCTCATCGGGAACCCACTCGTTGAGCACGCGGTCTACCGTGTGCACCTGCTCCAGCAGGAAGTCTTCCAAGACTGATTGCTGTCCGGTTTTCGTCATTTGGAAGGTTTCTCTGCGTCAAACGGCGTCACTGTTACTTGCGAGCCTCGTCTGATCAGCATCTCCACCCGGGATTCGGCCTCTTCGAGTTGGCGCTTGCAATCGGCGCTCAGCCGCATCCCATTCTCGAAGAGCTGTAGACTCTGTTCCAAAGGCAGATCGCCCTTTTCCAGCTCTTTCACAATGTGTTCGAGCTGTTCGAGACTCTCTTCAAAGTTTGGTGAGGACGTCCTCTCCTCAGGCATCGCTTCATTGTAACGGTGTTCGGCAACCGAACCAGTTAAGCGATTGTTACCGTTGTTTCCTTTTATAGGCGGTAAAAACCCGCTCTTCATGCGGCGCTGAGGCGGCCGTCGCGCATCGAAACAGTCCGGTCTGCAAAAGCCGCCGCCTCCGGATTGTGCGTAATCATCAGGGTGGTTTGACCCATGCGCCTGTTCAACTGGCGTAGAATGTCAAGCACCATTTGCGAGTTTTCCGTGTCCAAATTACCCGTCGGTTCATCGGCCAAAAGAATCACTGGCTGATTCACTAATGCCCTCGCAATGGCTACGCGCTGCTGCTCGCCGCCGGAGAGAGCTCGCGGCCGGTGATCGAGTCTATTCTGAATTCCCAATTGTTTCAGAACATCGTCGAATCCGGGCGGCCTTCCTTTAACGCCCGCTAGCGACTGCGCGATCCCGATGTTGTCATTTGCCGTTAATGTCGGCAGCAAGTTGTATTTCTGGAAGACAAAGCCGATCCGGCGCTGCCGCATTTCCGTCCGTTTGGATTCGCTCATTTGGCGCAGTTCCTGGCCGTCGATCCACACCTCTCCTGCTGTCGGGGGTGCGAGGCCGCCTAGAATATGGAACAGCGTTGTTTTGCCCGATCCCGATGGGCCGATCACTGCCAGAAACTCGCCGCGCCTTACATCCAGCTCCACGCCGCGCAGCGCATGCACCGGAACATCGCCTGTCTGATACGTCTTCTCCAGCCCGCGAACTCGAATGATCGGCTCCGCGTTAGTCATACGAGAGCGCCTCGATCGCATCCTGCCGCGCCGCTTTAAGTCCGGGATAGATAGCTCCGAGCAAAGCACCCGTAATCGCGATCACCGCTGCCCATGGCCACCAGTCCGGTACGTTGACGATCTCGAGCGATGCCGGCCGCCAGGTCGTGATCACCGATTTCGTGAGGAACGATAGCGCTATTCCAATGACGCAACCAAGCACAGCAAGGACTAACGCCTCGCGCACCAATATGTCGGCAATGGTGTGCGGCTTCGCACCCAAAGCCTTGAGAATTCCGATTTCGCGCGTCCGTTCCACTACCGCCGTGTACATGGAAAGGAACACCACCAGAAAACCGACTAATACAGCCAACCCGGTAATCACGCGAATAAAAACCTTGAGCTGCGGAATGTTGTTGATGTTGAACTGTGAAAGCACCGCTTCCATCGAGACCGCTTTCAGATTGCCTTTCAACACTTCGTTCAGATGCGCCACTTCCTGGTCGGTCAGCGCCGGATTGTCGAGCTTGACCAGAATTTGCGAAATCATGCCGCTGTTCGACGTCAGATTCTGCAGCGTCCGGAGCTCTACCATGAGTCGCCCCAGAACGCCGCCCTGCATGATGCCGGATACATTGAAGTCATGGTTCAGAACCTTCCACTTCTGCCCGACGTGGATGTGATTCTGTTGCGCATAATATTGATCAATCAGCAAGTCGTTCGGATCTGTTGGAAGATGCCCCGCAACCATCTGGATTCCGCCGCTCATCTTCTCGAGCGCAGGAAAGTTCACGCCCTGAACTGAGGTGAATAACTCGGACGTTGGTTGACCTAACACCCCCAGCGCCTGCACCACGTGAGGCTGCTTGGCAACTAAGGCCACGAATGCCTCTTTCGTTTGTCCGGTCCCTAAACTGATTGTGCCCGCGCCATTGTCGGGCTTCAGAAAGATGTCCGCCCCGGTTCCCTTCTGGCGGGTCGCCGATTCCTGCAGCAATCCTCTGCTCAGGCCGATCAGCGTCAGTATCGACATCACCTGAACGCCAATCACCAGCGCCGATAGAAGCGTCCGCACCCATCGATGCCGCAGGTTCTCCAGTACCAGTTTGTTAATCATTCACAGTGTTCGATATTCACGGCTGAGTCGCCAGGAAGTCGCTTGCCACTTTCTCTACCGATTGATGCTCAATCTGCACCAGCCTGTTAAGCTTGCGCATCGTCTCCTCACTGATTCGATTCTCGAGCATTGTCAAAGCCATCCTCACTTCCGGCCGCTGTTCAAGCAGAGATTGCCGCACAACGTAACACGCATTGTAAGGGGGGAAGGCCTTCTTATCATCCGCCAACATCATCATTTTCGGGTCACTGATCTGCGCGTCAGTAGAGTTGCCGGCTGCCATATCCACTTTTTTCTCTTTGAGGGCTTTGTACAGCAGCCCCAGATCCATACTCCTCGGCGTGCCTTTCCAATGCAAACCATAAACCTGGTTGAACTTGCTTAACCCGTCCGGCCGCGTCAGGAATTCATAACCGATACCGAGCCTCCAGGGACGCGCTGCAGCCGCGGAAAGCACCGGAGCCTGCAATCGCTGACCATCTTCCCTGCGAACAACCATAGCGAATGTATCGTTGAAGCCCAGCGGCGGTAGCCAGACCAGACGAAATCTGCTTAAATAGGCATCCTTCACCAGAACGTAAGCCTCCGCCGGATCCTCCGGGACGTGTTTTTCCTTCAAAACAACTACCGCTCCCGTCCCTGTGTATTCGGGATAAAGATCGATGTCGCCCTTTACGATCGCCAGATGGGTCAGCAGCGTACCACCCAAATTCAGTTTGCGTTCGACGCGTATGTGAAGCTTACGCTCCAACTGTTGCGCGGCAATCTCGCCGAGTATGATCTGTTCCGCAAAATTTTTTGAGCCGACCACGATCGTTCCGCTGTGGGAGCAGGAGCTCAGCAGGATTGCAGCCAGGCAGATAACGAAGTATGGTTTCATCCGTGCACGAATTTCCGCTCGAGCGCCGACATACCGGCATCGGCGATCAGCGCCAGCAGAGCCGCTGGTATGGCGCCCGCCAGAATCTCGAGTGTATTCACCGAAGCAAGGCCGCGAAAGATCAGCTCGCCCAATCCACCGCCCCCGATCACCGCGGCGATTACCGCCGTGCCGATGTTCGTCACCAACGCGATACGAATACCGGCCAGGATGGTAGGCGCCGCGAGCGGCAGTTCCACCATGCGCAGCAACTGTCTGTCGGTCATACCCATCGCAATAGCCGCTTCGCGCACAGGTGCGTCCACGCTATTGATCCCTACGATGGTATTCCGAAGGATTGGCAGCAGCGAATAGAGCACAAGCGACAAAATAGCGGTATGTCTTCCTATTCCTCCGATTAGAGGCACGGGCAGCAGAAAACCGAACAGTGCCAAGCTTGGAATCGTCTGCAGAATGCTCGCGGACGTTACGGAAATGCGGCGCAGCGCTCGATGGCGGGTACCGATCACACCCAAGGTCACCCCGATCACGACTGCCAGGCCGCAGGATACCGTCACAATTACAATGTGCTGAATAGTCAGCGACAGCACCTCGGCCATTAGACTCTGGAGAACGGTTTGATCCATAATTACCTGCCGCGGAGGATTCCCTTCTACGGCTTGCCCGGGCCACCGATCTTTTGCTCTGTATTCACAGAGAAGAGATGGCACTTTTCCAGCTCCTCTTTGAACCGGAATTTGGTGCGCAGAAATAATGCCGCTCGCGCATCTCCGCTGCCATCCACGCTTTTCGTAATCCAAACTCCATCCGGTTCTCTTTGTTGTGAGACGTGCAGCCAGAAGCCCTTATGCAGGTTTGCCAGCAACCCTGCCCCAATCCTTACATCTCGAGTTGTTTCGAAACGCAAGTCCGAAGGCGTCCCGGATTCCTCATCGATCTGGATTTTCCCGCTTAGCGCCTGAGCAAACCGCTCTTCGAGCTTCTTGGGATGAAAATTCGGATCGCCAGAAAGGTCGTAGAGCAAAGTGTCTCTACCCCCTCTCTCTTCACGGCGGCCATTGGTGAATCGCAGTGCGCGCAGAAACATATCTGCCTCTTTTTCGTCGCGGGCCTGAACTTTGTGCGCCTCTTTGAGATCACTGTACTTTTTTACCGCTTTATCGACCCGAGCCTGTTCGTTCTTCGCGTCCGAAGCACGTAGCGGTTTACCGTCCCGTTCGAGCGTGTGCTCGATCTCCATCCCGTTCACGAAAAACTGTTCTTTGACCGACGACTGGTGTCGTTTCACAACGCCGTCGGAGCCGAGTTCGTCGCTGGCCTGCCGCACGGTGCACGAGTAGTTTTCCAACGCATCTTCGGATTGCCGCAGGCTCCTCAAAACCCGCTGCTTTATCTGGCTTCCGTCCGGAATCGGGGCGCCGGACACGATCCGACAAAGAAATAATCCCGCCAGAAAAATATCTCTCAACGCGGCCCCAGTTCTGCCGGTAGGGTTTCACGAAAGGCGCGCGCCACCGGAGTCTCCACACTCCAAAACTCTTGCGGCGAAACAATGGCCTCCAGCTTCCCTGAGCCCAGAATCGCGATCCGCGTTCCCACCGTCACAGCCTCCAGCAGATCGTGCGTCACAAAAACCGCCGCTACGTTGTATTGCTGGCTTAAGTTGCGGAACTGTTGCTGCATTTCATGGCGTCTCACCGGATCGAGCGCCCCGAAGGGCTCGTCGAAGAGCAAGAGACTGGGCTCTGCCGCTAATGCTCTGGCGACTCCGACCCGCTGGCGTTGTCCCCCGGAAAGCAGGTGCGGACGGCGATCTCCCAGTTCCCGCTGCCCCAATCCGACCTGCTCCAGCAGCTCGTCGGCTCGCCGGCGCTGCTTCTCCGCTGGCCACCCGAGCAGTCGTGGGACCAGCGAGACATTCTGGCGTACGGTCCAGTGGGGCAACAATCCAAACTCCTGGATTACGTAGCCGATCTGCCGTCTAAGCTCGATCGGGTCAACCTCACGGACGTCTTTCCCGTCCATTAGGACCCGCCCGCCTGTCGGCTCGAGCAGGCGATTGATGAGCCGTAACGCAGTCGTTTTTCCCGACCCGCTGCTTCCCAAAAGAACCAGCGTCTCTCCTCGTTCTACCTCGAACGTCAGGTCATTGAGGATGGTACGGCCGCCGGCGCTATAACTCACTCGATCAAAACAGAGATGGGACAGGTACGAGACCTCCGGCTTGCACTCTCCCCTATTATCGGCATGGGATAATGAAAAGTAACCGCCTCCCGCATTCCTGAGGAGTCTCATTTTGCCATTTGAGCCGTTTTTGGAAGGACGCTTGCTATTTGTTTGACCGTCGTCCTACTACAATCTAGAATTCCCGTCTGTTCGCGATGCCGTATCAAATCCAACCTCTTAAAGAGTTCTTAGTTCGTCCAGCCCTTCCGCCTGCTCTAAGCCGACTCTCCGAGATTGCCTACAATCTCATCTGGAGTTGGGATCACACGATCCGCTCCGTTTTCCGGCGGCTCGATCCCGGTCTCTGGAAGGAGAGCAATCACAATCCTGTCCAGGTTTTGGGTCGGATTTCCCAGGAGAAATTGAACCGATCGGCCGCCGATCCTCGTTTTCTGCTCCTCTACAAGAGGGCTTGCGAACGCTATGACAGTTATCTTCATTTGAGCGCTTCGAGCGAAGCTACTCCGCGCATAGCCTATTTTTCAATGGAGTACGGACTGCTGGATTGTATGCAGATCTACTCGGGCGGTTTGGGTCTCCTTTCGGGCGACCACTTGAAAGCAGCGAGTGATGGGGATTTCGCTTTGACCGGTGTCGGCCTGCTCTATCAAAAAGGCTACCTCCAGCAACATCTAAACCCCGACGGCTGGCAGCAGGAGCGCACTCCGATCAACGATTTCTACACCTTACCGGTCCGCCCCTGCGTCCTGCCGAACGGCGGGGAAGTGGTGGTGAGCGTCTTCCTGCCGAGCGGCGAATTGTTCCTGAAGGTTTGGCACATCGACGTCGGGCGTGTCAAACTATACCTCCTCGACAGTAATATTCCCCAGAACCAGTCTGCCGATCACCGCGAGGTGACCGACCAACTATACGGCGGCGATCTGCATAAGCGCATCCGGCAGGAAATTGCCCTTGGAATCGGGGGACTGCGGGCCCTGAAGACACTCGGTATCAAGCCCTCCGTTCACCACATGAATGAAGGCCATTCGGCCTTTCTTGCTATCGAACGGGTGCGTGTTTTGATGGAGGAGGAACATCTTGATTTCGAGCAGGCGCTCGAAGCGACTCGTGTCAGTAACGTCTTCACGACGCACACCTCTGTTCCTGCCGGAATCGACCTGTTTGATAGGAGCCTGATCTACGACTACTTTCATGCCTACTGCGAGCAGGCTGGTTTCCCGTTTGACAAGCTGCTGTATCTAGGTTGCAAGAATCCCGGCGACCCCTCCGAACGGTTCTCGATGGCAGTGTTGGCGCTGAAAACTTCAGCTTTCCGCAACGCTGTAAGCGCCCTGCACCGATACGTTTCCCAGGATATGTTCCAGGATCTTTGGCCGCGGTTGCCGGTTGACGAGATCCCAATCACTTCGGTGACGAACGGGGTTCATTCGCCAACCTGGATCAACGGTGATTTAGCCGCCCTCTACGATCAGTATCTGCAGCCTGACTGGCGCGAGCGGCTGGAAGACGCCAAAATGTGGGAACTGGTGCAGGAAATCCCGGGCCAGGAAATATGGGAGACGCACCGGAAGCGGAAGCGCCGCATGGTGGCTTTCGTGCGCGAGCGTGCTGCTGCATCGGCCACGCAGCGAAAGTCTTCGGCCACTGAAGTTCGCCGGCTACAGGAAATTCTCGATCCCGATGTATTTACCATCGGATTCGCGCGCCGTTTCGCCACCTACAAGCGAGCAACACTGATCTTCCGGGACGTTAATCGGCTCAAGAGAATTCTGAACAATCCGAACATGCCGGTGCAGATTGTCATTGCGGGGAAGGCCCATCCCAAAGATCATCCCGGCAAGACCCTGATTCGCGACATTTACAACCTTTCACGCGATCCGGAGATATCGAAACGGCTCATATTCATCGAGGACTATGGCATTCAGGTTGCTCGTGAGATGGTACAGGGCGTGGATTTGTGGCTCAATAATCCACGGCGCGGCGAGGAGGCTTGCGGCACCAGCGGCATGAAGGCTTCGATGAACGGCGTGCTGAACTTTAGCGTGCTCGACGGATGGTTTGATGAGGCGTACGAGATTTCTTCGGGGTGGGCGATCGGCGATCGGGCGCCCTACTCGGAAGACCAGGACGATATACATGCCAGCGCGATCTATTCCACTCTGGAGAACGAAATAGTCCCCTTGTTTTACGAGAACCGGGGGTCCGACCAGGAGAACCCGATCGAATGGGTGCGCCGCATGAAATCTTGCATGGCGAATATCACACCGCGCTTCAGTTCCGGACGAATGGTGGCGGAGTATATGTCGGAACTTTATCAGCCCGCCCATAAGCTCTGGCAGAACATTTCAGCCAAGGATTTCGAGGCCGCACGGCACAAAACCGTCTGGGACTCCAGAGTAAGCGAATCCTGGGATCAAATTCGCTTTGTCGAGCTAGGCGACGGGCCAAGAGACCCTGTCATGAGTGGTTCTTCGGTTCCCTTACGCGCCACCGTGGAGCTGGCCGGTTTAGCCGCCTCAGAAGTGCGAGTAGAAGCAGTAATAGGTCAAATTGGTGTAAACGGACAGTTACAGGGAACTTACACATTACCTTTGGTACCGGTCGAGGAGCGTGGGACTTCAGTAGTTTTTGCCAACGAATTTACCGTGCAGCAGACGGGGCGTGTAGGTTATTCAGTTCGCGTGAGCCCCAATCATTTCGATAATCCGGTGACAAGGCCCTGTAACTCGTTGCTGAAGTGGGTATCGGACTAGTGGTCCAACTTGGGTCCAAAACAAAAGTTGAGATAAATGACTGGCGTCAGAACAAAATACGTGGTACATACAAAGCAGGTGCTGGCGGGATCTGCACTGAATTCACCTCGTTGACTAGTTCCCGCCGATCACACCCGGGATTCAGCATCAGCAAACGACTTCTTCAGTCTGGAACTCCAGGTAGGTGCATATCCCCGCGTTATGTGTCCGAGAATCACGAATACATTCTCATTTAAGCGGATGTTCAAGGAGCCGATCCACATATGGACGGAGATCGTAAATACAGGCAAAACGGCTATCAGGATTCGGATCGCGGTTCGCGGCCATCCCATTCGGTTCGGCCAGGGCCAAACGGACCTAGGCCTCCTCTGGATGTAACCGGCCCAAAATTGCCGCGTCTTGTTCAGAACGTCGTTGCATCCCGATGTTTCAATTGTGCGGTAACCCTTCCGCGCGATACGGATTTCCGTGGTAGCTGTCCCAAGTGCGGCGCTGCTCTCCATTGTTGTAAGCAGTGCGTAAACTTCGACTCCTCCACGCGTTTCCAGTGTCTTAAGCCGATCCCGATTCGCATTGCCGTTAAGGATCAGGCCAACTCGTGCGAACTGTTCTCCCCTCGCTTTACAGTTGCGCGTGACGCGCTGCCCGCAGCTCCCGTTAAGATTTCACAAAACGGAGTCATTCCTTCACCGCGAAATATAGACGATGCCCGAGCGGCTTTCGACAATTTGTTCAAGAAATGACTCAAACGGCAGATCAAGCGCGAGAACCCGCGTGACTTGCCACCTGTCCTGAATGGCCGCTCCCAAAATAAAGAAGAAAACTTCTAGCGCGAAAACCTCGCCCGTCCCCCGGCAGGGTGCAATTCCGTGCCTGATTGTCGTGGCCCTGATTCTTATAGCGGTAGTGGTGCTTCTTTACTACTCCCTACGAAACGCCGGCTGATAAGCTTCACTTCAGATGAGAACCGACGGCAGGCTGCCAAATCAGTTGCGGCCAACCAGAATCACGCCCGATTATCTTGTAACCGCCGAAGGGTCGGTATTGATCGAGGCGGGCAATACCCGCGTGTTGTGTGCTGCCTCGGTGGAGCAGACCGTCCCGGGATTTCTGCGTGGAACGGGAAAAGGTTGGATTACCGCGGAATATGCCATGCTGCCGCGTGCCACCGTCAGTCGCACGCCGCGGGAGATCACCAAGGGCCGCGCCTCGGGTAGAACACATGAAATTCAGCGTCTGATCGGCCGTTCCCTGCGCTCGGTGGTTGATTTAAGCGCGCTCGGCGAGCGCAGCATCATTCTCGATTGTGATGTCTTACAAGCCGATGGCGGCACCAGAACAGCAGCAATCACGGGCGCCTACGTAGCACTTGCGATCGCGCTCGGGACGCTCGTCAAATTCAAGGTACTTCCGCGATCACCGGTCGTCGATTCGGTCGCCGCAACCAGCGTAGGTATCGTAAGTGGCTCGCCGATGCTCGATTTAGCCTACGAAGAGGACGCGCGCGCTGATGTGGATATGAACGTCGTGCTCACGGGTTCAGGCAAATTCGTGGAGCTGCAGGCCACTGCCGAGCACACGCCGTTTGAAGATGAGGCTCTGGCTCAGTTGATCGGTCTGGCGCGCAGCGGCATCGCCGAGTTGCGCACGCTGCAGCAGGAAATTCTGGCCAGCCGTTTGTGAGCTCGTTCCTTTTCGCCTGCTCCACGAACCAGGGCAAGCTGCGCGAGTTTGCCCTGGCGGCCAGCGCCTTTGGCGGCTCCGGTTACATCATCGAACCGCTGCCGGACATAAAGCAAATCGCCGCCCCGGACGAAACCGGATACACCTTCGCGGAGAATGCTTCGCTCAAGGCGAGCTACTACTCCGGCTTCACTTCCGAACTCGTCTTTGCCGATGATTCCGGTCTTGAAGTAGATGCTCTCGGCGGCGAGCCAGGCGTTCTTTCCGCCCGCTTTGCCGGTCCGGGAGCGAGCGACCAGGCCAACAATGATCTGCTACTCAGCCGACTCTCCGATCTGAACGATCGCGCGGCACGCTTTGTATGTGCGATCGCTCTCGCCCGCTCGGGCGAATGTCTGGAGATTTTTCACGGCCAGGTAAACGGCGAGATCCTGCGTGCACCTCAAGGCGGGAACGGCTTCGGCTACGATCCTCTGTTCTTCTACCCGCCTTTTGCGAGCTCTTTCGGGGAGGTTGACACGGAACAGAAGTTTCGAGTGAGCCATCGCGGCCAAGCGCTTCGTAAGCTCTTCGGATATCTGTCCAGAACGCCCGCTCCGTAATCCCGTCGCCGCTTTGCCCTGAGGTTTGCACCCACCCTGAGGTTCGCACCAAAATGATAGGCTCAGTTTTCAATCTATGCAAGATAACGTTATCGTGGTCTCCGGCGGCGCAAGCGGGATTGGCGCGGAAGTTTGCACGCGACTGGCATCGGAGGGAGCACGGGTGGTGATCGCCGATCTGAACGCCGCTCAGGCCGCGGCTACTGCGGCAAACATCGCAGCGGGAGAAGATCGCGTTATCGGCCTGGCATGCGACATCACCAGCCCTGAGCAGTGCGAGGCTCTGGTACAGGCCGCGATCGACAAATTTGGCCGGGTGGACGGCTTGGTCAACTGCGCGGGAATCAGCCAACCGCACGACAGCATCAGTTTGCCGCCCGCGGAATGGGCACGGATGGTGAACGTGCAGCTTAACGGCGCGTTCTACTTCGCCCAGGCTTGCGCCAAGCGGATCATGGAGACCGGCGGAGCGATCGTGTTTATCACTAGCACCAACGCGGAGGCCGCGTTTCCGCGCCGCGCTGCATATTGCTGCGCCAAGGCCGGCGTGGCGATGCTCACGAAAGTGCTGGCGATTGAATGGGCGGAGAAAGGTATCCGGGTGAACGCCGTCGGTCCGGCGTATGTGGCAACGGACATGACGCTGCGCAATATCGCGGCGGGTAATGTCAATGAAGCGCAGATCAAGCAGCGCATTCCCTTGCGTCGCCTGGCGCAACCCGCTGATGTGGCAGACGCCGTGTCATTCCTGCTCTCGGAGAAGGCCAGCTTCATTACCGGCCATTCCCTATATGTGGATGGTGGATGGCTGGCCTACGGGTATTTCTAACCAATTGCTCCTCCAGGCCTGGGTTGAGAAAACCTCAATCGCAAGGCGATATTCTGGCTAGGTTCCTAAATTTCTCTAGGAGGACCGTGCATGTCCTCGATCGATGTTCCTTTAAGGGGCAATCAGTTCGGACATACGTCACGCCGCGATCTCTGGTGGGTACAGCCGCTACTCACCTGTCTGGGGCTTTCCCTCTTCATCGTTTATGCCACTTGGGCAGCGTTTCAAGGCGATCACTATCGCTTTGGCCCTTATCTCTCGCCCTTTTATTCCCCGGAACTTTTCGGCGATCCGGCACATGCGTGGTTCGGGCCTTGGCCGCACTGGTGGCCCCGTCTGATCCCGGCTTCCGCTGCTTTACTGATCCTTTGGGGACCCGGCGGATTCCGCTTAACATGCTATTACTATCGCGGCGCCTATTACAAAGCCTTTTGGGCGGACCCGCCTTCCTGTACTGTTGGCGAACCGCGAAAGAGCTATCGGGGTGAACGCTCTTTTCCTCTGATCCTGCAGAACGTGCATCGATATTTTCTCTACATTGCATTATTCTTCCTCGTCATTCTTACCCTCGATGTCTGGCGCGCGCTCTGGTTTGTCAATCCAAGTACCGGCCGCACGGAGCTGGGAATCGGTGTGGGCACGCTTGTTCTGGCCATCAATGTCGCTCTCCTGACCGGCTATACGTTCGGCTGTCACTCGCTGCGGCACTTGATCGGAGGCCGAATTGACGAAGTGTCAAAATCACCGCTGCGTAGCAGGACATATAACTGCGCTGGTTGTCTGAACCGCCGGCACATGCTCTTCGCCTGGATGAGCCTGTTCTCCGTCATGTTCGCGGACCTGTATGTTCGCCTCTGCTCGATGGGGATCTGGACAGATTGGAGAATTCTTTGATGACCGACTACCAGACGCATGACTACGATGTGCTGGTAATCGGAGCTGGAGGGGCGGGCTTAAGGGCGGCAATCGAGGCGTCGCAGGCAGGAGTTCGCGTCGGCGTCGTTACCAAGAGTCTGCTTGGGAAGGCGCATACGGTCATGGCGGAAGGTGGAATCGCCGCAGCCATGGCCAACGTCGACGAACGCGACAACTGGCAGGTTCATTTCACCGACACTCTGCGTGGCGGCCAGTACGTCAATAGCTGGCGCATGGCGGAACTGCACGCCAAAGAGGCGCCGGACCGCGTGCGGGAATTGGAAGCGTGGGGAGCATTGTTCGATCGCACCAAGGACGGGCGCATCCTGCAACGCAACTTTGGTGGCCATCGTTACCCCCGTTTAGCTCACGTCGGCGATAGAACAGGCCTGGAAATGATCCGCACCTTGCAAGATCACGGTGTCCATCTGGGTATGGAAGTCCATATGGAATCGACTGTCCTCACGCTGCTCAAGGATGACGGCCGCATTGCAGGTGCATTCGGCTATGAGCGTGAGCGCGGCCGTTTTCTGCTCTTTCGCGCCAAGGCGGTTGTGGTTGCTACCGGCGGCATTGGCCGAAGTTATAAAATCACCAGCAACAGTTGGGAATATACCGGCGACGGCCATGCGCTCGCTTTCAACGCGCATGCGTCGCTGACGGACATGGAGTTCGTTCAATTCCATCCCACGGGAATGATTTGGCCGCCCAGTGTTCGCGGTATTCTCGTCACCGAAGGCGTGCGCGGCGAAGGTGGCGTCTTAAAGAATAAGGAAGGCCGGCGATTTATGTTCGACGACATTCCCGAAAACTATCGAACCCAAACCGCCGACAGCGAGGACGAAGGCTGGCGCTACACACAAGGTGACCGGGACGCTCGGCGTCCCCCGGAATTACTCACCCGTGATCACGTTGCGCGCTGCATTATGCGCGAAGTTCGTGAGGGCCGGGGCAGCCCGCACGGCGGAGTTTTCCTGGACATCGCCTGGATCAAGGACCGCATTCCTCATTCCGCCGAACACATCAAACGAAAGCTGCCCAGCATGTATCACCAATTCAAGCGGTTGGCGAACATCGATATCACAGAAGAGCCTATGGAAGTTGGACCAACAACTCATTACATGATGGGCGGCGTTCGCGTAGACCCGGATTCTCAGATGTCCGATGTACCCGGCTTATTCGCTGCAGGCGAGTGCGCTGCTGGTCTTCACGGGGCGAATCGATTGGGTGGGAACTCCCTGTCGGACCTGCTGGTCTTCGGAAAACGCGCCGGCGAGTACGCCGCGAAATTCGCGAAAGAAAGCCAGGCGCCGGCGATAAATCCCGAACAGGTGGAAACCGCAGCACGCCGAGCATTGGAACCCTTCGAACGCACCGGCGAAAGCCCGTATCATGTGCAACAGTCCCTGCAGGAAATGATGCAGGATCTCGTTGGCATCGTCCGTCGCGAAGAAGAAATGCAACGCGCTCTCACCGAGTTGGACCAGTTAACAAAGCGCGCTGATAACGTGGCAGTTGCTGGAAACCGCGAATATAACGTTGGCTGGCACACAGCACTGGATTTATCAAACCTGCTCACAGTCTCGCAAATCATCACGCGTGCCGCCCTCGAGCGTAAGGAGAGTCGCGGAGCACATTTCCGCGAAGATTATCCTTCGAAAAACCCCGAGGAGGGCCGCACTTCGGTACTGATTCAGATGAACAATCACGGAGAGATACAGGTGCTGAGAGAGCCGTTAAAAGAAATGCCTGCCGAGCTGAAGCAAATCGTTGAACAAACGGGATAAACAAGGAGACTAATGGCCACCGCAACTTTTCGCATCTGGCGAGGCGCTAATGGAGATGGGACATTCCGCGACTATGCAACCGAAATCTCCGCCGGCATGGTGGTCCTCGATGCCGTTCACCGCATTCAAGCCGATCAAGCCAATGATCTAGCCGTTCGCTGGAACTGCAAGGCCGGGAAGTGCGGATCGTGTTCCGCGGAAATCAATGGCAATCCGAAGCTGATGTGCATGACGCGCCTTGATTCTCTGCCCCTTGACCGGCCAGTTACTCTTGAGCCCATGAAAACGTTTCCGTCTATCAAAGATTTGGTGACAGACGTCTCCTGGAACTTTCGTGTCAAAAAGGGCATCCGGAAATTCAACGCGCGGCTGCCGGACCATGCCTCCGGAACATGGCGCATGGCACAGCAGGACGTGGATCGGGTACAGGAATTCCGGAAATGTATTGAGTGTTTCCTATGCCAGGACGTTTGTCATGTCCTTCGCGAGCACGGTCTGCAAAACCAGTTCATCGGACCGAGATTCCTCACCTACGTGGCGGCGCTGGAAATGCATCCACTGGACAGCGAAATGCGGACACACGATTTGCGGCACGAACACGGCATCGGATTTTGCAATATTACGAAATGTTGTACGAAGGTGTGTCCCGAAGACATCGCCATCACTGACAATGCCATCATTCCGCTCAAAGAGCGGGTGGTGGATGACCATTTTGATCCGTTAACGAGGTTGTTCAAGATTTTTAGCAAGTGAGCCGTGAAAGGAGTCGAGCATGAAATTTGAGTTGAAGCCGCTCTCGCCGCAGGCTATTCCCGAGGCATTAGAAAAGGCACATCGCTACCGGCTGTTGAATGAGCCCTCCCAGGCGGAGAGCATCTGCCTTGACATTCTGCACATAGAACCCGATAACCAGAGTGCTCTCGTCACGCTACTGCTGGCCATCACTGACCAATTCGGCTCTGACAGGCGGCCTGTGCGGGCCCGCGAAGTCCTCGCGAAATTGACGGGCGAATACGAGCGGGCTTATTACGCCGGAATGATTCTCGAACGTTCGGCCCGAGTCAGCATGGGTCTGGCGCTTCCTGGCGCCGTATTCAGAGCTTATGACGAATTCGTCGATGCCATGCGGTGGTACGAAAAGGCCGAGGCGCTACGCCCCGCCGGCAACGACGATTCGATCTTGCGTTGGAACACCTGTGCGCGAACGTTGATGCGGCACCGCGAGCTGCAGCCGGAGAATGTCACGCGGCTAGAGCCCGTACTAGACGATTAAGATCGGTAGTTTTCGTAACCAGGCAAGTCCTGGATTCCCGAAAGCGTCGCCCTCAACCTCGCCGGGAAAGCCGCCGGATTCGCTTTGCGCAATGGCATCCTGGGAAAGGAAAACACTCTGTTGGACTCGGGAAATGGAACTATCGGGCAAAGCGAGGCGTTGATCATTCGGGAACGCGAGCCGCTTAACCTTGAGTTTCCCTTCCATCACCTCAACGGCTTTGTGACTCCTACGGAATCGTTCTATATCAGGAATCACTTCGCCGCACCAGCGATCAGACCGGACGAATATCGCCTGCGAATAGCTGGCGCCGTCAAAAATCCTTTCACTTTGTCGCTCGACGAACTCCGCGGCATGGAGGCCGTTACGCGAATCGCGACAGTCGAGTGTGCCGGAAACGGACGAGTCTTTCTCGTGCCCCAAGTGGAGGGAGCACAATGGGGCCTTGGCGCTATTGGAACCGCTAAGTGGACGGGCGTGGCGCTTGCGGATTTGCTGTATCGGGCGAGTTTAGAAGAAGGCGCCTGTGAAGTTGTGTTGGAAGGAGCCGATCGCGGTAGTCCTAAGGAACCTCCCAAGCCGCGGAACGAGATCTCGTACGAACGAAGCATCTCGATTGAGAAGGCGCTTGCGCCGGAGACCATAATCGCCTATCGGATGAACGACCAGGATCTTCCGCGGGACCATGGTTATCCAGTGCGCGCCATCGTGCCGGGTCATTACGGAATGGCTTCCGTTAAATGGCTGACCCGAATCCGCGTTGTTCGAGAGCCATTTCTTGGTTACTGGCAGACTTCCGACTACGCTTATTGGGACCCGGCAGATGGCGAACCGGTACGGCGGCCGCTCTCTAACATGATGGTGAAGTCGGCCATCGCGCGCCCTGCGATGTATGAAGCGGTTCCAGCAAACCAGGTGTACGTGATCCACGGCGCAGCCTGGTCGGGCGGCGTGGATGTGACCGCGATCGAAGTAAGCATGGATGGCGGAGAAAGTTGGCGTAGCGGCGAGTTTCTCGATCCACCCAGCCCATTCTCCTGGAGACGCTGGAAGATCCGGTGGCAAACTCCGAAGGAGCCGGGCCATTGCGTCCTCATGTCGCGGGCAAAGGACGCAAGAGGAGCCGTGCAGCCGACACAGCACGACAGGAACTATGGCAGCTACGCCATCACGCATACTCTAGGCATCGAAGTAGTGGTTCGGTAGAAGCACAAACGTCTTCAAGTGGCTTCCACTCACTTTTTCGGGCGCGAATCCGGAGGCACCAGCCCGTTGGCACGATAGTAGGCAACTAGCAGGCCGTAATGTTCGGACGAATGCTGCAGGACCGACAGAAACGGCTGCAGCGACTCGTGCAGACCTTCAGGGTTCTCCTTAACGCCGCGTTCGCCTCTCCAATCCACTTCTGCATGAGCGCCACACACTCCGCTTTGGTGCTGTAGTTTTTAGCGGACAGCTCGTCCCATTTGACTTTTTCGCCCCGGCCAGCCTTCGCGGCAAATGCGATTCCCGGGGCGACATGCACGATGACCTCGTCGAATGAACGCATCTCCGGTTTCAGCCGGTAGTCGTACTTCGATTCTGGGAAATCCTGGGCCATCACCAGAACCTTTTGATTGATGTAATCGAAATTTTGTTTGAGCGCTTCGGCCGCCGTAGGAGTTTTTGACTGCGCGCAAGCAAGAGCAGACGCTTTGGCCTGTGGCGATATCAGCGGCGGAAGCGCTGATATCGGAGCATTTAACACTACTCCGCCGATGTGCCACCGAAGAGTGCGGGTGGATGTTTCTGGATACCAGCCGCAATCGCTCCCGGCATTGGTGCGATATGCGGGATTGCGGCAATCGTACCAAGGTCGCTCGTTTCGACAGCGTTTGCGTAAATAACCAACTCTCCTCCCTCAGTAAGCGTACGGGGAACGCCGTGTTGACTATTGGGGACGAGAAGAGTAGGGCGTCGGTGCGGCGGCGTTTAGGTGGAAGAGGCAGCGGCGCTGCGCGAGCGAGAGAGGTGTTCACAGGTGAAGCGGTCACGGATGTTGCGGGCGAAGTACTGACCTTTGGAATCTGCGGCCAGGAAGTCGCGATACAGTTCTGGCGGAAAATTGAGGTAGCGGTAGAGTTCGCCGGTGCGGAACCGCAGATAGAGCATGCGCCTGGCCGGAAGATAGGCGGCCGCGGTGAACACGCTCGAGTCCAAGAGTTGCCAATGCATGACGAGGTCGCCCTAGTGATTCGGACAAGTCAAAGCGACAATCGCCAGCGGCGGCCAGACCGGCATGCCGCGGAAGAAGCTCTTGGATGCGATTAACGGGATGATCGGCGGTGCGTGCGAGCACATAACGCAAGTATGCCTCAGGATCGAGTCCTTTGAGTTTGGCCGAACCTATGAGGCTAATACAGGTAGTGTGCGCGATTTTGTGTAAGTATCGTTTCTCGTGATTTACCCGTTGCCGGGCAACCTTGCTCGGCGGGCATGTGTGTCTCGACCTCGCGCCGTAGGTGGTTTGGCAGCGGGCGGCGAACTGGTGTTCCGACTGGAGCAACAGCAGCTGCCTTAACGGGTTCCAGCTTGCGTTCCAACTGTTCTAGCTGAGCTGCCTTGGCCGATTCCAATTCCTCGAGCTCCAACTCGAGCTGCTCCACTTGCCGGTCGATCTTCTCCGACTTGCGCCCGAACTGCATCCGGCGCAGGTGCGCGATCATCGTCTGCGGCCGTTCAATGACTGCATGCTGCTCGAGCACCATAGCCCGCAACGCATCAATCTCGAGTGCACTCAGATCCGGCATGCCACCGCAGCCATGTCCAGACTATGCCATGGTCTTCTTGCATTGTCAGCAGTGTTACCGAACATATCCACTGCTTTATGTTGTTACGCTTAAACGGCCATCCGCATTCGCTGGCGGTGCGATCATCGCCCCAGGCAACCAAAACAGTGCACAACAATGGCATCGATTGAGCCAGTAAGAGCTGTGCGCCTCGATCACCACACTGCAACCTTGCTTCGGTTCTGTATTCTCAGACTGCTCGGGTTCTACCACCTGCACCGGAAGCAAAGTTGCTGCTTTCAACTGCTGTGCCGCCTGGCGCGCCTGCTTGCGTCATTCATAAATCTGCCACGGCTGTACTCCGTACAACCGCGCCACGGCATTTACGGTCGTACCTTTCTTTAATGACGCTCGCACGATCACGTCACGTTCTTCAGCTGACCACTTGCGGCCCTTCGTGTCTGCTGCTTTTGACTTGCTCTCCGGCTGCTTGGATGTGTCCATCCCGCAAGCATCCCGCAGTTCTGCCCTGCTTCGCTAGATGGTTCTCGCCGTACGCTTGCTCCCCAACGGCCCGGCTGAGAATTGCGTCTGTCGAAGTCCTACAAAAAGCTCAGGGCCGCGCAAGCGGAGCATCGTAGGCTGCGCCGGCAATTTCACCGAGCGCTTCGCCGGCCACTTTCGAGGTAGCATCTGGATCTTCCGCCGATACGGCAACATTGTTCACATACAGCGCCAGAATGAGGTGCTGTCCGCTGGCCGTCTCCATGTAGCCCGCGAGACCTTTACCTGTGACCAGCAAGTTCTTGTTGAGAGCGTCATAGACGGCGTACGTGCCAGTCTTGGCATGCACGTGGCCTGCAGCCGGGGAGTTCACCTGGATCTTAAATAGGCTGCCGTCCTTTCCGAGAATAGGCAACGCGCTGTAAAAATCCTCGAAGTTCTTCTGCTTCGACATGGATAGCAGGTAATGCACCATGAAATCGGGCGTGAAATAAGCATTCCCTCCAGCGCCATCACTCTGCGATGCCCCGCTTAGATCAAGTCCGGCTTTCCTGAGGAAATCGTGTTCGAGATCGAAACCGGCTTGGCTGATGTTGTCGGTTTGCTTTGCGATTAGGGACCCAAGCAGATAGGGAGTCATGCTGGCGTGCAGATTTTGACTCACCTTGAGTGTGACCTTCACCTCTTGTTTCAGAGGGGGCGAGACGTGTTCCGCAACCACGTTCTCCGTTTTGTAATCTGTGGCGAGCGCCCTGAAGTCCGGCTTCACTGACGGTGGAATAATATCTGCGGAAACGCCGCATTCTTTCAATGTTTCCTGCATAAGAATCGCGGCTATAGCGGCTCGGTTCGGGCACTCGATACGCCATCATCTCGGGACGTGCGCCGAGCGCCAGATTACCGGTGATAGCGACCGTTCGCGTGCCATCGCCGTTGAGAACTTCGTCCTTATACTCCAGACTGTTCTTCGATCCAGCTTTGGAAGTGACCGCTTTGTTGATGATTTTCACGTAAGAAGTCTGAGGCGCGATCGCAAGGTTCACTGCCGCCCCTTGGCTCGCTCCGGGAGAGGCGATCACATCCACAAGGTTGTCGTTGACGACCATGGGCGAAAGAACGACATCCGTGCCGAGTTCATGCTCTCCTTCAGGGAAGAGAGTTGTATCGATTACTATGTGGCCCGTGATCTTTTTGATGCCTTTGGCTGCAATTTGCCGGGCAAGCTCGCGGATGACGAGTAGAGGATCGCCTTTTAGTCCCTTACTGTCGGGGCCTCCATAAGAATGGTCTTCGTTTTCAAACACAAGTGTATCGTTGGGCTGAACGCGATTGGATAGATCCGGATCTCCGCTTGCAACCAGAACGAGATCTCCGTCGAGCGTGTCGCCTCTAACTGACCCTGTGCGGTACACACGAGTGTGGAAGCGATAGTCTGCGCCAAATAACTCTAGCGCGGCGCCCTCAGTCAACAACTTGGTTGTCGAACCGGGCACGAACAATTGCTGCTCGTTCAGCATGTACACAGCCGTGCCGCTATCGACCGAGTAGAACTCGATACCAAAGCGCGAGTGTGCGAATTCGGGTCGCGCCATAATCGCTTTTAGCCGCTGATCGAGCGCAGGCGTCCGCTGCGCGTACAGCGCGGTCACGGAGAGGCCTACCAAAACGCCGCTAAACAGCCATACACTTTTAAATGGAAACATAGCTTGCGAAATTGTAGCAGCGCTCAAATGCGGCGCAAGTTCACTTTTTCGACGCAGTGAATTCTCATCGCGCCATTCGATCGATCCACCACTACCACGCTTCGCGGGCTCCTCACAAACCTTGGCAATCTCCTAGTGCGCCGCTACTGCGATATCAATGGCCGCCTGAATCTTGGCGGCTTCCTGTTCGATTTGATTCGCCTGGTCTGCCGATCCTGCCCGTCGCAGCTGGGGAAGAAAAACTCGCACGATGGCAAGCGCCTTCTGCGCATTCTGTATGGCCTTCGCTGCACCATCCGGATCAGTCGGGTGTTCGTACTCCGTTGCCGCCACATTCAGCATTGTTTGTGCAATTTCCAGTTCCGTAGCCAGGAAATCGGCCAGATGCGTCATTGGCGGAACACGAGGCAATCTGGTCGCCACAGCTTGCGATCGGAGTGATTCCGGCCGATTACAGGGGAGGCTGATGTCGTGCCGTGTACGGCTGGTCACACCGCCGTAAATTCTGTGTACTGCTGTTTGCGTCGACGCGTGAACGTGGATCTGGTCGACACCTCTATCCCGTAGCAACTGCCTTCTTTGGACCTCCCGATTCTCTTTGCCGGTCTGCATGGGTTCGAGTTCAGAAAACTGGAACGCCGCGCCGAAACAAATCAATGAGCGGCAGCCATAACCTTGAGTAGACCTTCCAAGGAGCGCTTGGTGGTTTCAAGATGGGTCAGTCCGGGAGCTTCAAACTCGCACTCGAGCGACATCGTTTCCTGATATCCGTCTCGGAGCAATTGACTGAACTGCCCTATCAGATCGACCTGTCCGTGACCTACGACAGCTTCCGAGCAGTTCTTGAGATTGGCGTGGCAGGTCATATCTTTTAGGTGCATGTGCCAGATGCGCTTCTTGTCCAGGGCATCGTAGCCGTCAGGAAATGAAATCTCACCTTGCGAGTATCCGTTCCCAACATCCCAGTTCGTGCCCAGATTACCGGCGGGAGCCAGCTTCAGGATTTCAGTAAGCTCCCGCCCTGTCGCGGCATTGCACGATTCTTCATTCTCAATCACCAGACGCATTCCGGCTCCCCTCGCAACTTCAGCAGCTTTTCTGAGCTCCTCTGCGATTTGCTCCGAAAGCTTGCCCGGCTCGACGACACGCCAGAAAGTAAACCCGCGGATCTTGTCTGTGCCGAGTGCATGTGCGCGATCGCAGGCACGTTTTAGAAGCTCCATTTGAGTCGGATATGCATAGTTGTCTTTTGGGCCTTTAACAGGCTTTGTACCCGGCAAAGTGCATTTGTACAAAGCCGAGTCAATCACAGATACGCGGAATCCGTACTTATTAAGCAAATCCTTGATGCGCTGAATCTGAGTTGCACTTGCCTCTGTGTTGTAGACGCCGAAGACCTCTCGAATCTCGACCCAAGTGAGTCCGTAGCTCTTCATGACCTTCAGTGCTTCTTCAAAATCCTGCGAGAACCCATCGCTGATGGCTCCCAACTTGAAGCGGCTTAGTGGAGAGGTCGGCGTCTGGGCGGCCCTGGTGACTTGCGCCGAAAACCAAATCGCGCCGTAAAGGCCCCCCAGCTTTTCCAGAAATGTACGTCGGTCCATAATTCTCCGTCAAAGATTTGAGAGCAACTGCTGGTGAGTCAGCTCGCGGTCAACAACTCCGACATTTTCTCACAAACGCGAAATCCTCAACCCTATAGAGAAATGTTTCCAGAACCTTGACAATCATTTCCGAAAAGGACTAATCTCATGTTTCAGGAGTAAACACCATTGGCGCTTCCTCCACGCGCACGCTGAGCCGCTCCTGAACGGAGCGCTGGGGCAAGATTATCAAGAAGAGCGTCGTTGAACGCCGGTTTCAGCGCTGATCTCCAGACTGGGAATCAATCTTCAAGTCAGCGATCAGGCGCGCGTCGTCTTTGACTTCCAGAATCGGCGACGAGAGACGACCGGGTTTCATTCAAGAAAATGTTGTAACCCGGCGTGCCAATGAGGTTGATTTTGGTCTTCTGCCAGGGCAGTGCGGCGAGCGCAGAATTGATACTCAGCTTTCTCGCGACTTCTTCTTCATCGATACCGGTGATCGAGTTCCCGTCATCGGGTTTCAGGGGGCGCTCAGTGGCTCCGCTGGTGAAAGCATTGCAGCGGCAAGCGAGGTCTTTCCGCTGTGACCGTGTCCGACGAGCGCGACATTCCGGGTATCGGAACTCTCTGCACCTTCATTCCTGACCGCCAAAAAAGAACCGAGCGGCAAAAAGGCCGCCCGAAGCCGAGAGAGTATCAAACTGCATGACGGCTTCTTACCGCCGTATAAAAAGGGATCGCCGGTACAAACGCAGGAAAGGTTGAGCTCGGAGCGCCTTGCAGTGCGGTTCTCGCTCAGACCGAGATCCTAGCCTACCGCTTTGTTATTATTCCATGGCGATCGCGCTTCCAAAGTTCTGTCGCAACTTCAATACATAGAGGTTCGGATATGGGACGAGCTCACTTTTTTTCATTTGTTCTTCTGGTGTTTGCTGCTACCCCGCTAGCGGCGACGGTCTCAGTTCAACTGAACGTGCCCACTTCCACCATTCAGGTGGGAGAGACGTTAAGAGTAATGGCCACCGCATCAGACTCCTCCGCACCAAACACGCGGTTCTCGTATCAATTTACGGTGCGGCCGCACAACCAAGGGCCGTTTGTCACCATGCAGGACTACTACTTCAACAACACTTTTCCCTGGACGCCCAGCGACCATGAGGGCTCCTTTGACATCGGCGTAACGGCCTGGTCAGCGGCTACGGGAGCGAGCGGCGCGACTTTCATAACAGTCGCTGTTCAATCACGCGTGACAGGAGCCCAACCGGTTCTCTCGAATACCAATAACGCACTCGTAGCATTGTACAGCGCACCCGCCTGCGCAGCGCCGGCTCAGATGAGGGTTAAGTTCAGTGCCCCTTCGGCCCCGACCGTGTTCACGCCGTATAAGCCCTGCGACGGTTTGAGCATGAACTTTTATATAGCCGGCATGTTGGAAAACACCGCCTACACAATGCAACATCAGCTGTCCTCCGGAGCAGTGGGACCTCAAGTGAAATACACCACCGCCAGCATTCCAGCCGACATCGTCATTCCCAATCACATTCGGTTAGCGGGGCCGACACCGCCCACCAGCGAGACCTATCCGTACCTGATCCATTCAGTGGTCGGCAACGCATCCGCCTTCGCTACTGACCTGAACGAAAATGTCGTCTGGTACAAGCCCCCCGTGGCGTCCTACAACGTTAGCTCCCTGCTCACGCATCCGATTATGGGGGGAACGTTTCTCGCCATCGAGGACGATTTGGCCAACTCAAAGGCACTCTGCCAAGGCTTGACGGTTCCCTGTGCAGATCACCAGTACCTCCGTGAATACGACGTGGCGGGTAATGTAATTCGACAGACCAGTTGGTCTATCCTCAACGACCGGATCAATGCCAGTCGGGCCAAACAAGGCCGTAAGCCGGTGAGGCTGAACTATCTCTCACACGAGGGAATTCGTTTGCCGAACGGCTATACCGCTACATTCGGGACCGATGAGCAGGTGAAACAAGGTGCCTCGGGTACCAAGGATTACTTCGGCGATACGGTGATTGTGTTAAACGCGGCGTTTCAGGTGGTGTGGGCCTGGGATACTTTCGATTACCTCGACATCAACCGTCAGACGATCCCCGCCACTTGCACCCGGGGAGGTCAAGCTTGCCCGCAGCAATACTTTCAGAAACAGCCGAACGGACAGCTCTACACAACCGCGGTCGACTGGACCCATACGAATTCCATCAGCTACGATCCGCGGGACGGTAACCTGGTCATATCGGTGCGCCATCAGTCCTGGGCCATCAAGATCGCCTACCAGAACGGAACTGGAGACGGTCACATTATCTGGAAACTCGGTTTCGGAGGCAGTTTCGCGCTTCCAGCCGGATCCCCTATTACGGATTGGTTTTCAGGACAGCATGACGTGGAGGTTCAACCGGACGGAACCATCACCTTGTTCGATAACAATAATCCGAGCACGGTTACCCACCAGCCCGGCGGCACCGCTCGGGGTCAAGCATGGAGGCTCGACACCACCAACATGATCGCCACACCCATCGAGAATATAGATCTCGGCGTGGTATCCCAAGCCCTGGGAAGTTCCAGGGTGCTCTCAAACGGGAATTACGAGTGGCAGGCGGGCTTTATCGGCGGAAATGAAGCAATCACGTTCGAATACACGCCATCGGGAACGCTGGTTTACAAACAACAGACCGACTCCGCGAGCTACCGCAGCTTCCGCTGGCAAAATCTCTACACCCCTTAGTTCGGAAACAGCCGAAGTGCGAATGGGCCAGTCAGGCTCTTGAACGAAACCTGGCTGGCTGAGTATCGCTCCAGCGGTTTGGCCAGCCCTCTTGCCTCAGCATTCATCAAGCGTAATTCGGCTTGCATCAATCCTTGCGATGGGCCGCGAGCCACTCTCGAGTTCAACTTTCCACATAAAAAATTTAATTCCTTGTACAGCACTGACGGACCGGTTGTGAACTAAAAGAACTGATAGTTGGCTCCGGGTTGACGTACCTGAAGCGTTTCTTAATAGTGTGAAATCTATAGCCTCTGTGGGAAGCCCTTCCCATAAATTGACAATCGTTTCCGAAAAAGACTACTCTCAGCCATGGTGGGCAAGACACTTCGAACTCGCTTTTTAACCGCTGTTCTAACCTTCATGATTGCTGGCTCATTACATTCGTTGCGCGCTCAGGCGGTGGCCAGCGCACAGATTTCGGGCGTTGTCACAGATCCCAGTGGCGCTCCGGTGCCATCCGCACAAATAACGGCTACCCAAATTGCCACAGGTCTGGTCAGGTCAACTCAGAGCGGTGCCGATGGAAGCTATGTGCTACCGACGCTTCCAGTCGGGCCTTATCGGTTGGAAGTACAGGCTAACGGCTTCAGCGCTTATCTCCAGACCGGAATCAATCTTCAGGTCAGCGACAGTCCCAAAATCAACGTCACCCTGCAGGTAGGGCAGATCAAGCAGCAGGTGGAGGTCAGCGCTAACGCCAGCATGGTCAAGACAGACACGACCGCCGTCTCGCAAGTTATCGATCAGGCGCGCATAGTCGACCTGCCGTTGAACGGAAGGCAGCCCACGCAGCTCATCATGATATCGGGCGCCGCGAACGACATCGGTCCGGCAAACGGACAAAGCGATTTGAACAACAGCAAAAACTACTTCAGCGCTGACGCCATTTCGGTTGCTGGTGGACAAGCCAACGGGACAAATTATCTTCTGGATGGCGGCGAGAACATGGATGTGTTTTCCAATGTGAATCTTCCGCTGCCTTTCCCGGACGCTCTCCAGGAGTTCAGTGTGGAGACCAGCGCTCTTTCGGCGCGCTACGGTATGCACGCGGGCGCCGTTGTCAACGCGGTGACCAAATCCGGCACCAATCAGTTCCACGGAGATTTATTTGAATTCGTGCGTAATGGCTATTTCAATGCGCGCGACTTCTTCGCGTCGGCACCCGACACCCTGAAGAGAAATCAATACGGCGGCACCCTGGGAGCCCCTATAGTGAAAGACAAAGTGTTCGGATTCTTCGGCTACCAGGGAACCACCATTCGTACTGCGCCGCCTTCGTTTATCTCTTTTACGCCGACCGAGGCAGCACTGAATGGCGACTTCAGCCAACTGGAGTCTGCGCCATGTCAGGCCAGCGGCACCGCGCGTACGATCATCAATCCAAATACTGGCCAGCCATTTCCCAATAGCCAGGTTCCTTCCTCGCTCTACAATCAACAGGCCCTGAACTTGCTTAAGTACGTGCCCGTTTCCTCGAACCCGTGTGGGCAAGTGACTTACTCCATTCCGGAACCTCAAAGCGAGAATCAATACATCGGCCGCGTCGATTGGAACCAAAGCTCTAAACACAGTTTCTTCGCGCACTATTTCTTCGCGGATTACGCAAGTCCAGCGCAATTTACCGATTCGAATATCTTAGTCACCCAACAGCGCGGCGTGCGCGATCGCAGTCAGTCGGCCGTGATCGGGGACACTTACACTTTTAGTCCCAGCGTGGTAAATTCCGCCCACGTCGGGTACACGCGTCTCGCGATTACCCGAGGACCTGCCTCCAACTTAATCAACTTCAACGATATCGGCGTGAATATCAATCAACCTGAGCCGAATTTCCTGAACGTCAACGTCAACGGGTACTTCAATGTTGGTTGCGGCACATGTTCCCCCTCTTACCTCCGTCAGAATAATTTTCAGTTCGCCGACGATCTTGATATTATCCGCGGACGGCATCATATAACGGTAGGTGGCGAGTGGGTGCATTATCGTTTTGACCTGCAGCTTGGGTCACTGGCAAATGGGACCTTCACCTTCAACGGCCAGTCCACAAACGACGCGCTCCTGGATTTCATGCTGGGGTCGCCTGAGACGTTCGTCCAGGGTAATCTTCAGCCTTTCGATGCCAGGCAGAATTACTTTGCTGCCTATGTCCATGACGTAATTCGAGTCAACAAAAAGCTGACCGTCCAGGCTGGTGTAAGATGGGAGCCTTTTCTGCCTGGCCGCGAAATCGATAACCGGATGAATCATTTTGACGCGGCTGCTTTTGCTGCAGGTACGCAGAGCAAAGTGTTTGTGAACGCTCCCCCGGGCCTGCTCTTCCCTGGCGATCCCGGGATACCCTCCACCTTCACTTCGAACCGACCCTGGGATTTCGGACCGCGCCTTGGGTTCGCTTGGGACCCGACGGGAACTGGACGGCAGGTAATTCGCGCGGGTTACGGCCTCTTCTACACCATGATGCCCACCGCTTACTGGGAGGACCAAACCGGCGATGCACCTTGGGGCACTACTGTCAATCTGTTTAGCCCCGCGGGAGGATTCACGAATCCCTTCCTCGGATACCCCGGCGGGAATCCATTCCCCTCGCCAAATCCCCCGAGTAAGAACCAGGCCTTTCCGAGCGCCGCCAGCTACTATACATATCCCACGAACGGACACCCTACTTACACCAACGAATGGAATCTGAGCTATGAGCTACAGCCTTTCAAAGACTGGGTGATTTCCGCGGCTTATATTGGCAACGCCACAACTCACATCTGGACAGGCGAAGACATCGACCCTGGCGTTTATATACCTGGGATGTGCAACGGCTCCCCTTGTTCTACAACCGCGAACACTAATCAGCGGCGCGTGCTTTATCTCCAGAATCCCGTTGCGGGTTCCCTATACTCCAGCATCTGGCAGGCAGACGACGGCGGAAATGCGAACTACAATGCGCTGCTGGTGAAGGCCGAGCATCGTTTCAATAACTACTACACGATTTTGGCGAATTACACTTACTCGCATTGCATCAGCGACGCAGATTTCATCGGTGACCTGGGCGGCCCGTTAACACAGGATCCATACAATCGGAGAGGAGAACGCGGCAACTGCGGATTTGATCTCCGAAATGGCTTCAATTTATCTTTCGTCTTGCAGTCGCCTCGCCTGAAAAACCGCTGGGCCGACCGTTTGCTGGGCAGTTGGAAACTAGCCCCTATACTGGGCATCCACAGCGGTATTTGGTTTACGCCGGTCACGGGTTTGGACAACTCCCTGACGGGCATCGGACTCGACCGGCCGAATGTGGTGGGAAATCCTTACATACGAAATACCAGCACTCTTCAGTGGCTAAACGCGAATTCCTTCGTGCCTAACGCACTGGGCGCCTTTGGTGACGTAGGGTCGGATTCGCTTTTGGGTCCCGCGTTCTTCAACATCGATGCCGCCGTGAGCCGGCAGTTCAGCATTAGGGAGCAACAGCGTCTCGAACTGCGGTTCGAGTTCTTCAACCTGACAAACCATGCGAACTTCAGCAATCCTGACAATGACCTGCAGGACAGCACATTCGGCAAGATTCTCAGTGACGCTGGCCCACGCATTCTGCAGTTCGCCGCGAAGTACACCTTTTAGGCACGCAGCGTGCGCCGCTATTCCAAGAATCCGCTAGCTTTGCTTTCGACAGCGCTTAATTCGTCGTTCAGCGGATCATCCAGTGCCAGCAGGCAGCGCAATTCCGGAGACAGCCGGGCCTGTGTCTCAGGACGCAGCAGGCGCTTCTGATACTGCTGCTGTGGTTTGTCGAACCGACAATAGAACGCGTGTAGAGCGCGACGATCATCCGCCGAGCGATTGGCTGTGCCGCCATGCCAGGCATGCGTGTTCATCACGACAACGCTTCCCGCAGGTGCAATCAATACGATTTCCTGCGGATGCGGGGCAGTTGGGTCAGAGAGTACGTTCTGCGGGAGCCGGGACCAGTTCTGTGATCCCGGGATGATGCGAGTGGCCCCATTTTGCTGAGTGAAATCGTCCAAAAGCCAGATGGTGTTACAGACCCAAAAGCCCGAAGTATCAGGCAGCGCGCCGGCGTCGCAGTGCAGGGGCTGGGCTTCGTTTGAATGAGGATTTGCCGAGCGCGCATTGAAGCTGCTGAGCTTGAAACGACCGCCGAGAACGTGACCGACGAGTTCGAGGATGTGCGGGATGGCAATCAGATGCTCAAATACTTCTCCCTTGTCGACCAGATTGGCGAGGCGTCGAGATCCGGCCTCGCGGCGGAACTCCGAGCCGGCGTCGTCGCCTTCGAATGCATAGAGAAAGTCCACACGATCGCGCAACTGAGATAGACGACCACGATCAAGAACGTTTTCGACGACAACATAGCCGAGAGTGTCGAGACTGTCACGCTGTGCCGCTGTCATGAGAACGAACGTAGCATGGATAGAAGACAGGGTATGGGGCCCGACACTCAGCAGGAAAGTCAGTGGCTGTTGCTTGGAAACGCTCGCGACCGACTGGCGTTTTCGCTGGTGCGACGGCACGCGACGAAATCGTCTCTTCGCGGCGGTCAGTCAGTCGATTTACTCGCCGGTACTTCCGGCCTTTCGATCATTCTGAGGAAACCAATTAATGGGTCCGACGACGACGCCTGGGACCATGCCTTAATCGTGTCGCAGCGCCACCATCGGATCCACGCGAACAGCGCGGCGCACCGGAACGTATGCGGCGAGCAGCGCGACCCCGATGATCACGCACCCGCCGAAGATCAGCGCCGCTGTGCTCTGCAGCTGCAAACCCTGAATAAGACTCACAATCACCGGCCTGCTTACCAGCACCAGCACCACCCCAGCCACCAGTCCGCCACACACCATTCCCAGTGCGTCTCGCAATACCAGGCTACTCACGTCACGCGCGGTAGCTCCCAGCGCCATCCGAATGCCGACTTCGTTCGTCCGGCGCGCCACCATATAGGCGAGTAGTCCATAAAGTCCGATTCCCGCGAGCGCCGCACCCAGCACGCCGAAAAGTTGTGACAAAGTCGCGATGAGACGTTCCGGCACAATGTTCGAGTCCACTTGGTCAGCAAGTGTCGTGACCCTCGTAATAGGCACCGTCTTCAAAATATTCCGCTCGATCCGCCGTACCGTTCCGGAGACCGATCGAGGATTGACTGTGGTGCGTAGTTGGAATTGATCCATCAATTGGTTCTCTTGAAACATATTGAAGTACACCGTCGGATATGGCGGGTCGCGAAGTTCGATTGCTTTGACATCTCCCACCAATCCCACAACTTCGTAAGGCTGATTGCTGCCGAACCACCCGGGCTTGGAGTTTCTATCGACAGTGACATGCTTGCCGATGGGGTCGACACCAGGGAAATAATGCCGCGCCATCCTTTGATTGATCACCGCAACGCGAGATCGTCCCGCATCCTGGAATGTGAAATCTCGTCCAGCGATGAGCGGTATACCTAGTGTTTCGAAATACCGCGGCGTCACAAACGTCACGCTCGCCCTCCGCCGGTCCTCAAGCCTTTCGACGTGCCCTTCCGCAAACATGTAACGGCCTGGCGTCCCGCAGCCTTCGAGCGGAGTACAACCGCTGATGGAAGCCGAACGCACTCCTGGAATGGCCTCAAGCCGGGACAGCAGAGCTTGATAAAAGGCGGCCAGTTGTCCCGGGTTGTATCCGCTGTGGGTCGGATCGAGCGTTACTAAGAGCACATGATCGCTTCGAAAACCGAGATCGAAATTCCGCAGCCGCGATAGATGGTTCAGAAAAACGGCGGCAGCAGTCACCAGGAAAATCGACAAAGCCACCTGTGCCGTTACCAAGCCTTTTCCGAACAAGCTCCAGAACCATGTATCGCCTCCCTTTCCGCTTTGGCGCAAGTCGGACGCCGGAGCGAACCGGAAGGCGTACCACGCCGGCGCCAGCCCAAACAGCAGACCTGTGAGTAGCGCGATTCCGGCGGTAAAGAGCAGCAGGCGAAGGTCGGGTTGGACTTGAATATCGATGTGCTCGAATGCGCGGCCGCTGGCCATGATCCGCACCAGCACGCCGGTTCCGAAATACGCCAGCAGGACGCCTACCAGTGTGCCAGCAACGGAGAGTAGCATCGATTCGGTGAGCATTTGCCTCACCAGGCGACTGCGGCTCGCGCCCAGCCCCACACGCACGGCGATTTCGCGCTGCCGTCCGGCTGATCGCGCCAGCAGCATGCTGGCCATGTTGATACATGCCAGCAAAAGGAGCAAACTGACAACGGCCATCAGAAGCACCAGCGCCTTGCCATATTGGTCGCGCACTCTCACCAGACCGGCACCGGCCGGCAACAATTCCATCCTCGTTTGCATCTGCGGATTCTTGCCGCGCGCTGCATTTTGTTCTAGCAGGCCGCGGTAGAGCACGGCGATTTCGGCCTGTGCGTTCTCCATGGTCACGCCAGTCTTCAAACGCGCCAGCATGGTGAGATCGCCGTGCGCTACCGGAATCCAAAGATCGGTTCGAGATCCTACCCGCGGCCCCACGTATTCGCGCGGTGCGACCCCGATGATAGTCTTCAGCGTGTCGTTGTAAAAAATCCGCTTGCCAAGAATCGCCGGATCGCGACGGAACCGCCGGTTCCAGTAGGACCAGCTCACCACGGCTACGTCTCCCGCTCCGCTCGCGGGGACATCTGCCGGACCAATCAACCGCCCGATCGCCGGCTTCAGTCCGAGCACCCGAAAGTAATTGCCTGGCACGTTCTCCAGGATTAACGTTTCTGGCTCCGAACTCTCCGTGCGTACAGAAGCGAGATTGTCAAACGACATGCCGGTGATGCCCGAGAAAACGTGATTGTGATCGCGGAAGTATTCATATTTCTCCCAGCCCCAATAGCCCGCCCAGTGAAGCTCTCTCGGAGAATCCATCACCAACTCCACAAGCTGCTCGGGATGTGCGACCGGCAGCGTGCGCAGCAGAATGGTATAGAACAAGCTGAAAATTGCAGTATTTGCGCCGATTCCGAGTGCCAGCGAGAGCACGGCAACGGCCGTGAATCCAGGACTGCGCCGCATCAGCCGGAGAGCGTAGCGGATATCGTTCCAGATCATAGGCAAAGAAACCAAGCTTGGGATGCGCTCAGTATATCGAATTCTACCTAGGGCCGAGACGTTTGGTCCCGGTCTGCTTCTCGTTACAATTCGCCTATGGACAAACCTGCCGAACAGGATCCGCGGGTTTACCTTGCGGCAGAGAGAACCTTCCTTGCCTGGCTGCGCACTGGACTCGGTTTAATCGGCGTCGGTTTTGCAGTCAGTCGCTTCGGCCTGTTCCTGCGCCAGCTCAGCGAAAGCAAATCCCGGCTTCCCGCCCACACTATGGGTCTTTCGATATGGTCCGGGGTGGCACTCGTGGGCTTGGGTGTAGTCGTAAATATCGGCGCTGTTGTACAACATTTGCGGTTAGTGCGTGAGTTGAGTTCAGGTACGTGGGTAGCGGGACGGGTTTCAATAGGAGCCGTAGCGCTTGGAGTGCTCCTTGCTGCTGTTGGCATTGGCATGGCCATATACCTGATTGTTGTGCGTTAGCACGACGCAAATGAGAGTCGGCTCAAGACTCAGAATGGACTCTTGCCTTGTGCCGCAGCCGTCAAGCCGATAGCCAGGGCAGCCGCCGCCGTGATGCCGATCATCCACACCATGATGTGCTCGTCGGATGGGAGCCGCTTATGTGCCGGGGCCGCGCCTGTCTGCGCCGGGCTGGCCGCGCTCTGCTGAAATGACACTCTCGTGCCGGACACGACTCGCGTCAGCATGGCGCCGCCGTCGGAAACATTCACGCTCCCGCCGACTGAAGCCACTTCTACAGTCTTTTTTGTCATGCGTACAATCGCTTGAGCGCCCGCGTCGATTGCTTGAATCTGAAGCTGTCCCGCATCGACCGTGTACCCGTTGAAGTTACCCACCCGCAGAGAGCCCTCGTCCAGCACAATGTGATCGCTAAATACTGTTCCGGCCGATCTCGCGGATAAGCGTACATTTACGCCGTTTTGAAGGCTGACGTCGCTCGGAGCCGTTGCGGTCTCCAGTTGCGTTCCTTCCACGATGGCGGCATTGCCACCCATCGTACCGATCGCCGGGGCAGCTCCAAAACAGGAGCCGGCGCAGAAAGCGGCCGCCGTCAAAAGAATATACATTCTCACCATCGAACGACCTCCTGATTGTTCATCCTGCTTCAATTAGTAGACCACGCTTAGGCTAGCGGTAGCCAGCCGCCTGTAGCTCGAACAGCTCGGCGTATTTCCCGCCGAGCGCCACTAACTGCCGGTGCGAGCCTTGCTCCACGATCCGGCCATGCTCCAGAACCAGAATACGATCGGCCATCCGGACTGTCGAGAAACGATGCGAAATCAAGACAGCCATTTTGCCGGCCGTCAAATCGACAAACCGCTGATACACGTGGAACTCGGCGCGCGCATCCAGGCTTGCCGTCGGCTCATCCAGAATCAGAATCTGAGCATCCCGCATGTATGCCCGTGCCAGCGAGATTTTCTGCCATTGCCCGGTCGAAAGATCGACTCCCCCTTCGAATCGTCTCCCCAGCATCTGCTGATAACCGCCCGGAAGGTCATCCACGACATCCGCTGCCAGGCTCTTTTCCGCCGAACGAATTACCCGATCGCGGTTGTCGATCTCCTCGATCCGGCCAAACCCGATATTTTGCAGGGCTAAAGCGTCATAGCGCATATAATCCTGGAAAATGACGCCGATTTCGTGCCGCAAATCTTCCACTTTGTAGTCGCGGAGATCCACGCCGTCGAGCAGAATTCGGCCTTCAGTCGGATCATAGAGGCGCGCTAAGAGCTTCACCAGGGTCGTCTTGCCAGCACCGTTTTCTCCGACAAGCGCTATCTTTTCTTCTGGGTAGAAGCGAAAGTTAATGCCTTCCAGAACGTTTTTGGCAGAACCCGCATAAGCGAATGAGACATTTGAAAATTCGAACCCATCGCGGATCGGACGCGGTGCCGGAATCGCATCGGGCCGCGAATGAATCGCCGGTTCCGTCTCGAAAAATTCGAACAAATCCTTGATGAACAACGCCTGCTCGGAGATGCCCACCAGTCCTGACACAAGGCTTTCCATGATCGTTCGGGCACGCGAGAAGGCTCCCACCAACAAAGTGAGATCGCCAACAGTAAGCCTCCCGGCGAGCGCCCGCATAATGATCAGCGCATAGGCAAAGTAGTAGGCCCCGGTTGGAATCAGGTTAAGCAGAGTACCGTGCCATGCCCGATGGAACGCCAGATGCTTGTTCTCGGCGTAGAAACGTTCAAAGAGAGCCCGCGAGCGGTCGACTAGGTATTTGCCTATTCCGAAGATTTTTACCTCTTTGGCGCTCTCGTTACTCGCTCCGAGATAGCGCAGGTAGTCCAGCTCCCGGCGCTCCGGGGTGTAGCGGTAGAGCATCGAATAGTTCAGCATGGCGAACCGGGTCTCGCCGAGAAACACCGGCAGAGTTGCCGCAGCTAACAGCAGCAGGAGCCAGGGGTAGTAGAAAAGAACGGCTGAAAGCAACGAGATGAGCGTCAAGACCTGCTGAGCCATCCCGGCGAGGCCCGCCAGCATGCCCAATCGCGCAGTAGTCTGCCGGCGCGCCCGCTCCATCTTGTCGTAAAAGACCGGATCCTCGAACGACACGAGATCAAGCGAAGTGGCGTGTTCCATGAGTCTAATGCTGACGTGATTGGTAAATCGGTCGCCTAGTAGACTGTCAACCAAAGATACGAAGCGGCCCAGCGTGTCCGATCCTACAGCCAGTAACAGCTCCAGAATCAGAAGCTTCCAGATATCGTTGCGGTTGTAGGGCTGGTGACGAATGGCTCGTACAACCAGATCTACGATCAGCTTTGAGACCCATAACGTACGCCAGCGGAAAAAAGGCTGAGACGCAGCGTAACAGCAGCGTCGAAATCGTCAACGAGCGGCTGGTTTCCCAAACCATTCGCAGCAGTGGCGGTACATTTCGAAGTGCTTCGAATCGTTCACGCCAAGTCTGCGGCTTATCGGATGGCTTTGCCGGGGCTGGTCTCACGGAGTGCTCGGAAGGAGGGTCAAGTAAAAGAAAATGCTCATTCTTGTGGAATGAGCATCCTTCTTCCTGTTATCAGGCCCCCGGTCTGCCCGGGGGTTACGTTTGATGGGAGAATCAGATCCGATGGCATCGCAACCATCAAAACCTGTTTGTGATTGGAGTGTAGGGCGAGCGGGGGGTGAAGTCAAGGGCATTTTTCCTGCGATGCAAACCGTTGCTGTAAGTACCAGTCTACAAACCATTTAGATAAAAAGATGTTTTTCACTTTGGTGAGCGGAATCGCTGCGCGGCTTGTGGAAAAGACACTCCATGTTTAATGTAACTGCTTGTCTTACAACCGCTTACAGGCCGTATAGCCCACTCGGATAGAGCTCATGAGACAATAATCGTTCCCGCAATTCAGTCAGGAGCTTGAACGATGCGCATCGGATGCTGGCTTATTACCTTCTTTTTTTTTAGGGCGGTAATAACCCCCGCAGGAACGCTTGTAGCACCGACATTTACGCGGGACGTCGTACCCATTCTGCAGGCTCACTGCCAGACGTGTCACCGACCCGGGGAAGCCGGTCCGTTCTCCATGCTGACGTACGAAGAAACGCGCCCTTGGGCAGCGGCCATGAAAGAGGCCGTCGAGCGAGGCAAAATGCCGCCCTGGTTTGCCGATCCGCGCTACGGGAAATTCAGCAACGGAAACGTCCTGAAACAGAGGGAAATCGACACAATTGTCGCTTGGGCAAACGCGAAAGCGCCAAAAGGTGATCCGCAAGACATGCCTAAACCGGTCGACTGGATCGAGGGATGGCAGATCGGCAAGCCAGATCTGGTCTTGCAGTTACCGATGTCGTTTGACATACCCGCTTCCGGCGTCATCGACTATCAGCACATCATCGTTCCGACGGGCTTTACGCACGATATGTGGGTGCAGGCTGCCGAAGTTCGGCCTACGCATCGGGCGGTTGTTCACCACATCATCGCGTTTGTAAGAGAGCCGCAATCCAACTGGTTTAAAGACGAAAAGCCGGGACAGTTTTTCATCGCGCCGCAAGTTAAGACCAACGCGCAGCCCGATACCAGTTCGCTGCCCAGTGACTTTCTCGTCGGCTACGCGCCCGGACAACCCGCGGAAATTCTGCGCCCCGGCCAGGCGAAGCTCATCAAGGCCGGCTCTGACATTGTTTTTCAGGTTCACTACACGCCGAACGGGAAAGCCACACAGGACCAGACGAAGCTCGGCATCGTATTCGCCAAAGAGCCGCCGAAAGAGCGCGTGCTCACACTTTCCGCAACAAACGGTACATTCAAGATTCCTCCTGGCAATCCGGATTACCGCGTGGATGCGAGCTTCGAAGTGGGAACACAAGTCGAGCTTTCTGGACTTCATCCCCACATGCATGGGCGCGGAAAAGACTTTCTATACAAGCTCGTGTACCCGACCGGCGAATCTCAGACCGTGTTGAGCGTGCCGCATTACAACTGGCACTGGCAAAACTGGTACACACTCGAAAGACCAATCCTCCTGCCGAAGGGAACGAAGATCGAATGCGTTGCTCACTTTGACAACTCACCGAATAATCCAGATAACGCCGATCCGAAGAAGGAAGTCAGCTGGGGCGAACAGAGCTGGGACGAAATGATGGTCGGCTTCTTCAATCTTGTCTTCGATGCGAAGACGCCCGTCAAGAACCTCTTTGCCGATAAGAAAAATGCCGCAGAGATTGCGAGTCGATAAGCTACATGCACCGGATCGTTCTCGCGTGCGTAATTGCCGGCTTCGCTTGCTTTACCGGCTTTGCGCAGAACCAGCCGCATCCGCGCAAGCAACTGCTGGCAATCGGCGAAGAGAAAGGCTACCGCCACGAGGCGATATCACACGCGCTTTCAACCATCGAACGACTTGGCCGCCAGACTGGCCTGTGGGACACATTCATTCGAACCGATACCGAAGCCCTCACCAAAACAAAGCTCGAATACAACGCGAAGAATCTGAATGATTTCGACGCCGTGCTTTTCTATACCGGCGGAAATCTCGAGATGACGGATCGACAGAAGGCCGACTTTCTTTCGTTCATCCACGACGACGGCAAAGGCTTTATCGGCGTGCATAGCGCGACCATCACTTTTACCAACTGGCCAGAATACGGAGAGATGATCGGCGGATATTTCGACGAGCATCCTTGGAAGACATTCGACGCTCCTATATTGGTCGAAGATCCGAAGTTCCCGGGCATGTCGCAATGGCCGTCCGCCTTCACGATTAAAGACGAGATCTATCAGATCAAAGATTTCTCGCGCGATAAGTGTCGCGTTCTGATGCGGCTCGATGCCAGTAAGCTCGATCTGAAAAATCCGAAAGTACACCGGGCCGACCAGGATTTCGCTGTCGCCTGGGCCAAGATGTATGGAAAGGGACGAGTTTATTATTCGACACTCGGCCACGTGGAAGAGAATTGGGACCGCCCGGATTTTCAGCAAATGTACATCGGAGCCATAAAATGGGCGCTCGGCCTTGTGGATG